>JBNKZZ010000004.1:0-498353 GCA_050301895.1 Ensifer sp. | reverse complement strand
TTATGATGCGCACAAAGCGCCCCATCTTCGGCAATTTTTGCCTTGTGAACTTGGTAATCAACGCCCGGTTCTCCGTCAGTCTCGTTGAGACCTCGGGATGCTGGCAGCGAACCGTGTCTTAGCTTATGCAGGCCAAGCCTGCGCGTCGGGGGGAGCCTGCCTTTCTCCTTGTCCCGCCGGGTTACCGCTTCTCACAAAGACCCCGGCAACACTCATACAAGCATTGTTGCCACCCTCGCGAGCGACAAAACATGAAGGCCTGCGTCGTGCCCTCACACCCGGAACCGGCTCCGCTCGCCGCCACGCCTGACGGTGTATCCGTGCGGAACGAGACCATTATGGCAGGGCGAGCGATTGCGTGGATGAAACGGGCGTGATTTTTGTTGTGGGGTGAGGGGAAACAACGGCTTAGCGGAATGGGGACGGGAATTTGGTGCACGGAATGCACAACATACTCCGTCATCCTCGGGCCTGACCCGAGGATCCATGAACGGGCATGCGTGTGGATGGTCGGGTCAAGCCCGACCATGACGGAGAGGGGCCACTGGCTCGCAACCCGTCCTCTCCCCTTGTGGGAGAGGCTTCGGAGCATTGGCCAAAGGCCAGAAATCGATCCAGTGAATCGATTTCAGCGAACGAAGGCCTGAGAGCGACGCCGCTCGAAGGCAATGCTGCAGATGCGCGAAGCTGATTGGTGCGGTGGACTGGTGAGGGGTAAATCATGGAGCCAAAGGATTGCACCCAACAGGTTCGCCAGAACCACGCGCCAGCGCGCCGTCCGCAGCACGGCCCGAAGGGCAAAACGTGCGTGAGGACAGATCGGCATTTACCCCTCACCGGAAAATCTAGCACTTGGTTCTGTCGCCCCAAGGTGCTGATTTTCCGCCTCTCCCACAAGGGGAGAGGTGGGCGCAAACCTCCCAGCCGCCGTCATCCTCGGCCTTGAGCCGAGGATCCACGAACAGGCTTGCGGTTGGATGGTCGGGTCAGGCCCGACCATGACGGATAGGGGGCCACGGGCTCGGAACCCGTCCTCTCCCCTTGTGGGAGAGGATAGCAAGTCCGCGTGAGGCAGGCCGAACGCTGGACGCGCTTGGTGAGGGGTGATTTTCTCAAACGCACAAGATTCGCCGGTCGCAGATCATTTGCCTGTACCCCTCACCGGAAAATCTAGCACTTGGTGCTTCGCCCCAAGGTGCTGATTTTCGGCCTCTCCCACAAGGGGAGAGGTGGGCGCAAACCTCACCACCCGCCGTCATCCTCGGGCCTCAGCCCCAAGGCTCCACGAACAGGCTTGTGCTTGGATGGTCGGGCCAGGCCCGACCATGACGGAGATGGGAGCTATCGGTGCGTAGAGGTTTTCCTGCTCTCCTTCGCGGATACAATCAGCTTTCAAATCTCGGTCAGCTTGGCTTGAATACGCGCGCGGCTTTCCGTAGCCTTGCCAAAATCGTAAGGCATGTGCTCCGGACTGAAAACCCGCAATGCCAGGTCGAGATGTGCCAGTGCTGCCTCAAGATTCGGCCTTGGCTCTTTGCAGGTTTCGTGTTCCGCAATTTCCTCTTCCGTCAATGCAATATTCTCATGCGTCATGGCCCATTGGACCGGGTGATCAGCCTCTGTGTAGATGCGCAGGGCCGCGCTATAGGCCTCAACCGCCTCGCCGAGCAGTCTTGCGCCCGCATCACCACCCATGCGGTTGCCCTGATCTCCAAGCGCGTTGCCGAGATTGTTCTGCGTCGTGGCCCATTGGACGGGGTGATCAACCTCCGTGTAGATGCGCAGGGCCGCGCTATAGGCATCAACCGCCTCGCCGAGCAGTCTTGCGCCCGCATCACCGCCCATGCGGCTGCCCTGATCTCCAAGCGCGTTGCCGAGATTGTTCTGCGTCATGGCCCATTGGACGGGGTGATCAACCTCTGTGCGAATGCGCAGGGCCGCGCGATAGGCATCAACCGCCTCGCCGAGCAGTCTTGCGCCCGCATCACCGCCCATGCGGCGGCCCTGATTTGCAAGTGCGCTGCCGAGATTGTTCTGCGTCGTGGCCCATTGGACGGGGTGATCAACCTCCGTGTAGATGCGCAGGGCCGCACGACAGGCCTCAACCGCCTCGCCGAGCAATTTTGCGCCCGCATCACCACCCATGCGGCTGCCCTGATTTCCAAGCGCGATGCCGAGATTGTTCTGCGTCATGGCCCATTGGACGGGGTGATCAGCCTCCGTGTAGATGCGCAGGGCCGCTTGCAGCATCTGCACCGATTTCTGCATGCCACTGGAACCATACCTCATGCCATGCTGGTAAAGTCTGTCCTCGGCTTCGATCCGCCGTCGCGCCGGTTCTATCAGATCGACCGCTGCGAAGGCGTCAGCCGCAGCGCTGAGAATATGATAAGCGTCATGGACACGCCCGCGCAGGAGAGCGTTATCGGCACGCAGGCTTGCCGTTTGCCAGGCGATGTCCAGTTCCGTTTCATGGACCATCCGCAGAAGATTTTCCACCTCTTCGAGGTCCGGCTTTTCTGCAGCAGCCTTGGCCGCGGCTTTCAAATTGCCGAGGCCCGCGATGCGCTCATCGATGGAATCAATCTGGGTCTTGAAGGACCGATACTCCTCGGCTTTGGCTTCCAGCAATGCGCGCAGTTCCGCATCGCCGATCTCGAAGGCGCGATCAATTTCAAAACGGCTTGCCAATGCTTCCAATTGGTCGCGGCTGGCCTTTGCCAATGCGCCGACCGAGCCCAGCGCCTCGGCTATGGAGCCGAATTGTTGAGCGAGGCTATCAATACCTTTCTGAATGGCGGCGTTGTCATCGAGAACCTTTTTGTAGAAGGCTGGTGCCAGTTCGTCACTGAACGCTTTGTCCGCCAATAGCTTGTCAAGAAGCGCGCCGACAATACGTTTGAAATTGTCGATCAGAAGGGGTGCCTTATGCGCCGGGTCGCTTAACCGCGCAGCCATCATGTCCGCAAGCGTCGCGCCATCGCAGCGCGCCTCCATCACCCGGTGCGGCGACGGCAGGCTGGCCTCAATCATCTGGGGGATCAAAAGCCGTGTTGTTTGGTCGATATGTTGTTCTGCAAGGCCCGCTTCAAGCTCCTTGGAAAGCGATGCGGCAAGCGCTTTCGAGCGCTCAGGCAATCGCTTTTGTATCTCTCGCCAAGACAGAAAACCGCCAATAGCAGCTCCGCCACCGGCGATAATACCTGTCGCTGTTGCCAGTCCGCCAATGCAGACAAGCATATTTGCCGCGTGTGCTACGCCGTCAGGATCAGGTTTGTAGAGCATTGCCAACCTCCATGGACTATTTATGGGTAAGCGGCGCAAGCTTTGCAAGCATGACGAGCAACATTGCAGACTTGGTAGTGTCAACGACCCCGCCATCAGGTCAGCACCAATCCGCTTGACCGTTATCCGCAATCAGTGCCACAACTGCCCCAACGCAACAGAGTGCTCTTTGGGGGCAGGCAGGTTTTTTTGGACGATAATTTTGATTGGCTCACCGAGGCTGGCGATATCGAGAGTATTCAGCCGGTTGTCTGCGATCTTAACGGCATTTTGCGTGGCAAGCGGGTTCCCGTCAGCCAGCTGAAAAAGGTTCTTTCGGGTAATATCCGCATGCCGCTTTCAATCGTTGGCGTGGATGTCTGGGGCGAAGATATTATCGGCTCCGAGCAGGTGTTTTTGCACGGTGATAATGATGGCGTTTGCGCCCCGACGGGCCGGGGCCCGGTGCCGGTGCGCTGGACGCAACGTCCAAGCGCCATTGTGCCGCTGTGGATGTTTGAGGAAAACGGCGAACCATTTCTGGCGGATCCGCGTCAAGCGTTGGCAGCCATCGTGCGCCAGTTTCATGACATGGGTCTCTATCCTGTTGTTGGTTCCGAACTTGAATTCTATCTGATTGATTCCGAACCGGATTATCCCGAACCACCAATCTCGCCCTATACCGGCAAGCGACTTGACTCGGACGCAATCCTTTCCATCGACGAGCTGGACGACTTCGGCGGTTTCTTCTCTGATGTGTATCAGGAATGCGAGCGGCAGAATGTGCCAGCGGATGCGGCTGTCGCCGAAAACGGTATCGGCCAGTTTGAAATCACGCTGCTGCATGGCGATGACCCGCTGAAGGCAGCAGACGACATCCTGTTTTTGAAGCGCATCACCAAGGGCGTGGCGCGCAAGCACGGGTTTGCGGCGACCTTTATGGCTAAACCCTATGGTCTGCGCTCCGGTAACGGCATGCACATGCATATGAGCCTTGTTGACAAGGACGGCAAGAACGCATTTGTCGATGAAAATGGCGAGAATAACGACCTTTTCAAACATGCCGTTGCGGGCATGCTGAAAGGGCTGCCGGAATCCGCACTTCTCTTTGCACCGCATTTCAACTCATACCGTCGACTGCGACCTGACACCCACGCACCGACCTCTGTTTCCTGGGGTTTTGAGAACCGCACTGCGGCGATCCGTATTCCCGGTGGCAAGCCGGAGTCGCGCCGCATCGAGCACCGTGTGCCGGGCGCTGATGCCAACCCCTATCTTGCCATGGCGGGTATTCTGGGGGCTGCGCTTGTGGGCATTCGCAACAAATGGATGCCACCAAAGCCCATTGAAGGCCGCGCCTATGCTGATCGGCTGAAAAAGATCCCGGCTGAGTGGGGCGGAGCAGTTGATGCCTTTGAGGACGGCGAGATCATGGCGGAGATTTTCTCCCCAAGGCTGAGGGAAATGCTGGTGGCCTGTAAACGGCAGGAGATTGCCGGTTTTGCCGAGCAGGTGACCGACTATGAGTTTTCCGCGTATCTGGAGATTGTATGATGGCAAAAGCTTCTTATGCTGCCGATGGAACCTATCCCGGCTCTTATTATGCCGCCTCGCGCAATATTGAGCGTGCGCGCCAAGTGCTGGAAGGCGTGGTTGAGACTGACATTTGTGTGATTGGCGGCGGCTACTCCGGACTGTCCACGGCCATTCATCTGGCCGAAAAGGGCTACAAGGTAACGCTCGTTGAAGGCGCGCAGATTGGCTGGGGTGCGTCTGGCCGCAATGGTGGGCAGGTGGTCAACGGTCTGAATGCGGGCCTCGACGTAATCCAGAGACGCTTTGGCGATGATGCCGCCAGATTTGTTGGCGGCATGGTGCAGGAAGGTGCCGGGGTCATCTATCGGCTGATCGAGCAATATGGCATCGATTGCGACCTGAAACGCGGCAACATCTACGCGGCCTACACGCCGGGGCATATGCGCGAACTGGAAGCCAAGAAGCGGCTTTGGGAAAGCTTTGGCATGCGTGATCATGAGATGCTGGACAAGGCGGCTTTCCGGGCCGCTGTTGGTTCGGATGTCTATGAAGGCGGCATGGCGGACAAATCTGGTGGACATCTGCATCCGCTCAATCTGGCGCTCGGTGAAGCCCGCGCGCTGGAGAGCCTGGGCGGCACGATTTATGAACTTTCACCGGTGACGCGTGTCGATCAAACCGCGGATAAGGCGACTATCTACACAGAAAAGGGCGAGGTGCGGGCACGCATCGCGGTTGCCTGCGGCAATGCTTATCTGGGTAAGGTGATTCCTGAGCTCACCAGTCGCGTGCTGCCGGCATCAACGCAGATTATTGCGACTGAACCGCTGGATGCTGAACTGGCGCAAAGCCTGATCCCCAGCGGCATGTGCGTGGAGGATATTCGCTACATTCTCGATTATTACCGGCTCTCGGCTGACAACCGCATGCTTTTTGGCGGCGGCACGATTTATGGCGGCACGGACCCGTCAGATATTGTTGCGAAGATCCGGCCCAATATGACGAAGGTGTTCCCGGCGCTGGCAAAGGTGAAGATCGACTATGCCTGGAGCGGCAATTTCGCGATTTCGTTTACGCGTGTTCCGCAGATGGGCAGGCTCGGCAAGAACCTCTATTTTGCGCATGGCTATTCCGGTCACGGGGTCACGGGCACGCACCTTTTCGGCAAGATATTGGCTGAAGCAATAGACGGCGATCAGGGGCGTTTCGATACGTTCGCGGCCATGCCCTGGTATCCCTTCCCCGGCGGGCGCATGTTCCGCGCGCAATATTCCACCATCGGTTCCTGGTGGTACATAATGAAGGACAAGTTCGGGCTTTAGCGGAAGCTATTCCTGCCAGATGAGCTCTTCTGGCGTGTTGCTGACGATGCGCAGCACGCCGAGCTTGCCGGTCATATAGGCACCAGTGTCGATGCCAATGCGGTTCTTGCCCCAGTCAATGCCGGTGGATGGCGTGTGGCCATGAACAACAATGGTGTTCTTGAGGCGCGGGCCCTCATCGAGAAACGGCTCGCGGATCCACATAAGATCGCCGTCCTCCTGCTCATCCAATGGCACGCCGGGCTCAATGCCGGCATGAACGAAGACATAGGTGCCCACTTGCACCATCACAGGCAGGCTTTCCAGCAACTCTCTGTGTGCTTTCGGCACATGGCCAATCAACGCGTCTCGTAGCTGCTCTCCGGTGCGGTCTGCTTCCATCGTGTAGTTGGCGTCAATTCCATATGAGCCAATGGTGGTGTCTCCGCCAAAGCGGAGCCAATCAATGTTGGCGGAAGGGTTTTCCAGAAATTTCAGCATTGCGTCGTCGTGATTGCCGCAAATGCAAACCCGGGTGAAATTGTCCAACCGAACCGGCTCGCAAAAATGCTGAAGGACTTTGGAAGAATGCGGGCCGCGGTCGATGAAGTCGCCCAGATATACGACAAGCTTTTCGCCTGGAAACCGCTCGGCATCCGCGCGGATTGCCGCCTCGGCGCCTGCAAGGAGATTGATATGCCCGTGGATATCGCCAATCGCGTAGATCGCGGAGAAGCGCTCGGGTGCAAATTCAAGCCTCTGTCTGTCCGAAACAGGTGTCGGAGCGGAACGCAGAAATTTCCTGAAGAATGAGAACATGTCATCGCTCTTATCACATCAAGCGTGGATGGAAAGTAACTGATCAAGAGCGATGGCCCGGGAGCGGTTGGAAAGGGAAAAACAAAATTGACGTTTACGTTAATGTAATTTAAGAGCGGAGATCGCCTGCGAAATGAGAATCCCCGTTGCAAATATGTGCGGGACAGAGGAATATCATTGCAAAAAAGCAGGTCGGGAACTGCGCGTTTACATCGGGAGGTAATATGACGGGTTCGCAAAATACGGCTAGTGGCGGTGCCCACGAGAGGATTTGGCTCAATTCCTATCCGGCAGGTGTGCCAGCAGACGCTGACCCTTCACCTTACACGTCTCTTGGTGATTTGATCGAAAAGAATTGCGCGCGCTATTCGCATAACGGTGCCTATTCCAGTTTCGGCAAGACAATGGATTTTGCAACGCTGGAAAAAGTCTCGGCGCTGGTTGGCGGTTGGTTGCAGGCCCACGGCTTTCAAAAGGGCGACCGTGTTGCGGTGATGATGCCGAATATTCTGCAATATCCTGCAGTTGTGGCAGGCGTGCTGCGCGCCGGAATGGTGGTCGTCAACGTCAATCCGCTCTACACGCCGCGCGAACTGGAACACCAGCTCAACGACTCTGGTGCCAAGGCTATCTTCGTGCTCGAAAACTTTGCGACCACAGTTGAAAAGGTGATTGCCAAGACGGGTATCAAGACAGCCGTTGTGGCATCCATGGGCGATATGCTGGGCCTGAAGGGTCACGTCGTCAATTTCGTTGTGCGCAAGGTCAAGAAGCTGGTGCCGGCATGGTCGCTGCCGGGTCATGTGAAATTCAAGTCCGTGATTTCATCAGGTCAGAGCCTGAAGCCCGTCGACGTCAAGCCGGATGATATTGCATTTCTGCAGTATACTGGCGGTACGACTGGGGTATCAAAGGGCGCGACACTGCTGCATTCCAATCTGCTGGCCAATGTTTCCCAAAACGCCCACTGGCTGCAGCCCGCGCTTGACGCAAAGGGCCTTTCAGGTCCGATGGTCTATGTTTGTGCGCTGCCGCTCTATCATATCTTCGCGTTGACGGTGAATATGTTCATGGGCATCGAAAAGGGTGCGCTGAACGTTCTGATTGCCAATCCGCGTGACATTCCGGGCTTCGTGAAGGAAATCAAGGATTTCAAATTCAACGTATTCCCCGGCCTCAACACGCTGTTCAATGCACTGGCCAATAACGAAGATTTCCAGAAGCTCGATTTCTCCAATCTGGCGCTGACTTTCGGCGGCGGGATGGCGGTGCAGCGCGCCGTGGCGGAGAAGTGGCAGGCGCTGACAGGTTGCGTCATTTCCGAGGGCTACGGTCTTTCCGAAACATCGCCTGTTGCAACCTCCAACCGCATGGACTCAACAGAGTTTACCGCGACCGTCGGCTTGCCTATCCCATCCACAGAAGTGGAAATTCGCGATGAAGATGGCAAGACCCTGGCTGTAGGCGAGGTGGGTGAGATCTGCATCCGCGGGCCGCAGGTTATGGCAGGCTATTGGAACCGTCCCGATGAAACCGCCAAAGTGATGACGGAGGATGGTTTCTTCAAGTCCGGCGATATTGGCATGATGCTGCCTACGGGCCACGTCAAGATCGTGGACCGCAAGAAAGACATGATCCTTGTTTCCGGCTTCAACGTGTTCCCGAACGAAATCGAAGATTTTGTGGTGACACTGGACGGTGTGCTGGAATGTGCGGCGATCGGCGTGCCAGATGAGCATTCAGGCGAGGCAGTCAAACTCTTCGTGGTCAAATCCAACCCCGATCTGACGGTCGCCGATATCAAGGCGCACTGCGCGCGTGGTCTGACAAACTACAAGCGTCCCAAACATATCGAATTCCGCGACGATTTGCCGAAGTCCAATGTCGGCAAGATCCTGCGCAAGGAACTGCGCAACTAGTTTGCGGCCCCGCATCTGACATAGTCGGCGCGCCTGCACGTGCGGGCGCGACCGGCAGGCTGCGATTGCGTGTTGCGGGCATGTTCATGCATATCAAATACCGCCCGCCACAAACCGTTGCAGCAGTTCCCGGTCTGCCCGCTTGAAATAGTGGTCCGGCGCGGCTATGAACGCGCCAGCTATTACACAGAATTCCAGAAGGATTTCCCATGACAGTGCGCAATCTCTTTCTCCTGCCCGGCGACGGCATCGGTCCTGAAGCCATGGGTGAAGTTCGCAAAATCATCGCTTGGATGAACGAAAACCAGAACACAGGCTTCGTGACTGATGAAGGTCTGGTGGGCGGCTGCGCCTATGACGCGCACGGCGTGGCAATCTCCGAGGACGATATGGCCAAGGCCATGGCTGCCGACGCTGTTCTGTTCGGTGCAGTTGGCGGTCCGAAGTGGGATGATGTTCCCTATGATGTGCGCCCGGAAGCTGGTCTGCTTCGTCTGCGCAAGGACATGGAGCTGTTTGCAAACCTGCGTCCGGCGATCTGTTATCCGGCGCTGGCCAATGCATCGTCCCTGAAGCCGGAGCTGGTGGAAGGTCTGGATATCCTGATCGTTCGCGAACTGACTGGCGGCGTCTATTTCGGTGAGCCGAAAACAATCACTGACCTTGGCAACGGCCAGAAGCGCGCCGTCGATACGCAGGTCTACGATACTTATGAGATCGAGCGCATTGCAGGTGTAGCGTTTGAACTGGCCCGTACGCGTCAGAACGCTGTCTGCTCCATGGAAAAGCGCAACGTGATGAAGTCCGGCGTATTGTGGAACGAAGTTGTGACCGCAACCCACAAGGCAAAATACTCCGACGTGAACCTCAGCCACATGCTGGCTGATGCTGGCGGTATGCAGCTCGTGCGTGCGCCCAAGCAGTTTGACGTTATTGTCACCGACAACCTGTTTGGCGATATGCTTTCTGACGTTGCCGCCATGTTGACCGGTTCGCTGGGCATGTTGCCATCGGCATCGCTCGGTGCGCCAGATGCGGAAAGCGGCAAGCGCAAGGCACTTTATGAACCTGTGCATGGTTCGGCGCCTGACATTGCAGGCAAGGGCATTGCAAACCCGATCGCTATGATCGCCTCCTTCGCCATGTGCCTGCGTTACTCCTTCAACATGGTGGATGAAGCCACAAAGCTGGAAACGGCGATTGCCAATGTTCTGGACAAGGGCATTCGCACTGGCGACATCATGGCTGACGGCTGCAAGCAGGTCGGCACCGAAGAAATGGGTGCAGCCATTCTTGCCGAATATCAGGCTCTTTCTGCCTGATTGATCTGTGCATCATGCCTGCGAAACGCCAGGTATGACAAAACTTCGGATTGAGCGCGTGAGCGATCTGAAAAAACAAAACGGTCCCATTGCGGCGCTACGCGCCCGGCGGGGCCGTTTTGCGTCTCTTGCCCCTCGTATTCGCTGGAAATTGTGGGCGGGTGCCACCGTTCTGCTGGCGGGACTGGCGACGCTAATTGATGTGCCGGTTTTGACCTGGGTGCGAAATGAGCCTGAATGGTTGCGCATTGGTGCGGAATTTCTGACCGATTTTGGCAAGTCGGGCTGGATTTTGGTGGTTTGTGGACTGCTTTTTGGGATTGCCCTGCTTGCTGCCCGTTCATCACGCTTTGCAGCATGGAAAGCACGGCTCGCATATTTGAAGACGGCTGTTGCCTACGTGTTTCTGTCGGTTGCGCTGTCTGGAATTCTGGCAAATCTGGCAAAACGTGCCGTTGGTCGTGCCCGTCCTGGGTTGTTCGATGAATACGGCGCCTATCACTTCAAGTCATTTGCCTTTGATCACCGTTTTGAGAGTTTTCCATCGGGGCATGCAACGACTGACGGTGCTATCATGATGGCTATGGCCATCTTGTTTCCGGCATGGCGCTGGCCGCTTCTCATCATCGGTTTTGCAATTGCGCTGACGCGGGTTTTTGTTGAGGCGCATTATTTAAGCGACGTGATTACCGGATATTCATTTGGCATGTGGTACGCCTATATGAGCGCGATCGTGTTTGCAGCATATGGCTTCTCCTGGAAGTCGCAGCACCGAGCTTGATCGCTGTTGCTAATATAAACTTCTTTTGTTCGCCTTTTATCTTTGCTGGTTGATTTGGATCAGGTTTTTTCTTGATGCAGATCATGTCGCATCGTTGTGAAAATTGTATAATATCAACTATTATATAGATGTTTACCATGACTATTCTAAAGTTCGATGAAAATTCAATTCATTCTCGGAATTTACTTTAGAATAACAATGCGCGCGCACATTCCTTTGCAGTAATACGAGTGCTCGCTGCACTTGAGTTATGCCGTCTGTGCTGATGGCTATGCGCGGCGGGCAAGCCGGGACAAGGGGAAATTTGGATGGCTGAAGATAAGGGCAAGAAGGCGCAGGATTTCGAAGGCAATGACAATGTTACGCATTTGTCTCGCCAGACGGAGGACGGGTTGGCAAATGAACGTGTTGTTGCTGCACAAGAAGCGGAAAACGAAGCCGTGGAAGAAATCAGCCACGGCAAGCTTTCTGATGAAATTGATGGCCTGGATGCAATTCTGGAAGGCGCAGCGCCTGATGATGCCTTGCGCCTGAGCAAGGCTTTTGGCTTGCCGAAGCCGACTGGTAAGCCGCGCAAAACCAGCGATGAACTGGCCGACGACTGGCGCGACGGCGGCTATCCCTTCAAATACAAGATGCTGCGCAAGGACTATGAGCGCGAGAAATTTATTTTGCAGACCGAGCTCTTGAAGCTGCAGGGCTGGGTGAAGGAAAATGACCAGCGGGTCGTTATCCTGTTTGAAGGTCGCGATGCAGCAGGCAAGGGTGGCACGATCAAGCGCTTTATGGAGCATCTCAATCCGCGTGGTGCGCGCGTTGTCGCTCTCGAAAAGCCAAGCGAAGTTGAGCGCGGCCAATGGTATTTCCAGCGTTACGTTGAGCACCTGCCGACACGCGGCGAAATCGTCATGTTTGACCGCAGCTGGTATAACCGGGCCGGCGTGGAACGGGTCATGGGCTTCTGCTCCGAGGAGGAGTATCACGAGTTTCTGCGCCAGGCGCCGGAGTTTGAGCGCAATCTGGTGCGCAGTGGCATCCATGTGATCAAGTTCTGGTTCTCAGTCAGCCGCAAGGAACAGCGTCGCCGCTTCAAGGAGCGAAAGGTGCACCCGCTGAAACAGTGGAAGCTGTCGCCGGTGGATCTGGCGTCGCTGGATAAGTGGGATGACTATACCCGCGCCAAGGAAGCCATGTTCTTCCACACGGATACCGCTGATGCGCCGTGGACTGTCATCAAGTCTGACGACAAGAAGCGCGCCCGCCTGAACGCCATGCGCTATGTGCTGCATTCGCTACCCTATGATGGCAAGGATGTTGACCGAATTGGCAAGGTCGAAAACCTGCTGGTGGGTCGCGCTGAGGCGATCCATGAGCGCGGAGAATATCCAGGCCTGTAATTTGGGGCAGAAATGCTCGCTCTAGATGTTGCCCGCCCGACTGAAATAGTCCGGGCGGGTATTTTTATGTCACTTTCGGCAACGCTGTGTCGTCTGCTCCATAAGAGGAGACAATTCATGCTGCGACCAACGGTGAACTGTTTCGCGCGATGGCACGGGAATAGGAAAGCTGGAGATGAATATGGATTTGCAAGCGCGGTAGGTGCCTCGGCTGCCGGGTTGCGCAATATTCCGGTCACATATTCACGTTAGGCATTGTGAATTCACCCTATAGCCTGTAATGGGCAGCCTTCCGGTTTACCGGAGTGTCGCCTTTTCCAGTCAAAAATCGGACCGGTCGGGAATGTTGAAAACACCGTATTATCTCATCGACAAATCGAAGCTTCTTCCAAACATGGAGAAGATTGCATGGTTGCGCGAGAACTCCGGCGCGAAATCGCTGCTGGCGTTGAAGTGTTTTGCAACGTGGAGCGTCTTCGATCTGATGAGCGAATACATGGACGGTACGACATCGTCTTCGCTTTACGAGGTGAAGCTTGGCCGCGACAAATTTGGCAAGGAAACTCATGCCTATTCGGTCGCCTATGCCGATGATGAAATTGAAGAAGTTGTCGACAATTGTGACAAGATCATCTTCAACACAATCAGCCAGCTGAACCGTTTTGAGAGCCAATCTGCCTCAAAAATCCGCGGTCTTCGTGTCAATCCGCGCGTGTCCTCCTCCGAATGGCTGATTTCTGATCCCGCCCGCCCGAATTCGCGTCTGGGCGAATGGGATGCCACAAAGATTGAAGAGGTGGCGGACAAGGTGAGCGGTTTCATGTTTCACAATAATTGTGAGAATGATGACTTCGAACTCTTCTCCGACATGTTGAGCCGGATTGAGGAACAGTTCGGGCATCTGATCTCGCGCATGAATTGGATCAGTCTCGGTGGCGGCATTCATTTCACCGGCGAGGGTTACCCGATTGAGAAGCTGGCGGACCGGCTGAAAGCGCTGTCTGACAAGTACGCCGTGCAGGTGTATCTGGAACCCGGTGAAGCCTCGATTACCAAATCCACAACGCTGGAAGTGACCGTCCTCGATACGCTCTTCAATGGCAAAAATCTGGCTATCGTTGACTCCTCCATCGAGGCCCATATGCTGGACCTGCTGATCTACCGACAGGACGCAAAGATGCTGCCGAATACGGGCGAGCATGAATATATGGTGTGTGGAAAGTCCTGTTTGGCCGGCGACATTTTCGGCGAGTTTCGCTTTGAGAATGCGCTGAAAACTGGCGATCGCCTGTCCATGCAGGATGCTGCGGGCTATACGATGGTCAAGAAGAACTGGTTCAATGGCGTGAAAATGCCAGCGATTGCGGTGAAGGAGCTGGACGGTAGAATTCGCACCGTTCGCGAATTCACTTACGATGATTACGTGGCAAGCCTGTCGTAACAGGTCCCACTTGTTTCCCTGATCTCAACGGAGGCGGTTTCAAAATATGAAAAAGAATGTGCTTATCATTGGCGCGGGCGGCGTTGCCCAGGTTGTGGCGCATAAATGCGCGCAGAATAACGATATTCTCGGTGACATTCACATTGCATCGCGTACCAAAGCGAAGTGCGATGCCATTATCGCTTCTGTGCGTGAGAAAAAGGCGATGAAGCAGGAAGGTGTGCTGGAAGGCCATGCGCTGGATGCGCTGGACATCGAAGCCACCAAAAAGCTGATCGGTGAAACTGGCAGCCAGATCGTCATCAATGTTGGCACAGCCTTCCTGAACATGTCGGTGCTGCGTGCCTGCATGGATACCGGTGTTGCCTATATTGATACGGCGATCCACGAAGAGCCGGAAAAGATCTGCGAAACCCCGCCATGGTATGGCAACTACGAATGGAAACGCGCCGCAGAATGCGAAGAAAAAGGCATTACTGCGATCCTTGGTGCAGGCTTTGACCCGGGTGTGGTGAACGCATTTGCGGCCCTTGCCAAGGATGAGTATTTCGACAAGATCACCGATGTTGACATTGTTGATATCAATGCTGGCAGCCACGGCAAATATTTTGCGACCAACTTCGACCCGGAAATCAACTTCCGCGAATTTACCGGCGTTGTCTATTCGTGGCAGGGCGGCGAGTGGCGCACCAACACGATGTTTGAAATCGGCAAGGAATACGACCTGCCGGTCGTAGGCAAGCGCAAGGCATACCTTTCCGGCCACGATGAAGTTCATTCGCTCTCCAAGAACATGGATGGCGCAGATGTGCGTTTCTGGATGGGCTTTGGCGATCACTACATCAACGTGTTCACTGTGCTGAAGAGCATTGGCCTTCTGTCCGAGCAGCCGGTGAAGCTTGCCAATGGCGACGAAGTTGTACCGCTGAAAGTGGTCAAGGCCTGCCTGCCAGACCCGGCATCACTGGCACCGGAATATGAAGGCAAGACCTGCATTGGCGACTTCGTGAAGGGCACGAAGGACGGCAAGGAGCGTGAAGTTTTCATCTACAATGTGGCTGATCACAAGGAAGCCTATCTGGAAGTTGGCAGTCAGGGCATTTCCTACACCGCTGGCGTTCCGCCAGTTGCTGCCGCCATTCTGGTGGCCAAGGGCGTTTGGGACGTGAAGAAGATGGCAAACGTGGAAGAACTGCCGCCGCAGCCATTCCTGGCGGTGCTGAACCGCATCGGCCTGCAGACGTCGATCCGTGACGAAAACGGTGAGCGCGATCTGGAATTTGTTGAGCCCTGATCGGCTGTAGAAATCTGAATTGGGAAAGCCCGCTTGCTGCAAGCGGGCTTTTTTTATGGGGTGGTGAGGAAGCCGGACCACATGGAAACTGTAATGACGCCAAGTGCAGTTGAGAGCGTTACAACGGCTGCCGCCAGATTGCTGTCGATCTTGAATTGATTGGCAAGCAACCAGGAATTAATGCCGGTCGGCATGGATGCAGCCAGCACGGCCGTCATGGCCCAAAGTGGCGGCAATTCAACCAGTCGCGCCAGGACCAGCACCGCAAAGGGCATGACGACGAGCTTGATCATGCCGATTGTCATTGCGGGTACGAAATTGCCCATAACCGGATCACGTCGCAGCGACATGCCAACGGCAAACAGGCTCAACGGGCCAGCCATTGCAGCCACACGATCACCCACAATCTTGAACGGTGGATAAAGCGTGGCACCTGAAAAGTGGAAGGCAAGGCCAAGGCTGATGGCAACCACAATAGGATTGCGAATGAGGCTGCGCACGATGTTGCGGGCTGTCTTGCTCCAGTTTCGTTTCCCGGGTTTGCCGTTATGATTTTCCACGAGAATGGTGCTTATTGTCATCATCACGGGCAAATGTATCGCCAGAATGAGAGAAAGCACTAGGAGCCCGTCATGGCCAAACAGACTGCCAATTAGCGGCAGGCCGATAAAGCCGAGATTGGAAAAGGATGAGGCAAAGCCTGCAACGATTGCCGCCTTGCCATCTCGGTCAAACGCGCGTTTGGCTGCCAGTTGTCCCGCAATCCATGCAATCGCGATACCGCCGAAATAGGCCGACCAAAGGCGAAAGGGCGAGGCTCCTCGAAAGTCAGCCTGAGCCAGGGTCATAAAAATCAGCGTCGGCACCGCGACCTTGAAGGCAAATGCCCCGAGCCCTTCACCGATTTCTGCACGCAGGTATCCACTGGCAACGAGCACCCAACCAATCAGGATGAGCGTGAAGACGGGCAGAACATTGGTAAAGGTAAAAGCCATCGAGTGCCTGCTACACCCGTGAGGGCAATACGCGGTCCGGTGGACGGTGGCCGTCCATATAGGTGTGAATATTGACGATCACCTGATTGCCCATATCAATGCGGCCTTCGATGGTTGCCGAACCCATATGCGGTATCAGCACCACCTTGCCCTGCTCGGCAAGCTTGATGAGCTTGGGATTGAGGCGCGGTTCGTTTTCAAACACATCGAGACCCGCTCCGGCAAGCTTGCCGCCGCGGATAGCCTTGATCATGGCATCTTCGTCAATCACATCACCACGTGCTGTGTTCACGATGAAGGCAGTTGGCTGCATCAATGCCAGGCGGCGCGCTGAAAGGAGGTGAAAGGTTGCCGGTGTGGAGGGGCAGTTGATTGACACGATATCTACGCGGGCCAGCATCTGGTCGAGGCTTGCCCAATAGGTGGCCTCCAACTCGTCTTCAACGCTTTGGCTGACGCGGCTGCGATTGTGATAGTGAATGGAAATACCGAAAGCCTTGGCGCGGCGGGCAACAGCGGTGCCAATGCGCCCCATGCCGATTATGCCAAGACGTTTGCCCCAAATACGCCGCCCAAGCATCCATGTGGGTGACCAGCCAGACCATTCTCCGGCGCTGTCGGTGAGCAGTTGCGCACCTTCCACCAGTCGACGCGGCGTGGCCAGCATCAGCGCCATGGTCATATCGGCGGTGTCTTCACTCAGCACATTGGGGGTGTTGGTAACGGTGATGCCCTTTTTGGCAGCCGCATCGACATCGATATGATCGACGCCGTTTGAAAAGCTTGCAATCAGCTTGAGCTGTGGTCCCGCCTGCGCAATGAGTGCGGCGTCAATATGGTCCGAGACGGTTGGCACCAGCACTTCGGCGCTCTTGACGGCGGCGACCAATTCGGGCTGCGCCAGCGGACGATCCTCGATATTGAGTGTGGTATCGAAAAGCTCGCACATCCGCGTTTCAACCGTTTCCGGCAGCTTGCGAGTCACAAATACCTTGGGTTTCTTCCTGTTTGGCATGGTGGTCCGGCATTCTGTTCAGAGGTCATTAACCAAGATGGAGGACAATTCTCCTTCACGTGACCGAGTTCTATCAGACCGGTCGGGAAAGACAAACAAAACTCAATACTTCGCAGTGAAATATGCCCATACTGGAATCAGCCAAAGCTAACAAATCGATCTCCGGCAACGCTTTGCGACCCGCAAACCGGAGGGGTAATGTTGTTGCGCGCGTTTCGGCCATCGTTGCATGTCTCTTGCTGGCTATCGCGCCGTTGGACAGCGTTTTGGCGCAAAGCTCCACAAAGGGAGCGTCGGGATTACCCTTGCCACGCTTCGCCAGCCTGAAGGCACCGCGCATTAACATGCGTGTCGGGCCGGGCACGGATTACGCAGTGACCTGGCTTTACAAGAAGCAGGGCCTGCCGGTGGAAATCGTGCAGGAATACGACAACTGGCGCCGGATTCGTGATGTGGATGGAACGGAAGGCTGGGTCTACCACTCACTGCTATCCGGCACGCGCACCGCAATTGCCGCGCCGTGGATGCGCGACAAGGGTGACGACATTTATGTCAATCTACGTGGCGAAGCATCCGAGAACGCGCGCATTCTGGCCAAGCTGCAGCCTGGTGTTTATCTGACATTGGATGAGTGCACCGGCGATTGGTGCCAGGCAAGTGTTGACGGCACCGAGGGCTGGGTCTCGCAGGCCGAAATCTGGGGTGCTTACCCAGGCGAAGCGTTTAAATAAGCCCGGCTGCTTTCCCCAATTTCTCAAGAGATTCCATTGGCCGCGGGCCGATCTGTTGAATGATAGAGCCAGCGGCAAGGCTGCCCAGCTTGCCGCACACATCCAATTCCATGCCCTTTGTATAGCCGTGGAGAAAACCGGCGGCGTAAAGATCACCCGCGCCTGTGGTATCGACAAGGCGGGGAATTTGAACAGCGTCAATAGATACCCGCTTATCGCCATGCACGATAACAGAGCCATGCTCGCTCAGCGTAATGGCGGCCAGTTTGCAATCACCGGCAATCTGATGGATGGCGGCGTCAAAGTCTTCCGTCTCATAAAGCGAAAGCAGCTCGGCCCGATTGGCAAAAACGATGTCCACGGTGCCCGAACGCATCAGCTCCAGAAATTCGGCGCGGTAGCGATCAACGCAGAATGAGTCTGACAATGTCATGGACACTTCGCGATCATTTTTGTGCGCAATGCGGGCGCATTCACGAATAGCGTCTTTGGCACGTGGCGGGTCCCACAGATAACCTTCAAAATAGGTTACCTGTGAATTGGCGACGACATCGGCTTCCACATCTTCCGGGCCAAGCTCCACGCAGGCACCCAGATAGGTATTCATGGAGCGTTCGCCATCGGGTGTTACGAAAATCATTGAACGCGCTGTCGGTGGCGTGCCCGCGAGTGGTTTGGTGGCGAAATGGACGCCCTGGGCGCGAATGTCATGGGCAAAGATGCCGCCAAGCTGGTCAGAGGAGACTTTGCCGAAATAGGCCGCACGACCGCCGAAGCTTGCAACACCTGCCGCCGTATTGCCCGCGCTGCCACCTGACGCTTCCAGTGCAGGCCCCATGCGGCCGTAGAGCATCTCGGCACGCTCTGCGTCCACGAGGTTCATGGCCCCCTTGATGATGCCGTTCTCTTCCAGAAAACCGTCTTCGCAATGGGCAATGATATCGACAATGGCATTGCCGACAGTCAGAACGTCAAATTGGCTCATTTCAGGCTGCTACCTCTTTGCAATTTCATCCACTTAATAAGGATTTTTGTCGATATTGGAAGCCCGCGAAGACTGGCTGTGGATTTTGTTTTGTGCAGTCATGGAATAGTCTGCCAGCTGGTACAAATCATCAAATGGGTGAGGGCGGGATGAACAGTAAGCCACGCGTGACGATACTTTATTGCACTCAATGCAATTGGCTCTTGCGTGCTGCCTGGATGGCGCAGGAGCTGCTTTCCACATTTTCCTATGCATTGGGTGAGGTGGCGCTGATACCCGGCACAGGCGGGAATTTCGAGATCCGGGTTGATGGTGAGCTGATTTGGGAACGCAAACGAGATGGCGGCTTCCCCGGCCCCAAGGAGCTCAAGCAACGAATTCGTGACATTGTGGAGCCGGAGCGAGACCTGGGCCATGTTGACAAGCCGTGAAGCGCGCGCGGGCGGAGTGCACCCGGGAGCGCTTTCAGATAAGGGCATTTACCGGATTGCCCGGTGAACGGATGGCGGGCGCGCGCAACGATTGTCACAATTATTTTCGATTTGGGCGAAAAGCCAGTTGACAGGAACCGCTCAGCCTCTTACATCCGCAGCCGTTGCCCAGATGGCGGAATTGGTAGACGCGCCAGCTTCAGGTGCTGGTACTCGCAAGGGTGTGGAGGTTCGAGTCCTCTTCTGGGCACCAATTCACTGTTTCAGACAGTCCCATACAGTCTTGAGACTAGACAAAGAGCCCGGATTTCCGGGCTTTTTTGTTTTGTGGCGTCCGGCATTGTTAATTGGCACCTAGAGATATCGTTGGTGCGTTTGTTGGTTCTCACAAAGGGACTTAGGAACGTTGCAAAGCAAGATGAAAAATCCTGCAATATCAGGTACTCTAAGTTAGTATTTCGATAGTTTTTTGCGCACGCTCTTTAGCGTGGAATAGCGTTGATGGGAGATATCGGCTATCTATTTCGAAATAGCAGCGGGGAAGAATTTGGTCCGTCCCTCTTGTGATTGACAGGACGGTCTGAGACTTCACGGCAGGGCTGGCGGAAACGGGTGGAAAGAGCTTCCTCAGTGGGTTGGCGTCCAGAGTATTGTTTTCATACTGAATTTCATTGTCAAACACGGTGTACCCCTATGACTGGCACAATCGAAGTGGCTGAACAAAAAATAAGCAATGAGGTGATTGAGCTATTATTGCAAGCTTATTTCAAGGAAATAGCTCCGGAGAGAATGCGTGAAAGCGTTCTATATGATGAAGTTCCTTTTGGTGCATTGAACGAAATTATGCTGTTGAAATATATCTGCAACCTTCCGCTTTGACGGCGCCTGCTATCAGAATGAAGAGTTCGGGTCCAGAATATCTTCATGCTCATTCGTTCAATGATATAAAAAGTAAGCTCCGGTCCTTCTTCTATGAAAATTATCGATTTGTGCACCTAGAAATAGATAAGGCTCCGCTTGACGGACGCGCTTTTGCTTTTCATGTTTCTCCTAAGTCGAAGGAGAAACTCGCAAAGGCATTGGAGGAGTCCAAGCTCTTTTTGCCGAGAGCATTATTGGCTTTGTTTCCTATAACGCCGATAAACATTGAAAAGGACTTCGATAGCTCCTCTTTCTATGTCGCGAGCGAACCGTTGGTCCTTGATGGCAAGCCACCCGAAGTGCGCAAGTGGCTTCGCCAGAAGGCTGACATTGGTGGATGGCTCGGTGTTCGTGCACCTTCAGTAGAGGCAGCCAAAAAGATCAAGCGCGTGATTCTAGGAGGTTTCGCGCTTGGACCAATTTGGCGGGAACGCTATTCATTTACGTTGAGGAACGTGGCGGAAAATTACTTGACCTATGAAGAGGGGACGTGGAGAGCCACCAGATCATGGAGTTTACCGCACACACCGCCCCTGGGCAACGCGCTCATCATCAGTGTTAAAGATCATGTTTGGCTAAAAGAACTTGCAAAAGTTGTTGAATCTTCTGCGAAGGCAGACCGTCGAAAATGCAAGGCATTGGAATATTTCTATCGCGCTTGGTTTCTCGATGACGGCACACGTGCCACGTTCCTGTTTATGGCGGTCGATGCGTTGTTTGGGCAAGGACATGGCCGCTCAGAAGAGAAGGTGAGAGAGGGGATTGAAAGGAGCTTAGGATCAAAGCTTAATGAAGCGCGGTTCAAGAAGTTTTGGCTTATTCGCAATCAGATGCTTCACGGAGGCGCACCTGACGTCTTCGCTTCGTCAAGCTACAAGAATTATTGTAAGAATTTCGGTGTTGACCCTGCCGACGAACTCGAAATTTTAGCCGCAAAATGCCTGCGCGCAGAAGTTTTTAACGGCACCTTTCGTCCGCAAGCCGATCCGTTTTTGGACGACATTGCTGAAGCAAGAGCGCAAGGATTGATACCTATGGAAACGGAAGCAGGTGCATTTGTCGAAGAGTAGTAGTGGCACTACCGAACGGCGGTAGTAAATGAGTAATTCCGCAGTGAAAGCATTATCGTCTTGGCTTTATGGTGCGGGTGCAGTTGCGTTGGCAATGGCCAGCGGAAGTAGAATACGCCATGCCGAGATTTGAGAATGTAGGAGGGGATAAACAAAGAAATGTCTCACCGAAATGTCCCACCTGACAAAAACAGTACTCAAGTCTTTGACTTTAAAGGAAATGGTGCCGCTTACGTGACTCGAACACGTGACCCCATCATTACGAATGATGTGCTCTACCAACTGAGCTAAAGCGGCATTCCGGGCGCGCCGGAAATTGCGGTGCGCTGCGTGAGGGGCTGATAGCGCCATTATGCCCCGATTTCAAGACGATTTTGCACCTCTGTTCAAAAATCCGGTGAGGCGGGCTTGGCTCGCCTAGGCGCTTGTGGCCGTCAGCAGATGTAGAAATTAGACATGTTATTAGCAGGTCAAGGCCTGCGGTTCGGTGCGGATATGTCTGAAATGCGAAACGCCCTCCCGCATCGCGTGCAAGAGGGCGCCGATTTGTTCGACCAGGTGGGGAAAAGGGATTACCCGCAGACCTTGGCCTTGGCCGCCAGATATTCGCGCTCCAGGCGGTCGACGAGGGCCGAGGTTGGTCCGACTTCCTTGATCGCGCCGATGCCCTGGCCGCAGCCCCAAATGTCCTTCCACGCCTTGGCGCCTGTGGTCGCCTTTTCAAAATCCATCTGGCTGACATCGCCTTCCGGCAGATTGTCGGGGTCCATGCCTGCAGCAGCAATGGAAGGCTTGAGGTAATTGCCGTGAACGCCCGTAAAGTAGTTGGAATAAACGATGTCGTTTGCATTGCTATCGACGATCATCTGTTTGTATCCATCCACGGCGCGTGCCTCGTTGGTGGCGATGAAGGGCGAGCCGATATAGGCCATATCCGCGCCCATGGCCTGAGCTGCAAGGATAGCACCGCCATTGGCGATAGAACCGGACAGAAGCAGCGGGCCATCAAACCATTCACGAATTTCCTGAATAAGGGCGAATGGCGAAAGGGTGCCTGCATGACCGCCCGCGCCGGTGGCAACGGCGATAAGGCCGTTTGCGCCCTTGCGGATCGCGGAATTGGCATGGCGGTTGTTGATGACGTCGTGCAGCACGATGCCGCCGTAAGACTGAATAGCCTGATTGACCTCAGGTACAGCGCCAAGCGATGAAATGACAATCGGCACCTTGTACTTCACGCACATCATCAGGTCGTGTTCCAACCGCTTGTTTGATGTGTGCACGATCTGGTTGACGGCGAAGGGGGCAGCCGGCTTGTCGGGGTTTTTCGCATTGTGATCCGCCAGCTCTTCGGTGATCTGGGCGAGCCACTCGTCAAGCTGGGATTCCGGACGGGCATTCAGCGCCGGAAATGAGCCAACAACACCAGCCTTGCACTGCGCCAGGGTCAGTGTCGGATGCGAAATAATGAAAAGCGGCGACGCCACAACGGGGATGCGCAGGTTTTCAGTCAAAATGGACGGCAGTGCCATATTCCCTCCCAAATATATTACGTTTACGCAAACGTAAGATTGCATATCAGAGCTACGCGATAAATGAAAGCGCAAGCGGTGAAAAACCGGTCGCTGACGCCAGCCTGTCACACAATGGAGCGAATTGCCCCTAAAATCTGTTTGAAACGGGTTCAGGGGCTGCTGCGGACTTGCGCAATTTCATTTCCCGTTTTACCGCTTTTTGGAACGATATTGCGAATTTGCCGGGAGCGCTGGCTTTGAACGGTTTAGTGGATGCCATCAGAAATGCATTGGAAAAGGCGGGGGAACCCGACGCCCATATGCGCGCGCGCATCTACCAGTCGGCGCGCAATGCGCTTGAGAACGGCTTGCGCAAGCAGGAAATCAACGATGAGGCCGTGATTGCGCAACAACGTCAGCGGTTGGAAAGACTGATTGCAGATATTGAGCGCGACGAAAAGCTGAAGCAGGTGGAGCGTACTGCGCGCGCTGAAAGGGCTGCGCGCGAGGCTGCACAAGCGGATCCGATGGATAGTGCGCATGAGCTTTCCATGGGAAACGATGGCACCGAAAATGCGGGTGACCCGCCACAGGAAACCATCGATCCCGTGCCAGGCGATGCCTCGCTGGACGTGACACCCAGCCATGAAAATGTGCATGGCGATGATCCCGATGCAATGATTGGCGGCGTTGCCGACCATGCGCCCGAATCTGCCGATGCAGCAGAGGTGCAGCTGCATGATACGGAGACCGGGCGTCTGGGCGAACGACCTATAGCCGCACCAACGCAGATGGACCTCGCGCCGGTTGGGCGCGCACGCCCACAGAAAAAGCGCAAGCGTTGGCGGGCGCGAGCGTTCTCGCTGGTCTTGCTGCTCTGTTTTGCGGGCGCCTCTTATTGGTGGCTTGATTCTTCCGGTTTGCTGATCCCGGCATCCGAGCGCGATACCAGCGTTCCCAATCCACCTCCGACAGTGGAGGAGGAAGATTACGTTGGCAATGGTGCACCCAAGACGCTGGGCGACGAAGGCGGATTTGGCCGCAACTGGTTTACAATTTTCGTTCCGTCGAATTTGACGGGCGTGGCAGCGGATCCGGATGCGCTGGCAGAACTGCGTGATGTGCGCGGCGAGCAGGTGCTGGCAATCAGTGCACCAGTTGGCGGTACGCAAAACAAGGTGCGGTTTGCCATCCCGAGTGACGTTCTGGCCAAATTGAAAGGCAATGCCGTCACGCTGGCCATCACCGTTCGCGGCAAGGAAGCCGACACACAGATCGCGCTGGAATGTGACTTTGGTGCCAATCTGGGCTGCGGCCGTCACCGCTTTGCGCCAGCTGACCGCAAGACCGACTTCCTGTTCAATATGGTAATACCTGCAGAGGCAGGCGATACCGGCTCGCTTGTGCTGAATACCGCAGCGGGCGGCAAGGATGGCGAAGCGTATATCTACTCAATTCACATTGAAGCCGCCGCCAGCGCAGAGTGACGACGGCAATGGCTGCTAGTCCAGCAGCGCAGGTCCCTGACCGATGATCTTGGGATCAAGATCGCCAATGGCTTTCAGATCTTTGCCTTCATAATCCAGACTGGTCAGAATGTGACGCAGAATGTTCAATCGGCCCCGGCGCTTGTCGTTGGTGCGTACCACTGTCCATGGCGCATGCATGGTGTGCGTGGTTTCCATCATGATGTTGCGCTTCTCGGCGTAGTCGTCCCATTTGTCGAGAGCAGCAATATCCATCGACGATAGCTTCCAGACTTTTAGCGGATCGTGACGACGGTCGTGGAAGCGCTTTAGCTGCATTTCGCGCCCGATATTGAGCCAGAATTTAAAGAGATAGATGCCTTCATCCACAATCAGGCTTTCAAACTCCGGCACGGCGCGCAGAAAATCGACGTGCTGCGCAGGCGTGCAAAAGCCCATGACGGGCTCAACGCCCGCGCGATTGTACCAGGAGCGGTCGAATGCCACGAACTCACCGGCCGTTGGAAACTGCTGAATATAGCGCTGAAAATACCACTGTCCGCGCTCGGTATCGCTGGGCTTGGGAAGCGCGACAACACGTGCAACGCGCGGATTAAGCGCACCAATTGTGGCTCTTATGGAACCGCCTTTGCCGGCTGCATCGCGACCTTCAAAAACGGTGATAACGCGCTTGCCGGTGGATTGCAGCCAAAACTGCACCTTCACCATTTCGCGCTGCAGGTCGAGAAGCTGCGCCTCGTATTTCTTCCATTTCAATTTCTTGTCGTAGGGGTAGTCGCCCGAAGACAGCGTGTTCTCCGACACCCAGTCAGGCAATTTCGGGTCGTCGACATCAAACACCCGCTTTTTGCCGCCTATGACCAGTTCTTTTGCTCTGTTCTCGGTCTCGCCCATTGCTGCATCCGTTCTCTTGTTCTGTCTCTGCGAGAAGGAAATGGGCATATTTGCGCATGCTTTTCAAGGGTGTGAGAAAAACCTGTCACAAAAGCCATGTAAGCCGTGCTATGAGCGAATACGAGGTTGGAACATGTCCGATATCGAAGCCGGAGTGGAATTGAGCAGACTAGCGGAAAATGTGAAGCGCGATGGAATGTTTTTGCTGTTGCTTGCCTGCGCAATCGCCGTGGCGAGCTTCACCGGCTTGCATTGGGGCTTTGCAACACTGCTGTTCGTTGGCGTCGCGGGTTTTGTGATTGCAAGGCCGGATGCACATGGCGAGCCGCGCGGGGAGCGCGATGTTGTCTCCGCATCATCGGCGTCTGCAACTGCCGAGGTCTGGCAGCAAGCTGCCGCCGCCTATGATGCGGTCGACATGCCGATCTATTTGCTGGACGCACGCGAAAACATTGTCTTTCAAAATTTGACGGCACGGAAAACGTTCGGCGAGTTTCCAAACGGAAACCACGTGAGCTTGCGCTTTCGCTCACCCGCCATTTTGGACATGTTGCGCGATGTCTTGGCCAATGGCATGGCCAATGGCGTTGAGTTTTCCGAACGTGCTCCTTCCATGCGTGTCTTTGCGGTTCAGGCGTCCGAACTCGAACTGGAGCAGGCGCTGCCGCAGGAGAAGAAATTCCTCGTTCTATCTTTTCGCGAAATTTCCGAGGGACGCCAAATAGACCGGATGCGCTCCGATTTCGTCGCCAATGCGAGCCATGAATTGCGGACGCCGCTGGCGTCGCTGACAGGCTTCATTGAAACGCTGCAGGGTCCGGCTCGCGATGATCCAAAGGCGTTGGCGCAGTTTCTGGGCATCATGGCTGACCAGACCGCACGCATGAACCGGCTGGTGGATGATCTCCTCTCGCTTTCGCGACTTGAAGTGAAAGCGCATGTGCCGCCGTCAGAAGACGTGGAACTGGGCGCATTGATGGAGCAGGTGATAGATGGCGTGAAATCTATGGCAAATGACCTGCAGGTTGACATCAATTTTGCCAGACCCGAGGTTCCTGTTGTTGTACGCGGTGACAGGGTTGAACTGGTGCAGGTTTTCGAAAATCTCCTGCAAAATGCCTGCAAATATGGCCAGGAGGGCAACAAGGTCGACGTCACGCTTTCCGCGCCCAATGCAAACAATGGCGCTGAACTATCAATCCGCGACTATGGTCCGGGTATTGCCAAGGAACACATTCCACGGCTGACCGAGCGTTTCTATCGCGTCAATGTGGAGGCCAGTCGGTCCAAGAAGGGGACAGGGCTCGGTCTGGCCATCGTCAAGCACATTCTGACACGCCACCGGGCAAGGCTGGTTATCGAGTCCGAAGTGGGTAAAGGCTCCACATTCATCGTTCGTTTTTGACATATTTGTCATCGAGTGTCAGCCTCATGTTGAAAGTATTTATATTTTTCAAATACATAGGGTGTCATAAATCTTTTGTAGAACTGACATAAAACCGTGAGCGTTGGCTCGCTACTAAGGGGCAGCCTTAGTTGGCGTTCGGCGATGAAACGCCGAAGAGACACACGAGCCCCCATTGGGAGAAAATGATGAACGCTCTTAAGATTTCCGTAGCCGCACTGGCTGCTTCCGTTGCATTCGCTGGCGCTGCTGTTGCGCGCGATCAAATCCAGATCAAGGGTTCTTCGACAGTGCTGCCCTACGCTTCTATCGTAGCTGAAGCATTCGGTGAGAACTTCGACTTCCCGACACCTGTTGTTGAAGGTGGTGGTTCCGGCGCTGGCCGTAAGGCGCTCTGCGAAGGTGTCGATGAGAACACAATCGACATTGCAAACTCTTCTTCCCGCATCAAGCAGTCTGACATCGACAACTGCGCTGCAAACGGCGTGGCTGAAATCCAGGAAGTTCGCATCGGTTACGACGGCATCGTTTTTGCCTCCGACATCAACGGCGCTTCTTTCGCTTTCACGCCTGCTGACTGGCACAAGGCCATCGCTGCCAAGGTTGCAGTTGACGGTAAGCTCGTAGACAACCCCTACAAGAACTGGAACGAAATTCGCTCCGATCTGCCTGATCAGGCAATCCTCGCTTTCGTACCGGGCACCAAGCACGGCACACGCGAAGTTTTCGACGAAAAGGTTATTGCTGCTGGTTGCGAAGAAGACGGCACTTTTGAACTGCAGCTCGCAGCTGCTGGTGACGACAAGAAAGCCGCTGAAAAGGCTTGCATGCAGCTCCGCACCGACGGCGTTTCCGTTGACATCGACGGCGACTACACAGAAACGCTTGCTCGTGTTGACGCCAACAAGAATGGCTTCGGCGTATTCGGTCTGTCCTTTTACCAGAACAACACCGACAAGCTTCAGGTTGCGACCATGTCTGGCGTAACGCCTTCTGTTGAAACCATTGCTTCTGGCGAATACCCGGTTTCCCGTCCGCTGTACTTCTACGTCAAGAACGCTCACCTCGACGTGATCCCTGGCCTCCAGGAATACATCGAGTTCTTCGTGTCTGACGATATGGCTGGTCCTGATGGCCCGCTCGCAGCTTACGGTCTCGTTTCCGACCCGGAACTTGCCAAGACACAGGAAGCTGTGGCTAATCGCACGCCAATGGGTCCACTGAACTAAGTTCAGTCCCAAGATAATGCTGGCGGCACATTTCCGTGCCGCCGGTTTTCTTTGTGCAGGGAAGAGTAGAACATGAGCGCAGGAATACTGACTCTGATCGTGCTGGGCATCGCGGTGCTTGGCTTCTTTCTCGGTAGACAGCGGGCGGTTTCGCTTGCATCCCGCGAAGGTCGCAAACTTCACTCCTTGCCAAGCTATTACGGACAGTCTGTTGCGCTTTTTGCAGCAGTGCCCGCGTTGTTGCTCATGGCTGCCTGGCTGTTCATCCAGCCGGTTGTCATCGAAAACAATGTCGTTGGGATGATCCCCGATAGTGTTATTCCAGAAGGTGGCGCGCTCAGTCTCGTTGTTGCCGACGTTCACCGCATTGCTGACGGTCTGGACATTCTCTCCGGTACCGGTCTCAGCGAGTCGGCAATTGCCGATTTGCGAGCAGATCCTGCAAGTATTCGCCCCCGTCTTGCAGATGTTGGTGTTGCTCTGGGGTCGGATGTGCCGGTTCAGGTCTTTGACGCCGCCAAGCAATACCGTGACCAGCAACATTTCGGAAGCTTGCTCATGGGCGCGTTGGTGCTCGGTGTTGCAGTCATATTCGCCGCCGCCGCCTATCTGCGCGTCAATCCCGGTATGCGCGCGCGAAATGTCAGCGAATCCTTCATCAAGGCGCTTCTCCTTGGCTCGTCTATGGTGGCCATTCTCACCACGCTTGGAATTGTCGCATCGTTGTTGTTCGAGTCGATCCACTTTTTCCAGCTTTATTCGGCGACAGACTTCTTCTTCTCAACGGTTTGGAACCCGCAATTCCGCGGTGGCTCCGATCTTGGCATCTGGCCGCTGCTTTGGGGCACGCTCTACGTGTCGTTCATCGCGCTGTTGGTTGCCGTGCCTGTCGGTCTCATGATCGCGATTTATCTCGCTGAATATGCAGGTACAGCCGTTCGCAGTATCGCCAAACCTGCCATTGAAATTCTGGCAGGCATCCCAACGATTGTTTACGGTCTCTTCGCACTTATCACCGTTGGCCCGTTCCTTCGCGATTGGCTTGCCCAGCCGCTGGGACTTGGTAATTCTTCGTCCTCCGTACTGACAGCCGGTTTGGTTATGGGCATCATGCTTATTCCGTTTGTCAGCTCGCTGTCAGACGACATCATTAACGCTGTCCCGCAATCTCTGCGCGATGGTTCCTATGGGTTGGGCGCGACCCAGTCCGAAACCATCAAGCAGGTGATTATGCCAGCCGCTTTGCCGGGTGTCGTCGGCGCCATTCTTCTGGCGGCATCCCGCGCCATCGGTGAAACCATGATCGTGGTGATGGGTGCAGGTGCTGCCGCCAAACTGAGCCTCAATCCGCTGGAAGCCATGACCACGGTGACGGTGAAGATCGTCAGCCAGCTGACAGGTGACACTGAATTTGCCAGCCCTGAAACACTCGTAGCTTTCGCGCTGGGCCTCACCCTCTTCGTATTCACGTTGGGCCTGAACATCATCGCCCTCGTCATCGTCCGCAAGTATCGGGAGCAGTACGACTAATGACCGACACATCCGCAACGCTTTCCCAAAATAGCGTGCGCCAGGTTGGCGGTTCGCTCCTCGTCGTGGACGAACGCACCAAGAAGCGCAACGCTGCTGAGGCCCGCTTCCGCCTGATGGGGCAGATCGCTGTTCTGCTTGGCGTCCTGGCCCTGGTTGGCCTGCTGGCTTCGATCCTCACCAACGGTCTTTCATCGTTCCGCCAGACCTATATCACTTTGGATGTTTATCTGGACCCCGCCAAGCTGGACAAGGCTGGCGATGGCGATCCGGCGAAGATCGCCAAGGTCACAACCTTTGGCTATGCGCCGTTGATTTCCAAGGCGCTGGAGAAGAAGATCACAGAAGCAGATGCGTCCGTTGATGGTCTGAATGCCAAGAAGGCAGCAGAGCTGATCTCCAAGGAAGCTCCAGCCACGCTACGCAACTACGTATTGAGTGCCCCCGCAGTTATTGGCCAAACTGTCACGTTCGACCTTCTCGCATCCGGTCGTGTGGACGGATATTATAAAGGCCGGGTGACAATGGAGAGCGCCAGGCTCGACAGCAACATTTCGCCCGAGCAGCTGATGCTGGCCGACAAGCTCAAGGAAGCTGGCGTTCTGGTTACAAGGTTCAACTGGGACTTTTTCACTGCACCCGATGCATCGGACACACGTCCCGAAGCCGCAGGGCTGGGTGTGGCAGTTCTGGGCTCTGCCTATATGATGCTGATCGTGCTGGCGCTTTCGCTGCCCATTGGCGTTGCGGCATCCATTTATCTGGAAGAGTTTGCGCCGCAGAACCGCTGGACGGATCTGATTGAGGTGAATATCTCCAATCTGGCCGCTGTTCCGTCCATCGTGTTCGGTATTCTGGGCCTGGCAGTGTTTATCAATTTCGCCGGGCTTCCGCAGTCTGCACCGGTGGTGGGCGGTCTTGTGCTGACGCTGATGACATTGCCGACGATTATCATCGCTACACGTGCTGCCCTGAAAGCCGTTCCGCCTTCTATCCGCGATGCGGCGCTGGGTGTGGGTGCATCCAAGATGCAGTCCATTTTCCACCACGTCCTGCCGCTTGCCATGCCGGGCATTCTGACTGGCACGATCATTGGTCTAGCCCAGGCACTGGGTGAAACCGCGCCGTTGCTGCTGATTGGCATGGTGGCATTTGTGCGCGAATATCCGTCGGGCCCGCCGGAGGGCTTCTTCGACCCGGCATCTGCTCTTCCTGTTCAGGTTTATAACTGGACGCAGCGTGGCGACCCGGCCTTTGTGGAGCGTGCATCCGGCGCGATCATTGTGTTGCTTCTGTTCCTTATTATGATGAACCTGATCGCCATTATTCTTCGTCGTCGCTTTGAGCGCCGCTGGTAAAAGGTGATAGCCGTGAACAATATGACTACGATTGAAACGATGATGACCAAGAAAGCGGAACCAATGCCTGAAGCAACGATTTCGGCCAAAAATGTGCAGGTCTATTACGGCGAAAAGCATGCGATCAAGGATGTGAATATCGACATTCGCCCGCGTTCTGTAACGGCCTTTATCGGCCCCTCCGGCTGTGGTAAATCCACCTTTCTGCGCTGCATCAACCGCATGAATGATACGATTGATATCTGCCGGGTCGAGGGTGACATTCTCATCGATGGCGAGAATATCTACGACCCGAAGGTAGACCCGGTGCAGCTTCGCGCCAAAGTGGGTATGGTTTTCCAGAAGCCGAACCCGTTCCCGAAGTCCATTTTCGACAATGTCGCCTACGGTCCGCGCATTCACGGTCTTGCCAGCAAGAAATCGGACCTGGATGAAATCGTTGAAACTGCGCTTCAAAAGGCCGGTCTCTGGAACGAAGTGAAAGACCGTCTGGATGGCCCTGGAACCGGTCTTTCCGGTGGTCAGCAGCAGCGTCTTTGCATTGCGCGCGCGGTTGCAGTCAGCCCCGAAATCATCCTGATGGACGAGCCTTGCTCCGCTCTCGATCCGATCGCCACAGCGAAAGTGGAAGAACTGATCCACGAGTTGCGCGTGAACTACACAATCGTGATCGTGACGCACTCCATGCAGCAGGCGGCCCGCGTTTCGCAGCGCACCGCCATGTTCCATTTGGGCGAGTTGGTGGAAGAAAACGATACCGACAAGATGTTCACCAATCCTGATGACGAACGCACGCAGGACTACATCATGGGCCGCTTCGGCTGATTGCATAACGACAGCCACGATATTGGATACTGGAAGGCAGAATATAATGACGCATTCGCACATTCTCACCGCCTATGATGATGAACTGAAATATCTTGGTCGCCGCATTTCTGAAATGGGCGGACTGGCTGAAGACATGGTTAGTCGTTCTGTTCAGGCGCTGGTGACATCTGACACAGCATTGGCGCAAAAGGTCATCTCGGATGATGTTATGCTGGACGATGCCGAGCGTGAGATCACCGAAAAGGCTATTTTGACGATCGCGAAACGTCAGCCGATGGCTGCAGATTTGCGCGAGATCATGGGATCAATCCGCATCGCATCCGATCTGGAGCGTGTCGGCGATCTTGGTAAGAACACTGCCAAGCGCGTCATTGCGGTTCAGCAATCCGGTGTGCCGCGCTCGCTCGCACGTGGTCTGGAGCATCTGTCTGAATTGGCGCTCAACCAGCTCAAGGATGTGCTGGATGTCTATGCAACGCGCTCAGTCGAAAAGGCGGCTGCCATTCGTGATCGCGACGAAGAAATCGACGCCATGTATACCTCGCTTTTCCGCGAGTTGCTGACCTACATGATGGAAGACCCGCGCAACATCACGCCATGCACGCACCTGCTCTTTTGTGCCAAGAATATTGAGCGTATCGGCGACCACGCAACCAATATCGCGGAGACGATCTATTACATGAAGACGGGTAGTCAGCCTGAGGGCGAGCGCCCCAAGGATGATAACACCTCCACAATGAGCGCCCCTGTGAAAGAATAGCGGGAGACAAGGCCGTGCAGCCCAAGATAGCCGTTGTTGAGGACGAAGAAGCCCTCTCGATCCTGTTACGTTACAACCTTGAAGCCGAGGGCTATGAGGTTGAGACAATATCGCGCGGGGATGAAGCCGAAATTCGCCTGCAGGAATATGTGCCCGATCTGTTGTTGCTGGATTGGATGCTGCCAGGTATTTCGGGCATTGAGCTCTGCCGTCGACTTCGCGCACGCGAACAGACCGAGCGTATGCCGATCATCATGTTGACGGCACGCGGCGAGGAAAGCGAACGTGTCCGTGGCCTTTCCACCGGTGCAGATGACTATGTGGTCAAGCCATTCTCCACGCCGGAATTGATGGCGCGGGTGCGGGCAATGCTGCGCCGTGCGCGTCCGGAAGTGCTTTCGTCAGTGCTCAAATGCGGAGACATCGAGCTCGACCGAGAGAGCCACCGCGTTTATCGCAAGTCGCGCGAGGTTCGCCTGGGCCCTACGGAGTTTCGCCTGCTGGAATTCTTCATGTCGTCGCCAGGTCGCGTATATTCGCGTTCACAATTGCTGGATGGCGTTTGGGGTCATGATATCTATGTTGACGAGCGCACGGTGGATGTTCATGTGGGGCGTCTGCGCAAGGCGCTGAATGTTGCCAAGATGCCGGATGTTATTCGCACGGTGCGTGGAGCCGGCTATTCGCTGGAGAGCGGAAGCTGATTTCCCCTGAGAGAAGACAATAAAAAAGCGGGCATTGTGGCCCGCTTTTTTATTGGTTGTTGATGCTTACTATCTGCTGGCTGCCGCGCGCCTGCGGTCGCTGGTTGGCTGATAGGCCATACGTGCGTGATAGGTGCAGTAAGGAGAGCTGTCAGGAGACTCATTGCCGCAGAAATGAAAGTCGTCATGCAATGGATCGCCGACAGGCCACTTGCAGGTTTGCTCAGTCAGTTCAGTCAGCACCAAGCGGCGCGACATGGGCACAACCACGTTCTGGTTGATTGCGACCTGAACTTCCTCAAGAATTTCAGTTTCCATTTCCTGCTTGAGCGCGGTCGCGCCGGAGCTGCGCGGAGCTGCGGGGCGCGACGTTGTGCGTGAAGCATAGTTGGGCGCGCGTGGTGCCGATGTAGCCCGCTTCTTGGAGCGTGCTGCGGAAGAGCCACCCGACTTGGCACGGCCCGGCAGCGACAAGCGGTGCACCTTGCCAATAACAGCATTACGGCTCACACCGCCAAGCTGCGCCGCAATCTGGCTTGCGCTAAGGCCTTCAGCCCACAGCTTCTTCAGCTTTTCAACTCGTTCGTCAGTCCAGCCCGTAACATCCGCCATGTCTTGCTCCTATTTGCAGGCAGAATCCCTCACCGCGGCGCGAAACGGATCTTCGCAGCCTGATACGCTTTACATATTTGGTGACTAGTTCCGCCGCATGCAGTCTAGTGGTTGGCTTTGAACTTAGAGTGCCGGTGACTCCGTGACAAGAGTCAGGGGAATCATGAGGGAATCGATTTTGCAGTTTTCCCCAACTTGATGGTTCACCAGACGTTGAGCCTCGCCTGACACCTCGCCACATCATATATGTAACGATGGACCCAAATTGCGGCATTTGTTGACATTTTGGTCCAAAATGCTGATATTGCGCCCGCCGCCCGTTCGAGGCGGTATTTTTGATTGTCCATGGATAAAAACCGCGGATTTTCAGTTTTCAGCTTCACAAGCGCTCGGAGAATTCAGCCATGGCTGATGGCAAGCCACTTTTTGATAATTATGCCCGCGCCCCTTTTCGGTTCGAGCGAGGCGAAGGCGTGTGGCTCTACACCGAAGATGGCGAGAAATTTCTCGATTTTGCCGCTGGTGTAGCGGTCAACTCATTGGGTCATGCGCATCCGCATCTGGTAGAGCGTCTAAAAGACCAGGCCGAGAAGCTTTGGCATGTCTCTAACCTTTATGAAGTTCCGGGCCAGGAAAAACTGGCGTCGCGCCTGACTGCTGCGACATTCGCCGACAAGGTGTTCTTTACCAACTCAGGCGCCGAAGCGCTGGAATGTGCGATCAAGACTGCGCGTCGCTATTTCTTTTCCAAAGGTCAGCCTGAAAGATTTCACATCATCACCTTTGAAGGCGCTTTTCATGGCCGCACGATTGCGACCATCGCCGCAGGTGGCAATGAGAAATATCTGGAAGGCTTTGGCCCGAAGGCTCAGGGTTTTGATCAGGTGCCATTTGGTGACCTTGATGCCGTCAAAGCGGCAATTGGCCCACAGACGGCAGCTATTCTTATTGAGCCAGTGCAGGGCGAGGGTGGCGTGCGCCCCGTTCCGGCGGAGTTTCTCCGCGGATTGCGGGAGATCTGCGACGAGAACGACATTTTGTTGATGCTCGACGAGGTGCAAAGCGGCGTTGGCCGTACCGGCAAACTCTTTGCTCATGAGTGGGCTGGAATTGAACCTGACATTATGGCAATCGCCAAGGGCATTGGCGGCGGGTTTCCTCTCGGCGCGTGCCTTGCCACGGCCAAGGCTGCTGCAGGAATGGTTCTGGGTACCCATGGTTCTACCTACGGCGGCAATCCGCTGGCAGTCTCCGTCGGCGACGCCGTGATGGACGTCGTCATGGCAGACGGTTTTCTGGAGCATGTGCGTGATATGGCACTTGTTTTCCGTCAGGGCCTGGCGTCATTGCAGGATCGTTTCCCCGATTTGATTGAGGACGTGCGCGGGCAGGGACTGCTTCTCGGTATCAAGGCCAAAATCCCGGCGGGTCAGTTGCTGGGCGCAATCCGGGATGAAAAGATGCTGGCTGTGCTGGCGGGTGACAACGTTGTGAGGCTGCTGCCGCCCCTGACTGTGACAGCTGAAGAGGCGCGCGAAGGGCTTTCGCGTATCGAACATGCTTTGGAGCGGCTCGACGCCGCCACTTGAATTTCGCAAGGACATTGAAATGGCTTCCACCAAACACTTTCTCGACCTCTCTGACGTCTCTGCCGGTGAACTTCGCCGGATCATGGATGATGCGATAGCGCGCAAGAAAGCCACTAAAGAGGGTACGGCCGACAAGCCGTTGGCCGGCAAGGTTCTGGCCATGATTTTTGAAAAGCCCTCCACGCGCACACGCGTATCTTTTGATGTCGGCATGCGTCAGCTGGGTGGCGAAACACTGTTTTTGTCTGGCACTGAAATGCAGCTCGGTCGTGCTGAAACCATTGCCGATACCGCGAAAGTTCTCTCTCGTTTCGTGGATGCCATCATGATCCGCACCACGGAGCATGACCGCCTTCTGGAACTTGCTGAACACGCAACTGTGCCGGTGATTAACGCTCTGACCGATGACACGCATCCGTGTCAGATTATGGCGGATATCATGACCTTTGAGGAGCATCGTGGGCCGATCAAGGGCAAGACGCTTGCCTGGATGGGCGATGGCAACAATGTTCTGCATTCCTTTGTCGAGGGTGCCGCACGCTTCGGATACAAGATGAACATGGCAGTGCCGATGGGCTCCGAGCCGCATGACCGTTTTCTCAACTGGGCACGCAATGAAGGTGCCGAGATCATGCTGACACATGATGCCGACAAGGCAGTAGCCGGTGCTGATTGTGTGGTCACGGATACCTGGGTTTCGATGAACCAGGAACACAAGGCACGCGGTCACAATGTATTCCAGCCCTATCAGGTGAACGCCGAGCTGATGGCCAAGGCCAAGGACGATGCACTGTTTATGCACTGCCTGCCTGCCCACCGGGGTGAAGAAGTGACTGATGAGGTTATTGACGGCCCGCAATCTGTTGTGTTCGACGAGGCAGAAAACCGTCTTCACGCTCAGAAATCCGTCCTTGCCTGGTGCCTGGGCGCAATATAAGTCAGGGTAAATTTGGTCCTGGCGTTGCGCGCTGGCTTGCATGGCGGCGGCGCGCACCTAAATAAGATGGCTGATAGGAGCCAGAATTATGTCAGAGTTGAGTAGCGGTCTGGACGCCATTGAGATGGCAGGCGATGACCGGATTGTGCCATTTCAGGTGGATGGGCTGGACGTGCGTGGCCGCGCAGTGCAGCTAAGCCCGATGCTGGACGCAATTCTGGAGCGCCATAGCTATCCCGCGCCTGTTGCGCGCCTCTTGGCCGAGGTTGTCGTTCTGACCGTCTTGCTTGGCTCGTCGCTCAAATTCCAGGGCAAGTTTATTGTTCAGACGCAGAGCGACGGTGCTGTTGATCTGCTGGTTGCCGACTTTTCGACGCCCGACGCCCTGCGCGCCTATGCCCGCTACAATGAAGCCGATCTGGAAGCCGCTATTGCTGCCGGAAAAGCCTCGCCCGAAGAGCTTCTGGGCAAAGGTATTCTGGCTTTTACCATTGATCAGGGCGAACATATGCAGCGCTATCAGGGCATTGTGCCGCTGGATGGCGCTTCGCTGGAAGAAATTGCCGAGCTTTATTTCCGCCAGTCGGAGCAGATACCGACTTCGGTTCGCCTGAGTGTCGCCGAGCTTCTGGATCGTGACGAAAATGGCCAGGCCCGTCACCGTTGGCGTGCGGGCGGCCTTGTTGCGCAATTCCTGCCAGATGCACCGGAACGTATGCGCATGCCCGACATTCATGGCGGCGACGGCGATGAGCGTGATGAACCCCACTCCGCAGACGACAGCTGGGATGAAGCGCGCGCGCTCGTGGCAACAATCGACGCTGATGAGTTGACCGACCCGCAGGTGGGCGTGGAGCGTCTTCTCTTCCGCCTCTTCCATGAGCGCGGCGTGCGTGTCTACGACAGCCAGCCTGTTTTCGACAAATGCACCTGTTCGCGCACCAAGATTGGCGGCGTTTTGGCGGGGCTGAGCGATGATGAATTGGCCGAAAGCTACGAAGACGGTGTGATTTCCATCACCTGCGAATTCTGTTCGACAACCTACCGCTACTCTGCAGAAGAAGTTGGTGAGCTGAAAAGCTGACGCACTCTAGTTCAAGGTGCGTGTGAGGTTGGGGATGTCGAGCGAGAACGCTGGTACGTTGACGTCAAATGCCTCACCGTCCGGTGTTTCCATTCGGTAATGTCCGAACATCATTCCAGATGGCGTGTCCAGTGGACAGCCGGAAGCATACTCGTATGTGTCGCCTGGCCCCAGAAGGGGCTGTTCGCCGACAACGCCGATCCCGCTAACCTCGTCGACCTGCCCGTTTTCATCGGTGATATGCCAATAGCGGTGGACGAGGCGCACCTGCTTGTCTGAGAGATTGGAAATGACCACGCGGTAACCCCAGACATAGCGGCTGTCTTCAGGATCAGATTGCTCTTCCAGGAAATAGGGTTCTACAGTGACTTCAATATCGCGTGTAATTGCCCGGTACATTTGCGTTGCGTCCAGCATGCCTGAGTAGATCGCCCAGCGATCCAATAGTTTCAGATATTATGCACGAACCTTGCCGGTAGCGTGTCACGCTGCCGGCATCGATTGAACATTTGGCGTTCTTTATGCGCCAACTCTTGAAAGAGCCTGTTCCAGATCAGCGATCAGGTCAATACTGTCTTCAATCCCTGCGGAGAGCCGAACAGTGCCAGGCGTGATAGACAGTTCAGCGCGGGCTTCCTCAGTCAGGTTCTTGTGCGTGGTGGTGCCGGGATGTGTGATCAGGCTCTTGGCATCACCAAGATTATTGGAAATCTTGATAACATCGAGCGCATCCTGCATCGCAAATGCTGCTTCTTTGCCACCCTTCAGCTCAAAGCAAACGAGCGTTGAGCCACCCTTCATCTGTTTGGCAACAATATCTGCCTGCGGATGATCTGCCCGGCCCGGATAGATAACCCGCGATACTGCCTTGTGCTCAGCCAGGAAATCGGCAATGCGGCCCGCATTTTCTGTCTGCTGGCGCACCCGCAGCGGCAATGTTTCAAGGCCCTTCAGCAGAACCCAGGCATTGAAGGGTGACATGGATGGGCCGGTGTGGCGGAAATAGTCGTGCAGGTTTTCGTTGATCCATTCTTCAGAAGAGAGAATGACCCCGCCAAGGCAGCGGCCCTGACCGTCAATGTGCTTGGTCGCGGAATAGACGACCACATCTGCGCCGAGTTCCAGCGGCTTTTGCTGCAGAGGTGTTGCAAACACATTGTCCACGACCAGCGTTGCACCAACGCTGTGGGCCAGATCGGCCACAGCCTTGATGTCGGCGACTTCCAATGTCGGATTGGTAGGGCTTTCGAGGAAGAAAACCTTTGTGTTCGGTTGTACCGCGGCTTCCCAGTTGGCAATATCCTTGCCATCGACCAGCGTGCAGGTGACGCCATATTTGGGTGCCAGCGTTTCAATGATGTAGCGGTTGGAACCAAAGAGCGCGCGTGCGGCGAGGATATGATCGCCCGCCTTTACCTGGCAGAGAATGGAGGCTGAAATGGCTGACATGCCGGATGCTGTGGCGCGTGCGTCTTCAGCGCCTTCCAGCAGGCACATACGCTTTTCAAACATGTCGTTGGTCGGGCTGCCGTATCGTGCATAGATGAAGCCGTCGCTTTCACCTTTAAAGCGCGCTTCCGCCGCCGCAGATGTGTCGTAGACAAAACCCTGTGTGAGGTACAAGGCTTCCGACAATTCGCCGAATTGCGAACGCAATGTGCCGCCATGGACAAGTTTGGTTGCAGCCTGCCAGTCTTTGCTCATTATGAACTGCCTCTCTCAAAACAAAAGCCGGTCGCGACGCGAACCGGCTCTACTGCCCCGGTCCTTTTAGCTAGTTATTTTACGTGGCTGCAAGCCGACCGGCCAAATCACCACGGGATAAGGCTGCTTTACTCGCGATCTGTGCTTGCGTCAATCTTTGAGGTCTGGTTTTGTCCGGCCATGAGGGAGCGATCATGACGAGAACAACGGGAATTCTGGCCGATAGGGCGATCCGGGATTTGTTCGACACCGGCCGATTGAAAAGCGAAGCCGCGCTGGATGTTGATCAGGTACAACCAGCCAGCCTTGACCTGCGATTGGGTGCCAAGGCTTTTCGCGTTCGAGCAAGCTTCATGCCGGGTCCGGGCCATTTGGTGGCCGACAAGCTGGATCATCTCAAGCTTCATGTCGTGGACCTGAGTGAAGGTGCGGTGCTTGAGACTGGTTGCGTCTATATCGTGCCACTGATGGAAAGCCTCGATCTGCCTGCTGACATGTCGGCATCCGCCAATCCCAAGAGCTCCACCGGACGTCTGGATATCTTCACGCGTGTGATCACGGATCGTGCGCGCGAGTTTGACAAGATACCGGCGGGCTATAGTGGGCCGCTCTATCTGGAAATTTCGCCGCGTACATTCCCAATTGTCGCGCGTAAGGGATCGCGCCTCTCGCAGATCCGTTTCCGCATAGGCAATGCGTTGCTGACCGAAACCGAGGTGAACGCATTGCACGCGGCTGAGGGTCTGGTTACCTCGGAAGAAGCATTTGTCTCGGGAGCTGGTATTGCGCTTTCGATTGACCTTGAGGGCACCGGTGAAAACGGGCTTATCGGTTATCGCGGAAAGCACCACACCGGTGTTGTCGACGTGGACCGGAAGAGCGCGCACGACGTTCTGGACTTCTGGGAACCTATTTACGGCCGCGGACGCCGCGAGCTGGTTCTCGATCCTGATGAATTCTACATTCTCGTTTCGCGTGAAGCGGTGCATGTGCCGCCTCTTTATGCCGCCGAGATGACACCATTCGACCCGCTGGTCGGGGAGTTCCGTGTGCATTATGCGGGCTTCTTCGATCCCGGCTTCGGGCATGCGGCCGCTGGCGGCGTGGGCAGTCGTGCCGTGTTGGAAGTGAGGAGCCATGAGGTTCCCTTCATTCTTGAACATGGACAGATTGTTGGTCGGCTCGTCTACGAGCATATGCTGGCAAAACCGCAGGCGCTTTATGGTTCTGGTGCCGGATCCAACTATCAGGCGCAGGGCCTGAAGCTCTCCAAGCATTTCCGCCTGCCTTGATCAGTCCTGGCGAATGATTGACTGCCCACGGTGTCGCGAAATTAGACTTGACACTGACGCAGAAGCAAGGAATGTCTTGTCGCGTTGCGGGTGTATCTCAATGGTAGAGAAGCAGCTTCCCAAGCTGATGACGAGGGTTCGATTCCCTTCACCCGCTCCAATTTTCAGCTTCAATCGTTCTGGGTGTTGTTTCTGGTCGGCTCGTGTGGGGTCTTTCGCCAGAAATGCGGTCGCGTAATCAATTCGTGCAGGCTGCGCCATGCGGCTATGGAGAGCAGCATCCAGTAAAGCGGCAGTGCTATCCATCGACGACCGAGGCGTTGCCGTTCCATGCCGATCATTGCCTTGCGGCCGATGACAAGGAAAATCACATAGCTTCCGATAATGTTGGCACCATCGAGCAGAAAGAACACTTTCTCGCTCAGTGAAATCTGGGCGAGGTTTCCGCTTGCGACCGTATAGACGGTCATGCCTGCAAATATCAGCAGTAATGGGTGCGTGAGTGCGGAAAGCAGCATGCCGCCAATCATGAGAATGATGGTGGCTGAACCGCGATATGTCAGCTCCCGTGCGGTATTTACAGGAGTGCGAAGGTGCACGAGCATTGTTTGCAGCCAGCCCTTGTACCAGCGAATGCGCTGGTTCATCCACGTGGCCACGTTCTCCGGTGCATCCTCGATCGTTGGCAGATCAATGACATCGCAGCGATAACCCAGCCGACAGAGGCGAATACCAAGGTCCGCATCCTCGGTGACATTGTAAGGGTCCCAACCACCGGCAGACTTTAGTGCGGCAGTCTTGAAATGATTGGATGTGCCGCCCAACGGCAGAGGCAGGCGAAACCGCGCTAGCGCTGGAAGCAACAGGCGGAAAAGACCGGAATATTCAAGGGCGAATATGCCGGATACCCAGGATGCGCTCGCGTTGGATATGACCAGTGGCGCCTGGACGCAGGCCAGAGAATGGTCCGACCTGCGGAATTTTGAGTATGCTTCTCGAAGCTGCCCGGGGTGTGGCCGGTCCTCCGCATCATATATGACCAGATACTCGCCCCGTGCCGCCGGCAGTGCGTAGGAAAGTGCCTTCGGTTTGGTGCGGGGCAAGCGAAAGGGCACTTCAACAATCTCGAATTGAGGCCCGCTGGCATGTTCCTGAACCGCCGCGATGGTTGCTTGGTCGTCGGCCTCGCAGATCAATTTGATGTCCAGTCGCGTGGCGGGCCAATCAAGTCGTCTGAGGGCGCGAACCAATTGCGGGACGACATCTGCCTCGCGGTGAAGTGCGACCAGAACGGTGTAGATTGGCAACGGCCCCGAAAACGTTTTCGATTTGGCGCGTCGTTGCCCTGCTGACAGGGCAATGAACCGGACCGCAAGTGTGGCGGCGTAGAATAAGGAAAATACGAGGTGAAGCGTCAGCAAGACAAGCCCCGGATAAAGGGCGAGCCATGTCGCCAGGAGGCATAGGGCAAGGCCGGCGGCAAACCCTTGACCGCCTGTCATCACGGTTCGCGCACTGAAGTGCGGCGCGTCGTCAAAAAGTTGTTCGGTGGTTTCCCGGAGGCGGCGAGAGGCGCCAGCCGCCCAAATAGCGTCTCGAATGACCTCTGGCGGCGCAATGGCACAAGCCGCTGGAATTTGCGAAGAATTGGCAAGCTTTTGGGCGAGCTGTGGCAGCGCCGAGGCACTGGGCGTCATGACGAAGCTCGGCGGACTTTCCGGGCGACTTATCCGTATGAGCGGCTGGCCCAATAATTGGGTATCGAGATAAGGGGCATCGTGAACCCATTCGACCGGGATTTTGTCCAGAAATTCCACGCCTAAGCTACCCGCGATGGATTCATAATAGGCGCGACTTGAAATGCCATTGGCAAGCAATTCTTCCTCAATCGTCGAGCCATTGAGCGTCGCAGCCCTGCGCGCCTTGTCCAGTGTTGGTTTGCCAAACCCCAGCGACTGCAGGACTTCGTATTCCTTCGCAAGCGGGTCGAGACGGTCTTCGTCACCCTGCGTGGAATTACGGGAGGTGCTGCGGAACAGTGCCGCATTCTCCGCTATCTCTGAAAATGTATAGTCTGGAATACGCATAACATTGAAAACGCAGAAACTATGATGATATGGCTTCACTTATGTTGGCTATAATATTCAAATCGCATTTCGGATCACCCCTTGCTTTCAAGGGGTTTGCGGCGTTTGTCGCTTGCTTTTTGTCGTTTTGCGCTGCCGGTCTTGCCGCACAGACATCAATTCCGCTTGTTTTTGATGCAAGCGCACATCCTGCACGTCCGCCTGTTTCTTCAATTGGCCGGGTGCGTTTTCTGGTTACGACAGACTTTCCGCCGTTTAACTTCGTGGATATGTCGGGCCGTCTATCCGGCTTCAATGTGGACCTGGCGCGGGAAATCTGCCGCGAGTTGGAGATCGAGGAGCGCTGTCAGATACAGGCTTTGCCCTTTGGCGAACTAAGAGGCGCATTGGACGCCCGGTTGGGCGAGGCTGTTATTGCCGGTATGGCCGTGACGCCCGAGCTTCGTAAATCCTATGATTTCAGCAAGACATATCTTCCCCTTCCAGCCCGCTTTCTGGCGAGGAACAATGAAAAGGCTGCGATCAAGACAATTGATGATCTGCGCAACGGCGAAGTCGGCGTTGTCGGGGATACGGATTACGCGGCAATGGCAGCCGCCTTTTTCCCGCAGCTGAAACTCAAACCGTTCAAAACCCGGTCTGAAATGCTGGATGCGCTGAAGGCAGGCAGTTTGGATGCCGTGTTTGGCGGGAGTGTGGATTTGAGCTTCTGGGTGGCAAGCGAGGCTGCAGACGGGTGCTGCAAGGCGCTGGGCGAGCCCTATTATTCCCGCGAATTCCTGGGCGAGGGCATGACGATCATGAGCCGCAAGGGGCAGCCTCTGGCGCAGGCATTCAATTCAGCGCTTTCGGCCCTGGCGCGTAACGGCAAGCTCAACGAGATCTATCTGAAGTATTTCCCCCACGGGCTCTAGGCTCAGGTCCTATTAATCTGCGGTGTTGCGTTGGTCAAAAAGCGTTCAGATGGCAGGGAATGGCGCAAGAGAAGGCTTACGGCCTTGTCGCAGCGTCATTTCCAACAGATGGATGCTTTTTGACCAACCCGAAGGGCGAGGCATATTTTCTGTTTGGCTACGTTGGAGAAGCTTGAAAATAATCTGTATTTCCGGCACTTCTCCGCCTTGCCATACAAAAAATCCGCTCTCGCGCAGCACTGCAGATTAATAGGTCCTGAGCCTAGGTCCTGCCCTTGGGGTCGGGCGCTAAACTTTGCGACTGCGGGCAATTGCCCCGCGTTCAATGGCAGCGCAGGTCAGCTTGTCGAGACCCAGGCGCTCGCGCAGCATGCCAAGCATACGCACCTCTTCGGCACGAATTTCCAAATCCGCTGCGGCTATCTCAACGGCTGCTGCATAGGCAGTGTCATAAAGCTGAGGCGGGATTGCTTCCTTGATGACTTCCAAAGTGATGTCCAGTCCTTCCGGACCATTCAACAAGGCAGTGCAATCCTGTGACGCGGGAATAATGCGCTCTTCATCGAACCCATCGAAGGCTGGCATGGATTTGGCAAGGTGTCCGATGCGGCCAAGCTCAGCCTCGCTCATGGCCCGATCTGACGCCGAAACCATCACCATGATATAAATGAGTGCTTCGGGAACGCTGATTTTCTCTGCCATGAGTCTTCCTCTGCTGACGCCATAAATTGCATTGTCTACGCATTGGCAGATAGGCCAATGACCCGGTCGCTTCAAGGTCTATCCCCGAAAATCCCTTTCCTGGCGATACGAGCTTCGGCGCTGATCTCGGCATAAGGGGAACCCGTTATCGCCTCGGCCCAACCATATTCAGCCAGCCATGTGCCGATATCCTCGCCACCAACGGTGCAACTGGCTTCCACCACGCCTTCCCATTGACGGCTATCGAGCGCACACAAAATCGCGCGGTTTCTCAAATATCGCTGCAGCATGGTGCGGGCCACGGCACCGCAGGGCCAGTCCTTGCCGTCTGCGCCTTTGCACACATCACGCGCGCCAATTGCTTTGAGCCCTTTGAGCGCAACGGTCCTGGAACCAAATGTCAGCGTTGTCGCGGCACTGACCTGCGGCTGTGAAAGCAGGATGCCGCCTTCCGGCGATGATGAAGGTGCGGGCTTTGGCGGCTCTGGTTTGCGCGGTTCGATGCGTTCAAGGGTGGTCAGATTCGAACTGAAAGGCAGGCCGAACTGTTCTGGCGCGATAGGGCGTACGTCTTGCACCGCCTCTCGCTTTGGCTTGGGCGTTGCCAGTTGGTCGCTTTCTTCATCCGAATTGGACATTTCAACGGACGGTGGAGAGGGTGCCGACGTGCTGTTCTCAGGTGCTTTTTTCAGCAGCAAAACCGTGGCGGCAAATGCCAGCAAGACAAAGAGCGTGAGTGCCAGGCGTTGCACGGAAAAATTTCCTATTGACTGGCCCAAATGATGCGGGCCATCCATTCGACATCGTTCAAGTCGAGCGTTCGGTTCGGATGTTCAGGGTTCAACGACATCAATTCGATGTTGCGAGATGTCTGGCGGGTCAGAAGTTTCGCCATGACTTCGCCTTCACGGGTTTTCACCACAACACGGTCACCGCGACGCACCTGTGCGCCGGGCTCGACAATAAGTACATCGCCATCCCGATAGAGCGGCATCATGCTTTCGCCTTGCACTTCCAACGCGTAAACGCCGGGCTTGCGGTCAGGTGAGGCGGGAAAGTCCACGAGATCCCAGCCTTGCCCGGCCGGGAAGCCGCCGTCGTCAAAGAAGCCACCGGCACCTGCTTGCGCGAAGCCAAGAAGGGGAATCGATGCGTTTTGCGGCGGAAAATGCCCATCTGGAAATGCATTGTCGCCGTTAGCCGAAGACGACACCAGAGCCATGAACTCTTCCAGGCTGGCCCCTGTCGCGTCCAATACTTTGGCAATGGACTCAGTGGAAGGCCACCGCAGTCTGCCATCTGCGCTCAGTCGTTTTGACTTGTTGAAGGAGGTTGGATCAAGTCCCGCCTTGCGGGCAAGACCTGATGGTGAAAGCTCATAGCGCGCCGCGAGCGCGTCGATAGCTCCCCAAATATCTTCATGTGACATCATGGTGTCGATTTCCGGTTCATGACGCCCGAATTGACGTCTCCAGCATTAACCGCTGTGACCTTAGACAAGCTGTCGGGTGGAGTAAAGGGATTGCAGGAATAAAATCCCATCTTTTTAAGAGAATTCTGCTTTGCTTAATTAGGCCTCTCAGGCATTTTGCGCCTGAGCAATTTTCGCAAGCTGGATGACTGCCTGTGTACGGCTATCGACATTGAGTTTCAGCAGGACTGCGGAGACGTGAGCCTTGATGGTGGCCTCAGACACGCCAAGCTCATAGGCGATCTGCTTGTTCAACAATCCTTCCGAGAGCATGGAGAGTACGCGCGTTTGTTGTGGCGTCAGTGTCTGCAGACGCTGGAGCAGGTCTTCAACTTCCAGATCATGCTCCTGCCCCGGTATATAACCTTCCGGCTGCGCAATTCCGCCATCAAGCACATAGCGCACTGCGGAGCGGATATCTTCAATACCGGAGGATTTGGAGATGAAGCCTGAGGCGCCAAGTTCCAATGCGCGCCGGATTGTTGATTGATCGTCACTGGCCGAAACGACAACAATGGGTAGTCCGGGAAATTCGCTGCGCAGTGAGACCAACCCGGTCAGACCGTTCATGCCCGGCATGTTGAGGTCCAGCAACATCAAGTCGCCATCCGGCGTTTCCGTTGCCGCCTTGCGCACGCTTGCCATGTCGTCGGCCTCGACGATCGTCGGCTGCGGCTCAAGACCACAAACGGCCTGCCGTAGCGCACCTCTGAAAAGCGGGTGGTCATCTGCGATGATAATTGTCATTTCTGGTGTCATGTGCCCCCTCCCAAGAGCATCGTGACAGGATTTTACCCCGATATCCCTATATAGCGTCTCAGATCTTTTGCGGAACTGTGTCCGTTTTTTCTCGGTCACGTTCCTCCAACTGATCTACAAAGCCCATAAAACGCTGAAAGAACTTCTCCATCATGGATAGGCCCCGGTCAAGTTCTTCGTCGCTTGGTAGCGCATTCTTTTCGCTCTTTGTGCAACTAAAACGTTTTTCGAGCGCCTCGATCCGTGTGTTCAGTGCGTCAATTTTCTCCTCGATCCCAAAATGCGCAGCTCAGACGCTTGTGCGGAGACTCCGCCCACCAGCAGAAATAAGGGGATGGACAAAGCCAGTAATCGTCTCACGGGAGCCTCCTCTTGCCATTGATAGTATGTCATGCGATTGCTCGCCGCAGCAAATACGGGCAGGGGGCTTTCGCATGGACAAAGTGATATACAAAATTGTGCCCGAAACCCTCTGGCAGGAAGCAAGACAAACCGGCTCATTTCATGGTGCCGCCATTGATCTGTCTGACGGCTATATTCATTTTTCCACCGCAGCACAGGTGAAGCGGACGGCAGAGCTTCATTTTGCGGGTCAGGCAGGCCTCATACTCGTTGCGGTGAATGCCGATGCGCTCGGTGATGCGTTGCGCCTTGAACCCTCACGTGGCGGTGATTTGTTTCCGCATCTCTATGCCCCGCTTGATCTCGGCAACGTCATTTGGGAAAAACCACTTCCTTTGGATGCTGACGGGCGCCACATATTCCCGGAGCTTGATTGATAATGAGTATTCTTACCAGACTTGGCCAGAAGGCACTTTTCACACTGGACCCGGAAGCCGCCCACGGACTTTCCATTGCGGGCCTGAAATCGGGCTTGCTGTCCTGCCACGGCACCGCCGCTGACAAGCGCTTGCTGGTAAAGGTGGCAGGCCTGGAATTTCCCAATCCCATTGGTCTTGCTGCTGGCTACGACAAGAATGCAGAGGTGCCGGAAGCGATTTTGAAGTTAGGCTTTGGTTTCACCGAAGTTGGCACGCTGACACCGCGCCCGCAATCCGGCAACCCGAAGCCACGCCTGTTTCGTCTTGTTGAGGATCAGGCGGTGATCAACCGTATGGGCTTTAACAATGAGGGTCACGCAGCGGCCTTGCCGCGCCTGCAGCGTATCAACAAGAAGGCGATCGTGGGGGTCAATATTGGCGCGAACAAGGATAGCGAGGATCGTATAGCCGACTATGTGGCTGGCATCCGCACCTTCTATTCCGTGGCGCGCTATTTCACGGCCAACATCTCGTCCCCCAACACGCCGGGTTTGAGAAACCTGCAGGATCGCGAAAGCCTGGATGCTTTGCTGAATGCTGTTTTGACCGCGCGCGATGAGGAAGCGGGAAAGGCAGGGTTCACGATTCCGGTCTTCCTGAAAATCGCCCCCGACCTTTCAGAAGAAGGGCTGGACGATATTGCTGAAGTGGCGCTGGCGCGTGGTCTCGATGGATTGATCGTATCCAATACAACGTTGCGGCGTGAGGGACTGAAGGATCAGCGTCAGGCCGGTGAAGCAGGCGGGCTTTCAGGGCTTCCGCTATTTGAATTGTCGACTATCATTCTCGCCAAGATGCGCAAGCGGGTTGGTCCGGACATGCCGATTATCGGAGCAGGCGGTGTGCATGATGCAAAGACCGCTGCAGAGAAGATCCGCGCAGGCGCTGATCTCGTGCAGCTCTATTCGTGCATGGTTTATGAGGGGCCGGGTTTGCCCGCACGTATTGTGCGCGGGCTTTCAGCGCTGGCAGATCGTGAGGGATTGAGCACCATTCGCGATATTCGCGACACGAGTGTCGATCACTGGGCGTCTTTGAACATCTGATTGATCTTGCCGGGCAGGATAAAGGCAAGCGTTATCCCGCGCATCGCCAGGAAGAGGTTCATGGCCGCCCAAATGCCGTGATTGCCCCAGAGCGGTGTGGCAATCCAAAGGGCTGCGCAATAGCCGACGAAAGACAGGATCATCATATTGCGCATTTCGCCTGACCAGGCCGTTCCCAGGAATATGCCGTCCATCTGAAAAGCCAAGGCGCCGGTGAGGGCGGTCAACGCCATCCATGGCAGGTAGATCGCAGCAATTTCTCTTACATTCTCGGAGGTCGTGAGAAATGCGATGGCGTGATTGCCAAGCAGCAGGAAGATGATGGCCAGCAGGCCGGACAGCGCGAAGGACCAGAGTGCCGTAAGTCGAACGGTTTCCTCGAAAGCCGGGCGATGATTGGCCCCGAGCGCGCGTCCGGCAAGCTGCTCAGCGGCGGCGGCCATGCCATCCAGAAAGAAGGCCGCAACAAGAAAAAAATTCATCAGCAGACCATTGGCTGCAAGAATAGGTGTGCCAAGCGCCGCCGCCGCGCGGCTCATGAGCATGAACGTGCCAACCAGAAGAAGGCTTCGGATCATGATGTCGCGATTGATGGCAAATAGGGCAATAAGCCGTGGGCGATTGAATATCTGCGCCAGCGAGGCACCGCTGGTCCCATGAATTGATCTGAGGACAAGTGCGAGGCCAGCGCTTGCGCCAATAATTTCTGCTGCCACCGTGCCCCAGGCAACACCCTCTACGCCCCAGCCTGCCCATAGTCCGAGCACGATGGAAATGATGATGTTGGAACCATTGATGAGTATCTGCAGGGACAGCGCGACAGCGCCCCGCCCGCGTCCCAGCACATAGCCAAGTGTTGCATCGCTAAAGAGGCGGAACGGGCTGGAAAGCACGCGAATGTAGAAATAGGTCGAGGCAATCGACGCGGCGGCATCCTCGGGCATGATGATCTTGAGGCCCAGATAGAGGATGAGCGGGCCAAGGAGAATAATGGCCACCCCACCAATCAGGCCAGTACCTGCCGCTCGCCAAAAGACAGCCTGTTCTTCGCTGGTCTCACCACGGCCAAAGGCCTGCGCCACAAAGGCCGTTGTCGAGGTGCGGATAAAGCTGATCATGGCAAAGATCAGATCGAATATCACCGCAGCGACCGCCAGCCCCGCAAGATCAGCGGCACGCCCGGTCTGTCCGACGACAGCCGTATCAGTCAGTCCCAGAAGCGGGGTCGTGACAAAGCCCAGCGTCATGGGAATTGCGATAGAAAGGATCAGGCCGTGGGTGACTTTGAAGCTGCGGTCCTGGGCGGCGATCTTGTCCATACTGCGTAATGCCTAGTTGGAGAGGACCATGGCCCAATAAGGACGGTTACCGGAGGCCGGATCATATGCCACTGCGACACCCAGACCTCTATAATCTCCGAGCATATTCACGAGGTGCTTGTGCGAGTTGCGCCATGCATCGAAAGCCCGCGCGGCGCTATCTTGTCCCACGGCAATATTTTCTGCGGCTGGAAGTCCGACATTTTGGCCCTGCATACGCTTCAGAAAGTTCGCGCCAATGCCGATATTGTGCTCCATCTTGCCGTGGTGTGCCATGCGGGCGGCCTGATCCATGGCCGCCATCGTTGCGGGCTTGTCGTAGCTGAGCGTTGACAAACCGTGTTCTGAGCGCAGCGCATTGATGAAAGGCAATGAGTTCGCGGTTTCATCGCGGGCATTGTCGGACGTGACGCCGAAATCGGAAAAAGTATTGCATCCGGTCAGTGCAGTCAGGACGACCGCACCCGACCCAAATATGAAAATGCGCCGATTATAATTCGCCATCAGGTCCGTCTGTAGCTCATGACGCGGATCAGGATGAAGATTGGAATTACAACTGCCGCACCCAGCAGGAAGTAATCGCCGACCGCACCCAGGGCCTCGAATCCGGTTTGCCAGAGTTCCACAAAGAAGTTGCGGATGCCGCGGAAGATGTCGATTGGGTACCAGCCGAAGAGCTTCATGACATAGCCGACGATTATCGAAACGACGATCAGTTTGATAGCCAACCGGCCGGGTGTATCGCCAAGAACCTTGTTCAGCTGTTCACTCATCTGAGTCTCCTTTTTCAAAAGACATAGGCAGTCGCCTGTTTGATAGCAAGTCATGGCAATTTGCGGGCAGATGAATGGCTTGTGCAATTTCGCTTGTAAATTCGAGAATTCAGCGCATATAGGCATCTTGCGACAGGCGATGCATCTGGCATCGCCTCACCGGATTTGCAAACAAGATGACGATGCACCAGCTTTCTTCGGGCGATTTAATCGCGGACCGCCGCGCTGACTATGCGCGCATGCTTGCCGATAGCGGGGATTTTGCAAGTGCAGCCGAGCTGATGGAACAGGCGTTGGAATTGGCGCAAAACTGGGCTGCAGGTTGGTTCATGCTGGGTGAGTTCGGTGAGAAGGCCGCCAACCGGCAGGCTGCGGCTGCAGCATTCCGAAAGGTGCTCGCGTTGAATCCCGATGATATTTTTGGCGCGGGCCTGAAGCTTTCCCTTCTGGGGGAAGTGGAAATGCCGGAGGCACCCCCGGTTGCCTATGTCGAGCAGCTCTTTGACGATTATGCTGAACATTTCGAAGAATCCCTTTTGGAAAAGCTGGACTACAAAGTTCCGGAACGGCTTGCCGAACTGGTGATCAATCAGGTCTCCCGGCGCTTTGACTGCGTGATTGATCTTGGCTGCGGGACGGGTCTCTTTGGTGAGCAGGTTGCGCCACTGGCTGACCGCCTTGAGGGGTTTGATCTTTCTGCCAATATGCTCGCAAAAGCTGGGCAGAAGAATGTTTACGCCCATCTGGATCAGGCAGATTTGTCTCTGGGTGTGAATGAACAACGCTTGTTTTCTGATGGCCTGGCAGCGCATCGCGCGTCACTGGTCGCCGCTGCCGATGTGGTTATGTATCTTGGCGATCTCGAAAAGCTCTTTTCCCTTGTGCGTGAGCTGCTTGCTCCGCGCGGACATTTTGCCTTTTCCGCAGAGCTTTACCGGGGTTCAGATGCTGGTTTCATGCTGCAGCCATCCATGCGCTTCGCCCATTCACGGGACTATGTTCTCGAACTGATGGCGAAACATGGCTTCCAGTTTATGGCCGACGAAGAACTGGTGATCCGCTTTGACGGTGGTAAGCCGGTACATGGCATATTGTTTGTTGCGCAGAATCTCGCCAATCAATAATCAAAAAATAGGTCAGCATTGCTTACTTAATTCTTGCCTTGCGAGGAATTGAGGCGCAAAATGCGTTTTTGGCATGGAGAGCGCTGTATGTCGCACATAAACCTGGGTGAACTGCTGACTGTTTGGGACAAGAACCCGTCGCGTCACACGGCAATTGAAGATGTTCAAGGTATTGTTTTTGGCTGCATTGTTGCGTCCCTTGGCCTCTTTTTTCTCAACAAGGCAGAGCTTTTGATCGGCGGTACCGCGGGTGCGGCCTTTCTGGTCCATTATCTCTCGGGCTGGAATTTCGGCCTGCTTTTCTTCGTGATCAACTTGCCATTTTACTATCTTTCATGGCGCAGCATCGGTATTGCCTTCACGGTGAAGACGTTCATCGCGGTCGCTTTCACCTCGTTTCTGACTGGCATTCAGAGCCAATTTCTTGAAATCGGCAATCTTGATCCGCTTTGGGCGGCAATTGTAGGCGGCGTGCTGTTGGGCTTTGGGCTGCTGGCGCTCTACCGTCATCGCGCGAGCCTTGGCGGCGTGGGCATTCTGGCGGTCTATGTCCAGGACCGCACAGGCTTCCGCGCTGGTTTTGTGCAGATGGCCTTTGATGCGGTTGTTCTGGTCGTCTCGTTTTTTGTTGTCAGCCCCATGATTGTTCTGGTTTCTGTTATTGCGGCAATGGTGCTGAATATGTTTATTGCGGTCAATCATCGGGCGGATCGCTATATCGTCCTGAGATAACAATGGACGTATCATGACCGACAGAAAACCATTCTCGCATTATCTGAAATCGACAACCGACCAGCATTCCTTGGGCGAGGATGCGCAAGGCGTGTTGTCCGGCGCGGCCATGGCGTCATTTGGCGTTTTGCTGCTGTCTTCGGCGGGACTGCTGACGGGGGGAACGGCCGGTGTCGCTTTCCTCCTGCACTATCTGACGGGCTATACGTTTGGTTCGATCTTCTTTGTCATCAACCTGCCCTTCTACTATCTGGCCTGGAAGCGAATGGGGCTGGCATTCACGCTCAAGACGTTCATCGCGATCGCCATCACCTCCGCGCTCTCGGATCTGCTACGCCACTATGTGAGCTTTGCCGACATTGAACCAATGGTCGCGGGGCTCTTCGGCGGGCTGTTTGTCGGAACCGCCATGCTGGCGCTGTTTCGACATCGTTCCAGCCTGGGCGGCTTTGGCATTCTGGCGCTCTACATTCAGGAAAAGATGGGCATCAAGGCGGGCTATGTGCAGCTTGGCCTCGATCTGGCGGTTCTGGCTTTTTCATTTCTGGTGGCAGAGCCATACATCATCATTTGTTCTGTCGCCGGCGCTGTCGTGCTGAATCTGCTTCTGGCCATCAACCATCGCAACGACCGCTATATAGCGCGATAGGGACAATCAGTTTACCGTCTCGTTTGTGAGCGATGATTCTGAAACACCGAACGGACTGCTGCCCGAGGCTTTCTTGCATTGGTTTGCCAGCAAGGGCTGGCAGCCGCGCGCCCACCAGATGGCACTTCTGCAAAAGGCGCGTGAGGGGTGCTCGTCGCTGCTGATTGCGCCCACGGGTGCGGGCAAGACGCTGGCCGGTTTTCTGCCCAGCCTGACAGAGCTTGCCGCGCGTGGGCCAATCCCTCCCGGATCAGCATTTCATGGCATCCACACGCTTTATATCTCGCCCTTGAAGGCGCTTGCGGTCGATATTGAGCGCAACCTGATGAAGCCGGTGCGCGAGATGGACCTCGTTTTGACCATCGAAAATCGCACCGGCGATACGCCGCCGCACAAGCGACAACGCCAGAAGGAGCGCCCGCCGGATATTCTGCTCACCACACCAGAGCAGCTCGCGTTGCTCTTGGCGGCAGTGGATGGCGGACGGCTTTTCAAAGACTTGAAATATGTCGTGCTGGACGAGCTGCACTCGCTGGTAACCTCCAAGCGCGGGCATCTTCTGGCGCTGGGCCTGTCGCGCCTTCGCCAGTTCGCACCTCACATGCAGACAATTGGCCTATCGGCAACTGTTGCCGAGCCGATGGACTTGCAGCGTTGGCTGGTGGGGCAGGACGGGCGTGAACGTCACGCCGAACTGGTCAAAGCACCCGATGGTGCACGCCCCCTGATCACCATCTTGAAATCGGAAGAACGTCTGCCCTGGTCGGGACATTCGGCGCGCTATGCCGTGAAAGACATCTATGAAGAGATCAAGGCGCACAAAACCTCGCTGATTTTTGTCAACACGCGGTCGCAAGCGGAATTTCTGTTTCAGGAATTGTGGACGGTGAATGATGAGAGCCTGCCGATTGCGCTGCACCACGGTTCGTTGGATGTGGGCCAGCGGCGCAAAGTGGAAGCGGCGATGGCAGACAATCGTCTGCGTGCCGTTGTGGCAACGTCGACGCTTGACCTTGGCATCGACTGGGGCGAGGTGGATCTGGTGATCCATGCCGGTGCACCCAAGGGGGCGAGCCGTCTGGCACAGCGCATTGGCCGCGCCAACCACCGGATGGATGAACCGAGCCGGGCAATATTGGTGCCCGCCAACCGCTTTGAAGTGCTGGAATGTCAGGCTGCACTCAACGCCAATTATGTGAATGCACAGGATACGCCACCCTCCGGTGAAGGCGCGTTGGATGTGCTGGCACAGCATATTCTGGGTTGCGCCTGCTGCAATCCCTTTGACGCGGACGCGCTTTATGAGGAGGTGACTTCGGCACTTCCCTATCATGGCCTGGATCGTGAGACCTTTGACCGCGTCCTGGATTTTGTGGCGACGGGTGGCTACGCGCTGAAAAGCTACGACCGCTATGCGAAAATCAGGAAGCGCGAGGACGGCATGTGGCGGGTCGCCAATCCGCAGACTGCGCAGCAATACCGGCTGAATATCGGCACGATTGTCGAAATGCCCATGCTGAATGTCCGGCTGGCCAAGCGCAACAAGCTGGGTTCACTTGGTCGCGGCGGCCCGGTTCTGGGCAAGGTGGAAGAGTATTTTCTCGAAGCACTCAGCCAGGGCGACACGTTTCTGTTTGGCGGCAAAGTCTTGCGGTTTGAAGGTATGCGGGAAAATGAGTGCCTGGCGAGCACTGCCTATTCGTCGGACCCGAAAATTCCAGCCTATGCAGGGGGTAAGTTCCCGCTTTCCACCTACCTTTCTGACGGTGTGCGAACGCTTCTCTCGTCCAGCGAAAACTGGAATGCGTTGCCCGGACAGGTGCGTGAATGGCTGGAGGTTCAGCGAGATGTTTCGGTGCTGCCGCGGCAGGATCAGATGCTGGTGGAAACATTTCCGCGCGCGAGCCGGTTCTTTCTCGTGGCCTATGCGTTCGAGGGGCGATTGGCGCACCAGACGCTGGGCATGTTGCTTACACGTCGCCTGGAACGGATAGGCGCAAAACCTCTGGGCTTTGTTGCGACAGATTATTCACTGGCAATCTGGGGACTTGAGGATCTGGGCGCGATGATTGCAAGCGGTCGGCTTGCGCTTTCGGAGCTCTTTGATGAAGACATGCTGGGCGATGATCTTGAAGCATGGCTCGACGAAAGCTGGATGCTGAAAAGAACATTTCGCAATTGCGCCGTTGTTGCCGGTCTTATCGAACGCCGTCATCCCGGACAGGAGAAAACCGGGCGGCAGGTGACTGTGTCTGCCGATTTGATCTATGACGTGCTGCGCAGCCATGAACCCGACCATATTTTGCTGCAAGCCACCCGTCAGGAGGCCGCAGCGGGCTTGTTGGATGTTGCTCGTCTCGGCACTATGCTGAAGCGAATCAAGGGGCACATTTTGCACAAAGGTCTCGACCGCATATCGCCACTTGCAGTCCCCGTTCTTCTGGAAATCGGGCGTGAGCCGGTGCAGGGCGATGCGCAGGAAAGCCTGCTCGCAGAAGCCGCCGATGATATGATTATGGACGCTATGAGAGTTAGTTCGCAATGAACCGTCTACGCCTGGCAGAGCAGCAAAATGCAACAGCGCCTTTGACCGCTCCATTGGTCATCAATGGCGTAGATGCGTTATGTGATCCATTTGGGGTGCTATATGTACCGGCGTCGCGTTTGCTTGTTGTCTCCGACCTGCACCTGGAAAAGGGGACCGCCTTTGCTCGGCGTGGTCGATTGCTGCCACCCTACGACACGGCGGCGACCTTGAAGATTCTGAAGGTCGCGATTGCGCGCTACGACCCGGCAATCGTCATTTCGCTTGGCGACAATTTTCACGACCAGCCGGGTTCAAGCCTCATGCCGCAGGAATACCGCGACATGATTACAGAGATGGCGCGGGGACGCGAATGGTGTTGGGTGACCGGCAATCATGATCCCGAGGGTGTCGATAACCTGCCCGGATTTGTGGCGACAAGCCTTGCGCTGGGTGGACTGACATTTCGCCATGAGCCGGAGAAAGATGCGTTGCCGGGAGAGGTGGCAGGCCATCTTCACCCGGCCGCGCGCATTCGCCAGCGGGACAAGACGGTGCGCAGACCATGTTTTGCCAGCGACGGCCGGCGGCTCATCATGCCTTCATTTGGTGTTATGACCGGTGGTCTGGCTTTGAACCATCATGCTTTCAAGGGGCTGTTCGAAGCTGAAACACTCGTCGCCTATATGCTCGGTCGTGACCGGGTTTATCCCGTGCGGGCCAGCAATCTGGTCTGATTATTCCTTGCGGAAAATAACAGAGGCCACCCATCCTGTGAGCAGCGCCAGCAGTACCGCAAAAACACCGTAGAAGTACGATCGGCTATAGGCGGCATAGGTCAAGGATTGTTCGATACCGGTTTTGACGACGCGAAGCGGCAGAAATTTCTCTGAAAGAAAGACGCCGCTCTTGAAGAGGTATGCATGAACTGTGTGCGTGCCGTTTGGAATGTTGGCAGGCAGGCGCAGAGACGCCTTAAAGAGGTTCTTGCTGACGAAGCGAATATCGCCTGGATTGTCTTGATAGAGACCCGATGAGATTTTTTGTCGGCGCAATGCGTTGCGAAACGACGCAAAATCGCGGATGCCGCCCTGGAATTGCTTTGGCTGCAGGGGGATGTGGCCGATCCCGAGCGCCAATTTGTTGAGTGACAATGGCGCGGCGATGGAATCGATCACGCGCGTGCTGGCGAAAGAATAGGAGATCGGAACATCGGCAAAAGTGAGCGATTGTGTGTTGATCCATACGCCAAGCACACGCTCCTTGCGGCGAACGATCGTATCGGTTTTCGGACCTTCCAATGTCACGACAATATCGTATTGGCCAATTTCCTGAAGCAACTCGTCAGTGCCAGTCAAAGCACCGAATACGGTGATGTCGGCACCGGAGAAGTCGGGCGTGATGGCAATTTCGTTGCTGGAAATTCCGATTTCGATACTCTCAGGAATCGACGTGTCAACCGCGGCTGCGAAAGGCTGCGCGAAAGCGGCGCCAGCGCCGGCGATCAAAAAGGCGCTTGCACCAAGAAATTTCGCGGCGAGCCGGTTCACTTGATGCCCCCCAGCGATAGCGAGAAGACATCCTTTGGTTCGATCACCAGGTCGATTGCCAGGCGCAGGCCAACCGCAAGGACGAGCAGACCCAGCAGGGCGCGCAATTGCTCGGCCCGCAGTTTCTGACCAACACGCACGCCGTATTGCGCGCCAATGACGCCAGCCAGCATCAAGCCAAAGGCCAGAACGATGTCGACGGTGTAGTTGGTCACTGCCTGAACAATGGTTGTGAAGGCAGTCACGAAAATAATCTGGAACAATGAAGTGCCGACAACCACATTTGTGGGGATCCGCAAGAGGTAGATCATGGCCGGAACCATGATGAAGCCGCCTCCGACGCCCATGATGGAGGTCAAAATGCCAATCATGAAGCCAAGCGCAATCACCGGGATGATGCTGAGATAGATCTTGGACTTCTTGAACCGCATCTTGAACGGCAAGCCATGGATCCAGTTGTGCTGGCCCGGACGGCGCAATGTGACGCGCTCGTTTCGCGCTGCGCGGCGAAGCGCTCGCAGGCTTTCAGCAAGCATCAGGCTGCCGACTACGCCCAGGAACACCACATAGAGCAGAGAAATGAAGAGGTCCAACTGACCCAATTCGCGCAGAAGCGAGAATATCCATATGCCGACTGTCGCGCCGGTAATACCCCCAATGAGCAAGACGAGGCCAAGCTTTATGTCGAGGGTTCCACGCCGAAAGTGTGTGACAGCACCGGAGACAGAGGAAGCAACAACCTGATTGGCACCCGTCGCCACTGCGACGGCAGGCGGAATATTGTAGAAGATCAGCAAAGGTGTGATGAGAAAGCCACCGCCAACACCAAACATGCCGGACAAAAAGCCCACGGCTGCGCCCATGCCCAGGATAATGAGCAGGTTGACCGACATTTCGGCGATCGGCAGATAGATCGACACAGGCAAGCTACTCCAGACGGACCTTCGCTTCGTGAGTGCGAGGCACGGCTGTTGCCTATTGATCAATCACGCAAAGCCAAGCCCCAGATTATTAATCGTTCTGCGCCCCGTGAGCCAGACTGTCAATTGTCAAGGGCGCGTCGGATTGGTTTTTTTAGGTTTCGTGACCAGCGGGCCGTGATTTCGCTTAAGCTACTGATTGAGAGCCAGCAATCCACGCACCAGTTTTTCGGAAATCTGGCCATCTGGCTCCATACCTGCAGACTTCTGGAAAGACTTGATCGCGTTGACAGTCCGCGCACCCATCACACCATCAGCCGGACCGGCATCAAAGCCATTATTGTTCAGTATCGCCTGAATGTTGCGAATTGCCTTTTTCATATCCACGCTGGAGGTCGACTTGCCTTCGCCAATCCATTCGTCGGGAACGAGGGTGGAGTTGGCGCTATCGTCAACCGGGAGCGGTTTCCAGAGAGCAACATCCTTTTTCAGCCGCTCAAGTTGATCGCTGCTGAGAGCCTTGGCGACTTCGTCGCGTTTTTGTGCAGCGTCTGCATCGCCAGCAGAGGCGGCAATAGCAAACCAGCGGTAGGACTCCTCGAAATTCGCCTGCACGCCGCTGCCCTTTGCATAAAGGATAGCAAGGTTGAACTGGCTGTCTTTCACGCCATGCTTTGCGGCCATTTCAAACCACTGGGCCGAGGCTTCGAAGTCCGGCGTCCCGTCGATGCCTGTTGCAAAGAGGACGGCAAGATTATGCATCGCGCTGACATTGCCCTTTTCGGCAGCGGAGACATAGTACGCGCGTGCGCGCTCAAGGTCTCGCTCAACCCCGCTGGCTTTCTCATACATGTTGCCGAGACGATATTCGGCAGGCGCAAAACCAAGCTCGGCAGCGCGCTCGTACCAGGTGACAGCCTCTTTGAGATCGGGTTCCACGCCGCGACCTTCAGCATATCGCGTGGCGATTTCGAAGAATGCAAGCGGGTCCTGTTCCTTTGCAGCCTGTACCAGCGATGCGGGGGTCAGGGTTTCCGGAATGTCGACATCCGAGATGACTGGCATCTGCATTGCAACGTCTTGCGATGTTGCGTCGTCTGCGGTGGCCATCAGCGTGTCTTCACCCGTCGCATCAGTTGCCGCAACGGCGGCATCATCCAGCGTCGCATCCTCGGCAATCACAAAATTGCCTTCAGCGTCATCAGGTGCACTCGGCGTAACCTCACGGATTGTTTCGTCTTGAGGTGCCTCGGCCATGTCCTGCTCAATGACCGGCGGGGTGTTGGTTTCCGACTCTGGTGCGATCACAGCTTCGGGCGAGTGTTCGCTAACAACCGGTGCCGCATCCTTTGAACCGCCGATGAGGCTGGAGGCCAGCGGATAGGACATAACAGCCAGAAGAACAGCGCCCGCAGCCAACATCAATGGGCGGCGAATGCTCTTTGATTTGCCGTCTCCGTCCGATGACGATGCTTTGGATTGCTCACCCTGGGCGGCGACTTCAGCCGCCGCTGCTTGTGCGGCCCGACGCGCAGCGGCAATGTAATCCGCGCGATCACCATCTTCGCCACCACCTTCACTCTTGTTCTCACGGACCTTCTTGAGAATGCTCTTGATGTCTGGTGCGCCTGAGCCTGGCTCCAGAAGCTCGTTGGAAAGTTCTTCGCCAACATCTGCAGTCATATCATCAGCGGCATCAAGCGCGGGTGTCGGTGCAATGTTCTGGCGCGCTGGCTGCGGCTCTTCGTTCCGCGCGGAAAGTTTCTTCTTGAGCCCGCCAAGAAGACCTCTGGCGCCGTGATCACGGTTCTCTTCGTCCCGGCGTTCGGCAGTGGCGAGGTCATCAGCGCGGTCCAATTCGGAAAGCTGACCAACGGCATTGTTCATTTCGGCTTCGAGCGCACGGTCATTCTGACCGAACGATGGTTCGCTGGCCTTCGGCATTTCGGGAGAAGCCTGAGAGGCTGCTTGCGCCGTGGCCATTGGTGCTGGCGCTGGTGCAGATACGGACACATTGCCAAGTGTGTCGATGCGCTCGGCGATCTGGATCAGCGTGTCGTGCAATGCCTCAAAAGTGCGCTGATTGCGGTCTTCAGATGAACGCGTCAGCTTTTCCAGTGCCCGCAGGTCCTGTGAAAGTGCTGCGATTTCTGCGTGACCGGCATTGCCCGAAGACTGTCCGCCATTTTGCTGCAGCGAAGCTGCAACGGCCTCTGCGGCCTGTCGTGCGGCTTCCAGAATGTATTCGTCATTGGCGGCCATGTAGTCTTCAAGCGCGGCCATGCGGTTTTCAAGCCCTGCGTTTTCGCTTGCTGCATGTGTTGCCGTACCAGGCGTTGCCAGCAGTGCCGAGAGACCTGCGATCTGCTCTTCAAGATTGCTCAGATCTACCGATGGACCGGCAGGTTCGTTGACAGTCTCGTCCAGACGGCTCGCAATTTCTTCAAGGCGGGACTCCAGACGTACAAAGAGTGCGTCATTGACGGGAGCCGGGCCGGAAGCCGTTTCGATGCGGTCGATCTTACCGGAAATATCAGATAGTACCCCGGACAAATCGGGCTGGTGTTGGGTTGTCGTCGGAACGCGCTCCAGCATTTGCGTCAAATGCTCGATGCGTGCTTCGAGCTGTTCTGCTGCTCGCGCATCGGCAATTTCTTCCATGCGGTGAGCGAGGGCTTCAATGCGGCCAGCCAGTTCATCCTGCTGGCGTGGCTTGGACATGTCTTCAATCTGGTCGACGAGCAAACCAAGGCGCGCTTCGAGCTTTTCGATGTAACCAGTGTCGGCGCTTTGAGCGCTTTTCGCTGCAATTGCGCGGCTGATTTCGTCAAGTCGTTGATCCAGGTTGGAAAGCTGGTTTTCCAACGCGCCGTTGTTTACGGGAATGTGTTTGCCAAACATCTCAACTGCGCTGGCGATGTTGACGAGCTTTTCTTCCAGAGCGTGAATGGCTGGAGAGCTGTTCATGCCGCCAAGCTGAGCCTTGATGTCTTCAACACGACCGGCAAGGCCCAGAACTTCATTCTCCAGCGTAGCAGGATCAAAACGCTCCAGACGTGCTTCCACACGGTCCCACCGGTTCTCGATGGCTTTCAGGCTGTCCTGTCGGGCAAGGCCATCAATGAGCTGACGCAACTCATCAAACTCGGCACGCAAATTTGCAGCGTCGCGCGGAGAGGCGTGCTGACCTGCAGCTTCGATGCTGACAGCGAGTTTTTCCAGATCTTCGCGCAATCCTGCTGTGATATCCACATTCCCGGCATCGGCGCGGATTTGACGAAGTTCGTTATGGAAGTCGCTCATCTGGCGTGAGACAGTTTCAGCAATATCGCTCTTCAATTCCTGCCTCAGACCTGCGAGGGCCTGTGCAATGCTGTTGGTCTCCTGCGCGACGTTGGGGCGCATGCGTGGTGCTGGCGCGCCGCTGGCAGGTTGTCCGGATTGGCTAAAGCGCGCGCGAACATTGTCCGCAAGCGAAGCGCCAGAGCGTGTTGACTGGCCGCCTCTGGCCTTTTCCAAAGCTTGCTGGCGCTGCAGGATGCCCGAAACATCGGTGTCCCGACGGGGCGCACCGTATGCTGCAGGATCATGGCCGCCTTCGGCGATCAATTCCTCGATACGAGCCTCTAGTCCCTCTATTGTTCGGTTCAAAGCGTCGAGTGACGATTTGTCGCCTGATCGTGAGGGATTGGAGTAAGGTCCATTCATTGTCTTGCTCGCTTCGCTACTAAAGAGCGCTTGTGATTTCTTTGCCGATTGCTGCATCGCGGTTCAGGCCGTCCTGCGCGCACACTCGTAAAGCGGGTGCAGCGTATTGGGCCTGATGATGAGAGGTACTGCCGGGCAGAATCTCCTATCATCACTTCCCGACAATTCATTAAACGTGGTAAACAAGCGGTTAATCTGTAGCTAAATTTTAACGTTTTGCGATGTTGTGTGTGCTTATGGCTGGTGGCCTGATGCCTGATTGCAACGCCATTTCCACTGCCGCGGCCCACAAAAGACAAAAAATATAGCCTCGATGTGCATTTTGACGTTTACGCAAACGTCAAATATTTGTATAGGGATGAACAATTACCAATCTAGCGATCTGGCGAGGAGATAGTTATGCCTGTATTCAAGGCCCCGGTGAATGACACCCTCTTTATTCTCAATGATGTTCTCAATCTGGAGCAATACGGCAATCTGCCTGGCTTCGCCGATGCGACGCCCGACATGATTGAGGCCATTCTCTCGGAAGCTGGAAAGCTGGCCGAAGAGGCATTGTTCCCGGTCAACCTCTCTGGCGACCAAGAAGGGTGCAAGCGCGCTGACGACGCTTCGGTCACCGCACCGAAGGGCTTCAAAGAGGCTTATAACCTCTACAAGGAAGGCGGCTGGATGGGGCTTTCCATGCCGGAAGAGTACGGCGGACAGAACCTGCCCTACACATTGCACACGGCTGTTTCAGATCATCTGATTGCCGCCAACCTGTCGCTGATGATGTATCCGGGTCTGACCCAGGGCGCGATTGCCGCGATCCTTGAACATGGTTCCGATGCCCAGAAGGAAACCTATGTGCCGAAGATGATTGAAGGCACATGGACCGGCACGATGAACCTGACTGAGCCGCATTGCGGTACTGACCTTGGCCTGCTGCGCACCAAGGCTGTGCCAAACGGCGACGGAACCTACAAGATTTCTGGCCAGAAGATCTTTATCTCGGCTGGTGAGCATGACATGTCAGAGAACATCATTCACTTGGTGCTGGCCCGTATCGAAGGTGCTCCTGAAGGCACCAAGGGCATCTCGCTCTTCATCGTGCCGAAATACATGGTCAATGAAGACGGCTCTGTGGGTGCGCGCAACACCGCATCCTGCGGCGCGCTTGAGCATAAGATGGGCATCCACGGCAACGCGACCTGCGTCATGAACTATGACGAGGCGACCGGCTTCCTGATTGGCACTGAAAACAAGGGCCTCGCTGCGATGTTCGTCATGATGAACGAGGCTCGTCTGGGCGTTGGCCTGCAGGGCGTTTCTATCGGTGAAGTGGCCTACCAGAATGCCGCCGAATATGCACGTGAGCGTATTCAGGGCCGTTCGCTGACTGGTCCGAAGGCACCCGAACAGAAAGCCGATCCGCTGATCGTTCACCCCGACATTCGCCGCGCACTTTTGACAATGCGCGCGTTTAACGAAGGTGGTCGCGCATTTGCTCTGTGGACCGCGCTGCGTTCTGACATCGCTCACCGCAGCTCCGATGAAGCTGAGAAGCAGGCAGCAAGCGACATTTTGGGTCTCATGACCCCGGTTCTCAAGGGTGTGATGACCGACAAGGGCTTTGAGACGGCTGTCGCCGCTCAGCAGGTCTTTGGTGGTCACGGCTATATCGAAGAACACGGCATGAGCCAGTTTGTTCGCGACGCGCGCATCACGCAGATCTATGAAGGTGCAAACGGCATTCAGGCGCTTGACCTCGTAGGCCGCAAACTGGGTGCCAATGGTGGTCGTGCTGTCATGGCCTTCTTCAAGGAAGTCGGCGACTTCTGCGAAGCAAACCGCGACAATGAAGCCATGTCCGGCTTCACCAAGGGTCTTAAGAAAGGCCTGAACGATCTGCAGGCTTCCACAATGTGGTTTATGCAGAATGCGATGGCCAAGCCGGATAACGCGGGTGCGGGTTCCACCGACTACATGCACCTCTTCGGTCTTGTTGCCATCGGCTACATGTGGGCGCAGATGGCCAAGGTGGCGACAGAAGAGCTTGCCAAGGGCGGCTCAGAGCGCGAAGACTTCCTGAAGAACAAGCTGATCACAGCCCGCTTCTACATGGAACGCATGATGCCAGAGACGGTTCTACGCAAAGCGCGCATTGAAACCGGTGCTGAAACAATGATGGAAATGGCCGCAGAAGCGTTCTGATGTGCCTCCGGGCCCCGCATGGGGCCCGTTCCTTTGCAAGTGATTTGAATTCGGTCCGCCATGGACCATGATCGGGAGAGAACATCATGACCGAAGCTTTTATTTTTGATGCCGTGCGCACGCCGCGCGGTCGCGGAAAGAAGGATGGCAGCCTGCATGAAGTGCCGCCGCCGCGTCTTGCCGCCCATACGCTGGAAGCAATTCGTGACCGCAATGGCCTCGACACCAAGACCGTTGACGACATCATTTTCGGCTGCGTTGACCCTGTCATGGAAGCCGGTGCGGTTATCCCGCGCGCGGCTGCTTTTGAAGCTGGCTACGATTTCAAGGCACCGGGCATTCAGGTTTCACGTTTCTGCGCATCGGGCCTTGACGCGATCAACCTGGCAGCGTCCAAGATCGCTTTCGGTGCAGACGATATTGTTATTGCTGGTGGTGTTGAATCCATGTCACGCGTTGGCATGGGCATGGCTGGTGGTGCATGGCCTGTTGATCCATCCGTTGCAATCCCCGGCCTCTTCATGCCGCAGGGCGTTTCGGCTGACTTGATCGCCACGAAATATGGCTTCTCGCGCGACGATGTTGACGCATATGCTGTTGAAAGCCAGAAGCGCACAGCCCATTCCTGGGACAACGGTTATTTCGACAAGTCCATCGTTCCAGTGAAGGACGTCAACGGTCTGACAATTTTGGCGAAGGACGAACATATGCGTCCTGACACGACCATGCAGACGCTCGCCGCGCTCAACCCATCCTTCCAGATGCCGGGCGAAATGGGTGGCTTCGAAGCTGTTGGCATTCAGGCGCATCCGGAAATCGAACGCATCAACTACGTTCACCATGCTGGCAACTCTTCTGGCATCGTGGATGGTGCAGCTGCAGTTCTGCTCGGCTCCAAGGCCGGTGGCGAAAGCCTCGGTGTAAAGCCGCGTGCCCGTATCAAGGCGTTTGCAAATATCGGCTCCGAACCGGCTCTCATGCTGACAGGTCCGGTTGATGTTACCAACAAGCTGCTGGCACGTGCTGGCATGACCATGGGCGACATTGACCTGATCGAACTGAACGAGGCTTTCGCAGCTGTTGTCTTGCGCTTCATGCAGGCATTCGAAGTACCGCACGACAAGATCAACGTCACCGGTGGTGCAATTGCGCTCGGTCACCCGCTCGGCGCGACCGGTGCCATGATCCTTGGCACAGTTCTGGATGAGCTGGAACGCCGCGACCTCAACACGGCTCTCGTCACCCTCTGCATTGGTGCAGGCATGGGTACCGCCACCATCATTGAGCGCGTTTGAAGCGTTGGGAGAGAGAATAATGTCTTACGTAAATTTCAAGGTTGAAACTGACGCCGACGGTATTGCGCTCGTCACCTGGGACATGCCGGAAAAGTCCATGAACGTCTTCACTGTGGACGTGATGGATGAGCTGGAGCAGATCATTGATGCAACTGCTGCTGATGAAGCCGTGAAGGGTGTTGTCTTCACCTCCGGCAAATCGTCTTTCTCTGGCGGTGCAGACCTCACCATGCTCAAGGGCATGTTTGAAGTGATCGAAAGGGAACGCGTTTCTGATCCTGACAATGCTGCGCAGAAGCTGTTCGATACTGTTGGCCGCATGACATGGCTTTACCGCAAGCTGGAAACCAACGGCAAGCCGTGGGTCTCTGCCATCAACGGCACCTGCATGGGCGGCGCAACAGAGCTGTCTCTTGCTTGCCATGCACGCGTTGCTTCCAACTCCAAGTCAGTCAAGATCGGCCTGCCTGAAATCAAGGTTGGTATTTTCCCTGGTGCAGGTGGCACACAGCGTCTGCCACGCCTCATCAATACGCAGGATGCCCTGCAGGCGATGACAACCGGTTCCAGCTTCAACGCCACCAAGGCAAAGGCACTTGGACTTGTGAACGCTGTTGCAGAGCCGGCAGAACTGATCTCCACTGCCAAGGACTTGCTGAAGGCCGGTGTTGATCCGGTTCAGCCGTGGGACAAGAAGGGCTTCAAGGCTCCGAGCGGTTCCATCTGGTCGCCCGCTGGCATCCAGCTTTTCTCTGCGGCAAATGCGATCCTGCGTCGCGAAACCTCGCGCAACTACCCGGCGGCCGAAGCCATTGTTAAATGCGTTTATGAAGGCCTGCAGGTTCCCTTCGAAACCGGTCTGCGCGTTGAACAGCGTTACTTCACGCATATTCTTCAGACGACTGAAGCCTATTCCATGATCCGGTCGCTATTCGTCTCTCTTCAGGAGCTGAACAAGGGTGCCCGTCGTCCGGCTGGCGTTGAAAAGAGCGACATCAAAAAAGTTGGCATCGTCGGTGCAGGCTTCATGGGGGCATCTATCGGCTATGTAACTGCTGCCGCCGGTATCAATGTTGTTCTGATCGATCGCGATCAGGAAGCCGCAGACAAGGGTAAGGCAACCTCTGAAGGTCTAGTTACCGAGGCAGTCAAGAAGAGCCGTATGACAAAAGAGCAGGGCGAAGCCCTTCTTTCGCTCATCACCCCGACTTCCGATTACAATGATATCGCCGATTGCGATCTGGTGATTGAAGCTGTGTTTGAAGATCGCGGCATCAAGAAGGCTGTGACCGAACAGGTGGAAGCCGTACTGAAGCCAGGCGCAATCTTCGCTTCCAACACATCCACGCTGCCGATTTCGGGCCTGGCGGAAAACTCCAAGCGTCCGGAACAGTTCATCGGCATTCACTTCTTCTCGCCGGTTCACAAGATGATGCTCACAGAAGTCATCATGGGCGAAAAGACAGGCGACAAGGCGCTGGCCGTGGCACTCGATTATATCGCAGCCATCAAAAAGACCCCGATCGTCGTCAACGACACACGTGGCTTCTACGTCAACCGTTGCGTTCTGCGCTACATGAACGAAGCCTACAACATGCTGGTTGAAGGCGTTCCGGCTGTCATGATCGACAATGTCGCCAAGATGGCAGGCATGCCGGTCGGTCCGTTGGCGCTCAACGACGAAACGGCTGTCGATCTTTCCTACAAGATCATGAAGGCGATGATTGCCGATCTCGGCGAGGATTCTGTTGATCCGCGTCACATGGCGCTGATCACCAAGATGGTGGAAGAAGAAGGTCGTCTCGGTCGCAAGGCCGGCAAGGGCTTCTACGACTATCCGCCGAAGCCTGCCAAGAAGCATATGTGGGCTGGCCTGAAGGATCTCTTCCCGCAGCAGAATGCTGACGACATCGATGTTGCCACGCTGAAGCAGCGCTTCCTGTCGACAATCGCTCTCGAAGCTGCCCGCACGATGGAAGAAGGCATTGTGGTTGACCCGCGTGAAGCTGATGTCGGTTCCATCCTGGGCTTTGGCTTTGCACCCTATACCGGCGGTGCGCTGTCATACATCGACGGCATGGGCGCAAAGGCGTTCGTTGCACAGTGCGAGAAGCTTGCCGCCGCCTATGGCGATCACTTCAAGCCGACCCCGCTGCTCGTCGAAATGGCTCAGAAGGGTGAAACCTTCTATGGTCGCTTCGACCCGTATGCGAAGGCAAAGGCTGCGGCATAAAGCTGGCGAAAATCAAAAGTCTATCAAGGGCCGCAAGTTTTGCGGCCCTTTTGCGTATTCAAGGTTTGATGAAGATGACATCGCCACCGGATCGCGTTTGCAAATCTTCTAAACTGTGCCAAACTGTCGCAGCTTTTGTACACGTTTGGAGGAGCGCGGAACATGAAGCCTGTTTTGACGCCGGAGGAGGCGCGCGACGACCATCGTCGTATGCTTTGGTTTTTGGGAAAAAGCTGTGCTGCCGGAATGTTGTTAGGCGTGATCGCTTCGGCAACGATTTTCTACTTCGACATCGGGAACCTGGGCACGCTGACATCGCGGGCATCCAATAAATTTGTGCCGGTTTTTCTGCTGACATTGCCCATGTGTATTTTGTTGGGGGGCTCGGCCCTGGGAGGCGCTTTGATGATGATGCCCTATGGCAGCAAGTATCACGGCAGCGACTAGCGGTGTTCTGTCAGGTGTGGATCTGGTTGAGGTGTGACAATCTGGGCCGTCGACATATATATTCAGTAATGTCTATATAATGAATCTGAATGGAAGCTGCCATGAAACCAAAGCTGACACCGGAAGAGGCACGCAAGGACCATCGCTCAATGTTGCTGTTCATGGCTATGAATGGCCTGATTGGCGTCGGGGCTGGTCTGTTGCTGACTGCGGCGATTTTCTATTTCGATGTCGGCGGGATTTTGACCCACGCGCAGCACTCGCGTAGCCTGATCATCTCTATCTTCTTGCTCGCATTTCCGCTGTCGCTGATGCTCGGTGGAGCGGCCATCGGCACAGCCATAATGACGATGCCCTACGAGCGCAAATATCGCGATTGACCCCCAATAGACTACTCCGCAGGCATTTTTTGCTGTGCGGCAGTGTGTGAGAGCCACGCTCTCAATCCGGCAGGTTTGATCGGCTTGTTCTGGATGGTGATCTGGTTTGCTTCTGCCAGCGCACGGACCTCTTGTGAGCGATCAGCCGTGGCCAGAAGTGCGGGAAGCTCGCTGTTCCAATGTTTTCGGATCAGCCCGATAGCTTCAATGCCGGTGCCATCATCAAGGTGGAAATCAGCGATTATGACATGCGGTCGGTCAGCACTTTTCTGGCTGACGTCGACGGCTTCGCCGATAGACCCTGCCGTCGAAACGGCACATCCCCAACCTGAAAGAAGTTTCTGCATGCCGTCCAGAATTGCCGCTTCGTTGTCTATACACAGCACACGCAAACCGAGGAGCGCTTTGTTGATCTCACCCGTCTTGGGGCTGACCGTTTCGACGGGTCGTGCCGCGCCTGCCGCGACTGGCAACAGGGCACGGAACTCTGTGCCGCGTCCAGGCTCGCTCGAAAGCTCCACCGGGCAATTGAGGACACGGGCGATGCGATCGACGATAGACAGGCCCAGGCCAAGACCTGCGGCGGTTTTGACGCCTTCATCCAGCCGTGCAAATTCCTTGAAAATCGTGCGGAATTTGGATTGGGGGATGCCGATACCAGAGTCCATAACCTGAATGACGGCCTGATCGCCGCGTCGGCGTACACCAACAAGAACCTTGCCGGAGGGCGTGTATTTGATGGCGTTGGAAACCAGATTTTGTACAAGGCGGCGCAAGAGATTGGAGTCGGTGCGAACCTGTAAGGAAGAGGGAACGACAACCAGTTTCAGATTCTTTTCCGAGGCTATCGGAGCAAAGTCTGTTTCAATACGTGCCAGGAAGTTCTTCAAGTCCACGGTCGAATATCGCGGGCGCATCGCGCCCGTATCCAGGCGGGAAATGTCAAGGACCGCGCCTAGAATATTCTCCACGGATTCAAGCGAATAGTCGATATTTTTGACCAGCTCGCTATCGGGGGTTTCTCCCATACGTTCCACAAGCGCCGATGAGTAGAGACGCGCCGCATTAAGCGGCTGGAGAATGTCATGACCGGCAGCGGCAAAGAAGCGCGTCTTGCCTATATTGGCCTCTTCTGCCGCAGCACGTGCATCTGCAAGCTCGTGGTTAACCCGTGTCAATTCCGCTGTGCGCTCAACAACGCGATGTTCCAGCGTCTCGTTGATCTGTTTGAGCGCGCGGTCGGCGGCCACCTGTTGGGTAATATCCGTATAGGTCGTCACAATGCCCTTGCCAGGCATGGCATTGGTGCGCACTTCCACGATGCGATCCTTGCCATTCAAGGTCAATGAGAAGGGCTGGTCGAGTACAAGAAAATCACTCAGCAGATTGCCGCTGCCGGTGGAAGAAACGTCGCCGCGCCGCGCCAGTAGGTCGGTTATGACATGCAGCGACATGCCGACCTGTCCAATGTCCTCCGGCAACTCCATGAGAGTACGGAACCGCCGGTTCCATATCATCAGTTCGTTGGACGTGTCGAAAACGGCGATGCCCTGATCCATTTGGGAAAGCGCGGTATGCAACATGTCCTGATTGTGTTGCAGGGCCTCAGACGCCTGATCCAGAAGCCGAGCCGCATCGGATGACGTATCCTCAAGACGCTGCAGCATTAGAGAAAGCACCAGGCGGGCCGAGGAGGAGCCGATGGCACTGCCGAGCAATTGCTCCGAGAAGTTCACTACGGCCATGTCTGCGGGTTGATGATCGGACAGCACGCGTCCGGCTTGCCGCTCATAGGTCGTGAACGAGCGCAGCATTCGCTCGGCGCCCAGATATCGGGCGACAGCCGATTTCAGGTCGCCAACCGTCACGGAGTTCTTCCAGCCACGGGTCAACGGGGCAGTGTCGGCCTGTCGGCGAATAAACACGCTGGCCTGAATACGTTCCAGCGGGCGCGGGCTGCGGGACAGTGAGCCGATAACAAACCCCAGAAGATTTGCCAGCAATGAAAGCAATGTGATGTTGACGAGCTGGTCGGCATCAGGGCCGTCAAAAAAGTCAGTGCCGGGTACAAATGTGGCCAGAACATCACCGGCAAATTTGCCATGATCAGGAAAGCCCAGGCTGGGCAGGAACAGAAAATATCCCCAGATGCCGAAGCCTGTCAGCATGCCAATAATGGCACCGCGCGAATTTGCCTGGTGCCAGATCAGTCCACCAAAGAGCGGCGGAGCAATTTGTGCAATGGCGGCAAAGGACAGAAGGCCAATGGAAGCCAGCGCAGCGGTCTCGTCCGTTGAGCGATAGTAGGCGTAACCCAACAACAGGACTGAGAAGATAGCCGTGCGGCGTGCACGCAGCAGAAAGCGCGTATAGTCTGCACTTTGGCCATAGGGTGCTGCCAGACGCTTGCGCAAATAGACGGGCAGAACAATATCATTGGAAATCATGATCGCCAGTGCCACAGACGCGACAATCACCATGGCCGTGGCTGCGGAGAAGCCCCCAATGAAGGTAATCAATGAGACCACCGGCATGCCGTTTTGAAGCGGTAACGTCAGAATATAGAGGTCGGCATCAGTGCCTGGGCCAAGATTGACGAGGCCAGCAAAAGCAACCGGCAGCACGAATATGTTGATGGCGACGAGATAGAGCGGCAGCAATATGCCAGCCATACGCAACTCGCCCATGGTTCGGTTTTCCACCACTGTGACGTGGAATTGGCGTGGCAAGACCACAATGGCGATCGCGGACAATGCGACCAGCAATATCCATCGGCTGATTGACGTCTCATGGTTGAACGCGGCCATGGCAGCTTCATTTGTACTCGCGGCATCCCAAAGCGCCTGCGGACCGTCAAACAGGAAGAAGACGACATAAATACCCGCTGTTGCGAAGGCGACGAGCTTGACGACTGTTTCCATGGCAATCGCCAGAATAAGGCCGTCCTGATGCTCCGTGGCGTCGGTGTGACGGGTACCGAAGATGATGGCAAAGAAAGCCAGGAATGCCGTTACGAGCAAGGGCAAGTTGGAAAATGAAATTCCGACAGGCTCGGCCAGCATGCCACTTGCCGAAACCATCGCGGTCACAGATGACGAAATGGCCTTCAGCTGCAAGGCAATGTAGGGAATGCCGCCAACCAGGGATATGAGCGCCACAATGGCAGCGATGCGCGGGTTTTTGCCATAGCGTGCGGCCATGAAGTCAGCGGCAGAGGTGATCTTCTCCGCCTTGGCCAGTTCAATGATTCTTTTGAGAACCGGCATGCCAAGCGTGAACATCAAGATCGGGCCGATGTAGATCGCCGCAAATTCCCAACCTCGCTGCGAGGCAAGGCCAACGCTTCCGTAATAGGTCCAGGAGGTGCAATAAATGGCGAGTGACAAGGCAAAAACAACCGGGCGACCATGTTGCGAAAGCCGCGCGGGATTTGCTCGCCTGTCCCCATAGCTGGCGACCGCAAACAGCAAAAACAGATAGCTGATTGCCGCGACAAAGATAATCCAATCCGGCAACATTACGCGCACCCTTTCCTCACTCCGCTTCGCAGACTATTGCATATCGAGCGAATTGGAAATTCCCGGTCGTCAAGAGATTTGAAAGTCGTTATATTACCGATTGCTCAATGCTGGCGTGAAGACCTGCTTAGGCGGCAAAAAAATAACAATGGATGGGATATTATGCTGGAAGAATTCAAAACGTTTATCGCACGTGGCAATGTCATGGATCTTGCTGTTGGCGTGATTATTGGCGGTGCATTTGGCAAGATCGTTTCGTCATTGGTTGACGATCTGATTATGCCGATCGTTGGCGCCGTAACCGGTGGGGCGGACTTTTCCAACTATTTTGTTGCGCTGTCTTCTTCTGTAACCGCAACCACCTTGGCTGAGGCAAAGGAACAGGGCGCAGTGTTTGCGTATGGCAACTTTCTGACAGTTGTTATTCAGTTCCTTATTTTGGCTTGGGTGATCTTCCTCATGGTCAAAGCGGTGAACCGCATGCGTTTCGAAGAAGAAGCCCCGGCTGAAGAGGCGCCAGCAGCGCCGCCGGCAGACATTCAACTTCTCTCCGAGATACGCGATCTTTTGAAGAAATAGATCGCGCGTCTGCGCAAATACTTGACGTGTTCATGCGTGGCTGCCCTTCCCTGTGAGGGGCGGCCACAATTGCGTTGCGCTGCAGCAAATGCCGTTCTATCTCTTCCACATTGTTAGCATGCCATCATTGTTTCGGAGAATTGCATGTCCTTTCTAGACAGCGTCAGCCCACGTGCCATTCAGGCACCTGAGAGTGGTATCGTCGAGATACTCAACTATGCGCGTGGACGCGATGGATTGATCCCGCTCTGGGTGGGTGAGGGCGACAGACCGACGCCGAATTTCATATCCAGGACAGCAGCAGATGCGCTCATCGGCGGCGAAACGTTCTATACGTGGCAACGAGGGATTCCGGAACTGCGTAGCGCGCTCAATGCCTATTACAAACGTCACTTCAACGTCTCGCTGTCTGACGAGAATTTCTACGTCGTCGGCTCTGGAATGCAGGCTATCCAGCTCGCGGTTCAGGCACTTTCTTCGCCTGGTGATGAAATGGTCTATCTCTCACCCGCATGGCCCAATTTTCCTGCATCGCTTGGAATTGCCGGTGCACGTGCTGTTTCGGTCGAAATGGACTATGTTGATGGCGGCTGGTCGGTTGATTTTGATCGCCTGGAGGCTGCGATTACGTCCCGTACGAAAGCGCTTTTCATAAACACGCCATCCAACCCGACCGGCTGGACAGCAACGCAGGATGATCTGAAATCTATTCTGGAACTGGCACGTCGCCGTGATCTGTGGATCATCGCTGACGAAATCTACGCGCAATATTATTATCCCGGCGAGCGGGCGCCATCCTTCCTCGATGTCATGGAGGCTGACGACCGCGTCATCTTCGTGAATTCATTTTCCAAGAACTGGTCTATGACCGGCTGGCGTGTCGGGTGGATTGTTGCCCCGCCGGAACTGGGGCAGGTGATTGAAAATCTCATTCAATATTCCACTTCGGGGGTGGCGCAATTCATGCAACGCGGCGCGGTGGTGGCGCTAAATGAAGGCGACGACCTGGTGCGCGAAAATTACGAGAAAGCGAAAGCTGGGCGGGATATTTTTTGCGACGCTCTGATAGCCACCAATCGCGTCCAGACACGCAAATCCGACGGCGCGATCTACACATTCTTCAAGATTGATGGTTTGACCGATTCTTATCGTGCGGCATTTGATATAGCAGACAAGGCTAATGTCGGTCTTGCTCCGGGCGCAGCATTTGGTGCTGGCGGAGCGGGCTTCTTTCGCGCTTGCTTCCTGCGCGATACCGACCAGGTGCGAGAGGCCGCCGACCGCTTGGCCCGCTACGTTTCGTCACTGTAATGCCCGGCGAAATACGCTGGTGATGAGGACAAGCCTTGTGCGGCGCAGCGATGCAATTTGCTGCATGGCACCTAATACCTTGGTCTTATCACTTATGGATAATTGCAGCTTTTGTGGGTGTTGCTAGCATCAGGGGTACGTTCCAGAGGAGGGAACGCCATCCTTGACGTTTGGGAGGATTTCAATGTCAAAGCTGATTATCAACCGCCGCGGCTTGCTTAAAGCCGGTGCGGCGACTGGCGTCGTGCTGGCTACGCCAATGCACTTCATCAAAAATGCCTATGCTGACGATATGTCATGCAACATGCCGACCGGCGACACTGTAACGCTGGGTTTCAACGTACCGCAGACCGGTGCCTATGCTGACGAAGGTGCTGACGAACTGCGCGCTTATCAGCTCGCTGTGAAGCACCTCAATGGTGAAGGCGATGGCGGTATGCTCTCCACCTTCACGTCAAAGGCTCTGAAGGGCAACGGTATTCTGGGCAAAAAAGTTGCCTATGTGACCGGTGACACTCAGACCAAGTCTGACGCTGCACGTGACAGCGCCAAGCGCATGATTGAAAAAGAAGGCGCGATCATGATCACCGGTGGTTCGTCCTCTGGTGTGGCTGTTGCCGTTCAGGGTCTTTGCCAGGAAATGGGCATCATGTTCATGGCTGGTCTGACCCACTCCAACGACACAACCGGCAAGGACAAGAAGCGTTATGGCTTCCGTCACTTCTTCAACGCATACCAGTCTGGTGTTGCTTTGGGTCCGGTGCTGAAGGAAGAATACGGTACTGATCGCCGCGCATACCACCTGACAGCTGACTACACTTGGGGCTGGACTCAGGAAGAGTCGATCAAGAACACTACCGAAGCTCTTGGCTGGGAAACCGTTCAGACGGTTCGCACCCCGGTTGGCGCTGGTGACTTCTCGCAGTACATCACACCGGTTCTCAACTCCGGCGCTGACGTTCTGATCCTGAACCACTACGGTAAGGACATGGTGAACTCGCTGACCCAGGCGATCCAGTTTGGTCTTCGCGACAAGCAGGTCAACGGCAAGAACTTCGAGATCATCGTTCCGCTCTTCTCGCGTCTTATGGCACGTGGTGCTGGTGAAAACATCAAGGGTATCCTTGGTACTACCAACTGGAACTGGTCACTGCAGGACGATGCATCTCAGGCATTTGTTCAGTCCTTCGGTGCTGAATATGGCTTCCCGCCGTCACAGGCTGCGCACACCTGCTACGTACAGACACTGCTCTATGCAGATGCTGTTGAGCGCGCAGGCACCTTCTACGCGCCAAAGGTCATCGAAGCGTTGGAAGACTTCGAGTTCGACGGCATGGGCAATGGCCCAACGCTTTACCGCGGTGCTGACCACCAGTGCATGAAATCTGCTCTTGTGGTGCGTGGTAACGAGAAGCCTGAATCCGAATTTGACCTTCTGAAGGTGGTCAAGGTCGTGGATCGTGAAACACTGACCTATGATCCGTCAATCTTCGGTGGTGACCTCGGTCCGTCTGATCCTAAGCAGTGCTAATGCATCGCTAGACATCGAATAATCAGGCCCGGGCGAAAATTTCGGCCGGGCCGTTACTCCGGTATGGCGGACAGGGTTTATCCGAAATGGATGCGATTATCATTCAAATCTTGAACGGTCTGGACAAGGGGGCAGCCTACGCGCTGATCGCTCTTGGTCTGACCTTGGTTTTTGGCACGCTGGGTGTGGTGAATTTTGCCCACGGCGCGCTGTTTATGCTTGGCGCGTTTTGTGCGGTGACGTTTAACAAACTTATCACCTGGCCAATTCAGCCGCCTAAGGCACCTGGTGCATTGTTTGCGCCGCGCCCCATCCCCTATATGGAACATGCTTTCGGGGAAACGGGAGCTGCGATTGTAAACTGGTCCGTGCCGCTTTCCATTTTGCTGGCCATTCCGGTCATGCTGATTATCGGGCTTGTCATGGAGCGCGGACTTATCCGCTTCTTCTACAAGCGCGAGCATGCAGATCAGATCCTCGTGACATTCGGTCTTGCAATTGTCATCCAGGAAATTGTCAAGAAAATCTATGGCGCAAACCCTGTGCCGCAGATTGCTCCAAGCGATTTTTCCGGTACCGCCGACATTGCTGCCTGGCTCGGCATGAGCGACGCGTTTATCGTGTATCCGTGGTGGCGTCTGATCTATTTCGTCTTTGCCGCTATCATCATTCTCGCGGTTTTTGCTTTCTTGCAATTCACCACCTACGGCATGGTTGTGCGTGCCGGTATGCGTGACCGCGAGACAGTGGGCCTGCTTGGTATCGATATTGAAAAGCGGTTCACGACTGTTTTCGGCATCGCCGCCGTGGTCGCAGGTCTGGCAGGCGTTATGTACACCCCCATTTTGCCGCCTGACTATCACATGGGCATGGACTTCCTCGTGCTCAGCTTCGTGGTTGTTGTTGTCGGCGGGATGGGTTCGCTCCCTGGTGCTGTGCTGGCAGGCTTCCTGCTCGGCATTTTGCAGTCCTTCGCCTCTATGAATGAGGTCAAGGCGATTGTTCCAGGCATTGACCAGATCATCATCTATCTCGTCGCCGTCGTTATCCTGTTGACCATGCCGCGCGGACTACTGGGCCGCAAGGGTTTGGGGGAGTAGTCAATGTTCAAGAATCTATCACGTACCGATTGGCTGACCTTCATCATCTTCTCGGCAGTTGTACTGGCCGCACCAATTTTGCTGAAACCTATCGGCGCGGCCTATCCGGCCTTGCTGCAGAAGTTTGCAATCTTTGGCATCTTCGCGCTCGGCTTTAACATCCTCTTTGGTCTCACAGGCTACCTTTCATTCGGTCATGCGGCCTTCCTGGGTATTGGCTCCTACACGGCGGTCTGGTCGTTCAAGCTCTTTACCATGAACGTCATCCCGGCTGTGATCTTCGGCATGATCGTTGCGGGTGTCTTCGCGGCTATCATCGGGTTTGTTACGTTGCGGCGTTCAGGCATCTATTTCTCAATTCTGACGCTGGCTTTTGCGCAGATGAGCTACAATCTGGCCTATTCCGTTCTGACACCGATTACCAATGGTGAGACCGGCCTGCAGCTTTCGCTTCAGGACCCGCGCATCATTGACAATGCGATGCGTGTGCCCGGCGAAGGCTTGCCGCAGACCAATCTGTTTGGTCTGGAGATGAGCGGTTATCCCGGTTTCTACTTCACTGCGGTAGCTCTCATCATCTGTTATTTCGTGACGCTACGCATCTTCCGTTCGCCCTTTGGAATGATGCTGCGTGCGATCAAGTCCAACCAGATCCGTATGAATTATACGGGTTTCAACACACGTCCATATCTGCAGACAGCATTCATCATTTCCGGTATCTATGCCGGGCTTGCAGGCACACTTATGGCAGTGACGGACCCACTTGCTGGCGCTGAGCGCATGCAGTGGACGGCGTCCGGTGAAGTGGTTCTTATGACCATTCTTGGCGGTGCTGGTACACTTCTTGGGCCTATCCTGGGCGCCGGTGTTATCAAGTATTTCGAAAATATCTTCTCGTCCTTCAACGATGCAACGCTGCACTCAATCTTCTCCTTCTTGCCCGATTGGCTGGAAGCACCGATTGTTGGCTTTATTGGCCTGTTTACCGGTGAAGGCTGGCACCTGACGCTTGGTGCAGTGTTCATGGCGATCGTTATCTTCCTGCCTGGCGGGTTGATGGAAGGCTTCCGTCGTATATCGGCACGCTTCGGCAAAAAGTCCGATGGCGGTGGAAGCGTAGACGGACAAATGCAGGCGGCGGAGTAATGGCCATGTCGGATAAAAATGTCGTTCTACATGTGGCTGATGTCAGCAAGAGCTTCGGTGGTTTGAAAGCCCTTTCGGATATCGATCTGGAAGTCGAAGAAGGTAAGGTCCATGCGATTATTGGGCCGAACGGTGCGGGCAAGTCGACGTTGCTCAACGTTTTCGTTGGTCGCATTAAGCCGGATCGCGGGCATGTGGTTTTCAATGGTGAAACTCTCGATGAGCATGAGCCGCATGATATCAACCAGCTTGGCGTGTCACGCGTGTTTCAGACACCGGAGATCTTCGCCGATCTGACTTTGCTCGATAATGTGATGATCCCGGCCTTTGCGCGTCGCGACGGTTCGTTCAAGTTGAACGCAGTCAGGGCCGTTACAGGCGAAAAGGCGTTGCGTGAAGAAGCCGAACATCATCTGCAGGATGTTGGCCTTTACGAACGGCGTTATGATCTGGCCGGTGCGTTGTCACGTGGTGATAAACGTCGTCTTGAGTTGGGAATGTGCCTAATCCAGAAGCCCAAGTTGCTGCTTCTGGATGAGCCGACGGCTGGCATGGCGCGTCACGATACCAACATGACCATTGATCTTTTGAAGCGCATCAAAGCGCGTGGCATGACAAAGGTCATTATCGAGCATGACATGCATGTGGTATTCTCACTTGCCGACAAGATCAGTGTTCTTGCGCAGGGGCGCATAATCGCAGAAGGCCTGCCGGAAGAAGTCAAGGGCAATCCGGTGGTCAGACAGGCATATCTCGGGGAGGCGCATCAATGAATGTGATGCAGGCAGAGCCGGGTTTCAGGGGAGAGATAAAAGCCGTGGCGGATCAGCAGAACGACGTCTTTTTCAGCGTCAAGGATATTCACGCCTGGTATGGCGAGTCCTACATCGTGCAAGGCGTGTCCTTCGACATCAAGAAGGGCGAGGTCCTGTCTTTGCTCGGACGCAATGGCGCAGGCAAAACTTCGACCTTGCGTACATTGGCGCGCGTTGACACACCTGCGCTGTCGCAGGGGGAAATCTGGCTTGATGGTCAGCCTTTGCACAAGATGAAAGCCTTTCAGGCCGCTGAACTGGGTGTTCAACTTGTGCCGGAGGATCGCCGCATTATTGGTGGTCTGACTGTCGAGGAAAACCTCATTCTCGCTCAGGTATCCGGCAGCAAGGGCTGGACGATTGAGCGCATTTACGAACATTTCCCGCGCCTGGCCGAACGTCGCAAGCAGGAAGCCGTCACCATGTCGGGTGGTGAACAGCAGATGCTGGCAGTTGCACGTGCATTGGCTCGCGATATCAAGATCTTGTTTCTTGATGAGCCCTATGAAGGTCTGGCGCCCGTCATCGTGCAGGAAATCGAAAAAATCGTCCGCCAGATCCGTGATATCGGTATCACCACCATTATCGTTGAGCAGAATGCGGTTGCGGCACTTCGTCTGTCAGACCGCGCCGTTATCATGGATACCGGACAGGTTGTTTTTGAAGGCAGTGCGCAGGAAGTTCTCGATAATGAGCAGTTGCGCGACGAGTACCTGGCCATCTAAACCCGGCACACAATTATTCATGACTTCCCAATTGGCTCGCAGAAAAGCGGGCCATTTTTCTTTTGCAGGCTTTGCGTTTTCTATGCCACGCCGACAGTTGTGCCGCCACAAATCATGCGAATTGGTGCCAGGAAACAACTGGCTGCCCGATAGAATGTTTGTGCAGTTCTGGCATTTCCGATGAAGCGATCCACCATCAGTGTCTTACCGTGGAGGCCACGTCGAGTATCCGGCCTTTGTTCGCCGAGATAGTGCGGATTAAAGCGATCACTGGAGGCACCACCGCGCCACAGGGCGAATGCATTGGCATAAGCATTTCGCCGCGTCTCAAAGGTTGCCTGGTCTTGCAGGCTCTGGCAATCATTCATGCACGCGCGCACAAATCCGTCTTCGGCACCTTCACCCCATTGTAGATTCATTTCCAAGAACAGATTGTGCTGCACCTCGGCAAGGGCTGCTGGTTCGCCAAGCGCTGGGTGAAAGGGAAAGTCAGGTGCAGCAATCCCGTTTGCGTCAATCGCAAAAGCGTGTTTGCTGACAATGGAAAGGGGTCTTTCGCTAAATGCAATCTCGTTAGAACAAACAAGACTGCGCGCGGCCCATTCATGCTGGGGGGAAGAGGATATGCGCCCGGTCTCCGCAAGCGTTTGCGCAACCGATAACGCCAAGGAGCGTCGTATTGCACCGTGGTAAAGCCCAATAGGCATGCACGTCGTCGTTGCGCCGTTCTGCCAGGTAAAATAGGCATCCAGCATAGCGGGTTGAGACTTGCTGCTAACGTGAAAATCAACCGGCAGTGCAATTGAGTGGTGTCGGCTTGGTAGATCGGCATTGTCGATGTGCAGCAAATTCCAGCCAAATGCATCAACATTTGGTCTTGCCTTTTCAAGGAACTGCAACATCGTCACCAGCTCCGGGTCGACCAGATCCAAGGGTTTGCAAAGCGTTAGCCAATCACCCGAAGAAGCCTCCACCAAAGCACTCCAGAGAGCCTGGCGAGATGTCTCAGTTTTGTTGAATGTCAGGAATTTTAGACGGGAGTCTTCGGCGTAACGTTCTGCGATCTGCAGGACGTCCGGGCTGTCTGTGCGCCCACCAACGACAACCTCAATGTCCAACTCGGCGTTGCGCAGCAGGAAGTCAGCCAGGCCAATGATGCCTTCTGCATCATGTTCTGCCGCTATGAGTATTGACAGTTTTGCCATGGAAAATGCCTCCGCCGAGCAGGCAAACTCTATAGCCAATATCTTGAGCGAGGCTATTCCCGAATATTCGTATTTTCTTGCGGTTCCACAGTGGTTTCGGGGTTCTCCACATCTTCCTGAACTGGTTGCACCGGGAATGGTCCTTTCACGGGCATCAAAAAGGTTTCAGGTTCCGTGATGAGTTCTTGTGGAAGCGCCAACCAATTGGTCGGATCGAAGTATTGGCTCGTTCTCTTTTGCGACTTTGTCCTGGCCTTCAGTGCAAAGATCAGATTGTATCGCCCCTCGCGCGTGAACTCCTTGGTGAAGCTCAGAGATGCGCCGAAGCTCTCAGCGCTGACGGGTTTGAACCGCCTTATGTCACCCAAAGCAGTTTCGAAGTCCTTCCAGTTGGTCGTTGAAATGAAAAGCTCGGCAAATCGAACGAGCAGATTGCGCATTTCGCCAGCGGATGCTTCGTCGTCCGTCACAATCTTTGAGCGCACGTGGTCCACAACGCCGTCCTCATTGCCTTTCATAACCATGAAAAACGACGAGCGCGCGCCGGCATCACCGTCCGTTGGCTTTATGATTTCACTGGTACATTCAAATGTTTGGCTGTCGTATGGACTTTGCTTCCATCCCTCGTTTGCAGCACCTTCGGCCGCCATCACCTCGCAAAATGAAATGCCGTTGCGGTAGTACATACGCATGAAAGTCGATGCCAGCTCCGCTTCGGCCATGCGGGTCATGCTTGGTGAAAGTACTATCTTTTGCCCGATATATATTTCGGGACGCTGCTGCGGAACGGGAGGGTTTTCAGGTGGCAGGTAGAATGCAATTCCTGCCTTGTCCATGAGGATGCGAAGATTGCGCATGTCATTGGCCATCAGTATCACGGCGGCAACAATAGCTGCGAAAATACCAAGCGTGGCGAAAAATACCCAACGTCCACTGGTGGACGGTTTGCCGGATTCGGGTTTCATTTCTCCCGGTTTTTCAAGCATCTGGTTCAGGTCTTTCCAACGCCGCCTAGCCACTTCCAAAATATGGGCCTGATAGGGATTTCCATAAATGAAAGTGCCATGCAAGCTCGCAGCGTATGCCAGAACGTTTTTAATAGGATAATCGTGCAATGTGGCTCTTGTGAAGAGTCCGCGCAGCATCATAAATAGCTACACGGTGAATCAGAGGGGAACATCATGGCGGTTTTGGTGACTGGCGGCGCGGGCTACATCGGTAGCCACATGGTTTGGGCGCTGCTGGATGCGGGCGAAGATGTTGTTGTGATTGATGCGTTGACAACGGGGCATGAATGGTCGGTTGCGCCGGAAGCCAAATTCTATCTTGGCGATATTGCCGACACACAGCTCACGGATCAGATTTTTTCTGAGAATAGCATCGATGCAATCATACACTTTGCCGGGTCCATCGTGGTTCCGGAGTCTATGACCGACCCGCTTGGCTATTATGAGAACAACACCACCAAGTCCCGTGCACTGATCGCAGCAGCAGTAAAGGCAGGCGTCAAATACTTCGTCTTTTCCTCAACGGCAGCTGTCTACGGCACGCCGGCAGGAATAGATCCAGTTGGCGAAGAGGCAGAGCTGCGACCCGAGTCGCCCTATGGTAATTCCAAGCTGATGACAGAGATCATGCTGCGCGACACCGCTGCTGCCTATGGCGACTTCAACTATACGGCACTGCGCTACTTCAATGTCGCAGGTGCTGATCCCAAGGGCCGGACCGGACAATCCTCCAGGGTCGCAACGCATTTGATCAAGGTTGCCGCCCAGGTGGTCATTGGAAAGCTACCCAAAATCAGTGTCTTCGGAACCGATTATCCGACACCGGATGGAACATGCATACGCGATTACATACATGTTAGCGATCTGGCAAATGCGCATCTGCTGGCGCTAAAGCGAATGCGGTCTGGCGGCGGGTCCCTCGTTGCCAATTGTGGCTATGGGCGCGGGTTTTCGGTGCTCGAGGTGCTCGAGACAATGAAGCGTGTCATTGGGCGAGATTTCGCGACGGACTTTGCGCCGCGCAGAGCGGGTGACGCGGTTTCCATTGTTGCAAATCCGGCGCGGGCCATGAAGGAACTCACCTGGAAACCAGAACATGACGACCTTGAGGAGATCGTTCGCTCCGCATTGGAATGGGAAGAGCGCCTTCAGCGCAAAAATACTTAGCAATTGGTGCCGTGGCAGTTGCGTGTTTGGTTTATGCTTATAGTCAACAAATCGTTGACAAAGTTGGCCTGCACACGTGCTTCTTTGCAGTGAAGCAGAAATATAGCGATCCCGGAAAGGGTTTCGTTAACCTTCAGGCAAGGAATTAACCATAAATATTAAGCACGCACCGGAATGGGGTAATGTGTGTTCCCCAGGCATGACGCCACTCCGCTGCACCGGGTTTGGTCCGGTATGTAACGGCAGGTCAAGTTTTGCTTAAACGCGGGTTTCGTCAGCCAATAGCCGACGAGAAATAGAGGGGCATCCCTTGCGTGGACGGTGGAGTTCTGACCGCCTGTCATGATGGCCGCTGGTCATCGCAGCGCAAATCCGGGGCACCGTCTTGAACAACGAGGCAGAACAAGATCAGGCAAAGAAACCGCAAGCTGGCAGCTTGCGCGATCGTCTGCGTTTTGCGGGACTGGACAGTGCCGAATGCGAATTGCTGCGCGACAACCGCCAGAAGCTTCTTCCGCACGTTGAAGCAGGGCTTCGCGATCTCTTCCTGCGTTTTCAGACCCAGCCCGATGCAGCGCGCAATTTCACAAGTGAACTCCAAACCGAGCGGTATCACGACCTCCTGTCTTCTCATTGGGCTGTGTTGACGGATGCAAGGTTTGATAGCCTCTATGCAGAGCGCGTGAAGGCGCTGGCGGATGCGGCAAGCCGCATGAACCTCGATCCACGCTGGCAGTTGGCCGGTCACTCGGTGCTTCTGGAGCACTTGGTTGGTGACACGCTCGCCAATTTGACGGTCGGTGGCGGTGTATTCTCCCGAGGTCACAAAATTCCTGACGAGGTTATCTCACTCGTCAAATCCGTAATTCGCACGGTGCTCGTCGATGCCGAGATCGCAATTTCTCTGCGGTTCAATGAACTGCGTATGAGCCATCAAAAAGCGCTCAAGGAAGCCAAACAGGCTTTGGAAGGCGACGTGCTGGAAATGTTTGGCGACGTGATCCGTGGCATTGCCGAACGCGATCTTTCCGTTCGTATTCCAGAAAATACGCCTGAAGCATTTGCGGAACTGGGTGCGCTGTTTAATCAGGCGCTGGATCGCCTGTGCGAGGATCTGGGGACATTTGATGTCAACAGCACGGATGCAGCCGAGCGACTGGGTGACGTGGCGCAATCCGCCGGGAAGATCAGTGACCTGGCGTCACGTTGCTCCACCCGCATTTCCGGCAATCTGACATCTCTGGAAGAATTGGCTGCTGCCATGCGCAACAATGCCAATGCATCCAAGGGGGCAGAGACGAGCGTTGGAAAAACACGCGATGCGGTTATCTCCAGCGGCGAGGTGGCCGGCGATGCAATCAGCGCAATGTCCGAGATTGAAAACTCCGCTGAAAAGATCGGACAGATCATTTCGGTTATTGATGAGATTGCATTCCAGACCAACCTCTTGGCACTGAATGCCGGCATTGAAGCCGCACGTGCAGGCGATTCCGGACGCGGCTTTGCGGTTGTTGCCCAGGAGGTTCGTGCCCTGGCGCAACGATCAGCTGATGCCGCCAATGAAATCAAGGATCTGGTGAGCGAAACCAAAGGTCACGTTGAAAATGGGGTCGAAATCGTCGGCCGCACGCAGCAGGCCATTGCCGGTGTAGCCAAACAGGTTGGTGAAATAAGTGATCTGGTTACCGGTGTAGCCTCCAGCGCGAGCGAGCATACCGATGCGTTGAACGCCCATGTCGAAGACTATCGGGAACTCGGCATGCTTTCGGCGAACAATGCCGAGAACGCGCAACGGACAAGCGAGGCCAGTGGGGACCTGCACACCGTTATTTTGGAGCTGGGCAGCACCATTCGTGAGTTTTCCATTCAACGCCGCGACGCTGGCAGGGTTCACCACGAACCCCGGCGTCAGCGTCGTGAAGAGATCGTCCCGGAGCGGGACATTATTGAAAATCAAATGCCGGGCGGTGCGTTGATCGCGCCGGATCGGATTTCAGGTTTCGGCAACTAGACAGTGCCGGACCGAGCAAAGAAATGTTGAGGCGCGGGAATGCCCTCGCAGATGTGAACGAGGAAGGTGAACATGGCAAGTAACAGCCTCGCCCTGGCCGAAGTGCTGGATTTGAATGAAGCCACAGCGCTGCATGGCAAGCTGATGGCACTGCGCGGCAAGGACGTCGAACTCGACGCTTCAGGTGTCAAGCGGATGGGCGCTCAGTGCGTTCAGGTGATTTTGTCTGCCAAGAAACTTTGGGATGAAGACAAGAAAACGCTCAAAGTCGGCGACGCATCCGACTCTTTTAAAGCCACGATGCAGCTAATTGGCATCAAACTGGAACCACTGCTGGCATAGGAGTATCAGCAATGAAAAAGAAAGTTTTGACAGTGGATGATTCCCGGACGATCCGGAACATGCTGCTGGTAACTCTCAATAATGCAGGTTTTGAAACCATACAGGCCGAGGATGGCGTGGAAGGTTTGGAAGTACTCGAAGAGTCCAACCCTGATGTGATCGTGACCGACATCAATATGCCGCGTCTCGATGGCTTCGGTTTCATCGAAGGCGTTCGCAAGAACGACAAATATCGTGCAATTCCGATCCTGGTTCTGACAACGGAAAGCGATGCTGAGAAAAAGAATCGTGCCCGTGAAGCTGGTGCGACCGGCTGGATCGTGAAGCCATTTGATCCAACCAAATTGATTGATGCGATTGAGCGCGTGACTGCCTGAGTAAGCGAATACAAGTCTGAACGGGAATTTTTCCAATGGATATGAACGAAATCAAAGAGATCTTTTTCCAGGAATGCGAGGAGCAGCTCGCTGAACTGGAATCCGGTCTTCTAAGGATGAATGACGGGGACCACGACTCGGAAACAGTGAATGCTGTGTTCAGAGCGGTTCATTCTATCAAGGGTGGCGCGGGTGCGTTTGGTCTTGATGATCTTGTCGCATTCGCCCACGTCTTTGAGACGACACTTGATTGTGTTCGATCCCACAAGCTTGAGCCAACGCACGAAGTAATGAAGGTGATGCTCAAATCTGCCGACGTCCTCGCAGATTTGACGGTGGCATCGCAGAATGGCACGACGTTGGAAGCTTCCCGCACGAGCGGATTGGTCAAAGACCTTCAGGCGCTTGCCGCCGGCGAAGCAATGCCCGGCGCATCCGCTGAAACTGCTCCAGCCGCTGCCCCGGCTCCTGCTCCTGAGCCAGTCGCTGCTGCAGTCGAGGAGACCCCCGCACCGACCGACGAAAGCGGCTTCCAGCCGATCCCGTTCTCTTTCGACGGTTTTGATGGTGATGAGGGCGCTGACGCAGAGAGCGAAAACGCATCCAAGACATTTGAAGTCATCTTCAAGCCACGCTCTGACCTTTACGCCAAAGGCAATGAGGCCACACTCCTATTGCGTGACTTGTCCAAGCTCGGTGAGATGACCATCTCATGTGACATGAGTGACCTTCCGCCTCTCGATCAGCTCGACCCGGAAGCTGCTTATCTGCACTGGAAGGCGACCGTTAAGACGGACAAGGGTGAAGATGCTGTGCGCAGTGTCTTTGAATTTGCAGAGTGGGATTGCACTTTGGAAGTCAAAGAGGTCGATGGTGCTGCGGGCGGTGCTCCGGCAGCGAGCAGCGACGAAGAGCAGCCCATGCAACCCGTGCCGTTCGACCTTTCCCTTCTGGACGAAGGCGCTGCAGAGGCAACACCAAACCCTGCCGCAGAGGCCGTTGAAGCCGCTGCAACTGCAGCTTCGGTGAGCAAGGCAGCCGCAGAAGCGGCAGTCAGGCCCGCAAAGGCTGCAACACCGCAGCCCGCTCAGGAAACAGCGAGCGCAGCTGCATCCTCAGGTCCGGCCCCGACCATCCGCGTTGATCTTGACCGCGTTGATCGCCTCATCAACCTGGTTGGCGAGCTTGTCATCAACCAGGCTATGCTTTCGCAGAGCGTTGTGGAAAATGACGCGACTGGCACTCAGAGCATCAATATGGGTCTGGAAGAACTCCAGCAACTGACCCGTGAAATTCAGGACAGCGTGATGGCAATCCGCGCGCAGCCGGTGAAGCCAGTCTTCCAGCGCATGTCGCGAATTGTTCGTGAAGTTGCCGATATGACCGGCAAGTCTGTTCGTTTGTTGACGGAAGGCGAAAACACAGAAGTTGACAAGACCGTCATCGACAAGCTGGCGGAGCCGTTGACCCACATGATCCGAAATGCCGTGGATCATGGTCTTGAGTCGCCGGAAATTCGTCAGGCCAAGGGCAAGAACCCGGAAGGCACAGTGCGCCTGACAGCGAAGCACCGTTCGGGCCGCATTGTCATCGAGCTTGCGGATGATGGCGCAGGTATCAACCGTGAGAAAGTTCGCCAGAAGGCGCTCGACAATGATCTGATCACTGTCGACAGCAATCTGACCGATGAAGAGATCGACAACATGATCTTTCATCCGGGCTTCTCCACAGCCGACAAGATTACCGACGTTTCGGGTCGCGGCGTGGGCATGGACGTTGTAAAGCGTTCCATCCAGGCACTCGGCGGGCGCATTGGTATCTCATCAAAGCCAGGCGAAGGCTCTGTCTTCACCATGAGCCTGCCGCTGACACTTGCCGTTCTTGACGGGATGGTTGTCACCGTTGCCGGCCAAACGCTTGTAGTTCCACTTACAGCGATTGTTGAAACGCTGCAGCCGGAAGAGGCCGCAATTCATTCCTTCGGCTCGAACCAGCGTCTTATCTCCATCCGCGATGGGTTCTGCCCACTCGTTGATGTTGGCAAGATTCTCAACTTCCGTCCGCAGCCTGCGAACCCGATTGAGGGTGTTGCACTTCTCGTCGAATCCGAGGACGGCGGACAGCGCGCACTTATGGTCGATGCCATTCAGGGACAGCGCCAGGTGGTTATCAAGAGCCTTGAAGCCAACTACACGCATGTTCCGGGCATTGCCGCGGCCACCATTCTTGGTGACGGTCGTGTCGCTCTCATTCTTGACGTGGATGCTGTTGTGTCAGCGTCGCGCGGTCAGGCGCTTGGTACGGAAGTGGGTGGTTTGGTAGCAACGGGTTGAGGAAATGTCGGTCGCGAAAGTTGGTGCTTTTACAAATGGTCAGGAATTAATCGCGTTTCGCGTGGGTGACCAAGAGTTCTGTGTCAATGTTATGCAGGTAAGGGAGATCAGGGGTTGGACAAAGACAACACCGCTCCCGCACTCGCCAAGCTATGTGCTTGGAGTCATTAACCTGCGTGGTGCAGTTTTGCCGATCATAGATTTGTCAGCACGGCTGGGGATGCGCCCTGCGGTGCCGACGCAAAGGCATGTGATTATCGTTGCCCAGGTTGGCGAACATATTGCGGGTCTGTTGGTTGATGCCGTTTCCGACATTTTAACTATCGACGCCGATAATATTCAACCAACCCCGGAAGTCTCTTCTGCGCTGGAACGTTCCTACGCAAAAGGACTGCTGGCAATAGATAAGAGAATGATTTGTTTGATCGAGCTTGGTGCTTTGATCGATAGTGGTGAGAGTGAAGCTGCATGAATACGTCAGTGGCGTTAAATCAGAAAACGAATCCGGATGAGTGTCTGGCTAGCGGCGAATATCCGTTGACCCGGCGTGATCTCATGGAAATTGCTGATATGATTTATGCCGACGCCGGAATCGCTCTCAACGAGAGCAAGGCCTCGCTCGTCTATTCCCGGCTGTCCAAGCACATTCGAAAATTGGGCCTTTCGGGTTTTCGCGAATATTGCAAGTTGGTCTCCTCGCCTGAGGGTGCAGAGGCGCGTCGTGAAATGCTGTCGCACCTGACCACAAATTTCACGCGCTTCTTCCGCGAAAACCATCATTTCGAACATCTTGCCAAAGACGTTCTTCCGGGCCTCATTCAACGCGCAAAGTCTGGTGGCCGAGTTCGTATTTGGTCGGCTGCAAGCTCCGACGGACAGGAGCCTTATTCGATTGCGCTAACCGTGCTGGCGGCATTTCCAAATGCTGCGGACTATGACTTCCGCATTCTTGCAACCGACATTGATCCCAAGATTTTGGAAATCGCGCGTCGCGGTGCCTACGATGTCAATGCGCTGGAGACCGTTAATCCGGAAATGCGTCGGCAGTGGTTCCGTGAGGTAGATGTCGATGGCCGCAAGAAGTGGCAGGTAGACGACAAGGTCAAGCGTCTGATCACTTACAATGAGCTGAACCTTATGTCCGCATGGCCATTCAAGGGCAAGTTCGACGTGATTTTCTGCCGTAACGTGGTGATCTATTTCGATGAACAGACCCAGGTGAAAATCTGGCAGCGTTTTGCAGATCTCATGACGCCGGAAGGGCATTTGTATATTGGTCACTCCGAGCGTGTGTCCGGCCCTGCCAAGGACCAGTTCGACAACATTGGCGTGACCACCTACCGCTACAATGGTGTATCGCGAAGGGGAGGTATTTGATGCCACAGGCACGCGTCCTCGTCGTCGATGATTCCCCGACAATGCGAGGTCTTATTACTTCAGTATTGAGCTCCGACCCCGAGGTTGATGTTGTTGGCCAGGCCGGTGATGCCATGGAAGCACGCGCAGCGATCAAGGCTCTTAATCCTGATGTGGTGACGCTGGACATCGAAATGCCGGACATGAACGGTTTGGAGTTTCTGGACAAGATCATGAAACTGCGCCCCATGCCGGTCATCATGGTGTCTTCACTGACACATCGTGGTGCTGACGCAACATTGGCTGCTCTCGAAATGGGTGCATTCGATTGCATCGGCAAGCCAGTACCCGGCGACATTGCTCCGTTTCTGGACCTGACGGAAAAGGTAAAGGCGGCCGCGCGTTCCAAGGGACGCTACATGCCGGCAGGAGGCTACAAACCGCAGACACTTGCGCCGTCGCCTGCGAATGTGAACAGGACTGTTGGTGACTATCGGGTTGGCCGCAAGATTGTGGCCATTGGCTCTTCGACCGGTGGCGTTGAGGCATTGATCAACGTACTGAAGCATTTTCCGGTCAACTGTCCGCCGACCGTCATAACGCAGCACATGCCGTCAACGTTTACCAAGAGTTTTGCAGAGAGATTAAACCGGCTCTGCGCACCTCGGGTGGAAGAAGCCACCGATGGCGCGAGACTGGAAATCGGCCGCATCTATCTTGCTCCGGGCGGCGAAGCACATCTGCAAGTCGTGAACTCAACCGCGCCGCATTGCAGGCTCTTGCACGACGGTACGGTCAACGGCCATCGCCCTTCGGTGGATGTGCTGTTTAACTCTGTTGCTGAACTTGCCGGCCGCCAGGCCGTTGGCGTCATCCTGACAGGTATGGGACGTGACGGTGCGAGCGGACTGTTGAAAATGCGTGAAGCCGGTGCGCGGACCATTGGCCAGGATGAAAAGACCTGTGTCGTATACGGAATGCCGCGTGTTGCCTACCAGCTGGGAGCCGTTGAACGGCAGCTGCCACTGGGGCAAATCGGTGAGGAAATTCTAAAAATTACAGCTGCCCGCAAAGAAGGAATTGAATAATGTCCATCGCAGAAAAGATAAAAGTGCTCGTCGTTGACGACCAGGTTACCAGTCGCCTGTTGCTGAGTGATGCATTGACCCAGCTTGGGTTCAAGCAGATCACCGTTGCCGGTGATGGTGAGCAGGGCTACAAAATCATGGCTCAGCAGCCGCATCACCTGGTGATTTCCGACTTCAACATGCCGAAGATGGACGGTTTGGGTTTCTTGCAGGCAGTGCGGCAGAACCCCCAGACAAAGAAAGCGGCATTCATCATTCTCACCGCGCAGGGTGACCGCGCATTGGTGCAAAAAGCCGCACAGCTTGGCGCCAACAACGTGCTCGCCAAGCCCTTTACCATTGAAAAGATGAGAGCCGCTATCGAGGCTGTATTCGGAGCGTTGTAATGACACTGGGCCTTGCGCCAAAGCGCATCAACATAATTCAGGGAGAATATAAGGTCTCCGAGGATCCGGATGTTGTTCTGACAACCATCCTGGGTTCTTGCGTGGCGGCTTGTATTCGCGACCCGATTGCCGGCGTAGGCGGCATGAACCATTTTCTTCTACCGGGCAGCGTGGAAGCATTGGCAGCGGGTGGCGATTCAACACGCTATGGCGTTCACCTGATGGAGCTTCTGATCAACGGTCTCTTGAAAAAGGGTGCCCGCAAAGATCGCATGGAAGCTAAAATTTTCGGCGGGGGCAAGACAATTGCATCCTCGTCGAATGTTGGTGCGCAAAATGCTGCGTTTGCCACACAATTCCTTCGCGACGAAGGCATTCAGGTAGTGGGGTCCTCAACCGGGGGCGACCATGGACGTAAGCTGGAATATTGGCCGATTTCCGGGCGTGCAAGGCAGTATGCACTGACCGGGGCTGAAACCCAGCGTACCGTGGCAATGGAACAGAAGGCGCCGCCACCGCCGAAACCGGCAGATACCTCGATCGAGTTCTTCTAGCCGGAAATTATAAATACGAGTATGGAGTGAGGGTAATATGCGTTTGGACAAGGGAAATGCCGGTGAGCCGGAAGACGAAGCCCTGCCTGAAGTGCTGATGCGAATCGTATCGGAACTACACGATGTCGCATACTTGATTGAGCGCATTGAGCCTCAACTGTCGAGTGGTGAACATCCGGGATATATGACCGAAGAGAACCGCATCAAAGTATTGCAGGGTATCGACCTTGCCGTACAGAAGACACGTGGTCTTGCGGAGTTTATCGACACGATTACTGCGGATATTCCAACCGATTGGATTGTGGACACTTCGATAGCGCTTAGCCTTGTGAAGCTTGCGGACATGCAGAAAGCGCTGGCCGCGGGAACATCCAGGCATGGTCATTCGCAACCGTTGAGCAAAGCCGCGGGCGATTTCGAGTTCTTCTGATATTTGTGTGGTCTGCATGGCATTTGGTGCCATGCGGCGTAGATTTTGGTTGGCTACGCGGGCGGGGAAACGTTCGCGCAAGTTTCAATCATTAGCGTCACAGTCCAAGCTATGTGCAGGCGGTGGCGGACAGAATGAATCTGTTAAATCAACTCTTGGCGTTCGGCAAAACGCTAACGGATATGGGGCCAGGACGGTTGGCCGCGATGATAGGTACCTTGGTTATTACCATGGCGCTTATGCTCGGGGGGGCCTTCTATCTCAATCGACCAACGATGGAGACGCTCTATGTTGGTCTGGAACCCACAGACATAAATCAGGTCAGTATTGCTCTTGCTGAAGCCGGTGTTCCCTTTGAATCCGGCCCAGACGGCTCTTCCATTATGGTGGGTGTTGGCCACACTGCTCAGGCGCGGCTGCTGCTTGCAGAGCGCGGACTGCCCAACAGCACAACATCCGGCTACGAGCTTTTCGACAAGGTCGGCTCGCTGGGCCTGACATCCTTCATGCAGGAAATTACACGGGTTCGCGCGCTGGAGGGTGAAATCGGGCGTACAATCCAGTCCATTTCAGGCATATCTGCTGCCCGCGTACACATCGTTATGCCGGATGCAGGCAGCTTCCGTCGCGGCACGCAAAATCCGACGGCATCGGTCATGATCCGTGCTGGTGCGACGTCAGGGCGCAAAGCATCCAATGCCATTCGCCACCTTGTGGCCGCTTCGGTACCAGGCCTGAGCCCTGAGGATGTGACCATTCTCGATTCCACCGGACAGCTTCTGGCATCCGGTGATGATGCGACCAACAATCCAGCCAACCGTTCCCTCGGTGTTGAGCAGCAGCTTCAGTCGGATATTGAGAGCAACCTTGACAAGGCGCTCGCACCTTTCCTTGGCATCGACAACTTCCGGGCAAGTGTAATCGCCAAGCTGAACACCGATGCTCAGCAGATTCAGGAAACGATTTTTGATCCTGAGTCACGCGTTGAGCGCTCAGTGCGGGTCACCAAGGAGGCGCAGAAATCGTCGCAGGTTGAATCGTCAGAAGCAACGACCGTTCAGCAGAATATCCCTCAGGCACCGGACAGCACCGGCGGCGGTGGCCCAAGTTCAAACGACGAGACCGAAAAGAAAGAAGAGTTGACCAACTATGAGATCAACTCGAAGACAGTCGCGACCACGCGCAACAGCTATGTGATCGAAAAGCTCTCGGTTGCCGTTGTCGTCAACCGTTCGCGTGTTGAGAAATTGGTCGGCGAGCCAGCTGATCAGGCGAAGATTGACGCATATCTCGCGGAAATGCGCAAAATCGTCGCCACCGCTGCTGGCATAGATGCCGACCGGGGCGATCTGATTGAAGTCAGTGTCATGGACTTCATGGAAAACCAGATTCTTGACGAGGCTGCACTTGGACCGAGTGTTGGCGAGACCCTGCTGCGATATCTCGGCACGACAATCAATGCATTGGCATTTGTGGCCGTTGCTTTCTTGATTGTCTGGTTCGGCTTCCGTCCGTTGGCGCGTTCCATGGGTGGTCTGTCACCGGCGGGCGCAGCGCTTCCCGGTGCCGATGGCGCTGATGACCCGCTTGGTCTGGAATTGCCAGACTTTGCACCGAGCGGAGTGGATGGACCAGGCGCAAGCCTTATGGAAGGCTTCGGCGCGGACTTCGGCTTTGATAGCACCGAAGACCTGCTGACCATGGATGATGATGAGCCCAGCTTCAACCGAAAGGTCAAGGAAGGGCCGGAGCGTCGACTGTCTCGCATGGTCGAAATCAGCGAAGAGCGGGCTGCCAAAATCCTGAGAAAATGGGCCATCGAGCGCGCGGCATAGGGCGCTCCTTCTCAAAGCCTGTGTAGTGTTTGAGACTCTGGTTGGAATTGCTGATGCGGCATCGGCCCGCTTGCGTTAAGCTTGGCAGGCGATTCGATTTGCAGCGGATCTGAGATTCCAACAGGATCAATTATTCCGGCTATGGTTAGTTTGAACCACATAGATGACAATATGCACCGATCTGCGAGGGTGCGACCGGATAGCTTTGATCAATTGATGGATCGGTTTCGCGGCCAGGCGGGCACGACCCTTTCCAGAGAACTGGATGCCGTAACCGGCTATGCTGGTGCCAGCGCTTTCCTGTTGATGCGTGCAGACTTCACGCCCGTTCAACGGCTTGAAAATGTCATCGCTTCGAACTGGCCTTTCGATCTCGTGCGTGCCCTTGATAATGTCTTGGCTGCGGATTTCGCTCAAACGGCGGAACTGGAAAAGTGCATGCAGACGTTTCAGCCACGTTACGCGCTGCTGCCGGACCATGCGGCGCTGCCCAAGGGCATCAGCATGCAGATTTGCTGGCTTACATTCTGTTCTGGTGCAGGACGCTATATCCTGGCCTTCCTGTCTGAAATGGATGTTGCGCTTTCCAACCTGCGCCTTCGCCACGCAGCGCTGCTGGCCTCCTATCTGGTGAATGAGAACGCAGAATTGTCGAGCAATGTGCAGGAACGCTTGCAGGAACTCACTGAGCGCGAACTTGAATGCCTCTACTGGATTGCAGAGGGCAAGACCAGCGATGAGATCGCCGTTATTCTCGGTATCTCGCGCAACACGATCAACAACTACATAACCAGCGTAATGCGAAAGACGGCGACGCGGAACAGATCGGAAGCAATCGCCTTTGCCGTGCGCCATAATTTGGTGTGACATGGTCCAGAAACTCCCCGCACGTCCGAGCGCAGTCTGGCCCATCACCAATGAGCAGCAGCAACGATTTGCCAAACTCGCAAGGCAAGCGGGTGCGCGCAATTATTGCGTATTTCGTGCCTCAGTGGGCGGGCTTGCGTCGCGGAGGCGGATTATCGCCGTTACTGACAATTTTGAAAGCGAAGGCCAGAATGCCAGCGATATTGTCGCTTCCTTTGGTGAGGTGATGCTGGTGCATCTGGAACAATCCATGTTGCCGTTGATATGGAGCGGTTTGGTGGATGGGAATACTGCTGAGACAGTTGATTTTGATCGATTTGTCCGGCGGCTCAAGACCGACAGTCTGAAGCAATGCGGCATAGCATTTCCCATACGCCTTGGCGCTTCGGGCAATGGATATGTTGTCCTTACTGCGTCTTACCTTGATTTGAGCGGCGAGCAGATCGCGGACCTTCATATGCAGGCCACGCAGATTATGGTGGATATGCTGCACGACGAAGAGAAGCGTCATCAACCCGTTGAGATGCTTTCTGAACGTGAAATTGCCTGTTTGCAAATGGCCGGTGACGGTCACACAAGTGAGGAGATCGCCGAGTACCTGAATTTGTCGGTTCACACGGTGAATGCATATTTGGGGGCGGCAACGGCGAAGCTTGATTCCGTCAATCGCATTCAGGCAATCGCTAAGGCAATCAGGCTTGGCTATATCAAGTAAATGATCTGACCAAACTGCCGACGAGCAGGTTCCAACCATCAATCAAGACGAAGAACAAGATCTTGAATGGCAGGGAGATGGATGTTGGCGGCAGCATCATCATACCCATAGCCATTGTGATCGTCGCAACGATGAGGTCGATCACCAGGAACGGCAATACAACAAGAAAGCCGATTTCGAACCCTCTTCGTATCTCCGAAATCATGAATGCGGGAATAACCACGCGCATATCGAGGACGCCATCAGTTTCTGTCGTCTGGTTGCGCTCGGCGGCAATGTCGACGAATAGCGCGATATCCTTGTCGCGGGTGTTGGCCAGCATGAACTCACGAAAGGGCGCAAAGGTGCGCGTCAACGCCTGTTGCTCAGTGATTTGATTGTCCAGCATCGGTTGAATGCCGTTGTCCCACGCGCGATCAAATGTCGGGGCCATGACGTAAAATGTCATGAACAGCGCCAATGAAATAAGGATGAGGTTTGATGGCGTCGTGCCAAGCCCCATGCCGGAACGCAGTATCGAGAAGGAAATGATGAAGCGTGGAAAACTGGTGACCATCACCAGAATGCCTGGCGCTATGGAAAGAACGGTCAGAAGTCCAAAAGTGCGCACAATCCACGAGGCGAAGGAGCCACTTTGCTGCACTTCATTCAACAGTTGCTGGACCTCCTGTGCGAAAGCTGCCCCGGGAAGAACCAAAAGGCCAAAGATAAGGATGAGGGCTAAGCGCTTCATTCGATCACAAATGTCCTAATCATTATCTTTTTGACTTTACCTTGGGAGCGGATTTCCACGCGTTCCGCCAGATCCTCCTTGAGGAACTGGAAACCGCGTGGACCTTGAATTTGCTGCATTGATACAGTTCTAAGATATGCGGTTATGTCCTGATGGATTTCCTCGGAAAGCTCCAGATCCGGTGAGCCGTCAAACAGCAGCGAAATTTCCAAACGTATCCAGTTTTCCGAAGGGTAGGCGAGGTTGCTGGTAATAGGTTCCAGCGCCACAACACCGTTTTCCTCGGTGGAAATGCGCGGCACAGACGGGCCATCCTCTTTCTTCGTCTCTCCAACACCTTCAAGCGCGGCAAGCTTTGCCTCTTTGGCTATCTCTTGCTTCTTTTCATCGGTCAGAAAGCTGCCGCTCAAAGATCCGCCAAGGAACCAGCCGCCACCGGCAGCAATCAGGCTCAAACCGCCAACAACCGCCAGTGTCGGAATGAGGGTACTTTTCTTTTTCCCCTCTTCGTCGTCGTCTTCGATCACATCGGCCATCAGATCACTCCAGGTTCAAGGGCCTTTGGGCTCAGAACGGTGAAATCAGATCAACAAGCTGCTGGCCAATCGGTGGTTGCTGCACCTCGGTCAGACGCCCGCGACCACCATAGGAAATCCGCGCCTCGGCGATCCGGTCATAGGAAATCGTGTTCTCCGAATCGACGTCCTGAGGCCGGACGATACCCGCGACATTGAGAATGCGTATTTCATGATTCACACGCACTTCCTGAGAGCCGGAGATCACAAGGTTTCCATTCTCCAGAATGCCGGTGACGACAGCCGCAACCAACAGTTCCAAAGACTCAGAGCGCTTGATTGAGCCTGAGCCGTCGCTGGAGCTGTCCGAATCCGCTGTCAGACTGCTGGAAAGGCTAGGTGAAGTCGTGCCGTCCGAAGCTGACAAGCCGAGCGTCTGACCGCTGCCGTTTGTGCGGCTGCGCTTGGTGTTGTTAGAGAAGTTGGCGTTGTCGTTGATCTTAATGTTTACGGTCAAAATATCACCGACATTGATTGCGCGTGAATCCTTGAAGAGCGCCGCCTGATTGTCGTTCCAGAGCGAGTAGCCCGCCGAGGTTTGCTGCGGTCGCTTGGGATAGAGGGCCATTTCCTGTGTTTGACCGTAGCGAAGGCCGCTGCCAATCGGGCTCATGGAAGGCGCACGCCCCAGTTCATTGAAGGCCTGACTTTTGCAGCCAGCCAGACCGGCAATGATGAGAAGAGCTGTGATTATGATGCCGGGCTTTTTCATGATGGGTCTCTGGATGTCGTCGGGTCTGTGGCATTCGAAATAATGCCGGTGATGCGCGCTGCGATGTCAGGTTTCATTTCAGACAGGACAAGGCTCGATTGCCGCGGGGAGAGTTTCATTATGATGGCGGCGGAGATGTTGACGTCGACCAGCTCAAGCTGGGCTGCGGCTGCATCGGCCTTCATAGTCTTGAAAATATCGACAAGGCCAAGCTCGGCCTTATCGAGAAACTCATTCCTGCGTCTCAGCCAATCCTGGTATTCTTCGGTTTTGGCCTGCAGCTGCTCCATGCGCAGGTCAATGTCTGCCTGCAGCTTCTGGAGTTCTGCACGTTGCAAGACATAGCGCTGGTCGCGTGCCTCGTCAGCGATGTTGGCGCAGAAGCGCTCGATCTCACTGGCAGTTCCTGCGATTGGCAAATTGTTGTGATTATCCTGAGCAAGCGCGACTTGGCTGCCCGGAACACAGACTGCCATGAGCGCTGCTGCTGCATAGGCACGGGCAAGACGAAAATGAGCGCGTGTGCTTGTCATTGGATCACCAGCTCCGCATTCATAGCGCCCGCAGATTTGATGCCCTGCAATATGGAAATGATGCCGTCTGGTTTGACCCCGATGCTGTTGAGGCCGGAAACGAGCCCCTTCAGGTCCGGACCGTCAAGGATAGCGACAGTGCCGCTGTCGGCGGTGGCCTGAATATCGGTGTTAGGTTCGACTGCCGTTTCACCCCGGCTAAAGGGAAGCGGTTGAACGACATTGGGCGTTTCGGTGACTTGTACGGTCAGCGTGCCATAGCTCACTGCAACCTTGGAAATACGGACATCTTCACCGATGACAATCGTTCCAGTCTTTTCATTGACCACCACGCGGGCGGGCATGTCAGTTTCGACCACCAGATTTTCAACTTCGGCCATCAGACGAGCGAGATCGACTGATTTTGGTTTGGCGACGACGATCTCCTGGGAATCCCGTGCCTCGGCAATAGCTGCCCCGAAGCGGGCAACTGCATAGGCGTTGATACTGTCAGCGACACCAACAGCTGTCGTGAAATCCGGGTTGCGCAGTTGCAGAACGAGGTTGATGGAATCCTTGAATTGCGAGGGCAGGGGGCGCTCTACAATGCCACCGCCAGGAATACGTCCACCGGTGGTCACACCTTGGGTCAACTGAGCGGCGTCGCCCTGTGCGCTAAAGCCGGAAACGATGACTGAGCCCTGGGCGACAACATAGATCTGGCCATCCGCGCCGGTCAGGGATGTCATGACGAGCGTACCGCCACGCAAATTGGTCGCGTCACCCATCGAGGATACGGTGACGTCGATTCTGCTGCCCGGGCTGGCAAATGGAGGCAAGGTAGCGGTGACCATGACGGCGGCGACGTTCTTGGCGCGGCTCTGGCCGCCTTGCGTGGAAATACCAAGGTTCTGCAGCATTGCGCGCATGGACTGTTCGGTAAATGGCGAAGAGTTCAGGCTGTCGCCCGTGCCCTGCAGTCCGACAACTAGGCCATAGCCGATGAGCTGATTGTCTCTGCCCGCCTGCAACGAACTGATATCCTTGATACGTGCGGCAGCATGAGACTGTCCCACTGCACCGAGGAGCAGGCAAACCACCATCAGGATGTTACGCATTGCGTTCATTGTTGAAGCACCTTGACGGAACCGTCATCTAGAACGGTGCCAGAAACGACCAGTCCGGAGTCGGCATTTCGTACGCGGATGATCTCTCCTACGGAGCCATCTTGCAGTGGCTGCCCCATCGCTGAAATCTCCAATGACCCGGTTTGAAAGACCAGCCGCACCTGATTGTCCCGGGTGACCGTGTAGGGCTGTCGCAGTGTACTGAGATAGATTGCGTGGCCGGGGAGCAAAGTCCGCGTTGAAAGCATTCCAGCCACCTGAGAAATGGATTGAGCGAAGTCGCCCTTGAGGTTTGGGTTTGTGACTTCCAGCTCTTCGAGTTTGGCAGCGGAGATTTCTTCGTTCGGATAGATCGTGTGCGTCGGGACAACAGCATAGAGATTGCCTGCCGTCGCCGGCGGAACCCAAAGAACGAGGAATGCCCCGGCCGCAAGAAGCGCGGCCCGGGCTGTCCAATTTTTGCTATCGAAAAGTTGCGGCCTCATGCCCAACCTCCCTTTTGTTATCTCAGGTTCTTACTCACTGTGGCTGACATCTCATCGGCAGCCTGAATGATTTTCGAGTTCATTTCATAGGCGCGCTGCGCGGAGATCAGCTCGGTAATTTCTTTGACCGGGTCCACATTCGACGCTTCCAGATATGTTTGCTGAAGGTAGCCGTAACCTGGATCGTTGGGTGCTGCGACCTGTGGGTCTCCAGACGCCGGGGTTTGGCGGAAGAGGTTGTCACCCAGAGGATCAAGGCCAGCTTCGTTAACGAATGTCGCGATGGTGAGCTGCCCAAGTTCGGTCATCTCGGTGTCGCCCCCAAGGCGCGCGAAGACCTGCCCAGAGTTGTTGATAACGACTTCAACGGCGTCGGTGGGGATATTGATGTTCGGAACGACTTTGGCACCGTCGATTGTTACAAGGTCACCATCGGCATTCGTGTTGAACGCGCCTGCGCGCGAATACAGCGTACCGCCGTCAGCGCCTTCTATCTGGAACCAGCCGCGGCCGACGATTGCAATGTCCAGCGAGTTGCCGGTGGAATTGAGAGAGCCTTGCACATGCAGGTTTCGAATTGCCGACGTTTTCACGCCGAGACCAATATTTGCACCTTCCGGAACGATGGAAGAGTTGGCGCGGTTTGCCACACCGCCGGAGCGCTCGGTCTGATAGAGCAAATCGGTAAACTCGGCGCGGGCGCGCTTGAAGCCGGTCGTATTGATGTTGGCGATGTTATTCGCGATCACTTCAAGGTTTGTCTGCTGGGCGTTCATGCCCGTTGCCGCAATTGACAGAGCTCTCATAGCTTACCTTCCTCAGATCGGCATCTTGGAGATCTCAAGGTAGGCGTTCACCACCTTGTCTCGGAATGCAATGGCAGTTTGGAGCGAGCGATCAGCCGACATGACTGCGTCAACTACCTCTCGCGTTGTAGCTTCACCGGAAATGCCCTTGTAGGACATGGTTTCCGCGTTCTGCAGGTCGCCGACGACCGAAGTCGCGGCCTGCGCCATCAAATCGGAGAAACTGGTTCCCTTCGCCTCGTCCGATTGACGTGTGCCAGGGGCCATGATCTGCGTGTCTATACCGCGGGCCGCTGAAAGGGAGGATAGGCTACCCAGTGCATCTATCATTGTGATGACCTCAATAGATCGATTGTGGAGCTGATCATGTCGCGCGCCTGCTTGATTGATTGCAGGTTTGCCTCGTAGGAGCGGTTGGCTTCGCGCATATCCGCCATTTCTATCAGCATGTTGACATTCGGCAGCTTGACGATGCCATCGGCATCGGCGGCCGGATTGCCGGGGTCGTATTCTGTCACGAAGTCGCTTTTGTCTTCGAAAATCTTTCGGACTTCCACCTTGTTGATGCTGGAGGCACGGTCGAGGGTCTCGCCAAAGGAAACCAGCTTGCGCCGATAAGGGTCGGCACCGGGCACATCGCCTGTTGAACGGGCGTTGGCGATATTTTCCGAGACAACCCGCAAGCGCACAGATTGTGCATCCATGCCTGAGGCGGAGATTTTCAGTGAGGCGACAAGCGGATCAGTCATTATTTGCGTACCACCATCAGCATCATTTTGTTGAGAGACTTCACCAATCCTGTGTTGAGGTCGTATTGGTGACGGATTTCAGTTGAGCGCATGAGTTCGTCAGCAAGTTCAGGTGCGGCTTCACCGTCTTTGATTTCGATGTCGCCGGATGTGGTCGAACCCGTTGTGGCTTCGGCTTCCGTCATGTGCAGCGGACTGGTGGCGGCCATATGTATTGTTGCCGACTTGTCCAACACGGACTGGAAAGGTTCAATGTCCTTGGAAATGTAGGAGGGCGTGTTAACGTTGGCGATATTTCCAGCGACCACGCCTTGGCGAACGCTCAGCCATTCGGCCTGCTTTGATGCCAGTTGAAATATACCAATAGGCTCCATCGCCCGCTCCATCATCAATCATGCATGATCTACATCGGAGCGTAGGATTCTAAACTTGCGTGGGACTTGTCCTGCCCAAATCGTTAACGGGCGCGTTCACCGACTATTCCGTGATGGTGTCACCCTTGGAGGTAATGATTGCCCACACCCCGTCGCGTTGGGTCAGTGTGGAAAGGCGGCTATTGTCCGGCAATACATCGCCCACACCAACGACGAACATGCCGCGCTGGTCCTGGATGAGTGCTTTGCCATTGGCCACATGCACCAACCTGAAGCTGCTCTCCGCGGCTGGAAAGGGCTGGGAAAGCGCATCGCCGGTCTCCCGTTTGGATTTGATGCTTTCTGTTGTGTCCGGTGTCGATGCCGTGCGCACCTGGTCGATGCTTTCAGGCGGAACCGAATTACTGTCATTGTCTTTGCTCGCCATAGGCGAGACGCTGACCACGTTGCGAAACGGCAATTCGGGCAAATCGCGGACCATGCCTTTGCTGGTTCCGGTGATTTTGAAATATTGCGGATTGACGAAAACATACCACGGAAAAAATGCGGCAAAAGCCGCCAGCATCACGCCAAGCGTTGCCAGCATCGTGTCGGTCGTGCGGGATTCAGTTTTTCGCCGCCGCGGAGAAGGAACAACTTCATCACTGTCAAATTCGTTCATCATATCTCCACCTACTTCTTGCCAGCGCCGCCGCGAAGCGCGGTCGCGAGATCGGCAAAGGCGTCAGGTGCCGGTTTGTCCCTCGGGGTTTGCTTCAAGACCTCATAGATGATGGGAACCTGCTTGATCGCCATATCGAGATCTGGGTCCGAACCCGCTCTGTAGCCACCAATCAGGCGCAGGTCTCGGGTCTCTTCATATTTGTGCATTAGTGCCTTCAGGCGAGAGACCAGTGTTTCCTGTTCTGGCGTCCATGCCTTGCGTGAAAGGCGTGATACGGATGCAAGAGGATTGATCGGCGGATAGCGACCCTCTTCGGCAAGGCTGCGTTCCATGACGATATGACCGTCGAGAATGCCGCGCGCAGAGTCTGAGATCGGATCGTTGTGGTTATCACCATCCACGAGAATGGAAATGATTGCGGTGATGGAGCCTGTTCCCTCCTCGCCCGGGCCAGCCCGTTCCAGGAGGCGTGGAAGTTCTGTGAACACGGAGGCGGGATATCCGCGCGCAATCGGCGGCTCACCAGATGCGACAGCCACCTCGCGGATTGCGTGGGCGAAGCGCGTGACGCTGTCAACGATCAGGAGCACATTGTCGCCATTGTCGCGAAACTGTTCGGCAATCGTCGTGGCTGCAAGCGGTGCCATTTTGCGCAGCATCGGGCTTTCATCGCTCGTCGCAACGACAGCAACTGATTTGGCAAGGTTGTCACCCAGCGTGTCTTCAATAAATTCGCGCACTTCACGACCGCGCTCGCCAACCAGTGAAATCACCACCTTGTCGAACGCATCCGCGCGAGCCAGCATGGAAAGGAGCGTTGATTTGCCCACGCCGGAGCCCGCAAAAATGCCAAGGCGCTGCCCGTGGCAAAGCGGGGCGAAAATGTCGATCGCGCGAACGCCCGTTTTGAAGCCTTTGTCCACTCTGGCCCGTTTCATGGATGGCGGGGCGTTGGCGGAAATCGGACGTCGCCTTTCGCCCTGCTTCAACGGTGCCAATCCGTCAATTGGTTCGCCGAGCGCATTGATTGTGCGTCCGCACCAGCTAGGGTCAGGTGCAAGGCGGAAAGCACCCTTTCTTATGATCGTGTCACCAATGCCGATGGGCTCTCCCGGCTCGATGGGGCTGACATAGGCAAGGTCGGGTTCCACCCGAACCACCTCCCCGAGATGCGTTCCGCTTTTGGTGGTATGCGCAACAAAATCGCCAAGCCGAACATGCTTTGACAGGCCTGTTACCGTGTAATGCCCTGCCGCAATTGTTTTGACGCGCCCAGCCGGAGCCACGATTTGCTCGACAGATGAGTACCGCCTGACAACATTTGCCAAGTCGGCAAATTTCTCTGCAGCACGTTTGTCGACGGCGCAAACGGGAAATGAAGAATCGCCAGTGGATAATTCGCTGTTCATGGCGCGGACCGCATCTTATCGGTCACCGAGCGTTTTGATTGCCGATTCCAGGCTGCCCTCGGCGTCACGGATCAAAGCGCTGATATTGTCGAAATTGCGCTGGATCTGAATGAGCTGCGTCATCTCGGAGATAGCAACCACGTTGGACTCTTCGACATAGCCTTGCACAATGGCGGCTTCACCTCGGTCCTGCATGGCTTGTATGCCTGACATTGGTATGATGGAAGAGCCACCGGCACGCATAAAGCCATTGGACAAATCAGCTTCAAACAGGCCAAGTGCGGCGACATTCTCCCCATCCATTTGGAGGACGCCGTCGCTTGTAATTGAGAGCGTACCCTGCGTTTTGGCAAATTGGATTGGCCCACCGCCCGCATCAAGGACCGGATAGCCTTCAGTGGTGACGAGATCGCCATTGGTCGTGATTGTAAAACGGCCATCGCGTGTTATGGCCTGGCCACTTGGTGTATCTATCGAAAACCAGGAACTTCCACGGATTGCAAAGTCCAGTGAGTTGCCGGTCTCGCGCATGCCGCCGTTTCGAGTGGAGAGATATTCCGCACCCTGATCAACGAAAGCGACCTGTTTCTGAGCGTGACCTTCCAGGACCTTATTGAACTTGATTTCCGTTGAGCGAAAGCCGGCAGTGGATGAATTGGCGACATTGTCCGCAACCGTCGTCAGACGGCGCTCAAGCGCGATCTGTGATGATAGTGCGACATATATGCCGGTTTCCATAGGCGCTATCCATCCTCATTCATGGTTTTGCGTTCATCAGTATGCAGGATACGAGCTTTCATTGTGGGGAATTTCACCCAACATGCTTGCGCGAAGCTGTTTCAGCCGTTGTTAAACGTGGGATTGCTCGGTTGGATTCACGATTTGTCAACCAGCCTCACGCAAGGCTGGATTCGTAACCCTTAATCTGAAACTCCAAGGATCGAATCGAGTGCCGGTATGAATATTATCATTGGCTTGGTCATCACCTTCGGCTGTACAATCGGTGGCTATATGGCTTCTGGCGGTCACCTGGAGGTTTTATGGCAGCCGTACGAGTATCTCATCATTCTGGGTGCCGCTTTTGGCAGCTTCATTGTTGCCAACCCTATGAAAGTTATCAAGGATTCGGGGAAGGCAGTCGGAGAGGCGTTTACGCAGAAAGTGCCGAAGGAACGCCATTACCTGGATATGCTGGGTGTGCTGTATGCCCTGATGCGGGATTTGCGAACAAAATCGCGCAACGAGATTGAAGCGCACATCGATAATCCGGAAGAATCAACTATATTTCAGACTGCGCCCACGGTTCTGGCAAACGCGGAATTGACGTCGTTTATCTGTGACTATGTGCGATTGATCATTATCGGCAATGCGCGTGCTCACGAGATTGAAGCTCTCATGGATGAAGAGATCAACACAATCCAACACGACAAGCTCAAGTCATACAACGCTTTGGTGACAATGGGTGATGGCATGCCGGCTATCGGTATTGTGGCCGCCGTTTTGGGTATTATCCACACCATGGGTGCCATCAACGACGGCCCGGATGTTCTCGGTCACCTGATCGCCGCCGCTCTTGTTGGTACATTCCTCGGGATTTTGATCTCCTATACCGTGGTTCAGCCGATTGCGGCATCTGTGAAGGTGGTTCGCGAGAAACAAAACCGGCTCTACACAATCGTGAAGCAGACCTTGCTGGCCTACATGAATGGTTCTGTGCCGCAAGTCGCATTGGAATACGGACGCAAGACAATTTCGTCGAAGGAACGACCCTCTATCGACGCGGTTGAGCAGGAAATGATGAACCCAGGTGGTGGCGCGAGCGCAGCATAATGAGCAAGGCAGCCAAGAAGACTGAAGGCAAGAAAGACAAGAAGGCAAACAGTGACGCGCCGGAAGAGAATGTCTTCCTGGCGCGCGTGACTGGTGAATTGGGTGATCGCGAAACGATTACGTCCATAGGGGCCGATCTGACCCGTGCCTATGTCGAGTTCCTGCCGGAGGTTTTCCAGGTTGAAACGGGCATTGAAATCCGCGTTGGTTTCGTCGGCGTGGAAATGGGACGTCTGGAAGAGCTTGTCGAAGATCTGGGTGATACCGTTGTCTTTTGCAATGCGTCCTTGCGTGGCTGGTCTACTGACTTTGTTATCGGCTGCTCCAGCACGCTGGTCATGGTTGTCGTCGAGGCAATGCTGGGCGCACCTGTAAGCGAGATCGTTGAACCTGAGCCGCGGCCGCTTTCCAAAATTGAGCTTGATCTTGCCAACGTCATCTTCACGCGTATCGCAGGTATTTTGCGTTCGGTGATCGAGGACATTGGTCGCAATGAGCCGGTTCTGGAATTTCCGCATAATGCAGATGACCGCAAACCGCGTCCGGAAGGGTATCGCGACCCGCACGCCGCCGCCGTCACTATGAAGATCAAGATTGGTGATATTATCAGCAATCTATATTTTATCGTGCCGCAGCGTTCTCTTCTCAAGGGCAAGGTTATTGTGCCGGCATCGTTGAACGGGCCGCGCACACGCAAGGAGTGGACCGACAAGCTTCAGGATCAGGTGCAAAGATCCACGGTGGAAGTGGAGGCGCGCATCAAATTGCAGGAGTTGCCGCTGCGCGTTGTGAGCCGCTTGCAGGAAGGTGATGTGATTCCGTTTAGTGATCTTCAAGAAGTTCGTGTTGAAGTGAGAGCCAACGGTAAGGATATGTATGTTGGCGAATTTGGCCGCAGTGGCGAAAACTACATGGTCAGAGTCAAGGATACGTATGGTGACGACGTGGATCTTCTCGCTCATTTGATGAGCTGAGTGCACCTTACAGGCTTGGCGCAAGATTGAACTGGAATAAGACGGCATGGCGAAGAACAAAGAAGAGGCACCAGTAGAAGACGACATCCTGGCCCAGTTTGGTCCCGGGGATGACGCATCTGACCCGGCTATCGACGGCGCCGTCGATGATCTTCGTGGCGTTTTGCAGAATGATGCGGAGGGTACATTGCCTGAATTAGGTGATGGCGGACTGGAAATGCCGGGCGGCGGCGCAGAAGTCGATCTCTCTGAGTTCGGCGGTGATTTTGCCGGCGGTAGCGATTTCGGTGGAGACTTTGGCGGCGAGATCGGCGGCGGTGACTTTGGTAGCGATGATTTCGCTGGTGGAGACTTCGGTGGCGATATGGGCGGTCTTGGTGATGACCTTGGCGTCGCCAGCGGTCCGAGCCAGCCAGCGGGAAGCTCGCTGGAATCCAATTATGAACTCATCATGGACATTCCCATTGATGTGCAGATCGTATTGGGCTCCAGCCATATGAATGTCGCGACGCTTATGAACCTTAGCGAAGGTGCAACAATCGCGCTGGATCGCAAGATTGGTGAGCCGGTTGAAGTGGTGGTGAACGGGCGGGTTATTGGCCGCGGCGAAATTACAGTACTTGAAGATGATGATACGCGCTTCGGTGTCCGCATGATCGAAGTGAACAAGACGCGGAAAAAACAGGAATAGACCAACTTACCACGATGTAGTGGGGGAAGTGATCCATGATGGATTTTGATGATTTTGCTAGCGATGCACCTGACAAGCCATTGACGTCGTCTGAAAAGGCGGCAGCTGTCCTTTTGGCCATGGGCAAGGGGGTCGCCGGAAAGCTCCTGAAGTTTTTCAGTCAGCCTGAGCTTCAGCTCATTATCAAGTCGGCGCAGACGCTGCGCCCAATCCCGCCACAAGAGCTTGAACAGCTGGTCAACGAATTTGAAGACTTGTTCACCGAGGGCGCAGGTCTTATGGACAACGCCAAGGCGATGGAAGCAATCCTCGAAGAAGGATTGACGCCTGAAGAGGTCGACGGTCTTCTGGGCCGACGCGCAGTGTTTCAGGGTGTTGAGACCAGCGTGTGGGACGAATTGCAGGATGCTGAGCCTGAGTTCCTGGTTCGCTTTCTCCTGCCGGAACATCCGCAGACAGTTGCCTATATTCTTTCGATGTTGCCGTCCGAGGCCGGCGCGCGGGTTCTCATGAAGTTGCCCGATGCGCGCCGCGCAGACGTTGTCAACCGTACGGTCAATCTCAAGCAGGTCAATCCGCAGGTTGCATCTATCATTGAGCAGCGCGTCTACGAACTGCTGCGCGAGATGAAGGAAGAGAAGAATTCTATTGGTTCTGCGAAGGTCGCGGAATTGATGAACGAGCTGGAAAAATCTCAAGTGGAAGAGTTGCTGGCCGCACTGGAAGCGCTCAACGCCAAGTCCGCAGCGAAGGTGCGCCCGAAGGTCTTCCTCTTCGAAGACATTCTCTCAATGCCACAGCGCAGCCGTGTTCTCCTGTTCAACGATTTGTCAGCCGACATTATCACCGCAGCGTTGCGCGGTACGGCCGCCGATATTCGCGAAGCCGTCCTTTCCTCCATCGGCGCACGTCAGCGTCGTATGGTCGAAGCGGATCTGTCCACCGGAATGGAAGGCGTCAATCCAAAGGATATTGCTGTGGCACGACGCGCGGTGGCGCAGGAGGCAATTCGTCTCTATAACAACGGCCAGATCAAACTGAAGGAAGACGCCCCGGTTGAGGACGCGGCACCTGCAGCTGACGGCGAAGCAGCGTAGAAGTTCGGGATCTGGAATTCCGCGTCTGACTGTGTAATTCTTTAAGGGCGTTTTCAGCAGATCTTTTGTCTGGTAATCGACCGGGCTGGATGAGTCCGGATCGAAGGGGCGGGCAATGGCTGACGAAGATAAAGACAGCAAAACAGAAGACCCGACCCAGAAAAAACTCGATGACGCTGCCAAGGACGGCAATGTTCCCTTTTCGCGTGAAACGGCAACATTTGCCTCGACGCTGGCAATTTACGTCTTCGTGATATTCTTCGCGGCGCAGGGCATTGGCACCGTTGGCGCGATGTTGCGCGATACATTTGCGCAAGCGGATCAGTGGTCGGTCGAGACGGGACCGGATGTTTTGTCTTTGATCATCCACCTTGCCATGGGCACAAGCCCCATTGTGGTGCCGGCATTTGCGCTGTTGATTGTCTTTGGCGTTAGCGCGTCGATTTTTCAAAATCTGCCGCAGCCCGTTCTCAAACGCATTGCGCCCGACCCGTCCAAGGTGTCTCCCATGAAGGGATTTGGGCGGCTGTTTTCCAAGACGACATTGGTCGAGTTCGGAAAATCATTTATCAAGCTGATCGCCGTTTCTGGTGCGATGTATCTCACACTGCAGGACGAATTCGTTGGATCTTTGGATCTGATGTTCTCTGATCCGGCGCGCATCTTTTCCGAAATGGGATCAATTCTGAACGATATTCTTCTTGTCGTTCTTGCCGCTTCTGCAATTGTCGCGATCGCTGACTTCTTCTGGCAACGCCATACATGGTGGGAAAACCTGAGGATGACGAAGCAGCAGATCAAAGACGAAATGAAGCAGTCGCAGGGCGACCCGCAGGTCAAATCAAGACAGCGCTCATTTGCGCAGTCTCTGGCCCGAAAGCGCATGATGAACGATGTGCCACGGGCGACCCTGGTCGTCACCAACCCGACGCACTATGCCGTTGCCCTGCGCTACAATCGCAGTGAAGACGATGCCCCCGTCGTTGTCGCCAAGGGACAAAACCTTGTTGCACTGAAAATTCGTGAAATTGCCGAAAAGAACGGAGTGCCGATTTTTGAGGATCCACCGTTGGCTCGCTCCATGTTTGCGCAAGTCTCGGTGGATAGTGTCATCCCATCGGTGTTTTACAAAGCAGTCGCAGAGCTAATTCATCGTGTCTATTCAAAGCAGAAACCAAACTAGCCGACGATGCGTGACGAATGAAGAAGAATCCCTTTTCCGAAAAACGTGAACGTATTCTTGCAGAGGCCATTCTACCCGTCGCCTCCGAATTACGATTGCTGGACGTTGCGGATCTTGTGGCACTACTGCGGTTTGAACTCCACGCAAACCTTCGCGACCTGGTGGCGTCCGCTGCCGAGCTCTATTTCCATCCCGGTACTGTCAATTTTGGAATTGGCGGCGACTATCGCCTGGAGTGGGATGGTGAGCCGGAAGTCTCGCTGGACCTGGAAATCAAGCCACGTGGGGTCACTGTCTATGCCAAGCTATTACTTGGTAAGGACAATGCCGGTGTTGAGATCAGCCACATTGATTTTCAAAACCCATCGGAAAACCCGGACGAGAACACACGCTTTCTGGAACAAAGCCTGTGTGAATCTCGTTTTCAGCCGTATCGACCGGTGTCGATGGTCAGCTAGTTTCCCCTTAACGCAGCTCAATTCCATAATCTGAGTTTGCTCGCGTACGGGCAAAATGCGACGCAGTATTGCCTGCTCGATGGTCAAGTTGCCCGGTTTTGGAACAGTTCGGCGATATGGTCGCGGGATTTAACTTTTTGTTTGTCATATACTTGAGCGGTACTGGCCCCCGGAGCCGAAATTAACTTGTTGTAAAGGTGCGGCGCTGATAGTCGCAATCAACATGGAGGGCTTGGCAAATAAGTATGTTTTGCCTTGCGGCATGAAGCTCTTTCTCCATCGCCGGTATTAGCAGTCCGGTAATGTCCCGTTTGTATTGCGTTTCGAGGGACAACCCATGACAAGTATTATGACTAACTCTGCAGCTATGTCTGCGCTGAAAACTCTCCGCTCCATCACCACTGACATGGAGACAACCCAGAACCACATTTCTTCCGGTTACCGTGTTGATAGTGCTTCTGACAACGCTGCTTACTGGTCGATCGCTACAACAATGCGTTCTGACAATGCAGCTCTTTCCACCGTTGATGACGCTCTTGGTCTGGCTGCCGGCAAAACCGACACAGCCTACACAGCCATGGAATCCGCTATCAACGTTGTAACGGAAATCAAGTCCAAGCTGGTTGCAGCTCGTGAGCCTGGTGTTGATAAAGAAAAGATCAACGCTGAAATCACCGAACTGAAGTCGCAGCTTTCTTCAATTGCAGAATCTGCTTCGTTCTCTGGTGAAAACTGGCTCTACAACGAATCGACTGCTGCACTTGGCACGAAGGAAATGGTTGCATCGTTCACCCGTGACTCTTCGGGCAATGTGTCCATTGGTACTCTTGAGCTGAACGCAACCGCGACGACGCTCATCGGCACGGCCGCTTCTGCAAATGGTACGCTGACAGCTGACACTCAGGTTCAGCAGCGCATTAGCTCGGCCACAAATGCGACCACTGCAGCGACTTACTACCTCATCGATCCAGGCTCAACTGATGCGACCGGTTCGAAGATTGAGCTGTCTTCCACAACGGATGACATGGATATCGAAGGTATGATCAGCGCTGTCGACGACATGCTGAACACCATGACCGATGCAGCAGCAACTTTGGGTGCAACCAACAGCCGCATCGAGATGCAGTCTGAATTCGTGTCTGACCTGATGGACGTTATCGACAAGGGTGTTGGCCGTCTGGTTGACGCTGACATGAACGAAGAGTCCACCAAGCTGAAAGCGCTGCAGACGCAGCAGCAGCTGGGCATTCAGGCTCTGTCGATTGCGAACTCCGACTCGCAGAACGTACTGTCGCTGTTCCGTTAATTCTGATCACAGCGAAGTTGAGACAAGATCGGGTCGCGCCTTTGATGGCGCGGCCCGATTTCTGCTTCTAAATCACTAGAAATAACTAGGCACATATATAGGTCTTTTATCATCTTTTAATATATCGGCGGTAACCTTCATGCAGTGGATCGGCTATGACCAAACCCGATATGCATGAAGCAGTCCACCGAGCCTTTGTTCAAGGCATGTCCCTGTACTGATTTCCCGGGACGTTACAATGACGAGTATCATGACAAATTCCGCAGCTATGTCTGCGCTGAAAACTCTCCGCAATATCACCAATACTATGGAAGATACCCAGAGCCATATTTCTTCGGGTTATCGGGTGGGCAGTGCGGCAGACAATGCGGCCTACTGGTCGATTTCCACGACAATGCGTTCTGACAATGCTGCACTCTCTACCGTCGGTGATGCCCTCGGTCTCGCAGCCGCCAAGACCGATACAGCGTACACAGCGATGGAATCTGCCATCAATGTTGTAACCGAGATCAAGTCGAAGCTTGTTGCAGCTCGTGAACCAGGCGTTGATAAAGAAAAGATCAATGCTGAAATAACTGAACTGAAGTCTCAGCTATCCTCGATAGCGGAATCGGCTTCATTCTCTGGCGAAAACTGGCTCTACAATGAGTCGACGGCATCTCTTGGCACGAAGGAAATGGTGGCATCGTTCACCCGAGATTCTTCTGGCAACGTGTCTGTCGGTGTGCTGGAATTCAATGCAAGCACAACCACGTTGATTGGCACACAAACGTCAGCGCAAGGTACGCTGACGGCCGATACACAGGTTCAGCAGCGCATCAGCACGGCTACAACTGCAACCACGGCTGCGACTTACTTCCTCATTGATCCAGGTGCGACCGATGCTACCGGCACGGAAGTCGTGTTGTCTTCAACAACGGATGATCTTGACCTCGAAGGCATGATCAGCGCAGTTGATTCAATGCTGGAGTCGATGACTGATGCGGCTGCATCGCTGGGTGCCACGAATAGCCGTATCGACATGCAGAACGAGTTCATTTCCGATTTGATGGATGTGATCGACAAAGGTGTAGGTCGTCTGGTCGACGCGGACATGAACGAAGAATCGACAAAACTCAAGGCGCTGCAGACGCAGCAGCAGCTCGGTATCCAGGCGCTATCCATAGCGAACTCGGATTCGCAGAACGTACTTTCGCTCTTCAGATAAGATTGAAAAGGCCATGAATTTTGAAGGGTCGACCCGAATTTCGGGCCGGCCCGTCGTTTTTTTAACGAATGCAATGCGGTGTTTAGTCTTCGTTAACTATGTTGCTGTTTTCTAGAGCCATAGAAACGGTGGGTTAATCTCTCGAGGTTGGCTTGCATGACGCAGCGCTGCCGTTGCCGGTAGGAAATCCGGTATGTCCCTAGATTATTCTCTGCTTGAAAAAGGGGCAGTACCAAATGACGAGTATCATGACCAATGCAGCGGCGATGTCCGCACTGCAGACCCTGCGTTCAATTGGCAGCAACATGGAAGACACACAGAACCGGATCTCGTCCGGCTATCGTGTGGACAGTGCAGCTGACAATGCGGCTTATTGGTCGATCGCAACAACCATGCGGTCCGACAATTCCGCGCTTTCAACCGTTGAAGACGCGCTTGGCCTCGGCGCGGCTAAGACCGACACGGCCTACACAGCTATGGAATCTGCGATCAACGTGGTGACCGAGATCAAGTCGAAGCTGGTCGCGGCACGTGAGCCGGGCGTTGACAAAGAAAAGATCAACGCGGAACTGACCGAGCTAAAGTCACAGCTGTCTTCGATTGCTGAATCGGCTTCGTTCTCTGGTGAGAACTGGCTCTACAACGACTCTACTGCGGCGCTTGGCACCAAGGAAATGGTCGCCTCATTCACCCGCGATACATCCGGCAACGTTTCCGTTGGTGTGCTTGAATTCAGCGCCAGCTCGACGACATTGATCGGCACGCAAACGTCTGCACATGGTACGCTCACAGCTGACACACAGGTTCAGCAGCGCGTCAGCGTCGATACGACAGCGACGTCTGCTGCGACCTATTACCTGATCGATCCAGGTTCAACAGATGCGACCGGTACGGTGGTTGAATTGTCTTCAACGACCTCAGACGTGGACATCGAAGGCATGATCAGCGCGGTTGACGCAATGCTGAGCACCATGACTGACTCGGCGGCAACACTGGGTGCTACCAACAGCCGCATCCAGATGCAGTCAGACTTCGTATCGGATTTGATGGATGTGATCGACAAGGGCGTTGGCCGTCTGGTTGATGCAGACATGAACGAAGAGTCTACTAAGCTCAAGGCACTGCAGACGCAGCAGCAGCTCGGCATTCAGTCTCTGTCGATTGCGAACTCCAATTCGGAAAACGTGCTCTCGCTCTTCCGTTAAGATTAGCGAATCACTTCCGGTCAGTTTTTCAATGGCCGGAACCGAAATTGAGAAAATTAGGAAATTTTCTTTCAGGCGGCACCCCAGGCGGGTGCCGCCTATCTTTGTATTTATGCATATCGACTATCTGTTAAGTTAATGAAAATTAACAGAAAATGAACAAATTGGCGTGAAGTCTCCAATCTTCATATTCAATTAATTATTCCTAACAACTTGCTAAGCCCATTAATATTTTGTTAACCATGTCTCTGTTAAGTGTTCGTTAAGAACTCGGAGCTGGGTCAAGGGCAAAACGACTCAGTAGCATGAAGCGTCTCCGCTGTTGCCGGTTATGACTCCGGTATGACCTCTCAAGATTTGGGGCAATTTGCGATGACCAGCATCATGACCAATGCTGCCGCGATGGCAGCGCTACAGACTCTCCGTACTATCGACAGCAACATGGAAAGCACGCAGAACCGGATTTCCTCCGGCTATCGTGTCAGTACCGCAGCAGATAACGCTGCCTATTGGTCGATTGCGACCACGATGCGCTCTGATAACGCGGCGCTCTCAACAGTTGAAGACGCGCTGGGCCTTGGCGCCGCCAAGGCGGATACGGCCTATACCGGCCTGGAATCCACGATCGATGTTATCACTGAGATCAAATCCAAACTTGTGGCAGCTCGCGAACCAGGCGTTGATAAAAGCAAGATCAACGAAGAACTGAAAGAGCTCAAGGCGCAGCTTTCATCTATTTCTGAATCTGCATCGTTCTCAGGTGAGAACTGGCTGTTCAACGAATCGTCTGTTGCGGCAGGTACCAAGGAGATCGTTGCATCGTTCAACCGTTCTTCAACCGGAGCTGTTTCGGTCACCACTTTGGAATTCGATACATCTGCATCGACACTGATTGATACATTTGATCCGAGCCGCGGTGAACTGACCAAGGCTGTCGGTGTTCTGCAGCCTACAGGTCCGAATACGACCGCAACGACTGCGGCAAGTTACTACCTCATCAGTGCAGGCGCTGTACCTGCCTCTGGTGCCGAAATCACGATTTCCTCCTTAACCACCGACCAGGAAATTGATGGTATGATCAGCGCGGTTGAGTCAATTCTCAACGGCTTGACGGACACAGCCTCCACGCTCGGTGCGATTAATAGTCGTGTGGGCATGCAGGAAGAGTTTGTCGCTACACTGATGGACGTGATTGACAAAGGTGTTGGCAGACTTGTGGATGCTGACATGAATGAAGAGTCAACGAAGCTCAAGGCGCTGCAAACCCAGCAGCAGCTTGGTATTCAGTCACTCTCGATCGCGAATACCAACTCCGAGAACATTCTGCAGCTCTTCAAATAAGTTAAGGGCAGGCGTGCTGCGCCTGATACGTAGCGCGTCTTTAGCGGTGTTCGATGTAGAGCCTCCGCATCGGCAATGGCCTTACGAAGCCTTGCTGAACCTTAGGCATGTACGCCCAAAATTTATACGACGAGATTCTACCGTGCCGCCGGTCATCGGCACCAGGTGGATAGTTGGACCGCGCTTATTGCCCTGGCGCGGTCCAATGCCATCACCCTCGCGCAAGATTAGCTTCATACTTTCCGCTCATACTAACAGTTTGATGCCCAGAATAGCGCGATGACATGCGTCTCGGCGGGTATCGCAAACAAGGGCAGCGGTTGATGAGTGCCAGTCTTGCAAGATATTTGAAAGATTTTTCCGCCCCCGCAGCGCCCATTGTGGAACCTCCGGAAGTTTTTGACCTGTCAGAATCTGACACCTTTCCCCAGTTTATTGAACCTGAAGAGCCGCCGATTGACCTGGAGGCCGAGCGCCGCCAGGCTTATGAGAAAGGTATGGCTGCAGCGGTGCAGGAGATGCAGCCAGGTTTTGATGAGAAGCTGGCTGCGATGGAAAAATCGCATGCCGAAGAGCTGGCTCGCCTGAAAGAGGCGCATGAAGCAGAGCTTGCCGCTTTGACTGCCACGAAAATTGAGGAAATGCGTGACAATCTGACGGCGACTTTGTCGGCGAACACCCTCAATGCGTTGCTGCCTGTGATCGACGAAGTTATCGCCAAGAAGGCAGTTGATGAGCTTGCGCGCGAAGTCGCAGCGATTTTTGAGGAAGAGGGCGACGCGCTAACCATAACAATTCATGGTTCTCAGGCACTCGGCGAACTTCTTGAAGAGAAGATTAAGGATATTGGCGTTAAGATTCGGCATCGTGATTCTGACGGTCCGGACCTGACGCTGGAAGTTGGAGAGAGAATAATCGTTGCCCGCTTGTCCGCCTGGGCGGAAAGCCTGCGAGAACTGCTTAAATGAGTGAAGACGCCAGCCATCATCATGGCAAAAATGAAATCATCATTATCAAGCGACACGGGAACCATGACCATGGTCACCACGGCGGCGCCTGGAAGATTGCATATGCCGACTTCATGACAGCGATGATGGCGTTCTTCCTTGTTATGTGGCTCATCAATGCTGCCAACGAGGAAACCAAGGCCGCGGTGGCGAGCTATTTCAACCCGATCAAGCTGACGGATGCGAAGCCTGCTGAAAAGGGCCTCAAGAAGCCCGGCAAAACGGCGGAAGGCAAGGCGACCCAGGAAAAGTCCGAGACCGAGGGTAAAGAGTCGTCGCCGAGCGCGGATGCTTCGGATAGCGGCAAGGAACAGCAGACAACGGCGGGTGAGAAGACGAGCTATTCGGAAGCGGATTACTTCGAAAACCCCTATGCTGTGCTTTCGGAGATTGTCTTGGAGGTTGGTGAGCAGGCCAATGTCAGCAAAAAGGGGGAGGGCGGTGCAAGCGACGCAGGCCCGGCAACCGGAGCTGATGGTGGTGAGGCTTATAGAGACCCGTTCGACCCGGATTTCTGGGCGCGTCAGGTTGAAGTCATGGACGCGCGAAGCAGCGATACGCTGGCGGGCAATGAAGGACCGGGTGGATTTCCTGATATTGCCATTATTGGCGACGGCAGTGAGAAGGATCTTGGTGTCGAACCCTCAAAAGGCGGCGGGCAAGCAGCGGCAGACCTGACGATTGAGGAATTGGCCGGTGGACAAATCGAGGGGATGGTAGATGGTGTTCAAGGCGCCAATACAGGTGAGCTGAAAGACGAAAACAAAGGCGAAGACGCAAAGAGTGATGTTGTCGCTGGCTCTCAGAACAGCGGTGCGGACAGTGTTGGAGGTTCGACGAATGCAGACGCCGCGAGTCGCGGTTCTCGACCAATCTCCGAAGAAGAAAAGACCTTGCAAGATATTCTGCGGGAAGCAGCAATGGCTGACCAGCAGGAAATAGCGAACGATAGTGCATCGCAGGCACCGCCGGTACAGGAAAAAGCTGCTGAAGCGTCAAGCAAGGAACAAGCGGTCGAGGTTGCTCTCGCGGAGGCCAAAACAGGTAAAGACGTTGCCGAACAGAGCAACGCGGAGCTGCAAGCGGCAGCACAAAAGCTTCGCAAGAAAATATCGGAGGAATTGGGCGGTTACGGTGGTCTTCTGGCTGAAGGCCTTACTGTAACGCCGGCCGAAGGTGGCCTCTTGGTTTCCATTTCCGATCAGGCTGCAACCCCTATGTTTGATGTCGGCTCGGCAGTGCCCAAAGCCGATACTGTCATAGCCATGGAGAAGATCGGCCAGGTGCTTGCACAGCAGAGCGGGCAGGTTGTCATTCGTGGCCATACCGATGCCTTGCCCTTCAAGGAAGGCACGGGTGACAACTGGACGCTTTCAATGAACCGCGCTCGCAGCGCCTACTACATGCTCCTGAGAGGCGGATTGACGGAGGACCGTGTTTCGCAGGTCTCCGGTTTTGCTGACCGTCGCTTGAAAATTGAGGACAATCCCACAGATCCCCGGAACCGCAGAATTGAAATTCTGGTTCAGGGCAAGCCGCTGGGGGGATGAACTATGCTTGGCTGGTTCAATGGAATTTGCCGGGCCTCAGCAACTTTATTGTGCCTGATTTTCCTCGTTGCAATGCCCAGCATGGCATCGGCACAGAACAATGTACGTGATTTGCCCATCTACATGATGGTGCGTTCGCTGCTGGCTGTGCAGGATGAGGTGGCAAAAGGCGACCTTGGTTCATTGGACATGCAGCGCTTTTTGTTGAACGCAGTTGACGAACGCTTGCGCGGTGCCTCCTACGAGGAATTCAGTGACACACGGAACGCAGACGCTGCAATGATATTTGCCATGAGTGGTGGCAACCCGGAAACACTCGATTTGCTCATTCAGCGCGATGTTGTGGGATATTTTGACAACCGGATCACCAGCGCGTTGCAGGCCTATCTTTCAGGCAAAGGCTCTTCAGCCAAGAAACTTCTGAACGAAACAGTGCCGGAGTATCGCAGTCAGACTATCGGTCCGTATCTCGCCTTGGTGGCCGCCAATTCCATTATGCAGAGCAACCCTGCCAAGGCATTGGAATATTTCGACTGGGCGCGCTTGGCCCTGCCGGGAACGATTGTTGAAGAGGCGGCGCTGCGACGCTCGCTCTTTATTACCGTCAAGGAGCATATGCTGGAGCGGTCGAAATCTGGTTTTCGCCGTTATTTCCAGCGCTTCCCTCTTTCACCATATTCAGGCCAGGTAGCGGACCTGTTGGTTGACCTGTTGAGCTCAGACTTTGCGAATGTCAGCCTGGATGAGTTGGACGGAATATTGCAATGGCTGGAGTCTTCGAGGCAGATTGAGGTTTATCTCCGCGTTGCACGCCGTGCGGCAATTGATGGAAATTACGATCTTGTTGAGTTCGCATCAAACCGGGTTCTTACGCTTGCTCCTAGTGAAGAAAATACGGCCAACCGCATCGCCAATCTATATCTCGGATTGGCCAAGTTGCCCCGAGGGCATACTGAAGAGGCCAAGGAGATCTTGGATAGTGTAAATCCGGAAATGCTCGCGCCCACAGAACGACGACTTCTAAATGCCGTGGAATTTGTACTTGATGAAGTTCTGCGCCTGCCTGAACCGGAAAGCTTGACGCAAGCAGAAGCTGATATCCAAGCCACAATGGAGCATCAGCCCGCACAGGCCCCCGAATCTATGCCAGTGCAGGTCGCAACTGAGAACCAGTCTAACGGTGAGACGGTCACAGCACCAGCTGTACAGCCCGTGAAAAAGTCACCGGTGGACAATTTCATTGCTGACAATCGCACGACCTTGGAAAAGATCGACGCGATGCTGGCGAAGGAGGGCGAGTGAAAACGATTGATCAGCTTGTTTCGGTCCCCACGCCGCGCAGTCCATCTTCTGGCTCCGCCTCAAAATCGAACAATGACAGCACGCAAGGGCGAAGCGAATTCCGTGACGCCTATGACAAGGCAGGTCAAGCTGACCGGCGAGCATCCAGCGAGAGTAGGGAAGCGGCCACTGCCAAGGGGGCGGACAAAGACAGGCAACCGGCAGACGCTGCTGGTGCAAAAGATGATGCGAAACCCACCAATGCGGTTACCGAAGCCGATACGTTGAATGCAACGGAAGAAACGTCGACTGACGTTTTGTCCAGCGAGCTGCTGACCGCTGATGATCTTTTGGAGAAGCTCTCAAGCGAAACGGGCGAAATCGGCGCGCTTCTGAAAAAGCTGCGGGCGGCAGAGGCGCGGGGTGCGACGAGTGAAATCGCTGAAGCAAGCGAGCAGTTGGGCGAGGCCGCAGGACGTGTCGCCACGGACGAAAGCAGCGACGACATAGTCTCATTGTTGAAACTGCTGGCGCACGAAAAGCAAGCAGAAGACCCGGCAACGACTGATCCGGAAACGGATGTTGAACAGCAGGCTGCGCCGGAAGGCGAACTACTGGATACAAGCTTGTTGCAGGAAGAAGTGACAATGCAGCCGCAGATCGCAGCAACTGCAAACAATGCATCTGCTGCAGATGACGACGGGGCGGTCGTGTACCGATTTGAGCGGCAGGATGGCAAAGGTCGTCCGCTGGATATGCTCGTGAAAGATGGCAGCCAGAACGGTGATGTGGATGATGGTGGCGATACGCCAACCAAAATTGAAAACGTGACGGTGCTGGACGCACGCAGATATGTAGCGCCGGAAACCACCACAAATACGTCCAACATAATTGCCACCATGACCGGTGATAAGACCTGGGCAGGTGCTATGAAGGCGGCTGGCTCCACCCAGCTTGAGCAGATCAATCACCTCATGACAGAGAAGCCTGCGGGCGAGGTCAATACGCTGAAAATTCAGCTGCAACCCGCGCACTTGGGGCAGGTGACCGCAACAATGCGCCTGAAGGGCGACGAGTTGACAGTGCAGCTGCGCGTAGAGAATGCTGAGGCATTCCGCCAGCTGAGCCATGATGCCGATGCAATCATAAAAACGCTCAAGCAGCAGGGATATTCGGTTGACCAGGTGAGCGTTCAGCTCAGCCCTGCGACACAGACAGAAAGGGCGGTAGCGCAGACTGCCGCCGGGCAGCAAACCGACGGTCAGCAGCTGCAAGGTGGCAGCGGGCAATCCGGTCAGGGCGAACAACGGGACAATCAGCGTGCAGAGCAGGGCGATGACAGAGCACTCAACTGGGGTCAGGAAGAGGTCGAAATCGCTGCACTTGGTGATGCTGGTTCTCGCAATGGTGCTCGCGCAGGGCAGGTTTATCTCTAACGCTGAGGCTTCCTCGCAAGGAATTTGCGAACGAGAAATCGGCAGCGCAGCAAAAAAATACGGCATCCCGGAAGGCATCCTGTACTCCGTTGGATTGACGGAAACAGGAAAGCGGGGCTCACTGCAGCCTTGGGCGTTGAACATTGAAGGCAAGGCCGTGTTCGCACGATCGCCACAGGAGGCTCTCAGTTATTTCGATGCGGCAAGACGCGACGGCAAGACGCTGATTGATCTTGGTTGCATGCAGATCAATCACCGATACCATGGCAAGGAATTCACTTCGGTTCGAGAAATGTTGTCCCCAAAACGCAATGTTGAATACGCGGCTCGCTTTCTTCAGGAGCTTCATGCGCGACATGAAACCTGGACAATGGCGGTAGCCAGATACCATGCCGGGCCAAATAATGATCCTGCACAGAAGAGATATGTCTGCCGTGTGATTGCGAATCTGGTGGCTACTGGCTATGGGAAGTGGACACAAAATGCGGCAACATTCTGCAAATAGCACAACCGTAGATATATATTATGGCAAAACATTGTAGCTGGAACTAATAGAGGCAACATTATGAACAGCCAACAGAAGCAAGAGTTGGCATTAACCATACATTAACAAATCCACATAAAAATTGTGTCATCGAAGCCGCCTACCCACCATATATAGAGCAAATCGCTACTATTTGGTTAATCAACTGTTAAATTGTGTAGGTAATATCCGCTAGTTGTCGCTGATTCGTCCGATTCGTACCCATAAGACAACGAGGTACCACAGTGATTCGGAGGCGGACGAATGATCGTAGTGGTTGATGAGCGAGAGCTCGTAAAAGATGGTTACACTTCACTCTTCGGGCGGGAGGGTGTCCCTTCAACAGGATTTGATCCCAACGAATTTGGTGAGTGGGTCAACACGGCGGCCGACGCCGATCTGGATGCTGTAGAAGCATTTCTGATCGGGCAGGGCAACGAGGCGATGCTATTGCCCAAGGCAATTCGAGATCGGTCCTCAGCTCCGGTGATTGCGGTCAGTGACTCACCCTCACTTGAAACAACGTTGGCCTATTTTGACTGCGGTGTTGATGATGTCGTGCGCAAGCCGGTGCATCCTCGTGAGATCCTGGCACGCGCTGCAGCGATACGGCGCAGGTTTAAGGCTGACGAAAATCACACCGATGTTGGTCCGATCCGGGTTTTCTCCGATGGTCGCGATCCTGAAATCAAAGGCGACACTTTTCCATTGCCCCGTCGCGAACGGCGCATCCTGGAATACCTGATTGCGAACCGCGGACGCCGTGTTTCCAAGACCCAGATATTCAGTGCCATCTACGGCATCTTTGATGAGAATGTCGAAGAAAACGTTGTTGAAAGTCACATCAGCAAACTTCGCAAGAAGCTGCGGAAAAAGTTGGGTTTTGATCCAATCGATTCCAAGCGCTTCCTCGGTTATTGCATCGACTGGAAATAACTTGGAATGGCGTGGCCTGCATGAAGCAAGTGGCCATAGTTTCGCTGATGTACATAGCGACCACAAACAGTTTCACGCAAGGCCCGCATCCTAATCTGTAATGACTACGGAAATGAGGATCCGATATGAGCCTTTTTGGTATGATGCGCACCGGGACAGCCGGTATGAATGCACAGGCGAGCCGCTTGTCGACAGTTGCCGACAATATCGCCAACTCGTCCACCACGGGTTACAAGCGAGCATCAACAGAATTTTCCTCACTTGTTCTGCCGTCTGTCGGTGGTAACTACAACTCCGGTGCTATCGAAACCTCCCTGCGCTATGCCATCTCGGAGCAGGGTGCGCTGGAATACACCTCTTCTTCAACTGACTTGGCGTTGAATGGTGAGGGTTTCTTCATCGTAGAGAGTGATGCGGGAACGCCGTATCTGACACGTGCCGGTTCGTTCCAGCTCAATTCCGACGGTGAATTGGTGAATGCCGCTGGATTCAAGCTCCTGGGCTACGACTACTCCAGCGGCGATCCGACCCCGGTTATCAATGGTTTTGATGGTCTTGAAGCGATCAAGGTTGGTAGCGCATCACTGACTGCGGGCGCTTCAACTACGGGCGTATTTACTGCAAACTTGGATTCCGGTGCCGATATTGTCACGGGCGACTTGCCCAGTGATAACCTTTCGACCTCGGAGTACACGCACACCAGCTCTCTTGTTGCCTACGATAGCCTTGGCAACGAAAGGCTGTTTGACTTTTACTACACAAAGACGGCCGACAATGAGTGGGAAGTTGCGGTCTATGCCAGTGATGACGCCACCGGCGACCCCTTCCCCTATTCCACGACCTCAACCTTTGCAACCTCCCAGACGAGCTACCCGGTTACGGCTACGCTGACATTCGATCCATCGACCGGTAAGCTGGATGCTGCTTCTGCTGAGGAAATTATGTTTACTGTGCCCGGTGGCGAGGATCTGACGATCGATCTCTCCAGCATGACCCAGCTCTCTTACAACTTCAACGTTGATGATGCGACGGTGAATGGTAATTCGCCAAGTCTGGTGAAATCTGTCGAGGTTTCCGAAGACGGCATTGTCTATGCGTCCTATGAAAACGGAACGCTTGAGCCGCTATACAGACTGGCACTGGCCAATGTTGAAAGTCCGGACAAGCTGACACCAAAATCTGGCAACGTCTATCAGCAAGGTATCGATTCCGGTGTCATCATCACGGGGTTTGCGGGCAATGGGGCATTTGGCACCGTGACGTCAGGCGCGCTTGAAAGCTCCAACGTGGATATCGCGGAAGAGCTGACTTCGATGATTGAGTCTCAACGTAGTTACACCGCCAATTCCAAGGTGTTCCAGACAGGTTCCGACCTTATGGAACAGCTTGTTAATCTGGTGCGCTAGCGCTGACGGGGTCCTGAAATGTCGCTGGCATCAGCACTTAACACAGCACAGACGATCTTCTCCAACACCGCAACGCAAATGCAGGTGGTGTCGAAGAATATCGCGAATGCCAGCAATGACTCTTACAATCGACGCGCGGCTATATTGGAAACGGCGGATTATGGTGCCAAGATTTCCGAGATTTCCCGCGCGGAAAACCTTGTTCTCAGCACAGCCAATGTTGATGCAATTTCCAGCCTGAGTGCGCAGCAAACGCTCTATGATGGACTGGTGCAGATCAAGTCTGTGATGGGCGGCAACGACTATGAGACGTCGCCCGCAACTTATATTGCGAGTTTGCGTGACAGTCTTCAGGCATATTCCGCACTGCCCAGCGACTCCACCCTGGCGCAAACGGTTATCTCTGACGCCATAGATGTGGCCAACTCTCTGAATGCGACGTCTGAGGCCATCCAGACACAACGCACCGAAATTGACAAAGAGATTAGTCTGCAAATCACAGAGCTGGATTCGCTTCTCGCTGATTTCAAGACTGTCAATGATGCGGTCAAGGGCGGGACAGCCAGTGGCGAGGATGTGAACGATGAGCTGGATCGCCGGGATGATCTGCTGAAAAGCATTTCTGAGATCGTCGGCGTACAGACGATGACGCGCGGCGACAACGACTTGGTATTGTATACGACGGATGGCTCCGTTCTGTTCGAGACCCTGCCGCGCGACATAACTTTCACGTCTCTAAGCGGCTACGATGCGACGACTTATGGCAATTCTGTCTATATCGACGGCGTTGAAGTGAGCGCTGGATCGGGCGGCAGTACCACCGCCTCTGGTTCTTTGCAGGCGTTACTTCAGTTGCGCGATGACGTCTTGCCGACGCTTCAATCGCAAATGGACGAACTGGCAAGCGCCCTCGTTACTATGTTTGACGAGGGAACAGGTAACGGGCTTTTTGGCTGGTCCCTGCCGACCGGAACGTCTCCGCCAACAGTAACGCCAGGCACGATCTATCCCGGGCTGGCGTCGACCATCTTCGTTGATGATGCGTATAATACCGCCGTAGGCGGTGAGGCGACCAGGCTGCGTGATGGTTATTACGTTGTGTCTAATGCCGCCGGCGATACGGGCTACACCGATCTCCTGGACGGCTATGTGGACGCCATGGGGAATGACTGGACCTGGGATGCTGATACGGAGCTGAATGTAAGCCTCAGTATTATTGACTTCTCATCCGCGTCCATTGGCTGGCTGGAAGAAATTCGAAGCGAAGCGTCGGATGCCGTTGATACCAAGGAAGCAACGCAGGCACGAACCAGCGAAGCGCTGAGCAACGGCACTGGTGTGAGTCTGGACGAGGAACTGTCCCTGCTGCTTGATTTGGAGCAATCCTACAAGGCGGCATCTCAACTTGTCAGCACCGTCGATGAAATGATGGCCGCACTTCTGGCGGCGGCAGGATAATCCCATGAAAACATCATTTGTATCAAATCTCGGTGTGCAGACTTCAATGCGACAGACAGTTGCGCAGGCTCAAGCGCAAATGATCAAGGCGCAAAAGGAAGTGACGACAGGCACTTTTGCGGATCGGGGTGTGTCACTTGGCTGGCAGACCGGCAGATCGCTCAATCTGACCAGCCAGGTCAATCGTATTCACACATTGCTGGACTCAAACTCGATCGTTGATCAACGGCTGACATCGTCTCAGGCAGCGCTAGGCAATATATCGGAAAATGCTGGTTCTTTGCGTGACGCGTTGCTGGCACTTTCCGGCAGTAGCGACAGTACACTGACGCGTACCGCCGTGGAGACAGCAAGTCAGGCCATTGATGCATTTGTGGCTGCGGCGAATACGTCAGCAAACGGTGAGTATGTTTTTGCCGGTATCAACACTGATGTTAAGCCGATCACGGAATATAGCGATACATCCGCTGCAAAAGTGACTTTTGATACTGAATTTGCGAGCTATTTTGGCTTTGCTCCGACAAGCGGGTCTGCGTCGACTATCACCAAGACGCAGATGGACGACTTTTTGACGAACTATCTTGAACCGCTTTACACGGGCACGCAGTGGGAGGCCGACTGGTCAGCTGCTTCCGACACCAACATGTCGAGTAGAATATCAACATCGGAAACAATTAGCTCTTCAACCAATGCAAATGAAGATGGTTTCCGATATTTTGCACTAGGTGCAGTAATTGCTAACGAATTACTTAACACATCTATAAACTCTGGCGTGAGACAATTGGTTAGTGAGAAGGCGGTCAGTTACATCAATGCTGGCATAACCGGCACTGACGCACAACGTACCAGCCTGGGTCTCTCACAGGAGCGCCTGAAAAGTGCTGACAAGACGTTGGAGACGCAATTGGACATCATGCAGACAAACCTTAACGGCCTCATTGAGGTGGACGTTTATGAGGCATCGACGCTGGTGACCGCACTCCAGACGCAGGTTGAAACCGCATATACACTTACAGCCAAGCTTCAGCAGCTAAGCTTGGTCAATTACTTGTAAGTGTGACGTGAACTGAAGGATCGTTGAATGTTCCAGTTTTCATATGCCGAGATCATGGAGGATGGCGTAGCTGACGCCAAGAGCCGTGAACGGCAGGTTCTCGACCGGTCTATTGAGCTTCTGCAGGCAGCTGCAGAAAAAGGACGCAACTCGCCCGCAAGCGTAGAGGCAATTTACTATACGCGCAGGCTTTGGGTCAGGTTCATCGAGGATCTTGGGAATGAGGAAAACCAACTCGAATCGGAATTGCGTGCCAATCTCATTTCGATCGCTATCTGGGTTTTGAAGGAAACTGAAAAGATCAGGAAGCGAGAGTCGGAAAACTTCCAGGGCATCATCGAAATAACAACCATCATCAGGGATGGACTCAAATGAAAAGCACACTTCGAATATCTCTAAAATCCGGGGAGCGGATTTTCATCAACGGAGCTGTTCTTCGTGTCGACCGCAAGGTGGCGCTGGAGTTCCTGAATGATGTGACCTTCCTTCTGGAAAACCACGTACTTCAGCCAGAGCAGGCGACCACGCCGCTCAAGCAGCTCTACTTCATTGCTCAGATGATGCTCATCAACCCGGAAGGCATGAAGCAGTCGATGACAATGTTCAAGAAGTCCATCACGATGCTCTTGAACTGCTTTGAAAATGAGCAGGTTCTGGCGGAGTTGAAGCGCATTGATGGCATGGTAACCTCCGGACGGGCATTTGATGCACTGAAGGCCATTCGGGCGCTTTATCCCATTGAAGAAAAGATCCTTAGCGACGAAGAACTCGCACCTGCAACGGTTGCAGAGATCCGCAGGGAGCTTTCCCCATGGTAACCGCGGTTTCATCCTCAACAACAAACACCGCACTTGGCGCTTCGTCGTCTGCGGCGTTGGCGGCAGCGGGCGAGGCGACACTCAACTATGAGAGTTTCCTGCAGCTCCTGGTAACCCAGATGCAGAACCAGGACCCCACCGATCCTATGGATGCCGGCCAACAGATGGCCCAGCTTGCTTCGTTCTCCAATGTGGAGCAGTCCATCAAGATCAATGCGCATCTGGAAGACCTTCTGTCACTCAACCTGCTCAGTCAGGCTACAGGTCTTGTGGGCAAGGAAATCACAAGCGCTGACGAAAGCACGAAGGGTGTTGTCGCAAGTGTTGAGGTGACATCCGATGGTCTGACCGCAACCCTGGAAGATGGGACAGTTATCACCATTACGGAAGGTGTTACGGTTTCCGAGGCGCCGTCAGGCGCCTGATAAATTTGAGCGCGCGGTCTGGAATGTTGCGTTACCGCCCTGCATTTGTGCTGTAAAACAATGAAGTCATCGCATGGTTCTGCGCGTCCGATTGGCGGATGAGCAATTCTAGGCGATGATGATCCTGTGTGACCGAGGAACAGCTTGGAATGAATGAGGCAGATGCACTCGACATAGCGCAGGCGGCGATTTGGACCGTTATCGTTGCTGCGGGGCCCGCCGTCGGTGCAGCCATGGTGGTTGGCGTCACAATTGCACTTCTCCAGGCGCTCACCCAGGTGCAGGAAATGACGCTCACATTCGTGCCGAAAATCCTGGCCGTCATGGTCACGGCGGCACTTTCCGCTCCGTTTATCGGCGCGCAAATTTCAATTTTCACCACGATGATTTTCTCGCGCATTCAGTCTGGCTTCTGAGGCCGCAAATCTGCGCTGAATGCACCCTCGCGCAAGCTTCATCTCGTAATTGTCTGTTGGGCTCCGGAGGTGAGCCTCTGGCAGAAGTGTGCTGACCGCCCTGCCGGCATCTCATGAAGAGAAACAGGATATGGCTCAGACACCCGCATCGCCTATACCGAAACCAGCCCTGAATTTGACCGACGTTGGTTTCGCGAGCGGCATCGTGATGATGCTGTCGATCCTGTTTCTGCCAATACCAACATTTCTGATCGACGTCGGTCTGGCGTTTTCCATGGGGCTCTCCATTCTCATTTTGATGGTTGCCTTGTGGATCCAGAAACCTCTGGATTTCTCGTCATTTCCGACTGTCCTGCTGATCACGACCATGACCCGATTGTCGCTGAATATTGCGACAACGCGAACAATTCTCGCCAACGGTCACGAGGGCGAACAGGCCGCTGGTGGCGTGATTGCGGGCTTTGCCCGCATGGTCATGTCTGGCGACTTCGTTATCGGTGTTATCGTCTTCCTCATTCTTGTGGTTATCAACTTCATCGTTATCACCAAGGGCGCGACGCGCATCGCGGAAGTTGGCGCCCGCTTCACTCTCGATGCGATCCCGGGCAAGCAGATGTCGATTGATGCGGACCTTTCCGCAGGTATTATCGATGAGCGTGAAGCCCAAACGCGGCGTCGGGAACTGGAACAGGAAAGTTCCTTCTTCGGTGCAATGGATGGTGCGTCGAAGTTCGTTCGCGGTGATGCGATTGCGGGCCTTTTGATCACTGCGATCAACATTTTCGGTGGCATCGTCATCGGTGTGTTCCGTCACGATATGTCTGTCGGCGAAGCGGCGGATGTCTTCGTTAAGCTCTCTGTTGGCGATGGCCTCGTTTCACAGATGCCTGCACTTGTCGTTTCGCTGGCAGCCGGCATGCTGGTTTCTCGCGGTGCAAATCTGGGCACAACAGACAAGGCCGTTATCAGCCAGCTGAGCGGCTATCCTCGTGCGCTATCTGTGGCTGCAGGCCTGATGACTGTGCTCGCATTCATGCCGGGTTTGCCCTTTATCCCCTTCATTGTTCTGGCAGGCGGCATGGCGTTTGGCAGTTGGGTTATCCCGCGTCAAATCGAGGCGGAAAACCGGGCCAAGCGCGAGGCGGAAGAGAAAAAGGTCAAGCAGACCAAAGAGAAAGAGGGCGATTCCGTCAAGAATGTCCTTCGCACCCCGGAAATTGAGCTGCTTCTTGGCAAGCAGATCTCCACCAGGCTTCTTGGATCGCACCAGGAACTGGCGTTCCGCGTTGGAAAGATGCGCAAGAAATTTGCCAGCCAATACGGTTTCGTTGTGCCGGAGATCAAGGTTAGCGACGACATTACGATACCTGACAAGGCCTACAACATTCGGATTCATGGCACGACGGTGGCGTCCAATCAGCTTCGTGTTGGCGAAGTTCTGGTCATTACGGGTGGTGGACGGAAGCCGAAAATACCTGGCGATCAGGTGCGTGAACCGGCATTCGGCATGCCAGCAGTCTCCATTCTTGAGACCTTTGCCGAAGAACTGAAACGCGAAGGGTTTCATCCCATCGACAATGTGTCGGTGGTGTTGACGCATTTGAGCGAAGTGATCCGCAATAATCTGCCACAGCTTCTTTCCTATAAAGACGTCAAGATCCTCATTGATCGTCTTGATCCTGAATATCGCAAGCTGGCAGATGAAATCTGCACGTCGCACATGTCCTATTCCGGCCTACAGGCCGTGTTGAAGCTGTTGCTTGCCGAGCGTGTTTCCATTCGCAACCTGCATCTCATTCTCGAAGCGGTTGCCGAGCTGGCACCGCATGTCCGCCGTACAGAACAGATCGTTGAACATGTCCGTGTTCGCATGTCGCAGCAGCTTTGCGGGGACCTCGCCGACAACGGTGTTTTGCGCGTTCTGCGATTGGGCAACAAGTGGGACATGGTGTTCCACCAGGCTCTTAAGCGCGATGCGAAAGGCGAGATTGTTGAGTTTGATATCGACCCGCGTCAGCTTGAAGAATTCTCTGATCAGACGTCGCGCGTGGTGCGGGAATATCTCGACAGGGGGATGCCTTTCGTTCTGGTCACCTCGCCGGAAACGCGCTCCTATGTGCGCATGATCGTGGAACGTCTCTTTGCAACAATGCCGGTGCTCTCCCACGTTGAGCTGGCAAAGGGCATCGAGATCAAGATTCTTGGCTCAATTTCATGATAGAGGATCCGCAGGGCACCGTCTTGACGGTGTTCGCCGTCTTCTCTCGCATTGGCGCCTGTTTCATGGTTCTTCCTGGTTTTTCCAGCGCGCGCGTGCCTGCGATGATAAGACTGTTTATCGCGCTTGCCGTGTCCATGGCGCTAACGCCTCTATTGTGGGACATCATCTATCCGCGCGTCAGTGGACCGGCGACAGACTTCCTCGTTTTTGTCTTTGTAGAAGTGGCAATCGGCACGACTATCGGGCTGATCGCGCGTTACTTTGTTCTTGGTTTGCAATTCACGGGTACCGTGCTGACCATGATGGCGGGGTTTAACGCCCCACCGACAACAGACGTTTTGGAAGATGCCGCCGAAAACCAGCTGACGAACCTCATCAGCTTTGCCGGGTTGCTGGTGCTTTTCGTACTTGATTTCCATCATTTGATCATCACGGCACTGACGGAATCCTATATCAGCATTCCTGCGGGCATGGATTTCAATGCTCAGGGTGCGTTGATCACGCTTACGGATACCCTGTCCAATACGTTCATGGTGATGATCCGTCTTGCAAGTCCCTTTGTGGTGTTCGGCTTTCTGTTCAATGTCTCCATCGGCTTCATTAATAAGCTGTCACCGCAGATTCCGATCTACTTCGTGTCAGCACCATTCCTAGTCTGCATTGGATTGATAATGGTGTATATTGGATTGCCGCCGCTTCTGAAGTTGTTTGCTGAAGCGTTCGTGCCAATCTTTCAAGCGTATTGAATTAGCATTCCCAATCCTGGAGGCGGTGACGTGAAAGATTCTCGAAAATTGAAACGGCTCCTTGATGTTCAGCGCCATCTCGAAAGCATGGCTGAAGTTGAGCTTGCTCGTCTGAGCGAAGAACGTGCCGAAATTGAAGAGAAGATCGAGAGCGCAATTGATGCGATTGGATCCATGGAGCCAGTCCACGTCGGCCTGAAAGCGCAATATGCGCAGCAATTCACCCGTCTTAGCGTGCAGGAAAAGCTGGTCCAGGCGCGCCAGGAAGTGCAGGAAAAGATGGTCATGCGCGAGAAGGCCAAGGCCGATCGGTTGGAGAGCAACTTCCGCGGATTGCTGAGCAGTGAGGAGCGCGAGCACGCCGACAATGAAATCCTCGATCTTGTTGAGATTACATTGGCGACAGGCTCTCAAGCCTCCAGCAAGCTTGATGGGTGATAATCAGCTCACAACCCATTTTGTGAGGCAGAACCTTGGCGATTACTCCACCCAGCGATCTGGTGCTAGATGTCCTGAAAGCCGCCGATCCGGGCGAGCTTGCTGTTGCCAGGCAGAAACTTCAAGCTGCGGGCGCCTCAAGTGAGGCTGCACGACTGGAGGCCGCAGGGCAGGGGTTTTCAACCAAGGTTGCCAGTCTGGACGATGCGATTGGGCTGGATAGCGGTCACGCCGTCAAATTTGGCCACAAGCAGCAGGATACGCCGGAAACCTACCGCAAGTTTGAAGCCATGGTCTTGCAGAATTTTGTGAAGTCCATGCTTCCTACCGACGCCGAGGGGGTCTTTGGCAAGGGAACAGCCGGTGATATCTGGAAGGGCATGATGGCAGAGCAGATAGGCTCTGTTATTGCCGAAAGCGGCGGCATCGGCATCGCTGAACAGTTGGCGCGCCAAGCCGCCTATGGTCACGAAAGCCATGCGGAGAGGGTTGGCCACGCAAACAATGTCGCAAGCACAATTATCGGCAAACAGCAGATGATGGCCCTGGACGAATTGTTGCCGGGCACAGGTGAAGGAAATGCTACATGACCAGACCCGCGACTTTCGAACCAACACCGGCCGACGCGCGTATTCGCAATATACTCGGTAGGCTCGAAAATATCATCGACAACGAGAATGCCCGTATTGGCAAAGATCCGGAATTTGACCTGAAGGCGTCAAACTCCCACAAAAGCCGCTGCCTCTATGAGCTGACGATGCTGTTTCGCGACTCCGAGCCTGAACATCTTCCACAAGCCTTTTTGCCGCAGATGAAGGGGCTGAAAGAGAAGCTTAACACAAATGCCCGCAAGGTGCAGGCGCATATGGAAGCGGTTCGCTCGGTCGCTGAATTGCTGAAAGATGCGGCGCGTGAAGCTGAAAACGACGGCACCTACACGCAGGAACACTTTCAATACAGTGAATTTTGATTGTTGGCGGCGTGCCAAACGATCTACTAGCAAAAGGCTAAGTGCAGGCGCAGATCAATGGTGAAGATACTGGGAACAGGTATTTGGCTGGTGATCGTTGCCCTCGCGGCGACCTACTTTTCCGTTACGCTTGCGATGGCGCCTGAAGAGGATCCCGATGCGGCCCACAGGGCGGCGCTCGAAACTGTTCGAGGCGATGTAACAAGCCTGCCCGTCATTGCCGATGGCGCGGTGAAGGGCTACTTCCTCACCCGCATGAGCTATATTGCCGACCGCGCAAAGCTGGCGGAGGTCAACGTGCCGATCGACGCGCTCATAACTGATGAACTCTTCACCCAGTTGGTTGGCAACAAGGTGCTGGACTTGCAGCAGAATGATGGTTTCGACCTCGATGCATTTCGCAATCAGGTTCGCGATGCCCTCAATGCCCGTTTGGGAGATGAGGTCATCGAAGACGTTCTGGTCGAGCAGATCGATTATCTTTCCAAGGCCGATATTCGCTCCAATATTGCTCAGAGCAATCTGAATATGCAGACCGGTGAGAAAGTCCTGGCTGGTGAAGCCAACGGTGCTGACCATGCCGCGCCCGCATCCGGCGGGCATTAACTCTTTGTTACCCATAAAATTCTAGTCTGGTGGAAACTGAAATTCCGGCGTTCTCGTGATGCGCCGATGTGCAGGGTTCCATGGATAGTAGATCTTACAAAGCCGCTGACAAACAGCAATGGCAGCCACGATTCCAGGTCGCACGCGAACAGGTAAATGTACCTGTGAGCGCGATGCCTGCAGAAAGCATCGCACTGCGGTTGGCACTTGCGCTTTGTCTGCTTTTGACCCTTTCCCTAGGCGGGCTTTATCTGGGCAATCAGTTCCCACCCAGCTACACATCCCAGGCCAGGGTGATGGCGATCATACCGGGTGAAAGCGGGGAGGCGTCGGGCGAGGTCAGCAGTGTATTGACACGTACGGCAAATGCGCTACTTGCGCCTGAAAAGCTTCAAGAGGCCGCCGACAAGTTCAATCTGGATACACTTCCTCAGATTGCCGCAGAGCAGGAGGGCCTTTCGCCGGTGCTGATGGTCAGTGCGCAGGCGTCCAGCCCTCTCATGTCGGTTCGCCTTGCAAATTACTTCGCGGATCAATTGGCGGACGAATCGGGTGCCCGCGATGCCCTGATCGCCGAGCGGGAAACGCTTGCCGAAGCTGTCTCGGACGCGCAGGCGGAGCTGCGTGCATTTGAGGCGGAACAAATTGCCAATCCGCCGGGTGATACGCAGAGCGAAGAAATGCAGTTGACGACCTTGAAACGCGAGGTCGAAATTGCACGACAGAGTGCTTCGGAAATTGAAGCACTCAACCTCGAAACAGTCATGGTTCAGGGTTTCCCTGAAGAGCTGAGTACCCCGGCGCTTGAGGAAATGACACAGCGTCTGGCATTGACAGAGGCGGAGTATTCAGAAGCGCGCGAGCGTTACGGCCCCAAGCACCCGCACCTGCTGTCCTTGAAATCAACACTGGATGCGGCTCGGTTGTCGCTGTCCAGCGAGATCAAGCGATTGAGCAAGGTCGCGCGCAGCCGGTTGCAGAAGCTCGCGGCGGAAGAACTGGCCTTGGAAGAAAGACTTGCCGCTGGTGGCGGTGAGGCAGTGGATGCCAAATCCAATCACACGTCGTTGCAGGATAAACTCGTTGCCGCCAGAACGAGCCTTTCTCGGTTCGACGCTGAACATGGCGGCGGCCCCATCGCTCGCTTCCGACTTGTCACGCCCGCCAGTGCAATAGGCATTATCGAGAATGATGGCGGTCGCTATTTCCCCCTTTATGGCTTCTTTCTAGGGATTGCAGCGGCGATTGCGACGATCTTGCTTGTTGGTTCCCGTGGGAAAAGCGAGCCTGCGCGTGCAGGCGCATCCGTTGGAAACGTTGCGCCGAGAGCAATCCCTGTGCCAGCGCCCAGGCGCAGTGTGGCTGAACAGATTGGAATCCTGGAGGAGGCTTGGCCTCGTACCGGGCGTCATGATGCGATGCCAGAGCCTGCCAACGATGAAAGCTATCAGGCCTATGAACCGGAGGTGCGTGCACTGGCGCAGCGCCTTTCTGAACTGAGAATACGAGCCAGGGCGGCAAGCGATACCGGGTCAGTGGGCGCGCTGGATATGGCGTTGAAGGACATTCAGCGCCTGCGGAACAGGGTCAATCAGCTTGAATCTGCCCGTCGCGCAAGATCCGGAAAATAAGGCAGCGTCGCGGCAAGTCGTTGCAGCGTCGCTTCTCGGACTTGCAAAAGAGCCGTCCTTGCCAATAGAAACAGTCCCATTACGGAATTTCTCATTCGAGCGCGTGTTCCAATTGGAGGGGTTATGGCAGTCAGGATCGACGGTAAGGAAGTGGCGGCTAGCGTCATCAACCAGGTGAAAGATGCAGCATCGGTGCTGGAGAGTGAGGCTGGGGTCAAGACTGGTCTGGCAGTGGTTATTGTCGGCAATGATCCAGCGTCCCACACCTATGTGACCGCCAAGGGCAAGATGGCCCGCGAATGCGGCTTTCATTCCATCCAGCACACATTGCCGGAAGACACCACACAGGAAGAGTTGATGGCGCTTGTTGCCAGGCTCAACGATGATCCGACCATTCACGGCGTGTTGGTGCAGTTGCCATTGCCGAAACACCTGGATTCGGAGCCGGTGATCCAATCAATCCTGCCTGAAAAGGACGTTGACGGTCTGCATGTTGCCAATGCAGGAAAGCTGGCGACCGGGGATCTGGAAGGTGGTCTGGTCTCCTGCACGCCTGCCGGTGCAATGGTTTTTGTCCGTCGTACCCATGGTGATGACCTATCGGGCCTGAATGCGGTCGTCATTGGTCGATCCAACCTGTTTGGAAAACCGATGTCGGCGCTATTGCTTGCGCATAACGCGACTGTCACCACAGCGCATTCGCGCACCAAGGACTTGGCATCTGTTTGCCGAAATGCAGATATTCTGGTGGCTGCTGTTGGCCGTCCGCAGATGGTCAAGGCCGATTGGGTAAAGCCGGGCGCAACCGTTATTGATGTTGGCATCAACCGCATTCCCGCGCCCGAGCGTGGTGAAGGCAAAACCCGCCTGGTGGGTGATGTCGCCTATGACGAGTGCGAGAAGGTCGCGGCAGTCATTACGCCGGTTCCAGGTGGCGTTGGTCCTATGACGATTGCAATGCTGATGGCAAACACTGTCACGGCGGCATATCGTTCTGTGGGCCGCCGGGCACCAAAGTTCTAAGACAATTGGCTGCGTGGTGCAGGGCCAGTAGAGGCCCGCACCACAAGCTCGGCTTCCCAAAGCTCCTGGGTGGGTAGTTCATCCTTGCCGTGGACTTGAGCAATCAACCGCTTGGCGATGCGTGCGCCTGCCGTTCTCAGCGACGAGCGCGTCGTGGTGAGCGGAATGGAGAAATTCTCAGGTCGCAACATGGGCAGAACGTCGTCATGCGCGATGAGCGAAATGTCATGCCCCAGTTTCAAGCCTCGCTTGTTGATTGCCCGCACGGCCCCCAGAGCCAGCACTGTACTGGAACAGAGAACAGCCGTCGGCGGGTTGTCGCTCTCCAGCATTCGCCACATGCCCGCATATCCGGTTTGATCCATCATCTCATCATGCGAAATGTGATCCGGTGAGTATTCCAGGCCTGCTTCATTCAGTGCCTTCATCATCCCATCTTTACGCCGCATGGCGAATGTCAGGGACTCCGGTCCGTTCAGCAGCGCAATATTGCGGTGGCCAAGTTGTATCAGGAGCTTGGCGGCAGTGTAGAATGCGCCTTCATTGTCGATGTCGAGATAGGGGTAGTCGTGCGTGTCGCCCGCCAGACGTCCATGGACGAGATATGGAATGGACACTGAGCTCAGGAACTCCACACGTGGATCGCCGTCTTTGACGTAAGCGACGAAGACAGCATCTACATTGCCGCTGGCAATGAGACGTCTCAGCGCATTCACTTCATCATCCGGAGCGGCAGGTGCGAGTACAAAGTGGAAATCATGATGTGCTGCCTCCTCGCCCAAGCCAGCAAGGAACTCGCCGAAATGCGGGTCTGACCCCATATGGTCGTAGGTCGGCATGATCAGGCCGATGGAGCGAGCCTTTCCGGTGGCCAGCTTCAGCGCTGCCTTGTTAGGGCGGTAGCCGGTCTTTTGTGCAGCTCTTACCACGCGTTCGCGTGTTTCCTCATTGACTTCAGGATAGCCGTTCAGCGCGCGACTAACCGTAGTTTGAGATAGGCCGAGCATTGCGGCGAGTTGCTTCAGATTCGTCACGTTTCGGTCTTGCCTTTTGTCAAAGCGCTTTGAATAAGCTTCGATTTTCCATCAAAATTGGTAAAATTAATCTAGCAACATAAACTGCATCAACCAAGAATAAACGGATTTTTGCAGCGCAAAACCTGTATTGCAGTGCCAAAAATCGATAATTTAGCCAAAAAACGGGCTTGCGGGAGAACCTGCTTTGATGCTTTATTAAAGGGAGAGGTTTTCAAAGCGCTTTGAATGTTTTGAATTGAGGAATTCTCTGGCCGATTGCCGGAGCAATAATGGAGGAACTAATGAGAAATGCATTTCTAATCGGAGTTGCAGTTTCCGCGCTTGCGACTGGAGCGGCATTCGCTGCAGATCTTGACTTCAAGCCTGGCGAGGATTCGCGTTTTCACTGGGACAGCTATGAAGCCCTGAAGTCAATTCAGCTTAATGGTGAGCAGGTTACTGTGTTTGGTCCATGGCTTGGTCCGGACCAGGAAAACGTTGAAGCCGTGCTTGCCTATTTTGCCGAAGCGACTGGCGCAGACGTACGTTATGTGGGCTCCGACAGCTTCGAGCAGCAGATTATGGTCGACGCTGAAGCTGGCTCTGCACCAAATGTTGCGGTCTTCCCGCAGCCGGGTCTGGCTGCAGACATGGCAAAGCGTGGTTTCCTGAGTCCGCTGCCGGAAGGTACCGGCGACTGGGTGCGAGACAACTATGCTGCTGGTCAGTCATGGGTTGATCTTGGAACCTATGCGGGTCCTGATGGCAACAAGTCCCTTTACGGTTTCTTCTACAAGGTCGATGTGAAGTCGCTCGTTTGGTATGTGCCGGAAAACTTTGAAGATGCCGGATATGAAGTCCCGAAGACGATGGAAGAGCTGAAAGCTCTCAGCGAGAAGATCGTTGCGGACGGCGGCACGCCATGGTGCATTGGCTTGGGTTCAGGTGCTGCCACTGGCTGGCCGGCAACGGACTGGGTGGAAGATTTCATGCTCCGCACCCAATCTCCCGACGTCTATGACAAGTGGGTCACCAACGAAGTGAAGTTCAATGATCCGGCTGTTATTGGCGCGATTGAGGAATTTGGCTGGTTCGCGCGTAACGGCGACATGGTTGCTGGCGGCACGGATGCGGTTGCTTCGACAGACTTCCGTGATAGCCCGAAGGGCCTCTTCTCTGCACCGCCGCAGTGCTACATGCACCGTCAGGCGTCCTTTATCCCGGCATTTTTCCCGGAAGGCACGCAGGTTGGCACCGATGCTGACTTCTTCTACATGCCTGCATATGCTGGCAAAGATCTCGGTTCACCGGTTCTCGGTGCGGGTACCGTTTGGGGTATCACCAAGGACAGCCCCGGCGCACAGGCTCTCATTAAGTTCCTGGAGTCACCTATCGCGCATGAAATCTGGATGGCGCGCAAAGGCTTCCTCACCCCGCACAAGGGTGTGAACACGGAACTGTTCAGTGATCCGACGCTGAAGAAGATGAACGACATCCTTCTCGGTGCGACGACGTTCCGCTTTGATGGATCGGACCTTATGCCAGGTGCCATTGGTGCAGGTGCATTCTGGACCGGCATGGTGGATTATACCAGCGGCAAATCTGCAGAAGATGTTGCCAATGAAGTGCAGGCGGCCTGGGATAAAATCAAATAATAATTGGCTGTTTGCGCTTAAGGCACTCCCGGTTTCGTCCGGGAGTGTCTGAACTGAAAAACCTTCGGGGAGGGAAGGATGAATCCGGCACTGCAGGGACTATTCACCATTATTCTCGGCGTCGGCGGCTGCGTGGGCTATTTCTATCTGTCCAATCAGTTTCTCGACAAGGTTCTTTTCCCGGGGAAAGGCCCCAATGCGGGGCGAAATATCAACCGTGCAAACCAAATCAGGCCTTGGCTCTTTCTGGCCCCGGCGCTCATCGCGCTTGGTCTCTACCTTGCTTACCCGGTGGTTGCTACCCTCTGGCTTTCGGTGTCTGAGCGCCTGCCCGGCGATGCAACGCGCTTTGTCGGATTGGAAAATTACCGGCAGCTGGCGGACGATCCGAAGTTCTGGGAAGCCATGCGCAACAATGCGCTTTGGCTGGTCGTGGTGCCTGCGTTCTCCACTGCATTTGGTCTTCTCGCGGCCCAGCTCACGGACCGCATTAAATGGGGCAATATTGCCAAGTCCATCATCTTCATGCCGATGGCCATCTCATTTGTGGGTGCTTCGGTTATCTGGAAGCTGGTTTACGACACCAGACCGGAAGGTCAGGATCAGATTGGCGTCTTGAACGCTGTCTATCTGGCGCTCGGGGGCAGCGAACCGCAAACCTGGTTGACCATTCCATTCTGGAACAGTTTCTTCCTGATGGTGGTACTGATCTGGATTCAAACCGGTTTTGCCATGGTCATACTTTCTGCAGCACTGCGCGGCATTCCAGAGGAAACGGTCGAGGCCGCAATCATTGATGGCGCCAACCCGTTCCAGATCTTCTTCAAGATCAAGGTGCCGCAGATCATGGGTACCATCGTTGTGGTGTGGACCACCATCACCATTGTTGTGTTGAAGGTCTTCGACATCGTGTTTGCCATGACCAATGGGCAGTGGGAAACGCAGGTTCTCGCCAACTATATGTACGACAAGCTCTTCCGTGCGAATGATTGGGGCGTGGGTTCGGCAAGTGCCATGATTATCATGCTGCTGGTGACGCCAATCCTCGTCTGGAACGTCATGAATGCCCGCAAGGAAATGCGCTGAGGGAGGGTCGGAAATGAATTCTGCAATTTCAAAAAAGTCTGGTCTTGCCTGGGCGGTGAACATCTCGGTTGTTCTGCTGGTCGCCATCTGGCTATTTCCGACACTTGGCCTCTTTGTCTCATCGTTCCGCACTGCGGACCAGATCTCCTCCAGTGGCTGGTGGGCGTCGCTCTTCACGCAAGAGCGCTCCGTCCCCGCCATTCGGGTGGAGGGTGATGAGATGCAAAAGGACGGGCGTTTCGTGATCGTCGGTAAGCTGTTCGGTAACGCCGACGCGACTGTCAGTGCGTGGGGAACAAGTTCGCGCGACACAACCGCCTACGCACCTGGGGATGTTGCTGATCTCGGCGATGGTGTTACGCTTACATTGGATAGTGCGGGTACTTACGAACTTTCCGGCCCCAACAGCTTTGCCGGAACACGTCTGCCTCGCATTTTTGCCACCGCGGCGACGCCTCCGGAATTCACGTTGCAAAATTATTCCAACATCTTGCTGAACCCGAATAACCGTGAGGGCATGGGCAAGGCGTTCTTCAATACGCTGACGGTGACCATTCCGGCGACGATCATTCCCATTCTGGTTGCGGCCTTTGCTGCCTATGCGCTTGCTTGGATGGATTTCCCCGGTCGAGCGTTGCTGATTGCCGCCATAGTGGGTTTGCTGGTGGTTCCGCTGCAGCTGGCACTCATTCCGCTGCTCAGGCTTCACAATGATATTGGCATTGGCAAAGGCTATCTGGGCGTCTGGTTGGCGCATACAGGCTTTGGCCTTCCCCTCGCCATATATTTGCTGCGCAACTATATGGTGGGACTTCCGCGCGACATTATTGAGAATGCTCGCGTCGATGGCGCGACCGAATTCCAGATCTTCGTGAAGATCATTCTGCCACTCTCCTTCCCCGCACTGGCATCCTTTGCCATCTTCCAATTCCTGTGGACCTGGAATGACCTGTTGGTGGCACTCGTCTTTCTCATTGACTCAACCGGTGAGACGACCGTCATGACCAAGCAGATTGTTGAACTGCTGGGAACACGCGGTGGCAATTGGGAAATTCTGGCGACGTCAGCGTTCATTTCAATCGCTGTACCTTTGGCCGTCTTCTTTGCCATGCAGCGCTATCTGGTCCGTGGTCTCCTGGCCGGATCTGTCAAGTAACTCGTCATATTGGAGCAAACGTAAATGCAATCGGCATTGGCCACCTCTGAACCAACTTCAGCACCTGCCGTCGACAAGGACTGGTGGCGCGGTGCCGTGATCTATCAGATCTATCCGCGTTCGTTTCAGGACTCCAATGGTGACGGCATTGGTGACATGCGCGGCATTGCGTCCCGGTTGCCATATGTCGCTTCCCTGGGTGTGGACGCGATCTGGATCTCGCCATTCTTCACCTCCCCAATGAAGGATTTTGGCTACGATGTATCCAACTACATCGATGTCGATCCCATATTTGGGTCGCTGGCCGATTTCGATTTGGTGATCGAAGAAGCACATCGTCTCGGCATCAAGGTGATGATTGATCTGGTGCTGTCGCACACATCTGATCAGCACCAGTGGTTTGTTGAGAGCCGTTCAAGCCGGGACAATCCGAAGTCGGATTGGTATGTCTGGGCGGATGCAAAACCGGACGGAACCCCGCCTAACAATTGGCTTTCGATATTTGGCGGTTCCGGCTGGCAATGGGATGCGACCCGGTGCCAATACTACCTCCACAACTTCCTTGTTCAGCAGCCGGATTTGAATCTCCATAATGCAGAGGTTCAGGAGGCATTGCTGAATGTCGTGCGCTTCTGGCTGGATCGTGGTGTCGATGGTTTCCGTCTGGATACGATCAACTTCTATTTTCATGACAAGCAGCTGCGCGACAATCCGCCATTGCCTGAAGAACTGCGCAACGCCAACATTGCGCCTGCGGTCAACCCGTATAACCATCAGGAGCATCTCTACGACAAGAACCAACCGGAGAACCTGGAATTCCTGAAGCGGTTTCGCGCGGTGATGGATGAATATCCTGCGATCGCTGCAGTGGGTGAGGTGGGCGATGCCCAACGCGGGCTGGAGATTGCCGGTGAATATACGTCGGGCGATGACAAGGTGCAGATGTGCTACGCATTTGAACTATTGTCCGCTGAGCCGCTTTCGCCAAGTCGAATTGCTGAAGTGCAGGCGGCATTTGAGAAAGCCGCGCCGGAAGGTTGGGCCTGCTGGGCTTTTTCAAACCATGACGTAACCCGCCATATCACGCGGTGGGGTGAGGGCATTGACGATCCTGACGCCTATGCCAAGCTGCTTAACGCACTGCTGCTTTCTCTGCGTGGGTCCGTGTGCCTTTATGAGGGTGAGGAACTGGGGCTCCCCGAGGCCGAGCTCGCGTTTGAAGATCTTCAGGACCCATACGGCATTCAGTTTTGGCCGAACTACAAGGGGCGCGACGGATGCCGCACTCCGATGGTCTGGGAAGCCATCGACAAAGGTGGCTTTACCTCTGGAAAGCCGTGGCTACCGGTGCCGTCTGAACACGTGATACGCGCGGTTTCTGTGCAGGAGGACAATTCCGCTTCGGTGCTTTCTCAATATAGACGCTTCATGGCTTTCCGACAGATGCATCCGGCGCTGGCCAAGGGCGCAATGCGTATTGTGAAAAGCGACGGTCATGTCCTCGCCATTGAGCGCAGCCTTGGCAACGAGACGATCCTTTGCTGCTTCAACATGAGTGGCGAACCGCAAGTCTTTATGCCAGGGATGGCTGGGTTGGAGCCACTCGATGGACATGGTTTTGAATTTCAAAATAATGAAAACGGGATCGGCTTGCCGGCCTGGGGTGCGTATTTTGCGCGCGTGATTTAGGAGGGGAAAATGACCGGATTGACGCTGAAAGGCATTCGCAAGTCCTACGGGGCGGTCAATGTCATCAAGGGCGTGGACCTTGAAATCAGTCAGGGCGAGTTCATTGTTTTCGTCGGGCCTTCGGGCTGCGGAAAATCGACACTCCTGCGCATGATCGCCGGCCTTGAGAGCATCACTGCTGGCGACATGTATATCGATGATCAGCGGGTCAATGACATACCGCCGTCGATGCGCGGCATTGCCATGGTCTTCCAGTCCTACGCGCTCTATCCGCATATGACAGTCTACGACAACATGGCGTTTGGCATGCGGATTGCCAAGGAGAGCAAAGAAGAGATTGAGCGCCGGGTGAAAGCGGCCGCTGAAATTCTCCAACTCACGCCTTATCTCGACCGCCTGCCAAAGGCGCTATCCGGTGGTCAGCGACAGCGTGTTGCTATCGGTCGCGCCATCTGCCGCAATCCCAAGGTCTTTCTCTTCGATGAGCCGCTTTCAAACCTTGATGCTGCGCTGCGTGTGGCAACGCGCATCGAGATTGCCAAGCTCAACGAATCCATGCCCGACACCACGATGATCTACGTTACGCACGATCAGGTAGAGGCTATGACCCTGGCGGATCGCATCGTGGTTCTTTCTGCTGGCAAGATTGAACAAGTTGGTGCACCGCTGGATCTCTATGAACGTCCGGCAAATCTGTTTGTGGCCCAGTTCATCGGGTCACCGGCTATGAATATCATACCGGCGAAGATCGCTGAAACCGGGGCACAAACGAAGGTCAGCCTGCCGGGCGGCCACGTCGTGACGGTCAATATTCCCACTGAGGCTTCAGAAGAGGGCAAGGAATGCTCTTTTGGCGTCCGTCCGGAAGACCTTTCGATAACCACCGGTAACGACTTCATTCTGGACGGTGCAGTGGATATCGTTGAAGGGCTTGGCGAGGTGACTTTGGTTTACCTCGAAGGTCAGCGAAGCGAAGAGCCGCACGTTGCCAAGTTGCCGGGCATCGTGAAATTTGAGCGTGGCGAACGGCTGCGGTTTAATGCCGATATTGCCAAGCTGCACCTCTTTGACGCAGATGGTCATAGCTATTTGCGTTGATTGTGCGAGACCGGGCTTGGGCATTTGCGCTGTTGGCGAACGCTGCAATTGGCCGGGAAAATGCTCTGAGATCCAGAACGCATAATATCATGCAACTTTGCTCTTTGCTTGGCTTACCGGCTCCATGGAGCCGGTAAGAAAGCACTTGGGAGCCTGCCCCTAGAACAATACGCTTGCACCTTCGTCTGCAGGGCCTGCCACGCGTCTGAATGGTGCGAACAGTTCGCGGCCCATGCCGAACTCGTTGCTCGACAAATCCGCTTGTGCCGGGGCGCGAGCGTTGAATTCAGCCTCATCCACCAGAACTTCAATTGTGCCAGCTTTGGCGTCAAGACGGATCATGTCTCCATCCTTGATGCGTGCAATCGGGCCACCGGAAACCGCTTCGGGTGTCAGGTGAATGGCTGCAGGCACCTTGCCGGATGCACCCGACATGCGCCCGTCAGTCAGGAGAGCAACGTTGAATCCACGATCCTGCAGAACACCGAGCGGCGGTGTCAGCTTGTGTAGCTCCGGCATGCCATTTGCCTTGGGTCCCTGGAACCGAACGACGGCAACGAAGTCGCGATCAAGCTTTCCTGCCTTGAACGCATCTTGAAGCGCCTTCTGGCTTTCGAAAATGATCGCCGGTGCTTCAATGATATGTTTGTCCGCTTTCACCGCTGAGATTTTGATAACGGCCTTGCCCAAATTACCGTTGAGGACCTTCAGGCCGCCATTGGCCTGGAAGGGGGCATCAATTGTGGAGAGAACTTTCGGGTCGTGGCTGACCTCTGGAGCCGCCTCGCGAATAACGTTGCCGTCTTCACCCAGCTTGGGTTCAATCGTGTATGCCGCCAGGCCTTCACCATAAACCGTGCGCACATCGTCGTGCAGCAGGCCACCTTTGAGAAGCTGCTTGATGAGGAAGCCCATGCCGCCAGCAGCGTGGAAATGGTTCACATCGGCAAGCCCATTCGGATAGACGCGCGCCAGCAACGGAACGATGTTTGAAAGGTCGGAAATATCTTCCCAGGTGAGCACGATACCTGCTGCCCGTGCCATGGCCAGCAAGTGCAGCGTATGGTTTGTGGAACCACCCGTTGCGTGCAGGCCGACAACGCCGTTGACGATGGACCGCTCGTCTATCATTTCGCCGGCTGGCGTAAATTCGTTGCCCTGTGCGGTGATGGCCAAGGCACGCTTGGTTGCTTCCCTGGTCAGCGCATCGCGCAGTGGTGTGTTGGGGTTGATGAACGAGCTGCCTGGCATATGGAACCCCATGATTTCCATAAGCATCTGGTTGGAGTTTGCAGTGCCGTAGAATGTGCAGGTTCCGGGGCCGTGATAGGACTTGGATTCTGCCTCCAGAAGAGCGTCGCGGCCAACCTTGCCCTCAGCATAGAGCTGGCGAATGCGGGACTTCTCATCATTTGGTAATCCGGTTGTCATCGGACCAGCGGGGATGAATACCGCTGGAATGTGGCCGAATGTCAGAGCGGCTATTGTCAGGCCAGGTACAATCTTGTCGCACACGCCGAGATAGACAGCAGAATCGAACATATTGTGGGAAAGGCCAACGGCTGCTGCCATGGCGATCAAGTCGCGCGAAAAGAGCGATAGCTCCATGCCGGGCTGCCCCTGGGTAACGCCATCGCACATGGCGGGCACGCCACCGGCTACCTGTGCAATGCCACCGGCATCACGGGCCGCTTCGCGGATTAGCGCTGGAAAGTTCTCATAGGGCTGGTGCGCCGAAAGCATGTCGTTGTAGGCAGTGATGATGCCAAGGTTCGGGACAGTGTCGCCAGAAAGGGCCTCTTTCTCGGCGGGAGAGCAGGGGGCAAAACCATGCGCTAGGTTGCCGCAGGAAAGCACCGAGCGATGTACACCCTTGGATGCTGCGTTGCGGATCTTGTCGAGGTAGCCTTCGCGTGTTGGCTTCGAGCGCTCGACGATACGTGCGGTAATTTCCGAAATGGCCTTGTTTGCAGACATGGGAGTTGCCTTCCTTCTAGGTCCAAAGAGTTGCTTCAACGGTTTGACTCAAGGTCACGACTTCGTGTCGCTTGTGTCAGGGTGCCCAGTATATTTCCGTGGGAGATGCCGCACGGCGCAGCACGGCGCGAACGGGCATATCTTCTTCGGGGCCATCGCCCAGGGCTTTTTCAAGCGTCTCCGCTTTTGCATCACCTTCAATGTGCAGCACCAGTAGTGCAGCATCCTGAAGCGCGGAGAAATTAAAGGTCAGTCTGGTTTCGCCAGCGCCTTCGGCCTCCATTGTGACCACGCTTTTTGGCTGAGACGCATCTATGGCAATGGCGAGGTTGCTGCCGCCGGGAAAGAACGAGGCCGTATGGCCATCATTGCCCATTCCCAAAATGACAACATCAAAAGGCGAAAAGATGTCTGCAGCTTCCTGTGCAGCCAGCGAAGCGGCTGCTTCTGCATCCACGCCATCGTGGAAAAGTGGAATAAAGCGTGCGTTTGCCGCCTTGTTTTGCAGCAGGTTCTCGCGCACCAGAAAATGGTTTGAACGCGGATTTTCCAGCGGCACAAAGCGTTCGTCAACAAGGGTCACAGTGACACAGGACCAGTCGAGAGTGCAGTTTGACAGGGCCTTGAAGAAGGCCTTCGGTGTTGAGCCACCCGACACTGCGATGCTGGCACGACCTTTTGTTTCTATCGCCTTGTCCAGTTTGGCCGCGACATGTCCCGCTAGAGCCTCGGCCAGTTCCGAGCCACTGGAATAGTTGTTGCGAATGATCGTCACGCTCACTCTCCCTCGTGCCAGGTGCGACCGTCGCGCTCAATCAATGCAACAGCCTGGCTGGGTCCCCAGGTGCCTGCAGTGTAACTCTGGCAGCTCTGCCCGGTTTCTTCCCAAGCCTTGAGGATGGGATCAACCCAGTTCCAGGCGGCTTCCACTTCATCGCGGCGCATAAAGAGGGTCTGGTTGTTGCGCACCACGTCCATCAGCAGTCGCTCGTAGGCATCTGGATTGCGTTCGCCAAAAGACTCGTCGAAGCTCATGTCCAGCGGCACGTTCTTCAGGCGCATTCCACCCGGACCCGGCTCCTTAATCATGAGCCATTGCTTCACGCCCTCGTCAGGCTGCAGACGAATGACGAGCTGGTTGGCTGAGATACGGCCCGCAGAAGCATCGAAGATGGAATGCGGGATTGGCTTGAAATTGATGACGATTTCGGACATCCGCGTTGTCAAACGCTTGCCGGTGCGGATGTAAAAGGGAACGCCCGCCCAGCGCCAGCTTCCAATTTCCGCCTTCAATGCAACATAGGTCTCGGTGTTGGAGACGCCACCTTCCAGCTCTTCCAGATAGCCTTTGACCGGGCCGGAAGCAGAAGCGCCAGCCTTATATTGACCACGAACTGAAAGCTTCTCGACATTGTTGGCGTTGATTGGTTTCAGCGAGCGAAGAACCTTCAGCTTTTCGTCGCGCACAGCTTCCGGGTCCATAGATGATGGTGGTTCCATCGCTACAAGGCATAGAAGCTGCAGAATGTGGTTCTGCACCATGTCGCGCAGCGCGCCCGCCTTGTCGTAGTAGCCCGCACGGCTCTCCAGGCCGACCGACTCGGCAACAGTGATCTGCACATGGTCAATATGGGCGAAGTTCCAAAGCGGCTCATAAAGCGCGTTGGCAAAGCGAAGCGCCATAAGGTTTTGAACCGTTTCCTTGCCCAGATAATGGTCAATACGGAAAATATGTTCTTCGTTGAAGACCTTGCCGATAGTGTTGTTAAGCGCAAGTGCAGAGTCGAGGTCACGGCCAATCGGCTTTTCGACAACGATACGCGTCTGCTTCGTGATCAGCTTGGTGTCACGAATGCGTTCGGAAATGTCACCAAAGATCGAAGGTGAGACCGCTAGATAAAAGGCGCGGACGCGGTCCTTGCCCTCGTCCAGCGTCTTCTTCAATTCTTCCCAGCCACGATCGCTGGTCGCATCCACGGAGACGTAGAAAAGACGAGCGCAGAATTTCTCCACCTCTTCCTTCACGAACTCTTCGCTCTTGAGGAATTTCTTCAGAGCGGCCGTTGCAAATTTGCGATAGGCAGCATCCGTCATTTCGGAACGGGACGCGCCAATGATGCGGGTGGGTTCGGTCAGCTGACCAGCGAGCTGACGCTGATATAGCGCGGGAAGCAGCTTGCGTTCCGCGAGATCGCCGGTTCCTCCGAACACAATATAGTCGAATGGATCAACGGGAATGATTTGAGCGGTCATCAGGGTATAATCCTTGCGGTCTTGGGAGGCCCACTCATAATCTAATCGATTTAAAAATTCTAGTGCGGTCTATGAAATTCTCGTGAAACTTTGTTTTGAAAGCGGGCAAAAAGACGTCGGCGTTTGGGGGATCAAACGCCGACGCAGCATGACTGGCTTGTTTCTCTTTGTCTTTTTCGGCCTCAGCCGATCGCCATAAGGCTCGCATTACCGCCAGCTGCGGCCGTGTTGATGGATGTTGAAACTTCTTCCACCAGCCAATTCAGGCAATAGGGTTGACCGTCCTGCAACTCCGCCGGGCTGGCGGCTTGTGTCAATACCAGCGGACCTGGCAGGCATGCGATTGCGGTATTGTATCCACGCACAGCCTCCGCATCGCCTTCGATGAGTGCGCCTGCAAATGGCCCGTTCTTTGCCCAGTCATCACTTTGCTCAAGACGTGCTTTCACACTTTGGGGGAGAGCCTCAAGGATTGAAGTAAGCCCAACGGAAGTGTCGATGATTGCGGTATTGCCAGTTGCAAGCGCCGCCGCCAATTGCACGATGAGACCATGCTCGCTTTGCGGAGCTAGCAGTATGCGTCCGCGGGGATGCAGCGAGTAGAGGTTGTCTTCGCCAGCAGGGCCAGGCAGTTCGATGTTCACGCCCAATCGTGAGTTTCGTGCCGCAGAACGGACAATCTCCGCACGTTTTGCATCTCCCCTTTCGTCAAGCCAGTCTGCAAGGTCCAGCGTCGCCTGATCGGTGTAATTGGTTGTCAGGCCAGCAGGTGGCGGGGCCTTCTTGACCAGGCGTTCCAGATAAAACGGGCCGCCAGCCTTCGGGCCGGTGCCGGAAAGGCCACGCCCACCAAAAGGCTGCACTCCAACGACCGCGCCAATGACGTTGCGATTAACGTAGATATTGCCAGCCTTGATGCGCGAGGTGACTTGCGCAATGGTTTCGTCAAGTCGCGTGTGCAGACCGAATGTCAGGCCGTAGCCGGTCGCATTTATGGCATCGACCAGCTTGAGCATGTCCTTTCGCTTGTAGCGAATAACATGAAGAACAGGGCCAAAAACCTCGCGCTCCAACTCTCCAATGTCTCCAATCTCGATGATTGTCGGAGAGACGAACGTGCCTTGCCGTGTGTCGCCAATCAGGTTGAGCTGTTCGACCTTGTGTCCCAAGTCACGCATTTTGGCCACGTGCGCGTTAATTGTGTTGGCGGCTTCAGCACTGATGACCGGACCGATGTCGGTCGAAATCTTATCGGTAGAACCGATGCTGAGTTCTGCCATTGCGCCCTTCAGCATATTGAGTGTGCGATCGGCAATTTCTTCCTGAAGGCAGAGAATGCGCAAAGCCGAGCAGCGTTGACCGGCACTATCAAATGCAGATGCGATCACGTCCGCCACGACCTGTTCGGCCAGAGCAGAGGAATCAACGATCATGGCATTCTGCCCGCCGGTTTCGGCGATCAGGGGCAGAGGCTTGTCGTCCGCTGTGAGGCGGTTTGCAAGCTGGCCCTGGATGAGGCGCGCAACTTCTGTCGAGCCTGTGAACATGACGCCTGCCACCTGTGGTGCTTCAACCAGTGCAGCACCAATGCGCCCGTCACCCGGCAAAAACTGCAACGCGGCACGTGGCACGCCCGCTGAATGCAATATTTCCACGGCTTTTGCCGCGATCAACGGGGTCTCTTCGGCAGGTTTGGCCAGTACAGTGTTACCTGCGGCCAGAGCCGCGGAAATCTGTCCGGTGAAGATCGCAAGCGGAAAGTTCCATGGGCTGATGCAGACGATGGGGCCGAGCGGTGTTGTGTCGCTCAGCGCTTCGCGCGCCTGCGCTGCATAGTAGCGCAGGAAGTCGATGGCTTCGCGAACCTCGCCGACAGCATTGGGGGCAGACTTGCCCGCTTCCCGCATGGCAATTCCCATAAGCGTTTCCAGCTGGTCCTGCATTGCATCTGCAGCGCGCTCCAGAATTGCCGCACGCTGGAAGGCTGGCGTTTCAGCCCAGGCAGCGGAGAATTTGGCTGCATCGGAAACAGCTTTTGTCGCTTGGGCAGGCTGCGCCTCAATCACAGTGCCGACCACGTCCGCATGGTTGGCAGGATTGAGCACTGGCGTCGGCATGCCAGCGCTTTCTCCCTGTGCCAGCAGAGGTTCTGCATGCCATTGAACTTCGGCGCTTTGTTTAAGGGCGTCAGTCAGCGAGGCCAGCACGCTCTCATTGGAAAGGTCCAGTCCAGCGGAGTTGTTGCGAGACCCCAGAATTCTCTCCGGCAGGCCAATCTTTTCGTGCGGTGCACCAGGCGATGTCATGCGGCGAACGACCTCTACCGGGTCGGCCGTGAGGTCTGAGACGGGCACCTTGGGGTCTGCAATTCGGTTCACGAATGAGGAGTTCGCACCGTTTTCCAAAAGTCGGCGTACCAGATAGGCCAACAGAGTTTCATGCGTGCCAACCGGTGCATAGATGCGGGCCGGGCGGTTGAGCTTTGCTTTCCCGACCACCTCTTCGTAGAGCGGTTCGCCCATGCCGTGCAGACACTGAAACTCATACTGGCCGACTTCAAACTCGTTGCCCGCCATGTGGTAGATCGTCGCCAATGATTGGGCATTATGTGTCGCAAATTGCGGGAAGACGGCGTCAATTGCGCCAAGCAATTTGCGCGCGCAGGCAATATAGGAGACATCCGTATGCACCTTGCGGGTGAAGACGGGGTAGTCTTCCATTCCGTCCAGTTGGGCACGTTTGATTTCCGCATCCCAATACGCACCCTTTACCAGGCGCAGCATGATGCGGTGATTGGTGCGGCGAGCGAGATCTATGATGTAATCAAGAACGGCTGGTGCACGCTTTCCGTAGGCCTGTACCACGAAGCCGATGCCATTCCATCCCGCCAGATTTTCATCTAGGCATAGCGCTTCCAGAATGTCGAGCGACAGTTCAAGCCTGTCGGCCTCTTCAGCGTCGATATTGAGGCCGATATCGTAAGACTTGGCGAGGGCGGCAAGTGTTTTGACGCGCGGCAGGAGCTCTTCCATCACCCGGTCAGATTGGTTGCGCCAATAGCGCGGATGCAGAGCGGAAAGCTTGATGGAAATCCCAGCTTCCTCATAAACGCCGCGCCCTTTCGCAGCCTTGCCTATGGCATGAATGGCCGTTTCATATTCCTTGTAGTACCGGGCGGCATCCTCTGCTGTCATGGCGGCTTCGCCCAGCATATCATAGGAATAGCGGAAGCCCTTCTTCTCCATACGGCGGGCGTTGATTAGCGCCTCCTCAATCGTCTGACCGGTGACAAATTGCTCGCCCATCATGCGCATGGCCATATCGACAGCCTGGCGGATCACCGGCTCGCCATAGCGACCGATGAGCCGCGTAAGCGCGGAGGCAAGGCTCTTGTCATCAACTGTTGAAGTCAGCTTGCGCGTGACGATCAAGCCCCATGTTGCCGCGTTGACAAAAAGCGAGCGACCATCGCCCAGATGGGATTTCCAGTCACCGGCAGAGATCTTGTCGCGGATCAGCGCGTCGCGTGTTGCTTTGTCTGGAATGCGCAAGAGAGCTTCGGCCAGACACATCAGTGCGATGCCTTCCTGGCTGGACAACGAGTACTCATGTACCAGGCCGTCAACGCCATTTCCGCGCGGTTTAGCCCTCAAAGCAGTGATCAATTGCTCTGCCGTTGTCGCTATTGCTGCCTGTTGTGTCTCGTTCTGACCGGCGACATGCAGCAGTGCTGCTACGCTTTGTGCTTCCGGGATGCGGTAAGCGGCTGTGATCGCCGCTCGCAGATCAGTCTGCGCGGCGATTGGCGGCGCAAAGGTGGAGAATGGGCGGAGCGAATTGGTAGGTGCGCTTGCGGCTGAGGAGGTCACGGCAAATCTCCATTGAGTTCAACTTCCTTGAGGATAATCCAAGTTGCAGGTACTTTTTTCCTTAATTGACCGAATTGATTGTCATATGTATCTTATCTTCGTCTAAGGATTAGGGAATATGGCTGACAAATTCGACATTGATGGTGAATTAGACAAGTGGGACATCAAAATCCTGAATGAGTTGAGTGGCGACGGCCGCTTGACCGTCACTGAACTGTCAACGCGTGTGGGTCTCTCCAAGACGCCGTGTCAGGTGCGTATGCGTCGCTTGATTGATCAGGGCTATATTGAGGGGTTCAGAGCTGTTTTGAACCCCGAGAAGCTGGGCCTAAGTCAGGTTGCGTTTGTCGAAGTGAAACTCTCTGATACACGCGATGACGCGCTTTACGCCTTCAATGAAGGGGTGAAGAAGATCAAGGAGATTGAGGAGTGTCACCTTATCGCTGGTCGCTTTGACTACCTATTGAAGGTGCGCACCTCCGACATGCTTCGCTACCGTGAGGTCCTGGGCGAGAAAATCTCCAGCCTGCCGCATGTCGCAAACACGTCCACAAATGTGGTCATGGAATCGGTGAAAGAGAACTGGTCCTGATTTCAGGTGACTTTGACAGTCTCTGGCTCACAACTTGTCGATCAGTGAGTACCATGTCAGCGCCAGAAGCAGGAGGGGCTTGCGCAAGCGTGCGCCACCGGGGAATGGCGGAACATTCAGAGCTTTGAGCAAGTTCAGTTCATCCCCTTTGCCCAACACGGCATCAGCGTATATTTTGCCGCAGTAGTTGGACAGCATGACGCCATGACCAGAATAGCCGCCGAGTGCTGTCAGGCCAGGTGAAATCTCACGTGCAAATGGTTCGCGCGTCAGCGTAATGCCAACTGATCCGCCCCAGGAATGGTCGATCTTGATGTTGGCGAGTTGCGGATAGACCTCGGTGATCTGCCTGCGGATGTGGAGCGAAATGTCGCGAGGGTGGTCGGCAGTGTAAGCCTCCCGGCCGCCAAACAGCAGTCGGCGGTCTTTCGACATGCGGAAATAGCGCACAACAAAGCGCGAGTCTGCCACGGCCTCATTGCCGGGTATGACGTCAGGGAAATTATCGAGCGGCTCCGTTGCGCCGATAAACGAACGAATGGGCATGACATGCGCAGCGTTTACCGGTTCAAGGCCATCGATATGCGCATTGCAGGCAAGGAGCACGCGATCCGCAGTGACGGTTCCTTTGGCCGTGATAATCGCAAAGCCATCGGCCCGTTTTTCGATTTTCTGTGCGGGCGTCTTCTCAAAGATGTGCGCGCCTGCCTGCGCTGCGGCGTGGGCAAGGCCAACGACGAGCTTCAAGGGATGAATATGGCCGGTGCCGGTGTCGCGTATGCCGAAGTGATAGAGTTTTGAACCGAGCCGTTCAGCGGTCTCTTCTTTGCCCATGAATGAGAAATGCTGATAGCCATAGCGCTCCGCCGAGGCCTCGACGCTTTCGCGATACTCTCGCTCATAAGATTTCTTGTGCGAGACATTCATCTGCCCTGGCACATATTCGATGTCGATATTGTGGGTGCCAGCGAAATCCATCAGGTAGTGCTTGGCGTTTTCTGCCAGATCAAACAGTGCTTTGGATTGTTCAAACCCAAGCTCTTTCTCGCGCTCTTCGGGAAACCAGCGTTGCCCTGTTCCCATCTGCCCGCCGCTACGGCCTGAAGCGCCATCGCCAAAACGGTGGGCCTCGATCAACGCGACGCTGACGCCGCCTTTCGCGAGGTTATAGGCTGCCTGTAGGCCGGTAAATCCGCCGCCAATAATGGCTACATCGGTTTTGATGGAACCGTCCAGCGTGCTATATTCCGGTCGTTCTCCGACGGTTTCTTCATACCAGGATATTCCCGGTGAAATCGGGCTTTGATAAGTCATCGCACGGGCTCTAATCGTTATACATTCAACAACAGGAATTCACGCTCCCACGGGCTGATAACCTGCATGAAGGTTTCGAACTCGCCGCGCTTTACTCCGGAATAAAGGTTGATAAATTCTGGACTGAAAACGTCAGCCAGCGCGGGCTCTCCCTCCAGAAGCGATACGGCTTCCAACAAGCCTCTCGGCAACTCGATGTCGCCTTCATTGGCAGTATCTGCGGTGGGGTCAGTGGGTGTGATCTGGTTGATGATGCCCAGATAGCCGCAGGCCAGTGAAGCCGCGAGTGCCAGATAAGGGTTCGCATCCGAACCCGGCAGGCGGTTTTCAATACGCCGCCCCTGAGCGTCAGACACAGGAACGCGAAATGCGGTGGTGCGGTTATCATAGCCCCAGGCTGTATTAACTGGGCAGGCCATATCGGGTGTCATGCGACGGTAGGAATTCACGTAGGGCGCCATCATCACCATGGCTTTTGGAATGTAATGCTGCATGCCCCCCACAAAGTGGAAGAAGGCCGGGGTTGGTTGACCATCCTCGGCGCTGAATATGTTCTTTCCTGTCTTCGCGTCCACGACAGATTGGTGAATGTGCATGGCCGAGCCGGCCTGTCCTTGCATAGGCTTGGCCATGAAGGTCGCGTAAATGTCATGCTTGAGCGCGGCCTCACGAATGGTGCGTTTGAAGAGGAACACCTGATCGGCCAGCTCAACCGGGTCGCCGTGGCGCAGGTTGATCTCCAGCTGCGCAGGCCCTTCTTCATGAATCAGCGTATCAATTTCCAGGCCTTGGGCTTCGGAGAAGTGATAGATGTCATCTATCAACTCGTCGAACTCGTTGATGCCGGCGATGGAGTAGGCCTGCCCGCCAGTGATCGGACGCCCGGAACGGCCTGACGGTGGATGCAGCGGGTTGTCAGGGTCGGCGCTTTTGGCGACCAAATAGAACTCGATTTCCGGAGCAACAATGGGTCTCCAACCCTTGGCTTCGTAGAGACCGGCCACGCGCTTGAGCACATTACGCGGTGTATAAGGTACGTCGTCGCCATTAGAGCCTGCTATATCGCAGATCACCTGAGCGGTCGGGTCGGTTTCCCAAGGCACCACAGCAAGCGTCGAAAGGTCAGGCACCAGCTTTATGTCGCTGTCACGCGGGTCGTAACGGAAGTCGCCCGTTTCATCCGGGTATTCGCCCGAAATTGTATGGCGGTAGAGCGCTGACGGTAGAGCCAATGATGTATTGGATGTGAACTTGGACGTGGGTGTCATCTTGCCGCGCGGAACACCCGCCAGATCGGGCGTCAGGCACTCAATGTCCTCAATTCCGCGTGCGCGCAGCCATGCGGCAGCTTCCGCCCAGGTTTTCACACCTCTAGGTGCTTTGATCGCCGCCTCCATGGCAGGATTTGTTTTGGGTTTGGAATTGGACTTGGAAATCTTCCGTTTGGTGGTCATAAGTCACCGCATGTTATTGCATTGCAATGTATCATAAACATTATGAGCGATTTGGCGAGGGGTAGGTTTGGATCAGCGGTATGATGTGATTGTCTTGGGTGCCGGTGCTGCAGGCATGTTTGCCGCAATTGAGGCGGGCAAGCGCGGCCGCAAGGTACTTGTGCTGGACCATGCCCGGGCACCGGGTGAGAAGATCCGCATTTCCGGCGGTGGGCGCTGCAACTTCACCAATATTCATGCCTCACCCGGCAACTACTACTGCTCCAACCCGCATTTTGTGAAATCGGCATTGGCACGCTACACCCCTCGGGATTTTATCGCGCTGGTCGAACGCCATGGAATAGCCTGGCATGAGAAGACGCTGGGGCAGCTTTTCTGCGACAATAGCGCCAAAGAAATTGTCGATATGCTGCTCAAGGAAGTGCGTGACGCGGGCGTCACTCTCAATCTGGGAGTCGAGATCATCTCGACCTCGCAAGCCCAAGGTGAATTCCGCGTGGCTACGTCGCTCGGCGCGTTCTCCTGCAATTCTTTGGTTGTTGCGACCGGCGGAAAATCCATTCCCAAAATGGGGGCGACAGGTCTGGCCTACAAAATCGCCGAGAACTTTGGTTTGGAAATTATCCAGCCACGGCCGGCGTTGGTACCGTTTACATTATCGCCTGACATGTTGAGCGAGCTGGCAGGCCTTTCCGGTGTTGCGGTGGATGTTGAAATATCATGCCGCAAGACAACCTTTCGGGAAGCCATGCTCTTCACCCATCGTGGATTAAGTGGACCGGCGATCTTGCAGATTTCTTCCGTCTGGCGAGAGGGGGATGAAGTCATACTTCGGCTCTTGCCGGAGCTTGACTGGATGGACGCCCTCAAGACCGCAAAGTCAGACAATGGGCGACAATCCCTGGCAACAGCGCTTGCCGTACATTTGCCAAAGCGTCTTGCGCAATACCTGGCCGAAAAGTTGGGTGTCAGTGGCAATATGGCTGATATGTCGGCCAAGACCTTGCAACAGGCCGCCGATATCTTGAGCAATTGGCGCATCAAGCCAGCGGGGACAGAAGGCTATCGCACTGCGGAGGTAACGCTTGGTGGCATAGCTGTGAGCCAGCTCGACTCAAAAACCATGCAGGCGAAATCCGTGTCCGGCCTTTTCTTCATCGGTGAATGTGTGGATGTAACCGGCTGGCTGGGCGGTTATAATTTCCAATGGGCCTGGGCCTCGGGGTTTTCTGCCGGGCAAGTGGCTTGATCCAGAGAATCCGCGTGAAAAACACGGTAAAGTCCGCATAGACTTCATTCTATGTTTACTTTTGAGGCACAGGCTGTTTCTATGACGAAAATGTTACAGCCGGTGCGCTGATAACATGGTACCTTCCTCACTGCCGCTAATAAATCGGCATGCCAGCAGAATTCCAACTTGGAGGCATGTAAATGACACAGCAGAACAAAAAAGCCACCGCAGTTGCTATTGCCGTTGCTGCGAAGCGCGAAAAGGCTGATGCAATCGTGCGAATGACCGCATATGCAGGCGTCGCGCTGGTTTTCATTGTTGCCTATATGCTCGGCTGACCTTGTGGTTGCCCTCGTCACGAGGACCGGCGAATCCGCTTGATGCCGGATCGCCTTTGCACACTTGCCGCGAGCCCAACTTCTCTTTGTCGCAGTTCTACCTTTTGCCAGACATGATGTCGGCGTGATCCCGGAAGAGTTTTACAATCCGGTTGATGACAGTGCGGATTTCCGGGCGGTGTCGATCGTCTCGGTTCATGACAAGCCACTGTTCGTGCGTGAAGCCATCCAAATCTCCAATGCGTTCAAGCGATTGCTCGCGCTCACCGCAAATACAGGGTAGGGCACCTATCCCCGCGCCAGACACAATCAGATCTCGCAATGATGTTGGACGGGTTACCGTGAAGGCGATTTCGTTCTTGTGATGGATGTGCGGCCAACGCAAATAGGTCGAAACTGCATTTTCCTCTGCAACGGCAATCCACCGGTCCTCCGGTACGCGTGCATTTCGAGCCCGGTAGACGCCATAGGCGGCATCCGGCAATTTCTGAGCCGCAAGATTGGGCTCTTCGGGACGCTGTGCGCGCAATCCGATATCAGCTTCTCGATAGGTTAGCCTTGCGCGCTCCTCAGTCGTGTTAAAGTCGATGAGAAACGGATCGGCTTCGGTGCAAATCCGTTCAATATGGTCGGTGAGGAAGAACGAATTCCATGTACCGGCCATAATGCGAACCCGGTAGTTTGACGCGCTGGCACCCCTCAGGGCGTCGACTTTTCGTGCGGCACTTTCCATTTCCTGCAGAGCTTTGAAAAGCGTGCGGCCCGGCGTGGTCAGCGTGTAACCTGTCTGGGCGCGCTGGAAAAGCGTATCGTTGATAGCCGCTTCCAACTCCAATATTTTCCTGCCTGCGGTTGCGGAACTGACGCCTAGCTCGCGCGCTGCGCCCACAAGCCCATTGTGTCGGGCGACAGAGAGGAAATACTGATAAAGATCCCAGGCTGTGTCTTTCATAATTGAAAGATATGGCGCATTTGTTGTGCTATGTAAATTCAAATATGATGCATAAAAAGTGTGATGTCTTCAAATTATGAGGGAGCATCACCCATGGGCGAACACTACCAGTTATTTGTCTTCACCAGAAAACTGAACCACGGTCCGGGGCAGGAAACGCAGGACATTGAACGTTTTTACAATGAAAATGACGGTCGCGAGTTCGCGGCTTTCGTTGCCTTTTTTCTGATGCCTGCGGTTTTTCTGAGGGCCGGTTTGACGCGTTTGGTCAGGCGTCGTGAAGCTGACTCCGGTTTTGAGTCAACTGAGGTTACCAAATCCGGATGTGAATAAGGAATGTGCCCCCACCGTCGGCGATTTTGGGTGTTGCGATCCGGGCGTGATGGTACCTGGATGCATTCACACTGCTGTCTTTGAATGCAGAAGCGCTGCGGCCCCCCTCCCAGGGATCCGCAGCGCCTTCCGCCACAAAGAGTAGCAGGGTGCAGTGGCAAACACCGCGTTCCTGGTTCCTAATGGGCCTGTGTCAAAATAACCGGGATCAGGAGGTCACCCCAGTTTCCGTCGCCGCCGTGGTGGCGGGCAGAGCGGACGAGCTCAACGGAAACACCGGCATCAACGGCTTTCATAACGGACTGGTTCAGTCTGTGAAGGTCGTTGGCAACCATGCGGATCATGGCTTGCTGGTCTGAATTCATGGATGAAGATTGCTCTTCTGCACGCTCTTTAACGCGGGTCTGGGGTGTCATGGCATTTCTCCTCTAACGGGGTTTGTGAGTTGTGGAACCTTGGTTCCGGGTGCTCCCCCGCATTATGCGGGGAAGCAGGGGCAGGGTTATTCAGCAGCTGGCTTGAACTGCTCGGTTTCGGTTGAGTCGGCCATCGCGGTTGTGGAAGACTGACCGCCGGAGATCGCCAGCGATACGGCATCGAAGTAACCGGTACCAACTTCGCGCTGATGCTTGGTTGCTGTGTAGCCGTTGGTTTCGGACGCAAATTCTGCCTGCTGAAGCTCGGAGTAAGCAGCCATTTGGCGATCCTTGTAGCCGCGCGCCAGCTCGAACATGCCGTGGTTGAGCTGGTGGAAGCCAGCCAGCGTGATGAACTGGAACTTGAAGCCCATCTTGCCAAGCTCAATCTGGAACTTTGCAATCGTTTCCTTGTCCAGGTGCTTTTCCCAGTTGAAGGACGGCGAGCAGTTATAGGCCAGCATCTTGTTCGGGTAGACCTTGTGAACAGCGTCGGCAAACTTGCGCGCCTGTTCCAGATCCGGTTTGCCGGTTTCCATCCAGATCATATCGCAATGTGGTGCATAGGCGATGGCGCGTGCGATGCAGGCGTCGATGCCGTTCTTCACCTGGTAGAAGCCTTCTGGTGTGCGGCCTGCGTCGTAGTCAACGAATGGCTGGTCGCGCTCGTCAATGTCGGAGGTCAGGAGCTTGGCAGCTTCGGCATCCGTGCGGGCAATGATGAGCGTTGAAGTGCCCATGACGTCGGCTGCCAGACGTGCAGCATTCAGGTTGCGGATGTGCTGCGCGGTTGGGATCAGAACCTTACCGCCGAGGTGGCCGCACTTCTTTTCGGAAGCGAGCTGGTCTTCGAAGTGAACGCCTGCGGCGCCAGCTTCAATGAAGGCCTTCATGATTTCAAAAGCGTTGAGCGGGCCGCCAAAACCGGCCTCAGCATCAGCAACGATGGGTGCGAACCAGGTATCAACGGAAAGGCCATTGCCTTCAGAGGTTTCGATCTGGTCGGCGCGCTGCAGGGTGCGGTTGATGCGCTTGGCAAGTTCCGGGGCAGCGTTTGCCGGGTAGAGCGACTGGTCGGGATACATTGCAGAAGCGGTGTTGGCGTCTGCCGCAACCTGCCAGCCGGAAAGGTAGATCGCTTTCAGGCCAGCGCGAACCATCTGCATGGCCTGGTTGCCCGAAAGAGCGCCAAGTGCGTTGACGAAGTCTTCTTCGTTGATGAGCTTCCACAGACGATTTGCACCCATCTTGGCGAGCGTGTGCTCGATCTGAACGGAGCCGCGCAGACGCTTTACGTCTTCAACTGTGTAAGGGCGCTCAATGCCATCATAGCGGCCTTCAGGTGCGTTCGGGATGAGGTTGTAAAAATCAGTCATGGTCATTCTCCATTTGGCTTCTCTGTGGAGCGGAAGTTGCAAACTCGCCCCGAAATTTGATGTGACTACTTTTACATTGCTCTGCACAATGCGCCAGAAAAACCTTTAAAAACGGGGTTATAAAAGGGTTATGATGTATTGCCTTTTACAAAAGCGCGTTGTAAATTTGTAAAATCTGTAAATCTCCGGAACGTGTAAAAGTTCGGAAAAATTTTGTAAAGCTTGTCACAAATGGCTGAAAACAAGATATTTGCAGGCCCACGCCTGCGTCGTATGCGCAACGCTTTGTCGTTGACCCAGACAGCGATGGCAGAGGGGCTTGGCATCTCTCCATCCTATCTCAATCTCATTGAGCGCAATCAGCGTCCTCTCACCGTGCAGCTCTTGTTGAAACTGTCGTCGGTCTACAAGGTCGACCTCGACGAATTGCAAAGTGAATCGACCGGCGGTGTCGCTCAACTGCGAGAGGTTTTTTCTGATGTTCTGCTTGCCGGCGAATTGCCAGGCGATCAGGAACTGGTGGAGATGGCCGAAGCTGCGCCAAACGCAGCCAACGGCGTCATCCGGCTTTATCGGGCGTATAAAGAGCAGGCCGAGCGGCTTTCCGGTCTGGCCGAACTTCTGGCCCGCGAAGGGCACGATGCCTCATTGTCGGCGGCCCGCCTGCCCATGGACGAAGTGCGTGATGTGTTTGAAAAGCGAACCAACTATTTTGCGCGCATCGAGACCGCTGCGGAGCGGTTCTATGACGAGTTGAAGCCGGGCGATGACCTGTCAGCGGCTCTACGGACGTGGTTGCGCAGCACGCATGGCATTGTGGTGAAGCTGCTGCCTGTACACACAATGCCTGGGCTTCGCCGTCGATACGACCGCCATTCCATGCGGCTGTTCCTGTCTGAGCGCTTGTCGCCATTTGATCAATTGCGCGAGATTTCCATGGAGGCAAGCCAGTTGGCTTTGCGCAACGAGATATTGGCGGAACTGGACGATCTGAAACTGACAACTGACGAGGCGCGGCGTATCGCCCGCTTTGAATTGGCCCGTTATGCCGCGCATGCGATAATGATGCCCTATGGCAATTTTCTGGCCGCTGCCCAGCGCGCGCGCTACGATATTGATGTCTTGCGTTCGCGTTTTGCCGTTTCCTTCGAGCAAGCTGCAAATCGGTTGACCATGTTGCAGAAGCCGGGTGCCTCCGGAGTTCCCTTTTTCATGCTGGAGATCGACAATGCAGGACACCGCTTCCGCAAGGCGGGTGCTCAGGGCTATCCGCAGGCGCGTTTTGGTGGCGATTGTCCCAAGCTCAATATTCATGCGGCCTTTGAGCATCCGGGCCAAATCCTCACAGATCACATAGAAATGCCGGATGGTGCGGAATTCATCTGTATTTCACGCACGCTGGACGGCCCCCAGGGGGCGTTTAACGAGCGCGTACGCCGCACTGCATTGTTGATAGGTTGTGATGTCGCCCACAAGGATGAACTGGTCTATGGCCCGGCTGCTGTCAGCAGTGTTGGCCCCCTGGCTGTCGGGCCCGCCTGCCGCCTGTGCGAAAGACAGGGGTGTCTGGCACGTGCGGAGGCACCGCTGACCAAGCCTCTGGGGCTGGACGAAATGGTGACGGGCTTGAGCATTTTCGACTTCCAATAGACGGACAAGTTGTTCACGAGAGTCTTCAATATGTCGCGCTGCAAAAATCACTTGCGGAGGTTCGTCAACCCTGTTTAGTCTCTTAAAAAACTGGACCAACAGGTCAAAATAACTCCAGAGGAGAATAAAATGAAGAATGCCTCTCTCCGTATGGCTGCGCTTGCGGCCTTTTCCGCAGCGTTGACTGGTTCCGCAGTGGCCGAAGATCGCGTCGTGAATGTCTACAACTGGTCGGATTATATTGACGAATCCATTCTGGAAGACTTCACCAAGGAAACGGGCATCAAGGTCGTCTATGACGTTTTTGACTCCAACGAAATCCTGGAAACAAAGATGCTTGCGGGCAGCTCGGGCTACGATGTTGTGGTTCCAACGGCAGATTTCCTTCAACGCCAAATCCAGGCGGGTGTTTTTGAAAAGCTGGACAAATCCAAGCTACCGAACATTTCCAACATGTGGCAGGACATTATTGATCGTACCGCCGCCTATGGTCAGGTGAACGACTATGCGGTGGATTATATGTGGGGCACCACAGGTATCGGCTACAATGTCGATAAGGCCGCCGAAATCCTGGGTGAGGGCGTGAAGCCTGACTGGAACGTGATTTTCGATCCGGAACTGATTGCCAAGTTCAAGGATTGCGGTGTTCACCTTCTCGATGCGCCGACCGAGCTGTTCCCTGCAGCGCTCAACTATCTTGGCTTTGATCCCAACTCTGTGGACAGCGCAGAACTGGAAAAAGCAGCAGAACTGTTGAAGTCCATTCGCCCCAGTGTTCGCAAGTTCCATTCATCCGAATACATCAATGCTCTCGCTAATGGCGACATCTGCCTGGCTGTCGGCTGGTCCGGCGACGTTCTGCAGGCGCGTGATCGTGCTGCAGAAGCCGATGCAGGCGTCAAGGTTGACTATTCAATTCCTGCTGGTGGCGCGCTGATGTGGTTTGACATGATGGCGATCCCGGCAGACGCTCCACATAAAGAAGAGGCCTATGCCTTCATAAATTACATCATGAAGGCCGAGGTTGCCGCCAAGGCGACCAACTATGTCTATTATGCAAACGGCAACAAGGCGTCTCAGGAATTCATCAATGCGGATGTTCTTGAAGATCCAGCGATCTACCCACCGGCGGAAACGGTTGCCAAACTCTACGTCCACCTGCCGCTTGATCCCAAGTCGCAGCGTGTCGTGACCCGCCACTGGACGAGCGTCGTGACAGGCCAATAAGGAAAATCTGATGACAACGCCCGGAACAATTCCGGGCGTTTTCTCTTCATGGGAGCCATGAATGAAGTCACTCGGCAGTATCCGTCGCTCATTTGCCCCTTGGGACGATCCTGATGCGCGGCCCTACATCTCATTTAAGAATGTGACGAAGCGATTTGGAAGTTTCACTGCGGTGGATGACCTCTCCCTCGACATATTTGAACGTGAGTTCTTTGCCTTGCTCGGCGCATCAGGTTGCGGCAAGTCTACACTGCTGCGCATGCTGGCTGGCTTCGAACAGCCGACCTCCGGAGAGATTATACTGGACGGTCAAAGCCTGGCGGGCGTCCCGCCCTACCAGCGTCCTGTGAATATGATGTTTCAGTCCTATGCGCTTTTCCCGCATATGACGGTCGAGAAGAATATCGCTTTCGGATTGAAGCAGGATGGAATGCCGAAGGGCGAGATTGCCGAGCGTGTTGCCCAAATGCTGAAGCTGGTGAAGCTGGAGAAATTCGCATCCCGCAAACCGCATCAGCTATCCGGCGGTCAGCGTCAGCGTGTTGCCCTGGCGCGCTCAATTGCCAAACGTCCTAAAGTGCTGCTGCTTGATGAGCCGCTGGGTGCATTGGACAAGAAGCTGCGCGAGGAAACCCAGTTCGAGCTCATGGATCTTCAGCAGGAGCTGGGATTGACCTTCGTCGTGGTAACCCACGATCAGGAAGAAGCCATGACGATGGCTGACCGCATTGCCGTGATGAGCGCAGGCAAGGTGATACAGGTGGCAACGCCCGCGGAAATCTATGAAGCGCCAAATTCCCGATTTGTCGCGGACTTTATCGGCGACGTAAATATATTTGACGGCAACGTCTCTTCCAGCCAGGAGGGGGTATTGGAAATATCCGTTGCCGAGGGCCTGACGCTGCGGGTCAAGGCGCCTGACAAGCCGCTTCAATTGTCGACAGCTGGCGTTGCAGTGCGGCCGGAAAAGGTGCGTGTCTCGCGTGAACCACCGGCAGAGCCGGGTATAAATTCCGCCAAGGGTGAGCTGTGGGACTTCGCTTATCTCGGCGATATGACGGTCTATCTTGTGCGATTGGAAAACGGGCTGACAGTCCGTGCATCGGCACTCAATGCCGTGCGCGAAGTGGAAAATCCCTTCGCCTACGATGAAGCGGTCTGGATTTCATTCGATGCCGATGTCGGCGTCCTGTTGAAGGATTGATGCCATGACCGGACTGATGAAAGCGCTGGTAAACCGGGCAGTGATCATCATACCATTTGGTTGGCTGCTCGTATTTTTCCTGGTGCCGTTCTTCATTGTTTTCCGCATTTCGCTGTCCCAAGTGGTAATCGCCATGCCGCCCTATACACCGGTATTTGACTGGACTGCCGGGCTAGGCGGGATCTGGCAGAAACTTGGTGAGTTCAGCGTCGAGAATTATGTCTGGCTGACGGAAGATGCGCTCTATTTCAACGCCTATCTTTCCAGCCTGCAAATCGCATTGGTCGCGACCTTTCTGACCCTGTTGATCGGCTACCCGATCGCCTATGCCATGTCGAAAGCGAGCGATGCGCTGCGGCCCACGTTGCTGATGCTGATCATCCTGCCGTTCTGGACCAGCTTTCTGATCCGCGTTTATGCATGGATTGCAATTTTGAAGCCTGAAGGTCTGCTCAATCAGCTCCTCATGAATATCGGATTTATCGACGAGCCGCTGATCATCCTCAACACCAATATCGCCGTCTATATCGGTATCGTCTATTCCTATCTGCCCTTCATGGTGCTGCCGCTCTATTCCACGCTCGAGAAACTGGACGGCTCGCTGATTGAGGCCGCTCAGGATCTTGGCTGCACGCCGGTAAAGGCGTTCTGGAAAGTCACATTTCCACTTTCGCTGCCGGGCGTCTTTGCGGGCTTCCTGCTTGTGTTCATTCCCGCAGTTGGCGAGTTCGTGATCCCCGATCTGCTCGGGGGCTCCAGCACGCTGATGATTGGCAAGACACTGTGGAGCGAGTTTAACAATAACCGTGACTGGCCGGTGTCGTCAGCGGTTGCGATTATTCTGCTTCTGGTTCTGGTGATCCCAATCGTGCTCTTCCAGAATGCGCAGACGAAAGCGGAGAGGAGCTAACGATGCAAGGCAAGCTTTCCCGCTTCAATTTGACCACGCTGACATTTGGCTTTGCGTTTCTTTACCTGCCAATTGTGCTGCTGATCATCTTCTCATTCAACGAATCCAAGCTGGTGACGGTTTGGGCGGGGTTCTCCACGAAGTGGTACGGAGAACTCATGCACAATCAGGGCATTCTGGATGCCGCATGGGTAACAGCTCGTGTCGGCTTGTTGTCTGCCAGTGTGGCAACTGCCCTTGGCACACTCGCAGCCTTGGCACTGACTCGCTTCACGAGATTTAAGGGGCGCACGCTATTCTCAGGCATGATCTATGCGCCCTTGGTGATGCCGGATGTTATTATCGGTCTTTCGCTTCTCTTGCTCTTTGTGTCCATCGGTTTTGATCGCGGCTTCTGGACGGTCACGGTTGCGCATATCACATTTTCCATGTGCTTCGTGGCTGTGGTGGTGCAGTCGAGGTTGCTGAGTTTTGATCGTTCGATTGAAGAGGCCGCCATGGACCTCGGCGCAACGCCTGTCACGACGTTCTTTCACATCACCCTGCCGGTCATCGCGCCAGCCGTCATTTCCGGTTGGATGCTGGCATTTACTTTGTCGCTCGATGATTTGGTCATTGCCAACTTCACATCTGGTCCCGGTGCAACGACGCTGCCGATGAAGATATACTCGCAGGTGCGACTTGGTGTTACGCCAGAGATCAATGCGGTCTGCACGATCCTTATTTCGCTGGTCACGATAGGCGTTGTGGCCGCATCCATCATCAACAAGCGTCGTGCTGTCCAGCGCATGCGGGATGAACACGCGGCTTTCATGCAGGGTTAGTTTCAGTCAGCGCGAGGCGGCAGGAACAAGTAAATCAGCAGCCATGCAGGCACGATGAAAAGTGCGCCAAGTGCGATGCGGGGTGATGCCCAGATTGCAAATGCCTGAAGATACTCCCATGCCGACTGCGGTGTTAGGCCAAAAAATCCAAGAAGCGTCTCAGTGTCGAGCCCCAAAAACGATAACGCGGATCCGGCAATTAGACATGCCAGGAGCAGCTTGAAAATGCTGGCTGTAAATTGCCCCAACCTTCGTCCCCTTGATGTATCAGAACGCCGTTCGCGGCGCTGATTCGAATGTATGCATAATGGCAGCAATCGAACAATTCCGCATCAAAATCAGGGTAAAACGGGCTTCAAATTGCAGTCAGGCATATTGCATTGCAAAAGAAATTGTATCTTTATGCCCCCGAGAAAAGGGAGACATGCAGATGCAAGATAATCGTCCGCTTTGGAAGCCGAGTGAAGCCCAGATCGCTGAAAGCGCAGTGACGAAGTTCACTCAGTTCTGCAGTGATCGATATGGCGCTTCATTTGATGACTATGATGCTTTCCATCAGTGGTCGATTGACGAGCAGGGCGCATTTTGGAGCGCGCTTTGGGATTATTGTGGCGTTGTTGGCGAGAAGGTTGGGCCGGAACTCATCAATGCCGACAAGATGCTGGAGGCGCGCTTCTTTCCGGAGACAAAGCTTAATTTCGCAGAGAACCTGCTAAAGGAAACGGGCAGCGGCGACGCGCTCGTCTTCCGGGGGGAAGACAAAGTTTCCTATCGCTGGTCCTGGGATGATCTGCATGCGCAGGTCTCACGCCTGCAGCAGGCAATGAAAGCAATGGGCATTGGCGTTGGCGACCGCGTTTCGGCCATGATGCCCAATATGCCGGAAACATTGGCAGCCATGCTTGCGGCCACCTCGCTCGGCGCAATCTGGTCTTCGTGTTCGCCTGATTTTGGAGAACAAGGCGTGCTGGACCGCTTCGGCCAGATCGAGCCAAGCCTGTTCATCGCTTGCGACGGATATTGGTACAACGGCAAAAATCAAAATGTTGCAGACAAGGTGCGCACGGTATCTTCCAAGCTCGGTGTACCGGTTCTCATTGTGCCCTATGCAGGTGACGCCGACGCCCTTGCAGCCTCTATCCCGGATGCCAAAACCCTGCCTGACTTTATCGCTGGTTTTGAAGCCAAACCGGTCGAATTCGTCCGGCTGCCATTCTCTCATCCCCTCTATATTCTGTTCTCGTCCGGCACGACTGGCGTGCCGAAATGCATTGTGCACTCTGCAGGCGGCACCCTGTTGCAGCACCTGAAAGAACAGGCGTTCCACTGTGACCTGAAGCGTGGAGAAAAGCTCTTCTACTTCACCACTTGTGGCTGGATGATGTGGAACTGGCTGGTTTCGGGCATTGCGTCAGGGGCAACGCTTTGCCTCTTTGACGGCTCGCCTTTCTACCCCGATGGAAACGTCCTTTTCGATTATGCGCAGGACGAGAAATTTGCGATTTTTGGCACATCGGCCAAGTACATTGATGCCGTGCGCAAGGGCGGTTTCGTGCCGGCTGAAACGCATGATCTTTCCAGCCTTCGGATAATGACCTCCACCGGTTCACCCTTGTCGCCGGAAGGCTTCACCTTCGTCTATGAAGGCGTAAAGCCGGATATTCAGTTGGCCTCCATTTCCGGCGGTACTGATATCGTTTCGTGCTTTGTCCTGGGCATTCCGGTCAAGCCGGTCTGGCGTGGTGAAATTCAAGGTCCCGGCCTCGGCATGGCGGTCGACGTTTGGGATGATGATGGCAAGCCGGTGCGTGGCGAGAAAGGCGAACTGGTCTGCACCAAGCCCTTCCCGTCGATGCCGATCATGTTTTGGAACGACGAAGGGCATGTCAAATACAAGGCTGCCTATTTCGAGCGCTTTGACAATATTTGGTGCCACGGCGATTTTGCGGAATGGACCGAACACGGCGGTATCGTGATCCACGGACGTTCGGATGCGACACTGAACCCCGGTGGTGTACGTATCGGTACGGCCGAGATCTACAATCAGGTAGAACAGCTTGATGAGATCGTGGAAGCCATCTGTATTGGTCAGGATTTTGACGATGACGTGCGTGTTGTGCTCTTCGTGCGCACGGCTGAAGGCGTGACCTTCAACGATGACCTGGTGAAAACAATCAAGACCAAGATCCGCACCGGCGCCTCACCACGTCACGTTCCTGCCAAGGTCATTCAGGTTGCCGATATTCCACGAACAAAATCCGGCAAGATTGTCGAATTGGCAGTGCGCGAAGTTGTGCACGGACGTCCGGTGAAAAACAAGGAGGCCCTTGCCAATCCGGAGGCGCTGGACCTTTTTGCAAATCTGGAAGAGCTGAAGAGCTGACTGTGAAGTCAGCTCACCTGCTTGTCCAGTGAGCGAGAAACGGCAACGACCGGGACCAGTCCAACAAGAATAATGATGACGGATGCTACTGAAGCATCCGCCACGCGAGAGCGTGATGCATCCTCATAGACCAATGTTGCCAGCGTATTGAAATTGAAGGGGCGCAGCAGAATAGTCGCTGAAAGCTCCTTCATTGTTTCAATGAAGACCAGCAGTGCCGCAGTCATTGTTGCGGGGCGCATCAAGGGTAGCAATATCTGGCGCAATGCCTGGCCCTGCGTGCGTCCCAATGTGCGCGCGGCTTTGTCCAGATTGGGCGACAGTTTGTGAAAGCCGGATTCAATATTGCCTTCAGCCATTGTCAGAAAGCGCACCGAACTTGCATAAATGATGGCGAAGCCTGACCCCGAAAGCAGTAGGCCAGTGGAGAAACCAAAGTTGGTTTTCATGAAGCTGGAAAGCGCGTTGTCAAAACCGGCGAGCGGTATCAGTACCCCGATGGCCAGAACCGTTCCAGGTATGCCGTAGCCAAAGGAGGCGAGCCTGGCTGCTGCGGTGGTCAATATTCCCGGCTGGTCGCGTTTTGCGTGGGTCATGACGAAGGCAGCCATTGCAGTCAATATTGCGGCAGACGTCGACACGCCAATGCTGGTCGCCAGCGCCTCCAGCAGACGCGGAGACAGGAAATGGTCCAGCCGACGGACGGCGAAACCCGCCATCACCCAGGCGGGAATGACAAAACCGGAAACCACAGGCAAGGTGCAGATCGCAACTGCTGCCAGCATCTTCATGCCCGTGAGGCGAATGCGCATGCTGTTTTGTCCGGCGCTGGTCGTCTTGGATCCAACGTAGCGCTGCTGATGGCGTGCACGGCGTTCACCAATCACCAGCAGCACGACAATGGCCAGCATCACCACGGCGATTTGCGCTGCGCCCGCGAGATCGCTTCGGTTTAGCCAAGTGTCATAGATGGAAAATGTCAGCGTCTTGACGCCCAAATATTCCACCGCGCCAATATCGTTGAGTGTCTCCATCATCACGAGAATTAGACCGATGGCGATGGCCGGACGGGCCATGGGCAGTTGCACCCGGAAGAATGTCCGCAGAGGTCCGGCTCCAAGCGTACGGGCGACATCTGCCGCAGCGCGTCCCTGCATCAAGAACATGGATCGGGCGGTAAGATAGACGTATGGATAAAGCACGGAACCCAAGACGAAGACAGCACCTGCGGTGGAACGGATATCGGGAAACCAGTAATCCCGGCTCGTCTTGAAGCCAAAGATTGCGCGTATGGTTGTTTGAACAGGTCCCGTATAGTCGAGAAACTCACCAAAGGCATAGGCCGCCAGATAGGTGGGCATGGCAAGCGGTAGCACAAGCGCAACGGTCAGAAGTCGACGAAACGGAAATTCGCATGCTGCAGTCAACCATGCCGCAAATACACCGGTCAGGAGTGTCAGAAGCGTGGTCGAGAAAAGCAGCACCGCTGTGCGCAGTGAGACCCTAGGCAATACATTTTCAATGATATGCGACCAGCTATCCGTTCCGCCTGACAGAGCAATCCAAATGATTGCCAAAACCGGAATGAATGCAGTTGTGGAAATCAGCAGAGCCGCAGCGGTCTGCAGGCCGCTACTGGGCCGCTTGGCCTTGGCTGAAGATACCGGTCGGGCAATTTCGGCCATATCTGGCAATTCTTTCTTTCCGCAACGAGTCCACTTTGCCGATCACTGCTATTGGATCATGCCATGCATGGCAAGCCTGAAGGATCGACGGATCGTGTTTGCAGTCAATTTGCCAGAACACGCTGAGGCGGAAAGTTGATCTCCACCAGGGTTCCCTCATTGGGCTGTGAAGAGATCGAGAAAGTCGCCCGGTTTGCCTCAGTCATGGCTTTTGTCAGCGGCAAGCCAAGTCCCGTGCCGTCGCCCCGTTTGCGCGCTTTGGCACTCGGCACCTGACGGAAAGGTTTCAGGGCCTGTTCCAGTTCTTCGGCAGACATTCCAGGCCCGGTATCGCGAATGCGCAGCGCCACCGCTCCGTTGCTCTCATATGCAGTGGATACAACGATCTGACCGCCTGAGGGCGTAAACTTGATCGCATTCGCGAGAATGTTGATAGCGATCTGTTTGACGGATCGAATGTCTGCGACCACATCCGGTACGGATTGTGACAGCGATGTACGGATGATCACGCGTTCGGAATTGGCCTGTGGTTGAAGCAGCGACACGGCCTCCGAAACCGCCTCGTTCAATCCAACCGCCGCAAAATCGAGGTCCATCTGGCCTGCCTCGATCTTGGAAATGTCCAGGAGGTCGTTGACGATATCGAGGACATGCTTGCCTGACCGGGCAATATCGTTGGAATATTCAATGTAGCGCGGGTGACCAATCGGACCGAAGCCCTCATTTGCCATCATCTCGGCGAAACCGATTATTGCGTTGAGCGGCGTGCGAATCTCGTGGCTAACGCTTGCCAGAAAGTCGCTCTTGTGGGCGCTGGCCGTTTCGGCGGCGCGCTTGGCAGTACGCAACTCTTCCTCGGTTCGCTTCCATTGGGTGATATCGCGAATGACGGCACAATAGCCATTGGACGATGAGAGATGACCCATTGTCATGAATATCGGAATGAAACCGCCAGAGGCTTCGCGCCCAATAACTTCACGTCCGTCGTTGAGCACACTGGCGACACCGTGCCCCGCAAGTCCCGCCAGATAATCGGCCACAGCCTTCTGGCTCTCGGATGCAAAGAGCAGAGCGAATGGTTTCCCCACAGTCTCCTCAGCGCTGTAGTTGAACAGCGCCAGGGCGGAACCATTCATTGAGCGAATTTCTCCGCTTGCAGATAGTATGACGACACCATCGGTGGCGGTTTCCAGGATAGAATGCAGCTCGTCGATTTCCGCGCGCAAAGCTTGGCGTTCTGACGCTGCTGCTTCATCTTCCACCACGACCGGCGGTTCTGGAGTTTTCTGGAAATCGCGTGTTACGGCTGGCGCAATGGAAAGCAGCAAGGCTGACGAGCCTTCCCAGCGAAGTGATTGCAGGCGCGCATTCACAGGGGTTTGCTCACCGTCGGCCTTGACCAGGATCATGCAGGAACTATCCGGATTGGCATTCTCATCGCGTTCGAGAAGCGTATCGATGCCACCAGCCTGTTCCAGCGATGTGAGGTTGTGGTAGCCTGTAAGGCGAAAGAATTCTGGATTGCCATAGATGAGTTTGTCACCTGCGTGAACCAGCATAGCAACCGGCAAATGCGCAGCAACTTCCGTCGTGAGGCCATCACCCCGATAAGCGTTTCCGGGCATGAGTGGAAGCAATTCAGCCTTCACATCTTCCATGTTGCTGATTGTCTGCTGAATTGAGTCGAACTCAGCGCTGGAAATCGCGCTTTCAAGCGCTGCGTCATCAGCCGAGGCAGTTTGCGGAGCGGCTTCCGCCGCTTCGTCGTTTTTCTTTTCCGTGTCCACGCCCAGTTGGCGGCCTATCTCGTCAAATGCCGCGCGCTCTGACACAGACAAGCCATCGCCACGCGCGCGCCGTTCGTCAAGCCGAATGACCTTATCTGAATGACGGCGACCCTCTGTATCGACAATCTTCAGCACCGGTGGTTCATAGCTCGGTGGCGTCCAATCGGAACTCTCGTCGTCCCGTGCTTCCTGCGATGCGGCGGCGTCAGTTTTCTCGGGCGACACATCCCCGGCAGACGGGTTGCTCATGCGCATGCCGAATGCTTCAGGGTCTTCAACGATGTCAGAGACGCGCACAATACCAAAACCCCGGAAACCGTCATATTCGCGATTGCGTGAGAAGGAGGGCAATGCGGCCAGGTCAACCGGCACCTTCAGATTGGTGTTTTCAATCGGCCACAGGATCGTCTTGCCGGACCAGGTATCACGTCTGCTCAACAAACCGGCGATTTTTCCATCCGGATCCAGATTGTAACGCGCGGACAGTTCCTGAAATGACAGTCCGTTTATGTCTGCCGATTTAGGCCCGACAACAGCAGCAAATTCGCCGGAAACTTCCTGGAAACGTCCCTCTGAATCGATCTTCCAGACGAAACGCACGGGCGAAGCTTTCGGGTTGAATACAAAATCACCCTTAGCGTCATCTAGGTCGGTTTCGGTCGCGTCCGCCACGAGGTTATCTGAAGCGAGTTCCTCACTGACCAGGGGCTGTTCTTCTTGAAGTTCGCCGGCTTGCGCGCTGAATTCTTCAGCGGCCTCGGGCGTCGCTGAAGGCTCGGTTGCTATCGTCTCCTCGGCTTCCATATCCTGCGAGGCCACGCAGAGAAGCATATAGACCGCTGGATCGCGGGAAATCGCGCCGATGGCAGCCGGGATATGCACGCCGTCAACCAGAACCGGGCGCTTGAGAACTTGGCCGGGACGGTCCCGCACACTTTCGAACAGCATGGAAATGACATGCTCGGAGATGCCAAGCGAGGCGAAATCTTTAGATGCCGCCAGCACGCGCGCCTCAGCACCCAGAATGGCCACATGCATGCCTGGCTCGTCAAAGCCGGACAACATGTCTACGGCGATCTCATTGAGCGGGTGACCGGCAAGTGGTGTTGGTGCACTGAACAATATTCCGCTTTCACCGCTGGCAAGGCTGATCATCTCGACGGATGCCTGCACGGTCTGGCGCTGCATGCCGAATGATACGCGCATAAGGAAATTCTTCTGCGAGCCATTGGTCGAGATTTGCCGCGCGGACGTGGCCATTTGCAGGAAGGCAAGCTCCGTGCTGCTTGGGCCATTCTCGATGAAGTCGTAAATGGATTTGCTTCCGAAAAGCCGCGCGCCGGTACCATTTGCCCAGATCACGGCATTCAGGTCCTTTGAGAACAGCGCTAGCGCTTCGCCGCGCGCATATCGCGCACGGACCTTTTCATGAACCGCAATGTCAATGAACGGATACTGAACCATTCGCAAATGCCTGCTACTCGCTCCCCTGCACCGCAAGGGAAAATATTAACACTTTATTAACGCGGAGTCATATCGTCTGGTGCTTTTTGGGTCCAGCATTTGGCGGCTAATGGGCAGTTATATCGATCGGGAAGGTTAATTTTGACGCACTGCACAATTTACTGTCTTCTTATATTGCAATGCACAAAATGCTGTGCTATATAATGGCAATCAACAAGATGGGTGCCTCCAAAGAGGGCCCGAACTCAAGGAGCGCAGACAATGGCTACCAAGAAAACTGACGACGTATTTGCATTCGCAACGTTCGATCCTTCCAAATTCTCTGAAAGCTTCCGCGACTTCGCCGAAAAGGGCGTTGCCCAGTCCAAGGATGCCTTCGCAAAGGTCAAGGCAGCATCTGAAGATGCGACCAAGACGATTGAAACAACGCTTGAAGTTGCTCAGGCTGGCAGTGTTGAGCTCGGCCTCAAGGCCATCGACGCCATGCGCGCCAACGCTGAAGCATCGCTTTCCCACATGGAAGCATTGCTGGGCGTGAAGTCTGTTGCTGAACTCGTTGAACTGCAGACCTCTTATGTGCGCAAGCAGGCAGAAACCGCTGTAGAGCAGACCAAATCCATGCAGGAAACTGCAAAGAAGGTCGCTGAAGACGTTTCCAAGCCAGGCAAGGAAGCTGCTGAAAAAGCGCTCAAGTCTGTCAACGTTGCAGCTTGAACCTACATTGATTAGCGTCACGGGGTCGTGATGTTTTTTCTAGGAAGGCCGGACCTCACAGTCCGGCCTTTTTCTCTGCGTGTTGGAAAATTTGGGCTTGAAAAAATCTTTTGATGCCCGTATGTCACGCCCAACGCCACGCAATATGGCATATGCGGTTGTAGCTCAGTTGGTTAGAGCGCAGGATTGTGGCTCCTGAGGTCGGTGGTTCGAATCCACCCAACCGTACCATTCTCCAAACGTTATATTAGAGATTTGAGGCCTTTGGGTGCTAGGGTTCGTGTGTCTGGCGGCGAAGCTCAGTTTTGTCAGGCCCGCCAAGTGCGGGTGACGAATCGACGCTTTAAATGGAAGGCAACTGGGTCGTTTCACCAAACCTCCATCATATTTCAGATAGGCGGGCTGATCCTGAGATGCTGAAAAGCGTCACTGTCAGCGGAATATCTTTTGGTTTGAGGTGACGATTTCCTGAAGGAAGTTGATAACCGCACGTATGCGCGCCAGGTCGCGAACGCTCTCGTGATAAACCGTCCAATAGGCACGATTGATAACAATCGCTGGAAGTACCGGAACAAGGTCGGCGTCGTTGCGGGCAATGTAGCTGTGCAGGACGCCAATACCAGCACCTGATCGAACAGCTTCCGTTTGCCCAATGGCCGAGGAAATCTCAAAGCTTGCCTCGAAGCTGCGCGTCAACTCAGCCGAAAAATTCAGCGACGGCGTGTAAATGAGATCTTCCACATAGCCGATCAACCGGTGAGCGCGTAGATCTTCCGTGTTGGCAGGCGTGCCATTCTCTTTGATGTACTGTTTGGACGCGTAGAGGCCGAGCGCGTAATCGGTTAGCTTGGATGAGATCAATCGGCCCTGGACAGGCCGCTCCAGGGTGATGGCTATATCCGCCTCGCGCTGGGAGAGCGAGAACGAGCGCGACACGGGCACAAGCTGGATCTTGAGGGCTGGGTGGCGGGCCGTTAGCGCGCCTAGCCGTGGCGCCAGAAAGGAAACGCCAAAGCCGTCAGGCGCGCCGATGCGCACAGTACCTGCCAATGCAGCATCTACCTGGCCTATATTGGCCTGCGCAGTCAGCATTTCCGCTTCCATTCGCTCTGCAGCCGTCAAAAATACTTCGCCTTCGGGCGTCAGTTCGCATCCATTGGTACGGCGGATGATCAGGCGGGTCTTGAGGCTGTCTTCAAGCGACGTCATTCGGCGGCTGGCTGTTGCATGATTAATGCCCAGCCGTTGAGCGGCCGCCAGCATTTGTCCGGCGCGTGCAATCTCCAGAAATATTCTTACATCATCCCAGTTCAATAGAATTTACCCGCGCAAAAATGACCTGCTGTATTGGGATATAGCAAAATTCACACGCCGCAAGCCGTTATAGTTCGGCTCGGGCGATTGCAAAGGAAAACGCCACCTGCTAACCTTTGCATACCGTGCTATCAGGTGAGACGGATGGCGCGGTGGTAGCGTGTGTGCTTTCGGGTTCCCGCTGCGAAAGTGCGCTGTCGATATGGAGCCGCCTCAGAACACCAGGTTTTGAGGGACGGGGTTGTTGATTGGCCCGAAATTCAGAAACATAAGCTGCCAATTTGGCTGGTTGAGGCATTCATGATTTCCAGTTTTTCATTGCTCAAGAAGCGTAAGGATAACGGTGGTGAATCCAGCGACGGTAACGTCGTTAAGGAGTATGAGAAAGATATGGCCAAGCCCGGTGAAGCAACAGAAACTGCGGATACCGTCCGTGCTCTTGGAACCTACCACGAAGGCCTGCGTAATCGCAGTGAAACAGCGCTGAGCTCATTGAAGGCTCTTCGCAATGTGGCCGAAGATGTCGATGGTATTTTTGGCGAGTTTGCAGAGATCGCGCGTCAGCTTCACCTGCGCAAGAAAGAGCTTTCTGAAATCAAGTCTTCGCACGAAGTTTCGGTCAAGCTGAATGAAGAGCTTCGCGCCAAGCTTTCTGGCGCTCAGGCAACGATTCTCAAGCTGGAGAGCCAGCTGGATGAATTGGTATCTGAACGCGACAATCTTGCCCGTGTTCGCGAAGAGCTTTCCGAAACAAGCAAGACCAACCAGATTGGCCTCAAGGAAGCTGAATCCCGTATCAAGGTACTGGATGGCGAACTGAACGCCGCACGTGTTTCGATCGAAAATCTGACCGCAAAAGCCGAGCATCTCACAGATGTCGTTGCGGACAATGAGCGCCAGCTCAATGAATTGCGCGAAGAGCGTAAGATGCTGCAGTCCAGCGTCGAGTTCGAGACTGCCGAGCGCGCGCGGTTTTCCAAGCTGCATGATGAAGTTGTCGAAAGCATGCAGTCTCAACGCCGCGCCCTGACATCGGCCAGCGAAGAGCTGGAAAAGGCGCGCGAGCGCATCATGAACCTGGAGTCGAAGAACTCCGAATTGCTGGGTGCGCGCGAGGAATTGCAGGCGAGCATCCGCACCGCAGAGACCCTTCGTGAAACCGACGCGAAGAATTTTGAAGTCAAGATGGAAGCGCTGGCATCTCGTGCCCGTTTGGCCGAACATCTTCTGGAAAAAGCCCGCGACGAACAGCGCAGCAATTTCCGCGATTACACAGCATCGACGGAGCTGCAGCGCAGAATTCGTGATCTGGAGACCCAGGTTTCCAACCAGAAAGAGAAACTTGGCGAGGCCGCGCGTCGTAACAAGGAATTGGAGAGCAGTGAGGCTCAGCTTCAAGCAAAGCTCGAGGATGCAAGTCTTCAATTGCGGACGCACAACCGAACAGGTGAGCAGTCCTCTGAAAAGATCCGCATGCAGCAGGAGGTCATCGAGGCACTGCACAAGCGCCATTCGGAATATATCGCTCAGGTGGAAGAGCAGACCCGCAAGCTGAACGATCAATTGGAAAATGAGCGCTCTGACCGCGTTTACCTCGAGGGCGCACTCAATTCTGCGCGCCGCGAACGCAATTTCCTTCAAACACAGCTCATCAAGCTGAAGGGGGAGGATGCAGCGGAATTTGAGATGGAATTCAACGACGAAGAGCCTGAAATCGAAGCTCCGCTGGAAGGTGTTGTCGAGGAATTACGTCCCCGCAAGCGCTCAAAGGATACTGACGCGACCGACAAATAGGTCGATTGCAGAAGACGAATGGAGCCCGGGTCGTTGCAAGACAACGCCCGGGCTTTTTTATTCAGAAGCTTCGAAATGTGCAATAATGCACAACAGATGCGTTTATAGTGGCGTTGCGTTGTGCGAAAATTGTTGTCATTGTCGGGGAAATTGATGGCAATTGACCAGCCGCACAAACTGGCGGCGGTGGCAAAGGAGGAAATTTCATGCGTGAGATCGGTCATTTTATTGGCGGCAAGCATGTCGCGGGAACAAGCGGTCGTTTTTCCGACGTGTTCAACCCGGCAACGGGCGAAGTTCAGGCGCGTGTGGCGCTGGCAACTGACGCTGAACTCGCCGCAGCTGTTGAGAACGCGAAGGCGGCACAAGTAAAATGGGCTGCGACAAACCCGCAGCGCCGCGCGCGCGTGTTCATGAAGTTCGTGGCTCTCCTGAACGAGAACATGGATGAATTGGCCGAATTGCTTTCCCGCGAACATGGGAAAACAATTGATGATGCCAAGGGCGATGTTATTCGCGGTCTGGAAGTTTGCGAGTTTGTTATCGGTATTCCTCATCTGCAGAAGAGCGAGTTCACAGAAGGCGCCGGCCCTGGAATTGACATGTATTCGATCCGTCAGGCTGTTGGTGTTGGCGCGGGTATCACGCCATTCAACTTCCCGGCGATGATCCCGATGTGGATGTTTGCTCCGGCGATTGCCTGCGGCAATTCGTTCATTCTCAAGCCGTCTGAGCGGGACCCATCTGTGCCGCTGCGACTTGCAGAACTGATGATCGAAGCAGGACTTCCTGCAGGCGTGTTGAACGTTGTTAACGGCGACAAGCAGGCCGTGGATGCCATCCTCAATCATCCCGATATTGGAGCAGTTTCCTTCGTTGGTTCTACGCCAATCGCTCGCTATGTCTACGGTACGGCTGCCATGAACGGCAAACGCGCTCAGTGCTTCGGCGGTGCCAAGAACCATATGATCATCATGCCGGATGCTGACCTGGATCAAGCGGCAAATGCGTTGATGGGTGCGGGCTACGGCTCTGCCGGTGAGCGCTGCATGGCGATCTCCGTGGCTGTGCCGGTTGGCGAAGAAACTGCAAACCGCCTGATTGAAAAACTGACACCAATGGTGGAGTCGCTGCGCATCGGTCCCTATACCGATGAAAAGGCTGACATGGGCCCGCTGGTTACGCGCGATGCGTATAACCGCGTCAAGGGCCTGGTGGATCGCGGCGTCGAAGAAGGCGCAAAGCTGGTCGTTGATGGCCGCGACTTCAAGCTTCAGGGCTATGAAGACGGCAACTTCATCGGCGGCTGCCTGTTTGACGATGTGACCCCGGACATGGATATCTACAAGACGGAGATATTTGGCCCCGTTCTTTCTGTCGTTCGCGCAAAGAGCTATGAAGACGCGCTTTCGCTGCCGATGAAGCATGAATATGGCAATGGCGTTGCGATCTACACACGCGATGGTGATGCGGCCCGCGACTTCGCAAGCCGTATTAACATCGGCATGGTTGGCGTCAATGTGCCGATCCCTGTGCCGCTCGCCTACCATTCATTTGGCGGTTGGAAAGCGTCTTCCTTTGGTGACTTGAACCAGCATGGTACGGATTCCATCAAGTTCTGGACCCGGACAAAGACGGTTACGAGCCGTTGGCCGTCCGGCATCAAGGATGGTGCTGAATTCGTCATGCCGACGATGAAGTAAGAGAACCGGGACATTCACAGATTTTGGACCGGCGGCAGCTGCCGCCGGTCTTTTTTTGTTTGATATTCATCGCAAGTGTGCAACCTATGCGCTAAAGAATCGGTTGTATAGGAGTATCGTGTGGATACCTTGAGTGCAGCGCAGCCCGCGGCTGCGACATATCAGCGAATGGAATTTACTGGCCGTGCCGGAGAGTATTTCGGCATCTGGATTGTCAATATCTTGCTGACGGTTTTGACATTGGGCATCTATTCGGCGTGGGCAAAGGTGCGCCGCAAACGCTATTTCCTGGGCAACACTGTTCTGTTGGATCGCACTTTTGACTATCACGCATCGGGCAAACAGATACTTATCGGTCGATTGATCGTATTCGTCATCGCTGTGGTGTATAACGGAACGCTCAATTTTGTGCCGCCGGTGGGCATTGCCATCGGCATTGCCTTCATGTTGGTCTTGCCATGGTTTGCCATGCGGTCACTGCGCTTCAACGCCCGGGTTACAAGCTACCGCAATGTGCGCTTCGATTTTGTGGGCACGCTTGGCGGGGCATATCTTGCGTTCTTGATCGGGCCATTGGTCGCGGTATTCTCCTTGGGCATCCTTGCGCCGTTCACCAGCCGTTGGCTGGTAACATACATGGGCAATAACATGCGGTATGGCGGTCGGGCCTTCGCAACAAGTCCCGCGTTGAAGGCACTCTACAAGAATTGGCTCTTTGCGGTCGCGATTTTTATTGGCGGGCTGGCGGTAGGCGGTGCTGCTTTCTTCTTCCTTATTGAAACAGTGCGTGCGACCGAGGATACGGACCGGTCAATGATCGTCCTTTTCTATTCAATAACCTTCTTGTTTTTGATCATCTATGCAGTCGCCGGTGTTTTCTACAGCGTCGGGGTGCGCAATATTGCCTTTTCAACGGCAACATTCGACCATGTGCACCAGTTGAAGAGTGATCTTCCACGTCTCGGCTATTTTTGGCTGCTTTTGTCGAATATTCTTGTGACGCTGGTGAGTTTTGGTCTCATGCGGCCTTGGGCCGCGGTACGTGAAGCACGTTATACAGCCAAGCATACAGCATTGCGGATAAACGGGGACATTGGACAGGTCGCGGCCCAGATAAAGGAAAGTGGCTCAGCTATAGGTTCGGAGTACATGGATATGGAAGGTTTCGACTTTGGCTTCTAAGGCTGAAGAAACACCTGCCGGATTTTGGCATCCGGCAGGAACGGCGAATTCTGTCGAAGCACGGCTGGAGCTTTCAGGCGGGCGCATTGAAGTACGCGATGTCGCTGGCGGAACCTTACGCGCATGGGCCGGGGCTGGCGGGGTGCGCGTGTCAGCTCGAATTGCCGGAATACCACGCAGCGTAACTTTTCCGGATGGTTCGGTTTTTGAAACCCGTGACAATGACGGTATTGATCGAATACTGACGGCAACGGGCAGCAAGATCGGTAATTTGCACCGGCTGGAAAAGCTGCATCCGCGCCTTATCCTCTTTGTCGCATTTGTGGTTCTCTTTGCCGTAGCAGTTTATCGCTACGCATTGCCTGTGCTGGTGGAAGTGGCGGTTTATGTGACGCCGCCGGTGCTGCCGAGTATAATGTCGTCGGCCACACTTGGGACGATGGATCAGGTTGCGTTCAGCCCAAGCAAGCTGCCCGAGGCCCGCAAGCGGGAACTGACAGAAGGGTTCCAGGACCTGGTAGGTCATCTCGACACCGTCGAGGCAAATTATAATCTGAATTTCAGGCTGGGCGGACGTATCGGACCAAACGCGTTTGCGCTTCCAGACGGAACTGTCGTTATCACCGACGAACTCGTCGAACTGGCCAAGGGCGATGATGAAATGCTTCTGGGTGTCCTGGCGCACGAGATTGGGCATGTTGAGCTCAAACATAGTCTGCGCCAGCTATATCGTGTCGGCGGCACCTATGCGCTTATCACACTTATCGCCGGTGATGTCGGATCGGGGATTGAAGACATCCTCACGGAAGGTGGCGGTCTTCTGGCTCTTTCCTACTCGCGTGAGGCGGAGGCTGCGGCTGACCGCTACTCGGTCGGGCTGATGCTGCAATCAGACCGAGATCCCAAGGCGCTTGGTCGCTTTTTCAAACTGCTGGAAGATGAACTGGGTATGAAAGAAGATGCTGGCATCCTCTCTACACACCCTGGCACACCACAACGCAGACAATCGATCGAAAGCTATATTCGCGAAGCCGAAAGCAAATAGGCCTGATTATTCCGGGCCTTCATCAAAACCGGTCTTGTCAACGAGTTCAGAGGCAAGCTTGCGATTGGCTGCAATGTCTTTCAGAGGTAGTGAGTCGGGGTGAATTTCACCAAATGATTTGACGATATCTGATACCTCAGCACCGGGTAGAACCGGGTATTCGAACACCTGCTCCGCATAGATCTCCTGTGCCTCGCGCGAGGCCAGAAACTCCATAAGTTTCAATGCGTTTTCTTTATTGGGCGCATATTTGGCCAACGCCATGCCTGAAATATTTACATGTGTCCCGCGGTTGTCGGCATTGGGGAAAATGACCTTGATGGCATTTGCCCATTCTTTCTGTTCCGGCTCCTTATCATTGGTCAGCATAAGGCCAACATAATAGGTGTTGCCGAGCGCGATGTCGCATTCACCCGACCAGATTGCCTTTGCTTGAGACCGGTCGTTGCCGTCTGGGCGTCGTGCCAGATTATTCTTCAAGGCGTTGAGCCAGGTCTCAGTTGCTTCGGCACCATTATGAGCAATCATGGAAGCGAAAAGTCCTATATTGTAGGAATGCTGTCCGCTGCGCGTGCAGATACGCCCCTTCCATTTCGGGTCCGCGAGGTCCTCATAGTCAAGGCTGTTTTCCTCAACGCGATCTTTTGAAGCATAGATGACCCGACCTCTGGTCGTGAGCCCAAACCATTCATTTTCAGGGTCGCGGAAATTCGCAGGGATCTCGGCATTGATCGCTTCACTGACGACAGGCGCTGTCACGCCCGCTTCCTTGGCCTCTGTCAGACGGGAAATATCAACGGTCATTATGACATCGGCGAGCGAGTTCTCGCCCTCCGCCTTCATACGTTCGACCATGCCCTTATCAAGAAACAGAATGTTGGTTTGCACACCAGTTTCTTTTGTAAAGGCATCCAGTACGGGCTGAATGAGATCGGGTTGACGGTAGGAGTAGATATTAACCTCCTCAGCCGCAAGCGCTGAAGTGGACCACAAAATGGGGAGAATTCCCGCCAGGGCACCGGCTTTGCGCAGGTTGGTCAATTTCATAATTGCCTCCATCGTAATCTTGATTGTATTAGTCATGTTATTGCTGGGCGGTGGAAACATGTCAACGATTTTCGCGACATATGCAATAAATATGAGAAAAAAAATCTTCTTTGGAATTGTTCAAAAAAGCAAAAGACGCTATATGTGCGATAGGGAATGCAAAGGGAATGAACCATGCGGCTGACGAAGCAGACCAACTATGCGGTGCGAATTCTGATGTACTGCGCAGCGAATGCCGACCACCTGAGCCGTATTCCTGAAATTGCCAAAGCCTATGAGGTTTCCGAGCTCTTCCTCTTTAAAATTCTGCAGCCACTTCACAAAGCAGGCCTCGTAGAAACTGTTAGAGGTCGCAACGGTGGTGTGCGTCTTGGCCGTGCGCCCGAGAAAATTACACTCTTTGATGTGGTGAAGGTAACCGAAGACTCCTTCGCGATGGCCGAATGCTTTGACAGCGATATTTCCGATTGCCCCTTGGTGGATGGCTGCGGTCTAAACACAGCGTTACGCAAAGCGTTGAACGCGTTTTTTGACGTACTTTCCGAATATACGATTGATGATCTCGTCAAGTCTCGCCCGCAGATCAACTTCTTGCTGGGTCTCGAAGACGAGGCAAAGCCTGCGCCTGCAGCCTAAAGCGCGGCGTCTGCACATTCAGTTCTATTTTATTGAGGCTGAGCTGCTAGAGCGGCGGCTCAGTCTTGTCCAGATATTCGCGAATAATGAATTCAATCGCGGTCGGGTCGAATTCCGCCTTATCAATGCGGAAGTCTGCTCCATACTCTTCAATTGATTGAAAGTACGGGTCAATTAGCGACGAAGATATAATGCCAACAGGGCCGGTAAAGCCGCTCTTGCGGAGGCGCGGCACAGTTCCGCGAAAGTCTTCACCCGGTCCAAGCTTATTGTCCAGCAAGACCATGAAGACATCAGAGACCTTGCTAATATAGTCGAGGGCACTATCAAGTTCTCGAAAGAACTCCATGTGAAGCTCGTAGTTCTCGACTTTTTTCATCAGAGAGCGAACGATCAGTTCTTCAGCCGGATCATCGTCAACAAAGATGATATTTAATTTCTCAGTCATTCTCTGACTTTCACCCCACAATCGGCATGCATTTCTGCCTTCGACTGCTTTGTTTGTCAACCTGTATACATTAGGCAACCATACCTAGTGAATAACTCTGGTTTTCTACTTACGAAATAATCTGTTCGCGAATTGCCTTGGCCACCATTTGCGTTCGGTTAACAACATCGAGCTTCTTCAATATTGTTGCCGTGTGTGAATTTACGGTGTGTTCGGACACAGAAATGATGAGTGCAATCTCGTTGGCAGTCTTGCCATGTGAAATCCACTTGAGGATTTCCATCTCTCGCGGCGTCAGCCCCATGCCCTTTTTGTTAGAGAGCACCCGACGGAAATAGAAATCGAAACCGTAGCAAACATTGTAATAGAGCTCTTGGATTTCTTCGGTCGCCAATTCATCCCGGTCGCCGAGAAAAATGAATGCATGTCGGCTTCCATTGGTCGCATGAAGCGGGATGCACAGTCCCATTTCAAATCCGAGCTGACGCATGATCTCGTCGCTCATATCGCCATTGTCGCACCACAATGTGGGCAGCGTGCTGTCGGACATGGAGCGGAACAGCTCGGATGCGCCAAAATCAAAACGCAGATCATACTCGTCGATTAGACCGGATGGCAGATCGTGCAGCTCAACCTGGTCGGCAAGCGCTGTCTTTTTGTTATTGGTGAACAGCCGCAGAATGCAGAAATGGTTGAAATTGTGCTTGAGGGAAATTGCGTGAAATATTCGAAAGAAATCCACACGGTTCAGCGCTTTGGAAAATTCCGTTTGATAGTTATTCTCACAAACATGCCCGAGATCTAATTTTTGACTGTCATTTAGCAATATGCGTTCCCCAGGCAGTCACAAATCCCATTACTGCCAATCATCTCCATCTCACGCCCATTAGATGAATCACGTTATGGGAGTCTTAGCTGTTTCGCGAGGGCATACAATCGGCACCTACTAGAATTAACTAGATCAATCTGGCGAAAACTACTGAACTTTAGTTGGATGTGCAGCATTCCTGGCAGAAAAACCACTTGACAACGCCTAAATAAGAGAAAACTCAATTAGTTGAGTGCGTTGCCGCGTCGGTTTGTGACCCGTCAAAGTGAGGCGTGCAGCTGCAAATGCAAAGAGATTGACCGGTTTCACACGGTCTACTATTTCCCCATATGATGACACGCAAAGAACTGTTCACCACGTTATTGACGTTGCTTGTCGGTGCACTTGGCAGTGCGGCGGCGGTCTATGCGCACATGCCTGCTCCCTATCTCACTGGCCCGGCAATTGTGGTCAGTGTTGGCGGACTGGCCGGGTTCAGATTTCTCGTTTCTCCAAAATTTCGCGATGTTTGTTTTGTCGTGATTGGTATTTCGATGGGGGCAGGTGTCACGCCTGAGGTTCTTGAGGCTGCGCGTAGCTGGCCGTCCAGCTTTCTCCTCATGTTGCTCAATGTCCTGATTGTCTACTGGGCGGCATTTCAGCTTCTCAATCGCGGTTTCGGTTATGATGCGATTACCGCGAAGCTCGCCTCTGCACCGGGACATTTGAGTTTCGTCCTTGGGTTGGGATCGGAAACGAAAGCCGACCTGCCAAGCGTTGTGACCATTCAAAGCGTCCGGGTGCTCGCGCTCACCGTCAGCGTGCCGATCATTGTCACGCTGCTTCATCTGGAAGGTTCCGGGCAGGCCACGGTGCATGCGCCGATGACGGCGCTAATGTTGGCGGTGGCCGCAGCATTGGCACTCCTGGTGGGGCGGTTGTTCATTTATCTCAAGCTGCCAGCGGCATTCTTGCTTGGTGGTGCTTTCATTTCCACCATCGGCCATTTCCAGGGTGCCTTGTCAGGTCCAGTCCCGCAGTGGCTGGCAGTACCGGCATATGTCACAATGGGCAGCCTTATCGGGTCGCGGTTTTCAGGCACGTCACTTGCGGCGCTTCGCAAGGCATTTGTCGCTGGAGGTGTGGTCACTGTCGTGGTGGTGATCATCTCGGCATTGTCGGCGCTGGCCGTCGTTGAATTCACCGGCCTTCCTGTGAATGCGGTATTCATAGCCTTCGCGCCGGGCGGGCTTGAAACAATGGCTGCCATGGCCATCCTCATGGGCGCTGACACCACTTATGTCGGCGCACACCATGTCTTGCGCATTTTCTTTCTCACCGTCATTCTGCCGTTCATCGTGCGTAAGAGAGATGTAGATTGAGGGCCGTTCAGCCCGTTGGCAGCACCGGCCATTCTGCGATAATCCGCCCATCGCTATAGATTTGCAGGCTACCAAATTGTTGCAGCACGGCTTCACTCTGAGTTGGGCGAAAGAACACCAAATCATCGATCTGAAGCGATGTATCGTCAGCAAGTGCCATCAATTGCTGGTTGGACGAAAGGCCCCATATTGCGTTTTCCTTCATGCCAATAGGCCACACAGGTTTGGCAAACCACTTGCCGCCATAAATGAAACAGCCTTTGCGCGGAAACTTGCCAATCCGCTGGAGCAGCCTTGTCACCCAGCGCGGTCCTGGCAGGCTGGTCTCAAGTACCTTCAAGACCGGCGTGGCGATGAAAACGGCAGGCTTGAGCAGGTGCAGAGCATCGACGTCGAAGTCTGTGGGTTTCAAGAAGCCAGACCCCATCGACACTTCGGTCGCGGGGCTGTCTCCGCCATAAGTGATTGCTGTCTTGCTGCCACCGGTGTTGATGATCTTGCAGTCTTTCTTCGGCAGCACCGCCATGTATTCGCGCATGCGTGCTTCCACCTTGGCGGCCTCTTTGGCGCTGCCACCAAATATACCGGGGATCTCTGGTATATGTGCTTCATATCCCATGAGGCCGACGCAGCTGAGGTGAGTGCAGCGCTTTGCCTCAGCAACAGCGTTTGCAAGCTCCTGCGGCGAGGAAACCCCACCGCGATGCATGCCGGTATCGACCTCGAACGCAAATTTTAAATTCAGGAAATGTGCAGCGGCCAGTTCTTCAAACTGGTTGAGGCGCTCTGTGGTGTCCATAAGCCAGATCGTGTTGTCACAGAGACGTCTGGCCTCCTCGGAGGGAAGTGTTTCCAGCAACTTTGCAAGAGCCCCAACAGGCAGTGGTTTGCCGTACAGAACTTCGCAATCCGGGAATGCGTCCAGTATCGCCAGCGTCACCGGGAGATGAAAGCTCATCACACGGTTCGTGCCCATCCTGTGAAGGATATGGGCCATCAATGGCAAGCTTGGCAGAGATTTGTCGACAACGCGCAGGGTGTGAGAGGGGGCAAGTGCCGCTTTCACATAGGCGAGGTTTGCATTCAGCCTGTCGAGGTCAATCACCAGGGCAGGGCGATGGACCCCTGCGATTTTCAATGCATCCTGAAGCGATGCAAAATAGTTGGCTTCGTCCATCTTACACGCCGAGCAATTTGGCGAGGTATGGCGAGATGAAGCGGTTGTCGGGGTCTATCTCGCGGCGCACCTCCATCGCGTCTTTCCAGCGTGGATAGAGTGTCTCGAAATCGCGGGCCGTCAGATTATGCATCTTGCCCCAATGCGGACGCCCGCCATATCTTTTGAATATCGGTTCGGCGGCCTTGAAGAAGGCTGTCGAGTCCTCCTTTGCATCGTGATGGATGGCGATTGAGCAAGTTTTCCTTTGGTAAAACGGGCTCAGCCAGAAGTCATCTGCCGCAACGGCGCGCACTTCCATGGGGAAATACACCTGCGGGAACTGCTTTTCGGTAAGCTCGACGATTTCTGCAATTGCCTTCGGCCCTTCCTCAAAGGGCAAATGGTACTCCATTTCATTGAAACGCGTGGCGCGGTCGCTTGTGTAAACGTTCAGCCATTCTTCGACATAGTTTTCGACCGGCAATTTTGCGAGCGCGTTGCCAATCAGTTTGCGTCTGGCCCAGGGAAGCCATTGCAGTAAATTGCGTGCTAGGCGCAGCGTTGCGATGCCTTCCTCGTCGGATTCTGGCGGTCTGTTTGTGGCCGGTGCATCAGAGATGTCGCTTGCTTGCAAAATGACATGGCTGGAATATGGGACAATGAAAAATTCGGCGGTGCGATACCCGTTCATGAAATCATCGAAGCCTGCCAGAATGTCTCCCAACGGCATCACCGAGCGACGGCGGTGCAGCTTATAGCCCGTTGTATTCTTCATGGTCACTTCGGTCAGCACCCCGAATGCGCCCAGCGTCACACCGGTTGCCCGGATCATGTCGGCATCTCTGTCTTCGGTAAAGCAACGTTCATCACCGCGCCCGTCGATGAATTTCATCATCCGCAATTGGGTGTGATAGGCACCCAGTTCAGGGCCAGTGCCATGCGTTGCCGTGCCCAGTGCTCCACCGATCGCCTGCGCGTCAATGTCCCCCATGTTTGGCAGTGCCTGTCCGACAGCCTTCAACATATGGATCAGATTGCACAGCTTTGTGCCAGCGCCGATGGTAGCCAACTGCTGATCAGGATCATGGTCGATCAATTTATCGAACGCTGCAAGGTCGATAATCGTACCGCTGCTTGCAACAAGCGGCGTGAAGGAATGCCCCGACCCGGCGACGCGGATGGGCCCGGGGGTATTCCTGATAATGTCACTCAGTTCGTCGGTCGTTTGCGGTTTGCTTAACGCTTGCGGCGATGCTTCAACAGCGCCGGACCAGTTGCGCCAATGGTTCATTGTTGCGGTCATGGCATTTCTCCTGAAATCAGATGCTGGCGACGCGCCGACGCATGTTGGCAAACAGAATGGTAAGAGCGGCCGAGGTGAGTGCTGCACCACATGCAAACCATGCAACCGGCACAACGTTGTCGCCGACGATGAAAATGCTGGCGAGCGCCGGGCCAAAAGCGGCACCACAGAGCTGCATAGCTGGCACCAGAAGGGCTGCGCGCCGCGTTTCATCGGCTTCAATAGTCATGCGAATCTGGAAAGGCAGAACGAAGAGAAATGTCAGCCCGGTGATCATTGTCAGGACCCAGAAAACCGTAGCGTCCGGCCCCGATGCCATGCTCACAGCGATCATGGCTCCGACGACCCCCACAACGGCCAGTGTTGCGCGATGCGGCAAGCGCGCCTCGGCGAAGGTCGCGATCACCGCACCTGTCACCTGTGCACCGAGTGCCAGAGACACCATCAATCCGGCGGATTGCGCGTCTATACCAACTGTAGCTGCCAGCGGTTCAAGAAATGCCCATATGGCACCCAGGAACATCGCAAAGGTTAGAACGCTGCCGAGAGCGATAAGTGGGGGCAGGCGGAATAGACCCGTTGCCTCTTCGGTATCTGGCTTGGGCAAAGCGCCATATTCTGTCGGCAGCCAGAAGACGACGAGGATGGAAACAAGCTGGACAATTGCAAGGCTTTCAAAGCCGCCCTTTGATCCATTGAAAGGAATGACGAGGAAGGCGAGACCTGCGGCTAGTGCGGCCTGCGCCACTGTTTGCATCATCACGAAATAGCCGCCGAAGCGCCCGGCTCTGCGTGAGCGCGCGATTAGCTCCACCGCAAACGCCACCAGTCCGCCCTCTGCGAAACCCGTCAGTCCACGATAGGCAATGATGAGTGTTGGCGTATCTGCCGTTGCAGTCAGGTAATTAAACACCGCCGCTATCAGCATCAAAAGAGCCGCTTTGGCTTTCAGATGCGTGCTTGTTATGCCGACAGTTGCCGCAATTGATCCAAGTCCTATGGCCAGTATCTCTGCTGTTGCGGCAAGAGCCAAACCGTCGAAATCGATGCGGTTGTCTGTCAAGAGCGCGCCAAGCAGCACGGGCTGCAAACCGAGTATCAAAAGCCCAGTGGAACCTGCCCAAAGAGCTGCTAACTGTGCCATGCGGCCGGGATTGCCCACCAGCCATTCGCCATGTGCTGCTGTCTCAGACAATTGCTGTCCCCCCTTTTATAAACCTGACTATGTGTCAGCTTTGTTGATAAGTGACACTGAATATGTTTTCTTGTCAACGTGCATGAAGGAGATGCTGATTGGCCAAAGCAACAGACGACGGCGCGATGCAGCGGGAAAAGGTCTTGCGGCGTCGCCCACAGCAGCAGCGCAGCCGGGAGCGTGTCGACGATATTTTGGCGGCGGCGATGCAGCTTGTCGGCGAGAAAGGAATTGCGGTGTTGACGATGCGTGACATCGCGCGGGCCAGCGGCATGCCACTTGCATCAATATACCAGTATTTTCCCAACAAGTCGGCGGTCATCGCGACGCTCTACGAGCACTATTCTCAAGAGACACGCCAGTTCATCGCGAGCAGGATGGATAAGGTTGTCTCTTTTGAGACTATCCGCGAGGCAGCAGTTGGCATCATAGACAATTACGCAATGCGGGTGCGGGGAAATCCGGCTATCCAGGATCTCTTGAATGCGATGCAAGCCGACAAGGCGCTCCAGGACAAGGATATTGCCGAGAGCCGTGGACAGGCAGCAATTTTTTCCGAGGCCACAGAGGGATTTATTGCTGAAGAGTTGCGCGTAGAATATCGGCGCACAGTCTTCCTGCTATTTCAGCTCGCCGGTGTCACGGTACGTATGGCGCTTATGATGGATATGAGCGAGGGCGAGGCTATTATTGACGATTATCGACGACTTGTGCTTGCTCGTCTGCTGAGCTTCAAGCGGTCGCAAGAATAATCGCAAAGACGATATTCGTGAGTTGGTGCAAGGCCTGGTCACCACCCAAAAGCCACCAATAGGAACCCTTGTCGGGCGTGGCTTGCAGGGCGAGGCTCAACAGCGCTTTTGACCGGTCAATGATTGCGTGTACGACAAAGTCGCATAATGTTGCAACCAGCGCCAGCTGCGGCGCAAATATCAAAAAAATGCCAGCCGTTAGGGCCGCATGAATCCCCACATGAAGCGCGAGTGCAGGTAGCCAATCGGTCCGAGCAGCCTTGCGTGAAGAAATCCAGCCATTTTGCAGCACAAAATCGCCTAGCAAGTGCTTTGCAAGAAACAGCACGCTTGCGAGAAGGAAGGGTACGACTTCGATAGATTGCGGAATATTCAGCATGTCCTCATCTTAACAGATTCGTGGTCTTTCAATGATATCACGCCATGAACGTTGATTTTATTCAACTGCTTGGAGCTTTGGTCGCCGGGATAAATACGGTTCAGCGATGCGCTAAACAAAGCTGGGGCAGAAAGAGGTCGTGTACATATGGCAGCAAAATTCGGCACGAGCGGCCTTCGTGGTCTTGCAAGCGAGTTGGTTGGTACGACAGCCGCGCTTTATACGACCGCTTTTTGTCGCTTTCTCGCGCAGAAGGGCCTGATAGGCGAGGGTGGGGAAATTCTCGTAGGGCAGGACTTTCGCGATTCCAGTCCTGAAATTGCTGCAAATTGCATGGGCGCGATCATAGCATGCGGTTTTGAACCGGTGGATTGCGGAGAGCTTCCAACACCAGCTCTGTGCACTTATGGATTTGAGCGCGGTGCCGCATCTCTGATGATCACCGGGTCACATATTCCCGCAGACCGAAACGGTATCAAATTTTATTTGCCTGATGGTGAAATCAGCAAGGCAGACGAGCAGGCAATCACGCAATGGGCGGAAAAATTGCGTGGCACCGTCAAGGTGGAGATTGGCGCTGGCAAAAAGGCAGGCGAGGCGGCGAACGCACTTTTTGTCAAACGCAACAGCATGATCCTGCCAAGTGATGCGCTGAAGGGAATGAGGATCGGCGTTTATCAGCATTCCACGGTCGCGCGTGATCTCTTCATGGACGTGCTGGCACATTATGGGGCGAGCGTCGTTGCATTGGGACGCTCTCAACATTTTATTCCAGTCGACACTGAGGCAGTATCGCCGGAAACTCTCTCGCTGTTGAAAATCTGGGCCGGTGAGGGTGCCTACGATGCGATTATTTCCGCTGACGGTGATGCCGATCGACCGCTTCTGAGCGATGAGACCGGTGTGCCCGTCAAAGGCGATATTTTGGGCTTGATGACAGCGAGTTTTTTGAAGGCCGACGCCGTGATCACGCCGGTGACATCAAACTCCGGAATTGAGAAAAACGGCGACTTTACTGTCATCCGCACGCAAGTGGGATCGCCCTTTGTTATCGCGGGTATGCAGCAGGCACTGGCATCGGGGAAGAAGGCTGTGGTCGGGTTTGAGGCCAATGGTGGCTTCCTCACAGCATCACCCTTCAGCGCGGCGGGCGGTGAAATTGCGGCACTTCCAACACGCGATTGCTTTCTCCCGCTGCTCGCAGCACTTTATCTAGCGGCCAGCCGCAATTTGTCGGTGAGCAAACTGGCCGATACCTTCAACATGCCTGTGACAAGTGCCGATCGCATTCAGGATTTTGCGCAGTCCCGGTCCAGCGCGCTGATGAGCTATCTCACCGCATCGGATGAAAATCTTGCAGCATTTCTTGCGCCAATGGGCGCAATTGCAGGCAAAAGCACGATTGATGGCCTGCGGGTGACGCTTGCAGACGGGCGCATCATTCATTTCCGTCCGTCTGGCAATGCGCCGGAAATGCGTTGCTATGTTGAGGCGGAAACCGAAGATCTCGCAGATGAGCTTCTGCATCGGGGATTGTCCTTGATCGAAGAGTTTTCCGAATATTAAGGGACGGCAAGTAGACTGGCGCGAGTTTCGAGTAGGGGTGAGTTTGAGTATCGTGATGAATCAGAAGATTGTTCCAGTGATCATGGCAGGCGGCAAGGGCACGCGTTTGTGGCCATTGTCCCGCGCCACCGCGCCAAAGCAGTTTATCCGTTTTCTTGGGCAGACAACTCTCTTTCAAAAGACGCTGGAGCGTGTTCGCGATACTTCTCGCTACGAAGCGCCCATCATTCTGACCAATGAGGAGTTCCGCTTTCTCGTTGCCGAACAGGCCCGCGAGATGGATGTTGAACCGTCGTCGATCATGCTGGAGCCAGCGGCCCGCAACACGGCTCCCGCTATTGCTGCCGCCGCCGCGCTGGTCAAGAAACTGTTTGGCGGCAATGCCATCATGCAGGTCCTTTCCTCCGACCATGAGATTGATGCAGGTGAGGTCTATGAAGACTGCATCGAAAAGGCCGCAAAGGCGGCGATGACGGGTCGTCTGGTGACCTTCGGCATTACGCCAACAGAACCTGCAACTGGCTATGGCTATGTAGAGGCGGGCGATGAGCTGGCTCCCGGCACATTTGCGGTTAATAGGTTTGTCGAAAAACCTGACGTGGAAACGGCCAAAACGTTGCTGGCAGCTGGAACCTACAGCTGGAACTCCGGCATGTTTATGTTTCCGGTGTCTGTATTGACCCAGGAATTTGAGCGACTGGCACCGGAGGTGATTACGAATGCTTCAAACGCAGTCGCAGGGGGCGTGCGGGATCTCGATTTCACGCGTCTCGATGCGGAGGCGTTCAAGAAATGCCCGAATATTTCCATCGACTATGCGATCATGGAAAAAACAGCGCTGGCTGCCGTCATCCCATCCGCGTTCAAGTGGTCTGATCTTGGCACATGGGATGCGATCTGGAACGAAGGTGACAAGGACGAGAACGGCAATGTTGTCTCTGGCGACGCTACGCTGGTGGATGCGAAAAACACACTTGTTATCTCGCGCCATTTGCATGTCGCGGCTCAAGGGGTGGAAGGCATGGCCATTATTGCGGGTGAGGACGCCGTTTACGTTGGTAAGCTGGAAGATAGCCAGAAGGTTGGTGATCTCGTCAAGGTGCTGAATTCGTCTGAGGCGACCGAAGCCCTCACACGCGAACACCCAACGGCCTATCGTCCTTGGGGCGGTTACACTTCCGTGTTCAGCGGCGACCGCTTCCAGGTCAAGCGCATCTTCGTGCAGCCGGGCAAGAAGCTATCGCTTCAAAAGCACCATCACCGTGCCGAACACTGGATCGTGGTCAAGGGCACGGCTGAAGTCACCATTGATGACGAGGTGAAGATGCTCTCGGAAAACGAGTCGGTCTATATCCCGCTCGGTTCGGTTCACCGCCTTGCCAACCCCGGCAAGATCCAGCTTGAACTGATCGAAGTGCAAACGGGTTCCTATCTCGGTGAAGACGACATTATCCGTCTCGTCGATGACTTTGCGAGAACGTGAGCGACATTCACGCCCTTATTCTACATGCATCCTGTTGGATGTGAGTGCCTCCCCTAAGGCGTTGCCTCCCCGCAACGCCAAGGGCTGAGTGTACATCAGACAGCACGCGCAGACATTGCACCCTGGTACACCGTTCCGGTCAATTGCGGGCCGTGCGTGTTGTTTTCAGTTGTCGAACTGAAAACCAACTTGACTGAGATCAAATCGATTTTTTCGTATGTTTGCTATTCCAGATGGCACAGGCGCGTCGCCTTATGTGCCAGTCTGGCATCCTATACTGCCTTGGCTGGTTTGAGTTCCACGCGTTTGAAAACGGTCCATTCAGTGCCGTGGAGAACTCCATGAGCGAAGCATTCGCGTCTTCCAAAGTCTTTGTGATCCTATTGATGTTCTGGCTGGCGCTGAATGTGTCTCTGGCCCCGGATGTCGTACTCGTAGGCATCGTCGTCGCATTGGTCCTTTCCTACCTTTTGCCCAGCAGTCTGGTGCTGTTGTCTGGCTATCGGTTTTCAGCAGCATCGTTTCTGGCGACCGTCAGTTATGTTTTCGTCCTTTTGGTCGAACTGGTGCGCTCCAATCTCAAAATGGCGCGGATCGTACTTGATCCGGCTCTGCCGGTGAACCCGGCCATCGTGAAAGTGCGCACGAAGCTGCGCAACCCGGTCGCCCGTTTGCTTCTGGCCAATTCCATCACCCTGACACCTGGCACGCTCACCGTCGAGATGGAGGATGAGTGGCTCTACGTTCACTGGGTCGTGGCGCAGACAACGGATCAGACCGCAGCCACGGAGGCTATTGTGTCCGGTTTCGAGAAATATCTGGGGGTTATGTATGACTGATGCCCTTCTTCTTCCCGGCGCTTTGGCCGCTATCGGCTTTGCTCTCTCCTTCTGGCGCTTCGCCAAGGGGCCGCGCTCGCTCGACCGCGTGGTGGCTTTTGACACTGTAACCGTGATTTCCATTAGCGGACTTATGCTTGCAGCGCTTGTATCCGGGCGCGGCATCTATCTCGATGTCGCACTGGTCTATGCACTCCTGTCCTTCCTTGGGGTGATTGTTGCGGCACGCTATCTGGAAGGTGGTGACCAGTGAGCGTTATTGATCTCTTGGGTATTGTGATTATGAGCCTGGGGGCAGGCTTTCTGCTTCTGGCGGGTCTTGGTCTTTACCGGATGCCCGACACTTTCACGCGGCTGCAGGCAGGAACCAAGGCCACGACGCTCGGCACAATTTTGATGGCCGTGGGTGGCGCAATCATCATGCCGGAATGGACGTTGAAGCTTGGACTGATTGCCGCCTTCCTTATGTTTACCAGTCCGCTGTCTTCGCAAATTCTGGCACGATCTGCCCATCGCGCGGGCCTGCGTGCCTCTTCTCAGCCAGACGCGGACGCTTTGGCGAGCAAGATGGAGGGCAAGGCATGACAAGCTTGATGTTAGCGCTTGAAATTGTGACGGCTGCGGGAATGGTGGCGGCGACAATTGTGGCGATCCTGACCCGGTCAACCGTAATTGCCGTGTTGGCGGCGGGACTGGTCAGCCTTCTGGCATCCGTTCTCTTTGTGTTGCTGGCCTCACCCGATGTGGCGATGACAGAGGCTGCCATTGGCTCGGGGCTCACCACATTCCTCTTCTTCTTCTTTATGGGCCGGATACGGCGGGTGAGTGAGAAATGATCCGCAATGTGCTCATCATTGGTATGCTGGCGCTGCTTGGCGTTGCCTTCTGGACATTGACCATCGGATTTGTGCCGGATGACGCGCTTAATCGCAGCGCCGCTTATTATGCGGCCAATGCCCAAACGGAAGTTGGTACGCCCAATATCGTGACCGGCATTATCATTACATGGCGCGGGCTTGATACGCTGGGCGAGGTTACGGTGCTGTTTTTGACGTCGGCGATTGTTGCCATGGTTCTGCCTCGACAAACTGAGCGCAGCCGTGTCGAGGAGGGCGCACTTCCTGGCGGTGAACTGCTTGCAACAGGCGCGCGCATGTTGCTGCCCCTCATTGTGCTCCTGGGTTTCTATGTCATTTTGAATGGTCATTTGACCCCAGGTGGCGGTTTTCAGGGCGGTGCTATTTTGGCATCCGGTCTGCTCCTGGTGCTGCTGGCTGATCCAACACACCGCATTGGTCACGCAATGCTCTCAAGAACGGAAAGCATGGCAGGGGCAACCTATGTCGTTTTGGGGCTGCTAGGCTTGGCATTTGCAGGCGGCTTCCTCGACAATGCGATCCTGCCGCTCGGTCAATTCGGTGCGATGGTTTCGGCCGGAACCATCCCGCTCATTTCAATTCTGATCGGTCTGAAAGTTGGGGCGGAGTTCGCTTCCATCATGGAAAATCTGCACGACTCGGAGGGTATGTGATGGTTCATATCGCACTTGCAACGGGTTTTGCATTGATCCTTGGCGGCCTCTACAGCGCGCTGACCAATCGCGACATTTTGCGCATAATCGTTGCCTTCACTATCGCCGACACAGGCGTGAATGTTGTGCTGGTCGCGGTCGGATTTCTGCCAGGTCGTACGGCACCAATTCTCGATGGCGCAGTGCCGGTAGCAGAAGCTGCCGAACGCATAATTGATCCGGTGCCACAGGCATTGGTGTTGACCGCAATCGTCATCGGTCTCGGTGTCACCGCGCTTATGCTGGCCTATGCCTACAGACTGTTCCGCAGACGGCACAGCCTTGATATTTCTGACTACGCGGAGCTGAAATGGTAAGCCCAATTCTCATATTGGCCATTGGCCTCGTTGCGGCCTTCGGGCTGGGGCTACTTCCCGCCTCTCGCAAGGAGCTGGCATTCGGTGTCACGCTCGGTGCGCTTGCAGCAATGGCGGCGATCGCCCTTGGCTGGCTCTACGCCATCTTGAACGGTATGACTGGTGTTGCCGAGATTACCACTGCGGGAGCCAAACCACCCTTTGCGATCAATCTTCGTTTTGGTCTTGTTGAAGCTTCTCTCGTCAGCTTGGTTGCTCTGGCAGGCTTTGCTTCCGCAGTTGTGATGCGCAAAGCGCTGAGACATTTGGGACGCGCCAGCATGGCGGTCTTCCTCGTGCTGGTCATGGCGCTTTCCGGCATGATTATGACACGCGACCTCTTCAACCTGTTCGTGTTCATCGAATTGGTCACCATTGCCACGGCCGGATTGGTTCTCTTGTCAGAGGATGCCAATGCGGCAGCTGCCGGGTTCAAATATCTCATTGTCAGCCAGATCGTCACCATCCTCCTGCTGGTTGGTGTTATCTTCAGCTACCATGCATCTGGCTCACTCAATATCGACGATATGGCGACGACGCCGGTCGGGTTTGAAGGTCCGGCGCTGGCGCTCTTCCTTCTGATGATTGCATTGGTGATAGAGCTGAAGCCATTTCCGGCAAATGGCTGGGCGCTCGACATCTACACAACTTCACATCCGGGTTTCTCGGCCCTGTTTTCGGCCGGAACCGGCAGCGCGATGCTGTTTGTAGTCGACAAGGTTATGGCGCAGGCCGGGCCGGGCTGGCTGCAAATAATGACAATCATCGGGCTTGTCAGTTTCCTCGGTTCCAATCTGGTCGCGTTGCGCCAGGAAAATGATCGCCGTCTTTTGGGCTACTCGTCAGTTGCGCAGATGGCGCTTGTGCTGGTCGTTATCGGGCAGCGCGACATTTTGGGTGACAATTACCTCTATGTTGCCGGTGGCCTGATCCTCTCTCACGCGATTGCCAAGGCTGGCCTCTTTTGGATGTCCTCGATGATTAAAGGTCGGGCGTTGGCCGATTGGGCCGCAATTCAGGCGCGGGCACCCATGATGCTGGCTTTTGCAACATTTGTTGCGATGCTGGTTGGCCTGCCACCATTCCCGGGTTTTTATGCCAAGTGGGATCTCGCTCAGGCGCTGGTGGCCAGTGACCGTTTGCCTATACTGGTAGCTGTGCTCATTGGTGTGCTGGTCGAAGCGACCTATCTTTTCCGCTGGTTCGGTTTCGCCATTAAGCGCGAAATGCCTGAGAGTGCACCGGCGACCAATAAGGCAGACTGCGCAATCACCATGCTCGCTCTGTTGATCGGTTGGGGGCTGGGCTATCTCTGGGGCGCTGAAGCGCAGTTCAATCTTCTGGCGACGTTGCCAGCGCTGGCCGCGGTTGTCTCCATCTTTGCCGAACCACTCGATGCGCGCATCAAAAACGTAGCGGCAATTGCAGCGCTGGTTGGCTGGTTTGTATGGCGCGCGGGCGATTATGACCCGATGAGGTTGATCTTCGCCGCGGTGATGATCGCCGGGGGCGCAATTATTCTGCTCGCCTCGTTCAATGAGAAGGGGCGCAGGCTCGGCTTCTACCCCTCTGCCATGACCATGTATGCAGGGCTTGCTCTGCTGCTGGAAGCCAGCACATTCCTTGAATTCTTCGCGGCCTGGGAGCTGATGACCATCGGGTCATATTTCCTGATCTTGCGCGGTCGCATGTCCGAACCACATGCGCTCAGCTACATGCTCTTTTCGCTTGGTGGAGCTTTCGCCCTGCTGGTGGGTTTCGCTCTCGCTTCAGGTGGTGTGCAGCCTTATCCGCTTGATGGTCTCGGCAATGTTGCCGCTGAGCTTGCCCCTTGGGTCTTCGTGCTGCTGTCGGTCGGCTTCATGACCAAGACGGCGGCCATTGGCCTGCATATCTGGTTGCCGGGTGCCCATGCTGAAGCGGAAAGCGATGTCTCTCCAATGGTCTCTGGCATCTTGCTGAAAGCCGGGTTGTTTGGCTTCTTCCTGATGTTGATGCAGCTTGGTCGTCAAAGCCTCTGGGGTGTCGATCTGACCGTGGTACTTGCCTATATCGGCGCGATTTCGGCCTTCGTGGGTGCTGTGCTGTCTGTCTTCCAGGAAGATGCCAAGCGCTTGCTGGCCTATAGTTCCATCAGTCAGATGGGCTATGCTCTCTTCGGTTTGGCCCTGATGAACCATCTCGGCTGGCTGCTGGCCATGATGTTCATCATCAACCACTATATCTACAAGTCGATGCTGTTCCTTGCGGTTGGGGGCGTTTACAAACGCACACACACCAAGCTGATGTACCAGATGGGCGGTCTCATTACGCTCATGCCGTTCTCGTTTGTGTCGGTGCTGGTGGGTATCATCGCGATGTCAGGCGTGCCGCCGCTTTCAGGCTTCGGTGGTCGCTGGATTTTCTACAATGCAATCCTGACGTCTGAACTCCGCCTGCCGTTGATACTCATCTTCATGGCAGGCCCTGTTGGCTTCCTTTACCTCTTCAGGCTTATCCACACGATCTTCCTGGGGCAGTTGAAAGACCAGAACCGTCAGTTGAAGGATGCACCTTTCTGGATGCTCGTTCCGCAGATGATCTTTGTGGTCGCGCTGATTGCGTTTGCGGTGTTGCCGGGTATGGCCCTTCAAAAGGTTGACCGCTATATCGGCACGATCTTCGGTGATCAGCCGCTCATATGGACGGGTCGCACAATTACATCGCAATTTGGCTACTGGAACCCGGTCGCGATCATGCTGGTGATCGGGGTAATCTTCGTCTCGGTTCTCGCGATCCTTGTTGCCAAGAACCACGATGCGCAGAAGGTCAAGCAATTCAATATCGTGTTTTCCGCTGAGCGGCCCTACCGGCCTGAAACCACGCATTTTGCATGGAACTTCTTTGCCCCTTACCGCAAGGCCATGGGAATATTCGAGACGCCTGTTGTCACAGGGTTCTGGACTGGCGTCACCGACGGGGTGGGCGGCGCGGCAGATTTCTTCCGCCGCATCTATTCAGGCAATGGTCAGAACTACGCGATGCATGTGCTGCTCTTTGCCGTCGCTGTCTACCTCATCGCTATGGGAGGCGTGGCATGAAATTTGAGTGGATCCAAATCCCCTACGCCCTGCTGACATTGTTCATTGTGCTGAACTATGGGCTGGTGATGACAGCGGTGGTGCGCAAGCTGGCAGCGCGCGTTGGTGGCAGGCCGGGTATTCCGGTCTGGCAGAACTACATTGATCTGGTGAAGAATTTTTCGCTGCGCTCCAAGATCAGTCACGGGGTTATGTATTATCTGGGGCCGGTCTTCCGGCTGTCGGGCGGCGTTGGTCTTATCTTCTTCGTTCCCACCATTTATGGCAGCTCATGGGCGCAGAACTTCTCCTTTGCCGGGGATCTGGTGCTGGCGCTCTATTTTGTCTTCTTCGGCACGCTCGGCATGGCGCTGGGGGCAGGCGAAAGCGGCCATCCCCATTCGGCTATCGGCGTTTCACGCGGTCTGTCGCAGGTCACAACGGCAGAGTTGCCGTTGGCATTGGCGGTCTATTCAATCGCTGTGCAGTACCACACGCTTTCAATCACCGAGATTGTGGCAGCCCAACAGGGTGGCTTGTTCAACTGGACGCTGTTTACCAATCCTCTGGCGGTGTTGGCGGGTATGTTTGCCTATGTCGGCACCATGATGCGCTCGCCATTTGATGTGGTGATTGCACCGCAAGAAATCCCGATTGGTCCACCAACGGAGTATCACTCGGCATATCTGGCGCTCATGCAGACCAACCGGGTGATTTTCCCGGTCGCCAAGACAATTATCTACATGAACCTCTTCTTTGGCGGGGCGACCAGTTGGGCCGAATTCGCGATCAAGGCCTTCGTTCTCTACATGATTCCAGCCGTGATCGGTGTCGTGCATCCGCGTTTCCGCGTTGAACAATCAATCCGCTTTTTCCTGAAATGGGGCTTGCCGGTCGGCTTGCTCGCCATGCTGATGGTGTAAGACATGAAAGACGTTGACGAAAATTTCAAGAAATCCGATGCGGACTTTCCCTTGCGCGAGGAATTGCGGCCGCGCACGGTGACAACGCCCGACGGGCAGGAAATCGAGATTGAACCGCTGAAGGACTATTTCTGCGAAGCGCCACCGCGTGCGCATGCGAAGTCCTATTTCCCGATTGTGGAAGATTTCTACAATTGGGCGCGCGCCAATTCGCTCTGGATCTTGGGTTTTGGCACAGGCTGTGGCGCAATTGAAATGCGCCCGCTGATGACACCGCGCTTTGACGCTTATCGTTATGGCATACAATGGCGACCAACACCGCGTCAGGCAAACCTGCTGATGATCTCCGGTTATCTGTCGGTCAAAACGCTGAAACGCGCCATCCGCGCTTATGAGCAGATGCAGTCTCCCAAATATGTCGTGGGGCTTGGTTCATGCACCATCAATGGCGGCATGTACTGGGACAGCTACAACACGATCAAGCGGCTCGACCAGTACCTGCCAGTGGACCTTTACATTGCTGGCTGCATGCCGCGGCCAGAGGCACTTCTGGCCGGCTTCATGGAGCTGAAGGAGCTGATCAAATCCGGCAAATGCGAGGGTGCGAACAAATATGCCGAAGACTTCGCGACCTATAAGGCAAACCAGAAATCCGTGATCAAGGACTGGGATATGCCAGATTATAACTGGTGAGCGATATGCAAAACATTCATTCAAGATTGAAGGCACGGTATCGGTTGGGTCCGCTTGAGGAACAGCGCAAGGGCCTTGCTTTTACGACCGCCGAGATCGACGATCTCCGGGCGCTGTTGATTGAGCTTCGCGACATCGACGGCTTCACTCATCTGGTTCTGCTGACCGCAGTTGATTGGCTGGAGGAGGGCAAATTTCAGCTTACCTACCTCATGAATAACCGAGCGGCAGACCTGACCCTGGGCGTGCGCGTGTTCATCGACAGGGAAGATGCTGTGGGCGTGGATATTCACCAACTCTGGCCGACGGCGGAGACCTATCAGCGTGAACTGAAGGAAATGTTCGGCATCGACTTCCCCGGTTCGCCGCGCATCAATGATGAGTTTATTCTGGAAGGCTGGACTGACCTTCCGCCATATCGACGTGATTTCGACAGTCTTGCCTATTCACAGCAGACTTATGCTGAACGCCCCGGTCGTGAGACCCACGATCCGCGCGCACACATGAAGTCCAAACTTTATCCGGAAGGGCGCTGACATGTTCAAGTTTCAACCCGACCGCAGTCAATATCCGCAGGTTGGCCCCGATGGAAAGCTGGAGATTGATCTGGAGACAGGCAAATATCTGAAGCTCTGGCAGGGGCCAAACCATCCCGGTATCACTGGCAACATGTCGGTGGAACTCACGGTGTGCGGTGACGAAGTGGTCGAAGGCAAGACCCACGTCGGATATCTGCATCGCGGCTTTGAAAAACTCATGGAGCGCCGCACCTTCATTCAGGTGTTTCCCATCGTTTGCCGCGTTTGCGTGCCGGAACCCGACTTTAATGAATATTGCTATGCTGCTGCAGTGGAGGATCTGGCCGGAATTGAAGTGCCGGAATACGCCACATGGATGCGTACGCTGATCCTCGAAATGGGGCGCTTCAACAGCTACATGATGTTCCTTGGTGGCATTGGTGGTTCGTTGGGCTTGGGCGTCACCGGTCAATGGATGACCTATGTTCGCGATATTATGCTCGACCGCTTTGAAGAGCTCACAGGCGCGCGCATCTACCATATGTTCATTCTGCCGGGCGGCGTGCGCGGTCATTTGCCTGACGGTTTTGAAGAGCGCATGGAGGAGGTGCTGACAACCGCGGAGCGCTATCTTGCCGATGTCGACAAGGTGATGTTTTCCAACTCGGTTTTCAAAACACGCACCAAGGGTGTGGGCGTGATCGATCCATCCCTATTCGAGACGTATGGTGTTACGGGGCCTAATGCGCGCGCTGGCGGTGTGGCCAAGGATGTGCGCAAGGACAGTCCATATCTGGCCTATGACCAATTGGAATTCGAGGTGGCAACGGCGACCGACAGCGATATCTTTGCCCGTGCCAGCGTGCGTCGCGCAGATGTTGCGACATCCATCTCGCTCATCCGGCAAATCTTGAAAAAGATGCCAAAAACGGGTCCAGCAATGGCCAAGATACCCAATGTCATGAATTGGAGAATTCCGCGCGGCGAGACCTATATCAAGGGGGAATGTTCGCGCGGGGAATACGGCTATTATCTTGTGACGGATGGCAGTGAATATCCCCGCCGCATCAATGTGCGCGGCCCAAGCTATACGCATGCGATGGCGCTGTTGGAGCATCTGATTCCCGGAACAAACATATCCGATGTGGCGGCGCTGATGGTTTCATTGCACACATATCCGCCAGAAATTGAGAGGTAAACCATGGGACTGCGTGAGGTTCTGACGCCTTTCACCGTTTGGAAACGGGTTTTCGATGACCCGGTTACGATCAAGAATCCGATCGGACGTGTCGCTGCTGACAGCTATCGTGGCTTCCATCAGAATGACACTGACCTTTGCATTGGTTGCGGCACTTGCGAGGCCATTTGCCAGAATGCCGCGATTGATATGGTTCCGGTTGAAGGGCATGATGCTAAACCCGGCGATTCCGGCCTGCGTCCCCAGATCGACTATGGCCGATGCTGCTGGTGCGCACTCTGTGTTGATGTGTGCATGACCGGTTCGCTGACCATGTCCAACGAGTATACATGGTTTGACACTGACCCTGATACGTTCCGCTTCGTGCCCGGTGTTGATGAAAAGTCATGGAATGATGTTGAGGCCGGTTACAGTCGTGCTGATGGGCATCACCTGGTGCCGGAAGATCGTGTTGAAATGCGCGAAATGGAACCGGAGGTGCGTATCGATTCCTTCGCGGAGATCGTCGAAGGATACAGCCGTGCAGAGGCTGTTCTGGAGGCCGAACGTTGCGTTTCCTGCGGGCTTTGCGTGGCAACCTGTCCGGCACATATGGATATTCCGGACTATATCGCGGCGATCCGTGATGGTGATTATGATCGCGGTATTGAATTGCTCTATGAGACAAACCCCTTCTCTGAAATTTGCGGACGTGTCTGCACACATAAATGCGAGACAGTCTGCTCAGTGGGGCATGAAGGTGAGCCGGTCGCCATTCGCTGGCTAAAGCGCCATATCGTCGATAATGTGCCGGTGGAAAGGCGTCGCGAAATTGTTGGCAAGCCGGCAGCACCTACGGGCAAAAAGGTTGCTATTGTGGGCGGTGGTCCAGCGGGCCTGACCGCAGCATTTGACCTCGCCCGAAAAGGTCATGCAGTGACCGTTTACGAAGCGCTCGACAATCCAGGCGGCATGACCCGTTTTGGCATACCCGAATACCGTCTGCCCTATGACGCCATTGATCGCGATGTGGAAGTCATCCGCTCTGTCGGCGTCGATATTCGCTGCAATACGCGTATCGGGACGGATATCAGTCTGGAGGAACTCAACGGCAATAATGATGCTGTGCTGTTGGCGCTGGGGCTTCAGCTAGGCCGTGCAACGCGCGTGCCGGGCACGAACCACGTTGATGTGCGCCGCGCAGTTGATCTGCTTCGCCAGGCGACGCTGGGCGAAGACTTTGGCACGCCGCGTCAGGCAGTCGTCATTGGTGGTGGTAATGTGGCAATGGATATTGCCCGTACATTGGCCCGCTTGCAGAAGCAGACATTCGGCGAAGTCAAGGTAACCGTGACAGCGCTCGAAGACTTTGAGCACTTCCTTGCAGACAGGGAAGAGATTGTCGAATCCGTGGAGGAAGGCATCGAGATCCTTGATGCCCGAGGTCCGCAAGAGGTGGTTATTGCCGATGGCAAAGTCACCGGCCTGCGCACATGGGGCGTCAAATCGATCTTCGATGCCGACGGGCGCTTCGCACCAAGCTACAATCCGGAGGATGAGCAGTTCCACGCAGGTGAGATGGTCGTGGAAGCCATCGGTCAGATGGCGGATACGAGCTTGCTGGGCGATGCATTGACCGAGAAACTCGAGTGGAACCGTGGGCGCCTGGCTGTTGATGCCGGTGGGCGCACAAGCGAAAGCTGGCTTTGGGCTGCGGGTGATATGGTTCGCGGACCTGATGTTATTACTGCTGTGGCTGACGGACACAAGGTCGCGGCAAGCATACACGCCAGCCTCGTCGAAGTGGAGGTATGAGCGATGGGTGAAGGCAAGAACATGGAAATCCTGCGCGGCAAGACAACGCTTGCGGAGGTGCTTGAAGTTGCCATTGGTTTTGAAAAGGCTGCGTTCAAGTTCTATTCCGAGTTGGCCCCGAAGGTCTCCAAGCGTATTCGCTATGTTGTGGAGGAGCTGGCTGAGGAAGAGGAGGGGCACGTGAAGCTCTTTACGGAGCTTGCAGCCCGCACCGACCTTGAAGAAGCGTTGTCGACGGGCATAGCGCGCACTGCAGCGGACAGCCAGTTTTCCGATTGTCTGCACCTGCCGGAAATGGGCGATGCACCGGACGATCAGGAGGTGCTGCAATATGCGATGGGGCGCGAACATGCCGCCATGCTGCACTATACCGAGTTGGCGCAAACAACGCCTGAGGGGCCGATCCGCGATCTGTTCGCCTTTCTGGCGGCAGAGGAAACGGAACACAAACTGGAACTCGAAAAGAGCTACTACGAAATTATTCATCGTGGCGGCGGTGTGTAAGGGACAGGACCGATGCTGCTTTGCGCTATGGTTTGCGGGGCACTTCCCCGGTTTCCCGCTGGAATTGACAAGGTGCCGCTATGCTCTGGAAAAGCTTGATTGCAGGGGCGTTCGCCACGCTCACGCCCTCGGTCGCTGCAGCAATTGAACATTCAGATGCAGTCTATTCGACATCTGCGACGGCGCAGGCTTTGGTGGGGCTCTCTCTGTTCGCTCTGTTTTCAATTTTGATTGTTGAGAAGATACACAAAACCCTGGCTGCGGGACTCATTGTATCCCTGCTGGCGCTGGTCGATACAGTATCGTCACAAAAGGTGATGGACTTCGAGACGGCAGTTCGTGATGTCGACTGGAATGTCATTTTTCTGCTGGGATCGATGATGCTCATCGTTTCGGTGCTGGTGGAAACCCGCGTGTTCGATTGGATAACAACGCGGATGATCAACGCGGCTCATGCCCGCCCCAGGCCACTTGTCAGCATCCTTTGTGCGGCAACCGGCTTGTTCTCTGCATTCGCGGATAATGTGACAACAGTCCTGTTCATGACGCCGATGGTACGCCGGGTTGCCACCACGCTTGGAATTTCAGTGTGGGCCTTCGCCATGCCGATGATCATGGCCGCTAATATTGGTGGCACCGCAACCCTGATCGGCGACCCACCGAACATTATTGTGGGTGCCGGCGGTGGGCTATCCTTCATGCAGTTTATCTATTTTCTGGCGGTGCCGGTCATCTTCATGATGATTGCACTCAATAGCTTCACTTTTCGCTTTTACCGTCAGGAGATAGCGGACTGCCAGGCGCATACAGATGACGTGGAAAAGGTTGAATTGGCCGGGATTCGCCATCCTCGCGTCCTGAGGTGGACGCTGCTGGTCGTGGCGCTCACGCTTTTGGGCTTCTTTACCTCAGGCGTCACGCATGTCCCTGTTGGCATGGTAGCATTCGTTGGCTCGATGGCTGTTATGGCCGGGCGCAGCTACATCATTACGCGATTTGTAGATCGGCCATTTTCGATTGAGTCCTTCGCCAAGTCCTTTGAGCGCGGCATTGAATGGCTCACACTTGGCTTCTTTATCTTCATGTTCATGGCCATTTCGTCTGCTGAACGCACCGGTCTCATTCACAGCGCAGCTGTGGCGTTGCAGGATGTTGTCGCGTGGGTTTCCATAACACTTGGGCTTGGAGTTTCAGCCAAACTCTTCACGGCGGCACTCCTGATCCTCCTTTTCAGTGCGGCTTTTTCGGCGCTCGTGGACAATATTCCCTATACAATTACGGCCGTTGCCATCGTGCAGGTGCTGATCGGTGATTTCACCGCGGAATTATCTGTTGCAGGTGAGGCAGATCCCCAGCTCGCGGCCAATGTCCTCTGGTGGGCGCTGTCGCTGGGCGCATGTCTCGGCGGCAATGCAACCATGATCGGGGCCAGCGCCAACGTCACGGCAATCGATATGCTGGCAAAATCCGGCCACCAAATAAGTTTTGTGGACTATATGAAGTTTGGTGTGCCCATGGCGACAATCACCATTGCGATATCTGCCGTATATCTGGCGCTCTATGTATTCGCCGGCGCGGTGGAAACCAATGTCGCGGGTCTGGGTCTTCTGGGAATTTTGGCGCTATTTGGCGTCGTGCGTGCGCGCATAACGCGGTCAACAGCGCCGGTCGCAGGGCAGTGAGCCGCCACGGAATATGCGTGGCGGCGTTGGCGTATGCCTATCAAAAGAAGGCTTGAATATCGGTCTGCGCACGACCCAGAATGAGTGCATGCACATCATGTGTGCCTTCGTAGGTATTCACCGTCTCCAGGTTCTGCGCGTGGCGCATCACGTGATATTCAATCTGGATTCCGTTGCCGCCGTGCATGTCGCGTGCTTGTCGGGCTATGTCGAGTGCCTTGCCGCAATTGTTGCGTTTCACGATGGAGATCATTTCCGGCGCAAATTTGTGCTCGTCCATCAGGCGGCCAACACGCAGAGATCCTTGCAGACCAAGTGCGATTTCTGTTTGCATATCAGCCAGCTTTTTCTGGAAAAGCTGAGTGCCTGCCAATGGCTTGCCAAATTGGTGGCGATCGAGGCCATACTGGCGGGCGCGAAGCCAGCAATCTTCGGCCGCGCCCATTACACCCCATGAAATGCCGTAGCGCGCACGGTTCAAGCAGCCAAACGGACCCTTGAGGCCGGAAACACCCGGCAGCAGTGCATCCTCGCCCACTTCAACACCGTCCATCACAATTTCGCCTGTGGTGGAGGTGCGCAGCGAAAGTTTGCCGTGAATTGCGGGTGCTGACAGTCCCTTCATGCCCTTTTCCAGAACGAAACCACGGATGGCACCGTCATGGGCTTCCGATTTTGCCCAGACGACAAATACATCGGCAAATGGTGCGTTGGAGATCCACATTTTGGAGCCTTTGAGGCGGTAGCCGCCCTCAATTTTCTCCGCACGTGTTTTCATGCCGCCCGGATCAGATCCAGCGTCAGGCTCAGTCAGGCCAAAGCAACCGATCAGGTCGCCGGAAACGAGACCCGGCAAATACTTCTGCTTCTGCTCGTCGGAGCCATAGGCAAAAATCGGGTAAATCACGAGCGAGGATTGCACGCTCATCATGGAGCGATAGCCACTGTCGATGCGCTCCACTTCACGGGCCACCAGGCCATAGGCAACATAGCTGGCGTTGGCTGCACCATATTCTTCCGGAAGTGTTACACCCAGAAGTCCGGCATCACCCATCAGCTTGAAAAGCTCGGGCGCTTGAACTTCGTTGAGATAAGCCTCGTTTACGCGTGGCAAAAGCTCGGCCTTGGCAAATGCTGCCGCAGAATCGCGGATCATCCGCTCTTCTTCTTCCAACTGGTCGTCCAGCAAAAAGGGGTCATTCCAGGAAAAATTCGATGCCATGGGACAGTCCTCTCTAGCGCAAATAAGATGCTTCTCTTGACTTATGTCTTTACTGATTGATTGATGCCAGAAATAACGCTATTTTGCGCTTAGTTCATTCACTAAATGAATGGTTTGGTATGAGACCACGTCGCTTTTTGCCCTCGGTCAGTTTGCTCACAGCGTTTGATGCAGTGTTGCGCAACGGCACGACCGCTGCCGCAGCACGGGAACTTAGTCTGACCCAGAGCACGGTTAGCCGCCTGATACAAAATCTGGAAGAGCAATTGGGGCGACCTCTTTTCGAGCGCCATCGGCAGAAGCTCATTCCCACGCAGACAGCACGTGCCTATGGGCGGGATGTCGCGCGTGCTTTGGACCTGATCCAGCGCGGCAGTATGGAGTTTTCCGCCAATCCGGACGGGGGTGTTATATCGCTCGCCATTCTGCCTGCTTTCGGCACACGGTGGCTCGCGCCGCGGCTGGGTAGTTTCTTCTCAAGCCATCCCGGTATCACGATCAATCTTGCAACACGCCTGAAACGCTTCAACTTTGCGTCGGAGGGCTTCGATGCGGCTATCCATTTTGGCGTGGATGACTGGCGCGATGCTGCACATATGAAGCTTTTTGAGGAGCGCCTGACTGCCTGTGTCGCGCCGTCTTTGCTGGAAACGGTGTCAGTTGATTGCGCTGACGATCTGGCGGGACTTCCGCTTCTGCAGCTTGAAACGCGACCGCATGCATGGGAGACATGGTTTGAAGCGCAAGGCGCAACTGCGCCCAGGGTAAGCGGCATGTTGTTCGACCAGTTTGCCACCATGACCCAAGCCGCAATTGCGGGTCTCGGCGTCGCACTTTTGCCGGATTACCTGATCGCAAATGAAATTGCCGAGAAGCGCCTCGTGCCGCTGCTGAAACGCGGCATTACAGGCACCGGTGCCTATTGGCTTGTCTGGCCCCATGCGCGCGCGGACTATCCACCGTTGGAATCCTTCCGGACATGGCTGGCACAGGAAGTCGAAGGTGTGTATTCCGGCTCCGGCCAATTGGATTAGCCGTGAAAGGCTCGTTGCAGGAGACAGCAATCCGCCTGCGGAAACTACTTCGCTCTCATCATTCGCGGACTTACACCGCATTTCGCCCTGAATACCCGATTGAAATAGGATAGATCGTTAAATCCCCAGGAGAAGGCGATTTCGGTGACTGATCTGTTCTGCAGAGCAGGGGACATCAAGTCTTCAATCGCGCCCTCAAGCCGTTGTTCCATGATCCATTTGCTGGGCGTTGTGCCATGAATCTGGAAAAGACGGTTCAGCGTTCTCAGCGACATTCCCTCAATCGCGGCCAGCTCGCTAAGGTCAGGAATTGAGCTGCGGATATGACTGAGGATCCGCTTTTGAAGACGCTCAAAACGCACCTTGTCGGTGCTATTGACGTCAGCCGTTTCAAATTCAATTGCATTGGCAATCAGATCGGCGGCAGATGCGGCAAACCCTTCCGGTCCCTTTTCGCCCAACTTCTCGGCGTTTTCAGCAAGCTGAAGAACGAAGCCCGCAGCAATGGAAACCGCGCCTGATTGCCCATTGAAACGTCTCGCGGTCTGGTGCGACAAATCCGGCAGTCGCCGCTCAAGCATGTTTCTGGGCAGCTTTAGGATCAGCTGATCGAATGGCTTTTCCATATAAAGCTTATAAGGCCGGACTGTTTCGTAAATTGCAAAGTCACCGCGTTCCAGGCGCGCCTGTCTTCCGTCCTGTTCAACGAAGCCATATCCGGTCGTTTGAACAGCCATAAGAACAACTTCCTGCGGATCGCTCTTAAGGTGGCTTGGCATGCGTTCAGTCATTTGCTTGGTCGAGTGAACCTGGGTGAGCATGTTGCACCCTGCTTTCATCTCGCGAACGTGGCCAAAAAAACAAGGGTCGTCAGACGTGCTCTCAAGCCGAACATAGGTCGACCAGAGTTGCTCCCGCCAAATATCGAACTTTCGCAGATCCCTGTGATCCATAGTCGCTCCAGCTACAATACTTCGACAAGTACACGCCAAAATTTGTGAAAGGTCAACCGGGACCAAGATTCGGATCGCGCTGGCGAGAGAGTCCAAATTTTGTTGCGTGGCAGGCCAAGTTTCCCGGTTAGCATCATCTAACATCCATCAATAAGTGATCGCGAAAAGCGGCAGGGAACATATGAGCGCAAAGCGCTCGACGGGTATTTTGCTCACAACATGACTGGGAGATTATTATGTCAGGCAGTTCAAAACTCACTCTACCTTTGACCAGACGTCAGCTGCTCGGAACGGCCGCAGCGGGCGCTGCAGTGGCAGCTTCAAGCAGCTTTCCAACACCGGCAATCGCGGCGGAGAAGGTGCTGAAAATCGGCTATCTCAGCCCAAGATCTGGCCCCTTCGCGCCGTTTGCGGAGGCCGATACCTTTCTGTTGCAGAAGCTGCGGGAAACGCTGAAGGACGGCATCGAAAACAACGGCTCGAAATACCAGGTGGTATTTGTCGACGCCGACGACCAGAGCAACCCGGATCAGGCGACCAGCGTCGTACAGAAGATGATTAACTCGTACGAGGTCAATCTCGTTCTGGCGCAGGGTGCGTTGACGATCAACAATGTTTCGGCGCAGTGCGAAGCAGCAGGCATTCCATCAATTACGACAATGACGCCTTGGCAGGCCTGGATGTTCCCGCTCGGCGGCAAGCCGGATACGGGTTTTGAATATTCGAACTTCTTCTTCTGGGGTCTCGAAGACATCATGTCGACATATATCGGAATGTGGTCCGAACTCGACACAAACAAGAAGGTTGCGACCTGCTTCTCCAACGATGTTCCCGGTCAGGCATTCGCCGATGCGCAGTTGGGTTTCCCGCCTGCCTTGAAGGCCGCTGGCTTTGAGGCTGTAGACGTCGGTCTGTTCGAACCTGGATCAAACGACTTTTCGCGCCAGATCGCAGCCTATCGCGATGCTGGATGCGATATCGTGACTGGCCTCTTCGATCCGCCGGACTGGATCGTCTTCTGGCGCCAGGCTCAGCAGGCAGGCTTCAAGCCGAAAGTGGCAACGCCAGCCAAGGCATTGCTCTTCCCGGCAGGCATTCAAGCACTGGGACAATCAGCAAACAACATGTCGACCGAAATCTGGTGGACACCGCAATACCCCTTCAAGTCTTCCATAACGGGCGAGACGGCCAAGGAGCTTGCAGACAGCTTCGAAAAGACTTCGGGCCGTCGCTGGACACAGCCAATTGGGGTTGTGCATGCCCTCTTTGAAGCTGGTATTGCAGCACTCAAGCAAGCTGACGATCCGACCGATCCTGACTCAGTTCAGGAAACGATGACAAAGCTGAAGGTTGACACGATTGTTGGGACGCTGGATTGGGGTTCAAGCCCGATTAAGAACGTTGCCAAAATGGCGATTGCCGGCGGCCAATGGCGTGTCGACGACAAAGAGAACTTTGACCTCGCGGTAACCTATAACAAGGCTATGCCCGACGTACCTGTATCTGACAGCTTCAAGTTGCTCTGATATGTCGCGCACCACAGCAGAAGCTGCTGCTGATCTAGCGTCTCCCGCCCTGTCTGTGACAGGGCTGGAGAAATCCTACATCGGTGGCGTTAAGGTACTCGACGGCGTCGAATTCGATGTGCCTCGCGGGGAATTGTTGGGCGTCATTGGGCCCAACGGATCAGGCAAGACAACACTTTTCGGCACGATCTCCGGGCAATTGCGTCCTACAGCCGGGCGGATCTGCTTGAATGGCATGGATGTCACGGCGAAAAGCGGAGCGGAGCGCGCCAGGCTCGGTATCGGGCGGACCTTTCAGATACCGCAGCCATTTCTAGGCATGAGTGTTTACGAAAATCTACTCGTTGGCGCTCGCTTTGCCGCAGGGCTCGACCGCAAGGAAGCCGAAGAGCATGTGCTCGACGTTTTGGAGCGAACATCGTTCATGCCCAAAGCCGACATGATGGCGGAAGGCTTGACGCTCATTGATCGCAAACGTCTTGAACTTGCACGGGCGCTCGCGACACGGCCGAAGATCCTCCTGCTTGACGAAATCGCAGGCGGTCTGACCGATGATGAAGCCTTCGAAATCGCCGCGCTGATAAGTGACATCAACAAAAGCGGCGTCACGGTCATCTGGATCGAGCACCTCGTTCACGTGCTGACGTCGACGGCGGGGAGCCTCATCGTTCTGGGCGAAGGCCATATCATCGCGCAAGGGCCACCTGCACAAACGATGAAGGTCCCAGAAGTTCGCCAACTTTACCTTGGAATGGAGCCTGAAATCGATGGTTCTTAACGTTCAAAATCTCCATGCCAGTTACGGTCCGCTGAAGGTATTGTTTGGCGTCGAACTAATGCTTGCGGAAGGTGAAACGCTCGCCCTGGTCGGTGCAAATGGAGCCGGAAAATCGACCTTCTTTTCCATACTGAGTGGGCTGTTGCCCGCAGCCGAAGGTGCGATTGAATTGAGCGGGGCTACAACGGCGGACATGTCCGCAGGTGAGATCGTGAGGCGCGGCTTGGTTATGGTGCCAGAGGGTAGGAAGCTTTTCCCAAGCCTGACGGTGGAAGAAAATCTCCTTGTTGGTGCCTATGCCGGAAGACGAGGCCGATGGGACCTGAACAGGGTCTACGATCTCTTCCCGATACTGACCACGATGAAAAACAGACCCTCTTTTGCACTTTCCGGCGGGCAGCAGCAGCTTGTGGCAATCGGGCGCGCGCTGATGGCCAACCCCCTGGTTTTATTGTGCGACGAGCTTTCTCTCGGCCTTTCCCCCTCTGCCGTAGATGTCGTTTACGCTGGCCTGCGGGAAGTCCGCAAGGACGGTGTTTCCATGATCATCGTTGAGCAGGATATCGGCCGTGCGCTCGCTGAGAGTGACCGATTTGCCTGCATGCGCCATGGCGCCATCGCGCTTTCGGGGACATCGGAGGGTGCGAAACTGTCCGATATCTCTGCCGCCTATTTCGGGGAGCACCACAATGATTGAACTTGCAATTAACGGCGTCTTTGTAGGCGCTCTCTATGCGCTCTTTGGCCTCGGGCTGGCGATCACCTTTGGCCTCATGAAACAGATCAATCTGGCCCATGGCGACATGATTGTGCTGTCTGCCTATCTGGCATGGACCCTTGTTTCTGTAACAGGCCTCAATCCGCTGTACACATTGCCAATTGTCGCCATCTTGATGTTTGGATTTGGCTATCTGCTTCAAAGGCTGGTGCTGAACCGGGTTATGGGTGAAAGCGAACTCTCGCCGCTTCTGGTGACATTCGGTCTGTCAATTATCTTGCAAAACAGCTTCCAGGAGATATTCAGCGCTGATACGCGCAGTCTTGATCCAGGTGCGATAGGCCCGCTTGCGGTCAAAATCGGTGACATTTCAGTTGGCATCATGCCGCTGCTCTTCCTGATCCTGGCGATCGCTGTGTTCGCAGCCATGTCGGCTGCGTTCAAGGGGACGTCGTTCGGACGGGCTGTGCGTGCGACCTCCGACGATCCCCGAACGGCACGCATTATGGGCATCGACACGCGTCATATCTTCTCCCTGGCGCTTGGACTGTCTCTGGCCATGTCTGCCGTCGCCGCTATTTTCCTGGGCATGCGGGCAACCTTTGCGCCAACCTCAGGGCCGGAACGCATGCTTTTCGCCTTCGAAGCTGTGGTGCTTGGCGGTCTTGGCTCCATCTGGGGAACTTTTGCCGGTGGCATTCTTCTTGGACTTTCCCAATCTCTTGGTCAGTCCATTGCACCCATTTATGGGCCGATCACCGGCCACATTGTCTTTCTGATCGTTCTTCTGGTTCGCCCTGCGGGACTCTTTTCGAAGGGAGCACATCCATGAAGCGTTTTGAGGCTAATATCTACGTTGTCGTCGGCGTTGCTATCATCCTTCTGGCCATTTTGCCGATGTTTCTCTCGCGTGCGGGAATAGCGCTTGCGACGGAAATTTGCGCTGTGCTGGCTATCGCGATGATGTGGAACCTGCTCGCGGGTTTCGCGGGCATCGTCTTCATTGGTGTGCCGCTCTTTGTCGGCATTGGCGGTTATACGCTTTATGTCGCTGCAAACTGGCTTGCCATTCCGGCCTATCCGGTTGTGTTCCTGGGAGGGCTGGTTTCTGCAATTGTCGCTATCATCATTTCGCCGCTCCTTTTCCGCTTGAATGGAGCCCAGCTGGCCATTGGCTCATGGGTGATGGCAGAGATTGCCCGTCTGGCTGTGTTGCTAACCCCGTCGCTCGGTGGCGGCGGCGGACTGAACCTCGAAGTCGTGCGGATGGTGAAGCGCGCTTGGCGTATGCCACTGAATTACTACACCTGCGCCCTCACGCTGGCCGTCGCATTGCTACTGACCGCTATTGTCATGCGAAGCAAACTGGGCCTTGCACTCCGCAGCATCCGTGACAGTCAGTTTGCGGCCGAGGCCATGGGTATCAACGTATCGCGGGTAAAGCTCATTATCCTGGCTGCAAGCGCCTTTGTGACCGGGCTGGCGGGGGCTGCCTACTATATCACCACGCTTCAAGTATCGGCGGGAAGTGCGTTCTCCATGAATTGGACCGCCATGGTGATCTTCATCGTTCTGCTTGGTGGCATTGGCTCCATTGAGGGGCCGATCATCGGGGCAGCGGTTTACTTTTTGTTGCGCGAAACATTGGCCGATCTTGGCACAGGCTACTTCATCATTTCCGGTGCGTTGGCGGTGATTGTTACCATCTTCCTGCCCGGTGGATTTAGCGGTCTGCTGAGAAATCGTGCCGGAATAGTGCTCATGCCCATCAACCATCGGCCCGGGAAAATCCCCGGCGAGCAGAAGGCCTGACCAAATGAAAAAGCTACAGCCGCAAATGCCCGAAAACTGGGAGCCACCCGTGCCTGCGTGGTCTGCCGACTTACAAGGCGACGTAACCATAGCCTATCTGGCAGCCCAACATTTCGACAAGCGTGAAGCACTGAAAGGGCTTTCTGCCATCCGCACATTCCTCGATTGCGAAGAGGGGGCATTTCACGTCGATCTCGCGATAAGTGAGGTGGAAGGTTCCCATTTCGATGCGTTTGCGATCGCGTATTTCGATGGGACAGAAGCATTTCATCGGTGGGCCAGCAGCTCGGGTTTTGACGCCTGGTGGGCGCATGATGGGCGGCTTAACGATTTCTGCGGCTATTGGCAGGAGCGCATCGTATTGCCTGCCGAGCGGATCGAGAGCCTTCATTCATCACCTTCAAAGGATGGCTTTTCGCATAAGACGGAACTCAAGGGTCCCGTGAGGGAGCACAACTACTGGGGCGGGATGCGGGACAGGATAGCGTTATCGCAATTCGACCTGCTCGAAAGTCCGGTTTCTGAACCCCTTCGGCGAACTGAGAATGGCAGTGGTCAAAGAATTGTTGTCAAACCTCCGTTGAACCTTTGTGTCATTCGATCAGGACAGGATTTGACCGATTGCGCACAAGCGGAGTTGGAAACATATGACAGCATCGTGAAGCCTGAGCTTATTGCGGGCATGTCATACCTTGCCAAGGATGGCTTGAGCATCGGCTGCGCAGCGGCCCGCTATGCAACAGAAATGTCCCCTGATGGTACGCCTCTGCGCCGAACATTCGGGCAATGCGTATTCTTGAGCCTCGAACAGCTGGAAATCTGGGCCAAGAGCCACCCTACGCATTTGGCCATCTTCAAGAGCTTTTTTGAGCTTCTGAAAGTCCAAAACAACGAGATCAGTCTTCGTCTCTGGCACGAGGTCGCGGTGCTTCCAAGCGACGGCCAGCACTTCGAATACCTCAATTGCGCACCGCAAACGGGGATCTCGGGTCTATTCCAACAACCGTCATTTAACGCTGAATAAGGGAGTCAATGACATGAAAGCGATTAAAGCCGCCGCAGTCCAGGCGGCACCGGTCTTTATGAATCTGGATGCGTCCATCACCAAGGCGGAAGAAATTATCGCCGAGGCCGCGAGCAATGGGGCCAACCTGGTAGCGTTCCCTGAAACCTGGTTGCCGGGCTATCCATGGTTCATCTGGCTTGGGCCGCCTGCTGAGGGAATTCCCTTTATTCCCGCCTACCACGAGAACAGCATGGAGCTGGATTCTCCTCAGATGAAGCGCCTGCAGAAAGCAGCAGCAAAGAACAAGATTACCTTGGTTATGGGCTATTCTGAGCGCGAAGGCGGCAGCAGATACATGTCCCAGGTTATCATCGGCGAGGAGGGTGAAATCCTGCTCAATCGCCGCAAGTTGAAGCCAACGCATGTGGAGCGCACGATCTTTGGCGAAGGCGACGGATCAGACATCGTTGTGGTGGATTCCGCTTTTGGTCGCCTTGGCGCACTCAACTGCTGGGAACATATGCAGCCGCTTGTGAAGATGGCCATGTATGCCCAGCACGAAGAGGTTCATGTCGCGGGTTGGCCGAGCTTCTGCGTCTACCGCGAGATGGCATATGCGCTCGGGCCGGAAGTCAACAATGGTGCAAGTCGCCAGTATGCCGTTGAAGGCAGCAGCTATGTGCTGGCACCGTGCGCGATTGTCAGCCAGGAAATGTTTGACATACTGGGAACCACACCGGAAAAGGCTGCGCTTCTTAATCCCCAAACATCTCAGCCGGGTGGTGGCTTCACACAGATCTACGGGCCAGACGGACGCGCCCTTTGCGAGCCGCTTCCTGAAGATCAGGAAGGTATTCTCTACGCCGATCTTGATCCGGCAATGATTGCAATTGCGAAATCGGCGGCAGATCCTGCCGGGCATTATTCCCGTGCCGACGCTGTTCGGCTTGTCGTGAACCGCGAAAAGCGCCGCATCATGGAAGAGCATAACAAGCTGAAGGGGTCGGAATTTGAAGTGATCCCGCTTGACGAAGAAGTCTGATTGGTAACCTCCCGTGCCGTAACCTCCTAGTCGGCATGGACCTCAAACCGCAGACAATATGGGGCTTCGCTTGCGGAGCCCCATTTCTTATTCGAGAAACGTCATTGAACAGTGCACTGTCAGTCAGCAATTGACTGAGTTTCAACCAATCGCGCTGATCGCCTCCAAGAGCCTATCTTTGCCATGGTAGAGCACTTCTCCGTTGAGAACGTGGTGCTTGCCATCAACCACGGCAACCAGAAAAGGCACACCCCTCACGCCAAGAACCTGCATTTCGCGTTGAGCCTGCCGGATCCGGTCTAAAGCGCGCGCCCGCAAGGCGGTGTCATTATTCAGCCTGTCGGCGAAATTCTCGTGATCCAGTGCGAGATTGTTTTTCGCTGCAAACTGAACTGCAATCTTCGCAACCTCATCGACCTTGGACGTGTCGCGCCCGTCGACATAGCGTGCCAACTGCATTTCACGCAGTAGATCGGGTTCAAGGGTCCTGTTCATTTCGGCCATAGCTGTCAGGGCAAGCGTCAATGGCCAGGCATCCAAAATTCCGTCGGGAGCCAGCAGAACGTCCTGGTGATAGGCTTCCGAGAAGCGCTGGCCCGTCAGCAACTCGATGCGCTGGTCGTTGCTCCAGGCATGGTCCGCAATGGATGAGACGGGGCGTGCGCCAACGAATAGCCCGATTGGATGCATGCTGAGCGCGCCGGTATTTTCTGCTGCCAGCCCGGCAAGCGCCGGGGCGCTGGCATAGCACCAGCCACAAAGCGGGTCGAAATAATAGCGGAATTCCATATCTGCAGACATCGTGTCTCCTTGGGCTTGATCAGATTTGCGTGGAGTGATCCGGTCTTTGTATCGGGCTGTGAAATTTGAGGATCGATCCTGCGAAGAAGGCTAACTTGATGGAAGCTAATATCAGTCTTTGCGATTTCAAGCTCAATCAAGTCTTCGTGTGCACATATTCGTCTGAGCAACGTTCGGAAATATGGAGGCCAATTTGTCCTCTTTGCCTCACTCTTGGGGAAGTAGGGGGCCAAAAAGACAGGGGCTATTCAGATGTCATTGGCGTCTTGGAGACCATCGGGCATGATTTGCTTAACGGGAAGATGAATTAAATGAAAATATATAAGTGTTCTACTTGTGATGGATATTCTTTCGTGAATCATGCGACGCAAGATGATTTTGAAATTATATGGCAGGCAGAGAGAGGTCGTTTGAAGGGGGATGCTTGGATAGCCGCAAATGTCGGAATAGTTAGGGAGAATATGGGGGAGAATCTTCTACCCTCTGATTTTCTTTCTTTTTCTGGAGGCTCGATTCTGTCTGGGGATGCCGTTGAATGCCTCAAGGAACTTCTTCTTAATGATGGTGAGACGCTTCCATTAATTGAGATTTCAGGTAACGATGTATACATTTTTTTGGCTGATCGCGTTGACGCGCTTGATTTGAGTGCCTCCGAAGTAAGGTATTTCTCGGATAGAAATCGGATCATGAAAATTGACAAATATGCTTTTATTGAAGAGAAAATAGTGGGTAAAACTGTATTTAGGCTTCCGTCCAACAAGGGCGGGGAAGGCACATATTATGCTGAGAAATTCGTTGATGAAGTTCATAAGCACGATTTAAAGGGCTTTCAATTTCGATTGATTTGGGATTCCGAAGCTGATGTTTCGCCTCCGCCCAAACTAATTCATCCTTCGCAAATGTAGCCAACGTCGCACCTTCCAAGACCTGAGCTACGACTGGACCTATGACTATCAGGCAAGCCAGCCGCATGCGGCAAGCCTGATTGGCGAGCGGGCCTTCTCCTATGATGCCAACGGCAACCAGACGGGCTGGGATCACATCCGGAACGGCATACGCCGCACGATAGGAACGTAGTTTGTCGGTGATTATCCGTTTCGGCCTGATGCCCTGCTTTTTAAGAAGCCTGCCCAGAAGGCGTTTGGCGACCTTTGTATTGCACCGGACCTGGATGATTTCATCAAGAACATGCCATCCTGACCAACGGCGCGCCAGAGCCTGTGTTTCCTGCCGTCGATGGAAACAATGTCCTCATCCAGATGCCAAATATGGCGATGTGATGGTTTCTTTCGTCCTGGCTGTTTTGGCATAGGAGGGGCCAAACCTACGACCCCAACGGAACGTTGTGTCGGACTACAGAAAGAACAATCTCGTTGCTGTGTTTACGTCAACTCGTGACCAGTCTCAAAGCTCCCGCAACGCCTGTGCCAGCGTGCTGTCGATGCAAAGGTGGGTAACGAGGCCGCCCTTAATAGCGGCGAGAACGGCATCCTTTCGGTTAGCGCCCCCCACGACCAGAAGTTTTTTGGGAACGCGGACAAGGTTTTCCAGTTCAACGGCGATGAGGCGATCATCGGGAGGGCGTTTAATCGGCTGACCGTCAGCATCGATATAGCGGCAGCAGATGATGCCAACTGCACCAGCTTCCCGTACGTCTGCCAGTTCGTCCGCGCTCACCATATGGGCTCTCGAGAGGTGCGTATCATCACCAACATGGCCAATTGATGCAATGGTCATGTCGAGCGTCTTGAGTTCTTCCAACTGCCGGTGGATGGTAGGCTCGGCCTTGAAAAGTGCTGCAACTTCGGCGCTGGAGGCGAGGGCCGGTGCATGAAGTGTATAACATGCCGCTGACAGCATGTTGGCGATATCAATCGTGCATTTTTCAGACGTCGGGACACTATCAGAAATCATCGAACCGATGAGCTGGTGCACGCTCACGTCGTGCATGTTGCATTTGGACATATGCTCCGACACAGAGAGTATTGTCTCGCCCCAGGCCACGCCGACCCTGTCACCTTCATCTACGATATCGGCAACGGCGACCGCGCCCACCCGGCCTAGATGGCGCAGCATTTCTTCGCGTGTTTCCGCCTCGCCGTCCTTGCTGCACGTGGCAATATAAACATCTTGCAGATCAAATTTTGCGCGCAACTCGGTTGAAAGTGCCGAGCCGCTGAGATGCTTTCCGTCCACACGGATATCGACAATCCGCATGTCGCGCGCTTCTCGCAACATGTTGACAATGGTCGCACGCGACACTTTCATACGGCGTGCAATGTCGCCTTGTGTCAAGCCCTCGCCATAATAGAGCAGAGCCACATTCGCGAGCGTGGCTTCCTTTTCTGATGCACGAGGGGTTTGTTCTTTTGTCATATGTCAGGCACTTACAATCTTATTGCCTGACTGACCATAGTTTTTTCTGAACCACGAAAAACACCGCTCTATCTCTTCTTGCGGCAGTTCCTCGACGGGGCCGCGAAGCATTGCGAGATGTGTCGTCATTGCCGCTTCCTCCAGGTACATGGCAATGGACGTCGCTTCTTTCGCTGACTTGCCCATGGTGAAAACGCCATGGGCCTTGACCAGCGCGGCGTATCCGCCATCGGCGGCTTCCAGGATTGCCTTGCCGGTATCAACTTCGCCCGGTGTCGCATAACGTGAACAGGGAACGTCACGCCCGATCATATGGGTAATCGGGGTCAAGACAGCAGGAATGCGCTCGCCTCGTGCTGCAAAGCTGGTCGCATAGGGCGAATGTGTATGGGTCACGCCGAACACATCCTCACGATGCTTGTAGATGTAAAGATGAACACCGGTGTCTACTGAGGGCTTCATCTTGCCCTCAATGATGTTGCCGTCCAAGTCGACAACAACCATCGTGTCCGGTGTCAAATTTGCAAATTTCACGCCTGAGGGCTTGATAACAACAAGCCCGGTTTCCGGGTCGCGGCCAGATACATTACCGCCGGAGCCGACTACGAGGCCTGCGCGCGGCAGTTCGTGGTTCTGTTCGCAGACCTCCTCTTTTAGCGCTTCAAGCATCACTTTTTCTCCTCGGGAATTCCATTCGGATAGACGATGATTTTCAACGACTTTTCGGCTTCAACCAACATTTTGAAGGCCACTGCTGAGTCCTGAATGTCGAAGCGGTGAGAGATCGCCTCATCGGCCATGATCCGGCCTGCTTCTAAAAGCCGGATATAGCTATAGGTATCGGTATGGTCGGACGAGTAGCGCGAGGTAATCGTGATTTGATCGAAATATGCCTTGTGCCCGTCTTGTACCCAATCCGTGCCCGGAGGTAGCGGGGCTCCAAGGTGCAGGCAGCCGCCGACCTCTACGAGTTCTCCCGCAAGCTTCCAGGCAGACGGGAAGGGCGCTATCACCACCACGACATCGGCAAGGCGGCCATTATTGGCAGCGCGTAAAGCCTCAATGGCGTCTTCTTTTTTGGGATTAATCGTATGGGTCGCGCCAAATTTGCGGGCCTGTTCCAAGCGCCAATCAGAAAAGTCGAGAGCAACCACCTTGCCCGCACCAAATAGCGGTGCCATGTGCACGAAACCTTGTCCCATAAAGCCCGCACCAACAACGGCGACTGTATCGCCCGGTTTGATGTTGCTGACTTTCAAGCCAGAGAGGACGCAAGACCATGGTTCGATTGTGACTGCCGCATCGGTGGAAATACTGTCCGGCAGCTTGTGTGCATCCATCCTGAGGTGTTGGGCCGTCACGCGGTAGTATTCGCACACGCCACCTGGATCGAGCTTCATCGATGAATAGAAAGGGTCGCGTGTAAAGTGACCGCGCAATGAAAGATGGCTGTTCACACGACCGACATGATGATTGATGAAGACACGGTCACCAATTGCAAAATCTGTGACATCCGCGCCTATCTCGACGACCTCGCCAATGGGTTCATGGCCGAGAACCTTGGGTTCTGATTTCTTGTACCAGGCCATGGTTTCGCCGCCGCAAAGGCCGCAAGCCAATGTCTTGAGCAGGATTTCATCCCGGCCAATTTTGGGTATCGGGCGCTCTTCGATGCGAATATCATCCAGAGCGTGATAGACAGCCGCGGTCATTGTCGTCTTCATATTCTCTCACCAATGTTTTTAAGTTTCTCAGCAATCATGCGGGCGTTTTCGGAAAGGGCGACATATCGCGCAAAAACCGGCCCATATGCTTGATGGGCTTTCATGTCGGGTTCGTAGGTTGTCGTGGCCTCGTCCCGCGCAGTAAGAGACATGACGTCGCCAAGCCCGGCTGCCGCGGCACCAATGGATGCAGCGCCCCACAGCCCCTGATCTGAGGCTTGCGATACGAGCACCGGGACGCCCAGCATATCTGCGATGATCTGGCACCATAACCCGTTCTTGGCCCCCCCACCGGTCAATTGCACCGGCTGGCTTGGCAGACCGCCTTCTTCTACAAAACAGTGCCTGAGGCTCATTGCCCCGCCTTCCAGCACGGCCCTGCCCATATCGGCCTTCGTGCTGACAGAAGTCAGCCCATAAAATGACGCAGTCACGTCTGGAGAAACAAAAGGCGCACGCTCTCCATTAAGATAAGGGAGAAACGTGACGCCATTCGCTCCGGGAGGAATATCGCAAATGAGTTCATTGAGTTTTTGTGCCACTTCGCCGGATGTTTCTCCGCCAAGGCTCAGCGGATGCAGAGCCGCAAACCAGTCGAAGGCTGCGGCCCCCGTTGTGGGAGCCATGATGCGAATAATGGCGTCAGACGTGGGGTGCAGCGCGGTCGCCCCTACAGGGAGGTCGCTCGGCTCAACGGATTTCGCGAGAATATTAACAACGGCGGTTGTGCCCATAATCATCATGGTTTGGCCGGGCTGATCCATGCCCATACCAACAATCATCGCCGCTAGATCAAGAGTGGGCACAGAAACTGAGAGACCTTCAGGAAGGCCCGTTGCTTGCGCCGCCTCCGAAGTTACTGTGCCAAGCTGGCTAGCTGCGGCTCGCGGTTCCAGGAGGCGATCATGCAGATCCCCACAATCAAGGGCCTCCAGTGCGGCCTTCGAGTAACGCCGCTCTGTCAAATCCAGAAAAGGGATGGACGCATTGGAATAGTCCGTGGCCGCGATGCCCGTCAGTTTCCAGCCAATCCAATCACCACAGGTGAATACATACTTCGTTCTCGCCTGCATTTCCGGATCGTGCTTGCTCAGCCATCGCCAGAGTGCACCAGACGTGCCAGGCCAAAGCGACGTATGGCAGGCGTGGGCTACCGCATTTGCCTTCTGGCTGCGAAGAAGCTCGACAACATCGGCTGCAGCCCGCGTGTCATTCCATAGGAGTGCCGGCCCGGCAGGCGTGCCGTCTGCCTGTATAGCCCAAAGACCATCTCCTTGAGCGCTGACACCTAATGACGAGATATTCAGATCAGCCAGTTTTGCAACGGTTCTGGAAAGAACGGTGCATACGACGCCCCAGACGGTGTCCATGTCCTGCTGCGACAATCCGCCCTTGGCGCTGCTCACCGGCGAAGCAGCCGCCGCCTGTGCCAGCATGCGCCCAGCCGCATCATAGGCGGCGGCTTTTATCGATGTTGTACCAACATCAAGTCCAATTCTTACCGAAGTCATGCGGCGCCTCCCTGAAAGTCATATGACAATATTTGTGACATATGTAAATACGATTGACGAGCTTTATCGACATTTGTGCATTTTGTTGACATATGTAACTCTATGTGCCACCCATTAGTTATAGGCGTATTAGCGCTTACTTTAAGGAGGAGGAAAAAATGAGATTTGCCAAGTTGGCCGCATTTGCGGTCGCCACAGCTCTGACCGGAGCGATGACATTTGCAGCTCAGGCTGCTGATGATTTGAGCCTTGCTGGAAAGCGTATCGGTGTTGCAGTCGTTGGCACCCAGCATTTCTGGGATCGGGAAGCCTTCAATGGCGCAAAGTCTACCGTCGAAAAGCTGGGTGGTGAAGTCGTTGCAGTGGACGGTGGTCGTGACAACCAGGTTCACGCCGATAACCACGACATTCTGCTCAATGACAAAGTTGATGCTGTTATTTCCATTCTTGGTGATGCGGCAGTGGAACCCAAATTCAAGGCGCTGAAGGACGCAGGCATACCAATCTTCACCGTCGACCACCCCTCACAATATGCTGTCAACAACACAACGTCTGACAACTACTACATGGGCACCACTATCGGTCGCTATATGGCAGACGCCATTGGCGGCAAGGGCAAGGTCGCAGTATTCAATGCCTTTGAAAACGCTCTGCGTATTTGCGGCATTCGTACCGGTCTGTGGAAATATGTTCTGCAGGACTATCCGAATATCGAAATCATCCAGCCGGAACTCGCCGAAGAATTTGCGAATGCTCCGGAAGATGCCCGCAAGAAGACGCTTGATCTGTTGAGCCAGCACCCGAAGGGCACGCTTGATGCGATCCATGTCGGTTGCTGGGACCAGCCCGCGATCGGTGTTGTTCAGGCACTTGAAGAAGCTGGCCGTACTGAAGTGAAGGTTACTGCTCTGGATGCTGGTCCGGATACGCTGGAAATCATGGCGGAAGACGGCAGCCCGTTTGTTGCTAACGTTGCACAGCAGCCGAATAAAATCGGCTCGACGGCTGCAATGAATGTCGCTCGCTACTTTGCCGGTGAAACCTTGCTTCCGCAGACCTATGTGGATGTTATCCCGGTCAACGGTTCTGAAGAAGCCAAGAAGGTTTATTCAGAACTTGGCTACGGTACTCTTCAGTAAGAACTGTTGCGCGTAACAATCCGGGTGTCGGCATGCCGACACCCGGATATGCCTATCCCTTACAAGGAGGGGGTTCTGTGAGCGAATATGCATTGGAATTGCGCAGCATCGTGAAGGATTTTCCCGGTGTCAGGGCATTGGACGGCGCAAATCTGGCAATCAAGCCAGGTGAAATCCATGGACTTGTCGGCGAAAACGGCGCTGGAAAGTCAACCATCATCAAGGTGCTGGCCGGTGTGTATAAGCCGGATGCGGGCAAGATCGAGATCTTCGGCAAAGATGTCGGAAGTTCATCGCCGGAAGTTGCACATGAGGAGGGCATTCGCTTCATCCACCAGGAGCTGAATCTCGTTCCGCATTTCACAGTTGCAGAATCCGTGTTCATGGCTCAGGAGCTTGTCGGTCCCATGGGGCTGAAAACGCGCCTGATGCGTGAAAAGACAGAGAAATTTCTGAAAGATACTCTGGCCGTTTCCATTCCCGGAAACCGCTTGATCCGCGACCTTGGAACGGCTGAACGCAAGCTGGTGCAAATCGCGCGTGCGCTTATTGACGGTGAAGCCAGGATCGTGGTTTTTGATGAACCCACAGCGCCCCTTGCCAGCGGCGAGGTAGACACGCTGATGCGGGCGATTTCACAATTGAAGTCGCAAGGCATCACTATTCTCTATGTTTCGCACTATCTCGACGAGATCACAGATATTTGCGATCGCGTCACAGTCTTCAGACAGGGCAAGGATGTTGCGGTCTTCGACGAGGTCGAAAAGGATCACGCAACCGCGCTGGTCAAGGCTATGGTGGGACGTGACCTTGGATCGATCTATCCTGAAAGCAGCCGCTCGCCGGGCGAGGTTACACTCGAACTTGAAAATTTTGGCGATGCATCGTCATTTCGAAACGTTTCTCTGAAAGCGCATAGAGGTGAAATCATCGGCATCGCAGGACTGATTGGGTCCGGTCGCGAAGAGCTGATTGATTGCATCTATGGCCTGCGATCTGTCAGGGAGGGGTCTCTGCAGCTTAATGGCGCTAAAGTAGAAATCAATTCTGCCGCGACGGCGGTGGAACAAGGCATTGTTCTCGTGCCACGTGACCGGCGCAATGATGGACTTGTCCTGTCTATGAATGTCACAGAAAACGTGACGCTGTCGATCCTGCCTCAGGTGGCAAAGGCTGGCCTTGTCAGCAGTGTGCAGTCCCGCAAAATCACCGAAAAGCAGATCGCCAATCTCGATATTCGTCCACCAAACCCTCAAACGGTGACAAGATTTCTAAGTGGAGGAAACCAGCAGAAAGTTGTTCTGGGCCGCTGGCTCGCCAAAAACGCAAATGTTTTCATTCTCGACGAACCTACAGTCGGAGTGGATGTCGGCGCACGTGTCGAGATCTACCAACTTGTCGAAGATCTGGCTGCAGCAGGTGCAACTATCATTGTGTCGTCTTCCGACCCGGCAGAGCTGATCGGCTTATGCGACCGGGTGGCCGTTTTGATGCGCGGCGAAATCATCGATACCATCAACACCAATGACCTGACTGTCGATAGCCTCGTCGCCATTACCACTGGTGCCGCGCAAACGGAGGAACTTCTTCATGCAAACTAGCGCGGCCAATGGCTCTGCGTTGAGCAGGATTATCGGCATCATGCCGATAATTACCTTCGCCGTAGTGCTGATCTATATCAGCTTCAACGCGCCCAATTTTCTGTCCCTTACCAATTTGACACTGGTGCTGACGCAAAGCCTGCCGGTCATTCTCGCCTGTGCGGGCCTTTCGGCTGTGGTTATGGCCGGTGGCGACGATGTCGTATCCGGTGGCATTGATCTTTCCATCCCTGCTACTGCGGTTTTGTGCGCGGGTATTATCGCTGCAACCATCACCACGGGTACGCCGCTCTGGCTCGCTACGATCTACGCTCTGGCTGTCGCCGTCGCTATCGGTCTCATCAACGGCTTCCTCGTTACGAAGATAGGAATGACTCCGCTTCTCACCTCTCTTGCCATGTTTGTAGCGGTGCTTGGTATCAACAATGTCGTGACCCAGAGCCGCCGTCTCAACGTTAAGAATGAAACCATTCTGGCCCTCCGTGACAACAACATTTTCGGCATTCCACTGGGTATCATCGTGGCTTTTGCTGTTGTTGCGGTTGTTTTCTATCTCCTGCATCGCACGAAATGGGGTCTTAATCTGCAGGCCGTGGGGGGCAACCGGGATGCGGCTGAAGTTTCCGGGTTGAAAACCGGTCGCCTTATGTCGCAGTCATTTCTGCTTGCTGCCCTCATGGGCTTTGTCACCAGCTTCTTTCTGATTGCCCGCGGCTCCGGTGTTTCGCCAGGCGTGGAAGACACCCTGCTATTGGAAATGGTGCTGGCGACCTTTTTGGGTGCCGCATTCTCTCCTCGCCGCGTCGTCACTATGTGGGGTGCTGTTGCCGGTGCTCTTATCGTTGCAGCCATCTCGATAGGCTTCAAGTCCATGGGCGTTAACGTTTTCTGGACCGGCCTAATTAAAGGTTCGCTGATTGTTGTTGTTGTCGCCATGGGTGCGATTACCCAGAGGGTGCGCTAATGATCAACCAAGAAATCCTGAATATTCGCAACGTCGTTTTGAGGCTTGGCTTCCTGTTGGTTTTCGGTGGCTTCTTCATCTTCTTTGCCGCATGGAACCCCGTATTCCTTCAGCCGCAAAACCTTCTTAATATCGCTGAAGCCTCCTCTATCCTGCTGATCGTTGCCTTGGGCATGACCATTATTGTTGCAACAGGCGGCATTGACCTCTCGGTTGGCATTGCCCTCGATTTTGGCGCCGCATTTGCCATCGTTGCAATGCAATCCTATGGCGTGAACTGGTTTGGCGCATCCCTGATCGGCATTTTGGGCGGCGCGATTGTTGGCCTGTTTAATGCTGCGCTGGTGGTTGGGCTGAGATTGAGTCCTTTCCTCGCGACAATGAGCACCTTTTTTATCGGTTCTTCGGTGCAGCGCATCTTCACCAATGGCGGTGGTCCGATTTCCTTCCGCAAGATGCCCGGCGAGTTTCGGGCGATTACTCAGGGTGAGACCTTCGGTATTCCGAACGAAATTCTTATTGCGTTGGTTGTCGCGATCCTCTTTTACATTGGCCTTGAGCGCTCCATCTGGGGACGGCGAATTCATGCGATTGGTATGCAACGCTCTGCGGCCATCGTGGCGGGTCTGCGGGTTGATCGCATCCTGATTGCCTGTTTTGTCATCGCGTCTGCCACTTGCGCCATCGGAGGCCTGATGTCGGTGGCCAATATCCGAATGTTCACGCCTCTTTCCGGCTTCTCCTACCTCCTGGATGCAATCGCAGCGACGTTTATTGGTGCGGCCCTGCATCCGCGCGGGCGACCAAATGTGCTTGGCACGTTCACAGGCGTATTGTTTCTTGGGATGGTTGCCAACGGATTGAACCTGATGGGTCTCAATTTCAATACCAAGGACGCGCTGCAGGGCGTTATCCTGGTTTCCGCACTGGCATTGGCGGTCGCACGGCAGAAGATGCGCTAAGGCAGATTGAAAAAACCGGGCTTGCATAAAAACACCCCGCAACGCGGGGTGTTTCTATATTTTCCGACTGTTGTCAGATAAATTTTGGTGGACGATCCACGGTCAGTTGCGGGACCGGACCAGGCCATTTGCGCACGAAGACGAGACTTGTATGGGCAATATTGCCCTGTGAGAGGCCAGAGCATCCTTTGTCGATTGTCAGCACATTGGGGTTGCCATGAACTTCTACTGACTGGCCATCGATAGTGGCCGGATCAAACCAGGCACCGGTAGCAAGAGCAATGCAGTCGCGACGCATATGTGTATCCAGCACCAGGCCGGCGAGGCAGGCCCCACGGTCATTATGGATGTAGACGATGTCGCCAGCATCCAGTCCTAATTTTTCCGCAACGTCCGGGTGCAGTCGGCATGGCTCTCGCCCACTAATCTTGTCGTCCTGTGCTTCACTACCCCTGTCGTTCTGACTATGCAGCCGGGTTGCGGGCTGGTTTGAAATGAGATGCAGTGCACCGGGCGGTGCATCATTCAGACTTTCAATGGGGGGCAGCCAAGCGGGATGAGGCGGGCAATCTGCCAAACCGAATGTCCCGATTTTTTCGTTGTAAAGCGTAATCTTGCCGCTTTCCGTGGCAAGCGGATGTCTCACCGGATCAGCGATAAAATCGGCCAGAAAATCGCGACTATCATCTGAATTTGGCATGTCGAAGCGGCCGATTTGGCGAAAAGCGTCGAAGTCAGGTATGGCGGCACCATTTTCGTTGCCGATGCGGCGTGCGGCATCCCATAAATGGCGCAGCCATTCGTCGCTCGATTTGTTGTCGGTGAATGCGCTCTCAAAGCCAAGACGACTGGCCAGACGGCGGAATATTTCGTGATCGTCCAATGCCTCGCCAATCGGGTCAAACATCTTCGACATGAAGATCAGCGTTGGATCGCGGCGGTTCATCATGATGTCTTCGCGTTCCAGCGGCGATGTAGCTGGCAGCACAATGTCGGCCCTGCGAGCGGTTGCCGTCCAACTGTGATCGTGCACGATTACTGTTTGTGGTTTCTTCCACGCCCGGCTCAAGCGGTTGAGATCCTGTTGGTGGTGAAATGGATTGCCACCTGCCCAGTAGATCAGTTCTATATCGGGATATGTGCGCGTTTCACCGCTATAGGAGTAATTGCCGCCGGGATTGAGCAGCATGTCCGAGATGCGCGCGACGGGGATAAAATCGCTGATCGGGTTTTTGCCCTGGGGCAGGGAAGGCCAGCCATACAGCTTTGACGGGCGGCCAACCGGCGTTGTGGAGCCATAACCAAAGCCGAAACCAGTTCCAGGCTTGCCCATTTGGCCCAGCATGGCGGCAAGCGCAATGCATGCCCACAGAGGCTGCTCTCCATGGTCGGCTCGCTGTAGTCCCCAGCTCATTGTTACCATTGTCTGGTTTGCCGCCATGTTGCGTGCAAGTGCTGTAATCTGGTCAGCCGCAACATCACAAATAGGCGCAGCCCAGGCGGCATCCTTCGTCACACCATCAGTCTTGCCCGTCAGATAGTCCTGAAACATAGGCCAGCCGCTTGTGCAACGGTCGAGGAAATCTTCGTCATGCAGTTCTTCGGACAGCAGCGTATGGCACAAGGCTAGAATGAGGGCGGTATCTGTTCCGGGGCGAATTGAAATCCATTCAGCCGCGTCCATGTCGCTCGCCAGCGGGGAGATGTTGATCGTCCGTCCGGCAAGGCGATGAAGCCAGCTTTCTACCTCATGCTTTGCCGTGCCGGATGAGGTGATCTGTGCCGTGCGACCTGAAATTCCACCAAAGGAGACCACCAATGTTGCATGCTCAGCGATATTGGACCAGCTGGTGGTTTCATCCTGAACGGTTCGGTAACTTTTGCCGGTAATATAAGGAAACAAGACCTCCGCGGCTGCGTGCGAATAGGTGTCTCGAGCCCCCACATAGCCACCGGCGAGATTGAGGAAACGGCGAAGCTGGCTTTGTGCATGGTGAAAGCGACCCGCACTGGCCCAGCCATAGGAACCACCAAAAATCGCACCATTGCCAAAGGTAGAGCGAACGCGCTCGATCTCGTCTCCGGCCAGTGCAATCGCCTGATCCCAAGAGACTTCGAGAAAGGTGTCATCACCGCGACCAGCGCCCTTATCGCCATCCATCCAGCCTTTGCGTATCGCTGGACGCGTTATCCTGCTGGCGGGGTCACGCGCCGCACTGACCCAACCCCGGCCAATGCGGGACGGGTTCGGGTCATCTTTCAGTGGCTTCAGTTCTTCGCCTTCAATCCGATAAGACCCCCAATGGGAGGAGGTATATTTTCCGCTCACATCCATGGATCCAAAATGACCTTGATTTGAACCTCTCCAGGTTCGGGTTTGTGGTTGATCGCCGCTTCAAACTCTTCCAGCGGATAGCGATGGGTCACGCATGCATCTCCGTTAATGAGGCCACGGGCCATCAGGTCAAGCGCAATTGCATAGGTGAATGGCGCCAGGTGCCCGCCAAGAATGTTCAGCTCCTTGAATTCGCCGAAAATGTTGAGATCCACCTCAGCCTTCTTTTTGTAGACACCAAATACGACCAGCGTGCCAGCTTTGCGAAGAAGCTCCAGCCCCCGCTGGAATGCCTGCACCTGACCGGAGGCTTCGAGGTAAACGTCTGCCCCGCGTCCGCCTGTCAGATCTTTCACGGCTTCGTCAAGCTTCGGATCGTCTGGGTGAAATGCCATGTCAGCCCCGAGCTTCAGGCCCAGATCCCTCTTGGCTTCACCCGGATTAACGAGGATTAGCTGACGCGGCGTTTTCAAACGGGCAGCCTGCAGCATGCCCATGCCTATTGGTCCAGCGCCCGAGACAATCACCACATCCGAGAATTGTATGTTGGCCCGCTCCACGCCGTGGATGGCATTGGCCAGTGGTTCAGTGAAGCAGGCGGCATCATTGGAAACAGCATCAGGTACTTTGTGGATCACCGCGTTTGCTGGATAGAGCATATATTCGGCCCATCCGCCATCCAGCGTTGCCCCCAGCACGTCCATTGTGTCGGTTAGATGGTAAAGGCCCCGTTGGCGGTAAAAGTCATTGCCATAGGTGATGTTCAGTTCCGCGACCGCGCGGTCGCCGACTTTCAAATCATGAAGCTCGCCGGCTCCGTCACCCATTTCGATCACGGTTCCGGTAAACTCGTGACCCGGTGTAAAGGGGAAGTTCAGGGTCCATGGGCCGGTATTGTCGTACATCGCCCGATCAGCAGCGCATATGCCTGATGCATCTATTCGCACCAATACTTCACCTGCTCCCGGTGTTGGAACTGATTGATCCTCCACAAACCTGTGCTTGTGCCCAAATCCAAAACAGCGAACCGCCCGCATGGTTCTTGGTGCCACCACACTCCTCCTTTGTCGTTGCAACAACCTAAATGAACAATTTCACATTTCTCGTCGCAAGTCGACTTGATTTTTACAAATGATACATTTAATGACTTTTGTAAAAGGAGGAAATTCCAATGCGCAACACTAAATCGACCGAAGACGTGGCGCTTGGGATACGTCGTCGCGTATTCGAGCACACGATCCGAAATAACGGTGGTTATCTCTCTCAGGCTTGTTCTGCTGCAGAGCAGCTAGCCTGGCTCTACAACGAGGAGCTGAATCTTGGCGCGTCGACGTTGCCCATGATTCCGAAGCCTTTCGCAGGCGTGCCTTCACCCAGCAATCCGGATTATCACACCGGTGCTGGCTATAACGGTCCTGCCACACCGGAATTTGACCGCCTGTTCATTGCACCGGCACACTATGCGTTGGTGGCCTATGCAACCCTCATCGAAGTGGGACGTATGGACCCTGAAGGCCTTGAGATGTTCAACAAGGACGGCTCTTCAGTGGAAATGATCGGTGCGGAACATTCCCCTGGCATGGAAGTGCATAACGGTACCTTGGGTATTGGCCTTTCCACGGGTGCCGGTCTTGCCTACGGCCGCAGACTGCGTGGTGAGGCTGGGCGGACCTGGGTCTTCATGTCGGATGGCGAAGTGCAGGAAGGCCAGACCTGGGAAGCCGTTCAGGCTGCTGCTTATCACGGTATCGACGGCCTTCATGCGATCATGGATGTCAATGATCAGCAGTGCGATGGCGCAATGTCCAGCGTCATGGAAGTTGGAGACATCAAAACCAAGTTCAACAATTTCGGTGCTGTGTGCGTGGAAGTGGATGGGCATGACCTGAACGCCATTCGCGATGCCGCCAAGGAAAAGCATGAGGGGCGTCCGCTCATCATTCTGGCACGCACCTCGCCTTACCATGCCATGAGCATTCTCGAAGAGCGTTTTCCTAGGCTTCACTATGTGCGTTTCAAGTCGGAAGACGAGCGTGCACGTTTCAACCAGTCAATCGCAGCCGATCTTGGTGTCGCGCCTGTTGATTACGCACATTGAGGAGGAGCTTGATATGGTAGAGATGGTAACCCGGCCCTATGCATCGGCCTTCGAAAAATTCGCCGTTGGCAAGCCTGAAGTTCTGTGCCTTTCCGCGGATTTGACTTCATCGTGCGAGGTTGACGGTTTTCGCGATCGCCACCCCGATCAGTTTCTGTCCCTTGGCATGGCCGAGCAAAACATGATGAGCTTTGCGGGAGGGCTGGCGCTTGCAGGCTTCCGTCCGTTTATTCACACATTCGGCGTCTTCATGTATCGCCGTCCCTATGACCAGCTCATGGCGTCTATTGCGTATCCACGCCGCAAGGTTCGCCTCATGGGATTTCTGCCGGGTGTTACAACACCAGGCGGCATGACGCACCAGTCGATCGAGGACATCTCGGTCATGCGTTCCATTCCCAATATGACGATTTTGGAAACAGGCGATGCCACCGAAGTGGAATCGATCTGCGAAGCTGCAGATTCAATTGACGGTCCTGTCTGGTGCCGCGTTCTTCGTGGTTCCGTACCTCGGCTTTTTGATACGCCTATCAAGGTGGGCGAGATGCGTGTGCTTTCCGAAGGTTCGGACATTCTGGTCGTCACCTCTGGCATCACCACTGAAGAGGCGTTGCGCGCACGCTCTGCATTGGCCAATGCAGGGCTTTCTATCCGCCATTTGCACCTTCACACGATCAAGCCTTTCGACGCAAAGGCGTTGCTCGATCATATCGGCTCGATCAAGCATGGTGTCATCACTCTGGAAAACCATGTGACTGAGGGTGGTATTGGCTCACTTGTTGCCGAAACCATGGCGGATGCGGGCGTGGGCAAACGTCTGATCCGTCTTGGTTTGAAGGATACCTATGCCCATGGTGGTTCGCGACCCTATCTTATGCGCTATTACGGCCTTGATGCGGTGGCGCTGGTCAGTGGTATTGAAGATTTGATGGGACAGAAATTCGGCATTAGCGAATCTGACCTGGATACGGCCCGCGTGGAAGATGTGCATTCTCTTGTGAAAGCCGAAGCGCTGTAGCTACAGATATTCCGCGAAGGAATGTTGAAAAACTGTGATTGCCAGGAACGTGTTCTGGACAAGACATTTTGAAATATGGGCGTGGGACCGACAGGTTCCGCGCCCTTTGCTTCGGGTGCCGATCCGAACAGGCATTATAAAGTTAACCGGACATCGATCAAAATAGGGATATGTCAGCATGACCAGATTGACCCGTGATCCACTTTGTCGCCGTCACCTGGTTCCCCAGGAGAGATCATCGCTCGGCATTCTGCAGCACGGCTTTGTCAAGGGATAGCTTGGCAATCATCTGAACGCCAAATCTTCGACGCCTCAAAATTTGCATCGCTTGTCTAACAACCTCCTCCCTCATCAATCCAAAAATAGGGATGCGGTACACTGAGTTGACTATCTGGTGTTTTCCGTGTTGAGACGGATATCTCACCTTTGATTTACTCAATCCCGCTGCCATTTGACGGAGGTCCCAATGCCCGCAAAAATCATGCTCTATGTCGCTGCCTTAAGTTTGGCTGTGCTTGGTTTTATGCCCGCAAATGTCGTTGCTGATGAGGTATGGTTGGGGCCAAGCTATGATTGCACAGAAGCAGCCACAATGGTTGAAAAGGCGGTTTGTACTGACACAGAGCTTGCGGCACTCGATCTCGCGATGGTGCAATTGTATAAAGACGTGATTGTTGCCAACTCAGATGAGGCCGATGCCATCCGTGGAACGCAACGTCTGGCTATGAAGGCACGCAATGCCTGTAAAGGGGATCCGCAGAATGTACGCAGTTGCATTGAGGCTGTTTACGTTGAACGGGTTGAATACTTGATGCGCCAAACCGGAAATGTCGGCGCCTTGCCAAAGGCGGGCAGTTATCTTCCAATCTTCAGACCGCTGCAAAGTGGCCTAGAGGTGACTTGGGTCGATGAGGCAACTGTGAATGTCAAAGCAACGGCGATCATGGGTGCCAAACAGGGCTGCGAAGCTGTGGGCAATATCGCCGGGGCACGTGCCGCTGGTGGATTTGGGTTCCTCGGCAGCGGCGGGCATACTGATATGGAGATGCCTGTAATCCGGGTCGTGGGGGACCTACTTGTTGTCATTGGCGGCCCAGGTTACTGCACTCCGGGCAGCCATTGGCCGCCGGTTTGGGTAAAAGCTGGCTGATCCCAAAAACACCGCACGTTCCCGATCTCAGGTTGACAGAAGCGATTCCGCGTTTCTGGGAAGCGTAGGCCTCATCTGTCGAGGGCCTGGCGCATCTGCCGGATTGCATCACCAACCTGATCGCCGAAGCGCAGCAGCGATCCGCCAAGTAGATAGACGCAATCCTGTCCATAGAGAGACATCATGTCAGGCAAACGATCCAGGCTCATGCCGCCGCCGGGGCTGGGCAAAATTGCTTTGCCATGACCTTCGGTATCTCGGCATGCTGAAACGATGCTTTCGCATTCTTCGACTGAAAAGCCGAACCTGCCGCCATGGTTTGGAAAAACTGAAATATCAGCACCCGCCAGGCGCATCATTGTGCCAAACAGCATGGCGTGACTATAGCCGGTATTCTCCGAAAGCACATAGGGTCCCAAATGGGACGGGTGGGACATGATAGGCAGGTTGAATTCCGGGTCCTGCGCCAGCCGGTTGATGGCATCAAAACCGAGAAGGCCTGGGATGATGAGAATCCCATGCGCTCCGGCATCCCGGGCATAAAGGGCCATATCCCGGAACTTGTCGCCATGGCCCAAAACGTTAGCGAGATAGAGCGCACGTGTCGTATCACCTTCGTCCGCCCGCTCCGCATTCGCCCGGTTGACGGCCTGAGCTGACAATTTGACACGTTCTTCAAATTGCCCTCTGTCCTGATTGGCAAGGCCGTGATCTTCCTTAACGATATCGGCACCGGCTCTCGCCGTCAGATAGCAGAGTTTCGCCAGATCTTGCGAGCTGGAACCTTGCGGCTTGATAACCGGGCAGACAAAGCCGCCCTTTTGCCTGCCGGTTGCAGCGCGGATGCCGTCTGTCCCGAAACGGGCACCGGGGAAGCGTTCTGCAAGATCCCCATTGGGTTCAAGATCTATCGCCTTCACCCCCTTAAGGATCGAGGCATTGCCCAGAATGACATTGATGAGCTGCGGGAGTTCACGGCCAACCGCGTCTATGTGATAGGAAACGGTAGCAACCCAGGCTTCATCGTTTTCTGCTTCCACGCTTTCGGCCTGTCCGAGAACCACGTCCTCGATGTAACCTTTGGGTACAACATCGCGGGGAATTTCCAGCGTATCTTCGAGAGCGATTGCGTCAGCGCGCGATTCTGCATCAGCCTGGCTGTCGGCGAATATTCTGTATTTGACTTTGAAACGATCCATTTGGGCGGGGTCCTGTGTATTAGAAGATGACGCCTTTGCGCAGTATGAAACAGCCGAAGGGGCGGCTTTCGGCAGTTTGGACGACTGCAAAGGCATGGCGCGCACGCGCATAGAAATCCTGACGCTCTATGTGCCCCAGCTTTGCGCCATCAGGCAGACGAGGCGTCAGCAGCTCCCAAGCCTCGGTGTGAACCTCGCCCATACCCTCCGGTGCGCCATCGATTTCCATCCTCAGCGCGGCATGGTCGAAATAGGCGTCCAGTGGGAGAAGCTGTGTAACGAGTTCGATGGCCTGTGGCGCATTTTGCGCGGTTAACCGAATGGTTTGATCGAAAAATGTGTGAGCGGCTGTGGCGTCACAGGGGAAATTGGCGTCCGCAATGACAAGCTCGTCACCATGCCCCATACGCGCAAGACAGTACAGCAATTCGGGCGTGAAGCGGGGATCAATACCGTTCAACATCTCAGGTTACCTTGTATCTCTTGATTTGTGGGCCCGGCGCTATACGCCGGACCCTAGGCCTTGCATCAGCGGGGAGGCAGAGCAATCCAGTCCGCCATAGATACATCTGCATGGGCGAATGTCGGCAGCTTGGCGGCCAGTTCGTCCATGTTCTTGACGTCCTCGCTGTTGAGGAAATCCTGTGTGATGAGTGTAGGGGGAACGATTACCTGTTTGCCAGGGTCTTCGCCTGCCAGCATCAGGGCGAGGGTGCGAACACTGACTTCGCCTACAACCGCCGGATTTGTGGCAACTGTTGCCGCCCACGCCGAATCTGGCTCGCGCATTGCTGAAATGTCGGCAGTTGATACGTCGGCCGAGTAGATTTTGACATCCTGCGACAGCCCCGCCTCATCAACAGCGATTTTCACGCCCTTGGCGAATTCATCGTAAGGTGCAAACATCACATTGATGTCAGGATGTGCCTGAAGAACAGAGCGCGCCTGGTTAGCAACCGAGTTTGCGATAGGGTTATCCAGTGTGCCAAAAACGGCGGCTTCCGTGATGCCCGGATTTGCTGTTTTCAGCTCTTCCCAGGCAACATTGCGGCGGTCAAGCGGTGCAATGCCTGGAACATAGACATAACCCGCGGTGAAGCTGTCGCCATTGTCCTTGACGGCCTGCTCCAAAGCGAGCTTGGCCAACAAGTAGTCTGACTGTTCTACTTGCGGAATAGCATCATTTTCGACATTCACGTCAAAGGCGACGACCTTGATGCCAGCATCGACAGCGCGTTGCGCTGCGTCTTTCATAGATTCCGTCAAACCGTGCTGAATGATGATGCCGTTGACGCCAAGGGCGATGGCTTGATCAACCATATCAGCCTGCAATGCGGCATCTTGGCGGCTGTCGAGAACGCGAAGCTCAACACCCAATGCTTTGGCCTGCGCCTCCACGCCGGACAAATATGCCTGGAAGAAGTCCCCGGTTGAAAGATAGCGCACCAGTGCGATCTTCACCGCACCGGGATTGTCAAATGGAGCGGGTGCGTCGGCGAAGGCTGTACCAGCCAGGCCGAGCGCCACGAAGGCCGAACCGGCCAGTTTTATCATAGTGCGTCTTAGCAACATTGGATCCTCCCTTTTGTGCCTAAGTCGTGTCATGCTTTCCCCGCCGCGCGTGCGGAGAGGAAGAATGTGAAAACCAGTGCCAGTACCAGCACAACGCCCTTCACAAAGTCCTGGGTGTAATATGGGGCATTCATCATCGTGAGACCCTGTAGAAGGATGCCCACAAAAAGCGCACCGATAGCAGTTCCGAATGCGTTGGGCCGCGCTGCCCCCAAAACGGCAAAGCCGATCAGCGCAGCGGCGACAGAATCCAGAAGAAGATTGTTGCCGGACGCGATGTCGCCACGCCCAAGGCGAGCAGCAAGCAAGATGCCGCCAATTGAGGCCATAACTCCGGAGATCATGTAGGCAACAATCTTGTAAGCGTGAACATTGGTGCCTACCAATTCGGCGGCGCGCTCATTCGACCCTGTCGCATACATCAGGCGGCCATGACGCGTGTAGCCCAGAAACAGCCAGATAGAGACCGCGATTAGAAGAAAAATGACAACTGGAACAGGCAGAAGGTCGTTCAGCACGAGATCGAAACGATGACGGCCAATCCACAGGAACGCCGCTGAGAACTTGCCCTCTGCAACGGTGCCGTCTTCGAGGCGCATTCCGGTTGCAATTGAGTTGCCTTGGGTGGGAATGCGCTGCAGGCCAATCAGCAGAAACATCATGCCAAGCGTTGCCAGCAGATCCGGCACGCGCATTTTGACGATCAGGAACCCGTTGACCAAGCCAACGAGTGCACCCATCAACAGACAAAGAGCGACCGCCACGAATGCAGACTGCTCCAGAATGACCATGGAATAGGCCGAAAGCATGAGCGCAGAAGTTGCAACCGCGCCAATGGAGAGGTCAAATCCGTTGACAACCAGTGTACTCGTGACGCCCAGTGCCAAAATGCCGGTAATGGCCACAGATTGAAGAATAAACACGGCAGAACGGGCACTCGCAAAGCCATCTGCTGCCAGACTGAAATAAACCACCAGTCCGGCCATCAGGGTCAAAAAGCCATATCGAATTGCGAAATTAATCAGTCTGTGCTGCTTCATTATTGCTCCATTCCAGCCGGCATTTCGGCTGCGACCGTCGTGCCGGTTACATCGGTCACCAGCGCCGCCAGATCCACATTTGAATTGATATGTTCACCTGCCAAATTGCCCTCGTTGAGCACCAGGATACGGTCTGCAACTTCCAGCGCTTCATCTATTTCAGCGACGAAGACTAGCGTTGCGCGGCCTTTTGCGGTCATTCGGATATGCCGCCCGATATCGCGACGCGCACCAATATCGACACCTTGAAATGGCTCATCGAGAAGCAGGACGCGGCAAGGCATCATCAGCCAGCGCGCAATCATCACCTTTTGCTGATTGCCACCTGAAAGTGTTGAAATGTCATCAGTATTTGAGCGGCATTTAATGCCAATATCGCGGATCATGTCGTCGGTCTTCGCCCGCTGGCGAGACGTACCAAGGAAGCTCAAGAAGCTGAACGACGCCAAAAATGGCAAGCTCATATTGTTGGCAATGTCAAAGCCGGGAATGACAGCATTGTTGCCGCGATCTTTGGGCGACATAAATACACCCTTGCCAATCGCATCGGCAGCACTCTTGGGCTTGTAGGGTGTGCCATCCAGATGCATGCTGCCTGAAATTGGAGCGGAAAGGCCGAAGACGATTTCTGCAAACTTGCTTTTGCCGCTGCCAAGCAGGCCGGTTACCGCAACAACCTCTCCGTCCCCAATTGTGCATGAGAAGGGGCTGGCAGTTTCGCCGAGCTGGACGCTGTTCATGGAAAGGACCGGTTCGCCGGTTGCAACAGGGGTGATGTCGACTTCCGTCATGCTATGGCCCAGCATGGCCGCGACTGCGCCCTCATAGTCTAGTGGCTGGTCTTCGAAGACACCTGAAATCACGCCGTCCCGCATTGTGACGATGCGATCGGCTATCTGGCGAATATCCGACATGCGGTGAGAAATATAGAGAATGGCGACGCCTTGTTGACGCAAGCGCTTGATGAGCCTGAACAGCCGTTCGGCCTCGGTGGCGGACAGTGATGATGTCGGTTCATCCAGAATCAGAATGCGTGCCGAGCGCGCCATGGCGCGGGCAATGGCAATCATCTGACGATCAGCCACCCCGAGATCAGAAACACGGGTGCGAACATCAACGGAAATTCCCATGTTTTCTGCGATTTTTGCAGCGTCGCGCCGCAATGCCGCATCGTTGACAAAAAGCTTTGCCTCACGCGCGGTCAACCGGTCGAGCATCAAATTCGTAGCGACGTCAAGATCGGGAATGACGCCATCATCAATAAGCTGGTGGACCGTCACAATGCCCTTCTTGATGGCGTCGGCGGCCTGTGATGGAGAATAGCGTTCTCCCGCAAACAGAATTTGACCACCTGATGGCCGGTAGAGGCCGGACAGTATGCGCACCAGAGTCGATTTGCCCGCGCCGTTGGCCCCCATCAGCACGGTGACTTCGCCCTCGTGAAGGTCAAGATCAATGCCCCGGAGCACCTTGTTGGTGCCGAAGGACTTCTCCAGGCCTCTTATTTCGCAGAGTTTCAATGGCATTTTTCCTCCCGCGACGACTGCATGCCAACTGCCGTCCCTGTAAGTAAGGCAGCATTATTAGCCTAATGTCAATACCATTGACTTTTGAGTAAATTGAAGCGAACTTGCATTAGGATGAGATTTGATCCGCTCGAATTTTGTTCTTCGATTTGAGGAGGAGGAACGTATGTTAGCGACATCTACCTACCAGGCGCTGACAGTGGAGACGCTGGAAAGTCGCCTTTCAACTATTGAAGCACTACGCAGGCGCGTAGGCGAAAGAGACTGGTCGGTCCGTGAGGTTGGTGACGGCAACCTGAACCTCGTCTTCATCGTAGAGGGTGATGAAGGCAGCGCCATCGTCAAGCAGGCGCTGCCCTATGTGCGGCTGGTCGGAGACAGTTGGCCTCTGCCACTCTACAGGGCGTTTTTCGAATATCATGCACTTATCCGTCAGGCTGAACGCGATCACGGCAGTGTCCCGCAAATCTATCATTTTGATGAGGAGCAGGCGCTCATCGTCATGGAGTTTCTGTCTCCACACCGCATACTTCGGCGTAAGCTGATTGATGGGGAGAAGGTCGAGGGACTGGGCACCACGCTTGGGCAGTTTTGCGCACGTACGGCCTTCAGGGGTTCCGAATTATCAATGAAAAGCGCCGACAAGAAAGCCGACGTTGAACTTTTTGCGGGCAATGTTGCCATCCCAGCGATCACTGAAGCTTTGGTTTTTACTGATCCCTATTGTGCAGCAGAGATGAACCATCACACCGAAGGACTCGATGGCGTAGTGGCGACATTGCGCAGCAATCTTGAGCTCAAGGTGCGGGTTCAGGACTGGCTTATGAAGTTTGCCTCCAATACCGAGACCATGGTTCACGGAGACCTGCATAGCGGATCAGTGATGTGTACGGATGTCGACACCAAGGTTATCGATCCCGAATTCACGCAATATGGACCAATGGCATTCGATCTGGGCATGTTGATTGCCAATTTTCTGATGGCATATTTCAGTCAGCCCGGTCATCGCGATCAGAATGACCTTGAAGGCTATCAGGAATGGATCCTGTCTTTGGTCTCCAGCATTTACGAGACGTTTGAAAGCGAGTTCACGCTTCTTTGGAACACAGAGCGCACCGGCATGCTCTATCCCGCGTCCCTATTTGAAGATCAAGGGCAGAGCTCACAGGGTGCCCTTACTGCCTTGCTCAATCGCATAAGGTCAGAATCATTGGGGATCTGTGGCATCGAGATGCACCGGCGCTGCCTGTCTTTGGCGCATAATGCAGATTTTGAAGACATCGCAGACGTCAGGCTGCGAGCCACTCTAGAAGCTCGCAATCTGATGATGGGAGCGGAGTTGATCCTGAATGCGGACAAGATCGGCACATCGGCAGAATTACTAACGCTCGCACGCGAATTCAACACAAGGAACGTCCTATGAATGTGAATGGGAAACATTACCGATCTGCATGGTGGGATGAGACAAAGTCTGCACTACAGATTATTGACCAGCGCTGGCTACCGCACGATTTCCGGATTGAACAGCTAAACACGATTGACGACTATGCAACCGCCATATTCGAAATGCGTGTTCGTGGCGCGCCGTTGATCGGCGCGGCTGCTGCCTATGGCGTGGCAGTTGCAATGCGGGTGGACCCGTCCGACGAGTCGCTTGACGCTGTCTGGGAACGGTTGAACGCAACGCGCCCAACGGCAATCAATTTACGCTGGGCCCTTGATCGTTGCCGAGCGCATCTCAAGCCGATTGCTCCTGGCAAGCGTGCCGAGGCAGCACTGGCGCTGGCACATGCCATTGCTGATGAAGATGTTGAGATCAATCACAAGATTGGTGAGCACGGTTTCGAAATCATTCGTGAAATCGCCGAGCGGAAGCCGGCAGGGGAGCCGGTGCGCATTCTCACCCATTGCAATGCCGGCTGGCTCGCCACGGTTGATTGGGGAACTGCAACCAGCCCCATGTATCAAGCCTATGATGCAGGCATCAATATCCACGTATGGGTCGATGAAACGCGACCGCGCAACCAGGGCGCAATCACATCCTGGGAACTGGGCAGTCATGGTGTGTCGCACGCCTATGTTGGCGACAATGCCGGCGGGCATCTCATGCAACACGGTTTGGTTGATCTGGTGATTGTCGGCACTGACCGAACGACGCGGCGCGGCGATGTCTGCAACAAGATCGGTACCTACCTCAAAGCGCTGGCGGCGAAAGAAAATGGCGTGCCCTTCTATGTCGCACTTCCTTCTCCAACCATTGACTGGACCGTCTGGGACGGCGTTGCGGAAATTCCGATTGAAGAACGCGATGGACGGGAGGTGACCCATGTTCAGGGCAAGCTGGAGGATGGAAGTATAGGGACGGTTCAGGTTGCACCGGACGGCTCACCGGCGGGCAATCCGGCCTTTGACGTTACCCCTTATCATCTGATATCTGGCCTAATTACCGAGCGTGGCGTTTGCCCGGCCACTTCGAAAGGGCTTGAAGAGCTGTTTCCCGAACACCGTAGGGCGGAGTAGAGGCATGGGCGCCGATCAGGTGACAACGTCCAGATTGACTGGAGCGGCGACTGACGCTTTGGCATCGGGCCGCGGTTCGCGGCAGGAGGCGCTGATTGTTGAGGCCGCATGGTGCTATTATCATGAGGGTATGAATCAGAACGAGATTGCTGACCGGATGGGCCTGTCACGTGCAACGATCGTCAACTATCTCTCGGAAGCGAGGCGCCGTGACTATGTGCGGGTGTCTCTGAATTCAGATGTATTTCGCAATCACGATCTGGCGCAAAAGCTCGTTGAAAAATTCAACCTGCGCGATGCACTCGTCGTGCCGCCGGATCCCATTGATCCGACACGTACATTTGACCGGGTTGCCAAAGCTGCGGCAGACTGGCTTCCTGACCTGCTGGTGCCGGGCGACAGACTAGGTGTTTCCTGGGGGGAAACAATCTATGCTGTTGCTGAAAATGCGCCTCTGACAAAAATGCAAAACTTGACGGTGGTGCAGCTGGTCGGCTCGCGACCGGCCGCTGCCGGGTTTGCAGCAGAGGCTTGTTCCTCCATGATTTCTCAACGTTTTTCCTGTGATTGCGTTAACTTGCACGTGCCTTTGATTGTATCTAGCGAGGCACTGGCGGAAACATTGCGCGCCGAGCCGATTATCTCGGAAGAGCTGGATGCGGTTGCGACTTGCAACAAGACGATTTTTGCAATCGGAACATGCTTGCCGGACAGTCACATTGTGCGAAGCGGCCTGCTGACACCAGAGGAACTCGAAACTTACGCAGCCCGCGGTGCAACAGGTGTCATGTGCGGACGGCTCATCGACGAACATGGTAATCCGGTGCGCTCGCATGTGGAAAACCGGATGTTGGGCGTAGAGCTTGAGCAAATGCGAAACAAGGAAATGGCGATGCTCGTCAGTTCCGGCAATGCGCGTATCAAGCCCATACTGGCTGCTATTCGCGGTGGCTATGCAACCCACCTTGTAACCTGCACCGAAACGGCAGCAGGCATTCTGGACGGAGCCGACAACTAATGGCGATTAAAGACACCACACAAACGCGCGAGGCCATTATCGCCGCCTGCCTTTGGATGAACAGTTCAGGCATCAATCAGGGGACTTCCGGCAATATTTCAGTACGCACAGATACCAACCGGATGCTCATCACGCCATCCGGCGTACCTTATGAAATCATGACGCCGGACATGCTGGTTTCAATGCCGTTGAATGCAACGGAAGCGCCGCGAGAGGGCATGAAACCTTCCTCCGAGTGGCCCTTCCATTTGGCATTGCTGAACTTGCGACAGGATATGGACGTTGTTGTGCATGCCCATCCTGCCCACGTAACCGCACTTGCCATCTGCCGTGAGGCGATCCCGTCTTGTCATTACATGATCGCTGCCTTTGGCGGTGGAGATGTGCCATTGGCGGACTACGCGATATTCGGCAGCCAGAAATTGGCCGACAATCTGACCAAGGTCATGGCCGATCGACATGCCTGTATCATGTCCAATCACGGCGGCATCGTTGTCGGTGAGACGCTGGAACGTGCACTCTGGCGGCTTGGAGAACTTGAAGCGCTTGCGCGAGCTTACGTGCTCGCGAAATCGTTTGGCGAGATCAAGCTTCTGACACCTGAGGAAATCAACGAAGCCTTGGAAGCGTTCGGGAATTACGGCCCACGGTAGCAGACTGCCCGTGGAGGCCAGCCCTCTGCCATTGTCGATAACACGCTCGACCGCCAGTTCGATGTTGAAGCCCCTGACAAAGCCTTAATAACGGATGTCGTCCTTCAAGCGCTTCTCATGGCTGTTTGGAGGTGCAGCCGAAGGAGCAGGGATCGCAGGTCACAAAGTGCCGCTATGTCGGACGTATGTGCACTACTTAATTGCCAATGGGACGGGCGATACGTTCCTGAGTGTAAGACTGAAATGGGGCCGCTTGTGGACTGGCAGCTTTCGGCGTTAAGAGTGGTGATACTGGCAATTCAACGCCGTCGCACCGATTTCCCTAGTGGGCTCTGCCTAGGCGTCAGGTCAGGCTTTTGGAACCGGTACATCCGGCCCAAATCGGACCTGAATAGGTCGTTGATCGACGAACATGAGCTGCGTCAAAGCACTCATTGATGCAACGCGCAGGACCTCGGACCGCGCAGGTAAGCAGGGCGCGACTAGAAGGCCACGGAACTATTACACAATCCTGTTTTAGACCGTCGGGTGCTTCTACCGGGAAATTACCTAATATGCGGCAGTCACAATAATCTCGACCTTGAGTGTGTCACGCGCCAATCGCGCTTCGCCGCAAGCGCGGGCGGGCGCGTGGCCGTGCGGGACCCAGGCGTCCCATACCGCGTTCATTTCGTCGAAATCTTTCATGTCGGACAGCCAGATGATCGCTTGCAGGATACGGTTCGGGGAAGATCCGGCTATGGCCAAAAGCCGTTCGATCCGCGACAGGCAGTCGCGTGTCTGCTCCGCGACGGTTTCGCCATCCCCGACCTGCCCACACAGATAGGCGACGCCGTTGTGCCTGACGATCTTGCTCATGCGTTGTCCGGTTTCCAGCCGTTCGATCATTTTCCCACCTCAGCTGTTTCATGCTCCGCCAATGCGGCGATTTCGCCCAATGTCACCGGCTTGAGCGGCGGGCGGATCCTGTAATAGCCGGTTTCATCGGGCGGAATGCCGTTGGTGTCCGACAGGATCCGCGCCACCGAAAGTCCGCAGTAGCGGCCCTGACAGGGTCCCATTCCGGCGCGGACAAAGGCCTTGGCCTGGTTGGGACCGAGACAGCCCAACCCGGCCGTGCGCCTGATGTCGCCGGCGGTGACTTCCTCGCACCGGCAGACGATGGTGTCATCAGCCGGCGCAAGGGCGCCTGCATAGGGCGGATAGGCGGCGTCGATGAAGGGCCGGGCGGCGCATTCAGCGCCGAGGCCACTTCGCAACGGACGGGCTTCGGCATCACGGTCTTTTTTCGTCATCTTGCTCAGATCACAGGCTATTTCGAGCGCAGCGATCTCGCCTGCAAGGGCCGCGGCTTTTGCTCCGCCAATGCCGGCCCCGTCGCCTGCAACAAAAACGGTGGAGACGGCCGTACGCCCCCATTTGTTGCATTCCGGTACAAAGCAGTTTTGTGGGGCATCCCATCGGTGCGGAATGTCGATGGATCGCGCGGCCTGGGTATTCGGCACGACGCCGTGGTGCAGCAGCACGGTGTCGCAGGCTATCCGGTGCTCGGTGCCGCCAACGCGGAACGTCACGCCGCTTGCGCTCCGGTCGCCTTCGACAGCGATGTTAGAAGCGCCGACATGGCGGGCTATGCCAGCGCGGCGCAATTGCCATAACATCCGGAGTCCCTTGAGCAGATAGGGCCAACCGCGCAACGCACCGCCGACATGTCGCAGCGATCGTGCCAGATCGGCTTTCGTTTGTGTCTCCACAAGGGCAAGGGGCGGCACACCGGCCCGCACCATCTGGGTCGCGACGAGATAAAGAAGCGGCCCCGCCCCCACCAGGACGGCACGCTCGCAGGCAATGCCCGATTGCTTGAGCAGGATCTGTGCCGCGCCGGCGGTCATCACACCCGGCAAGGTCCATCCCGGCACCGGCATCGGCCGTTCCAGCGCCCCCGTGGCCAGCAGGATGCGCCTGCCCTCGGCGAATTCACCCTTGCCGTTCCGGGTAAAGCTGACGCGGGTTGCCTCCTCGATTTGCCACACGACCGCACCTCTCAGGTGGGTAATGTTGTCGTGCGCCAGCCCCCGCGTAAGGATCCGGCCGTCGGTGAAATCGCTGCCAAGAATGGCGCCGCGGGTTTTGCTGGCGCGATCCACATCGCGGTAGATCTGCCCGCCCGGCGCCGGCTGTTCGTCGAGCAGCAGGACCGACAATCCGGAACCGGCGGCGCGGCGGGCCGCCGACATGCCGGCGGGACCGGCGCCAATGACGATCAGGTCGGCGCTATGCATTGTCGGCACCCTTGATCGACGGCCTTTCGATCTGGAGCCCCTCGGTCACTTGCAGCATGCAGGCCTGGCGGTTGATCCCGTCGATTTCGACCAGGCAATCGTAGCAGGCACCCATCATGCAGAACGGTCCGCGCGGCGCGCCCGAAACCGGGGTATGGCGAAACGGCATCACGCCGGCCACCAGCAGGGCACCGGCAAGGTTTTCGCCCCGCGGCAAGGAAAGCTCGCTGGTGCCGAAGCGAACGGTCACCCGATCGGTTTGCGGGCTGATTTCACGAAACGTTGAATCGGGCTTCACTGAACACCTCCAAATCGGGCGCGGCGTCCGCCCCTTCGAGCCAGTCCGGCAGGAAACGGGCATGGGCCGCGGCAAGGGTGACGCCGCTGTGGCAGGTCACGAGATAGGCACCCGGCATGTCCGGGCTTTGCTGATAGATCGGCAATCCGTCGGGCGACAGGATCCGCAAGGCTCCCCAACTGCGCACAAGCTGGGCCTTTGCCAGCACTGGAAAGGCGGCAATCGCTTCCGCTGCGAGCCCGGACAGGCCGGGCTGCGTGACCGTGTCGTCAAGGCCCACTTCCTCGTTGGTGGCGCCAATCTGAATGCCACCTTCGTCGACCTGACGCGCTATCAGCGAGGGGCGATTGATCAGTTTGGGAAGCTTTTCGGTGATCATGACCTGCCCGCGCTGCGGTCTGATCGGCGCCTTGAAGCCCATCATCGGTCCCAGCGCGGCAGCGCCAAGCCCGGCGGAAAGAACCGTCTTGCGAGCCTCTACTTCGGTGCCATCGTCACAGAAAATGCGGAACAGGTCGGCCTTGTCGATGCGTGTAACCCGCTTGCCGTTGAGGATCACTCCGCCAAGGCGGCGGACATCGTCGGCCAGCGCGCGCAACAGTCTGAGCGGATTTGCATGGCCGTCCTGGTGATGCAGGATTGCGCCCACGACCCTGGGACCGATTGCCGGTTCCTCAAGCCGCAGGGCATTGTGACCGAGCACCTCGTAGGGGTAGTTGCCGCCAAGCTTTTGCTTGAGGATCTCGTATTTCGCGACGGTGGCTTCGAGACTCTCCTCCGAGAAATGGAGGTCGTAGCCACCCCTTTGCTCAAGGCCCAGATCATGCCCCGTCGCATCGCCCAGTTCAGCGGCGAAATCGGCCCAGGCGGCGGCAGAGGCCTGCGACCATTGCGCATAGCGCGGCTGGTTCATGCCCTTGGACTGTACCCAGACGAGGCCAAAATTGCCCCGGCTGGCGCGGAAAGACCCATCGTCGCCGTCCAGAACAGTCACCCGGAGACCGCGCTTGAGCAGGCCCCAGGCTGTCGAGAGGCCGACAATCCCGCCGCCGATTATGGCATAGTCCGAAGTCATGGAAAGTCTCTCACAGGTTCAACGGGGTGGCGGTCATCGCCACCCCGGTATTGGCTCTCACTTGGAAGCAGCCGCCACTTTGTCCAGGATCGCCTGACCCCATTCGACGCCGACATCTTCCAACACGGCAGGCCAGACATCGGCGCGGACCTTTGCGGACATTGCGGCAAGGTCTTCGTCCGAGAGCTTGGCGACAGTGGTGCCCAGTTCGTCAACCAGGCGCTGCTCGTTGCGGCCCTGATCGGCTTCGGCGACGGTCCAGCGGGTTGCCTCGAATGCCGCCGCCTGCTCTTTCAAGGCGGCCTGATCTTCCGCGGAAAGGGCCGCGAGGCTCTCGTTGGAGATGATCATGTACCAGACCTCGAAATGCGTGTTGGCGGGGATGTAGGTCTTGGTGACATCGCGGAAGGAGGCATAGTAGCCTTCGGCACCCGAGCCGATGACGCCATCCACGACGCCCGTCTGAACGGCGGTGAACGCTTCGGAGAACGGGATCGGCGACGGGATGTAGCCCAGTGCTTCGCCGGTCAGCTGGAACGACTTGATGCCGGGCACCCGCACCTTGATACCGTTCGGCTCGGTGCTGGCCGGATTGGGGTTTTCCACGTTGAGCGAAATGCCGCCGAAATAGACCGGATAGGCAGCCAGCATGGTGATGTCCTGTTCCGCATAAAGGCCGGTCATGACATCGCGCACCACGCCGCCGGGGCCGTAGATCTTGCGTGCTTGCGCCCAGGTTTCGGCCATGTAGGGAAAAGAGGAGATCTGCATGCGGCGGTCGGCGGCGGCGGCGGCAGGCTGTGTCGCCATGTCGAGCGCGCCGACACTGATCCGCTCCTGCACGGTGGTGTAGTCGCCAAGCGCCGAGGCCGGGAACAATTGTATTTCAACATCGCCGCCGGTGGCTTGCGAAACCGCAGCCGCAAAGGCGCGCAGCTCGACATCGACGGTGGCGTCCTGCGGGCGCACATGGCTCATCTTGAGGGTTTCGGCCAGGGCGGGCGATGCGGCCATCAGGGTCGCAAGGGCGGTGGCAAGGATTGCGGTTTTCATGAGTTTCTCCTTTTGGTGGGTTGATGGTCTGAAGAAGGCCGGCCTCAATATCCGAACAGGCGCGGCAAATAGAGCGACAGGTCGGGCCAGAACGAGGTGAGGAACACGACGGGCACATAGCCCGTGACGATCAGGAACATCGCCGGCGGGATGACCTTGGTGACCTTGACCTTGCCGATACGGGCGCCGAGGTACAGGATCGAGGCATAGGGAGGCGTGACGCCGCCCATCGCCGTGTTGACGCCCATGATCGCGGCGAACTGGACCGGGCTGACCCCGATGGCGGTCATCAGTGGCAGCAACAGCGGGGCGATCAGGATGATCGCCGTCACGTCGTTGACGACCATGCCGACCAGAAACAGCAGGATGTTGATGAAGATCAGCAGCAGGACCTTGTTTTCGGTGATCAGGAAAATGCTCGACACGATCTGCTGCGGGATGCTTTCGTAGACGAACATCTGGCTCAGGATCATGGAAAAGAGGATCATGAACATGATCGCGCCGACGGCGGTGGCGGCCTCCTTGCCGGCCGCTAGGAAATTGGAGAGGCGCAGGCCCTTGTAGACCAGGAAGCCAACCGGCACCGAATAGATCACGGCAACGGCTGCGGCTTCGGTCGGCGTCATGATGCCGCCGTAGATCCCGCCGAGGATGATGACGGGCATCAACAGCGCCGGAAAGGCGTGGATGCCGCGCCTGGCGACTTCGGTGGAGAGCTCGCCGAAGGTCGGCTTGTCATCAAGGACCAGGTTGAACTTGCGGCTCATCCACAGGTTCATGATCGAGAAGCTGAGCATGATCAGAAGACCCGGCCCGAGCGTTGCAAGAAAGCAGGCAAGGATCGAGGTGTCGGTCACCCAGCCATAGACGATCATCGTGACCGAAGGCGGGATCAGCAGCCCCAGGATCGATGAGTTGGCGATCAGCGCGGTCGCGTATTCCCGCGGATAGCCACGCTTTTCCATCTCCGGGATCAGGATCGGACCGATGGCGGCAATGCCGGTGAGACCCGACCCCGAAATGGCGCCGATGACTGCGCAACTGACGGCCGCCACGACACCCAGGCCGCCGCGGACGTGGCCGACGAATGCGTTCACAAACCTTAAGAGTGACGCCGCGATGCCGCTTTCGGACATGATCGTGCCAGCCAGAACAAACAGCGGGATCGCCAGCAGGACCGGATTCCCGAGCTGTTGAACGCCCCACAGCATCATGCCCTTCATCGTCACATCGCCGATGAAATACATGACCATCAAGGCAGCCCCGAAGCAGTAGGGCAGCGGCACGCCGAGGGTCAGGGTGATCACCAGAATAGCGATTGCAATGAGCGCGATCTCGATCATGCGACAGTTCCGTTCTTCAAGGTGAGGATGTGCCGGATGAAATGCCAGGCGGTGTAGAGCATCATCAGTGTCACGCCCACGAGCAGCGCGACGTCCGAGTAAAAGGTCGGGATGTAGAGCGTCGGGCTTTCGCGCCAGACGCGCCATGCGTACTTGGTGTAGTCCCAGGCCCAGCCGAGGATCCAAAGGCCGACGATCAGGCTGATGATTTCGCCGACAATAGCCAGGATCGTGTGGGCCCGTTCGGATGTGAGGAAGATCTCGAGCACGTTGGCGCGGATATGGGTGTTCTCGCGCGACGCGTTGATCGCACCAAAGATGTAGAGCCAGATCGTCGGATAGAGCATCGTTTCCTCAAGGCCCATCACGGGGATCTGGAAAACGTAGCGTGTGATCACCTGAAAAAACTGTCCAAGTGCAACCAGACAGATCAGCCCGGTCAGCAAGACGGCTGCGAAACGATCCATCATGTCTCCCCCAATTGAAACCGCAGGGAGACGATCATTCAGGACTAGCCATAAAGCCAAATCTAAAATATTGTTCAAGTCATAAATTGGATTTATATCATGCTGCCCAACCTGACCATTCGACAACTTCAGACCTTCCGCGAAGTGATGCGCAGCGGGTCAATCTCGGAGGCAAGCCGCACGCTTTTTCGCACGCAGCCTGCGGTCAGCACGATGATTGCCAACATCGAGAAGGAGCTTGGTTTCAACCTGTTTGTCCGCGAGCACGGGCGGCTTACGCCATCGCCGGAAGCGCACTACTTCCTGGAGGAAGCAGAGGAGGTTCTCGACCGGCTGGACCGGACCGTAAGGGCGATGTCGGAGCTCGGAACGCTTGACCGGGGCAGCCTTCGTATAGCGTGCCACCCCGCATCTTCCGGCTTCTTCATGCCGAAGGTCCTGGCCGAATTTCTCAAGGGCAGGCCCGACGTGAAAGCCGACCTCGTCATGCGCAGCTCGCAGGTCATCGAGGACATGATCGCCTCGCAGGAATTCGACATCGGGCTGGCCGAAACCCCGCCTCAGCGCAGTTCGATCAAGATCGAATCCTTCAAACTCGAGTGCGTGATTGCCCTTCCGGAACGGGACCCTCTTGCCAACAAGGATGTTCTCACTCCAGCCGATCTGGAAAACTATCCGATGGCAATGCTTTTCAGTGATCACCCCGACACCCTCGCAACGCAACGGGCATTTGCCCAATGTGGTGCGACACCAAACCGGCGTTTTGTACTCAGGACACATCTGCCTTCTCTTCCGCTTGTCGGTGCGGGCTTGTGCGGCGCGGTTGTTGACCGGATTACGGCCGCCACCAGTCCGGCTCCGGGGGTCGTGTTTCGCAGATTCGCGCCCGCGATCACCAGCAGCGTCGCGCTTCTGCTTCCCGCACACCGACCTGCTTCCGTTTTGACAGCCGCGTTCAGCGATTACCTGCGCGAGCAACTCTTGCAGATCGAGAAAACTGGCGTCTCAACAACCTGATCCCCGCCACCATTCTGGTTTTTGCCTGCGTCTGCTGGGCAAAGGGTCAGCTGAGAAGAAACCGCTCAAGGCGCAACGAAAAGACCGTCCTCAGAAATAATTGCGGGCCCTCCTGACATTCAGGCCCAAATCTGTCTCAAATCATTCGCTGACGGACAGAAGTGCATCATGCGACATTGAGGAGGCTACCGGTTGGGTTCTGAGTTCTGCCAGTCTCAAATTTAGGTGCCGGGCTACCAGTTTCGCAACTCCATGGTCTGAGATTTGGAGCGAGAAGGTTAGCCGGTCTTTTGAATGCGATGCTTTGAAGCGAACAGGAACGCGAGCGCGCCAGTGAAAGATGTTTCCACGGCGGATGAGATTCTCGACCTCGTGACGAACAGCCATATTGAAGGCTCCGAACTTCGCCAAAGGTGCAACCCGGAATCAAAATTGGGCTACAGCTTTGGGCTACAGTCGTCATCTCGACCGGAACGGGACCCAAAATTGGCCTCGAAAACCTTGTTTTTCAGGGGATTGCGCGAGAATTCGTCAAAAATGGCTGGGGAACCTGGATTCTCATGGGATTTCAAAGGGTTATTTGTATTCCCTTTAAATCCGGTATGTCTTCCCGTCTCAAGCGACCTTGGACACCACCTTTGTGCCCTGGGTTTGGGCATCAGTCAATGTGGGAGGTGAGGCGGAAATAATTTCCGCTTCGGAGCGCCAAGACGGAAGTAGGGCGAATTTTTACCCATGGCGCTTTGTGCCCCTATTTCAAACGCTCAGCCCGTCGGGCGTGAACCTCGAAAGCTGCCGTTTGCAGAAACTATGCGTGGTGTTCACACATCAAAAGACTTCAGAATGGGGCATGGGCCCTTCTTGCTTGCCGCACACTCACCCACGAGATGCTCAAGTGATGACCGGACGGCTTGTAATTCGGCAATTTTTTCATCGAGGTTATGAAGGCGTTCTGCAGCGAGTTCACGGACAGTGACTCGGTCCTCGCCGGAATCAAGCATCAGAAGTCGGCGGATTTCTTCGAGCGTAAAACCGGCAGTCTGCGCCTTTTTAATGAAGCGCAATTGCCGGACATCTTCGCTGCCATATCGGCGAATGCCTTCAACGCGCTTGGGCGTGCTGAGTAAACCCTTCCGCTGATAAAAACGGATGGTTTCAACCCCGACATTGGCGGTGGCCGCAAATTTTCCGATTGTGAGGTCTTCCATCTATTGACTCCGTACCATAGTACGGAACTTATGGTCTCACCAACAGTTTCACAAGAGAAAAGGAGATCGTGAAAATGTTGGACCGTATCTCAACTGATACAAGCCGCAGGGCCGAGATTTATCGCATGGTGATGAAGGACCACACCTGTCCTTATGGACTGAAGGCCAAGGATCTTCTGGAACGTGAGGGCTTTACGTTAGAAGACCATCACCTGAAAACGCGCGAAGAAACGGATGCTTTCAAGGCTGAATATGATGTGAAGACCACGCCGCAGATTTTCATCGGCGGTAACCGCATTGGCGGGTATGATGATCTGCGAAAGCATCTTGGCAAATCCGTCCCAGACCCGAACGAGAAAAGTTACCGCCCCGTCATCGTGCTTTTCAGCCTTATGGCGCTTTCCACGTTGGCGGCGAGCTATGCTGCCTTTGGCACAGCGTTCACCGTGCGCGCTGCGGAATGGTTCATCGCGTTCTCGATGGTCGCACTCGCCATGCTCAAGTTACAAAATGTTGAGACTTTTTCTACCATGTTTCTGAACTACGACCTGCTCGCCAAACGCTGGGTTCGCTACGGCTATATCTACCCTTATGCTGAGGCGCTGGCAGGGATATTGATGGTGGCCGGGGCCTTGAACTGGATTTCCGTTCCGGTCGCTCTTCTCATCGGCACTATCGGAGCCGTATCGGTTTTCAAGGCCGTCTATATCGACAGACGTGAGCTGAAATGCGCTTGCGTGGGTGGATCAAGCAATGTGCCACTGGGCTTCATTTCGCTGACTGAAAACCTGATGATGGTCGCCATGGCAATCTGGATGGGCGCATCCTCGCTTGGCCTCTTCAGCATGAATGCAATGTAACAGGGAACCCGAACGATGCTGGGCGCGGATAGCGAAATCCGCGCCCGTGTCTTCTTGTTATTTCAGTTCCGTGACGGTGAGCTTGCCCTCAACGCGGTCAGCCACAAACTCGATATCCGAGTCTGCCGCCAATTTGGTCACATCGACACCCTCACCAATGCGAAACACCATCGTCATGGCTGGCATGTCGAGGCTCTTCAGTTCTTCATGGATGATGGTGACTTTGCCCGCCTTTTCATCCAGCTTCTTCACCTTACCCTTGGTGAATTCGGTCGCAGATGCCGTGAATGCGGAAGCGGCCAGAAGACCGGTGAGCATGAGTGTAACGAGTTTCTTCATATCCGTTTTCCTTTAAGGTTGTTTTCAGTGGCTGACTGTGAGTTCGCCGTGCATGCCCGCGTCGTAGTGACCGGGGATCAGGCAGGCAAAGGTGAAGGTGCCGGAGCTCGTAAACTTCCAGACGATCTCGCCGGATTGACCTGCTTCCAGCCGGATCGCGTTCGGGTCGTCATGTTCCATCTCCGGGAATTTTTCCATGAGTGCCTTGTGCTCCATGATCTCGTCATGGCCATCCAGAACGAATTCATGGTTGTTCTCACCAGCATTCTGGATTTCAAAAGCGACCGTCTGGCCTTCCTTCACGGCGATGGAAGATGGCTCAAAGATCATCTTTCCATCATCCGTTTCTTTCATCACAACGGTAATGGTCTGGCTGACTTCGGAATTTTTGCCCGGTTCACCAATCGCCATTTCACCGTGGCCTCCTGCATGATCGCCGGAGGCAAATGCGGGCAAGGCGAGGGCAACGAAAGCTGCTGTCAGTGTTAGTTTTTTCATGTTCACTTTCTCTCTTTTTTCGAGACTGCTGCTCGTTCCGGGCAGTGTCAGGATTTGGCTGGTTTGGTAATCTTGGTAGTTGCATTGTCATTGCTGACCGGTTCCGGGAGTTCACCGGTCCATTCATAAGCTTGCGTGCCGGGCGGATTTTCATACCAGCCGGGGTCTGCGTAATCGCCCGCCGAAATGCCCTCACGCACTTTCACGACAGAGAACATGCCGCCCATTTCGAGCGGGCCGTGCGGCCCCCAACCAGTCATCATGGGAACGGTGTTGTCGGGAAGCTCCATCTCCATTTCACCCATATCGGCCATGCCTGCCGTGCCCATGGGCATATATTCCGGCTGAAGCTTGCGGATTTTCTGCGTGAGCTGAGACTTGTCCACGCCGATAAAGGTCGGGATATCATGGCCCATCGCGTTCATAGTGTGATGCGACTTGTGGCAGTGGATCGCCCAGTCGCCCTCATGCACTGCGTCGAACTCATAGGCCCGCATGGCACCAACCGGAATATCGATGGTCACTTCGGGCCAGCGCGCTTCAGGGCGAACCCAACCGCCATCAGTCCCCGTCACTTCAAAATCATATCCGTGCATGTGGATTGGATGGTTGGTCATGGTGAGATTGCCGACGCGCACGCGTACGCGGTCACCCTTGGAAACAACCAGTGGATCAATGTCGGGAAAGATGCGGCTGTTCCAGCACCACAGATTGAAATCCGTCATCGTCATGACCTTCGGCACATAAGAGCCGGGGTCGATGTCGAAGGCGTTGAGCAGGAAGCAGAAATCCCGGTCCACCGGCATAAAAGCCGGGTCTTTGGGATGCACGATAAACATACCAAGCATGCCCATGGCCATCTGCACCATTTCATCGGCATGCGGGTGATACATGAACGTGCCGGATTTTGTGAGTTCGAACTCGTAGACAAAGGTCTTGCCTGGCGGAATACCCGGATGAGACAGTCCCCCAACACCATCCATGCCGGACGGCAGGATTAGGCCATGCCAATGCACTGTCGTATGCTCCGGCAGCTTGTTGGTGACGAAGATGCGTACGCGATCACCTTCGACTGCCTCGATGGTCGGGCCCGGAGACTGTCCGTTGTAGCCCCAAAGATAGGCTGTCATGCCTTCGGCAAATTCACGCTCCACGGGCTCCGCTACGAGGTGAAACTCCTTCACACCATTCTTCATGCGGAATGGTAAGGTCCATCCGTTGAGCGTGACGACCGGATTGTAGTCAGGTCCGGTGGATGGATTGACCGGGGCTTGTGTTTCCGCAGTCGTCGCGACGGCTGCTTCCGGCAGGCCGCTGTTCGAGGTCTGCGCCCAGGCGGTTGTTGAAACAAGGGCAGCACCTGCGCCCAGAATCTGTCTTCTCTTGAACATCTCAAATATCCTTTCTCAATGCCCGCCGCCGCTGTCGGCTGATGCGCCTGAGGGGGCATCGCCACCAGTGGACATGGAAGAACCGCCGCCGTAGATCGCAGCCGCGATGCGTGCTTCAGCAAGCCAGAAGTCGCGTTTGGCATTGACGGCCAGAATGGCGGAATTGACCGAAGCCTGATTGTCGGAAAGCATTTCGAACGTGCTGGAAATCATGCCGTTATAAGTGAGCAGCGCCTGTTCTTCGATCTGCTGGCGCAGCGGCAAGACGTTGTTTCGATAATGAACGGCAATGTCGTAGGTTGAGCGGTAGGCCTCGTAGGCTGAACGTGCCTCCGAGCGCACATTCACCGCCTTTTCGGCAAGCAGGTTTGCTGCACGCATATAGGCGAGTTCCGCCTTGCGGTTTCTGGCAGCACCCGTGTCGAAGATCGGGATCGGGAATTCGATTTCGGCCCGACCGGTTGTCACCGAACTGATCGACCCGTGATCATTTTCCCGCTCGGTTTCAAAACCGGCAACAAGATCGAGATCACGCACGATACGTGTTGCTTCATTGAGCTTGTGACTTCTGGCTGTGGCCTCCAATTCAAGCTTCGCCATTTGCAGATCTATGCGGTTTTTGAGCGCCGCACTCTCAATCGTGTTGCGTTTCGCAAGACCGCGCGGAAGACCGGGAAGCGCGTTGGGCACCTGATAGTTCAGATCATCGCCCCAAAGCCCCATCAGGCGCGTCAGCTCTTCCTTGGCAAGCCGCGCATTCAGTCGCGCCTTGGCTGTTTCGCCTGCCAATTCGGCGTAAAATACGTGCCTGCGGGCTTGGCCTGCCTTGTTGAGCGCGCCCGTTTCACCAAGCTTTTGAGCCAGTTCAGAGGCTGCATCTGCCGCGGCCTGTGCACGCGAAAGCTGGCCCACGGTTTCCCATGCAGCGACCGCATTGATCCAGGCACGTCGAGTTTCAGCCGCCAGTGTCAATGTCTGGAGCGCCGCATTCAGTTCGGCTTTTTGAAACCGGGTTTCAGCAACAGCTTGCCGTTGTGGTTGGGTGGCGAGCGCCAGAAGGCTCGAGGCAATGGCCCCCTCAATGGACTTGAACGCTTCAAGTCCGGGCGTTCCGATCCCATTCAAACCCACGGAGATAACCGGGTTGGGCAGCAAAGCTGTTTGCCAGACATCAGCGGCTGCATCGCCCAGATCGGCATAAGTCGCCTGAAGCCCCTTGTTGTTCAGAAGTGCGATTTGAACCGCCGTATCCGCACTGATGGTTTTTCGGCTTTTCAGAAGTGCTTGCACCTGCGCGGAAACGTGTTTCGCCTGCTCTTGGTTTTGTACCCAGACCGTTTGCTTGCCGGTGCTTGATGCAGCTTTCTCAGCTACGGTCGCAAAACCTGCGTCTTTGGCGGAATAGCCCGCAAGCGAGGTGCAACCGGCGAGAAGCGGAAGAACGACCACGACGGAAATGGATTTATGGATGCGAAAACTCATGAGCCACCTCCATCAGGAGATTGCGCGTCATTGAGTTTCCGCCATGAGCCGGGTTCCGTGACCTCACGGCCTGTATAAGCTTGAACCGGGGTTGCCTGATGCAGGTGGCCGGTTTCAACAAACAGGGTTTCAGACCGCGTAAGGTCAACAACCTCCGGCGGGGATGTGGCTGCGCAGCCACCCGCAAAGAGCGGCGCGGCAAGCAGCAAATGCTTGAGTTTCATTTGAATATCCGAATTTCGACTGAAAAGGCGGACATGCGGCAAATGTCATGTCCGGCTGATTGCTCACAGGGCGAGCAGTTTCAGTCAGGCTTTCGGAGGCCTCAGAAAATCGGTTTTGATGCCCGGTCTCTCGGCATCGTTCAGCGCGATGACCTTAGGGGCAATCATTGAATGGCCACTTGATTGGAAGGACAGCGCCAATGTCACCGCATGGCAATTATCCATGGCGCAATCGACTGCAAGGTTGACCTTCGCCTTGTGGTGCCCGTGGTGAGCGGGCTCGCCATCAACATGCGTCGTCAAATGCATACCCGCATCAGCCATTTCTGCTTCATGCATATGCGAACCCGTCGCCACATCCGCTTTTATCGGAAACGGCGAGGCAAAATTCATGACCAGCAAAAAGACAGCCAGAAGACGGACCAACATGTGGGACAAAGCGCCTCAATTCAACGCAGGTTCTTTCATTAGCGCAGTATATGAGTTGCGACCTGACAGTCGTCAAGTGGATATATTTATCACATGATCACGCCTTCGGCATGACCTTGGGGGTTATTGATGATCATGCGGCGAAGCACCGCGCGCAATCGCCAAATGATGTTCCTGATGGTGTGCCCCAAGCGTCATGATGCCGATGAAGCCAAGTCCGTGAAGCTTCTGCCGGTCAGCCGTATTGTCTGAGTGCACAATTAGAATAGCCCCTTCTGGGATTGTTTCGGTTTCATAGGAGAACCCATAAACACCGCTCATAGTGGCTGCATGGGCGGTGACCATCCGCTGGATGGATTCGCGAACACCGGAACCGCCGGTCACCGTAAAGCGCATGCCGTCATCGGTGTCTTCAGAGCTGACTTCGGCATAAAGAGTCACGTTGTTCATATCAGCCAGATGCTGGCGCAGGGCCGGAATATCGACATTGCTCCAGTCCGTCTCCTGGTCATCCATCAGCAGTTCAACAATCTCCTGGATGGCAGCAAAAGCTGATTGCCCAGGCTCGCGTGGCACGGAAGATGTGCCGGACATGGCCTCTTGATCCATCGCCATCGTGTGGTCGTGCGTTCCGTTATGGTCCATTTGCGCAAAAGCGGGTGTGGCAATGAGCATGGTCGTGACGGCAAGAAATTTGAACATTTGGTTCTCCTTGGTTTTTCCGATCTTGCCAAATGCCAAGTGATTGAAACATGATAGCTATCATGTCTGACGAAATTATCAGCTTTTTTGCTTCCGCACCCCAGCGGCAAAAAAGATTGGAACCGGATCGTTACCTGTTCCATGAGGGCGATGCTGTTCGCCACCTCTACTTTGTTGCCAAGGGGGAGGTTCAGCTTGTACGTCACCAGCAAGATGGGGCCGCAGTCATTCTGCAACGCGCTGTAGCAGGCAATGTGATTGCAGAAGCATCGGTGTTTTCCGGGCATTACCATTGTGATGCCGTCGCAAGAACAACCGCACGCCTGAACTATGTGACGAAGGACGACTTTCTGGGACGCTTTCGAAGTGATCCCGATTTTGCTCAAGTCTGGGCTGCGAGGCTTTCGCGAGAGGTCCAGACGACACGATTGCGCAGCGAAATTCTCTCCCTCAAGACAGTTTCCCAGAAACTGGATGCCTGGATCACATGGAACGGCACATTGCCGGAAAAGGGTGAATGGAACCAGATCGCACTCCAGATTGGCGTGAGTCCCGAGGCTCTCTACCGGGAGATGGCAAAGCGGCGATCGCCCGGTTGATCCGCATCAATTTCTTGGCGGCTTCGCCTTGGCATGATAGAAAACACGCGAAGGTGATGATCACGCGATGAACACAATGCGGCAAATGATGAAATGGAAGCAATGGTGGGTGGCCTTGGCCGCACTACTGATACTTGCCACCATGCCCTTTGCCCAGGTTCATGCGTCGGAGTGTATGGGCTTTGAACAAGCCCAGGTTACAGCTCACACACCACATAGCAATTTATGCGAAAAAGCATCCGACAAGCAGGCAGCCGATCACGGCCTTTCCTGCAAGCTCGCTTGCATATCTTCGCCTGCAGCTCTTCCTGAACTGATGCCATTCAAGTTTTCGGAAAAGGTTCGTGAAACAGTTTTGTTTCAATTGAACAATGCCGTCGAAGGTGTTTCTCCCAAGCCTATACACGGCCCACCCAGGGCCTGAGCATCTATTTTGCCGATTGGGCTTTTGTGATGGTGCGTTGAGGGTATTTCGCCTCTCAACAGAATTCCAACTGTCATTCAAATCGAGACGATGCACAGTGCGTGATTTCAGCGCCAATTGGCGCAACGACGATCACCGATCAATATACAGCCGTCTGAAACCCTCAACTGCGTCACGTTTCTGAAGGGAAACAACATGACCGATAAAAACGAACACCATGGCCACCATCATACACATGATCACGCTCACCACGCGCATGCCACGATGGTGCATGACCCCGTTTGCGGCATGGAGGTGGACCCGACCAAGGCGGAACACAGCCACAATCACAAGGGCGAGAATTACTATTTCTGCTCTCAGGGTTGTCACGACAAGTTCGTGGCGGAACCCGAAAAATACCTCGATGAAAAACAAGCGGAAAAGCCTGCGAAAAAGGGAACGAAATATACCTGCCCCATGCACCCGGAAATCATTCGCGATGAACCGGGAAGCTGCCCCAAATGCGGAATGGCGCTGGAACCCATGGGTGTGCCGACAGAAGACGAAGGCCCAAATCCGGAACTGGTAGACTTTACACGCCGTTTCTGGGTGAGCGTCGCCCTGTCGATTCCCCTCCTGATATTAACCATGGGCTCCATGGCCGGCCTCCCGTTCCGCCAGTGGATGGGCGAGCAAAACGCTGTCTGGGTCGAGTTCGTGTTGGCAACACCCGTGGTCCTCTGGGCGGCAATCCCCTTCTTCAAACGCGCCTGGGCCTCCTTTCTTAACCGCAGTCCAAACATGTGGACACTGATCGGCCTCGGTGTGGGGTCTGCCTACAGCTACAGCGTGGTCGCCACTCTGTTTCCTGGCATTTTTCCCCATTCGTTCAGAGGGCGCGACGGCACTGTAGGCGTTTATTACGAAGCCGCCGCCGTCATTATTGCCCTCATCTTTCTCGGTCAGGTTCTGGAACTGAGAGCGCGCGAGCGGACCGGATCGGCCATCCGCGCATTGCTTGATCTTGCTCCCAAAACAGCGCGCCGTATTAGTGAAGATGGTTCAGAAGCCGATGTACCGTTAGAGGAAATTATTTCCGGTGATCGCCTTCGCGTTCGCCCAGGCGACAGTGTTCCCGTCGACGGCACTGTCATCGAAGGCCGTAGCGCCATTGATGAATCCATGATCACTGGCGAGCCCGTCCCGGTGGAGAAATCGGACGGTGATGCCGTTACAAGCGGCACGCTGAACAAAAACGGTTCCTTGGTCATTCGCGCTGAAAAGGTTGGTGCCGATACAATGCTGTCGCAGATCGTGGACATGGTCTCCAAGGCCCAGCGATCCCGTGCGCCTATTCAGGGTTTGGCCGACACCGTATCGGGCTATTTCGTGCCCACGGTCGTTGCCGTTGCCATTCTCTCTTTCATCGTCTGGGCGCTCATCGGTCCTGAGCCCGCGATGGCCTATGCTATTGTCTCCGCCGTTTCGGTTCTCATCATCGCATGCCCTTGTGCACTGGGCCTTGCCACCCCGATGTCGATCATGACGGCGACGGGGCGCGGCGCACAGGCCGGTGTCCTCATCAAGGATGCTGAAGCTTTGGAGCGTTTCGCCAAAGTCGATACGCTGATTGTAGACAAGACTGGCACGCTGACTGAGGGCAGGCCTAAACTGACGGATGTCGTTGCCTTGAATGATCATGACGAAGCAACCATCCTCTCACTGGCTGCAAGCCTTGAGCGGGGTTCCGAACACCCTCTGGCCGAAGCGATTGTAGAGGGCGCGCGTGAGCGTGGTGCGGAGTTGCACGAAACCACAGACTTCGAAGCCGTCACGGGCAAGGGCGTTTTAGGAAACGTTGCGAACCGCAAGGTTTCCTTGGGCAACGCGGCCATGATGTCGTCACTGGAGATGGATGAGACGGCCTCAAAGAAAGCTGACGAACTGCGCACTGAGGGAAAGACCGCCATGTTTGTCGCCATTGACGACAAGCTTGCAGGCATTGTCGCTGTTGCCGATCCCATCAAGGAAACCACGGCAGAGGCAATCAAGGCTCTTCACGAAAGTGGTCTGAAAATCATTATGGCGACCGGCGACAATGAGCGCACGGCACGCGCCGTTGCCAACAAACTCGGTATCGACGAAATCCGTGCCGACGTTTTGCCGGAAGGAAAGCTTGCGCTGATCGAGGAGATCAAGGCGAAGGGCGGCAAGGTCGCCATGGCAGGTGACGGTGTCAACGATGCTCCAGCACTTGCCGCCGCCGATGTCGGCATTGCCATGGGAACCGGAGCGGATGTTGCCGTAGAAAGTGCGGGTTTCACCCTTGTGAAGGGCGACCTCACAGGCATTGTGCGGGCACGCACGCTGGCGCAGGCCACCATCGCCAATATCAAACAGAACCTGTTCTTCGCCTTTGCCTACAACACGCTCGGCGTGCCGGTGGCGGCAGGCGTTCTGTTCCCGATCTTTGGTGTTCTCTTGTCGCCCATGATTGCCGCTGCGGCCATGAGCCTGAGTTCCGTCTCGGTGATTGGCAACTCACTCAGGCTCAGAACAGTCAAATTGTAATCCAGAAAAACCAGGAATTTTAGAGAATGAAACGTTCCAATATTGCCATCCTGGCGGTTGTCGCAGTCGCCACCGCAGGTGCGATCATCTACAGCAACCAGTCTCCATCGAAAGCCGTTCCGGGAAGTGGGCCGCCGCTTGTTTCAGTTACAGTTCCAGAGCTTTCAGCGGCAGAGAAAAAAGGTGAAGTGGCTTTCAACGAAAATTGTGCTGCCTGCCACGGCACGAATGCCGCAGGCCAGGATGGTGTCGCTCCACCGTTGATCCACCCGATTTACGAGCCCAACCACCACGGCGACCAGTCCTTCTTCATGGCTACCCAGAACGGCTCCCGCGCGCACCATTGGCCCTTTGGTGACATGCCGCCTGTCGAAGGTGTCACAAAGGCGGAAGTGGGTGACATCATTACCTATGTGCGGGCTTTGCAGCGGGCCAATGGAATTCAGTAGAGGGGAACATAATGGATGATGGCTCATTGGATAAAGAGAAGCTGATAACCGTGGAAGGGGACATCGATGAGCGATAGTGACAGGAAGAGCCAATACGAAGAGGGCTCAATTTCGCTTCCCGGTGCCATTGCCATGGGTACGGGCGTAATGATCGGTGCGGGTATATTCGCGCTGACGGGTCAGATTGCTGAGCTGGCCGGACCACTCTTTCCGCTTGCTTTTATTGCAGGTGCCATTGTCACCGGCCTCAGTGCGCACAGTTACGTGAAGATGTCGAATACCTGGCCATCATCCGGCGGCATCGCGATGATCCTCAACAAGTGCTACGGGCCCGGTGCTATCACGGGCGGAGCAGCACTACTGATGGCATTGAGCATGGTGATTGCCGAAAGCCTGGTGGCAAGAACCTTTGCCTCCTACCTCTTGCGCCCCTTCGACATAACAGGCGGTCCGCTTATTCCCGCGCTGGCGGTCGCCGTTATCGCCTTTGCGTTTCTGGTGAATATATCCGGCAACCGTTCGGTGGGCATGTTTTCAATTGTCATGGCGGTCCTGAAAATCGCGGGCATCTCCCTGTTCGGCGTGGCGGCCTTGTGGTCGAGTGGCTTCTCGTTCACAAGTGCCTTTGAGGGGGACCAGAGCTTCGGCCCCATCGGCTTTGTAGCGTCTGTGGCGCTCGCCATACTTTCCTTCAAAGGGTTTACAACAATTACCAACAGCGGTGCCGAGATCACCAATCCAAACCGCAATGTTGGTCGCGCCATTGCCATCGCAATCGCGCTGTGCGTTGCAATCTACCTGCTTGTCGCTTTTGCTGTCGGCTCAAGCCTTTCGATCAATGAGATTATCGAGGCGCGAGACTACTCACTTGCCCAGGCGGCTGAGCCCGCGCTCGGTCAAATCGGCTTCATACTCACAGTCATTCTCGCCGTTGTCGCAACGGCATCGGCGGTTCTTGCCAGCGTCTTTGCCGTGTCGCGTATGCTGGCAATGCTCACCGACATGGGGCTAATACCGCATAGCCACTTCGGCATGCCAGGCCCCATTCAGAAACACACGCTTGTCTACACGGTGGTGATCGCATCGGTCTTGTCGATCTTTTTCGACCTTAGCAGAATTGCTTCGCTCGGTGTCTACTTCTACCTCGTCATGGACATCATTATCCACTGGGGTGTTTATCGCTATCGGCGCGCCGAAACCGGTGCAAACACAGTTATCCTCATGGTAGCCATCGCTGCTGACGCAGTGGTTCTGGCAGCCTTCACCGCAATGAAACTTCAGTCGGACCCCATTATCGTCGCACTAGGCATAGGCGGTATCATCATCGTGATGGCGTTTGAGCGCGTCTATCTGGGCAAATGGCTCGTGCCGCAAAAGGAAGAGCACTAATTCGACGACGTAGGCTGATTTTTAGCGCTTTTCGCCATTCTTTGGTTACGAACGGGATAGTATATTGTGAATATGATTCGTGTATTCAGACTATTGGCTTTTTTGGCGGTTGTTACGCTCGCGGTGTCGGGCGGGCTTTATACGCACGCATCTGAAGCGCATGAACATCATCATTCTGATCTATCAGTTAGCAAAGATGGCGTTGATCATCAGCATGCCCAATCCGGTTACGATGCCTCGGGAAAAGAGCTCTCCCTACACTGTGGGGCGTTTATTCTGACCTTGCCTGCTGAAACCAGCTTCGCCATGCCCTCCATGGCCACTTATATGCCGGGTCATATTGAGCCAGCACACCGTCCCGCCCAACTGCTTTTCGATACGCCACCGCCCAGGCTTTTCTCTTGATCATGCGCGCGCGGGCGAGGCCCGCCTCAATCAACATATCAAGAGGATAATCCTTATGAAAAAACAAACAATTTTTGCGGGCTGCGTGCTCGCCATTTCCGGCCTGTCTACCCTCGCGCTGGCCCACGGCGGCGCAACAGGCATTGTGAAGGAACGTATGGACGGCATGATGGCCATGTCGAAGGTGGTCAAATCACTTTCCGCGATGATGCGCGGCGACACAGAATATGACGCAGAAGCGGTGAAAGATGGTGCAGCCATCATCAAGTCCCACGCTGGGGAGACTATGACTGCGCTTTTCCCTGATGGAAGCGCCAGTCATGAATCCGAAGCGAAGCCCGAAATCTGGTCTGACTGGGAAAGCTTCTCCGCCTATGCGGAACAGCTTGCCGTCTATGCAGACGGCCTGGCGGCGGCTGCCGATAACGGTTTGATGCATGGAGATGGTTCGTCGATGATGGGTGGCCAATCCGGCATGATGGGCAATGACAATGGCATGATGGGTGGCTCCAGCATGATGGGCTCCGGCATGACCGGAAACGGCATGATGGGCGATGCCACAACCATGATGGACGCAGATCAACTCGCGCAAATGCCTGTTGATGGTGTCTTCAACATGGTGACCCAGACATGCTCCGCCTGTCACACACAATTCCGCGCTGAAAAGCACTGAACATGAGGAAATTCTTAGGCTTGGCCTTCCTCGCCGTTGTGATTGCAACGGCGGGCGGGGCGGCGGTTGTCATCTGGCCACTCGGCGAAACAGAAAACCTGGATGCATCTGCAGGTGACCCAAATCATGGGGCCTATCTGGCGCGCATGTCCGGTTGCATTGCGTGCCACACAAATACTGCGCAAGGCGGCCCGCCTCTGGCCGGTGGCCTTGCGTTGAAAACTGACTTCGGCACATTTTACACGCCCAACCTGACGACGGATCAGCAAGCAGGGATGGGTGATTGGAGTGTCGAAGACTTCGCGAAAGCGGTCCGGCGAGGCATATCGCCAGACGGAGAACCATATTACCCGGCTTTTCCGTTCCCCTTCTATTCGAAATTCTCTGATCAGGATATCGCCGACCTGTGGGCCGCATTTCAGACCGTACCAGCCAACGCGCTTCCGTCGAGGGAACATGAGTTGGCCTTTCCATTCAACCTCAGAAATGGACTGAAGCTTTGGCGCGCGGCTTACGTTGATCTGGAACCTTTTGAGCCTGACCCTGTACGGTCGGACCAGTGGAATCGTGGCAAATATATCGTGACAGGCGCTGCCCATTGCGGCGCATGTCACACGCCGCGCAACTTTGCAGGCGCCAGGCAGGCGGAGTTTGCCCTTCATGGTGCGGACGGTCTGCCGGACGGCGGGAAATCTCCGCCAATCACGGCTAAGGCCCTTAACGATGGCGGTTGGACTGTCAGCAACCTGGCCTATGCCCTACGAACGGGCGTGATGCCAGATGGCGATGCCTTCGGAGGTTCCATGGGTGAGGTCGTTCGCGATGGGACCCAATATCTCACACAAGAAGATCGCGAAGCCATTGCGACCTACCTTTTGAACAAGGACTGATCATATGTTCTGGACCAGGCGTCACTTTCTGAAATCGGCTTCGGCCCTCACTCTGTCGACTGCATTTTCACCGTTTTCCAAACCCGTGATGGCCGAAGATGGCTTTCTCGAAATTTCGGCTGGTCCATCCAAACAGAAGCTCTATCGCGACGATGGTGTGGCTTCCGATCTATGGACTTACAACGGAACCTCACCCGGTCCCGAGATTCGCGTCAAACGTGGTGAGCGTGTCCGCGTACGCTTCACAAACAACCTTGAGGATCCAAGCTCCATCCACTGGCATGGAATACGCATCGCAAACGCCATGGACGGTGTTTCGGGTCTAACTCAACAGGCTGTCGAACCGGGTGGCACGTTCGAATACGACTTCGTTGCACCCGATGCGGGTACATTCTGGTATCACGCCCATAACAAAAGCTGGAATCAGGTCGGACGCGGCCTCTACGGCCCCCTGATCGTAGAAGACGCGGAAACCTTTTTCGATCAAGCCCATGACCTGACGCTGGTCATCGACGACTGGCGACTGGCGGAAAACGGCACGCTGGACACCGCCAGCTTCGGCGGGCTGATGGAATGGGCACACGGCGGACGCATGGGCAACTGGATCACCGTCAACGGCAAGCCCTTGCCCGAGTTCGACTTGAATAAGGGAGAACCCTATCGCCTGAGGCTTATCAACGCCGCGAACGCACGTATATTGGCACTCGACCCCAACAGGTTTGGAGCCCGTGTATTCGCTTATGACGGCCAAAGCCTGGTCCGTGCAGAAACCTTGACCTATGAGCCATTCCTACTTGGCCCGGCACAACGCGCAGACCTTTTGGTGATCCCGGAGGAAAGTTTCACGCTCGAGGAAGTATCCGGCGATCAGCCGTTCGCTTTCGCAACGTTCCATGTCAAGGGTAACGGTGACATTCAGAATGAGCCTAAACTGCCCGCACCGAACGCAATCCCCGAACCGGATTTGGAAAACGCACGGCGCATCAAACTCGATATGACGGGTGGAGCAATGGGCGACTTCTCAAACATCACTTACCAGGGCAAGAAACAAAGCGGCGATGATTTCCGGCGAACAGCACAAGTCTGGGCCTTCAACGGCATTGCCAACCTGGCTGACGATCCCCTGTTCTCATCCAAGTCAGGTGAAACAGTCATCGTTGAAATCATAAACAACACGCGCTGGCCGCACGCGATGCACACTCACGGCCACCATTTCCGTGTCATTTCACGGAGTGGTTCAGACATTGACGATGGCAAGCCATGGCGCGATACGGCGCTCATTGGTCCCGACCAGACAATTGAAATTGCGTTTGTGGCAGATAACAAGGGCAAGTGGCTGTTGCATTGCCACATGCTGGAACATACGGCAGCAGGTATGACTGCGTGGTTTGAGGTGAGTTAGAATACATTTTGATCATCTCTGCGGCGGATTCTCCACGATTCATTTCAAAACCCACCTGCCGGGGGCGTTGCGGTCATTGATTGCGGGTCCTCAGCCAACTTTCCTAGCCGCCTTCAAGTACGGCGGATGGCCAAAATAACTGCGGCCGAGATCAGCCAACTTGTTGAGAATATGCTACTTTTTCGTGCAGGAGATAGTCGTCAATTTGGATCGCAAAACTGGTTAAAAATGACTTGCCTGGCAGGCCTGGATTCTCATGCGATTTCAAAGGGTTAATCGAATTCCCTTTAAATCCTGTATGTCTTTCCGTCTCAAGCGACCTTGGACACCACCTTTGTGCCCTGGGTTTGGGCATCAGTCAATATGGCGGAAATGCGGAAATTATTTCCGCCTTAAGTCGTTGAACGACGAGCCAATTGGGTTGGTTGCACCGTCCAGATGTTTTGGCGCTTTCCGTACACAGTAAGTAGGGCTGATGACCTGAAACATCATTTGAGTGGGGTGACCCTTTCATGGAGTTACTGATGCGGTTGATGAGGGAAGGTGATGAGAGATTAACCTGTGGATGCGGTTATGTTCGAGCAGGCAAGGTTGGGTAAACCATATAACAATATGGCTTGGTTTGACTGGCTGCTTGCAACCTATCCGCAATAGTGCAATAAAGGCCGTTCTCTTTTTGTTCCAATGAGAGGTTAATGTGTCTTTTTCGTCTTTGGAAATGTGTGCTGGTGCTGGTGGTCAGGCTCGTGGCCTTGAGCTAGCTGGCTTTGACCATGTTGGTGTAATTGAAATTGACGCAGATGGCTGTAAGACACTCGCGCTTAACAGACCGAATTGGACAGTACACGAAGAAGACCTAAATCTGTTTGATGGAACGGGCTATAAAGGCATCGATTTGCTGGCGGGCGGATTGCCTTGCCCACCATTTTCTATCGCAGGAAAGCAGCTTGGCGATAAGGACGAACGCAATCTTTTTCCGGCTGCCATACGTCTCGTGGATGAGACGCGGCCTAAGGCGGTAATGATCGAGAATGTGCGTGGTTTTCTGGGCGCTGTATTCGAAGACTATCGTGGTTACATCAAAGGTGAGTTGAAGAAGCTTGGATATGAAGCTCATTGGAGGCTTTTCAATGCTTCCGATTATGGCGTGCCTCAGCTTCGTCCGCGCGTTATCATCGTAGCGTTGCGAGATGATATAAAAGATAATTTCGAGTGGCCCGCACCTTCACCTCAAGACGCTCCAACTGTGGGTGAAACGTTGGTTGACTTAATGGCTGCAAATGGCTGGCGTGGTGCAAAAAAATGGGCGCAAAGGGCAAATGAAGTGGCCCCTACGCTTGTTGGTGGCAGTAAAAAACACGGAGGTCCTGACTTAGGCCCTACACGTGCCAGAGCAGCTTGGGCAACGCTTGGTGTAAATGGAAAGAGCATCGCCGAGGAAGCTCCGGAGCGAGACTTTGTCGGAATGCCCAGACTCACGGTTAGGATGGCTGCACGCATCCAGGGTTTTGACGATAGCTGGCAGTTTCATGGAAGGAAGACTGCTGCTTATCGCCAAGTTGGCAATGCTTTCCCTCCACCTGTAGCCAAGGCGGTTGCTGAGAAACTCCGGCAGGCTATTGAAGTGCGGTCGCTGCATCAGAGCCTGGCAGTTTAAGCGGTCTCAATCAGGGCTCAGACGTGATGACTTCTGCAGATTAACAGTTCACTAACCATGTCGCGACCATCATCGTGATATGTCATCTTATCCGCTCGATTCGTCCCATCAAGATTACGATATCCTTGCGCCAATCGTCGCCGGGCTGATGAAACATGGCGGTGGATATGATGAGTTTGAAATGCGTGTTCCCGCGCTACTCAGGCAAGCGTTCGACGAAGTAATTGATGCGCCAAGAACCAATCGTTTCACGCTGGATGAAATCGAGAAAACCGAAAAGACCTATCTTGGAACTAAGGTTGAGATTCTAATACGAAATTATCTCGATCTGCCTCACGGCAAAATTCTGGACATGTTGGTGGACGGAGTAGAGGTCGACGTAAAAATGACAACGGCGCGCGATTGGATGATACCGCGCGAGAGTATTGATCGGCCAGCGTTGCTGGTTAAGGCAAATGAGAAGACATCGTTGTGTGATGTAGGGGTTGTTCTTTGCAGGCGTGATTATCTTCGATCCAGCCGCAACCAGGATTCAAAGGGGCAAATCGCTGCCGCTAACTATGTCAATATTTGGTGGATTTTAAAGGAACACCCTTATCCAGAAAATTTTTGGGAAAGGCTTTCTGTCGAGGATCGACTTGAGGTCCTAAACGCAGGCGGCGGCACCAACAGACTCGCGGCTCTTTTTGAAAAGATACAAGGCCGTCCGATCTCGCGCATACAAGTTCAGGCCTTGGCTCAACAACATGACTACATGAAGCGCATCCGTCGAAATGGAGGCGCGCGCGATATTTTAGCTCCAAAAGGGATCGCGTTGCTCTGGGGCACTAGAGATCGCGCGCTAATTGATTCTTTGGGGCTGGGTGCTGTTTCTGCTGAAGAGTTTATTTCATTTTGTCCGCGTACGGACGAAGAGGCTAAACTGTTAAAGGAAGCCGGACATATCGACTGATGTTAGCTTGTAGAATTGTTTAGACCTGCGCAGGAGCTTGCTACGCTTCAACTATCGCTATGACTTGAGGCGATTTACCCCCATTGATCCAATGTACCTAAGTGAGCAGCACACCCAAAAGGGTTCCCGTGATACCAGAAGCAGCGCCTATGAAAGCCGTCAATACGGGAAGCCACCAGCGTCGATCCTTGGCTTGCTCTAAGGCCCTAGAGTGCAGCTCAATAGCCGTTTGGATCAGCGAAGCAATTTCCTCTTGCGACAATGGGTTCCTAGAGATGCGCGCCTTTTGAGAGGCATCGATTGTTTGAAATTCGTTGCGTTCAATCTGTTTTCTGGCATCAACATCATAGTTTTTCGGATGTTGCCGCCTGGCAACTAGCGATGCCTTTTTTCTGGCTGCGTCCAATCTAAAGAATTCAGGGTGTTCTACGAAGACCTGCTTCCAATGTTCACCGTTTCCTGGGTCACCAGAGATACGGTCAGACCAGCCTTCAAAGTCTAGCTTATAGAACTTATAAATACTCATAGCTTGTATTGCTGCGATAACGTCTGCCAACCGCGCATCATCTTTTAGACACGGAGAATCTGCCATCAGGACACCCTAAAACACTAGTTGATGGAAACTCTAAAGTATCGAGTTTCTTTCGCGCCTTGCGAAAACTTGTCTGTATCGAATTTTTCCGGTCTTACGTACCAAACTTTGTTTGCCGGGTAACGAGAGCAAAAGGCGGCACTCGCAGCAGTATCGAGTTTTCCACCTGTCAGACCGATTTCAAAATTCATGCCGCCGTCGAGGTACTTTTGCATATAGGACTGCTCAATCGTTCTAAGAATGCCTTGAGGTTCCATGAGGTCGGCTTCGATAATTTCGCTCGATTCTGCTTCTCTCGCCGCCGCCTTCGCAACCATCGCGGCAATCTTGGCATGGGGGCTATCGGCAGTGCTGGTTATCAAGTCGGCGTGGTTGTAGTTACTTTCCGAAACCAAGTGGACTAGCCTTTCATGTGATGAACTCGAAAAGGCCAACAACGCTCGACTGCGGGTTGCGTCGGATTCCATGCTGTCCACCTCAACTGAATGATACGGCGGAAACTCGCTACCGACAATTTGGCGCAGACTCTCAACAACAGACTCCTGCTGTTCTTGAGCTTTCAGTATCGCAACAAGGTCTTCTTCCCTGGGCGATGTCATTTCGGGTTCAGTAAACGCTAGGTACACAAACCCATCCAACTGTAGCGCTTGCTTGACGCTCCGGTAGATTATCGGCTTGGCAAGTCCAGAAATATCAACCAGCTTGGAAGTTTGCGCGGCTTCCTTCTCGAAAAAGGACTGCGCATCTGCTTTCCGAATTTCCACGTCACTCAGGCGATCTCGCACCGTTTTTTCGATAGTATTTGCACGACCTGAAAGGTTGTACTCAATCAATTTAGCCCTTTTCGGGCTCAGTCTTTCGAAACAATTGCTAGCTGATTTTTCGCATGACTCTTCGAAACCCAAGCCCAGTAGTATTTCATCTACTTGAAGCGTTTCGACTTCATCGGCTGGCAGCTCGTAGATCCGCGGGACATTAAGGTGATGCTTTTTTGTGGTTGCCTGCGATTGAACCGCTGGAGCTGTAAGATCGAACTCACCTTGCTCGCTTTCATTTTTTTGGGGTTCTATGCCCGTTATTTCAACGTCATCCGCTTCATATTCTTCATCAATATCGGAACCAAGGTTTCTGTTTAGGAGGCTCTCCCCTTCTTGGGGGGCTGAAAGCCACTCGGATAGATCCTTTCCAGTCAGCTCAAACCGGTCTCTATCAGCCAATGGAATGAAGTCCGCGAGACCGTAGATTTTTCGAAAGACGAGCTTGAATTGCTGCACTGGGTCAGAGTGTTCAGTTTTGCTTCTAGGCGTGCCGCCGTGAAACACAAAAACACCTGCATCGACTAATTCACGTAGTCGTTCATTCTGGTTTTCTGCTTCCTTGGAATCAGCATTCACATAAATAGAGGTGTACTGCCTAAGACCTCTGGTCTCGCCTTTTCGGTAGGAATTAATCAAGGCCCGGTGCGATGCCGCTGCAAATGACTTAGCGGTGTTCTTGAGATCAGCCCCTCGTCGATCTAAAATATAGAGGTGACGCGAGCAGTGATCCTGGAAGACCTGCGATTGAACATCTTCTGGTACAGGATGTTTGCCATTTGTTTTATGCAGAATACTCTCGTAAATGGAAATAACGCTGCCTATGTCGCCCACACAAACTGCTTTCAATGCAGATATACCGGAATAGACGGACTTCCTGCGGCCGGAGCTTGCAGAGTTTGCCGCAATTTCATGAGCAAGTTCATTTAACGTTTTGTCGCCTAGTACAACTGACGGGGCAACTTTTGGATGGCTTGGGAAGTACCGAGATCTCTGGGAGAGAATTTCCCCAATAAATGTCTTTCCTCCTTTGCCTTTGAGCCGGGTGTACACTTCCGCTCCCAGGTCGAATGTATCAAAGTCGCGCCAATGCGCTGCGTACTCAACCCCGCCCAATGATTTCAAGGACAGGAAAATTGTTTGAGTTTCCGACGTAAGTTTAAATGCGCAATCTGCACCCTGGTCTGTATTCTGGAATATTATTGCGGAGAAGATTTCTTCGATTTTCTCGGGCTTTAGATACCTTGTAGATACATCGTCCAGCAGAAACAGAATTCGAGAATCGGTCCAAATCTTTGAGCATTGGGCGATCGCTTTGGCAAGTGCCGGGAAAGCCTTTGAGGGGTGGATATCAAGGCTGCATGAGTTTTCAGGCTTACTTACCTCCAAAAGCTTTCTTACCAGAGCGTGCTCAAAGCGTTCAATGGAGTTGCCTGGAACTTCGATTTGGAAGTTCGATAGCAAGTCGCAAAGTGCATCAGATATAAGCTTAGGCGATTGTGGGGATATAAGCTCTGCTTTGATATCATTAAGATGAGCAAGGGCTCGAGCCGCTTCGAGGGCATATGCAAGTAACAGCCTCGCGAATAGCTTGTTGTTGGGTATCTCACCAGCGGTGCCTCGGTCCACTAGAATTTGGGCTGAGACAAACAAGCCGACGAAGCCGTCGCTCGTCAGTCTGTCGATCACCTGCTTTTCGGTTTCGTCTTGCTTTTGCATGGCGCGTGCGTGAAATTGCAGCGATCTCAGCAGCATTGTTTTTCCGCAACCCCGCATCCCGGTTACGATAAGAGGCCCCTTTGAGCTTGCGCGTCTCTGCCAATCACCATCTGGGTCCACCAATAACTGCGGGATGTGCCAAGGTGCCAAGGTCTGGGCGTTGTAAGACTCACCAAAATTCCTAAAAACTAGGGGAGTTCGCCATGGCCGCCATGGCTCCCCTGACCGGTAATAAGCTTGCTCAATGGTTCTGACCATTTCCTGAGCATGCGGCGTTCTTTGGGATTCGACGGGGCTAGAAATCGATGCTGCGATGTCTTTCAAAGAGAGTGCGACTCTTGCATCGAGATCGTCTATCCGGCCTTCTGCAGATTGAAGCAAATTGTTGGAAAGGGTTTCGATGTGTTCTGCAACCCAATTCAAGTCGCTCTTGTAGCCATCTCCAGAACGGCGATCTCCGGAAGTCGATCCAAGATCGATGGCTACAACACGTATTGACGGCTCAAGAGCTGCGTCTCGGTAGCGCTCGCGAGTCAGCTCTTCAACGAGTATGTTACCAGCGTGGAAATCGTTGTGATTCAGGTTTCTTTCTTGAAGCTCATGAACAACCTTCACCAGGTCACATGCTATTTGAGCGACAAGGCCTGCGCTTAATTGCGATTCCCCATCAAGATAGCTTTGAAGTGGTTTGCCGTCCAAGTATTCTAAAACCGCAACATGCACCTCGAGCTCAGAATCACCGAATGCTGCTTGACCATCAAACGCATCAACGATGTCCACAATGAAATCTGCGCCATTCGCAGTTGTCGCATGAATTCGACATTCTTCTGAAAAGTCCTTCTCGAATTTTTCATAACTCTTTTTTGGAACTACTTTAAGGACGTACTTGCGCGGTATCGGGCCTACCCGCTCCGCGACAAATGTCGCTCCGTAGAAGCCTCGGCCAAGGGCACGAACAATCTTATACTCGCCAATCTTTTCAGGAGGGTTTTTGAGTTCAAAATTGTAGGGGTGTCCGCAATCAGGGCATAGTTCGTTGATGTCTTTGATTTCGAAATCAGGTTTGGGGCACCTGAAGCAGCAGAATTTTCCTTTACTAGACAATCAATGGCCCTTTTTGCGAATGAAGCATCCGAATTATAGCGAGTTCTGGGGGCTTTGGTCGATCAGTTCTTTAGCTACCAAAGCTAGTGTCCAGCCGCTACCTTCGGGGTCAAGCTTACTCCAAGCGCAACTTGCGAACGAGTAGCTATCTGTTGATATCCAACGTAAATTGGTGCAGCGAAAGAGAATTTCGAAATTCAGAATTGTCTGGCTCTTTGCGCACAGCGGGTCGTCGCTCCCTTCCGAGGGGGCGCTGGTCAAAAGCAGCAGTAGAGGATGGTCTTTTCCATGCAGCCCTCTAGGATCTTCAATTCCTATTCAGTTGGATATGGAGGTAACCCTGCTGTGTTCCACAATCGCCATTTTTACATAGATGGGGCCAGCACTGGCGCACAGCCATTGGCTTTACTGACTGATCAGTCCATACACCGCGCAGAGACACAAAAGGGGGCATCGTGTCCCCTGGTCATCCGCGGAAGCCTCTTTCCGAGGTTTAGTCCGCAGGCGTACTTCCCAATAGCTGTCAGGGGTGTTCATCTCTCTCAATTGTTTCAGAGGAACGACCACGGGTTATTGGATTCACTGCCCGAAGCTCGGCTAAGCCCTTTATAGCAGTTTCTTCCAACATCGAGAGAAGTTCTCGATAGCCGGTCGCTGTTTTAACAGCCTCTGGCAAAAGATATCCGGCTTCCTCCACTTGCGCCATGATCACGGGCAAGTCGGGAGGTGCGAGTTCTCGTCCCGCCAAGCTCATGTACGGGGAAAAAGACATCATCAAGAGCCCCGCATACGCGTATTCGTTCCAAACGGACAAATAGGCCTCACGCTCCTGGTCGTTATCAAGAAGATTGAAACCTGGGCGGCCAATAGGTTCATAATAGACATTGAAATTGCTGATTTTATGCTCGATCGACCACAAGCGTTTTTTGTACCACTTCGCGAAAAATAGCTCTTGAAATTGTTGAAATGTGACGAGACGTATGTTGGTAGCCTCGGCGGCCTCGTAAGCCCCTAGCTGAAACCCCTCTTTTGAAACAATGTAGCCCTGATTTGCCCCGATTTCCTGCATTACTGTACGAAATGCATGGACGATCTCGCGTGGTATATTGGTTTTCCAGTTTTTGCACTCGCAGACAATCGTGCTCTGTATGCCGTCGTTGGTTTCTTTGGCGACAACATCTATGTCAACCGATCCTCTCGGAAGCTTCAAATGGACATTTCTGTCCGATTCCATCCCGCACTCACGCAAGATTTCAGTGACTGTCTGTTCCAGCTCTTCCCAGCTTTCAGGCGCATTACTCGTGATCAGCGGCATTCTTTCCCTCGGCTTCATAGATATTAGTTATCATGCCTGTCCGGCACAATTAAAATCAGACTTGCGCTTCAGCGTTGCAGAAAAGAGTTTTCCTTTTGGCTCGCAGTCCAGTTAAGTTTAGTTTGTGTCGATCACTCGACCAAGATCGGCCGCTAAATTACAAGCTTGTGTTCTAATCTCATGGCTTATGCCGGAAATTATTTCCGCTTTTACCCCTTAAACACATTCCTCCTGTGATACTCGAGAAACTGAGAATGTGGCCTGTCATCGGGCCGCGCAGGTACCAGCAGTCGGCGCTCGTCATTGATGAATCGCGTGACCGTATCGGGAACTGATCCATTAGCAATCAACAGGCTGTAGTCGTCGTCAACAGAGATCATGCCACGATCAAACATCCAATGGACCGTCCGCGATAGAGCAATGCCGTTTCGTGTGCTGTCCGGTCCGTTTTTTGCTACTGGGCGAATATGCGCAGCCTCTACTTCAGACTTCCCGCCACCGTTGATCAGTTTGATGCCTGTGATGGCGCAGGTGTCTTGGTATGCCGATTTGATCGCTGCCGAAAACGCGCGATCTCGAAAAGGACGTTGGATGATTTGAGTGACGATCCGGCGGTCGGTTTCGCTGGCTTCATATGGCATCTGGGGATTTTCCGCAAAACCGACGCCAGGAAGCTCGGGTGGATCAGGTGCGGTTCTTTCGCGTTCACGATCGCCCAAAACATGAGCAAAGCCCGCCGTCAGAATGAGGTCATATTCTGTGTCAGGAAGGTTGCGTACTGCTCGACCAAAAGCACCTTTGTTAGTGGAGCCATCGTCTTTTTGCAGGCCGCCCTCATAATAATGGGCTCCTTCCTTGAATGGCACGGAACGGTCGAAAGGCAGATAGTCTTCAATCAGCGCATAGAAATGATCTGATTTTGATGGATCGGGAATGATGGTGGTTATTCGTGCCGTTGCAAAATATGCCTGCCTGCCACCGGTCTTCATAAGGTCGCCACTTGGGCGGCGGGGCTCATAATAGACGATCCAATCACCAATGGCTGCTTCGACCTGACGCAAATAGGTACGCGGGAAGTTATACCGCTGTTCAGGTAGGTCATCGTAAATCGGATCGATCTTGGTCGTCAGAACAGCTTTGGCCACGGTGCACCTATTTCAACCGTGCACATTACCAGGTGTGGAGACCATTTCCAGCACCTTCCGTAGGTCCGCTGTAGTCCTGGCGTCAGTCATATTTTGTGGTGAAATATCCTTGCTCGATAAAATCATAGGTTGCATATCTGCGCGCCAGTAAAAAATATTTTTAACGCCGATCTCGCCCTATATTTAAATATTAACAAGTATTAATTTATGTAAAAATGCAGTTTAAGCACAATTTACAATTTTAAATAACTTTAGGTTGTTTGACTGAATTTAAAATAAGCATGATAATATTTGTATTCAAGATTTAATTCTTGGGTAACTATCTTTTCCAATTACGAAAGGAATTATCATGCGAAAAGAAGACAAGACTGCGCAGACAGACATTGCGTACTATGAAGAAAACGGTTTCCCCACTCGATTGCAAAAAGAAGTGGCCACAGCGCTAAAGGCACTTGGCCGCAAATCGACAGAGCAAACTTTTGAAACAGGTGAAGTTCTGGAGAATGCAGCGACAACGGTCCCCGACAAAATTCTGAAAAAGTGGCTATCTGAACATTTTGGGATGACTGATCGGAGCGCCAGATCTTACAGAGCTGTCTTTAGGAATCTGGGTCCCGTCAAGAAAAAGCTGATTGAATTAGGTGTCGGGACGACGGTGCTCGGCAGGCTCAGCTCTGCGAGTTCGGAGCAAATCGAGGAGGCCATTGAGTTTGCCAAGGAGCATGGCCGCCTCCGTGTCTCAGATGTGAATGCCATTCTGAAAGGCGACGAGGACGAGACAAATGATGATCAGGCCGACCCATTCGATGTCGGAGGAACTGCTGGTCTTAAAGGGCTGATTGCTTTGAAAACACGCGAAGGGCAAAAAAGCTTCCTTTCAAACTGCGCCTACATCCAGGCCACTGTGATGGAAGCGCTGTCAGGCAAGCGAGTCATCAAGAAAGAGCTTGTCCAGAAAATCGAACTGACGGCACGCCTTGCGCACCGGGAACTCGAGAACCTGGTTCTCTTCGTAATGCCGAGCCCGAACTCAGCGGACTTCATCCACCCAACGCCCGTTCCAAGCAAAACGCATTGGAAGACGGTGTTAGAAATCCTGCATCAGGTGGGAGGCCAGAATAGCTGGCCCAAAGCCGAAGCATTGGAGGACTGGCTGGAATTTGAAGTACTGCCAGCCCTGAGGTGGGCGACATCGGAGGATAAAAAGCCAGAGTGGCTGTTGAACGCCTCGAAAACTGACGCGAGAAAGGTTGAAACCGAGGTGCCGGTCGCCGAGGAAACGGCCAACTCAGAGGCTGCCATCAAACGGTTTGCTCCGATTGTGGAGAAACTAAATCAATTAGACATCCCACCTGCCACAAAGACAGCAAGCCCAAAACGTGCGGAAGTCAAAACGCCACCTCTTGCATCAGACGAGCTCGAGGTCCCGGCAGAAAACGCGCCAGCTATGTAGTCGCTTTGTAATCTCGCAGACTAGCTTGAACTTTGACTGGGGCCGAAAGGCCCCATTTCCTTTTCCAGGGCAAGCCGCTCAAGAACGTCAAATTCCCTCGTGAGCCCGTTGTTAACTATGTACCGGTTATGTTCTCATTTGGCGAATTAAGGACCTTGAGCTCGATCAAGGGTCCTGCCAGGATAGATGCCGTTCCAGATGGTCTGGAACAAAACGGCCCAAGCCAGTGCGCCAACACTGACGAGGGCCTGACCCTCAACCTTATTAGGAAGGATTCGGGCTATGGAAACCATTACAGTTAAGACCCCCGTCGGGGAAGCTCTTCTCAAGATCATTGATGCCGGAGACCGGACTTTTGCGTCCGCAGCCTCATCGACCGCCTGCCACAATTGCGCAGTCTTCAACTGATCTGACCGCCAACACCAATCCGACAAGGCGATAACTCGAACTGTGGTCTGACTGACCATGGTGCCTGGATTGTTGACTGGCTCAAACCCAAAATATCTGGAGCTTTCTATGACGAACAAATCTGAACTCACATCCAAGGCTTTGGCCACAAAGGCACAAGCCACCTCTTCTTCAAACGGAGGTCAGCGAAAAGCACCGCGTTTTGACCGCCGCAGCGGTTTCAACCAAAACCACACGGAGCTTGAGGCCACGAAGTCCGAACAGCGCTATGCCTATTCAGTCTCCTTTGCTGATGTTGAAGCCGATCTAGACGCTATGATCGACAAGGCGGTTACTTGCATTGCGGAAGGCGACCCGGTCGAAGATGCGATCCTGGGCCACTATGTCAACATTGCCTCGCTTGTTCGTTCCATCTCTTTTCGAGAAGGCAAGCTATTGGAATATGCCGTTGAGCGATTGGCCAAGGTCAATCCCAATCTGGTGGTTCTCAGTCAATCGCTACGACTGCCGCTGGTCAAGGCGGCTATGGAGACGGTGGTTGGTAATGATTGGCAAAGTCTCGACGGCATTACTATCGACTGCGAGGCACCTGCGAAAGGCAGTTACACGCCCGATCTGATTATCGTGAATAGGGAACACCACGCAGCCTTTATTCTCGATCTCAAACGGTCGCTGGCATCCTACGGAGACACAAGCCGTCTGGACGAGCTTCGGATTCGAATGATGGCATCTGCTTTGGTCTTGCCAGACTGGCTTTACAAAAATCATCGGCGTGTGATGGTTGATACCGTCGGTGTTGCCATCATTGATGGGGCTAGCCGTCCGAGTAATCATGCATTGGGTATCTGGGCTTTGGACGAGATCGACGATCTACTCGAGGTCGATGGTGCGGCTGCATGCATGGCTGAACTGCGCCGCCGTTTCGGTGAACGCGTGCGACAACTTCTGGAGGTTGAGGCACGAACCGCGATTGAACAGGCAGAGAAGATGGAACTGAGGTTTGCATCGACGGTGGCCAACGAAGCTCAACTATCAGGTTACCTGCAGAGCCTCGACCTAAATAGTATCGTTTTGCCAGACGATGACGAGAGCTGGTTGGCTGAAGATTATACGGATACCTTCTGTCAAATTGACGATGAGCCTGCCCAGGCTGATGCCGAGGCTCCTCTTATGCCTTTCCGTATCAAAGTCGGTTTTGCAAAAAGCCTTAGGCTGCACTGAACCTCAGAAGGTCTGAGCCAAGGGGCGCGTTGCCTCCTTGGCTCAATAACCTAACGTCAACTCAACCACATCCCGGAAACATCAAACCGCGCGCAGAGATGCGCCTGCGGCAAGGAGACTGCTATGCTCTCAATTGCAAAAGAACTCGCACCATCCAACACACCGAATAAAACAGCCAACCACGATTCCAAGCCAAAGCCAACCATTGGAACGTTGGTCGGAGATCCAGCAATCTTTATCGGACTGGCCCTGTCGTACGTCAGGCAATGCAATATGGCCCACTGTTCGGTGCCTTCCATTGTCCAATCTGGACTGAGGTCCAACGCCCAATGTGGCGACCCAGCTTCTCGACTGGTGCTGGGATGGTTTGAGCGCCATCATTGGTTCGATCCAGACCGCTCAATCAACAGTCAGGCAAGCCAGGCCGAATTGCCGGATATTGTTTCCGCCAATTTGGGGGAGGTGCATTATGGATAAGCTCTCCCATATTGCCCTTAGCCACCTTCGAGGTGCGGCAGATCATCAATTACACAGCAGTGCAATGGAAGCAGGTTCTTCGGACGTTGCACCACCCATCAGTCATGTGATCACCAGCCTTCTATTGACCAGAGCGATCAACGCAGCGGGATTGAGTGCAGACGATCTTGGCCGGATCATCCGTATGCCTGCCCCAATCATCGCGATCCGCTCGAAGATCGAAGACCTCGAAAGTCACGTCATTCGTTTGCTTGAGGAGACGACGATTGCGGGTGGGCGGCGATGGCTCACTGTCGATGCCAGAATCACCTTTGACAACGATTGGCCGGAGGATGAGCCGCAGGATGGTCGCCGGCTGCTTGTCTATTTTGATCACCACTGCTGTGCACGATTGGATGCCGATGCAATGAGTAGAAGGATGGTCAATACTCTTTCCAGAGAGCTACCTATGCTTTTTACGATTGGACAATCGGAAGACCCGCCTGTCCAACTGGTACTCGGTTCTGATTTGAAGCTCAGTGTTGAGGCCGTCGATGTCGATTTTATCGAGACAGTACTGGAGGCTGTGTATGGACGAGATGCTCTGAAAGCTTTTGGCAATCTGCCCGAGACGTTCCGGCCCCAGTATCTGACTTTCGGTGATCTGCTTTTGTCGATCCGGCCGAATAGAAGCCTTTCGGAAGTGGTGCATGTTCTAGTCGGACTAGCGGCAAAGAACATGCAGGCGGCGAGGGACAGCGACGACGACGACACAAGCGAAGATGCGCTTATCGACGATTTTTCCTCAAACGGTGAGCCTGACATGGAGAAGCGCAAGAAGCCTCCTTCAAAGCAGAATGCCTCGACAAGCAAATGGCGTGACAAACCGTCCGGTGCTGAAGTTATCCAACCGGATGAGATGGATTCAAACGGCTTGAGTATCAAAACAGGCAAAGTACCTGTGATGCTCGAAACGCTTTCCGGCTATGGAAGGGCAAAAGACTGGGCGCTTGATCTGAAGTCAGACCTCTTGGAATATCTGACCGACGATTTGGCTTGGGCAGAAATGAGCACGAAGCTTTTGCTTTCGGGTCCGCCTGGAACAGGCAAGACGACCTACGCCAAGGCCTTGTGCAACTCTCTACAAGTTCCATTGGTCGTCACATCGGTCTCGACTTGGCTTGAAGGTGGCCATTTGAACGACGTGATTCACAAGATGAGCAAAACCTTCGAAGAGGCGAGAGCGCTTTCGCCGTCTATTCTCTTCATCGATGAAATCGACGGTATCGGGAAAAGGCAGCCCGCAGAGCGCGATTACTCAGATTACTGGAACACGGTCGTAAACAAATCGTTGGAGCTTCTCGATGGTGCGGTGAAGGCTGAAGGCGTGATTATCGTTGGCGCAACCAATCGGCCAGATGCGATCGATGAAGCGCTCAAACGTTCTGGCAGACTTGAGACCCATATCGAAATCCCGCGACCCGATATTGCAACGCTCACAGGCATTATTGCTCATCATCTCGGCGAAGACGCAACACGGATTGCGGAGGCGGCAAATGCTGGTCACTCCAACAAACCCGCAAATGATGATGCGGCATTGGCTGGTGACAATGGGAGAACTGGTAATGAATAATATTGGCTTCGAAAACGCTGAAAAAATGGATGCCATCATTCACTCAACGTCTACGACTGCTGTCACCCACCTGCTCCGACAACTGGCGGTTAAGGCCATGGGAATGACTGGTGCCGACATCGAGCGTGTCGTGCGGGAAGCCAGGCTGAAAGCACGCAGGGAAAAGCGTATCATCACCTATAATGACCTTGAGATTGGCATCCGAAACCATCGTCCTGTTCAGTCTCCCGAAAAGCTTTGGCGGTCCGCTGTTCACGAAGCTGGTCACGCGATTGTCCATTATCTTTTGGGACTCGGCCCCATCGAGGGTGTCACCATCGATTCACTCGACGGGGCTTATGGTGCCCTTCGTCTCTCAAGCGAGAGAGGCGACACAAAAGATTGGGTCTTTGATGTTCTGACCATGCTGATGGCTGGACGTGCCGCAGAACGGTTGGCGTTCGGTGAAGCAAGTGCGGGAGCTGGAACAGCCCATGACAGTGATCTGGCACGCGCGACAGATATTACGTTGTCCTTTGAGAGAACGTCCGGTTTGGGCGAAGACCTTCCGCTTCTCTATCGTGAGGTGAGGGAAGCGAGCTTTCTACTGGATAGAGATCGAGCGCTGGCAAAGCGGGTCCATGCTCATCTCGAACAAGCACAAGAAAGAGCGACACATCTCATTGTCGAGCATAGTGTTGCATTCGACGAGCTGGCATTGGCTCTTTTGGATGCTCAGGCCCTTGGCGGTGATGAGGTTAAGTTGCTTTTGGATAATGCAACGAGGCCAGACACCGCCCAAGAAGGCGTTCAAGAACACGGTCGCAACGAAGCAGATGATGACATGATGATTTGAGATGATGTGCCGAGACTTTGTCTCACGTCATCTCAATGTACGGGCGCTTTAAAATAAATTGCGGTGATCTGATTCTGAACTTCAGGTTTTTGATTCCGAATTCGATATTTTCGATTCAGCGACAAAGGGCCTTCAGAAAAAATCATCTCAAAGCATTTTAAAGTGCCCGCACGTTAAGAAAAATTGCGCTCGTTCGATTCCAAACTCCAAGCGGCTGATTCAAATCTCTGGAAATCCGATTCAGCAGGAAAAGGTTTGCGCCGGTGGAAAAGTCGAGTGACCATTGTAGGTAGTAAAGGTGGCAGGGACAGATGGCACGGAAGTCGGACGGAGAAAGAAATCGCGAACAGCGTCAAAGGCAGCAGGCTATTCGGGAGAAGCAGAAGGCTCAGAAACGCCCCCACCGGGATGATGTGGCGAGACTGGCGCTATATTGGCTGATCAGCAGGGCCCATGAAAAAGGCCAAAAGGAAGAGTTGGAAAAATTCCACGACAAAATCGTCAAGATGCTTGTTGAGCAAGGATTTGATGAGCATGCGAGTGATGAAGTGCTTGATGACCTTATCCGAAAATACAAACCCGGTTCCCTACCGTTCAGAAGGAAAGTCCATCTGCTCCATCCCAATGGTGGTGATCAGGATGATTAAGCCGATGTCTTACTTCGCTAGAGCTGGCTGTCTAATAACCATCACCTTGGCGATCTGTTTGCAAACGCCGTTTGTCCAGTATTCGCCTTCTCCCCCCATTACTCCCTATAACGCCGTTTGATTCTGAATCGGATATTTAGAGTTTCTGGGGATGACGCTGCGCCGAAATATTGGAGTAATTTCCACAGTCGTGACTCTCAAAAAAGGGTTCTATTGCTGTTGGTATTCCAGAACAGAAATTCGTGATGCTCGATTGGAACGACTGCGCTAAGAGACCATTTGCATATATCTTACAAGGCGATGGCATCATCCAGCTAGTCATTGGCCAAAGCAATTTTTCTGTTCTAATTGCGCAAGAGTGTTGAGCTTGACATTGAATAAGATCGCAATCCTAGAATTTGTAGGGGAGCGCCGACCCATTTCGCAGATACATATTGGGAGAAATACAACTTGGATTTTAGGGAACTTCCGAAAGACGGACAAGCATTTGAACAGCTTGTTCGAGAGATTTTATTCAGTAAAGGTCTTCACGTTGCTTGGAGTGGTAAAGGCCCCGATGGTGGTCGCGATCTAATATGCACCGAGACCGTAGACAGCCATTTTATGAAGTCAACGAGAACTTGGTTGGTGCAATGCAAGCATAAAGCTCATAGCGGAGACAGCGTGGGTGTGGCAGAGCTTGATAACATCGTAGATTCATGTGCGCATCACAACGCGACGGGATATATCCTTGTGTGCTCAACGCAACCGTCGTCTGCTGTTATTACTCGACTTGAAAGCGTGACAAACAATCTAACTAATCCACTCATTGCTACCTATTGGGACGGTGTAGTACTCCAACGTTTGTTGTCGGGGCCGCGCTTATGGGCAATCGCACAGCGCTTCATGCCGAAGTCCTGCGGTGAATGGCAGATATATGCCACTGACACGCCCAATGATTTTGTTGCGCATCATAAGGGGTATGTATTCCATTTATCTAATCGGATCGGGTCGAACGTAGATTACCATCTTCCCAGTGTCGGAAACAGAATCGCAGAAATAGAGAAGATTCGTTTCCCTCCGGGCCACTTTATTAGGCCGAGGGCCGTTTGGTATAATGACAAAAGCTGTGAATATGTTTGGTATATCGACTATATGCGCCCTCAAGATGAGAAAGCGGCTTACTCCAAAGCGACGCTGGCGGATATTCTACATGATGGTTGGGCCTTAGAAGATGGACAGCTATATAGCTGGGATATCAAGCTCGTGAAGTACAGTATGCACAGTGATCATTACGATATTGACCATTACGACTACTACACGCGATATCTACCGAACTTTCTAAGTGGGGCACCTCGCGATACAGATGCTGAGGAGTATTGGCAGTTTTCTCAAGAAGTCCAATATTTTGAGAAAGAGGTGGTTGAAATGCGGCATCGCGCCTTCGATTCAATGGTCGAAGCGTTTAAACGTGTGCCGTTTTTGAGTGTTTTGCGGAGTGTTAATGCTTCTTGTGAGGCAGTGGTACAGTTGGAAAGGAGGTTTGATTGGAGCGATCTCGCAGATGAGATCGGCTTCCAGTTCGACAATGTTTTCACCGCGTCTCTTACACTTGATGTTCAGGATCTGGAAGCGTTTTTGAGTCTCTTGGAAAAGTTGCCCAACGACGTTATACGGCATTTTAGGGCTTCTCGAGTCTATGTTTTCCTGCCGGAAATAGGTCTGGATACCAATGGTGGCGGGTATATTTTTGATGTTCGCTTTATGCTACATCCAGAAGTTACCAAAAACCAAAGAGATACGAGGATAGCTTTCAACCAGTATTTTGACGACATAAACGCTATATTGAGTAAGCTTTTTTCTTAATTTCGGTTCGTGTCTTGAGGCCGTCGATCAGGGGGCAACCAACCCTCTATTGTCCCTTCCGAGCTGAAACCGGAACTGTGCTAGGTCATGTCATCATAAATGTCGGCTTTGTAGCAATCCGTCTTTATACTTTGAGCCTCCAAGGGCGAATTAAGTAGATTGTCTAAATATTCGGAAATTATTTCCGCGTCTCTACCTTCTTTCCCTCTCGCGCCCAAGGTGGTGGTTGCTTGGTCGCGACCCATGGAAGAAGCCGCAAGGGCTGTGGCTCAATACATTCAGTGATGGTTGGATACTTTGCCAACACCTCGCGCATCAGTGGGAGCCCGGCTGGGTTGGTGTAGCGTGAGGCGGTTTCGCTTGTATCTGGCAAACGGCCAGCAATATCACTGATAACGCTATCGCTAACCCCCATTTGCTTGAGCGTATCGGCCAAACCATGGCGGAGCGCGTGGAGTGCTCGGTCCCACATTTTCTCACCAAGCGCTTCGCGCATGATGGGCGTGAACACGTCATAGAAGCGGTCGCCCGGATCGTTATTCGTTTTGTCAGAGAAAAGGTCGGGAAACAGCGGTCTATAACCTAGGTCCTTGATGGCCGCATGGTAGTCAAGGAAGCCAAGACGGACGAGTTCATCAGGGAGTGGGAGCGCGCGCTGGGATTGGAAGTTCTTAATTCCGCGAAGCTCATTTTGGTCGATTAAGATTACGTGGTGGTCATCCTGCTTCTGGATGTCGTCCACAGTCAGGCCTGCAAATTCTTTGCGGCGGGCACCGAGATAGGTGAACAAGACTGGCAGGTAATAGATGGCATCGTGATAGACATTCGGACCGGGCTTCTTTCGACCCCGACCATAATCCTTGCACCCCGTATAAATCACGCTCTCAAAAATGGGCACGATTTCGTCCGGCTTTGGCTTGTGTTGTTGTCTGCGAAGCAGGGCGGCATTTAGTTTCTTTGGCCTCAGACTATTAATGGTGATCTCCGCCAACTCAAATCCGTGATCCCTAACGTGATCTGTGAAATGCGTGAGGTTGCCGAAGTGCTTTCTGATTGTGTTTGGAGCTAACCCGACGTTCGGTTTCTTTCCTGTTTTTTGAGCGGCTTCGCGCAGTCTCGCACCTTCTGCGCGAAGTTGAGGGGCGGTCATAAACTTCAACTTTGGGCCCTTGCCCCAATGGACGGGGATGTCATTGAGATGCAAACGCAGTTGGCCAATATGGTATTGTTCAATTTGCCCTGAATGTTTGACACCGTGCTCTTCCAAAACCGTCTTGAAGAGACCAACAAAGGAGGCGAAATTCCTGGCTGTTTCTTCCGACCATTCATGCTCTTTGTTCTTGATGACGTTCGCGACTTCCCTGTCGAACTCTTCGAGTGAAAGCACTCGTGGCGGCTTGGTTTCATCGTCTGTATTTGTTTCTGATTGAGATTGTGCGACCTCGAGAGCAGTAACAGGGGGTGGCGATGGTTCAAAAACAGGTGGCTCTTCCGTCGGGATTGAAGCTTCCGGCACATCGATTTCATATTCCACGCCAAAGGGGGATGGAGAGTTTGCAGCTTCATCCGTGACAGGCGACAGTGTTACTGTCGCGGCTGCATCACCACGACCACCCCCGGTGAATTCGCTCAAACGTCTGTCTACGAGCGCGTGGCGTTCATCAATATCGAGGAGTGCGGCAGCACGTCCTTCGAAGAATTTCGACATCGCCCTTTCATGGTTGAGCGGTGTGTCCTCAATATCAAAGGTGTGCATGAGTTGTAGGATGCGATCAAGCGCGGCGGGGCTTCGTGCGATCTGAAGCTCGGCGAGATAATTATGTTTGATGGCGGGGATATGAGATTTCGGAACACCGTTGCTCTGCAAATAGAGAAGGCCTGTGCAATCACCTTCCAATGTCAGGGTCTGTCGAATGCCGAATTTCGCCAATAATTGGTACGCCCAGCCCGCTTCCAGGTCGAGTTCCATATCGGCCACATCGCCTGCGCCACGGATTCTCTTGGCAGCGATATTCTGCTCTTCCAACGACTCCAGCATATCGTCGCGAATGTGTTTGAATAGCTTCTTGAGCTGTTTCTTCGTCGACATGACTTCTTCCGATTCAAAACGCATCTCGGCAAGCCGGGTGTTGAGCCGCCTTGCAAGCACCTGTGCCTTTCTATGATCAGAAGTCTGAAGACTGAGTGAAAGTCGGCTGCCCTTTGGACATGCCTTGAAGTGGACTGGCACGCGGGCACGCCAATAAAAGATGTTTCCGCGGCGGATAAGATTTTCGACCTCGTGGCGAACGGCCATGACGGTGATACCCTTCATTCTTCGCCAGAGATGAGCCGATTTTTCAAAATCGTGGGCATCACCTCTGGGCCTCAGTTTTGGGCATCAGGTCGCACGTAATGCCAAAACGATATCCAGAAAGGACGGAAAACTAAGGGAATCAGGGGGTTCACAGAGGAATTGGCTGGGGAACCTGGATTCGAACCAGGACTAACGGAGTCAGAGTCCGTGGGTCTACCGTTAACCTATTCCCCAACGTTCAAGACCTGCCTGTGGGCGGCTTGTGCGGGGCTTATAACCAAATCTGTTCGTTATGAAAATAGGCTTTTTAAAAAAAATGCGACATTGCTGCTCGACCGCGTTTGTTTGCTGCGGCAAAAACAATTTGTCGAAATTGGTGAGCACTGTTACAATTGCTTCAACTGTAAACATAAAGACGTCTGCAGCGGCCATTTTGGGCATAGCGCGGCGCGGTGGATATAAAAGTGGAAGACCCCTCGATCGGTCGTGTGCCGGATACGAACGGGGCGCCAGGGACGAATCATGGCGATGAGGCAAAGCCCGCATCGCGTGGAAAAAGGCGACGGAATCGCAAACCGCGCCCACAGTCTCAGGAGTCATCTGCCAGCCCTCAATCGGGTGAGCAGCATGAGCGCCCGGAAAATGTGCCTGCTCAAGGCAAATCACGCAAGCGCAAGCGTCGGCGACATGGCTCGTCAGGCGGTGCTGAGAATGTTGTCAGCGCAACTGGCGATACCGAAGCACAAAAACAGGGTCAGAATTCTGGCAAGCGCCGCAGGAACCGCAATAATCGGCGTGGTCTGCAAGGACGACCGCTCAGTCGTGGCAATGAGCGTCCCGTAGACTCACCTGCCGAAAAGCACACTCCAAGACCCGCTCAAGCAGACAAAACTGCCGTTGCACCTAATCATGTGCGGCACAGGCCGCAGCATGACAATCTTTATGCGGCACTCGACCTTGGCACGAATAATTGCCGCTTGCTGGTTGCCCAACCCACACGACCCGGACAGTTTCGCGTTGTCGATGCATTCTCGCGGATTGTGAGGCTTGGGGAAGGGTTGGCTGGCAGCGGACGCCTGTCAGTTGAGGCGATGGACCGTTCAGTCGAGGCGCTTAAGGTCTGCGCATCGAAGCTCAACAGCCGAAACATCAGAAAGCGTCGCCTGATTGCCACTGAGGCGTGCCGCTCAGCAGAAAACGGTGAAATTTTCCTCAAGCGTGTGGTTGAAGAAACCGGCCTGGAACTCGAAATCATCAATCGGGAAACGGAAGCCCGGCTGGCTGTTTCCGGTTGCTCTTCGCTTGTTGGGCGGGAGGCACGCTCGGTCGTGCTTTTTGATATTGGTGGTGGCTCGTCCGAAATTGCGGTCATCAAGAAGGATCGCGATCGTCCGGGGCGGCTAGCCAATCACATCACCCACTGGACCTCGCTTCCAGTCGGCGTGGTGACGCTGTCCGAGCGCCATGGCGGTCGTGATGTTACGCCGGATGTTTTTGCCGACATGGTGACGGAAGTCGATGGCCTGCTGGATGCTTTCGACGGCCCGGGTGTTGCAGAACTTGCCGATGCGCCCGACGCTGAATTCCATCTGATCGGCACATCCGGCACAGTGACGACGCTTGCTGGCGTGCATCTTGGTCTCAACAAATATGATCGCCGCAAGGTGGATGGTCTCTGGCTCAGCGATGCCGAGGTATCTGCAATGCAGGCGAAGCTCCTGTCATGGGATTTTGAAAGCCGCGCTGCCAATCCTTGCATCGGACCGGATCGTGCTGATTTGGTACTTGCCGGTTGCGCGATTTTGGAGGCGATCCGCAGGCGTTGGCCCTCGGAGCGCATGCGGGTTGCCGACCGCGGGCTGCGCGAGGGGTTGCTGACCGATATGATGGCCGATGACGGTGTTTGGCGACGCGCGCGCCATCGCCGCTATAACAATAGTCGTTGAAGGGGCCAAAGATGGTGAAACCACCCCGCGGTGCAAATCGCACCGGTCGAAAACTCGGTCAGAAGGTCAAGAAGGGCAAGCTGAAGGCTTCGTCGCGTCGCTGGCTGGAGCGCCATATCAACGATCCTTATGTGCAGCGTGCTCAGCTGGAGGGATATCGCGCGCGCGCCGTCTACAAGCTGCTGGAAATTGATGAGAAGCATAATATTCTCAAAGGTGCGAAACGCATTGTGGATCTGGGTTCAGCGCCAGGCAGCTGGTCGCAGATCGCGGCCAAGGTAACTGGCTCCACCGACGAAGATACGCGAGTTGCGGCGATCGATTTTCTGGAAATGGATCCTATCCCCGGCGTCAATTTCCTGCAGATGGATTTCCTCGAGGATGACGCGCCGCGTCTCCTGATGGAGGCGATCGGTGGTGCGCCGGATATTGTGATCTCCGATATGGCAGCCCCAACGACCGGCCACCGCAAAACTGACCACTTGCGCACGATGCATCTTTGCGAAGTGGCTGCCTATTTCGCCGTCGATGTTCTGGCAGAAGGCGGACATTTTCTGGCCAAGACGTTTCAGGGTGGCACAGAGAATGATCTTCTGACCATGCTCAAGAAGAATTTCCGCCAGGTTGTCCATGTAAAGCCTGCGGCCTCGCGCGCGGAATCTGTCGAGATGTTCCTCCTTGCAAAGGACTTCAAAGGTCGCCGGGACGACGAGCCTGAGGCTTAATGCCGACGGATTCACGAGCTCGCTAGTGCAGGCTTGTGTCCGAATGCCCCTTCATTCCCATGAGGAACGCAAAAGCGATAAAGAGCCAAACAATAGGCTTCATAAGCGGCCGCGAGAGCGAGGCAGACATGCGCGATGGATCTGCACTGCGCAATATCTAGATCTCGGATGCTGGATAATCCGGCAGGTATGTCTGCAAGACACGATCACGATAGGCCATCAGATTTGCCTTTGAGACAACAGCGGATTGTATCTTGCCTGCAAATGCACTTGAACTGCCAGCGGTAATAAACGCGGCAGCGGTTGCGTCAAAGCCGCAAGCGCGATCACCCAGAAGATAAGGTTTCTCGCCCAACAAGAGCGCCAGCGCGTCAATATTTTGGCATGCAATTTCGTCGATTTCTGCATCGCTCAATCGCCCGGTTCCCTGGCTGACAACTGACGTGCGGACACGTCTCCGCACAATGGAACCAACGATTGAACCAAGTGGAAAGGGCAGGGGCTTGAAAACGAGGTCGTTGATTTTTTCCCAGCCATCAGGACGAACCCACCGGGTGTGTACCGAGCAGAAGTAGGAAGATTCTTCCAGCATGCGTTCAATGGCGTGGCCGACGGCAAGTTCCCTGTCGGTGTAGCCACCAGTGAAGTCAGTGCCATATTGCGTTTCCAGATAGGTTTTGATGAAGCGGGAATCCGCCACCACGACTTCACCATCTTCAATGAATGGAAGCTTACCCTTCGGTGCCCGGCGAATGGCCTCAGCGTTTGCGTGTCGCTCATATTTCACGCCCGCCATCTGCAGCAGAATCATGACCTTCATTACGAAAGGGCTCATGTCTGGTTGTCCGTAGGCGGCACCAAATCCATATAGCTTAATCATCACTATCCTCAATTAGCTGAGTGCGCGCACAAGCGCTGCTATTCCAACATCTTCCCGATGACAAGCATTCAAGCAATTCAAATGGCCTACTGAGCGATATCCCGGCTGTGCAGGATATCGAGCATCGGTTTCAAATAGTCACGATATTCTTCCCACTCGCGCGAGCTGCCGGTGTAAATCTTTTTGCGAACCTGCGTCGCTGATGCTGTTTTAACCTGGCGATTGCTCTTGTGAAAGTCCATGACGCCGTCTTCCCAATCAAGCCCGACAAGCGTGAGCAATTTGCGGACTTCCACCTCCGGATCTTCCGTCAGCTTCTCATAATTCAGGTCATGAATGACGCCAGGGAAGCGCGTTCGCCAGAAATCCATGAAGTCGAGGTAAAGGTTGTAATAACGGGCTACATCCTGCAGATCGTGACTGAAGCCAAGGCCGCGCGCATTGAAATAGGTCTTGAAATTCGACCAGCAAACCGCTTCCGGCTCGCGCTGCATATTGATGATAATGGCTTCCGGGAAGGCAAGCGCAATGAAACCGATCATCCCGAAATTGTGCGGTAGCTTGTCGGTCACCACCGGCTTGTCTGTCAGCTCTGCGATTTTCTCAGCATAGCGCTTACGTATTTCGGCAAATGTTTGCGGTGCGCGTTCATCGCCATACCAGGTCGTCGCATCGGCAGCTTCATGAAAGTGCACCAATTCGCCGCCCCCATGGACCTTTGAATGGGCGGCCAGAATTTGCTCGGTGAGCGATGTGCCCGAGCGTGGCATGCCGAGAATGAAGATTGGTCGGAAATTTAAAGGCTCGTAGGGGCCAAAAGATGTTGCGTCGAAGGCCTTGAAATAGGTCTGTATGTCGGACGCCCACTTTTCCTCGATGTCGAATGTGAACTGCAACTGTTCTCGCCGTAGAGTATTGCCGGCAAGAAGGTGAGCAAACCCGGCCTGTTTGTTGCCGATATCCATCTCAGCTTTGGCGAGGGCAAATTGCAATTTGATTTCGTGGTCCTGGCTCAGCCCATCCGCCTTTGCCAGATCTCGCATGGCGGCAAGGTGCGGATTGTCCGGGGTGAAGCGTTTAACCAGCGAATAGTTGTAATAGGGGCCATCCGGTCCGGGTTCCATCTTCAACACTTGCTCGTAGATCGCCAATGCGGCGGCGCTGTCGCCGTGCTCACGTCGCTCATCTCCAACAGAAACGAGGGCGCGCACCAAATTGCCTTTCACGGATTTCGCATTGGGGTTGAACTGAAGTGACTTCTGATAACAGACAACCGCTTCTTCCTGTCTGTTCTGCCCCTGATAGACGGCGCCAAGGTTATTGTAGGCCTCTGCATATTCAGGCTTTAGCGCAATTGCCTGCTTTAGGGCCGCTTCTGCAGCTGCGTTGTCCTCGGTCATCTTGTAGGCAATGCCTAGATTGCAGTAGACCTCAGGCGCATTCTCCTTCAGCGTCGCGGCCTGCTTGAAATGCGGAATTGCCTCCTTGGGACGCCCCTGCAACGCGTGCACGAACCCAAGAATGCTGTGCAGGAAGAACGATGCCGGGTATGTCTGCAGCAAGGCATGTGCCTGGCCTGACAAAGCATCGAGTTGGCCAGCGTTCTGCATCGCCTTTAGTGCATCCATTTGCTCTTTGGGCGGGTCTTGCGGCGCTACCTTCTTCGTGTTGATGCCGGGCATACGCAAAGCATCAAGGCCTTGGCGCGCACGTTGATTGGCAGGAAAACGCTCAAGAACAGACATGTAGAGAGCTTCAGCCTCAGCTGTCTCTCCATTCTTTGCGTGTTTTTGAGCTTTCGAAAGCGCCTTGTCGACGGAAAGAGCCATGTTTCACCCAGTTGATTCTCTAACGCCTATTGTCTGCCAGACTTGGCTAGCGGATCAACCTTGCCGTGGGCATGTCCGGTCATTGTTGCAAATGCGGTTTGTTGCCTGGCAAGCCTGAAAAAATTTACCGCAGCTTCTTCCCAACCTGTCATGAACGTGTTACCTGCCCTCGCCAACTTCCAAAATAAATGGAATGACGCCGGTGAGGGATTCTCTCCGGTGTTTTTTGCATCAAAGATGCTGTTTGAAAGGAATTGGCAATGGCGCGCATCATTGAAACCGCGACCGGGCACGAAGCTCTCACATTCGACGATGTTCTGCTGCAACCCGGGCACTCCATCATCATGCCGGGGCAGACGGATATTTCGACCCGCATTGCGCCGGATATCGAGCTGAACCTGCCAATTCTTTCATCTGCCATGGACACCGTGACCGAAGGCCGTCTGGCAATCGCCATGGCGCAGGCAGGCGGTATCGGCGTCATCCACCGTAACCTGACGCCGGTTGAACAGGCCGAAGAAGTTCGTCAGGTCAAGAAATTTGAAAGCGGCATGGTCGTCAACCCGGTGACAATCGAGCCTGATGCAACGCTCTCTGAAGCACTGGGCCTGATGAGCCACCACAAGATTTCCGGAATTCCGGTTGTTGAAAAGTCTGGCAAGCTGGCTGGTATTCTGACCAACCGCGATGTGCGCTTTGCTTCCAATCCCAATCAGAAAATCTATGAGCTGATGACCAAGGAAAACCTGGTCACCGTGAGCGAAAATGTGGATCAGCAGGAAGCCAAGCGCCTGCTGCATGCCAACCGCATTGAAAAGCTGCTGGTGGTTGATGATCAGTATCACTGTGTTGGTCTCATCACCGTGAAGGATATTGAGAAATCCCAGCTCAACCCGCATGCGTCCAAGGATGAGCATGGTCGCCTTCGCGCAGCTGCTGCCATCTCGGTTGGTGACGATGCGCGTGAACGCGCTGAGCGCCTTATTGACGCTGGCGTAGACGTGCTGGTGATCGACACCGCGCATGGTCACTCGCAGAAGGTTCTCGATGCTGTGGGTGTGGTCAAGAAGATGACCAATTCCGTTCGCATCATCGCCGGCAATGTTGCAACGCCAGGCGGAACGCGCGCGCTTATCGATGCTGGCGCAGATGCTGTGAAGGTTGGTATTGGACCTGGCTCCATCTGCACCACACGCATTGTTGCCGGTGTTGGCGTTCCTCAGCTTGCCGCCATCATGGGCGCGGTTGAAGAAGCCCAAAAATCTGGCGTACCGGTTATCGCTGACGGCGGTATCAAGTTCTCCGGCGACTTGGCCAAGGCCATTGCTGCGGGCGCTTCTGCAACGATGGTCGGATCTTTGCTGGCCGGGACTGATGAAAGCCCGGGCGAGGTCTATCTCTATCAGGGCCGTTCGTTCAAGGCTTATCGCGGCATGGGTTCTGTTGGCGCAATGGCACGCGGCTCTGCCGACCGCTACTTCCAGGCAGAAGTGCGCGACACGCTGAAGCTTGTTCCCGAAGGTATCGAGGGGCAGGTGCCCTATAAAGGGCCGGTGTCCGGCGTTCTTCACCAGCTTGCTGGCGGCCTGAAAGCTGCTATGGGCTATGTCGGTGGACAAAACATCAAGGAATTCCAGGAACGCGCGACATTCGTGCGCATCTCCGGTGCAGGCCTGCGTGAAAGCCATGCGCATGATGTGACGATCACGCGCGAAAGCCCCAACTACCCAGGCGGCAACTAATTGATCGGGGTGAAAGCCCCGTTTTTGGGTTTCCAATATTTAAAAGGCAGGCGTCCGGGTGGCCGCCTGCCTTTTTTGTCTTGCCAATCAAACCTCTCAGGCGAGGTCGAAACGGTCCGCATCCATGACCTTCACCCAGGCAGCCACAAAGTCCTTGATGAACTTGGCAGCATTGTCGCTTTGTCCGTAGACCTCGGCGATTGCCCGAAGCTGCGAATTGGAGCCGAACACGAGGTCAGCGCGCGTTGCTGTCCACTTGACCGCACCAGACTTGGCGTCCCGACCTTCAAACAGGTCTTCTTCCTTGGTGGTTGATGTCCAAGCGGTCGACATGTCGAGAATGTTGACGAAGAAGTCGTTTGTCAGCGTTCCAACTCTGTGCGTGAAGGCGCCATGTTTGGAGCCATCATAGTTGGTGCCAAGCACTCGCATACCGCCAACAAGTGCGGTCATTTCCGGTGCGGTCAAACCAAGAAGCTGGGCCTTGTCTACCAGCAGCTCTTCGGTAGAGATGGTGAAGTGCGTCTGCTGATAGTTGCGGAAACCATCTGCAATCGGCTCCAGAACGGCAAAGGATTCCGCGTCTGTCTGTTCCGCGCTTGCATCCATGCGACCAGGCGTGAACGGAACCTCGACCGCATGACCTGCGGCGTTGGCTGCGGCCTCCACCGCTGCAACACCGCCAAGCACGATGATATCAGCCAGCGAGACCTTCTTGCCGCCTGATGCGGAGGCGTTGAAATCAGCCTGAACCCCTTCCAGAATACTCAATACCTTGGAAAGCTGTGCTGGATTGTTGACCACCCAATCCTTCTGCGGTGCAAGGCGAATGCGTGCACCATTTGCACCACCGCGCTTGTCAGAGCCGCGGAAGGTAGATGCAGACGCCCAGGCGGTCGAGGCCAGTTCGGAAACAGACAGCCCGGAGGCCATGATCTTCACCTTCAGGTTTGCAATGTCTGTAGCGTCAACAACAGGGTGGTTGCAAGCCGGGATCGGATCCTGCCAGATCAGGTCTTCTGCGGGGACTTCCGATCCGAGATAACGGGTCTTTGGTCCCATGTCGCGGTGGGTCAGCTTGAACCATGCACGCGCGAAAGCATCGGCAAACTGATCCGGGTTTTCATGGAAACGCTTGGAAATCGGACCGTAGATCGGATCCATGCGCATCGCCATATCGGCAGTTGTCATGATGATACGATGTGTGCGTTCACCGCTTTCGGGATCTGGTGCATGGTCTTCTGCCTTCAGATCCTTTGGTGTCCACTGCCATGCGCCAGCCGGGCTCTTCACCAATTCCCATTCATAACCGAACAATACGTCGAAATAGGCGTTGTCCCACTGGGTCGGATTGGGCGTCCATGCGCCTTCAATGCCGGAAGTGATCGTGTCACGGCCCTTGCCTGAACCATGGGTGGAAAGCCAGCCAAAGCCCATGGCTTCCATCGGTGCGGCTTCCGGTTCAGGGCCGACATGGGCCGCATCGCCAGCACCGTGGGTCTTGCCGAATGTGTGACCACCAGCGGTCAGCGCCACGGTTTCCTCGTCATCCATTCCCATGCGGGCAAATGTTTCGCGAATGTCGCGGCCCGATGCGACCGGATCGGGGTTGCCATCCGGGCCTTCCGGGTTCACGTAGATCAAGCCCATTTGAACGGCTGCCAGCGGGTTTTCCAACTCGCGGTCGCCAGTATAACGGCTGTTTTCCTTGTCCGAAGTGGCGAGCCACTCAGTCTCGGCCCCCCAATAAACATCTTCTTCCGGTTCCCAAACGTCTGCGCGGCCGCCGCCAAAGCCAAAGGTCTTGAAGCCCATGGATTCCAGCGCGGCGTTGCCAGCCAGGATCATCAGGTCGGCCCAGGAGATGCTGTTGCCATATTTCTGTTTGATTGGCCAAAGCAGGCGGCGCGCCTTGTCCAGGTTGCCATTGTCCGGCCAGGAGTTGAGCGGTGCAAATCGCTGCTGACCAGTACCGGCACCGCCACGACCGTCGCCCGTGCGATATGTACCGGCAGAGTGCCACGCCATGCGAATAAACAGCCCGCCATAGTGACCATAATCGGCCGGCCACCAATCCTGGCTGTCGGTCATCAGTGCATAGAGATCTTTTTTCAAGGCTGCCAGGTCCAGCGCCTTGAACTTATCCGCATAATCAAAGCCTTCGCCCATCGGGTCTGAGAGGGAAGAGTTCTGATGCAGAATGCGGAGGTTAAGCTGGTTGGGCCACCAATCGCTGTTAGAGCGCATGCCCATATTGGTTGCACCGTGGGCAACAGGACATCTGCCTGCTTTTCCGACTTTCGCGTCCATGATTTCCTCCGAGGTTTTTCTGAAAATGGTCGTTCTTTTGAACGTGCTTATATTATCTCACTGAATGACAATAATTTCCAATTGCAATTAGTTTTAATTTCGATAAGGATTTCTTATCATGATTACCATTCGTCAAATGCGATATTTCGATGCTCTGGCAAGTGCGGGCCACTTTGGGCGTGCTGCAGAGATGGTGAATGTCAGCCAGCCAGCGCTTTCCACACAGATTCGTGAGTTGGAAACGACACTCGGTGTGAAGCTTATGGAGCGCTCGCGCAGTGGTACCTTTCTGACGCCAGAAGGGGAAAATCTGTTGCCGGAATTTCGCGCCGTGCTGGAAGCGGTCGACCATCTCATGGAGCGGGCAAAACACGCTCGCGGCCTTTTGGAGGGACGGTTCCGCTTGGGCATTATCCCCACCGTTGCGCCCTATCTTGTGCCCGTGCTGATCCCTGTGCTCAAGGCCAATTATCCTGCGCTTGAACTGGAACTGAAAGAGTTGATGACTGATGATTGTCTTGAAGATCTGCAACACGGCAAGTTGGATTGCGCCATTCTTGCCCTGCCGCTTCAAAGCACGCAGGTCAACGCGCTGCCGCTTTTTAAGGACAGGTTCCTGATCGCCTCCTCGGATGAGGAAAACACTGTCCTCACCTCGCCAATGACCCAGGAACAAATGGATGTCGACAGGCTGTTGCTACTGGAAGAGGGGCATTGCTTGCGAGATCAGGCTCTGGCTGTATGTGGCGGTGCCGCCAGTCGGCGTGTCGCCAATTACGGGGCAACTTCAATGGCGACACTGTTGCAGATGGTAAGCCACGGCATGGGCATCACGCTTATTCCCGAGATTGCCGCGCGTGACGAGGCAGGACGGAACCGCATGCGGATTATACCGTTCGCTGAGCCGCAGCCCTTCCGTCAAATCGGTCTGGTCTGGCGGCGGGCAAATTCCTCCCGCCGTCGCGATTTTGAAGCCTTTGCGGAGGCTTGCAAATTGGCCTCGTCCAAGCTGCTGTCACACGAGGCCACTGAATAGGCGTCAAGCAAGCTTCTCTTTGAGGAAGCCGATCGTGCGTTTCCAGGCGAGCTCTGCGGCTTCCTTGTTATAGCGCGCTTCCGAGGTATCATTGTTGAACGCATGGTTCACGCCGTCATAAACAAAGAGCTGGAAATCTTTTCCGCCAGCCTCCAGCGCAGTTCTATACGCATCGATGCCTGCATTTATGCGCTCATCAAGTCCCGCGTAGTGCAGCATGAGAGATGCTTGAATTGCCGGAACCTGTGCAGCGTCCGGCTGGCGACCGTAATAGGCGACCGCTGCCTTGAGGCCTGGCGCAGCCACGGCCAGCTGATTGGAAAGCCCACCGCCCCAGCAAAAACCGACAGAGCCCACATTGCCATTTGTCGCGTCCATGTCGGCAAGATATTTCACAGCCGCTTCACCATTGGCGACCGTTTCTGCCCCATCAAGATCACCGAACATGGACCTCGCTTTGTCTTCATCGGATGGCGTGCCGCCCATTGGTGAAAGGAAATCTGGTGCCAGGGCAACGAAACCCTCCAACGCAACGCGGCGTGCAACATCTTGAATATGTGGGTTGAGGCCTCGGTTCTCATGAATCACTATGACTGCGGGTAACGAGCCGCTCGCACCTGCTGGCTTTGCCAGATAGCCTTTCATTTCAGCCTGTGCACCAGGAAATGTGACACTCTCGGCTATAATCCGGGCATCGTCGGGTTCTATCATTGCAGCTCTGGCTTGGTTGGCCGCCAGCATTGGGGCAATCGCAGCCGCGGTTGCAGCGGATCCTGTCAGTGCTGTCAGACGGCGCATGAAGGCACGGCGATCCAGTGTCAAATGGGTGTAGTCATCATATGCTTTGATCATTTCCTGGGTAATTTCGGGTTTCTGCATCGGCCTCTCCTGTTGTCGTTGACAAGCTCGAATATGTCCCCCGACACCCCTCAATCGCCTGATATGTATGTTAGATGCACGTAATAAGGCGGCAACACACAAATGCGTGATGCCGCGCTAGCGGTCGCGTGCGATAAGGCAGCAACTCATGGCTGCTGAAAATGCGAAATAGACACACGTAAAGATTGAAATTTGTGCACTCTGAGGGCACTGCAAGTTTTTATGCCTTTTATTAAATGCTTTGGTAACGAGTTACTCTGAGAATGAGAAATGTTGCGTCCTGGGGTTTGACGTGCACAGGGGATTGTGTGCGGCATCTTTTCCTGGAGCGAAAAAACATGTCGTATGGAGAGTAGTCGTGAATATCCCCCGCCTCAAGGTCAGCCATCGGCTTGGCATCGCCATCATATTACCACTGGTCGGGCTTCTGACATTTGCAGTGTTGCACGTGCAGAGAAGCTACAGCGAATTTCAGGACTATGTGGGTATGGAGCGGCTTCTAGACCGCGTCTCTGACATCAACGAAATAACCTATCTCTTGCAGCATGAACGCAGCAAAGGCTTCCTCTTCAGCAACGGAGAGATGTCTGAAAGCGATCTGAAATCGGCATTTGAAGAAACCGATGCGGCATTGTTGAAAATGAGCGTCGTTGCAAATGACATCAGCACGATTGGCACAGAAAGCTCCATCGCAGCACTGGCGGCCTTCCAGGAGTCACTCGCCAAATTGCCGGAAACCAGGGCCAAGACACTGAGTGGCGAGATTTCGCCCTCTGGACTGATCTTTGCTTATTCGGAAACTGTAGACGCTGCACTTAACATCCAGCGGATGGCGGGGCGTGCCACCCAGTCTGCTGAGATTGCCCGCAAGGTTTTTGCTTTGAATAGCATATCAACCGCCAAGGAGCGGGCCAGTAACGAACAGGCCGTCATCGATGGCGCGATTTCCGCTGGCAAACTTACCAAGCTCGGTTTCGAGACCTATTCGCAGTATATTGTTGAGCAAGACTTGATGATTGAAGCATTCCTTTTCCAGCAGGATGAGGAAGCGCGTGCAAGCTACGAAGAAATCCTGAAGTCGCGTAATGTGGTCGACATCAAAAAATTGCGTGGCAGGACAGGTCGCCTCGGCGGCGGTGGCGATATTCCCGCCAAGAAATATGCAAAGTGGCATGAGATCGCTGCAACGCGCATTGCAGAACTGCGCGGAATTGAGACAACGGCCCTGGGGGCAATCAACACAGCTGCCGCCGACCTGTCAGCCAGTGCTCTGCGTTCTTTGAGCATTTGGGGCATCCTTTCTCTTACAATCAGTATTGCGACACTTATTCAGGCTGTTGTGCTTGCCAGATCCATCACCCGTCCGCTTGCCGGTCTGACGAATTCCCTGCGCGCATTGGCTTCAGGAGATCTCACGACAGACGTCGAAGGTCGCGACCGCAGTGACGAACTTGGTGTGATGGCCGGAGCTGTGGAACAGCTCAAAGAGGCCGCGCTGGAGAAGGTGGAGCTGGAAAAAACAGCTGCAGAAAATCGTCATCTCACCGAAGCTGAGCGTCAAAGCCGTGAAGCTGAACGTGAGCGCGAGGCAGCTATTCTTCAACACACTGTTGACGCACTCGGCGAAGCTCTGGGCAGACTGGCACAGGGCGACGTCTCGCATGAAATCGAAACGCCGTTCGAGGCTCGGTTTGAGCGCCTTCGCACCGACTTCAATACTGCGCAGCAACACCTGCGTTCTGTCCTAGCAAGTGTAGAGATCAGCGCATCCTCCATCCGCGAAAATACGCAGGAGATGAGCCAGTCTGCAGAGGAGCTTTCACGTAGAACGGAACAGCAGGCGGCCTCATTGGAAGAGGTTGCAGCAGCCCTTGAAGAAATGACGGCAACAGTCCAAGGCGCTGCCGATGGCGCCGCTGAGGCAAATTCACTTGCGCAAAATGCGTTTAACACAACAAAGCGCTCCACCGGCGTTGTTGGTGATGCGATTTCCGCAATGAGCAAGATTCAGCAATCTTCTGAAAAAATCAGCAACATCATATCGGTGATGGATGAGATTGCATTTCAGACGAACCTTCTTGCCTTGAATGCGGGTGTTGAGGCCGCACGAGCTGGCGATGCCGGGAAGGGCTTCGCTGTCGTTGCGCAGGAAGTGCGCGAGCTTGCCAGCCGATCTGCAAAGGCAGCAAAGGAAATCAGCCAGTTGATCGCCACCTCCAATGGTGAGGTCGATACAGGCGTGAAGCTTGTTGAAAATACTGGTACGGCTCTGTCTGAGATTGAAGGTTTCATGCAGGAGATCAGCACCCGGATTGAGACGATTGCCAATTCGGCGAAAGAGCAGTCAGCAGGTCTCAGCGAGATCAACAGCTCCGTTGGTCTTATGGACCAGGCCACCCAGCAAAACGCGGCCATGGTGGAAGAAACGACGGCAGCTACGTTTGCGCTGAGCCAGGAAGTCGAAGCTCTGAAGCAGGGCCTGTCCAGTTTCCGCCTTCACAGCGGTGAAACACGCGGCAGCGCCGACGTCGCAGCCTAGTCCTTCAAAACGAAATCAGAAGCGCCGCATACCTGCGGCGCTTTTTTTGTGCCAGCTTATTCCATGTACCAGCCATGGCTCACAACAACCGATTGTCCGGTGAGCGCGTTGGTTTCAAAACTACCGAACATCAGCGCCACCTCGGCCACATCCTCGATTGTCGTGAATTCCGCGTCGACGGTTTGACCCAGCATGACGCGCGAGACGACCTCTTCTTCCGAGATATTCAATTCTTTGGCTTGTTCGGGAATTTGCTTTTCCACAAGTGGTGTTTTGACGAAGCCGGGGCAGATGACATTGGAGCGGACGCCAAATTTACCACCCTCTTTGGCGACAACACGAGCCAAGCCCAAAAGGCCGTGCTTGGCGGTCACATAAGCAGATTTAAGCGGAGACGCTTCCTTGGAATGGACCGACCCCATGTAGATAATGGATCCGGATTTCTGGGCTTTCATGATCGGCATGCAGGCCTTGGTCGTCAGGAATGCACCGTCGAGATGGATGGCTAGCATTTTCTTCCACGCATCAAACGGGAAATCCTCAATGCGGTGAACAATCTGGACACCCGCGTTGGAAATCAGAACGTCAATACGGCCCCATTTATTTATGACAGCCTTGACGCCAGCGTTCACGGCTTCTTCGCTGGTCACATCCATTGCGATACCGATTGCCTCTCCGGGCCCCATGGATGTCAGATCTGCGGCAGCCTTTTCGGCCGCGTCCGCCTTGATGTCCGCGATGGCAACCTTGGCACCTTCTTCTACATAGCGCTTTGCCATGCCGTAGCCGATACCACCTGCCGCTCCAGTAATGATGCAGACTCTGCCTTCCATTTTCATCGTCTTGTCCTCTTCTTCGTTATCCTCGGCGATGGTCAATCGTCATGAAGCCATCTTCTGGCAATTGGCGCGTGCGCCATGCCTTGCAGTTCAGTGTTGCCATGGCATCGTCATACCCCAGCCGCCAATGGTCCTCCATGGTGGCGCGCGAAAACTCCGCATCCATGGTGGATGACTCATAAGGCTGGCGTTCGTAAATAAGATGCACAATTGTTGTGGCACCGCCATCCTCCCACTCACGCAATTGCGTGACATCGGGATCATCGGCGAGCTCTGGCGGCAGCTTATCCAACAAGCGCTTCAGTGCTCGACGCGTGCGCTCTTCCTGGCCAGCCAGATCGGTATTCAGGCGGGTTCTGCTGGAAAAGCGTATTTCCTTTTCGCGCAGGTTCACCTCGGATAGATCGCGAGGCAGGCGGCCACGCGCATTGAAGAGGTCCACCTGAAACATGCAGATATCCTCGCGGTGATCGCGTTTGTGCATGACCCAGTTCAATGGCGTGTTGGAAACCAACCCTCCATCCCAATAGTGCTTGCCGTTGATTTCTACAGGCGGGAAGCCGGGAGGAAGCGCGCCGGAGGCGGCAATATGATGTGCGTTGATGCCGCCGTTATTGCCGAGTTCAGCACTGTCGAAATACTGGAAATTTCCAGTTTCAACTTCCACCGCGCCCACGCTCAAGCGGTTGCCAAGGGCGTTTATGCGGCCAAAATCCACGATCTCGTTCAGTGTCTCAATCAGCGGACTGGTGTCGTAGAAGCTGATCGCACTCATCGGGTCATTCAGGCTGTCCCACGGTGCCAGACTTCGCGGCGTGAAAAAGCCGTTCACGCCAATCGATGCAGAATAGGCTGCCGAAAACTTGTTGAACCAGCTTCGCAATCCCGCCTCGCGTGACAGCGGAAAGCTTTCGGGACCGCTGGTGATCAGTTCCCAAAATTTGCGGAGATTGCGTACACGGTCATCTTCCGCGCTTCCGGCAATGATTGCGGAGTTGATCGCGCCAATTGAAATGCCTGCAATCCAGCTTGGTCGAATGCCGCTATTATGCAGTGCTTCGTAGGCACCAGCCTGATAAGCGCCGAGTGCGCCGCCGCCCTGCAGCACCAATACCTTCTTGTCGGATAGATTTGCCATTCTCTCTCAGCCAGCCTTCCGTCAACTCGCGGTAGAGGTAGCACTATTGTGCAGTGCACTCAAATGACAAAGATTTAATTCAACCCGCGTCTTGAAATGCCCGCTTATGACAACGCGATGGCGATGAGATTCAAAAGAAGGGCGAGATATAGCAGTCCGACAAATAGAAAACCGGCTGCAAATAGCGGTCGGCGGTGTCTAATGCGGTTGGTACGTATGTGAATCCAGGCATGCGCCACGCGACTGATGACAAAGAGCCATGCGAGCAAGGTCGTGTACAGGTTTGCACCCCCGGTCACAAAGAGTGCAATGCAGACCGGAAAGAAAAGCGTTGGCAGTTCGAACTGATTTTCCAGATTGTTGCGGACGAAGAGACTCTCCTCCGGTTCGTTTCGGTTTTCACGAAACTGGCTGCTACGCGCATGCCCCGCTCGCACTGCATCAACGCGTTTGAGCATAAGCTGAACATAAACGACGGCCACAAGGCCGAATTGCACGATCAACGGCCAGAATATGGCAGTTGTGGAACCAGTAATCATCAAACCAGTCTCCATGCCATCACCATCCCGGGGCTGCGATCTGCGCAACACGCCCCCGACTGTCAATGTCGATCAGAGTTGCATCAGCAACAGCAGGCGGCGTCATGTTATCCAGACAAACAGCAATGTGACTGCAGATCGCATTCATCAACGAGGTGGGAACGCCTGGACGCTTCATGATACCGATTTGAATAGGCGCAAGCGGCGGAAACCCATCCTGCTGGCCAAGCACCTTCATGCCGGTGCGGAGTGCCGATTCAGGCAGCACGGAAATCGCCATACCAGCCAGAACCGCCGCGGTGACGATCGTCGAAGACCAGCTCGTGAATAGAATGTGATACTCGCGTTCTATGCTGTCCAGCGCCATGCAGGCGGCTTGGCGCCATTGGCAGTCAGCTCGGCCAAGAGCCAACGGCAGGGGCGCATCTTCGGGCAAGGGGTGGTTGACGGAGGCAACCCAGCAAAGTGGCTCGGTTCTCACCACGTCGGACATTCGTTCGCGCGGATTGTGGGTCACAAGTGCAACGTCCAGCTCACCACGTCTCATCTTGTCTGCAAGATCTACCGAGGATTCACAGATGATATTCAACTCGACCTTGGGGTGCGACTGGGCAAACCGGCTGATGATTTCCGGCATATAGCGGTCTGCGTAGTCATCCGGTGTGCCAATTCGCAGCGAACCTTCCAGCCGATTGTCATCAAAAGCGGCAATGGCTTCATTGTTGATCCGGATCATGCGGCGCGCAAACTGCAACAGTCGCTCGCCTTCCGGAGTTAGCTTGCTGCCACGCCCGTCCTTGATGAAAAGCTGCTTTCCCACGCGTTCTTCAAGCCGGCGCATCTGCATGGAAACGGCAGACTGCGTCTTGAATACACGCTCAGCAGCGCGGGTGAATGAGCCAGTGTCGATGATCGCAACAAATGTTTGCAACTGGTCGAGGTCGAGCGGGGTTGCCATCGGCTTCTCCAATCAAAAATATTGATAGAGACTATTAAAAGTATTTGTTTGTGTAATCAATTGGCATTTGCGATGAAGAGACACCACCAACAAGGGACATGTTTTCCGGGTCGGTGAGCGATTTTCCCCGCAGGGCAGCCAAATCCCTGCATTTTGCCCGGTCGTTTGATGAAATCATCGACCGGGCCTTTTCATAGATATCCAACAGACATTACCCCACAGTTCTTGTTGGATTTTTAAGCCTTTGTTCAAATTCACCACACTATGATTGCGCAACGATCAGCTTCACGATCACGATTTCAATCTCTGTCTGGTGTTCAAGATGAAAATCTCAACCAAGTTGCCGCTGGCCGCAGCCATTCTGACTCTCTTTTCGATAGGCGCAACCAGTGCCGTCAACCTCATTGTGGAAGGGACGACGCTGAAGGAGATTGCGTTCGAAAAACTGGAAGCCACCGCAGACGGGCGGCGCAATGAAATCCAGGCATACCTCAACGGTATTGGTGGTGATCTGCAGTCCATGTCGGCAAATATGAGCACGATCCAGGCAGTGTTTGCGCTGTCGGGTGCATGGTCATATCTGGGGGAAAATCCGGCTGCTGAACTCTCGAAGCGCTATATCGAGAACAACCCGAACGAGCCGGGTCAGCGTTATCTTCTCGACACTGCCAAAGTTGATAATTTTGACAGCGCCCACCGCACGCAGAACCCGTATTTTCGCGATCATATGTTGCTGCGTGGCTATGATGACATTTTGCTCTTCGATACGAAGGGCAACCTGATCTACACGGCACGCAAGAACCCGGACATCGGCCACAATATTGCTGATGAGGTGCTTGCGTCGACACCACTTGCAGACGTGTATGCAAAGTCCATTGAAACGGAAGATCACACAGCCACCTTCCTCTCGAGTTTCTCGCTTTATGCCCCGATGGAAAACAAGCCAGCGGTGTTTATGTCATCGCCAATCTTCATGAAGAAGAAGAAGGTTGGCGTTCTCGCATATGCCCTGTCGACTGAGCAGATCAACAAGATCTTCGCCAACCGTAAAGGTCTCGGTCAGACCGGTGAGACAGTTCTGTTGGCTGCCGATGGCTCGATGCTGACAGATGCACCTTTGAGCGATGTAGACGATACTTTGGCGGTGAATATTCCGCCGACAGAATTTGCTGAGGTTTTCTCAGGCGTTGAGAGCATGAGAGCGTCAGTTGGCGAAGGCGACCAGCAAAGCGATGTTGCGGTTTCCGCCCTGAATACCGGGGGGCAATCTCTGGCGGTACTTGCGATCATGAAATCCAGCGAAACTGCTGCGCCAGTGCGTGAAGCAATCATGGTCGTTGGCGGTGCCGCATTGGCGATCCTTCTTGCCGGTCTCGTTGCAACGATAGCGTTCTCGCGCAGTTTGACCGCTCCAATAGGCCGTTTGGTCGCGACGATGGGTGAACTTGCAGCTGGAAACACCAACATCAAACTGGAAGGCGAAGGCCGTTCGGATGAAATTGGTGATATGGTTCGCTCAGTTGCTGTATTTCGTCAGGCGGCGATAGAGCGCGACGAGTTGGAAGCGCGAGCGGCAGATGAACGCCGCTCGGCGGACGGCTTGCGGGCGCGCAATGAGCAGGAAAACGCGGAAAATCAGGCGCGCCTGAAAGACGTCGTTGACACGCTCGCGTCTTCGCTGGAGCGCCTGTCTAACGGCGACTTGAGCGCCACGATTTCCAGACCATTCCCTCCGGAACTTGAGCGTTTGCGCACCGATTTCAATCTGTCGCTGGAAAAACTGTCGGCAAGTCTGTCGACCGTCAAGGGCAGCACCGATGCAATCGGAGTACGCGTCAGCGAGGCGGCGGCATCTGCGGGTGAATTGGCGGCGCGTTCTACCGAACAGGCCGAGGCGCTCCGCCAGACGTCCAGCGACGTTGAAAATATCATTGGCGCAATTCGCGAGACCACCCAGCGCGCACGTGATGCTTCGAACATGACCAATGGTGCGAAAAAGAGCTCCACTGAATCTGCCGATATCGTTGCCGAAGCGGTCAATGCGATGGGACGTATCGAGAAGGCGTCCGAGGAGATCTCGAAGATTATCAATGTCATTGACGAGATTGCTTTCCAGACCAATCTCCTGGCCTTGAATGCCGGTGTTGAAGCCGCACGCGCCGGTGACGCGGGCAAGGGCTTTGCGGTGGTTGCCCAAGAGGTGCGCGAACTTGCTCAGCGTTCTGCCGCTGCGGCCAAGGATATCAAGACGCTGATTACGAAGTCCGGCGAAGAGGTCTCGACGGGCGTATCGCTCGTGCAAAGGACTGGCGAGGCTTTGACCGGCATTTCAAATCAGGTGACCGATGTGAATGATCATATTCATTCGATCGCCAATGCCGCCCTGGAACAGTCTGAAAAGCTTTCCGGCATAGGCGCATCCATGAAGGATGTTGAGAGGACTGCGGCACTGAATTTGAGCGCGGTTGAAAAGACCAACGCGAACCTGAACGGCCTTGCGAGTGATGCAACATTGCTGAGCGATGCTGTTTCGCAGTTCAACATTTCCGGTGTTCAGTCATCGTCTCAGCTCAGTGATACTGCGCGCCTTGGAGCACAATCCAGCACTGCGTCGCGAAGCAGCTTCACCCGTGAAAATCGTCCGGCAGAGCCAACCAATGCGCCCGCTGCTTCAACGTATAAGCGCAAGCCGTTGATCCGGCCTGCCACCGGCGAAGAGCGTGCCCGCACATCGCCTGCCAATAAGCTGGTGGATCGGCTCGCTACGCGATTGGGAGCGACCGTCAAAGGTAATGATGGCGACTGGGAAGAGTTTTGATCCTGGGTGGCATTCGATACAAAAAGGGCGGCTCTTACGGCCGCCTTTTTCATGTTCGCAAAGCGCTATTCACTCGTCTTGCCGCCCATCGATTTCATCTGGGAGTCAAGAATGCTTTCGACGCTTTTCTGGTATGACTTCTGAACCTCAAGCCCGCTGTCAATCATTGAGGTGAAGATCTCTGTGTATTTGGAAAGGTCCACAGCCTTCGGATCGGGCTCGGGATCAGGCGTGCTCTTGCCCGTCATCATGCCTTGCATCATCTTCATGAAGGCACCCGTTCCAAATGGGCCGTTGTCGGTTTCCGTCTTCGATGCCTGCTGTCCGCCAAACATCTGGCTCATGGCCTGTGTGAATGGGTTATCAAACGGGTTTGGCTGTCTTGCTGCTGGTTTGGGCTGAAATCCAGCGGCTTTCATCCATACATTCATGGTTTCCAGCATTGGATTGTCCGCAGCATCGGCAAAGGGCTGCATCTGACCGGTCATCTGCTTGAAGATGCCACCTGCCAAAGCGCTCGCAATCGCTGGCATCATATTATTCATCATCTCCTGACCGACGCCAGCGGCCTGCGAAGCTTGAGCACTGATCGCCTCGGCAATCGCATTGGATCCGAATATCTGGTTTACGAGCTTGTTTCCGTCGGCAATGCCTTGCGGGGTAAAAGCCCGGTTCAGATCTTCAAAATATTTGGCGTAGTTGCCGCTACCGAGCGACGACAGGATTGCGGTGAAGTTGTAGGGATCACTTGCGCTGCGTTTGAGGCCAGCAGAAAAGGCAGGCATCAATGCGGCAAGAGCCTTGGCAGACTGCTCTTGAGCGAGCCCCATCTGCGATGACATTGTCTCCAGCAACTTGCCATTGTCTGCTGTCATCATCATGTCAAAAAGTGGAATCATCATAGCCTCATCGCCAAAAGAGCCGCTTGCCCAACTATAATCGGGATTTTTTCCCATGCTATAGCAATTGCCGGTGATTTCAGCATATTTCTGCGGTTGCAGGTTTTTAAACTCCCACTAACATAGACATGGCATTTCAGAGGAATGATTCATTGGGTTTGGTTTCCCGCATTGTAGATGATCTTCAACTGCTTTTCCGGCGTCCTGCTAGGATACAGTTTGCAGCACTATGTTATCGGGGCAGCTCCGCGACCGGCGATCTTGAGGTTTTGCTGATTACCAGTCGCGATACAGGTCGCTGGGTCATCCCCAAAGGCTGGCCCATGGAGGGGCGCATGGCGTATGAAGCCGCAGCGCGCGAGGCCTTTGAGGAGGCGGGAGTGATTGGCGCTGCGGAGGAAGAACCTCTGGGCACATACCATTATCAAAAGCGTCTGGACAACGGCATGCATACCGAGTGTCACGTTCAGGTTCACGCCATCAAGGTAGCCAAACTTGAAGATGAATTTCCAGAGCGCAATCAGCGAACGCGTGAATGGGTGGTGCCGGACGTTGCTGCGGAGCGTGTTCGCGAACCCGCGCTCAGTGACTTGATTCGCTCGCTTCCAGAGCGTCTTTGACGTTTTCCCAAGATTTTCGGCCCCAATTACCCCTGTCACATTACTGACATATTGCGATTTTGCGCATGAAGCATTAGGCGTGCGCGCAGAAACAAAGTTAAAGACGACGGGATTAAGCCATGGCTAGCGGACTGGAAAAGCCCACCCTCGACAAGGATCTCGATAAGATCCAGCGTGTGGAACAAGCGGCTCAACACGTATCCAAGTCGCTCGTGCGGCCAGGTGTGGGCTTGATCTTCATTGTTGTTGCGGCCTTGTTTGCTGCTGCCTTTGTGGTTGGCCAAAGTGGTTCTTTCGTTGTTATCGCCGCTGCGATTGTCGGTGCTTATATGGCGATGAACATCGGCGCCAATGACGTGACGAATAACGTCGGTCCGGCGGTTGGCTCACGCGCCATGTCGATGACATTGGCACTCATTGTTGCTGCTGTGTTTGAAACGGCTGGCGCGTTGATTGCTGGTGGCGACGTTGTTTCCACCATTTCCAAGGGCATTGTGGACCCTGCGCTCATCCCGTCAACGGATGTGTTCATCTGGGCAATGATGGCGGCGCTTCTTTCGTCAGCATTGTGGGTGAACCTGGCAACCTGGCTGGGTGCGCCGGTTTCCACCACGCACTCCGTCGTTGGTGGTGTGCTGGGTGCTGGCCTGGCCGCCGCTGGCTTTGCCGCAGTTAACTGGAGTTCCATGGGTGCCATCGCTGCGAGCTGGGTTATCTCACCCGTGCTGGGCGGTGTCATTGCTGCTGCGTTTCTCGCTTTCATCAAGGAATTTATCATCTACCGCGATGACAAGATTGCAGCGGCTCGCAAATGGGTGCCGGTGCTGATCGCAATTATGGCGGGTGCATTTGCAGCTTACCTGACCCTCAAAGGATTGAAGCACCTCATCAAGGTTTCGCTGTCGATGGCTCTACTGGTCGGCCTCGTAGTCGGTGTTGTTTCCTGGCTTGCGACCGTGCCCATGGTTGCGCGTCAGGCACGCGGGCTTGAAAATCGAAACCAGTCGCTGCGCAAACTCTTCCGTATTCCGTTGATTTTTTCGGCGGCGCTTTTGTCTTTTGCGCACGGCGCAAACGATGTTGCAAATGCCATTGGTCCGCTGTCAGCTGTTGTTCATGCTGCACAGGCCAATGAAATTTCAGCCAAGGTCGGCATTCCGATCTGGGTCATGATTATTGGCGCGGTCGGTATTTCCCTCGGGCTTCTTTTGTTTGGCCCACGCCTGATCCGTCTGGTGGGCGAACAAATTACCAAACTGAACCCAATGCGCGCTTACTGTGTTGCATTGTCAGCCGCTATCACGGTTATTGTCGCCTCGTGGCTTGGCCTGCCGGTTAGTTCCACACACATTGCTGTTGGGGGCGTATTTGGCGTTGGTTTTTATCGTGAATGGTACACGCGCAATTCCAAGCGCCGCGCGCAATATATCGCGCAACGTGGCGTTGGTGGAAATGGTGAAAAGCAGCAGAAAGAAAGCTCGCCGGAAGAACTGCGCCGCCGTTACCTGGTTCGCCGTTCGCACTTTATGACCATTGTTGCAGCCTGGGTGATAACCGTGCCTGCCGCAGCAGTTTTGTCGGCTGTTCTTTATTGGATACTGGCATCGATTATGATTTGAGATGTTGGGTGACAATCCAACCTGATTGATGGAGAGGCAAAGTTGCGCGCCAATTTCAGAATGCAGCGCCTTTTCGTGGATGCCGATCTGGCGGTCGGCAAAGTGATTGAGGCCGACAAGGAACAGTTCAACTACCTCGCTAACGTCTTGCGAATGGAAGATGACAGCGAGGTGTTGCTCTTTAATGGTCGCGACGGCGAGTGGAAGGCGAGGCTCGTTTTCCCGTCACGTAAGAAGATCCAATTAAGGCCAGTTGAGCAGACGCGCGCCCAGCCCGTGCCATCCAGTTTGCATTACGTCTTTGCGCCACTGAAAACCGGGCGGATGGAATACCTCATCCAGAAGGCCGTTGAGATGGGGGCGGGGATCATTCAGCCGGTATTGACCCAGCATGTGCAAGGCAAGGTTCACTCTCTGGACAAGCTTCGCGCTTATGCAGTGGAAGCGGCGGAACAATGCGGCATTCTGGCTTTGCCGGAAATACGTGAGCCGGTGAAACTCAATGCGCTTTTGGAAACCTGGCCGGATGAGCGTCGCCTGATCTATTGCGATGAAGGCGATGAAGGACAGAACCCGCTCACAATATTGCAGAACATATCAGAGCAGAAGCTGGGTCTGTTGATCGGTCCGGAAGGTGGATTTTCAGAAGAGGAGCGCCAAACTCTGCGCTCGCTTGATTTCGTAACGCCCATTCCTCTTGGGCCACGTATCTTGCGGGCTGACACTGCCGCCGTAGCCGCCTTGGCGGTCATCCAGGCCAGCATTGGCGACTGGCAAGACTGATATGATCAGGTGTTGCGGTGAGGCAGGTTTGATCCTATATCCGGGCAGCTTCAAGAAATCTTGAATGCTGGATTAGAGTTTTTCATTTGCAAATGAAAACCGTTTCATCCAAACCAAACCAGCGCATTCCGCGCACGCATTTTCAATGAGAATTAGCCTATGGCACGCGATACTTCCGACGCTACCCCGCTGACCGACAAGGAAAGCCTGGTTTCCTATCTTTCTGATGGCTGCAAGCCCGAGAGCGACTTCAGAATTGGCACTGAGCACGAGAAGTTCGCATTTTTCCATCCTGACAATACGCCCGTTCCCTATGAGGGTGAGGCCAGCATCTCTGCTCTGCTCAACGGCATGAAGGATAAGCTCGGCTGGGAGCCTATTCTGGATGAAGGCAAAATTATCGGTTTGGCCGAGCCAACCGGACATGGCGCGATTTCAATCGAGCCGGGCGGGCAATTCGAGCTTTCCGGAGCGCCGTTGGAAAATCTGCATGAAACATGCCGGGAGTCATCGCTTCACCTTTCCACATTGCAGAGCATTTCCGAGCCATTGAATATCGGGTTTCTGGGCACTGGCGGAAGTCCGAAATGGACTTTGGCCGAGACACCCCGCATGCCGAAATCGCGCTATGACATCATGACCAATTACATGCCCAAGGTGGGCAGTAAGGGATTGGACATGATGTATCGCACATGCACAATCCAGGTGAACCTCGATTTCTCCTCCGAGCATGATATGCGCCGCAAGATGCAGATTTCGACAAAGTTGCAGGCCATTGCGACAGCAATTTTCGCTGCATCCCCGTTTACCGAGGGCAAGCCGAACGGTTTGCTTTCCTGGCGCGCCGACATCTGGCGCGATACCGACAATGCCCGTGCAGGCATTCTGCCCTTCGTATTCTCAAAGGATTTCAGCTTTGAGCACTACGTGGACTGGGCGCTTGATGTGCCTATGTATTTTGTCGTGCGCGATGGCAGATATTATGATTGCACCCACGTGACGTTCCGTCAGTTTATGGCTGGTGCGCTGAAGGGTGAGATTGCAGACTGGCAGCCCAATATGGGCGATTGGGCGAACCACCTCTCCACATTGTTCCCCGATGTGCGCCTCAAGCGGTTCCTTGAAATGCGCGGTGCAGATGGCGGTCCGTGGCGGCGCATATGCGCGCTTCCTGCTTTCTGGGTTGGATTGCTTTATGATGCAGAGGCACTTGATGCCGCTGAGAAACTTACAGCGGACTGGACCTATGAAGAGGTCCAAGCCATGCGCGACGCAGTTCCTGCAAAAGCATTGAATGCGGAATTCCGCGGTTTTCCGTTGCTGGAGCATGCAAAGCAGGTTCTGGAAATATCCCGTATAGGCCTCAAGAACCGCGCATTGTTGAATTCGGAAGGGTACGACGAAACCGTGTTCCTGGCACCGATTGAGGAAGTGCTTGCCAAGAAGTCCACCTTGGCCGAGGACATGCTTGCGCAGTATCACGGGCGCTGGCACGGTTCTGTCGATAAGCTCTTTGAAGATTATCAGTGCTAGGAAATACTGGCCGACCTTTCTTTAATTGAACCATTTGCTGATTTCATTGCACCTTGCATATGAAATGCAGGAAGTGGAACCGGAATGATCAACGCGCAGAAACTGCGTGCACTAAGCGCCTATCTCGTTGCTGCCCACCGGGCGGGCGATGACCATGCGCTTGGGAAGTTGGTCAAGGCGACAACACCGCGATTGATGGCTCATGCGCGGCGATTGCTGGGCGATGCGGAAAGTGCGCATGATTGCGTGCAGGAAGCATGGGGCGAAATTATTCGCGCACTCCACTCCTTGAAAGAAGATGAAGCGTTTTTGCCTTGGGCATTATGCATTGTATCCCGACGCGCAGCCCGCATGATCCGCGGCTGGCAGAAGGACCGTGTCATTGCGTCCCAATATGCGTGGCAGGCAGACAGTGAAGTCGAACACGATGGCCCCGCCAATGCCGAGGCGGCGGCGGTTCACCGAGCGCTGGCCAAAATGGATGGTCCGCACCGCGCAACATTGGCGCTTTTTTATCTGGAAGATATGAACGTGGCGGAGGTTGCCACAGCACTCAACATTCCAGCCGGTACCGTCAAAACCCGGCTGATGCATGCCCGTAAAAAACTGCGGGCAATTCTTGAAGGAGAAACGTCATGAGCAAGATCGACGACCTGATCCGTGAAGCGCTTGAGGGTGAAGACCGAATGATTATGGAAGAGACGCGCGAGCTGGGTTTCTTTGCTCTCGGTCTGAAGCAATTCACTGGCACTTACGGTTGGGTGACCTGGGTTTTGATGATTGCGCAAACAGCCTGGTTCATTGTCGGAGTGTGGTGCGCTTTCAACTTTTTCGGTGCATCTGACGTGCTAGCGGCCCTGAAATGGGGCATCAGCGGCGCCGTCGCATTTATCGTGTCGCTGCAATTGAAATTAAGTTTGAGCCCGCAGATGCAGGCAGATCGCGTTATTCGCGAGCTCAAGCGTATTCAGCTCATGATAGCCAACCGGGAAAGTTGAAGTCCCGGATAGCCCTATTCGACAATGACAATGTGAAGCGCACGGGGGCCGTGCGCGCCGAGCAGGATTGTTTGCTCAATATCGCCAGAACGCGAAGGCCCGGTGATGAAGTTCACAGTTCGTGGCATTTGCCCCTTGCCATAGGTCGAGGCAATTGAAGCAAAGGCATCTTCCAGCGAGGCACCAATATCCGCAGCCTTCACCACGACGATGTGATGTTCCGGCAAGAAGTTGATCGTCACCGGATTATCAGGGCCGGACGCTACCACCAGCGATCCACTCTCTGCCACGCCGCCTCGGGCATGGGTAACCCCTGCGAGGTCATTGCCGTCTGATGCGCCACGACGCACATCCAGCGTTTTCTCGCTTTCCCATCCGGCTTCAATGAGAAGCGGATCGTCGCCCATGCGCACCTCTGCGGGCAGGTTTCGCGCTTTCAGGTAGTTGGACACCTCTTTCGGCAGATCTTTGACTGATGCGATGCGGGTTGTCGTTGCGCTATATTTCTCGGCCATTGCGCAGAAGAGGTCGACGCGTTCCTTGTCCGGCAGCTGGCCGCGCTGTGGCACGATACCGAGCGGTGCGGAACTGATACGCGCGGCGACCACATTGCGGCGTTCGCTATCATCGGAAGGCGTTGCAAGGGACTTTCTTACCTTCGCAAGAATGCTGTCACGTCCACTCATTTTGCTGCTCCCTGCTTGCGTGTTTCGCGTTGGTGCCAGTCTTGAATGAAGGTGCGGCCTTCCGGTGCAGGCAAATCGCGGTGCTTGGTCCAGCCTCCCGCGAAGGGCAGTGCCTTGAACCGTCGCTTGGAGCCGCCAAACGCTGAGAGCAGCGGCATGCCGAATGACACTGCAAAGCGGTAGAGTGAAGGACGCTTGGCGAAGAAGGCCCAGGTCTTGATACCGTATCGTGCAACGGACGGTGTGAGATTGCGTTCAAACTCACGTTCACGCCAATGCCGCATCATCTTCGGCAGAGGAATTCGCATGGGGCATACGCTCTCGCAGCGTCCGCAGAAAGTTGAGGCATTGGGCAACTGCCCGCCCACTTCGATACCGGAGAGCGATGGCGTCAGCACCGCACCCATTGGTCCGGGGTAGACGGCACCATAGGCATGTCCACCGACCGCGTGATAAACCGGGCAATGGTTCATGCAGGCTCCGCAGCGGATGCAGCGAAGCATCTCCTGAAAATCCGTGCCCAGCATCGAAGAACGGCCATTGTCCAGCAGAACAACATGATATTCTTCTGGCCCATCCGGGTCTTCCGCTCGTTTTGGGCCCGTGGAAAATGTCGTGTAAACCGACATGTCCTGTCCCGTCGCCGAGCGTGCCAGAAGGCGAAGGATCTGCGAACAATCGTTGAGTGTCGGCACGATCTTTTCCAGAGACGCCACAGCTATATGGCACTTGCCCAGTGTCTGCGTCAGGTCGCCGTTGCCCTCATTGGTAACAATGACTGAGGAGCCTGTTTCGGCGATCAGGAAATTGGCACCGGTGATGCCGACATCGGCTTCGAAATATCGCTTGCGCAACACTTCCCGTGCTTCCGAGAGGAGCGACACCGGCTCGGTCAGATCGCGTTCGTCGGGCAGGTGCGTGTGCACGCGGCGGAAGTCTCCCTCCACCTGCTCCTTGTTCAAGTGTACGGCGGGCGCGATGATATGGCTCGGCGTTTCACCACGAAGCTGGATGATATATTCGCCGAGATCTGTTTCCACGGGCACAATGCCGTTCTCATCGAGAAAATCGTTGAGACCGATTTCCTCAGTGATCATCGACTTGCCCTTGGTGACAGTGCGGGCATTTCGCTTTCGGCAGATATCCAGAATAATCTGACGTGCGTCTTCTGCCGTCTCTGCCCAGTGCACATGGCCACCGGACTCCGTCACACGCTTTTCGTATTCTTCCAGATAGAGATCGAGATGTGCCAGCACATGGTTCTTGATGTCCCGTGCATTGTCGCGAAGCGCTTCGAACTCTGGCAACTCGGCGGCCGCTATGGCGCGTTTGGCCACGAAGCCGGTCTCGACGTTTTTCAGTGCCTTCTGCAGCTGCGTGTCAACGAGTGCCCTTGCTGCATTTTGCTTGAATTGTGGTGTCGTGATTTTCATGACGGCCTCACTTGCCCTTGCCGGCAATTGGCGGCGCATCCATCATGCCCGCCAGCACCTCAGCGACATGACGCACCTCGGTCTTGCCGCCAGCGCGCTTGATCTTGCCCGCCATATTCATGAGGCAGCCAATATCACCGCCCAGCAGCAAATCCGCCTCTGCATTCTCAACGTTTTCGGTCTTCTTGGTGACAATCGCATTGGAAATATCGGAATATTTGATGCAAAAAGTTCCACCGAAACCGCAACAGATGTCACTGTCCTTCATTTCGCGCAGATGAAGCCCTTCAACTGTGTTGAGAAGCTTGCGTGGCTGATCTTTCACGCCAAGCTCGCGAAGGCCGGAACAGCTATCGTGATACGTCACAGTGCCGTTGAACTGGGCCTCAACTTTCTCAACCTTCATCACGTCTGTCAGGAAGGAAATCAGCTCATAGACCTTTGCAGAAAATGCTTCCGCGCGGACTTCCCACTTCGCGTCGCCTTTAAACAGGCCGGGATAATGCTTCTTCAGCATGGCTGCGCATGATCCTGATGGTGCTACGATGTAATCGTAATTTTCAAAGAGCGGGATTACCTGTTCTGCAATCTCGCGCGTGTCCTCACGATCACCGGAATTGTATGCCGGTTGGCCGCAACAGGTCTGTGCTTTTGGCACGTGAATGTCACAGCCAGCATCCTCGATCAGCTTGACGGCAGCAAAGCCTGTAGATGGCCTGAAAAGATCTGTCAGACATGTTACGAAAAGGCCCACCTGGGGCTTCTTGTTGTTTCCGGTCATCCCGTTTTCCTGTCGGCTTTCATGATTTTGCGATTTTCCAGACGTTGGCGGGACACGTGGTCCCATTCGCCCGCTCGTTTTGCTTGTTGCATGGCAATGGTAACGAAATCTATGTGGCCTTCAGCGGCCCTGCGTGCCTCATCCGGCTTGCGAGAAGCAATTGCTTCCACTATCGCCTCGTGCTGCTCCAGCAGCTTTTCGCGCGCATGGGGCAGCGTAAAAATGAGATTGCGATGATAGAAAATACCTGCACTCATCAGGCGGTAGCAGGCGCGCAGCGTGTGCAGCAAAATGATGTTGTGGGCGCTTTCGCCAATGGCATTGTGCAATTCAACATCGGCATCCAGCTCCGCATCGAAATCCTCAGCATCGTGGGCCTTGCGCATCTCGGCGATAATACCGCGCAATATGGTAGTGTCGGTCTCCGTTGCGCGGCGTGCGGCCATTTCAGCCGTCAGGCCTTCCAGCTCGCGACGGTATTCCAGATAGTCGAGTGTTGCACGCTCATGGCGGGCAATCAGGTCAGTTACAGGTTTTGAGAAAATCTGGCCGATAATATCAGCTACGTAGGTGCCGCCGCCATGTCTGCTTTCCAGCAGGCCACGGGCTTCAAGTTCCTTCAGCGCGTCGCGCAAGATTGGGCGGGAAACCTCGAACTGTGCGGCAAGATCACGCTCGCCCGGCAGTTTTTCGCCATCGCGCAGCACACCATCCAGCAATAGCTGCTCAATCTTGAGAACCACCTCATCGGCTGTTTTCAAGGGCATAATGCGTTCGAAAAGGCGCTCGGTCTTCGCCAAAAATCGTCTCCCGGAAAAGAACTCCCGGGAGAATAGCAGCTTCATGCAGAAGTGGTCAATTAATTTTACCTCAAGCGGCGCGCGCTTCACTTATTCCACAATAGAGGCCTTGTCTTGCACCACATCGCAACAACCACACTTGGCTTCAACCAGGCGTGGTTGAACACGATATGCATCAGCCAAACTTCAGGAAAAGCTTGGAGTAGGGCGGTTTCAAGCCGCCAATAGCGGCCTTGATCGCCGCGGCATCGCCGGATTCAGCAGCGTTTTTGAAGTTGTAGACGCTGTCTTCAAATGCGCTCATCAGGCTTAGGAACTCGTCATTGGCGTCGGCCGGTGGATTCTTGTGTATCTCCATGGTCAGATATACGAGAACTGCCGCTTCCTCGACCGCTTCTGCTGGAGGCATGTCCGGCTTTGCAAGAACGTCTTCCATACGAGCGTGATAGGCGTTCATGCGGTCAGAGAATCCATAAAGGCCGTTGCGAATGCGCAAGTCGCTGATCTCGTCGCGGATGTCTTCCAGTGTCTCGTGGGCCTCAGTAAGCTTGCCGGCGGCAATTTCTTCTGCCGCCGTTGCTGCGATGCTGCCGACCGCGCTGACTGTGCCGCGGTAACCTTCGTCATCCACATATTGCGGCGGCGGTTCGCCTGTGGTCAGTTCGCCCCATGCGACCGAAAATTTCTGTACGGCCTTGGTCGATTCTTCCGCCTTGCCCGTGCTGGTCATGAAAAGGGCCGCACGGTAACTGCCATAAGCATTGCGCATGTCCTTCTCATAATCAGCGAAGTCGCCGGCAAGTGAAGGAGTGGCGAGCGCAAGCGCAATCAGTGAACCTGTGAGGAAAGATGTCGTTCTCATCGCTTTTGTCCTTAAGTTTTGGGGAAACTCCCGATTGATACCGCCCTCACCAATAGATATGGAATATTATATGTAAATTTCAAGGATGCGCGATGCGTCTATTGCCTGGGTGGTCGCAGCTTTGGAGCAATAATGTCGTCTGCGTCTCTGCGGCATATTTTTGTTTGTTGATATTCTGTTATGAAGAGTGCGGAGGAGTGCATGATGAGTGAGGGAAGTTTCAAATTTCCGGTATCGCCGGAGCGCGCCAGTGCATTGGGCGAGATCCACGCCCGACCTTTTGCGCTGGTCCACACTCCGCGGGTCATATTTCAACTCGCCTTCATGACAGATGGTGGCTCGGGTGTTGATCATGCGGTTATGGCGGATATGTCTCGCCAGCAAGGGGTCTCTCCGCCGGGTCGCGATGCGCGGCATCACGCGCTTGCTTGGGGGAAGGGCACCCTGCGCTGGGAACGGCACACAGAATTCTCCACATGGTTTTGGGATGTGCCGCCGCCTGGCGAATTCGGCGCACCTGTTTCTTCCCACCCCTTTGGGGACAGTTTCTCACCGCCTGGATCATTGATCTCGGGAATCCGGCTGGAGATCCACCCGGATTCAGCGCAGGCTCGCGCAGCAAGCGAAACATTCGACAAGGCAAGTCTTTGCCATTCCATTGTCAAAGGTGGACAGGCGGAGGTCTTTACCGACTTTCGCCAAAACGGCGATGGTCTCACCCCGATCCTGGTCATCGACAAGGGACTGAAGGAGGCGGGAACCGGCGCGCTGGTGCAGCGTCTGCTCGACATTGAAACTTATCGCACGCTCGCCATGCTCGGCTTGCCATTGGCGCAAAATCTTTCGCCAGACATGCGCCGCATTGAAGATGGGCTGACATCGGTAACGCAGAACATGAAAAGCAAGGCAGCCGAAAAGGCCGATGACATGCTGGGCGAAATCACCCGCCTGGCCGCCGAGTTGGAGGCAAGCGCAGCGCTTAGCCTTTATAGTTTCGGAGCAAGTCGGGCCTATTACGGTATCGTGAAAGAGCGGGTGGCAGCACTCGACGAAGTATCCGTTTCAGGTTTTGAAACCCTTGGTTCCTTCCTGGAAAAGCGACTGGCACCCGCCATGCGTACCTGCAAATCGGTGGAGGAACGTCAGGCCAATCTGTCCCGCAAACTGTCCCGCGCCACCGGACTCATTCGAAGCTGGATTGATGTGGAGCTGGAGCGGCAGAATTCGACACTGCTGACCACCATGAACCGCCGTGCGGAGATGCAGTTGCGGCTGCAGCAAACTGTTGAAGGCTTGTCCGTTGCCGCCATCTCTTATTATGTGGTCGGGCTCTTCGGCTATCTCGTCAAAGGCCTGCCGCACGGTCTGCTGCCGATTGATGCATCAATCGCAACGGGCCTCTTTGTTCCGGTGGCCGTGCTGGGTGTCTGGTGGACAGTGCGTCGGATCCGCAGGCATCACGGGGAGTGATTGCATGGCGATGTTGCATGGCAGGCGGCTGCACTTTCCTGCGCGTCACCCCTCCCAATAAGGCTCCGGCCCATAAAGCTCGGCCAGATAGTCGATGAATAGCCGCACCTTGGCGGGCAGAAATTCGCGGCTTGGATAGACGGCGGAAAGCATCACATCCTTCGAGCCTTCCAGTTCGGGCAGCACCTGCACCAGCGCGCCCGCTTTCAATTCGGGTCCAACGTCCCAGGTGGATCTGAGCGCGATGCCAAAACCTGAAATGACAGCCTCGCGGATCACCTCCGATGAATTGGTCGTCAGTGGCCCATGCGGGCGATAGGTGACGGCCCCTTTGGGGCCTTCCAGCCTCCAGGTGTCGTTGTTGTGCGGTGGCAGGCAGATGTGATGCTCAAGTTCCGCGATGCTGCGCGGAGACCCGTACTTTTCGGTGTAGGCGGGTGCGGCACAAAGCAGGCGGCGCACAGGCGCAAGCCGCCGCGCAACGAGCGATGAATCATGCAATGCGCCAATGCGGATCGCCAGATCATAACCTTCCGCAACAATGTCTGTGAACTCATCAGTGAGAACCAGATTGATGTTAATATCCGGATTGGCATTCATGAAATGCTTCAGGTGCGGCGCGATATGCATACGGCCAAATGAGGTCGGGGCGGAAACTTTCAGCGTGCCGGTGGCGATGGCGGCACGACCCGCGACAAAGGCAACAGCCTCTTCCACGCCTGCCAGCACGGCTTCAACACGGACGTAGAAACCCTGACCCGCCTCAGTGAGCGAGAGCTGCCGCGTTGTGCGTTGAAAGAGGCGCACGCCCAGCCGCTCTTCCAGCCGCTTAATCCGCTTGGAAATAACCGCAGGCGACAGACCGAGCTCACGCGCCGCAGATGACATGCTGCCGGTGGCTGCCACACGGGCAAAAACTTCCCAGTCCTCAAGTCGCGTCATGCAGTATTTCCATTCGTTCCGTGAAAGATCACGTTTGCATTCTTTCCAATCTGGAAAATATGATTAGCATTATTTCTGTCTTGCTCAAGGTGCCTTGAGCGGAGTACCACGGTGCGAGGATAAGCGGAGGCTGAAATGAGCGGTGCAATAGCTTTCAAGGAACCCGATGCCCGAGTGCTGGCGGATCGCAAACGGATCATTGAGGATCTGGCGGACCTTTTGCCGCCGGGTACGCTGATCACCGACGAGCGTGAGTTGGTGCCGTTTGAGACGGATGGTTTTATTGCCTATCGCCGTATGCCGCTGGCGGTCGCGCTGCCCAAAACCACTGAAGAAGTGGCCAAAATCCTGAAATATTGCGCCACCTACAAAGTGCCTGTTGTGCCGCGTGGTGCCGGTACATCGCTTTCCGGTGGGGCTATCCCCCAGGAAGATGCCCTGGTGATAGGCCTTTCGCGCATGAACCGCATTCTGGATGCTGATTTTGCAAACCGGGTTGCCGTGGTTCAGGCAGGTGTCACCAATCTTGCGATTTCTGACACGGTCTCCGGCGATGGTTTTTTCTATGCGCCCGATCCTTCGTCGCAGCTTGCCTGCACAATTGGCGGCAATATTGGCATGAATTCCGGCGGGCCGCATTGTCTGAAATATGGCGTGACGACCAATAATCTGTTGGGCGTGAAGATGGTCATGTTCGACGGCACAGTGGTAGAGCTTGGCGGCAAGGCGTTGGATGCCAGTGGATATGATCTGCTTGGCCTCATCTGCGGTTCTGAAGGGCAGCTTGGTATCGTTACAGAGGCAACCGTTCGCTTGATCGCCAAGCCGGAAGGCGCGCGGCCTGTGCTTTTCGGGTTTGAAACGTCGGAGGGCGCGAGCGCGTGTGTGGCAGATATTATTGCTGCGGGGCTGATTCCGGTTGCCATCGAGTTCATGGACAAGCCAGCGATCGAAATCTGTGAGGCCTTTGCAAAGGCCGGTTATCCGCTGGATGTTGAAGCTCTGCTGATCGTCGAGGTTGAAGGGTCTGAAGACGAGATGACGGGCATGCTGGATGCAGTCATTGAGATTGCCCGCCGGCACGGTGTCAAAACCGTCAAGGAAAGCCAGTCGCCCACAGAGGCCGCACAAATCTGGAAGGGGCGAAAATCTGCCTTTGGCGCAACGGGCCGCATCGCGGATTATATTTGCATGGATGGCACAGTCCCATTGTCACAACTCACCAACGTATTGAAAAAGACCGGCGAGATTGTCGCCTCATACGGTTTGCGCGTTGCCAATGTTTTTCACGCGGGCGATGGCAATATGCATCCGTTGATCCTCTATAATATCAACGATCCGGAGGAAGCGGAGCGTGCCGAAGCTGCCGGCAACGACATTTTGAAACTCTGCGTGGATGCAGGTGGTTGTCTGACCGGCGAGCATGGTGTGGGTATCGAGAAGCGCGATCTGATGCGCCATCAATACACCGACGCTGACCTGGCACAGCAAATGGACGTGCGTGCCGCCTTTGATCCCGACTGGATACTCAATCCGTCGAAGGTCTTCCCTCTGGATGGGAGATCACAATGGCTGACGCAATGACACCCACAACAGAAGCGGAAGCGGCTCAACTGATCCGGCAGGCGGCGGATGCTGGAACGCCGCTGGCCATCTATGGCGGCAACACCCGCCCCGGCTTTGGCCGCACGGTGGAGGGCAAGGCGCTTTCTTCTCGCGCTCTCTCTGGCATAACGGCCTACAATCCGGCGGAAATGACCATGACCGCCAAGGCCGGAACACCTGTCGCTGAAATTGAGGCGGCACTGGCAGAGGCCGGTCAGGCCATGATGTTTGAACCTGCAGATCATCGCATGATGATGGGCACGATTGGCACACCGACCATCGGCGGCATTTTTGCGGCCAATGTGTCCGGTCCACGCCGTCTTGTGGCTGGTGCTGCGCGCGATGCGCTAATTGGCGTTCGGTTTGTTAACGGGCAGGGTGAGGCCATCAAATCGGGTGGGAGGGTGATGAAGAACGTCACCGGGCTTGATCTCGTCAAGCTAATGGCGGGTTCCTATGGCACGTTGGGTTTCATTACGGAGGTCACCTTTAAGGTATTGCCTGCGCCGCGAACAGAAACGACGATTGTCGTATCGGGATTGAATGAGGCGGAGGCCGCCCATTGCATGGCTGCTGCCATGGCCACACCCTATGAAGTGTTAGGTGCCGCGCATCTGCCGGAAAGCATGCGCTGGCTTTTTGGCCAGAACGGTCTGCCGGAAGGCCCCGCCACGCTTCTGCGGCTGGAAGGGCTGGTGGACTCTGTGTCTATCCGGGCGCAAAAACTGCGCGAGAAGCTCGGCGCTTTTGGCGCGGTTAGCGAACTGGATGTGGCCGATAGTGAGCAGATCTGGCGCGAAGTGCGTGATGTCACCCCGTTTGCCGATGACGGGCGTCAGCGTCCGCTATGGCGGGTCTCCGTCGCGCCCACTGCGGGCCATCAGCTTCTCTCTGCACTGCGCTTGCAAACGGGGGTCAACGGGTTCTTCGACTGGCAGGGCGGCCTTTTGTGGCTGCAGATGGAGGGTGATGCAGAAGCCGATATGATCCGCAGCTTCATAGCGCATCTGGGTAGCGGCCATGCCACATTGCTGCGTGCAACATCTGAGATGCGTGCCACGGTCGCAGCCTTTGAACCACAAGAGAAAAACGTTGCAGCTCTCTCCGCTGCCATCAAGGCGAAACTTGACCCGGCGGGCATTTTGAACCCCGGAAGAATGGGTTAGGAGCAGCGCATGCAAACCAATTTTTCTCTTGCTCAACTTGCCGATCCCGAGGTCGCTGACGCCGAAGCGATCCTGCGCAAATGCGTGCATTGCGGGCTGTGCACCGCGACTTGTCCCACCTATGTAACGCTGGGTAGCGAGCTGGACAGCCCGCGTGGGCGTATTTATCTCATCAAGGACATGTATGAGAAAGGCCTGCCTGCCGACAAACAGGTTGCAACTCATATCGACCGCTGTCTTTCGTGTCTCTCCTGCACAACAACTTGTCCATCAGGCGTGGACTACATGCATCTGATCGACCAGACGCGCGCCTATGTTGAGAAGACCTACAAGCGCCCGCTGGCGGATAAACTGGCGCGCTGGGCGCTGGGCTTTGTGCTGCCACATCCGGCGCGCTTCCGAGCGGCATTGAAGCTCGCGCGGTTAGGAAAACCCTTTGCAGGGGTCATGAAGCGCGTGGAATTCACCAAAGCCTTTGGTCATATGCTGGACCTGGCGCCAGCCCGCCTGCCAGCTCCCGATCGCTTCACCATGCCCGGTACTCATGTGTCCAAAGGCGCAAAACGGGGCAGGGTGGCTATCCTTTCCGGCTGTGCGCAGCCAGTGCTGAAACCTGAGGTCAACGCAGCGACCATTGAGCTTCTCACCAATCTTGGTGTTGAAGTCGTTGCACCGGCAGGTGAGGTTTGCTGTGGCTCGCTGACCCATCACATGGGTCGCGAACATGATGCGCTCACCAATGTACGGACAAATGTTGATGTTTGGACACGCGAGATCGAAGCTGGCGGTCTGGACGCGATCATCATAACGGCGTCAGGCTGCGGCACTACGATCAAAGATTATGGGCACATGCTGGCGCGCGATCCAGCCTATGCTGAAAAGGCCGCGAAAGTTGCGGCTCTGGCGAAGGACGTGACGGAGTATCTGGCAATGCTTGATTTGCCTGCAGGCGATGTGCGCGGGCTGAACGTCACGTATCATTCCGCATGCTCGATGCAGCATGGCCAGAAGATTGTAGATTTGCCGCCCAAGCTTCTGACAAAGGCGGGTTTCACTGTGCGCGAGCCTGCGGAAAAGCATCTCTGCTGCGGGTCAGCGGGCACGTACAATATGCTGCAGCCGGAAATTTCTGCGGAGCTGAAAGCCCGCAAACTGCGCAATATCAAAGCGACGCGGTCGGCAATTATCGCCACGGGGAATATCGGCTGCATGACCCAGCTGGAAGGTGAGGCGGGCGTGCCACTCGTCCACACAATTGAGCTACTAAACTGGGCCTACGGAGGCAAAAAACCTTTGGCATTGGAATAGCAGGCCATCCTGCCACGTCTCAGGAGAAGTCAAGAATGAGGTGGAGTGCCATGAAACGGAAATTGTTCATATGGCTTGCGGCGGCTGTTGTCTTCGGCCTGCCGTCAGGGGGCTTCGCGACCGGCAATCTACTTTGCAGTGCTGATGACGAAAACATGACGTTCGAGGTCGAGGCGATCTTCAGCTATTCCGATATTGGTGGCCTTTTTCAGCTGGCGGGTACGCTGAATTCTAGGCTCCCCGCGACCTATGACACATTGAGAAGGATCGATATTGTCGATGCAGACCTCAAGCAGCAATGGTTTCGCGGAGATGTGCTGAAGCTGATGCTTTATCGGGAAACAGACGGCGAGGGCGTACCCCATGCCGCAGTGCGCCTGGTCGTGGAGGCGGAGCGATCAGCAGACGATGAGCTCACCTATGTTGGCAAATATCGTTTGACTGTGGAGCCGGCGGTTGAAGGTGGCGAAAGCCTGCCGGTCACCGTGGAAGGCGACATGGCCTGCGAGGCCGGATAGCGCAGTTTCCGCAAGGGGCACGCTGCAATGAGAAAAGGCGGGTTTCCCCGCCTCAAATCGTATTGCGCTCTATAACGCACATCAACGGGCGTTGAAAATAGATGCAAAGAACGCCGTGCCTTTGTCCTGATAATTGATCTTGCCCTGTCGGTTGCCGGGACCGATCACGATGACCTTTGCGCCAATTGAAGCGCGTTTGTAGAGATGCTCCACATCCTTGTTCATCATGCGGATGCAGCCGGAGGACATATTCTGTCCGATCGACCAGGGCTGGTTCGTGCCATGGATGCGGAACGCTGTATCGCCGCCACGCGGACGGTAAAGGTAGAGTGCACGCGCGCCCAACGGATTGTCTGGTCCACCTTCCATATAAGCAGGCAGAATGTGACCTTTGCGGCGTTCGCGGGCAATCATTTCCTTCGGGGGCGTCCAGCCAGGCCATTCAGCCTTGCGACCGACTTTGACAATGCCGGACCAGCCAAAGCCTTCGCGGCCAACGCCAATGCCGTAACGCATCGCTGTGTGCTCATCGAGCACATAGTAGAGAAACTTGGCCGTGGTATCGACAATGATCGTACCGGGCTTTTCGTTCGATTCAAATCGAACAGCGCGGCGTTTGTACTTTTCGGCCACCTTCTTGGTTGCCACCTGCACAACATCGCTTATCGGCTTTGCAGGGGGCTCAAAACGCGTGAACGCACCAGCCGGTGTCGATACGCTCATCAGTATCGCAAAGCCTGCCGCTGCCAAAAGGGGAGTTTTCACAGACATAATCAATTTCCCAGGTATTTTTGAGTCGACGCAGGCTACCGTGTATTTCCGCCAAATCAAGCGGTCAGCTTACCAAATGACCAGTTTGTGAATATCGGAGCCAAAAGGAAAGGGGCCTCCGGCCCCTTTGGTATTCGTCGAATTTGGTGTTTGGGGTTCATGACCCTAGATCACGGTCACCTGCGCACCAACACGCACGCGCTCGTATAGATCAACAACATCTTCGTTTCGCATACGGATGCAGCCGGAAGAAACAGTTTGGCCGATTGTCCACGGCGCGTTGGTGCCATGGATGCGATAGAGTGTAGAACCCAAGTAGAGCGCGCGTGCGCCGAGCGGGTTGGCTGGTCCACCGTCCATGAAATCGGGAAGATAGTGCCCCTTGGCGGCCTCGCGGGCGATCATTTCTTTCGGCGGGGTCCATGTTGGCCATTCCTGCTTGCGGGTGACCTTATGTGTCCCAGCCCACTCAAAACCGGGCTTGGCAACACCAACGCCATACCGGCGCGCCTTGCCGTTGCCCATAACCAGATAGAGATATTTGTTATTGGTGTCGATGATGATCGACCCGGCCTTCTTGGTGGTCTGGTAGTCCACCATTTGCGGGAGAAACTGGGCTGGCAGTCCCTGCTTTTTCGGCTTTGCTGCAACCTGTCTCTGGCGCACAGGCTGTTGACGATAGACGACTCGCTGCTGAGTTGCCGGGCGCGAAGTGCCGACATAGGCTTTGACGCGCGGTCTTACCTGGCCAAGCTGGTTGAGCCAGGGGCCAGTCAAGCTGCTATCAACGACAACAGGCGCACGGACCTTGTAGCGATCAGAGGCAATCGCCTCGACGGGAATGAACTGCGAAACCGCCATCAAGGCGGCAAGAAATGCAACTTTGTTCTTTGTCATCGGGCACACTCAATACTTTGACCGGTGAAACCGACCACACATTGGCCGGATTTTTCAAGCGCATCATGGCAGGACTGTTGCTGTGATTGGTAAATATTGACCGTGAAAAGCTTAATCTTTGCGGAAACCTTTTGTCAGGGTTAGCAATAGGTTGCTGAAGAGCGTAAACGGTCGGTAAACAATTTTGAGGAGTGAGCGATGGCGGAAAATGGCCTGATAACGGGTGAAGATGGCAAGACGCGTTGCTTCTGGCCCAGCACCCTACCGGATTACCTGGCCTATCATGATGAGGAGTGGGGTTTCCCGGTCACCAACGATCATCGCCTGTTTGAAAAGATTTGCCTTGAGGGCTTTCAGTCGGGTCTTTCATGGCTGACAATCCTGCGCAAACGGGAGAATTTTCGGGCAGCTTTCGCCGGATTTGATTTCGAGAAAGTTGCGCGTTTCGGTGACGTCGATATTGAACGGCTCCTGGGTGACAAGGGCATTGTGCGCCATCGCGGCAAAATTACCTCAACGATCAACAATGCAAATCGAGCAATTGAACTGCGCGATGAATTCGGCTCGCTTGCCAGCTACTTCTGGTCATTTGAACCACCGCAGGCAGAACGTCCCGATTTGATGGACTGGGAGACGCTGAAGGCCAATCCGATAACTGAGGCATCCAAGCGCCTCTCAAAGGATCTCAAAAAACGGGGTTGGAGTTTCGTTGGCCCGACAACTGTTTATGCATTCATGCAGGCAATGGGCCTCGTCAACGACCACATTGAAGGGTGCTTTTGTCGTGAGAAACTGGACACAGCTCGGCTGAAATTCAAGCGCCCAAAAAAATGAGCGTGTCTGGGTGGCACTTTGAGGCAACATTACTCGTGTGATAGCGGTCTTTGCCAAGAGCGGCCATGCGGCGGTTAATCGATGCTCATGGCCAAAACCCGGCTGATCTCGATGAGAGATCGGCCCGATTGCGCTTTCCATTCATTGAAAGCGGCCTGCGTTGCCGCCATATCCTTCTTGGACGAAGGGGCTTTGTCCACTACACCTTCCGCAATCAGCCGGTTCACGACGCTTTGCGAAAGAATGAAGCCGTCCACGCCAGAAGAGCGTAGAAAGTAAGCCCCGCTATTGCCGCCGAGACGCGAGCCGCGCTTCTTCAATAACTCCATCAGGCCAATAAGGTTTTCAGATGGCCAGTTGGCGAGGAATGATCCGAAGGAGCCATGCTCATCGGCAATCTCGGCAATGAAACGGGCATTTTCCTGCACCGTGCGGATCTTTGGCCCATTGCGCACGATGGATTTATCGCTGACCAGTCGCTCAAAGTCTTCGTCATGCAGCATTGCGCAGCGCGCAATATCGAAGCCGTCGAATGCGACCTCGAAGCCCGGCCACATATTTTCAATAACCTTCCAGTTGAAACCAGCCTGAAAGATGCATTTGGTCATTTGCGCCAGAAATCGATCATCTGGCGTTGCCTTAATTTCGTCAGCGCTTTTTGGCTTGGCCAGATTGGCTTCCACGGCGTCTGCACCACCTTTTCTGTTGGCGGCGATTTCATAAATCCTGTCAAAGCTCAGCATATCTATCCCAGTTCGTTTAGCAGTGTTGGCAGGCTTGCAATGGTTTCAATTTCGCGAAACCGTGGCGCATCTCGCGGGGCCTCCACATGTTCCAGAACCCAGGTCAGCGCATGGGGTATGTAGATGCCATACGCACCAGCTGCAATGGCCGGAACGATGTCGGATTTTAGCGAATTACCCACCATCACAGCGCGTTCGGCGCCACTGCCGGTTTCATGAAATATTCGCCGATAAGTCGACGCGTTTTTGTCGGAAACGATCTCAACCGCCTTGAAAAACTCGCCAAGGCCGGATTGCGCCAGCTTGCGTTTCTGATCGAAAAGGTCGCCCTTGGTGATCAGCACCAGAATGTGGCTATGCGCCAGTTCTTCCAGCGTCTCCGGTACATGCGGTAGGGTTTCAACCGGGTGGGAGAGCATGTCTCGACCGATATTCAGTATTTGCTCAATTGTTGTCGCAGGTATATGGCCCCCCGTGACTTCAATCGCCGTCTCGATCATCGAGAGTGTAAAACCCTTGATGCCAAATCCGTAGTGCTTGAGGTTGCGGCGCTCTGCGTCCAGCAGCCGTTCGGCCACGTGATCGCCTTCGGCGTAGTCTGCCAGCAACTCACGAAACTGCGTTTCCGTAAAACGGAAGAATTGCTCGTTCTGCCAGAGCGTGTCGTCAGCGTCCAGGCCGATTGTCGTGATGTTGCGTGAACTCATTTGCCTCTCCCGTTCAAGAGCATCGCGCAACTTGCACGGCTTGTCTATTTCCAAACTGCGATAACCTTATGGACGGTTTCGTGGTTCTCATCCACCTCGCCAAAGGGCACGACAGTCCAGTCCCAGCTTTCATCTGCCGGTGGCGGCTCGACGCCCGCCAGCAGATCGCCATGCTCAAAGCTGCGGCCATTCTTGAAATGCGTTTCAAAGCTGACATCGCTCAGCAGGCAGCCCGTCCATTGGCCCATGAAAAGATGCGCCAGATGAGCCCGTGCCAGACCTTCGGCCTTTTCCGGGTATCCGTTTTCGCTCAGGTCCAGTACCATTTGTGAGAGCACGTTGGCCGAAATAACCAGATCAATATTGCCGTGATCACGCAGAAAGTTGAACTCCGGATCATCCACCAGATCCATTTCTATGAATTCGATATTGCGCCAGCCACGCCAGCGCGCCCGCATGCGTATGGACGGCAGGTGAACGAGATCATAGAGATAGACCTTGTCGAATGCTTTGGCGAGCGTGCCGATCGGCACATCACGGCCAATGCCAGAGCCGAGAACAGCAACGCTGCGCTTCTGTTCAAGCCCATCCAGATGGTGTTCCAGAAAGTGGCGGCAATTCAGCTCGTGCGCATGCCATATGTGGCGACAGCGCTGCGCCCGCGACCACAGCGAAATCGCATCACGAATTTCGTCCGGTCTCTTCCGTTCTGACATGGCCATTGCAATGGCATAGTGGAGTGTTTCGAGAAGCACAATTTTCCTCAGCCGTTGATCGTGGGCCGCCAAGTGCGCGGGATTCGCTGAGATTAGCAGAGCGTTGAAATCAGCGCAAAAGTAACTCGAAGCGTTGCGTCGACCATCCATGCACGCTGTCGCGCGCCCGAATGATGACACGCGTCGCATCTGCGGGAATTGCAACGCCGCCAAGAGAGCGTGTGAACGGCTGTTCGTTGACATGCGGGTGGGCCAACACGCGGCTGCCCAGCACCTCGCCGCCTTTCGTTTCCACCTGCCATAGATCGGCATAGTGGTCCCAGCCTTCATCGGCATGCTTGAGTGTTACGGAGATTGTCCAGTTCTCGCCAGCTTTGATTGCTTTTGCATCAATGATCTGCACTTCGTTTGATGCCGCCGGACCAGCAAGACCGAGCATCAATGTGGCGGCAGCAGCGAATGTTTCTATGTGGTGCATTGAACTATCAATCCTGTTGCTCTGGTGAATGAGCAAAGCCTATTGCGCTGATGTCACAATATCCAAATCAAAACCCTGTTATTAGGGCCTAACCCTTGCCGCTCGGCGCTCTATCCGTTAGAGCATCGCCATTAGTCCAGAAACAAATCCAGAAAATATCCGGCCATGAACGACAAGAAGCAGAAAAAGCAACAGAAGCTGAAAGCCCGCCTGCCGCGCGGCTTTGTTGACCGTCAGGCCGCCGATATTCGCGCCGTCAACGAAATGACGGACAAAATCCGCAAAGTGTACGAGCTATATGGCTTCGATCCGGTGGAAACACCGCTCTTCGAATATACCGATGCGCTGGGCAAATTTCTGCCTGATAGTGACCGCCCCAACGAAGGCGTTTTCTCGCTGCAGGATGATGATGATCAGTGGATGTCGCTGCGCTACGACCTGACAGCACCGCTTGCTCGTCACGTTGCCGAAAATTTCCAGGAAATACAGCTTCCCTACCGCACCTACCGCGCGGGCTATGTCTTCCGCAACGAAAAGCCGGGTCCGGGCCGCTTCCGCCAGTTCATGCAGTTTGACGCTGATACTGTCGGCGCACCGGGCGTGCAGGCGGACGCTGAAATGTGCATGATGATGGCCGACACGCTGGAAGCGCTCGGCATCAAGCGCGGGGACTACGTGATCCGCGTGAATAACCGCAAAGTGCTGGATGGCATTAAGGAGGCAGCCAATATTCCTGACGACAAGTGGCTCACCGTACTCCGAGCTATCGATAAACTAGATCGGCTTAAGGTGGACGGAGTCGCAGAGCTGATGGGAGCTGGGCGGACCGACGGTAGCGGCGACAAAACCGAAGGCGCTGGCCTTGATCTAGAGACTATCGAACTTTCACTGCTTTACAGTGCGATAGCCGTTCGTGAGGGTAACGAATGGATGGATCAACCCATTCTCAGGGAGTTCGATGAATCATCCACCAATGTCGAAAGAGTGGAAAAATGGATGGCAAAGTTTCAGGGTTCCGACAAGCTTCCCATTGATGGTTTTAATGAGCTTCTAAAGATTGCCGAGCTCTGCGATAGCGCAGGCTACGGCCCTGACCGTATCAAGATTGACCCATCCGTGGTGCGCGGTCTCGAATATTACACGGGCCCGGTCTACGAAGCCGAACTCACCTTCGACGTGACCAATGAAAAGGGCGAGAAGGTTGTCTTCGGTTCTGTCGGTGGCGGTGGTCGCTATGATGGGCTTGTTTCCCGCTTCATGGGCCAGCCGGTTCCAGCCACAGGCTTTTCCATTGGTGTGTCGCGCCTGATGACGGCGCTCAAAAACCTCGGCAAGCTTGGTGCTTCCGAAGTCGTAGAGCCGGTTCTGGTCACCGTAATGGATGGCGATGCGGAGGCCATGGGCCGCTATCAGCGCTTTACCCAGGCGCTGCGTAATGAAGGCATCCGTGCTGAAATGTATCAGGGCAACTGGAAGAAGTTTGGCAATCAGCTGAAATATGCTGACCGTCGCGGCTGCCCGATTGCCATTATTCAGGGTGGTGACGAGCGCGAACAAGGCGTTGTGCAAATCAAGGACCTGATTGAGGGCAAGCGCCTGTCTGGTGAGATCACTGACAACACCGAGTGGCGCGAGGCGCGTGTAGCGCAGGAGGTCGTGCCCGAGGCCGAGCTTGTGGCCAAGGTGAAAGAAATTCTTGAGGCGCAGGCCGAAGATCGCAGACGGCAGTGAGTAAATGACCACGAGCAATCTACCTTCATTCGCCGGTGATTTGATCGCGCTTATGGAAAAGGCGGGCGCGGCGCGTGTTGATGCGCCGGTGATCCAGCCAGCGGCCCCTTTTCTCGATATGGCGGGGGAAGACTTGCGCCGCAGGATTTTCCTGACGGAGAGCGAGAAAGGCGAAAGCCTCTGCCTGCGACCGGAATTCACCATTCCCGTTTGCCTGCAGCATATTGAAAACGCCACAGGCACACCGAAACGATATTCCTATCTGGGCCAGGTGTTCCGTCAGCGCCGCGAAGGTGGCAATGAATTTTATCAGGCAGGCATTGAGGATCTGGGTGATACCGATCTGGCAAGCGCTGATGCCCGCGCCGTCTATGATGCGGTGGCCAGCGTTAAACTGGCTTTGCCGGACGCACCCTTTGCGATCACGCTTGGCGATCAATCCGTCTTCGAAGCGGTGGTAAGGGCGCTGGGTCTGCCGGAGGGCTGGCAGAAGCGGCTAGTACATGCCTTTGGTAATACGGCCAAGCTGAAACGCTTGCTGGAAGAGCTGGCGGCTCCGCGCACCGAAAGTCCGCTTTCGGACGAAGTGGAGGCGATGCTCGCGGTCGGCAATCAGGATGGTCTTGCCGCGCACATCAGTGCAACGATGGAAGCAACGGGCTATCTGACAAATGCGAGCCGGACGCCGAAAGAAATTGCCAGTCGCTTGAGTGAAAAGCGCATGCTGGCGGCAACCGCGCTGGACCCGAAGGCACTCGCCGCACTCACCGAGTTTCTGGCGCTTGAAGTACCCTTTTCTGACGCGCCCGCAGCACTCGCAGGTTTTGCCGCCGCTGCCGGTTTGTCGCTTGAAAAGGCGATCTCGCGCTTTGACGCGCGCGCAGCGGCCATTGCCAATGCAGGCGTGAAGCTGGAGCGCATCACCTATCGCGCGGCCTTTGGACGTCCTCTGGACTACTACACCGGCCTGGTCTTCGAGTTGGCGGCAGATGATGGCGCAGTGTTGGCCGCTGGCGGACGCTATGACCGCATGCTGACACTGCTCGGCGCAAAGGCGCATATTCCCGCCGTTGGCTTTTCGCTCTGGTTGGACCGCGTTGAAGCACAGAAGGGAGCCGCGCAATGACTATCACCATCGCGCTTCCCTCAAAGGGACGTATGAAAGAGGCGGCATCCGAAATCTTCGAGCGCGCAGGCATGAAGATCGAGAGTGTCGGCAATGACCGCTCCTATCGCGGTCGTGTGGACGGTTGGGACGATGTGGAAATCGCTTTCCTCTCAGCGTCAGAAATATCCCGCGAAGTGGGCAGCGGACTGGTCGACTTTGGCGTGACAGGCGAAGACTTGATGCGCGAGGAATGGGCAGAGGTTGACAGCCGCGTGGCCTTTGAAGCGCGTCTTGGTTTTGGCCATGCCGACGTCATTGTCGCGGTGCCTGAGATATGGCTGGATGTGGACACGATGGCGGATCTTGGCGATGTGGCTGCGGACTTCCGCGCCCGTCATGGCCGCCGTTTGGAAATCGCCACCAAATACTGGCGGCTGACCCAGCAGCATTTCTCGTCCACCCATGGCATTCAGCTTTATCGTATCGTGGAAAGCCTTGGCGCCACCGAAGGAGCACCGGCCGCAGGTCAGGCCGATATCATCGTGGACATCACGTCGACAGGTTCGACATTGCGCGCCAATCACCTGAAGATCTTGTCGGATGGTATCATCCTGAAATCCGAGGCCTGTTTGGTGCGCGCACGTAAGCCTGAGCACGAGGGCAACGAGACTGTGCGCCGGATTGTCGAGGCTGTGCGCCGAGCGCTTTGAGTGTTCTGAAAACGCATCAAATACAAAACCCGCCGAAGCAATTCGGCGGGTTTGTCATTTCTGGACTGGAGGTCCGATATAGGCTTTATGCAGATTTGCGACCGTCGATGGACCATGCGCCAGCGCCGGAAGCAAAGAGTGCCAGGAAACCACCGGCAAGAGCCAGGTTCTTCATGAAATGTATCTGGTTGTTCATGTCAGCCATTGCATTGTCTGCAACGCCTGTGATTGCCAGGTAGTGGAACAGGAAGCCGGAGATAACGCAGAAACCAGCCAGAAGGATGGAAACGATGCGTGTCTTGAAACCGACGAGAATAGCGAGGCCGCCACCAAGCTCTGTCAGGATGACGAGTGGAAGAAGCACGCCAGGAACGCCCATGGCGTCCATATAGCCAGCTGTACCTGCGTAGTCGGCGATCTTGCCGAGGCCTGCGACGATGAAAATGATCGACATAAGAATGCGACCGATAAGAAGTGCTGCATTGGTTTGCATTGGTAATCTCTCCAAGTTGTTGTGCGCCATGCCTAACAGACTAGGCATCGATCACAAATACGCGCCGCAACATACAGATTGTTTCATATTATTGAACGATAATAAGCTTTAATTACAAATTGGGTGGTTGAAAAAGCACTGCGCAAAACACATTTTGAATGCACGACTGAAACCGAACTCACATCATACCGGGAGACACAATGTCCGATCTATCCGCTTTTGCAATTACCAAGCGCTGGCCTGCCAAAGACAGTTCAGTCATTCAGCTATATTCCCTGCCGACACCAAATGGCATCAAGATTTCGGCGATGCTGGAAGAAACCGGTCTGCCCTATGAGGCGCATCTGGTGAATTTTGGCACCAATGATCAAAAAACTGATGAATTTATCTCGCTGAACCCGAACGGCAAAATTCCTGCCATCATTGACCCCAATGGACCCGGTGGAAAGCCGCTCGGACTGTTTGAATCCGGCGCCATCCTCCAGTATCTCGCGGAAAAATCCGGCAAGCTGCTCTCATCCGACCCCGCGACCAAATACGAAACGCTTTGCTGGTTGCATTTCCAGATGGGGGGCGTGGGGCCAATGCTAGGTCAGCTGGGCTTCTTCCACAAATTTGCAGGCAAGGAAATCGAAGATCCTCGCCCACGTCAGCGCTATATTGATGAAACGGCACGTTTGTTGACCGTTTTGGAAGCACGCCTCGCCGATGGTCGCCAATGGATCATGGGGGATGACTTCACGATTGCCGATATCGCTATATTGCCATGGATCCGGGCTCTCACAGGCTTCTATGAGGCGGCTGATCTGGTCGGCTACGACAATAACCCCTCAGTCAAGGCATGGGCCGAACGGGGCCTTGCGCGTCCGTCTCTGGTCGCAGCTGCGAACATCCCGTCGCGCGACTGATTGGTCCGCCAGACAAACGAATGTTGCGGGCGACTACTGAACCTTGTCGTCCGCAGCGTCTTCTTTCAGCATAAAGCGCGGGAAGAGGAAGACACCCTCAATTCTACCGGAATGTCCATGATCCGTGCCCGAAGTGCGGCCAACGCAAAATAGTGGCCAACTACGCCCTTCGCCCATCTCAACCGAGCTGGCATAGCAAAAAGACGAGTTCTCCGACGTCGCTTTCTCAAACAAGCGCAAGATGTGTGGACGGTCATTCGCTGCATAGCAGCGGATCAGATTCAAGAGCCCGCATTCGCCATTTTCAAGCCCATGAATGTGTGACGCGAAGCCACCAAGCTTGAGAAGGCCAGTGGACAAATCACCGTGCCACGCTTCGCTATGGCAGAAGCTCTCCAGGTATTCGATGCTTGGCTTGTCGATAGCCCCCGGAATTGTGCCGGTTTGAAACATCGGTGTCGAATTGACGACTTTATACAAGACAGTCTCCCGAAAGCGCCAGGTGGAAGTCCGGCCAGGTCAATTCCGGATTATCGCTAAAGTCGGGTTATCTCCAATTCCGGATTTCCGCAACATCAGGCATGGCACATATTTCTAAAATAAGGAGCTTCTTGCGTTCTTACGCATCAAAAGTTGCTATATGTTGGGAATATCGGATGTAAAGTCCATCAGTGAATTGGCAATCATCAAGAAATCCGTGGTCGGCATGAGTGCCCGACCTTGCCATCTGTTCAGGTGAATCGGCACCCGAACCGCCCGGAGTAAACATAAGCGGGCAAAAGAAAAGGGCGGTCCGAAGACCGCCCTCATATTTGCATCTTGCAGGGTAGATTACATCATACCCATGCCGCCCATATCGGGCATGCCGCCGCCAGCCATCGGAGCGTCCTTCTTCGGCACTTCAGCAATCATAGCTTCGGTGGTGATCAGAAGGGAAGCAACAGAAGCCGCGTCCTGCAGAGCTGTGCGAACAACCTTGACCGGGTCAACGATACCCATGGCAATCATGTCGCCATATTCGCCAGTCTGGGCATTGTAGCCGAAGTTGACGTCAGCGTTTTCCAGGATCTTGCCTACGACAACAGAAGCTTCGTCACCGGCGTTGGTTACGATCTGACGGGCCGGAGCCTGCAGAGCGCGACGAACGATAGCAATACCAGCGTCCTGGTCGTCGTTTACACCCTTGACGGAAACGGAAGCGGAAGAGCGCAGCAGAGCTGTGCCGCCGCCGGAAACGATGCCTTCCTGAACAGCAGCGCGGGTAGCATTGAGCGCGTCGTCGACGCGGTCCTTGCGTTCCTTAACTTCAACTTCAGTGGAGCCGCCAACGCGGATCACAGCAACGCCGCCTGCGAGCTTGGCAAGACGTTCCTGCAGCTTTTCGCGGTCGTAGTCAGAAGAGGTTTCTTCGATCTGAGCCTTGATCTGGGCAACGCGTGCTTCGATTTCAGCCTTGGCGCCAGCGCCGTCAACGATCGTGGTGGTTTCCTTGGTGATGGAAACCTTCTTGGCAGTGCCGAGCATGTCAAGTGTAACAGACTCAAGCTTGATGCCAATGTCCTCGGAAATCACGGTACCACCGGTCAGGATCGCGATGTCTTCGAGCATTGCCTTGCGGCGATCACCGAAGCCGGGAGCCTTGACAGCAGCAATCTTCAGACCGCCTCGCAGCTTGTTAACAACCAGAGTTGCCAGTGCTTCGCCTTCAACATCTTCAGCGATGATGAGGAGCGGCTTGGACGTCTGAACGACAGATTCCAGAACCGGCAGCATTGCCTGCAGGTTGGAGAGCTTCTTCTCGTGCAGAAGGATGTAGCAGTCGTCGAGGTCTGCAATCATCTTTTCCGGGTTGGTCACGAAGTAAGGAGACAGGTAACCGCGGTCGAACTGCATGCCTTCAACGACTTCCAGCTCGGTTTCAGCAGTCTTTGCTTCTTCAACCGTGATAACGCCTTCGTTGCCAACGCGCTGCATGGCTTCGGCAATGTCCTTGCCGATCTGTGCTTCGCCGTTAGCGGAGATGGTGCCAACCTGCGCAACTTCGTCAGAAGTTTCGATCTTCTTGGCCTTGGAGATGAGGTCCTTGACGACTTCGGCAACAGCCAGGTCAATACCGCGCTTCAGGTCCATAGGGTTCATGCCAGCAGCAACTGCCTTCGCGCCTTCTCTAACGATGGCCTGTGCGAGAACGGTTGCAGTGGTTGTGCCGTCACCGGCAATGTCGTTGGTCTTCGAAGCAACTTCGCGGACCATCTGTGCGCCCATGTTTTCGAACTTGTCTTCCAGTTCGATTTCCTTGGCCACAGAAACACCGTCCTTGGTGATGCGCGGAGCGCCAAAGGACTTTTCGATTACAACGTTACGACCCTTCGGGCCGAGTGTGACCTTCACTGCATCAGCGAGAATGTCGACGCCTTTGAGCATCTTTTCGCGCGCTGTGCGGCCAAATTTGACTTCTTTAGCTGCCATTTTTGAAAACTCCCGGGCTGAATGCCCATTTTCAGGCTATTGATCGGAAAGATTAGGTTTTGTCAGCAATCAGCCGATGATGCCCATGATGTCGGCTTCCTTCATGATCAGAAGGTCTTCGCCGTCAATCTTGACCTCAGTGCCCGACCACTTGCCGAAGAGAACGCGGTCGCCAACTTTGACGTCGAGCGCAACCAGCTCGCCCTTTTCGTTACGTGCGCCAGAACCGATAGCGACGATTTCGCCTTCAGCTGGCTTTTCCTTGGCGGTGTCGGGAATGATGATGCCGCCCTTGGTCTTTTCTTCGGATTCCACGCGACGCACAACAACGCGGTCGTGCAGTGGACGGAAAGAAATGCTCGCCATTTTCTTGAATCCCTCACTCAAATGACATTTGCAGGTCATGCCTGCCTCGATTGATGTTAGCACTCACCAATAGGGAGTGCTGACAGCCGGGATGTAGGAGTAGCCCAACTTTGAGTCAAGGAGTGATCTGAAAAAAATCTGACAGGATTAATAGCGCATTGCTATCGGGGAGGCGGGGTCAGTTGGTTTGCAGGGAAATGCCCTTGTCACCGATTTTCAATTCGATGACGTCTTTCTTCTGGTTCTGATCGTAGATGTAGTAGCCCATACCGGCGACCAGAACAACAAGGACGCCGATGATGGGGTAAAGAATTTGCTTGTTCTGCATGGGTGAACTCCAGGTCATGCTAGGGATTGTTTCGGATTGTGAATGGGTAGAGGGCAGAAATCTGTCCGAATTATGGGCGGCGTTCCATGTGGGGCGTTCTACTGTGTTGCCGTCGCTGCTGTTTGCGGCTCGGTCTCAGCATCTTCCGGCATGCTGTTGAACAAGATGCGTGCGGCAGTACCGCTGCGGCCCACAATAGCAATGCCGTCGCCACGGCTGATGGGTAATTTGGCATCGGGTGCGGTGACGATCTCGCCATTTTGGCGGTGAAGCTGCACGATGAAAAACTGACCGTGCCCCATCTTTTCGATTTCGCCAACGCTCTTGCCGCCAAGCTGGCTATCCTGCGGAACGGCGACAACTTCCATTTCCAGGCCAAGGCCATGAAGCGAGTGTTCCAGCCCCTGCATTTCCTGACTGGAGCGTAAAAAGCGTGAGGTTTCTTCGTAGAGAATTAGCTCGGCAATCCGCTCAGCACCAATATGCGCCGGCAGCACCACTTTGTCCGCGCCCGCCTGGCGAAGCTTGTTCTCGGTGGAGGGCAATTCGCCGCGTGCGATGATCCTGATCTTGGGGTTCAGGCTGCGGGCCGACAATGTAATGAAGACGTTCGCGGCGTCATTGGGCAGAACGCAGGCCAAAATGCGCGCTCGCTCGACACCCGCAGCAATCAGGTTTGTTTCGCTTGTGCCGTCTCCGGACAAACAGAGATAGCCGAGTTCGCGAACCTCTTCAGCGCGCTGCTCGTCCTGCTCCAACACAACAAATCGCGTTCCGGCAGCTTTCAGCTCCTTTGCCAGCATCAGCCCTATACGGCCGAAGCCCACAATGATGACGTGCTTGTTTAGCTTGGCCACATCCGCTTTCATGCGATTGCCCCCGAATATCTGTTGAAGCTGAGAGATCGTGAGAAACTGTACCAGAGCCCCGGTGAGGAGGATCATGCCGGTGCAGCCGAAAACCATGGTGAGAATGGTCACGAGGTGCAAATAGTCCGTCGTGATCGGGTGCACTTCATTGTAACCGACACTATATATTGTCAGCAGCACCATATAGGCAGCGTCCGTTGCACTCCATCCCGCAGCAAAATATGCAAGTGTCGCAACGACAAACACGGTGAAGTTGAATGCAACAATATAGATAAGAGTGCGGCCGGGTGCCCGCGACATGCAGTGATTCCCCTTGCTGAATTTGTGTAATGGAATAGGCCCGCGGCTCTTGCAAGGTCAAGCTACCTCGTGGGCGAGAACTGCCAGCTTCTGCACTGACATGCGCCAATGCCATATTTTTCTTGTCTTTGGTGTGCCGATTTGCCATGCAGAGCGCAATTTGAAAATTCTGATCAGGCGGGACATATGACGGCCCAAATCGATGCGCTCCACGAAATAGTCGAAGACTACGATGTTATCCTGTGTGACGTTTGGGGCGTTCTGCACAATGGCGTCGATCCGTTCGTGCAGGCGGGCAAAGCATTGAGCAAGGCGCGGGAAGCAGGTGTCTGCGTGGTGTTGATTACCAATTCACCCCGTCCATCCGCCGGTGTCATCGCGCAACTTGAGATGATTGGCGTACCTGACGCAGCCTACGACCGCATCGTGACGTCTGGCGATGTGACACGCCGCCTGATTGCTGAAGGTCCGAAGGACATTTTTCTGCTGGGGCCGGATCGCGATCTGCCCTTGCTGGACGGTCTGGATGTGCGTGTCGTCATATCGCCGGAAGACGCCCAATCGGTTGTCTGCACAGGCTTTTTTGACGACGAAACTGAGACGCCGGACGACTATGCAGACATGCTGCAAGGGTTCAAGGTGCGCGGCGTGCCTTTAATCTGCGCCAACCCTGATCTGGTTGTGGAACGTGGCGACAGGTTGATCCCTTGCGCCGGAGCCATGGCCGCCGCCTATGCGCAAATCGGCGGAGAAACCCGCATTGCAGGCAAGCCGCACGCTCCTATTTATGCTGCGGCACTGGCGGAGGCCGAAGCCGTCAAGGGCACTGTAGATCGCAAGCGCGTGATGGCAATTGGTGACGGCATGCCGACAGATGTTCGCGGGGCGCTGGATGCAGGTTTTGATCTGCTCTACATAAGTGGCGGCATTCATGCGGCAGAATATGTTCTCGGCGGTAAAACTGACGTTGAAGCACTGGAAGCATTTCTGAAGCGCGAAAACGCTACTCCAAACTGGTGGATGCCACGCCTGGCATAGTGGGAAACAGATGAGCGAATTCCTGAGGATTGATGGAGGCGATGTTCTGCCGCAGGCCCTGCGGGGCGGTGTCGTCGCAATCGGCAATTTCGATGGTGTTCATCGTGGGCATCAATGGGTTCTGGCACGCGCGCTGGAAGAAGCGGCTGCGCGAAAAGTGCCAGCGCTGGTACTCACCTTCGAACCACATCCCCGCACGGTCTTTCGTCCCGAAGCACCGGTCTTTCGTCTGACGCCTGCGCCACTTCGCGCCCATGTGCTTGAGGCGCTCGGCTTCGATGCGGTGATCGAATATCCTTTCGATCGTGAATTCTCGCAGCGTTCTGCGGAGGATTTCATCACGGAGATCCTTCAAAACACGCTGCACGCCGCCCATGTTGTTACCGGTTTCGATTTTCACTTCGGTAATGGCAGGAAAGGTGGTCCGGCATTCCTCATGGAGTCCGGCAAACGTCATGGGTTTGGCGTTTCTCTTGTCGATGCATTCCGCGATGAGGGCGGAGAGGTCGTGTCATCCAGCCGCATTCGCGATTGTCTGGCGCGTGGCGATGTATCCGAGGCGGCCGGTTTGCTTGGATATCGCTATACGATCGAGGCTGAGGTGCAGCACGGCAAGAAACTGGGGCGCACCCTTGGCTTTCCAACTGCCAATATGACCCTGCCTGTGGAAGCGACACTCAAACCCGGCATATATGCGGTGCGTTATCGCCGCCCGGATGGTACATTGCTGGACGGTGTTGCGAGTTATGGCCACCGCCCCACCGTTGACGACAATGGTGCGGCATTGCTCGAAACCTTCATCTTCGACTTTAACGGTGACCTTTACGGGGAAACCGCCCGCGTTTCGCTTTTTTCCTACTTGCGTGAAGAGCAGAAATTCAACGGATTGGAAGCGCTTGTTGAGCAAATGGAGCGCGACAAGGACGAGGCACGCGAGTTCTTGAACTCTGTGCAGCCCATTGGTGAACTGGACTGCGGTATCGCTTTTTGAAGCAACGGACGGGATTTGCCAGCAATGGCTTGTTTTGAGAAATATGTTTTCTCATACCTATAAAAAACAATATGGGAATCCTGTCGATATTTGCCGGGATTGATAGATTCCAGATACATTCATCTAGTCTGGAATATGCCCATGACCGAGTTTACACCATTTTTGTCGCTTGCAGGCGGAGCCGCCATTGGGCTGGCCACCGTCGCGCTCATGTATTTCTGGGGGCGCATTGCAGGCATGACAGCCATTCTGGGTGGCATTCTGCCGCCTCTTGATCGTGACTGGGCGTGGAAGGCGACGTTTCTGGCTGGCGCTGTAACCGCACCATTCCTTGCGCAATTGGCGGGCGCAAAAATCTCCTATGAAGTGCCGATTTCAACGACCGCGCTCATTATTGGCGGTGTCATCACCGGTCTGGGCGTCACCTTTGGCTCGGGTTGCACGTCAGGGCATGGCATCTGCGGGCTGGCCCGCTTTTCCCGCCGCTCGGTGGCGGCCACCATCTCCTTCATGCTTTTCGGTTTCATCACCGTCTATATCATTCGCCACATCCTGGGAGGTGCCATCTGATGCGCTATCTGGTCGTCTATTTTATTGGTGCGCTTTTTGGGCTTGGAATTGTTTTTTCAGGCATGGCGAACCCTGCCAAGGTCATCAACTTCTTTGATGTCGCAGGCAGCTTCGATCTCAGTCTTGCATTCGTCATGGCTGGTGCCTTGGCGGTGGCTGTGCCCGGCTATTTCTTCATTTTCGGCAAACGCCAGAAGCCAGTCTATGGCGAGAAGTTTGTTTTGCCGACAGCGACACAGATTGATGCAAAGCTGGTTGGCGGGTCAGCGGTATTCGGTATCGGCTGGGGCATCACGGGCTTTTGCCCCGGTGCTGTCATTCCGGCCCTTGGGCTAGGGCATATCAGCTCGTTTGTGTTTCTTGCCGCGATGGTGGTTGGCATCGTTGTCGCGCGCTATCTCACCCGTGTGGAATTCTTTGGCATTCGCCGTCAGGTGGCCTGACAGATATTCTTCCGTTGCCCTCTTTCAATTTTGGGCAAAAACGCATAAACAACCGCCTCATGAGCAAGTGCCGGTTGATATTCCCGATACGAATTATTGGCCCGGCCCTCTAAGGCGCTCTCAACGAGAGCCTGCCGGAGGGTCCGGGATTTTGGCGTATTCTCAAACGCCCCCCCTTCACCTGACTTCAATAATTCGCGCCTAATGAAATGGCGCTGAGCAAAGAAAACGGCCCCAGAAATGACCGATTCCCAAGAAAAAGTAGACTATTCGTCAACGCTTTACCTGCCTAAGACCGATTTCCCCATGCGTGCCGGCCTGCCAAATAAAGAGCCGGAAATTGTTGCGCGCTGGGCGGAAATGGACATGTACAAGAAGCTTCGTGCTTCCGCCGCAGGTCGCCCGAAATATGTCCTGCATGATGGCCCTCCCTATGCAAACGGCAACATCCATATCGGCCACGCGCTGAACAAGATCCTCAAAGACGTTATCACCCGCTCGTTCCAGATGCGCGGGTTCGATAGCAACTATGTTCCCGGCTGGGACTGCCACGGCCTGCCGATCGAGTGGAAGATCGAGGAAGCCTACCGCGCCAAGGGCAAGAACAAGGATGAAGTTGAGATCAACGAGTTCCGCAAGGAATGCCGTGACTTTGCACAGAATTGGATCGACGTGCAGACTGAGGAATTCAAGCGTCTGGGCATCGAGGGTGACTTTGAAAAACCCTACACGACGATGAACTTCCACTCTGAAGCGCGCATCGCTGGCGAACTTCTGAAGATCGCCAAAACCGGCCAGCTTTATCGCGGCTCCAAGCCGGTCATGTGGTCGGTTGTCGAGCGCACCGCGCTGGCTGAAGCCGAAGTGGAATATCATGAGGTCGAAAGCGACACGATCTGGGTGAAGTTTCCGATCATGGCAGGCAAGTCTCCCAACCCGGATTTGGCTGGGGCATGCGTCGTCATCTGGACGACCACCCCCTGGACCATCCCCGGCAACCGGGCGATCTGCTTCTCGTCGCGCATCTATTACGGCCTTTATGAAGTCACCGCTGCAGAGAATGATTTCGGACCGCAGCCGGGCGAAAAGCTGATCTTTGCCGATAATCTGGCCGAAGAGAGCTTTGCCAAGGCCAAGCTGCAGTTTAACCGCATGCGTGATGTGGCACCGGAAGAGCTGGCCGCCATCACCTGCGCGCACCCACTCGTCGATCTCGGTTACGATTTCCCGGTTCCGCTTCTCGATGGTGATCACGTGACCGACGATGCCGGTACTGGCTTCGTGCACACCGCACCATCTCATGGTCGCGAAGACTTTGAGGCGTGGATGGATAATGTGCGCGAACTGGAAGCGCGCGGCGTGCCGACAAAAATCCCGTTCCCGGTTGGTGATGACGGCTACTATACCGCAGACGCTCCCGGCTTTGGTCCGGACGCCGAGGGTGGCCCGGCCCGTGTCATGGACGACAACGGCAAGAAGGGTGATGCCAACAAGCGCGTTATCGAAACGTTGATCGCCAAGGACAGGCTCTTTGCCCGTGGTCGCATCAAGCACGACTATCCGCATTCCTGGCGCTCCAAAAAGCCGATCATCTTCCGCAACACGCCGCAATGGTTTGTTTATATGGATCATGATTTCGGCGATGGCACGACGCTGAGGTCGCGCGCGCTGAAGGGTATTGATGACACGCGTTTCGTGCCCGCCTCTGGCCAGAACCGCCTGCGCGGCATGATCGAACAGCGTCCCGACTGGGTGCTGTCGCGTCAGCGCGCATGGGGCGTGCCGATCTGCGTGTTTGCTGACGAAGAAGGCAACATCCTGCAGGACGACGAAGTCAATGCACGTATCCTTGAAGCTTTTGAGGCTGAGGGCGCAGACGCATGGTTTGCTGCCGGTGCTGCCGAGCGCTTCCTGGGTAACAAGCATGACGCATCCACGTGGAAGCAGGTTCGCGATATTCTCGACGTTTGGTTCGACAGTGGATCGACGCACACCTTTACGCTGGAGGATCGTCCGGACCTGAAATGGCCGGCAGACCTTTATCTCGAAGGCTCTGACCAGCATCGTGGCTGGTTCCATTCTTCACTTCTGGAATCGTGCGCCACGCGTGGCCGCGCGCCCTACGACACTGTTCTCACCCATGGCTTCATCATGGATGAGAAGGGTGAGAAAATGTCGAAGTCCAAGGGCAATGTTGTTGCCCCGCAGGAAGTTATGAAAACATCGGGTGCGGATATTTTGCGCCTGTGGGTCATGACGTCGGACTATTCGGAAGACCTGCGCGTCGGCAAGACGATCATCCAAACCAATATCGACACCTATCGCAAACTGCGAAATACCATTCGCTGGATGCTTGGTACGCTTGCGCATGACGAGGGCGAAGACATCGCTCTGGCTGATATGCCTGAACTCGAGCGGCTGATGCTGCACAGGCTCTATGAGCTCGATAAGGTCGTTCGCAAGGGCTACGATGAGTTTGACTTCAAGCGCATCACCCGTGCCCTGACCGATTTTGCCAATATCGAGCTTTCTGCATTCTATTTCGACATCCGTAAGGATGCACTTTATTGTGAAGCGCCGTCCAGCCTGAAGCGCCGTGCGGCACTCTATGTCATCCGTCAGCTTTTTGATTGTCTGGTGACCTGGCTTGCTCCCATGCTGGTCTTCACCATGGAAGAGGCATGGTTGGCTCGCAATCCGGATGCTGAATCTGTTCACCTTGAGCAGTTCACCGAAGTGCCTGCTGAATGGCAAAACGACGCGCTTTCTGCCAAGTGGAAGAAAATCCGCGACGTGCGCTATGTGGTTACCGGTGCACTTGAAATCGAACGCCGTGAAAAGCGTATCGGCTCCTCGCTTGAGGCGGCACCTGTTGTGCATATCAGCGATGCGGCGCTCCTGGAGGCGCTTGAGGGTCAGGATTTTGCAGAAATCTGCATCACATCCGATATCACGGTTGAAAGCTCCGCCGGTCCGGCAGATGCATTCCGGCTTGATGACGTTTCGTCCGTTTCAGTGGTGCCACAGAAGGCGGAAGGCAAGAAATGCGCCCGCTCATGGCGCATCACAAGCGATGTCGGGTCCGATCCGGAATACCCGGATGTATCTGCGCGTGACGCAGCAGCGCTGCGGGAACTTGGCTATAATCAAGCCTGAGCTGAATGAAATCCGGATGAATTGCCTTTTAGTGGTTCATCCGGTATTTTCCGCCTGAAATTGGCCGGATTTCTGTTTCAGTGCAGTTTTGCGGGTATTGAATGGCAGGCGTTAAGCACTGCCGGAGGACGCTTTGAAATGACGCATTGGTTACGAGTTTGCGCCAGTCTGACTGTGGTCGTGGCAGCTTCGGTTCAGTTGTCGGGTTGCCTTGGCAGCCCGCGATATGGGACCGACAAGACTGCGGCTGAGCAATTGTTTGAAGACATCGGCAATGTTGCGTCGATTGGTACGACGCGCAAGACCGAAGAGATCAGCTATGCGCCGCGACCTGAACTTGTCGTTCCTGCGACAGAGCAGCCAGCCTTGCCAGCACCGCAGCAAACGCTGGCGTCGCGCGAAAACAATCCTGATTGGTTGGAAAGCCCGGAACAAACGCGTCAGCGCCTTCGCAAGGAGGCTGAAGCCAATCCAACACAGCGCTCACCTCTTCTTAAGGCCAGCAATACAACAACCCAGTCTTTGGCAGAACAGCGTCAGGCCTATCGTGCAGCACGCAAGGTTCAACAGGGCATTTATGACGAGCGGCGTTTGTTGAGTGATCCGCCGGTGGAGTACCGCCGAGCCACTGATGAGGCAGCACTCGAAGATCTCGGTGAGCCTGAATTGGTGAAAGAGCGTCGGCGCAAAAAAGAGGCCAAGGCCGCTCAGCAGAGCAATTCTGAATGGTGGCGGTTCTAACAGGAACGTCGTTGAAATTGAAAAACCCCCGGTGCATCGCCTCGGGGGTTTTGATTGTTGAGTGCTGTGATTTAACAGAAGATCGCGCCGCAACCGCCGCCAAACTTCAAATGTTGCTTGCTGCTGTTCTTTTCGCTGCGGTGGGAAGAGCTGTGGGTCTCGGATTGGCTTTCATTTTCGGCTTCGCTGCCATGCCCGCTGGAATGGCTCTCCGAATGGCTTTCTGAGTGGCTCTCAGAACCACCGCTATGGCTCTCAGAATGACTTTCTGAGTGGCTCTCGGATTCACCGCTGTGACTCTCTGATCCTCCGCTGTGGCTCTCAGAATGGCCGCCGGATTCGCTTTCAGACTCGCTTTCAGATTCACTCTCGGATTCGCCGCTATCACGCGCATGGCTTTCGAGGGTCCAACCCGGCACTGCTGACATGAGTGGGTTTGCGGCGATAAATACCGCTGCAAGTGCTGTCGCTGTCAATGCGCTCTTGAGATGTTCTCTTACGGCCTTTGTCATGATCTGCTCCTCGGTTTGATCTCAGTCGTCATAGTCGACTGGCCGAAATAATAGGAGAATGAAGCTGACAGTTACCTTACTGCGTCCTTATGAAAGTCTTAACTATTCTTCAATTGTATTTGAATTGGCTTTTATCAACTATAAACTGCGTCTGTTTTTAAAGAACTCAACTAGTAAATCACTGGCCTCGCGGGCCGCAATGTCGGAGTAGACCTCCGGGGCATGGTGGCAGGTTGGCTGGGAATAGAAGCGCACACCGTTGTCTACGCCGCCGCCCTTGTCGTCTTCCGCGCCATAGTAGAGGCGACGGACCCGGGCGAAAGAAATGGCCGCCGCACACATGGTGCACGGCTCAAGAGTCACGTAGAGGTCGGCATCATTCAAGCGTTCGGAACCGAGTTTTACAGCGGCCTCGCGGATGGCGAGGACCTCTGCATGAGCGGTAGGGTCGGCCAGCTCCCGCGTCCGGTTGCCTGTTCGCGAGACGATCTCCCCGCCATGCACAATGACAGCGCCCACCGGCACTTCTCCGCGGTCAGCGGCGGCATGCGCTTCCTCAAGTGCCAGCTTCATATATTCACTCATATAAAGAAACCTCTTAACCTTGCTTGCATGAACTGATAGGACACGCCAAACGAACAGGCAAATCCAAATGAATTCTGAAGACAAATCCAAACGCTCGGGTGGCAAGAAACCCGGCGGTTTTTCTAAATCCGGTAATCCGAAGGATAAACCTCGCGGTGCCAAGGCATTTGGCGACAAATCCCGAGGTCCACGCCCCGATGGCGGTAAACCGCAATTTTCCAAGGGCCCGCGTCCGGAGCGTCGTGATGACGCTTCCACGGCGTTGAAGCCTGAACGCATTTCCAAGCTGTTGGCGCGCGCAGGTATTGCTTCACGCCGCGATGTCGAGCGCATGATCATGGATGGTCGTGTGAGCCTCAACGGCAAAGTGCTGGACACGCCCGCGGTCAACGTCACGCTTTCCGACCGGATTGAAGTTGACGGCGAGGCGATCAAGGGTATCGAGCGCACACGCCTTTGGCTTTACCATAAGCCAGCTGGCCTTGTGACCACAAACTCGGACCCGGAAGGCCGCCCGACGGTTTTTGATAATTTGCCGGAAGGTCTGCCGCGTGTCATGTCGGTGGGTCGTCTGGATATCAACACCGAAGGTCTTATCCTTCTCACCAATGATGGCGGTCTGTCCCGCGTGCTGGAGCTGCCGACCACAGGCTGGCTGCGTCGCTATCGCGTACGCGCCCATGGCAGCATCGATCAGGCAAAGCTTGATGCGTTGAAGGATGGTATCGCTGTTGACGGTGTCCTCTACGGCGGTATCGAAGCCACGCTTGACCGCGAGCAGGGCCACAATGTGTGGATCACCATGGGGCTTCGCGAAGGCAAAAACCGCGAGATCAAGAACGTTCTTGGCGCACTGGGTCTGGATGTTAACCGCCTGATCCGTATTTCCTATGGCCCGTTCCAGCTTGGCAATCTTGCCGAAGGCAAGGTGCAGGAGATCCGTGGTCGCATGTTGCGTGACCAGCTTGGTCCGCGATTGATTGAAGACGCTGGTGCCAATTTCGATGCGCCAATCTTCGATCACATGGGTAATCTCGTTGCTGACGAAGAGCCACAACAAAAGCCTGCGCGTCGTAAGCCGGAGGATGACGGCTGGAAGCCCGGCAAGTTTGAAAAGCCTTCCGAAAAGCGCGCGCGCAATCTTGACCGGCTTGATACGCGCCCGGGCCGTGATCGTGACGGCGACAGAGGTCGTGACCGTGACCGTGGTCGTGATCGCGATGAGGGGGATGAGAAGAAGAAGCATCCGCCTTTTGGTCAGCACCGCACAGCAAATGTCTGGATGGCGCCTGGTGCCCGTCCGCTGGGGCCAAAGAAAGCCAAGGCGAAATCAGACAAGTCGCAGTCGGAAAAAACTGGCAAGCCCGCGCGTAATGCGGCTCGTCCGTCTGACAAGGCAACTGGCAAACCCGCTGGCAAATTTGGTGACAAGCCAAAGGGCAAATTCGGTGATAAGCCTGCAGGCAAGGGCGGCTTCAAGGGTGGTCCAAAGGGTCGCTCAGAAGGCCAGGGTCGCTCAGAAGGTCAGGGCCGTTCTGAAAGACCTGCTGGAAACAGGGGAGGCCCTCGCGGTGCGGATCGTCGGCGGTGAGTTTCGGGGGCGCGCACTTGCCTCACCGAAATCTCAGAACATACGTCCAACCACAGACCGGACGCGCGAAAGCCTGTTCAATATTCTGACGCATAGCTATCCCGATGCCCTCGATGGCACGCGGATACTGGACCTTTTTGCGGGTACCGGAGCAGTTGGTTTTGAGGCTCTCTCACGTGGCTGCGCACAGGCGCTCTTTGTTGAAAATAGCGCTGAAGGCAGAGGTCTGCTGCGTGAGAACATGATGCAGCTCGGATTGCAGGGCCGCACCAAGGTGTTTCGCCGCGATGCGACTGATCTGGGCGTGCCGGGCACCATGGAGCCGTTTCATCTTGTTTTTGCTGATCCGCCTTATGGTATGGGATTGGGTGACAAGGCCATTGCCGCCGCCGTAAAGGGCGGTTGGCTCTATGACGGTGCTCTTGTTATTGTGGAAGAACGTGCCGATATAAAAGTAGTTGTGCCCGCGAATTGCCGTTTTCTTGAGGAACGTGCATTTGGCGACACCAAGATGCATTTCTACAGCTACAAGGCATAGAGCTATGCAAGACAAGAGCGGTTCCACAGCGCTATCTTCGCGCACCGACCCAACCGTTGCAGTGGCATTCGGGGGCGGTGGCGCGCGTGGTCTCGCACATATTCACGTCATCGAAGCGCTTGATGAACTGGGCATTCGCCCGGTCGCAATTACGGGTTCGTCAATTGGTGCGATCATGGGCGCAGGTATGGCTGCAGGCATGCGCGGCGAGGAAATTCGCGACTATACGATTTCCACCGTTGGCAACCGCGCGGAGGTCCTGAACCGCATTTGGAAAATGCGCCCCACCAGCATGCGCGACGCAATGTCCAACGGACTGCGCGTTGGTCAATTCAATCTCGAGCGAATTCTCAGGGCCTTCCTTCCGAACCGAATTCCAAATGATTTTTGTGAGCTTGAAATTCCACTCCAGGTAACAACAACTGACTATTACGGTCAGGTTGGCACTCTGGTCGGTGAGGGGGATCTGTACAAGGCGATGGCAGCATCGGCGGCCATCCCGGCAGTATTTCTTCCCGTCAAGCTCAATGAGCGCATCATGATTGACGGCGGCATTTATGATCCCGTGCCCTTCGAGCCACTTTTGGGCAAGGCCGACATCGTGATCGGCATTGATGTCGTGGGTGGGCCTGAGGGCGACAGCGGTGAAATTCCAACCCGTATCGACAGCCTGTTTGGCGCTTCGCAATTGATGATGCAGTCCATAATAGCGTCGAAGCTGCGCCAAAATCCGCCGGACATATTGTTGAAGCCCGATGTGGCTGCATTTCGCGTGCTGGATTTCATGCGCGCCCGTGAGGTTTTGGATGCCTCCTCCTCAATCAAGGATCAGCTAAAGACAGCCCTTGATGCTGAATTCGCTTTCCGCGCCAAGCAGTAGATGCCATCAGCCGTCTTCATGTCTCTTCGGCTTCATCAGCGGTTCGGGCAAAACAGGTCTTGTATGCAGCATATCGCGGCCAGCCATGATGCCCTCAACCTGCTGAATGGAAAGGCGAGCGGCGTCACGTTTGCGAATATCATCTGAGATTTCCAACGCCATCTCTTCATTCTCGCCCAGACCTTCCAGTGTCTTGCGGCCGAATAGAAGCCCGGATTCAAAGGTTTCCCGCGCTTCATAGGCGACGCCCCGCGCGCGCAGCGACAATGTGTGAACCCGGTCATAGGCGCGTGCGTAAACGCGGGCGTGCGGGTATTCCGATTGCACCAGATCCACGATGCGATCCGTAACCTCCCTCTTGTGCGTGCAAACAGCCACAATCTTTGCACTTTCGATGCCTGCGGCCCGTAGCACGTCCTTTCGCGTTCCATCGCCAAAATAGATGCGGAAACCAAATTGGGCGGCCTGATGTATGCGATCCGCAGACGATTCGATGATGGTTACATCGCGCCCACCTGCGAGAAGAACCTGCGAGGCAATCTGGCCAAATCGGGAAAATCCAATCATCAGCACGTCGGCGCCCGCGCCTTCAAAATCCTCCACGATTGTCTCGGGAGACTCTTGAGGGATGAAACGCTCAAGCATGATTGCAAGCGGCGTGAGTGCCATGGAGAGCGTCACAATGGAGATCAACAGCGATGCATTTGCAGGTGAAAGGATATACGCGGCAGATGCTGCGGAAAACAGAACGAAGCCAAATTCGCCACCTTGAGGCAGCAAAAGCCCGATGCGGGCGGCGTCTCCGACGTTTGACCCCGTAACGCGACACACGAGGTACAGCACAGTGAACTTGATCGCCATCATGGCTGGCACAGCGGCCAGCACCAGAAAAATATTGTTCCAAATGGCCTGCAGATTGACGGACATGCCAACAGCCATAAAGAACAGGCCCAGCAATATGCCGCGAAATGGCTCAATATCGGCCTCCAGTTCGTGGCGGTAGTTTGATTCCGCCAGCATCACACCAGCAAGAAACGCGCCCATGGCCATGGAAAGGCCCGCCTGTTGGGCGACCACGGCAGCCCCAAGCACTGCGAATAGGGCTGCGGCAATCATTGCCTCGCGCGCCCCCGCCCGTGCTATCAGACGAAGAGCCGGGTTGAGCAAATAGCGACCAGCAGCAATGAGTGCCGCGATAGCTGCAACTGCAATGGCAAAATTTGCATAGGGATTGGCGTCCCCCGCCGCAGTTTTCCATGGAGACAAAAGCGGGATAATGGCCAGTAGCGGCACAATCGCCAGATCCTGGAAAAGCAGAAGCGAAAACGAGCGTCGACCGTAGCTCAGATTCATGTCGCCCTTTTCACCCAATATTTGAAGTGCAAAGGCGGTGGAAGAAAGCGAAAGACCAAAACCTGCAATGATGGAGGCACGCCAGCCGAGAATACCATTCCAGGACAGTATGCTTGCCAGCAACGAACCTGTAATGATGACCTGCAGGCTTCCAAGCCCGAATATGTCCTTGCGCATCTGCCATAGGCGCGATGGCTTCAACTCGAGACCGACGATGAACAACAGGAATACGACGCCGAGCTCCGCAAAACCGAGGATATCCTGCGCGCCCGTTATCAGCTGAGCAATTGGACCAATGAGTATGCCGGCGGCCAAATAGCCAAGGATGGTGCCAAGTCCGAGCCGCTTGAATATGGGGGCCGCAATGACCGCCCCACCCAAAAGTAACAACGCCTCCTGATAGAATGTGTGTGCTTCGGCCATATTCCGTCCGCAAAACGCCTAAATTCATCCGAAGCAGGCGAAGAATCTCCGCAAGCCCCTTGATGCATTGTGTGCTGCACAATAAATCATTTGTCGAGTGAAAGGACAAACATATGTCAACTTCAAGTGATTCCGACGCGCTTCTCAATCGAGCTTCCGAGCTGATTGATCTCGCGCTTGCAGCTGGCGCAGACAAGGCGGACGCTGTTGTCATGCGCGCGCGCTCCAGTCGGGTGTCGGTGAGACTGGGCAAAGTGGAAGGCACGGAGCTGTCCGAGAGCGATGATTTCTCGCTGCGTGTCTTCGTCGGGCAGAAGGTGGCCTCCGTTGCTGCTAATCCTGGCTTCGACTTGAAGGCGTTGGCTGAACGTGCCGTAGCTATGGCCAAAGTGTCGCCGGAGGACAAATTTGCCTGCCTGGCCGACGAAGCCAATCTCGCAAAATCCTATCCGGATCTGGACCTTTATGACAGCACAGAGATCGACAGTGCCAAGCTGACTGAATTGGCAATGGCCGCCGAAGAGGCTGCGCTTGGCGTGGAAGGTGTTTCAAATTCATCCGGCGCAGGTGCATCTGCTGGTTCAGGTGGGTTGGTTCTGGCAACATCTCATGGTTTTTCCGGCTCCTATGTCGCCTCGCGCTACGGTTTCTCCGTCAGCGTGATTGCGGGCGAGGGAACCGGAATGGAACGCGACTATGATTTTGATTCAACGATGTTCTTTGACGAGCTGGATGACCCGGAAATCGTTGGGCGACGTGCAGGCGAACGCGCTGTCAAACGTCTCAATCCGCGCCAGGTTGAAACCCGCAAGGGGCTGACTGTTATCTTTGATCCGCGTGTTGCACGCGGCATAGCCGGTCATCTGGCAGGAGCCATCAATGGTGCGGCAGTTGCCAAAAAGACCTCATTCCTGCGTTCCATGATGGGCAAGCAGGTCTTGAAAGCCGGGGTCAGCGCTACGGACGATCCGCTTATTGTGCGAGGATCGTCATCGCGTCCGTTCGATGGTGAAGGCGTGATGGGTGAGCGCCTGGTGATGGTTGAAGACGGGGTGCTGAAACATTGGTTCCTGTCCACCTCCACAGGCCGGGAGCTGGATTTGCCGACCAATGGGCGCGGCGTTCGCGGCTCCTCGGTTGTCAGCCCGGCATGTACCAATTTTGCTTTGGAACCAGGTGATATTGCACCGGAAGAACTGATCCGTTCCGTTGGAACCGGTTTCTATGTAACTGAAGTCATCGGGCAGGGTGTGAATATGGTCACCGGCGAATACAGCCGTGGTGCATCAGGTTTCTGGATTGAGAATGGCGAGATCGCTTATCCGGTCTCGGGCGTCACAATCGCCTCCAACCTGAAGGATATGTTCCTTTCGCTGACACCTGCGAGCGATATTGATCGCAGCTATGGTGTTGCAGCACCGACCCTTGGCATCGAAAATATGACATTGGCCGGACGGTAATGGGTGCAGCCTTGGATCTGGCAAAACGCTGGACGGAAGATTTGGAACTGTTGCAAGCCGCAGCGTCAGCCGCGGCGGACGCGGCGATGGGCCATTTCCGTCAATCGCCGGAGGTCTGGTGGAAGGACAAGGATCGTTCGCCTGTTACTGCTGCCGATTATGAGGCCAATGAAGTTCTTTACAAAATGCTGCAAGCCGCCCGTCCCGATTATGGCTGGCTGTCGGAAGAAACCGAAGATGCGGCTGAACGCCTTTCGAAAGATACTCTATTCATCGTAGACCCCATTGATGGTACGCGCGCTTTCATGGCGGGCAGGGAAACCTGGTGTGTAAGCGCCGCCGTTGTTCACAAAGGCCGCCCGGTTGCCGGTGTTCTGGTCGCTCCCGCACTTGGCGAAACATACGCAGCATGCGTTGGTGGCCAAGCCACAAAGAATGGCGAGGTCATTGCCTGCGGTGACGAAAGCGGAGCGAATGCAATCGCTGCAACTGAGAAGGCATTTGCGACACTGCCAGAGGAACTGCGCAAAGGCTTCGTGCGTGCCGAACACATCCCGTCGCTCGCCTATCGCATAGCCATGGTCGCTGACGGCCGACTGGCAGCAACGCTAGTCAAACCCAATAGCCACGAATGGGACCTTGCCGCCGCCGACATTATTCTGGAGCAGGCGGGCGGTACATTGCGCGATTTGCACGGAAACCTGGTGGATTACAATCAAGTCGATGTTGCAAAAGCCACGTTGACAGCGTCTACAAATAGCCAGATTTCGTTAATACTGGAGGCAATTGATCCGGCCATCAGGCATTGACGAGAGCACTCAAATGCTCCACACGGTTTGGCCGTGGGGGAGTTTTTCAAGACCTTGCTATCTCAGGAGTATACATGCCCGTTGAGGAAAACGAAAAACAGCTGCTTCATCTCGTCTTTGGTGGCGAGCTTGAAAGCCTGACGGAAGTTCAGTTCAGCGATCTGGAATCGCTCGACATTGTTGGCATCTTTCCAAGCTACAAAGCTGCAGAGGCAGCTTGGCGTGCAAAGGCACAGGCGACGGTAGATAATGCACATATGCGCTACTTCATCGTACACATGCACAAGCTGTTGGACCCAGGCAAAGCGGGTTGATTTATTGACGAATAATGCGCCCGGAAACAACCGGGTGCAATAACTGCGGTCGAGGGATCGGACCGGATCGGTAGGGGAAAAATGGCTCATGGCTTGGCGCGTGGCGCGCTGGCTGCATACAGGTGGGCTGGTGTTGGAGTATATCCATTCTTGAAGCCCTATCTTGCCATTCGCGGTACGAATGGTGAGCTGCCTTCCTCACGCCGAAAAGAGCGCTTTGGCCATGCGTCTCAGGAGCGCCCTGATGGTCCGCTGGTATGGTTCCATGCGACGCGCGCCGCTGGGGTCACAGCTGTTTTGCCGCTGATCCGGGAGGTGCGAAAACGCGGTATCCAGGTACTGCTGACCACGGGCACTGCGAATGCTGCCGAGATTGTCATGCGGCGCATGCCGGAAGGCATTATTCATCAATATGTTCCGCTGGACCTCTCGCCTGCGGTCAGACGTTTCCTTGAGCATTGGCAGCCCGATGCCGCCATTATGGCGGAACCAGAGGTATGGCCGGTTACAGTCATGGAGCTGGGCGCGCGACACATCCCGCAGATCATCGTCAATGGCAGATTGTCTGATGCCACTTATGCGCGCTGGAAACGCGCGCATTTCATGGTGGAGCAACTGTTCCGAAATCTTGCGCTGGTCATCGCGCAGACCGACGCAGATTCCGCAAAATATGCGTCCCTTGGTGCCTTGCCGGTGCTCGTTGCGGGAAGCCTGGAAGCTGAAAACGATCCTCTTCCTGTCGATCAGGATGAGCTCCAGCGGATTATGCGCGCACTTGGACCCCGCAAATGCTGGGCGGCTGTTTTCACCCATCCCGGTGAAGAGGAGATGGTGGGGCGCATCCATCGCCAGCTCAAATCACGCAATGATCAGCTGACGATCATTGTCCCGCATGAACGCAGCCGCGTGGATGAAGTTGAGGAAGCGCTCGCAAAGTCGGGGCTGGAGGTTGCCCGCCTTAGCAGCGAGGTCAATATTTCCGCGTCTACGGACATTTTGCTTGCCGATAGAATTGCCGATCTTGGAATAGTGCTTCGCGTCAGCGAAATTGCCTTCATCGGCGGTTCAATTGGAGCTGAAGGTGGGCAAAGTCCCATGGAGGCTGCACAACTTGGCTGTGCCGTGCTTTCCGGTGGGGCCGTTCAAAACTTCCGTGAGTCCTATCAGCGGCTTGCAAAGAATGGCAGCGCCAAGATTGTTCGCGACGAGCAGATGTTGGCAAAAGGCGTTCACTATCTGATGAATAATGATGAAGTGCGCGGTCAGATGATCGAGGCTGGTCAAAATACGCTCTATGAGATGAAGGGTGCTTTGGCCATGACGATGAAGGGGCTGGAACCCTATGTCAGTCCGCTCGCCCTGAAAGTGCGCCTCGACAGCAAGCGCAGGTGAAGGAACCACCCAGATGGCGATAGCAGGAATTCTGTTCGACAAGGACGGAACACTGATCGATTTCGAAAAAAGTTGGACACCGGTCATTCAGCAATTGTCACTGACTGCTGCAGGCGGTGACAAAGAGCTGGCCGCACGTCTCATGACCGTCGGTGGGATGGACATTGAAAGCGGCAAAGTGATTGCAGATAGTCTCTTTGCTGCGGGCAACACTGTTGAAATCGCGGAGGCATTTGCCACAGAAGGTGCGGTCATTCCTTATGAGCAGATGGTCGTGGATATGGACGACTTTTTTGCAGGCGCATATGAGTTTGCGGTTCCGGTGACCGATTTGGCTTCGTTCTTTGCCCGCCTCAAGGCAAGAGGCTTGAAGCTTGGCATTGCTTCAAGCGACAATGAACGCGCAATTCGCGGTCTGTCTCGTCATCTCGGCTTTGAACAATATCTCGATTATGTGTGTGGCTATGACAGTGGTCACGGCGCCAAACCTGAGCCGGGCATGGCGCTTGGCTTCTGCGATGCGACAGGGCTTGCGCCTGGCGATGTTATGATGGTTGGCGACAATGCCCACGACATGGAGATGGCCAGACGCGCGGCGCTGGGCATGCGTGTTGGCGTGCTGACCGGCACCGGAAATGCAGCCTCGCTTGGGCCCGTCGCACATCACGTTGTTGACGATATTACGCGTCTCGAAAACCTGCTTTGATATTGCAATTTCTGTCAATTTGCCGTTTTTGGAAACCAATGGCGGCAACTCGGCACTTTGGCAATTTGTAATGGTATCTGAAACACCCCCCTTCTGGTGGAAGAAACGAAGCTGGCAGTCGCTGGCGCTTTATCCTGTTTCTCTGGTTTACGGACACTTTGCAGCACGGGCCATGCGCAACGCAAAACGGGCTCCAGCCGGTGTGCCTGTTCTATGCGTTGGCAATTTTACCGCCGGTGGTGCGGGTAAAACGCCAACTGTGATTGCGCTTGCAAAGGCTGCAAAATCGATGGGGCTGATGCCTGGGATCCTGAGCCGCGGCTATGGTGGTTCTCTCGACGTCACAACGATCGTCGATCCACACCATCATCGAGCGCGCGATGTGGGCGATGAACCGCTGCTTCTGGCGCAAGAAGCAATGACCGTCATCAGCCGGAAGCGGGTTGACGGCGCTGCAGCTTTGAAAAAGGCAGGTGTTGATATCATCATCATGGATGATGGTTTTCAGAGCGCACGCATTGGCATTGATTACGCGTTGCTGGTGATTGATGGACGCCGTGGCATCGGCAATGGGCTGACGCTCCCTGCCGGGCCGGTTCGCGTACCGCTCAAGGAGCAAATCTTGCATGTTACGGCCTTGCTGAGAGTTGGCTCGGGCGATGCGCCGGACCGTTTTGTCCGACAGCTCTCACGTGCGGGTAAGCCGGTTTATGAGGCGCGTGTTGCAACGTCCGGCGACGGGCGTTTTGCTGGGCGCAGGTTTCTGGCATTCGCGGGAATTGCCGATCCGGACAAATTCTATGAAAGTCTGGAGGCGGAAGGCGGCGAGATTGCTATCAAGCGCAGCTTTGCAGATCACCAACACCTTGAGGCAGATGAGGTTGCTGACCTGCTTAATGATGCAGAACGCGAGGGCCTCGCACTCGTCACAACGGCCAAAGACCACGTGCGTCTGGCCGGAGGCCACGGCCTATCGGAGACTTTGCGCGAGAAGGCTGAGGTTCTCGATATCGAGATGACCTTCGATGACCCGGCTATCGCAACCCGAATTGTTGCTGACACTATCGCCACTTTTAAGCGGCGGCGGTTCAAGTCCTGAGTGGCAATGAAACTGGCAAGGCCGGTTTTGAAAATCAGCTTGGGAATTCTCATCGATAAAGTTATAATATAAAACAATTATAGCTATTCGACTGGGAGGATCGAAAATGGCAGCAGGTGAATTGCGTCCCGTAAAGCTATGGGATCCGAAAATCACGTCTCAGCTACGTGCCGATGGCAGCATACTTGTCTGGCAGGATGAGCCTCTCGGTGCATTTCCACGGTGCCTGTCTGAGCGCATTCTCTACTGGGCGGCACAAACTCCCGATGCAATCTGGATGGCTGAACGCGGTGGTGATGGCGAATGGGTCACCATTACCTATGGCGCGCTGGCGGATCTGGTGTTTCGGGTCGGCGAGTTTTTGCTGGAACATGATCTGAGCGCCGAACGTCCGCTTATCATCTTGTCAGAGAATTCGCTCGAGCACGCCGTGATCGCGCTTTCTGCGCAGCATGTCGGCATTCCCTCTGCGGCCATCGCACCGGCCTATACGCAGCTGGACAAGGAGTTCACGAAGCTGCGGGACATTGTGGATCAGATTACGCCCGGTGCCATCTTTGCCAGAGATGCAGAGCTATACCGTCCCGCAATCACTGCCGCTTTTGATGCGTCGATACCTGTTATTTCTGTGACTGGCGAAATCGAAGGGCACAAGCATTATGCCTGGTCTGACGTCATCAGACAGGAAATCGGCGAACCGGCGCGCAGGGCCTATGAGGCTGTTACGCCGGATACGGTCGCAAAGTTCATGTTTACCTCCGGCACGACAGGCTCGCCCAAGGCGGTGATCCAGACGCAGCGGATGCTCTGCTCAAACATGGAGATGGTGCGTGACGCAATGGCATTTTTGCAGGATGACCCGCCGATTGTGCTCGATTGGGCACCCTGGAACCACGTGGCGGGCGGCTCCAAGGTTTTCAATATGGTTCTCTATAACGGTGGTACATTCTACATAGATAGCGGACGGCCAACGCCGAAAGCATTTGCCCAAACACTGCAAAATATCATGGACGTGTCGCCCACCTGGTACTTCAACGTGCCGGTGGGGTTTGAAATGCTCTGTGAGGCAATGGAAAAAGACGCCGGTCTTGCCGCGCATTTCTATAAGAACCTCAAAGTGCTTTTCTACGCAGGCGCGGGCATTTCCACGCCCACATGGCGCAAACTGGAGGAACTTGCGGTCAGAACGATCGGTGCTCGCATCTTGATGACAACCGGGCTTGGCTCAACGGAAACAGCGCCATTTGCAACCTTCTGCGCCACCGATCAGCCAGGACCCGGCAATATCGGCGTTCCAGCCAAAGGCATAACCATGAAGCTCGCGCCGGTTGGTGAGAAGATGGAGGTGCGTTTCAAGGGGCCAAATGTGACGCCCGGTTATTGGCGCAATCCGGAAATGACCGCGAACGCGTTTGACGAAGAGGGTTTCTATCGCATGGGCGACGCGTTGCGCCCTGTTGATCCGCAGGACTTGTCTCAGGGCTTTCTCTTTGATGGCAGAACGGCGGAGAATTTCAAGCTGCTCACAGGCACATGGGTGGCAGTGGGCACACTTCGCGCCAAGCTGGTGGATGCATTCGAGGGATTGATCCGTGATGCCGCCATTACCGGAGAAAACCATAATGAGGTCGGCGCGTTGCTGATCCCCTTTCGTCCCGCCATGGAAAGGCTGGTTGAAGGCGGAGAGACGTTGTCTGATAGCGCTCTTTATGGTCACCCCGCGATTCTGAACCGCTTGACCGAGCTGTTGGTAGAGCACGCAAAAACATCCACCGGCTCATCCAATAGGGTCGCACGCGCAATCATTCTGCAAGCGCCGCTCGATTTCGGTCGGGGTGAGGTCACGGACAAGGGATCAATCAACCAGCGCGCAGTTTTAGACCATCATGGCGCACTGATAGAGCGGCTTTATGAGGATCACCCGGACGTTATTCAGATCAGGTAGCGCATAGTGGCGTGGGAGTCCTATCGCTTCTGATTCGGCAGCGCGCCAGCACGTTTTTCTGCCTCAAGAGATGCCTCAGCATCCACGTAGGCTTCCTGGCGTGCAACGCTCCAGTACTTCAACTCGTCGATAGGGATGGGCTTGCCAGTAATGGCGCATGGCACAAAGCTTCCCGGTGTAACGATCTGAAAATCGCCATCCAGATAACGGATCTTTGCTTCCCGGCCACCATGGCCTTCAAATCGATTCATGCGCCTCTCCTTTGCGCTCCGGTCTATCAACTGGAACGACGCAATGCCAGAAAAATCAACTGCGACCGAATAGCCGTTCGATGTCTGCAAGTTTCAGTTCAATATAGGTTGGTCGGCCGTGGTTGCACTGGCCAGATCCCGGTGTTGCCTCCATCTGGCGCAACAGGGCATTCATTTCTTCCGTCACCATGCGACGTCCCGAGCGTACCGAGCCATGGCAGGCCATCGTGGCGGCCAGATATTCCAGGCGGGCAGAAAGTGCATTGGCTGTGTTCCACTCCGCAATTTCATCGGCAAGCTCGCGGATCATGCCAGCCGCGTCAATCTCGCCCAGCATGGCGGGGGTTTCGCGAACGGCAATTGCACCCGGACCAAATCGTTCGAATGCAAGCCCAAACTGCCCCAGAGCATCAACGTGTTCCATCAAGCGGTCACAGTCGTCTTCCGGTAGATCGACAATCTCTGGGATTAGAAGCACCTGCGACGCCAGCCGCTTGTCGTGCAGTGCCTTGCGCATGGCTTCAAAAACCAGACGTTCATGCGCAGCATGCTGATCGACGATCACCAGTCCGTCGGCGGTTTGTGCGACGATATAGTTTTCGTGAAGTTGTGCACGTGCCGCACCCAAATTCATGCCGGTGGGCGAGGGCGGTGGTGGCGGGACCTCCGTCTGCGGTGCTTCTGCCCGCGCTGAGGGCTGGGCAAAGGCGTCAAAGCCGCTCTGCTGATAGGTAGCCGGGCCTTCGCTCTCGTTCAGGCTGGGCTGACTATAGGGGCGGTAGGGGGAGCTTTGTGGTGTCCATGCCTGTTGTGGCGACGAATGACCACCTGTACCAAAGCCCGGACGGAAGGCATTCACCATTGCTGCGGCGCCCGAGGTCGAGGCACGCATGCCTTCGCGCTGGAGGCCTTCGCGGATGGCACCAATCAACAGGCCTCGAACAAGGCCCGGATCGCGAAATCGAACATCGGATTTCGCTGGATGCACATTCACATCCACAAGCGCCGGGTCAATCGTAATAGAAAGCACCGCGACAGGATAACGGCCTGAGGGGATTGTCTCCGCATAGGCAGCACGCAACGCAGACATGATCTGTTTGTCTTGAACCGGGCGACCGTTCACAAAGGCATATTGATGCTGCGCGTTGCCCCTGTTGAAGGTTGGAACGCCGGCAAACCCCGTCAATTCCACGCTGTCCCGTTCGGCGTTTATCTCAATCGCGTTGTCCCTGAAGTCCTTTCCAAGCACTTGTGCGATACGCGACAGTTGATCTTCACCCGTCGAGGAAAACTCGATTGTGCTGCGATCCGGCCCGGAAAGCACAAAGCGGATTTGCGGGAAAGCGATTGCCATGCGTCGCACAACTTCGGTGATTGCTGCACTTTCCGCGCGTTCGCTCTTCATGAATTTCAGACGTGCGGGCGTAGCGAAGAAAAGGTCCCGCACCTCCACGACAGTGCCCACATTGGCAGCAGCCGGTTTGACAGGCACAAGTTTGCCGCCATGCACCGCGATCTCTGCGCCGTGGTCGTCACCTTTTCTTCGGCTCGTGATAGAAAGCTTTGCGACAGAACCTATGGACGGTAGCGCCTCGCCACGAAATCCGAGCGTATGGATGTCGTCAAGTCCCGTCTCCAGCTTTGAAGTGCAGTGGCGCCGCACCGCCATCTCCAGTTCTTGCGCACTCATGCCAGAGCCGTTGTCGATCACCCGCATCAGGCTTTTGCCGCCGCCAGCGGTCGCCACTTCAATACGGGTCGCGCCTGCGTCTATCGCATTTTCCACCAATTCCTTGATCGCGCTTGCCGGACGTTCAATCACTTCTCCGGCGGCGATTTGGTTGATCAGCGTTTCTGGCAGTTCTCTGATGCGCATAGGATTGGTGATTTGACGCGGTGTGCGTTCCCGTTTCGGCCTGAATAGAAAAAGCAATGCGCGCTGTTTGCATCCGCCTTGCGAAGTCGAAAATACCAGATCAGCGTCGGCATTCCGTCAATCATAACATTGTAGCGGAGCGTGATGGCGAGTCGCAAGGCGGGCTTGCCTTGTGTGAGAGATTACTCCCCTGGATTCTCTGATCAAATTCCCCTTCACACATATTTCAATTACCAGATTTGATTAAGTGCTCATTAAGCTAATGGTGTCATTTTCCTCTCACCTGGAATGAGCGCGGACTGAAGTTCGTTTGCCGATTAATCACATAGTGCAGCTTTGCCAGAAGCGGTGCACTTGGAATTCGGTATAGGTTTTGTCTGCTCCACGGTACGCTCTGGCATGTAACGCGTATTGTTGGCGTCGACCCCTGCGGTCGGCGTGGAGTCAGAGTATGGAGCGTGTTGCGCTGCCTAGCGTTGACATTCTGAAACTTGCAATTGATGTGAGCTGTGACACGCTGGATCAGGCGGTGATCGTGTATGATCGCAGCGACACACTCTTGTTTGCAAGCAAACAGCTCATGAGATTTTTCTCAGTCCCTGCAGAAGTGCTTTTGCCGGGAACGCCTGTCCGCAAACTTCTTTCCGAGGTTTATCGCACTGTCGCCAGTTATAACAGCCACCTGACTGGCGCGGATTTGCACGGCGTGCGCGAGGATTGGGTTGGCAGATGGACCGCCGCGCTTTGGAGCGAGCGTTTCGAGAGTGTGGAACGTGTTGGTACGGACCGCTGGTTTCGCATAGCGTCACGCCGGGGCACCAGCGGCGTCGGTGTTGCCGTTCTGCAGGATATTACCGACATTCACAAGCACGAGAAGCGTTGGCAAACCGATATGGAGCGTGTTGCTCTGACGGAAAAAATTCTGGATGAGATGCCTTACCCCATGGCTGTGAAGGACAGCAATCTCAGCTACGTGGCGGTCAATCGGGCGTTTCTCACTCTGTTTAATCTGGAAAATCACAATCGCATTATCGGGCGCACGGCTTGGGATGTTGGTGAGCTTGATGGCGCTGCTGACGAGCAGGCCGACAGGCATGTTCTGCAGACCGGCGAAACGCTTGAGTGCAAAGTTTCGATTCCCGGTGAGGGTGATTCTACAGTTGATATGCTGGAGCGCCGCTACTGTGTCGGTGAGGGCGATCAGAAGCTTCTCGTTTGCATGCTCAGTGATGTGTTGCCCCAAAGCGGGTCCGGCAATTCAACAGACGTAGACGCGAGGGACGTTGATCCGGCAGGGCGCGCGAAGTCGGTGGCTGCAGCGCCAAAGACCCTGGATCAAAAAGTGGAAGCGCGTGCACTGGTCGTGACATCTGATCGAGGGTTTGCCGCCGGTTGTGTTCAGGCAATGGCACAGCATGAGATCGATGCGTGCGGTGTCTTCGACGCGAGTGAAGCCAGCACATTTATCGAGGCAGCCGGGCAATCCGGAATTGCAATCGATCTGCTGCTGGCGGACGACGAGAACTGGCCGGATTGCATAGAAATAGCCGCGCGCCATTCAATTTCGCTTATTCCGGTGAATAAAGGGCGGCCGGTGAGCTTCATACTTGGCGACGTAGCGGCCAATCTTTTTGTCCGCGACAATGCTGAAGTGACGCAACAGTCAAAACTCTGGGACAACTTCCTCAACATACCTGATTTCGAAATGCTCGACGGCCCCGATCAGCCATCAGGCTCGGTCTATGGTGAAGTCGAGGTTCTTGTTGTTGAAGACAACCCGGTCAACCAGGACGCATTTGCGCACATTCTCGCAGGTCTCGGCATCACATTCACGCTGGCGCGCGATCCTACAGAAGCCGTGCAACTGTTCGAAGACATCCGGCCGCAGCTTGTGCTCATGGATACGACCCTGCCGGAGCCAGGCGCATATGCAGCTGCCCGCCAGATCGCATCGCTCAATGAGGGGCGGAAATTCAAAACGCCCGTCGTCGCAGTTCTGCCGAAAGAAGACGCGCAGCTGCGTCGTGATTGTGCTGCTGTGGGTATGGTGGATTGTATTGTGAAGCCGATCAGCACAGAAGCGATAGAAAAGGTCTATCGAAATTCCGTGTTGAATCTCTCCCGCTCAGCAAATTCGTGAAGAACGGCGCGCGGAGGTTACCGCCAACTGGCGCGTATCGTTCCACCACTGCCAACTCCACTAAATTCTATTATTGATCGTAGGCGTTTTCTTAATGTTTGTAGTCTAACAAGGAAGGGAATTAGGTCTGTAAGTGGAAAGTTTTTTGATGGAGGCTTTGAAGGCGCCGGAAGTTCTTGCCGGGAAGAGCGATCTTCAGACCATGGCCTACGCCGATCCTCTTACTGGGCTTGGTAACCGCTATCGGCTGCGCGACAAGGTGCGCAAGTTGGCAAGCGAGCGAGCTGACGACCCCGCACCCTTTACCATTGGCATCGCAAATCTTGATGGTTTTAAACCCATCAACGACCTGTTTGGATTTCAGGCAGGTGACGAGATTCTTTGTCAGGTGGCACATCGCCTCAAGGCCTGCATGCCGGAAGGGGCAACGGTAACACGCCACTCCGGTGATGAATTCGCGTTCATTTTGCCTTTGGTTTTTGAGCGCACTGGCGCTCAGCGCATCGGTTCCATGTTCAAGGAAGTTCTGTCGGCACCTTATGATCTGGGCGATCGCCATGTCCGACTGTCCGCATCCTTCGGTTTTGCGGTCTATCCGTTCGCCGGAGATGACTTTGAAGAGCTTATCAAGAGCGCGGAAACGGCCCTCTACCGCTCCAAGCGCCGCGGCAACGGCAAGATTACCGTCTATTCGAGTGAGATTGCCGAAGAGATGCGCCGGGCGACGCAAATAGAGCAGGCGCTGCGCAATGCTATCATGTCCGATGAGGTGGAGGTTCACTTCCAGCCGATCGTGGATCTGGAAAATGATGGTCTGGTTGGTTTTGAGGCATTGGCACGCTGGAATGACCCGGATCTGGGATTTGTGGCACCTGACGTCTTCGTGCCGTTGGCCGAAGAGCGCGGCTTCATTGATGCGCTTTCCGAAACGTTGTTGCGTAAGGCAGCAGAGGCAGCACTGACTTGGCCGCCGGAACTTTTTCTTTCTTTCAACCTTTCATCAGCGCAGCTAACCGATCCGCGAACGGCAAAGATTGTGCTCTCCATAATTCGCAAGGTCGGACTACCGCCAGAGCGACTGGAGATGGAGATAACCGAAACTGCGGTTATGTCCGATGCAGATATGGCGCAGAAGATCGTTGGGGAATTGCGCGAAGCCGGTGTTCGCATTTCGCTCGATGATTTTGGAACAGGACAGTCAAGCCTCGGACGACTGAGGGACTTTACCTTCGATAAGGTCAAGATCGACCGGGCATTCGTTTGCCGCATTTCCGATGATCCGCCTTCTGAACATATTGTACGTGCAATCGTGACGATGTGTGACGGCTTGGGCTTGCAGGTCGTGGCAGAAGGTATCGAGGATTTTACGGCGGCGTTGAAGCTGAAGAGCTTGGGCTGCGGTATGGGGCAGGGTTATTTCTATGGTCGCCCGCAAGACGCTTCAACAACGCGTCAATACATCAAAGAAAAATACGCGCTGATCGACACCAAGAGGACAGCGTAAGGCGATAAAGCCATGTCCTGCTCATGTGGGCGGGTGACATGACGCGCCATCGCGCCACGCCGTTCCGGGGGTGGATGCGGCTAGTTCTTTAGCCCGCCTTGCACCGTTTCTTCGTCAATGGCTTCCTGGTGATACCAGCTTTCAAAGCAGGGATGCTTGGCAGCCTCCTCCTCAATTCTGCTCCAGAAACTGCGACTTTTGTCATGACCTGCCCGATTGAGCGGGAAGGGTATAATCTCGGCAGATTCGCGATGTGCCATTCTATCCATCGGCCGTCTCCTCAAATTGCCTATACGGGAGACAAGGATAGCCCTAAATCAATGCGCGGCATATCAAAAAAGCGAAAAGATGATGAAAAAAAATGCTTTTGCCTAAAAAATATGCATAAAGGTGCCGATTTTATGCCTCATCCTCGCAGTGCCATTTTTTTGGTAGGTGAAATGACGCGCTTTGCGGCAGTGATTTGCCTGATAAAGAGTCGTAACTGGCCAAGAATTTGGCGAGATTTGCTGCATGTGCGTCCTTGTGTCTGTCGAATTTCAAGAATTTGGTGATTTTCTGCGCAGTGAATTCAAAAGTGGCACGAAGCATGCATGTATGCTGCGGGCACTGGGCGTTTGAATGATTTCTACGGCCATTCCGTGTTTGACACTTCGTCAAAATTCATTGTCAACCATGAGAGAGACGCAATGACAAAGTATAAGCTCGAGTATATCTGGCTCGATGGTTACACGCCGGTTCCGAACCTGCGTGGTAAAACACAGGTCAAGGAATTTGCAGAATTCCCGACGCTTGAAGAACTCCCGCTGTGGGGCTTTGATGGTTCCTCTACAATGCAGGCCGAAGGCAGCAGCTCTGACTGCGTTCTGAAGCCAGTTGCACACTATCCTGATCCGGATCGCAAGAACGGCGTTCTCGTAATGTGCGAAGTTATGATGCCCGATGGCGTCACGCCGCACCCATCCAACAGCCGTGCAACCATTCTCGACGACGAAGATGCATGGTTCGGCTTTGAGCAGGAATACTTCTTCTATCAGGACGGTCGTCCGCTCGGCTTCCCAGAAGCTGGTTATCCTGAGCCTCAGGGCAAGTACTACACTGGCGTTGGCTACCATGCTGTTGGTGACATCGCGCGCCAGATCGTTGAAGAGCACCTCGACCAGTGCCTGGATGCAGGCATCAACCACGAAGGTATCAATGCTGAAGTGGCCAAGGGTCAGTGGGAATTCCAGATTTTCGGCAAGGGCTCCAAGAAAGCCGCTGACCAGATCTGGATGGCTCGCTACCTGCTGCTGCGCATCTGCGAAAAGTATGGCGTAGACATTGAATGGCACTGCAAGCCGCTCGGCGACACCGACTGGAACGGCTCTGGCATGCACTGCAACTTCTCCACCAAGCACCTGCGCGAAGTTGGCGGCAAGGCCTACTTCGAGGCCCTGATGGCGGCATTTGCGAAGAACTGGAAAGAGCACATCGACGTTTACGGTCCCGACAACGACAAGCGTCTGACCGGCAAGCACGAAACAGCTCCGTGGAACAAGTTCTCCTGGGGTGTTGCTGACCGTGGCGCGTCTATCCGCGTACCGCATTCCTTCGTCAAGAACGACTACAAGGGCTACCTTGAAGATCGTCGTCCGAACTCTCAAGGCGACCCCTATGCGATCGCTTCTCGTGTTCTGGCAACGATTGCTGAAGTTCCGCTTTCTGACGAAGCAGCAGCCTAAGACTCTTGTGAGTATCGAATATTCTATTGGCCGGGGCAGGTGACTGCCCCGGCTTTTTGCGTCCTATGGTTGCTTGCATTGGCGTTGAAAGGTGTCACGTTGCTGAATAGCAATGAGGTGGGGGCAAAATGCCGAGAAAATCTTTCAAATTCGCTGCTGCGTTTGCAGTTGCGCTATCCGTATCGACGTCCGCCTTTGCGGCAGGTATGACGTTCACGATCCACAATCAGTCTGACTACATCATCAATGGGTTTTTCATTGCTGACGGGGACGATGTTGGACCCAACTGGATGGATTTCGAGCTGAACGGCGATGAGAGTGCTGACATGGCATTCAGCTATGACGGGCCATGTGAAATCGAGTTCGTTCTCGGTTGGTTGGGTGAAGACGGATCAACGCTTCTCGGTGATAATACCTCGATCGACATTTGCGAGGCCAGCAACATCTACTTTGATGGCAGCCAGGCATACTACGACTGATCAGGTGACGCTTTTTTCGCCCGGTCTGATAAAGAGGCCGGGCGCTTTCAGGCGTGGAGATGGCTTCGTTATTTCCACTTAAAATCGGGCTCAAAGCGCCCGTTTACGGTAATGCCGAGATCGAAAGTGAAACCCGCTTGCTGCTCGCGGGCCAGCTGGTCGGCGTCCATATTTTCCTTGGCGGATGTGACCAACAGGCGATCCGCGTTGGCACCAATGAAGGCAGGGCAGGTTGTCTGGCTTGTGGGCAGCCTGTAGATCGCTGTCTTTTCGCCGGTTGGTGAGTAGACCTGAACCTCACCTGCACCCCATCGAGCATTCCAGATATTGCCGTCAGCGTCGCATACGGAGCCGTCACAGCCACCCGGATTGCCACGTTCATCTGAAAAGACAACGGCATCGCTCACTGGAAGGCCGGTAGATGGGTCCAGTGCAACGGCCTTCATGATATTTTCAATCGTATCGACAAAATAACCCGTCGCGCCATCCGGTGAGAAGCAAATCGCGTTGGGTATGGAAATTCCACTAAAGATCTTCGTCACTGTAGTGCCGGCAACATGATAGATGGAGCCGGCACCTTCACGCCCCTCATCATTCTTGGCCATTGTTCCAAACCACATCGCCCCGGAAGGGTGCACGCGGCCGTCATTGGAGCGCATATTGCTGAGTTCGCGTTCAATCGGCACGGCGAGTTCCATCGCGCCGCTCTTAACGTCGCGAATGTAAATGCCATCTTCGGAAGCGATTGCCTGTCGAGCTTCATCAATACGCGCTAGAACCGAGCATATCACGGGTAGAGAGTGGACGCGTTTTTCGCCGGTGCTGACATTCAATTCATGCAGCTCCTTGCCCAAAATGTTGAACCAATAGGCGGTGTTGGTGTGCGGGTCGAATGTTGGTCCTTCGCCCAACAGCAGTCCCTCATCACTCAGTATTTTGCCGCCAAATTCGCTGATCTTCATTTTCTCCACCCGGAATGGTCCCTCGAATGTGCCAAGCCTATTCGCTGGCGTGTCGCTTGCAAGGTCAGAATGCGCCTGCATCTACAATGATTGATTGCGCCGTTATGGCGGCAGAGTCCGCAGACGCCAAGAACAGGCATGGGCCAACAAGATCCTCGGCAACCAGGCTACGCTTCAGGCATTGCCTCTCAACGAACGCTTCAATGGAGCTCTCGGTCAGCCAAAGTTTCTTCTGGCGCTCGGTTACAATCATCCCAGGCAGAACTGCGTTGGCCCGCACGTTGTTTATTCCGTAGCGGCCCGCAAGCGTTTTGGTCAGGCCGACAATTGCAGCTTTTGCAGTGCCATACGCTGGCAAATCTCCCATGTTCAACATGAAGGCAATTGATGAGAAGTTGATGACGGAGCCTTTGCCTGAGGAAACCAGATGCGGCATCGCTGCCTGTGTAACGAACATGACGGGATCAAGGTTGACGGATAGCGAGCGTCGCCATTCCTGCGCAGTTATGGTGTCTGCGTCATGGCGCTTGTCGCAGGCCGCATTATTGATCAATACCTGGATGCCACCCAATGCGGACGCTGCCTTTTCCACTGCTGCCTGCGCAGCTGTCACATCAGACAGGTCTGCCTCGAAGCAAACCGGCGGATGGCGTAAGTGCTCACATTGCTTTTTGATATTCGATATTGCTTCAGCGTCAATGTCGATGATGGCTGTCTTGCAGCCCTGCTGCGCGAAGCCGATGGTCAGTGCCGCGCCTATTCCGTTGGCGCCGCCGGTAATCAAAACAGGTGCGTCTACTAGGTCCGGATATTTTGAATTTGGTGTCATTCCTGGGGTTCCCGCCAGCCAGACTCCTGACTGATTTGTTCTATGATTGATTCCCTTTTCGCACGTGTCGAATAGTTCGCCAAGCAGAACTAGTTGACGGTGGCGATCCAAGGGAAAGCATGCACATCTTTAAGAATAAGTGAATGTAAGAAAATAAAGAATTTCATTGTAGTGCCTAAGTTGTATTGATCATGAAATTCGCAAATTACTATGTATCGCCGTCAAGTTTACTCATGGAAATGATGGCGTTCCTTTCTGCTGTCTGAAAGGTCTGTTTCTTGGCAAAATTGACAAGGTCGGGTTGTTTGTGTCGGGCGTTGCAATGCTTGCGTGTTCTATTTATGCGAGGTCTTGTATCTTGCGGCGTATTCTTGGGGAGAAAGAATTTTACTCGCACAAAAAGGTAGATGATGTCCTCGTATGTGCCTAACTAATGCAGGAACTGTTGGAACTGGCGGAGGGTTTCATGCAGATATTTCTATTGGTGCCGGCTCTGCACATTGCTCGCGGTCGATGGAGTGCAGGTTGCGCGTTTTCTCGGTCTGTTTGGATATGTCAAAGGGGAAATCCGCATGTCTTTGAACGATGACGATTGCGGCGCTGCAGCCAATGCAATGTGGGGATATGCTGCGGGTTGTGATGTGGATGTCGTCGGACTTCAGGTTCAATTCGACATATTTCGTCTGGTCAAGAAGGTTGCCCTAAACGCTGGTCTGCCACGTTTCATGGTATTGCGCGATGCGGCCTTTGATGTTGGTCCGCTGTCCAGCTCTGTTGTGATTAACAACTGGCCTGCGGAGTTGTTGGCTGTGCTGGAGCAAGAATCCGTTTTCCACAATAGTCCAATGATGCGGCATGTTTCAAAAACAACAATACCTGCGGTTTTCAAGTGCGCGGACATGGGAGGATTGCCCGAGACCCGCGACCTGTCTGAGGCTATGAAAAAGCATGACATGCGTGAGTGTCTTGTATTGCCTGCTCATGACGTGTCCAATGGGCGCGGCGCACTCATGCTCAGTGGCCCGTCTTTCGATCAGGACCCGGCGGTCGTCGCGAGATTGAACTTATTTGCAGGATTGGTTTTTGATCGCCTTGCGCATTTTGAGCATTCCGACAACAGGTATGGAGAGATATTGACGCCGCAGGAGAGAGCATGCGTCGAGTGGACCGCTGCGGGTAAAACCAGCAATGAGATTGCTGATATTCTGGCGCTGTCAAAGCATACGGTGAACCATTACCTCAACCGGGCAGCAGACAAACTGGGCACTTCGAATAGAACCCAGGCGGTGGCTAAAGCACTAAGGCTCGGCATCATAAAATAGAGGCTTTCTGTAGCGTGTTGCTCTTTTTTGCTTTATTGCATTGCACAAAGTTTTGACTCTGGCATTCTGCGCATATGGTTCACACCGATCTGACAATTCTGGTCATTGATGAAAACGCACTGCGCGCCTCAATAATTGAGGCGGGTCTACGCGAGGCTGGCCACACGCGGGTAACTGTTTTGAGTGAGGTCTACGGCGCCGCACGACGCATTTCAGACCTGCAGCCCGATGTTATTGTCATAGATCTGGAAAGCCCAAATCGCGACATGCTTGAGGCTATGTTTCAGCTATCACGATCTGTTCGACGTCCAATTGCAATGTTTGTTGATCAATCTGATCAGTGGTCAATTGCAGAGGCTGTGGATGCAGGTGTTTCGGCCTATGTTGTTGATGGTCTCCGTCAGGAGCGCGTCAAACCGATTTTGGACATGGCCGTCAGCCGGTTCAACGCATTTTCCCGCATGTCACGTGAGTTGGAAGAGGCAAGGAGTGAGCTGGAAGGACGCAAGCTGCTGGATCGTGCCAAAGGCATTTTGATGAAGTCGCGCGGCCTGAGTGAGGATGAGGCGTATAAGATGCTTCGCAAGACAGCGATGAATCAAAATCGGAAAGTGGCAGAAATCGCCCAAAGTCTGGTTACTGCGGCCGACCTGCTGGAGGGCGATTTATGAGTAGGCAAGGCGACATCGTTCTCGGTTTTCTGCCATTGATGGACAGCGCCATATTGGTGGCTGCTCACGAGTTGGGATTTGCAGCCAAGGAAGGGTTGCAGCTTACTCTCATGCGCGAAACATCATGGGCCAACATCCGGGATCGTCTGGCGGTTGGGCACATACAGGCAGCGCACATGCTGGCTCCTATGCCGATCGCTTCCAATCTCAATCTTTCGCCGCTTCCCGTGCCTATAGTTGCGCCCATGGTGATGGGGCTCGGCGGTAATGCCGTTACGGTGTCGAAGCGTCTGCACGAGGATATGTTGGCAAATGGCTCGTTTACCCTTGATGATCCCGCGTCGTCTGGTCGTGCATTGAAAGCTGTGCTGGACGCGCGCCGCGCTGCCGGCCAACCCATTCTGAAAGTCGCGGTTGTGCATCCCTTTTCGGGGCACAATTACGAGCTTCGCTATTGGCTTTCAGCGTGCGGGATCAAGCCAGACAGCGAAGTTGAGATTGTCATCGTGCCACCGCCCTTTATGGCTGATGCATTGGCTAGCGGGGTAATCGACGGATACTGCGTCGGTGAGCCGTGGAACACTGTGGCAGCTTCAAATGGATCTGGTCGCATTGTGACGGTGAAGGCCGCCATTTGGAAGCGCAGTCCGGAAAAAGTGCTGGGTGTGCAGGCGGACTGGGCTGCTGAAGAAGACGACACATTAAAGGCCTTGCTGCGGGCAATGTACCGTGCGGCTGAGTGGTGCGATGCGCCGGAACATCATGATGATCTGGCGACGATTTTGTCTTCGCGCGAGTATCTCGGGCAACCTAAAGACCGAATTCTGCCCGCATTGCAGGGCAATATAGGTGTTGGTGATGGGCGGATTGAAGGGGTGGAAGATTTCTTCGTGCCGTTGCGCCATCACGCGACCTTCCCCTGGCAGGGCCATGCGCTCTGGTTCTACGAGCAAATGATCCGTTGCGGTCATGTCTCGGCGACGTCCGAGAATGCGGAAATTGCGCGAAACTCATTCCGTCCAGATATCTATCGGCGGGCGTTGGAACCTCTGGGTGTGGAAGTGCCTTTGCAGGACATGATGCCAGTTGGCGGTGGTTTCTTTGACGGCGTTGTGTTTGATCCCGCTGCCTATATTGATGTCTGATTGCGCGCTGCACAAAAAATAGACGACGACTAAATTTTGGGCGCATGCTTTGGCTATTTTGTATTCCGTCGGTCGTGGATTACAAAGCCCTAGCCATTTGAATCTTCTATAAAAAATCCAATTTCTTAAAACTGGCACGCTTCCTGCTTGGTATATGGCAGGTCCAGAGGGGACTCTTATAAGCATCCAATGAAGGGTGCACAAAGGCAAAGCCGCCAATCTGTTTTCAGAGGTCGAGTATGCGACATCTGCGGGCAGTTTGGCGGCTTTTTTTGTGCGTCCCGGGTTTTTCAAACGGTACTGAGCGGACCTCCCACCGCTCGCCAACAGGAGACAGGGAATATGAGCATAACAAAGAGAACCATTTTGAAGATGGTGCCGGCGCTCGGCATTGCAATGGCGATTGGCTGTTCTTCGGCGGCGTATGCAGACATGTTGGACGTTGAAAAGGATGAGCTGAAATTTGGCTTTATCAAGCTCACCGACATGGCACCTTTGGCGATCGCTTATGAAAAAGGCTTCTTTGAAGATGAGGGTCTCTTCGTAACGCTGGAGCCGCAGGCCAACTGGAAGGTTCTTCTGGATCGCGTGATAACTGGCGAGTTGGATGGCGCGCACATGCTGGCCGGTCAGCCGTTGGCCGCGACCATCGGCTTTGGCACGAAGGCTCACATTGTTACGCCGTTCTCCATGGATCTGAACGGCAATGGCATCACTGTTTCCAATGAAATCTGGGAAATGATGAAAGAACATGTGCCGATGGAAGACGGCAAGCCGGTTCACCCGATCAAGGCTGACGCTCTAAAGCCGGTTGTCGACAAGTACAAAGCCGAGGGCAAGCCTTTCAATATGGGCATGGTTTTCCCTGTTTCCACGCACAACTACGAGCTTCGCTATTGGCTGGCCTCCGGGGGCATCAATCCTGGTTTCTACTCGGAGTCTGATATTTCCGGCCAGATCAAGGCTGACGCACTTCTCTCCGTGACACCGCCGCCGCAGATGCCGGCAACGCTCGAAGCCGGAACGATTTTGGGCTATTGCGTTGGTGAGCCTTGGAACCAGGCTGCTGTGTTCAAGGGCATCGGCGTTCCGGTTATAACCGACTACGAAATCTGGAAGAACAATCCGGAAAAGGTTTTCGGTCTTACGAAGGAATTCACCGAGAAATACCCCAACACAACGCTTGCTTTGACCAAGGCACTTATCCGTGCTGCGATGTGGCTGGATGAGAACAACAACGCCAATCGCCCGGAGGCGGTGGAGATCCTTTCTCGCTCAGAATATGTCGGCGCTGACGCAGAAGTCATTGCCAACTCGATGACGGGAACCTTTGAGTATGAAAAGGGCGACAAGCGCGAAGTTCCGGACTTCAACGTGTTCTTCCGCCACTACGCGACCTACCCCTACTATTCAGATGCTATCTGGTACCTCACGCAGATGCGCCGTTGGGGGCAGATTCCTGAGTTCAAGGACGATGCCTGGTACGCAGAAACCGCAAAGTCGGTTTATCTCCCCGACATCTACATGAAGGCAGCTGAACTGGTCATCGAAGACGGGCATGCCTCCAAGGAAGATTTCCCGTTTGGTGCCGATGGCTACCGTCCTCCAGTTCCTGCTGAAGACTTCATTGATGGCATTGCATTCGATGCAAAGGCGCCGAACGCCTACATCGAAAGCCTCTCTATTGGTCTGAAGGGTCAGCAGAAGGTTGAAGGTGCCGAGGTCATCGGCGGCTGATCACAAGCAAGAGTGATCCGGTTCCAGCTGTCGCTGGAACCGGCCCAATCCAAACATCAATTTGAAAACTGGCGGGATGAAAATCATGGCCGATGCAACATACACAACAGGCAACGACAGCGCGGCACGTGCGGCCCGCAAGGAGCGGTGGTTCCAGCGGATCAATAAGGCGGCAGGCTGGCTTGATGCGCTGGGGCTCGCCTTTGTCACGCCCATTCTGAAGATCATTGCCGGTGACAATGTTTCTGAGCAGATGGGAGAACTAAAGCGCGTTCTTCTGATACCACTGACTGGTATCGTGCTTTTTCTCTTGGCCTGGGGCGTTTTGGCTCCGCAGGTGCAGACGTCACTTGGAGCCATTCCTGGTCCTGCTGAGGTTGCTGAACAAGCAGGCGCATTGTGGGTCGACCACACAGCAGAGCGCGAAAAGGCCGCCGACTTTTATGAGCGCCAGGAAAAGCGCAATGAGAAGCTGGTCGCGGCTGGCAAAGAGGATAAGGTCAAGTGGCGGAATTACACGGGCAAGCCGACCTATCTTGACCAGATACTGACCTCGCTCTTTACCGTTGGTCTTGGCTTTGTCATCGGTACGGCAATTGCCGTGCCATTGGGCATTGCCTCAGGCCTGTCACGCACAGTCAACGGTGCAATCAATCCGCTCATTCAGATTTTCAAGCCTGTATCGCCGCTCGCATGGTTGCCAATTGTGACGATGATTGTTTCTGCGGTCTATGTTGATACGAGCGAAATGTTCCCCAAATCGCTGGTCATTTCTGCAGTCACTGTCACGCTGTGTTCTTTGTGGCCGACGCTGATCAACACCGCACTTGGTGTTGCCTCCATCGACAAAGATCTCGTCAATGTGGGCAAGGTTCTGCAGCTTTCCACCTGGACGACCGTTCGCAAGCTGGTTCTGCCATCCTCATTGCCACTCATATTCACCGGTCTTCGCCTTTCGTTGGGTGTGGGCTGGATGGTTCTGATCGCCGCTGAAATGCTGGCCCAGAACCCGGGTCTCGGCAAGTTCGTATGGGACGAGTTCCAGAACGGTTCTTCAAACTCGCTGGCTCGCATCATGGTTGCTGTTTTCACTATCGGCATCATTGGCTTCATGCTGGATCGCGTCATGTACGCTCTGCAGAGAGCCTTCACCTTCTCGTCAAACCGCTAAGGACAAAAGCAATTCCAGAATTTGGAAGCAGGCTTTCGTCCGGAATTGTGCAAACAAGGAATCTTTGATGACCATTCTTGAACTCAGCGATGTTTCGAAAGGCTTCGGCAGCGGCGCCAATCGCAATGATGTGCTGACCGGCGTCAATCTGAAAGTCGAAGAAGGTGAGTTTATCGCTATTGTCGGTTTCTCTGGCTCAGGCAAATCGACACTGATCTCACTTCTTGCGGGCTTGCAGATGCCAGACACAGGCGCGGTTCTCTTTCGCGGCAGTGAAGTCACCGGTCCCACGCCAGAGCGCGGCGTCGTCTTTCAGAACTATTCGCTTATGCCGTGGCTTTCAGTAAACGCCAATGTGGCGCTTGCCGTTGAAAGCGTTCACAAGGGCAAGTCGAAGAAAGAGCAGAAGGCCATCATCGACAATTACGTCGAGATGGTGGGGCTTGGCCACGCCAAGGACCGTAAGCCTGCGGAGCTTTCCGGTGGCATGCGCCAACGCGTATCAGTGGCGCGCGCGCTTGCCATGCAGCCGGACGTGCTTCTGCTTGACGAGCCGCTTTCCGCGCTTGATGCGTTGACCCGCGCAAAGCTGCAGGACGAATTTGCCGAAATCTCTGACAAAGAGAAAAAGACGATCATCCTCATCACCAATGATGTGGATGAAGCAATTCTGCTGGCAGATCGCATTATTCCGCTAAAGCCCGGCCCTAATGCCTGTCTTGGTGACAGCTTCGAAGTGAATATTCCGCGTCCGCGTGAGCGTGGCGAAATGAACAGCGACGAGGAATTCATTCGTCTGCGCGGTGTCGTGACAGAGTATCTGATGGACCTCGGCGCTGAGCGCGCCACCGATGGCGAGAGCGGCATTGTTCTGCCCAATGTCGTGCCGATTACACAGCGCAAGGATGAATTGCCGGAGGCTTATGCCAAAGCAGCAGAATCTCCGATTGAAAAGCGCTTTGTCGAATTCTCTCACGTTACCAAGGTTTATCCGACCCCAAAGGGCCCGTTGACGGTCGTTGATGGTTTCGACCTGAAGATGGACAAGGGCGAATTCATTTCCGTTATCGGGCACTCCGGCTGTGGCAAGTCCACAGTGCTGTCCATGGTGGCGGGTCTAAATCCCATCACCTCCGGCGGCGTTATTCTGGATGGCAAGGAAGTCTCAGGCGCAGGCCCTGATCGCGCTGTTGTGTTCCAGGCACCGTCCCTCCTGCCGTGGTTGACTGCACGTGAAAACGTGGCGCTCGGGGTTGACAGGGTCTACCCTTCTGCGACGCCCGCAGAGCGCAAGGACATCGTCGAATACTACCTCGCCAAGGTTGGCCTGGGCGATAGTATGCACCGCCTTGCTGACGACCTTTCCAATGGCATGAAGCAGCGCGTTGGCATTGCCCGTGCATTTGCTCTTTCGCCGAAACTTCTTCTGCTCGATGAGCCTTTCGGCATGCTCGACAGCTTGACCCGCTGGGAGCTGCAGGAAGTGCTGATGGACGTTTGGACCCGCACCAAGGTCACAGCCATCTGTGTAACACACGATGTGGACGAAGCCATTCTGCTGGCCGACCGCGTGGTGATGATGTCGAATGGCCCGAACGCCAAGATCGGCAACATCATGGAAGTCGATTTGCCGCGTCCGCGCAGCCGCAAGGCGCTGCTCGCGCACCCGGATTACTACGCCTACCGCGAAGAGCTTCTGGACTTTTTGGAAGCCTATGAAGGTGGCGCCAACCCCGATCCCGAAACTCTTGAGGCCATTCGCAACAAGCGCGCTGCACGCGTTGCCGTGAGGGCCTCTGATCACCTCAAACTTGCCGCGGAGTGAAGAAGATGAAGAAAAGACTTGTCATTATTGGCAACGGCATGGCCCCCGGCCGCATGCTGGAGCACTTGTTCGAGAAGGATGCATCCGTCTATGATGTGACCATTTTCAACGCCGAACCTCGCGTGAACTATAACCGCCTCATGCTCTCCCCGGTCCTGTCCGGCGAAAAGACCTATGAGGACATCATTACACACAATGATGATTGGTATGCCGAAAACGGTGTGACCCTTCACAAGGGCGCGAAGGTCGAGAAAATTGATCGCGAAGCCAGGACCGTCACGTCCGAAAGCGGCATCACGGCATCCTACGATAAGCTGGTGATTGCAACGGGATCGTCGCCATTCATCATTCCGGTGCCAGGTCACGACCTTCCGGGCGTCATGGTCTACCGTGACCTCGATGACGTGGAAAAAATGCTGGACGTGGCCAAAGGCAAGGGCAAGGCCGTTGTTATCGGCGGCGGTCTGTTGGGCCTTGAAGCCGCAGCGGGTCTGAAAGAGCAGGGCATGGACGTGACCGTCCTGCACCTGATGCCGACCCTGATGGAGCGCCAGCTTGATCCGGCTGCAGCCTACCTGCTGGAGCGCGCAATCGAAGAGCGTGGCATCAAGGTTATGACCAAGGCCAATACCCACGCCATTGTCGGCGAGGGCAGGGTTGAGGGCGTGAAACTGGATGACGGCACAATTCTGGATGCCGAAATTGTCGTCATGGCTGTTGGCATTCGCCCCGCCACGCAGTTGGCTAAAGACGCGGGCCTTGAAGTTGGTCGTGGCATCCTCGTTGACGATGCCATGCGCACATCTGACGTGGATATTTATGCGCTGGGTGAGTGCTCCGAACACCGCAACATCTGTTACGGCCTGGTTGCGCCGCTCTATGAAATGGGTGCAACGCTCGCCGATCAGCTTCTGGGCGGATCATCGGAGTACAAGGGGTCCGTCACCTCCACCAAATTGAAGGTGACAGGGATCGACCTCTTCTCCGCCGGTGACTTTGCCGAAGGCGAAGATCGCGAAGAAATCGTTCTGCGCGATGCAACTGCGGGCGTGTACAAGCGGCTCATCCTCAAAGACAACAGGATCATCGGCGCAGTGCTCTACGGCGAAACCGCCGATGGGCCCTGGTTCTTCGACATGTTGAAGAAGGGCACCGATGTCTCTGAAATGCGAGACACACTTATTTTTGGTCAGGCCTATCAGGGAGGGTCCCCACTGGACCCTACGGCGGCCGTTGCAGCCTTGCCGGATGATGCGGAAATCTGTGGCTGTAACGGCGTTTGCAAGGGCAAGATCGTAAACGCGATCACAGAGAAGGGGCTGACCAGCCTCGACGATGTGCGCGCTCACACCAAGGCGTCTGCATCCTGCGGCACGTGTTCGGGCCTTGTAGAGCAGTTGCTGGTGATGTCGCTTGGCGACAGCTACAACCCTGCTGCGGTTCAGCCTATGTGCAATTGCACCGCGCTTGGCCACGACGAAGTTCGCCATCTCATCAAGGCGAAGTCGTTGAAGTCTATTCCCGCCGTCATGCAGGAACTGGAATGGAAGACCTCTTGCGGCTGTGCGAAATGTCGTCCGGCGCTGAACTATTATCTCGTTGCCGATTGGCCCGGTGAATATGAGGACGATTATCAGTCCCGCTATATCAATGAGCGTGTTCACGCCAACATTCAAAAAGATGGAACCTATTCTGTCGTGCCGCGCATGTGGGGCGGCATGACGTCTTCGGCGGAACTGCGTGCCATCGCCGACGTGGTCGATAAATACGACATTCCAAGCGTGAAAGTGACGGGTGGCCAGCGTATCGACATGCTGGGCATCAAAAAGGAAGATCTGCCAAGCGTATGGGAAGATCTTGGCAAAGCGGGCTTTGTCTCCGGTCACGCCTATGCGAAGGGGCTGCGCACGGTCAAGACGTGCGTCGGTTCAGACTGGTGCCGCTTTGGCACGCAGGATTCAACCGGTCTCGGCATCAAGCTTGAGCGCTTCATGTGGGGCTCGTGGACGCCCGCCAAGGTGAAGCTCGCCGTCTCCGGTTGCCCGCGCAATTGCTCTGAGGCGACTTGCAAGGACATCGGCGTTATTTGCGTTGACTCTGGCTATGAGATCCACTTTGCGGGCGCCGCCGGTCTTGAAATCAAGGGCACCGAAGTGCTGGGCCTCGTGAAGACGGAAGAAGAGGCGATTGAGTATATTGCCGCTTTGGCCCAGATGTACCGCGAGCAGGGCCGCTATCTGGAGCGCATCTACAAATGGGCCAAGCGCATTGGCTATGACGAAGTGCGCAGCCAGATCATGGATGATGGCGAGAAGCGCAAAGCCTATTTCGAGCGCTTCGTCTATTCCCAGAAATTTGCACAGGACGATCCCTGGTCGGAACGCGTATCCGGCAAGGACAAGCATGAGTTCAACCCGATGGCTGCAATCGGTTTCAGCCTGGCTGCAGAATAGGAGGCAGGATCATGGAATGGTTCGAAATTGGTCACATTGAAGATATTCCGCTGCGCGGTGCGCGGTGCGTCATGACCCCGCAGGGCAAGATTGCCGTGTTCCGCACGCAGGACAACGAAGTTCACGCGATTGAGGATATGTGCCCGCACAAGAAGGGGCCGCTGTCGCAAGGTATCGTGCACGACAACTCCGTCACCTGCCCACTGCACAACTGGGTATTCTCATTGGAAACGGGCGAGGCACGCGGCGCTGACGAGGGCAAGGTGAAGACCTTCCCGCTCAGAGTTGAAAACGGCACCATCTTCATGGCCTACGCCCATGAAGCAATGGTGGCTGCGGAGTAAGGGCATGATTGGCGGTTTCTTTCCACTGGCTCCCCTCCTTCCACCGTCATCCTCGGGCTTGACCCGAGGATCCAGGTCCAGGCGCTTGCGTTTGGATGGTCAGGTCAAACCCGACCATGACGGAGAGATGGTGACGCGGGGCGTGGGGGAAGGCCGCATATGACCACCGAAACCAAAACCACGTGCCCCTATTGCGGCGTCGGCTGCGGTGTCATCGCCTCGAAACATGATGATGGCTCAGTCACCGTCAAGGGCGATCCGGATCACCCCGCCAATTATGGTCGGCTTTGTTCCAAGGGGTCGGCGCTCGGCGAAACTCTGGATATGGACGGGCGGGCGCTCTACCCCAGGGTCAAGGGTGAGCGGGTCAGCTGGCAAAGCGCTTATGAGTTGGTGGCGGAGAAATTCGTTGAGTCGATCCGCAATTATGGCCCGGACTCGGTTGCCTTCTATCTGTCAGGCCAGTGCCTCACGGAAGATTATTATGTGGCCAACAAGCTGATGAAAGGCTTCATCGGTTCGGCCAATATCGACACGAATTCTCGTCTATGCATGGCATCTTCGGTTGCTGGCCATCGTCGCGCCTTTGGTGCTGACACCGTACCGGGCGCCTACGAGGATCTGGAACTGGCCGATTTGATCGTGCTCACCGGTTCCAATCTGGCATGGTGTCATCCGGTCATTTATCAGCGCATTGCGGCGGCCAAGGCGGCACGGCCCGAAATGAAGATCGTGGTCATTGATCCGCGTCGCACGATGACCTGCGACATCGCAGATATGCATCTGGCCCTAAAACCGGATAGCGATGTCGCGCTTTTCAACGGCCTGCTCGCCCATCTGGCCAAAGGTGCAGCGTTTAACGGGTCGTATGTTGAGGCCTTCACGGAAGGTTTCGATGTGGCCTTGGCGGCGGCAGTTGACATCCCCATCCCGACTGCTGCCGCTACCGGAATATCCGAGGAGGAGCTGGCGGCTTTTTTCACTCTGTTTGAGACAACGGAAAAGGTCGTCACCTGCTATTCTCAAGGCGTGAACCAGTCTGCCAGTGGCACCGACAAGGTCAATGCCATTCTTAACTGCCATTTGGCGACGGGACGCATTGGCAAACCTGGAATGGGACCGTTCTCTCTGACAGGACAGCCCAACGCTATGGGCGGTCGCGAGGTCGGCGGCCTTGCCAACATGCTGGCGGCCCATATGGCAATCGAAAATGCCGATCACCGCAAGCTGGTTCAGTCTTTCTGGAATGCGCCAGTCATGGCAAACAAGGCGGGCCTGAAGGCCGTTGATATGTTTGATGCGGTTGCCGACGGACGCATCAAGGCTCTGTGGATCATGTCTACCAATCCGGTTGTCTCCATGCCGGAAGCTGACAAGGTGCGCGACGCTATCGCCAATTGCCCCTTCGTTGTTGTCTCCGACATTCAGGAAAACACAGATACCGCAGTTTTGGCCGACGTGTTGCTGCCCGCGCTGGGCTGGGGCGAAAAGGAAGGCACGGTTACCAATTCAGAGCGGCGCATTTCGCGCCAACGTGCGTTTTTGCCGCCACCGGGCGAAGCTGTTGCGGACTGGCGTCAGATGGCAGAAGTGGCAAAGAGAATGGGCTTCACTGATGCATTTGACTGGGATGAGGCAGCAGATGTTTTTGCCGAACATGCAGCGCTTTCTGGATATGAAAATGATGGTCAGCGTGACTTCGACATATCGGCCTATAAAAGCATTTCAAAGTCGCAATTCGATGCCTTGGAGCCATTCCAGTGGCCTCAACCGTTAGGCGCTGAACCAGGCGAAACGCGCTTCTTTGCGAATGGCGGTTTCTATACCGCGAGCGGGAAAGGGCAGTTCATTGCGGTCAAAGCGCATTCTGCCGAGATCGACCCGGCCTATCCCTTTACGCTCAATACCGGCCGCATTCGTGACCAATGGCACACGATGACGCGAACGGGCAAAGCCGCACGCTTGTCCCAGCATCTGGCTGAGCCATTTGTCGAAATCAATCCGGCCGATGCGGAAGAGCAGGGTATAGAACCAGCAAGCCTCGTCCGCTTGGACAATGCTCATGGCGAGATAATTGTGCGTGCTTTGCTGACACAGCGTCAGCCGCGCGGATCGGTCTTCGTACCAATGCATTGGACGGACCAGTTTGCCTCATGCGGTCGCGGCGATGTGCTGGTGGACGCCGTCACCGATCCAATATCAGGTCAGCCTGCCTCCAAACAGGCGCGTGTCGCGGTGCTGGCATTTGAAGCTGCGGCTTATGGTTTTGCCGTGGTGTCGGAAAAGCCCAAAAAAATTGATGCACGCTACTGGGCTCTGGCCAAAACCGACGGTGGCTGGCGTCTGGAACTCGGGTTTGAGACGCCGCTTGAAGATTGGGCGTCCTGGTGCCGCGACAGTTTCGCATTAACTGACGAGGCCGAAGTGATCGGCTATTCCGACCAGCATATGGGTGTGGCAAGGCTGGCATTCTTCTCAGGATCAAAGCTTCTCGCCGCGCTTTATGTCGCAAGAAAGCCTGTGGAGGTTTCGCGCAGCTGGGCTGTTGGCCAACTCGGTGAAGTCCATGGCGATATGCGCACGCGCTTTGCCATCACCGCTGCCCGTCCCGGTGCGGACATGCCGGATCCAGGCGCGACTGTTTGTTCTTGCTTCTCGATTGGCACCAACCAGATTGCCGCTGCGATTGCCGATGGCTGTGCCACAGTGGAAGCCGTTGGAGATCGATTGAAGGCCGGAACCAATTGCGGCTCATGCCGCGCTGAAATCAGGGGGATCATTGATGCCTGCTTCGCAAAAACAGTTGCAGCGGAATAAGCCGTCAGCCGGTCGACCGGCGCGCGTGGAGCCGCTTGCAAAGCTGCCGATCTTCTGGGACCTGAAAGGCAAGTCGGTCCTCCTCGCAGGAAACACTGACGCTGTTGCCTGGAAAGCGGAACTCATTGCGGCCTGCGGTGCCAATGTTCAGGTATATTTGAATAGCGCCATTCCATCGCCAAATCTAGCAGCTGTTGCCGCAACGCAAAGCGCAATATCGCTCATCACTGACCATTGGTCTGTAGCGGAGCTGAACACCTGCGTTTTGGCTCTTGCTGATTGCGAGAGCGACACGGAGGCTGCATCCTTTTACAGGGCGGCGTGCTCTGCCGGAGTTCCCGTGAACGTCATCGACAAGCCGGACTATTGCCAATTCCAATTCGGATCGGTGGTCAATCGTTCACCGGTGGTGATTGCAATTTCAACGGACGGCGCCGCACCCATTCTGGCTCAGGCTATTCGACGCCGCATTGAAACTCTGTTGCCGCCCTCCCTGAAGGGGTGGGCAGCACTGGCGCGCAGGATGCGAAGCGAAGTTGCCGAAAGACTGGGCACCGGTACGCCGCGCCGTGTTTTCTGGGAGCGCTTTGTGGATATGGCGTTCCGCACCGGTCAGTCGCCAACGACAAATGACGAACGCTACCTCATTGACAGTATCGGCAAGATTTCAGCACTTGGTGAAAGCCTTGGCGGCAACGTTACCTTTGTGGGGGCAGGTCCCGGCGAGGCAGAGATGTTGACGCTGAAGGCAGTGCGCGCCCTGCAGGCCGCCGATGTGATTGTCTATGACGATGGCATGTCGCCGGATGTACTGGAGCTGGCGCGCCGTGAAGCGAAACGCCTTTTTGTCAGTGAATGCGGAGAGGATCATGAGGCCCTGGCCAAGATGACTGTATCGCTCGTGCGCTGCGGAAAGCGCGTTGTGCGTCTGGTTTCCGGCGATGCGTCATCCTGCTTAGTATCCGGGGGCGAAATGGAGCAATTGACACGCATGGGGATCAAGTCAGATGTGGTCTATGGCGTTTCGGCAAGGTTTGCGGATGCCGATGAAAACACGTCGGCAGACCCGGAAGCGCGCATCCGGGAACAGGCAGCTTCGTTGCGTTAGATGTTGCTTTAGGCGGCAGGCATAGTTACGGATATTGCAAATATCCGGGAATAGTAAGAATGCCTGACACGAAATCGCCAGCGCTTTCCATTGTGGCACCGTGCTACAATGAAGAAGATGTTCTAATCGAGTTTTGCAACCGCGCACTCGCCGCAGCTTCTGCAGCGGTGGGCGATGATTTTGAGATCATTCTGGTCGATGATGGTTCGCGCGACACGACCTGGGAAAAAATTCGCGATCAGGCGGAAAGACATTCTGCGATCATCGGCATTCGCCTGATGCGAAATCATGGGCATGAACTGGCATCTACGGCTGGCATAGCCTCTTCCCGCGGACGGCGCATTCTGCTGATCGACTCCGATCTTCAGGACCCGCCGGAGCTGCTTTCGCAAATGATGGCGAAGATGGATGAGGGCGCGGATGTGGTCTATGGTCAACGGGCCTCGCGCAAAGGCGAGAGCTGGCTGAAACTCACAACATCATCCGCCTTCTACCGTCTCTTGCGCTGGCTTGCCAATGTCGACATTCCGCCAGATACGGGCGATTTCCGCCTTATGACGCGTCGCATTGCCGACCTTCTTTTGATGATGCCGGAACGCGACCGTTTTCTGCGCGGCATGGTGAGCTGGGTTGGGGGGCGCCAGGTGCCGCTGGTCTACCAACGTGATGAGCGCTTTGCCGGTGTGACCAAATATTCCTATGGGAAGCTGACCGGTCTGGCGCTGGATGCAATTACGGCATTCTCCACACGTCCGCTTCGCGTGGCCTCATGGGCAGGCATATTTACCGCCGCCATTGCAGGTGTCCTGCTTATATACACTCTCTACAGCTGGTGGGCTGGACTGGCGATAAGCGGCTGGTCGTCCATGATGGCGGCCCTCACCGTTTTCAGCGCTGTGCAGTTATTGACGCTCGGAATTCTCGGCGAATATATCGGTCGGTTGGTACAGCAGAGCAAAGGCCGGCCACTGTATATGATCGATGAAGTTGTCGGCAGTGAGGAACAACTGGCCGATCAGGCGCGCGATGTTTCAAACATCAACGCTCGCGTTCGGGATATTCGCCGCTAGGGCCGGACCATAAAGCAGAAGTCAAGATCGTCAGCATGGGCGGTGATTTGGTCAACGCGCGCAGCTCTGCAAGTTGTGGCAGGAGAGGCGAGATTGACGCAGCTTGATGGAAACTCAATTGCATCCCTTGCACTCGGGTTTTATTTGACCCACATCATAGGGCGCGAGATGTATCAATGTGTATGGAGATTGCAGCGTTGCCCTCGCGCAATTTGTGACAGCCAACTGAACCAAGAAGAGAAGTTATGAAGAGCAATATGTCTGCGGCCATTCTGGAAAAACTGACAGCATTCAGGCGTGCAGGGGCGTCGCAAAATATTGTAGAGGAGGGGCTGGTTTCCGAGATTTTTGTTTCCGACGGCAAGGCCTATTTCTCGATATCTGTGCCCGCCAATGAGGCTGAGGCATCTGAACCATTGCGCCAGGCTGCGGAAAAAGCAGCAATCTCCGTTCCGGGTGTAACTGCCGCGATGGTCGCTTTGACCGCAGACCGCAAGGCATCTGACAAGGCAGCACCACAGCCAAAACAAGCTGCACAGCCGCAGCGCGGCACGCCTTCCGCCAACAAGCAGGAAATCCCCGGCATCGGCGCAATCATTGCTGTTGGTTCCGGCAAGGGTGGCGTCGGAAAATCGACGACGTCTGTCAATCTGGCGCTTGGTCTGCAGGCTGCTGGCTTGCGCGTGGGGCTTTTGGATGCCGACATCTACGGCCCTTCAATTCCACGCCTGATGGGTATTGCAGGTAAACCGCAGCTCGGCGAAAACCGTCGAATTATCCCCATGGAGAATTTTGGACTGAAGACAATGTCCATGGGCTATATGGTTGATGAAGGCGTCGCCATGGTGTGGCGCGGTCCCATGATCCAGTCTGCATTGCTGCAAATGCTGCGCGAAGTCGAATGGGGCGATCTTGATGTTCTGGTTGTTGATATGCCGCCGGGCACCGGCGATGTGCAGCTCACCATGGCGCAGCAAGTGCCTCTGGCAGGCAGCGTGATTGTTTCCACGCCGCAGGATTTGGCACTTCTGGATGCGCGCAAGGCGATCAACATGTTTGGCAAGGTGGAAGTCCCCATTCTGGGTATTATCGAAAACATGAGCTACTTCGTCTGCCCCGACTGCGGTGGACGTCATGATATCTTCGGTCATGGCGGTGCACGCGCGGAGGCAGAGAAAATCTCCGTTCCTTTCCTGGGTGAAATTCCGCTGGATATGGCAATCCGCGAAAACTCGGATGCCGGAACGCCGATCGTCATGAAGGAGCCAGATGGCCCCCACGCGGCATCCTACAAGGCGATTGCCGACAGGTTGATTGAGGCAATTGGTGTGCGTGCTGCGCGCGCCGCACCGCAGATCGTATTTGAGTAGACGCCCTCTCGGTCGCTCACGCATCCTGGCAGGAATATGACTGCCAGGCACCGCGCCCCAAGTAACAACACGTGTTAGATGCTGCGCATTTGAGCATTAACCATGTATCAAGGTTAATGCTTCATTGTTTCCGGCATGTAAGTGTTGCTTGGAGTAAAGTGCGTGCGTTCTGATATGAGACAAAAGCGCGGCGTGTTGGCCGCCAGTGGTCGTTTTGCCTCCGTTATGCTGCTTGGTGCCACGGCTTTTTTCATCACCCCTCAGGTTTCCGGTCGTAGCGATGTGGCGGCATACCTTGCTGGTATCAACCGCACGGGCGCTGAAAGTGGTGTCTATTTGACGGCCTCTCCCGCTGGATCAATTCAATCAGCGGAACTCGTGTTTACCGATCCAATGAGAACTGGCGGAATTCCGACAGATGCTGGCATCACGCTTGGCAACGGCCAGAAGATTGCGACACGCGGTTTGACCAAGCCCCATGAGGCAACCCCAGATGAGGATCGCGTTACCCGGACTTTGAAAAAAGGCCGCGTGATTGCAGTTGCGCCCGTTCAGCCGCCAAAGGGCTTTTCTGCGGGCTCCGTGCTGCAGCGTTCCAGCCAGCTACTCAAGGCACCTGCAACCATCACCCGTGAACTTGCATTCGTGAAGCCGGAATTCAAAGGTCGTGAGATCGAGATTGCTCAGGCCTTTTACGAAAAGAAACCGGTTGCCAAAGCGGCAGGCCTGCCCACTGCACTTGCCAGCCTCGTGACAAATTCTCACGCCGATGTACTTGCAACGGCTTATGCGCCGCCAGCGCCTGACTATGCACGCCAGTCGCCATTCGATTCAATTTTGAAGCCGAAAGAGCAGGCGGGTCGCTTCATTCCGCAAATCGGACCGGATGATCACGGTTGGGCGGCGACAGCATTGCCCGCGTCTGTGTTTTCCGAAGCCGAGCAAAAATGCCTGGCATCAGGCGTCTACTTTGAAGCGCGTGGTGAATCGCTCAAGGGCCAGGCGGCCGTCGCGCAAGTTATTCTCAATCGTGTGCGCAACCCCACATATCCCGACAGTGTTTGCGGCGTTGTTTATCAAAACGAGCGCTGGCGCAATCGTTGCCAATTCTCTTTCGCCTGCGACAATATACGCGATCTTGTTCGCTCAAAATCAGACTGGGCCATGGCCCACGAAGTGGCGATGGCTGTGACCGCCGGCAAAATCTGGTTGGATGAAGTTGGCTCTGCTACGCATTACCACGCAACTTATGTTCGTCCGCGTTGGGCACGGACAATGCAGCGCGTCGGCCGTATTGGCCAGCACATCTTCTATCGCACCTATGGCGGCGGCTGGTCCTGACCGACAGGATCACCTCCGGCTTACTGTAAACGCCTCTTTCCGCTAGCGAAATGCGGGGAGGCGTTATGCTTTTTGTGCAAGAAGTGACGCAATATTGGGAAAACTTTCCCCAAAGATGGTTATCTTATTGAATTTACAAGATTATCTCTTTGTGAATCAAAAAGCGGATGAGCCTTGACTAGTGAACAAGTCAAAACTATGTTGCGCCCAAATTCAGGATCGGGCCAGAATGGTGTCTGAAACCTGCCGTTTTCGCTGGCCAAAGCTGGTTCATGCAATTTCGGGGTGTGGAAAGACAACATGGCAGACGAGAGGGAAGATAGTCTGGACGAACGCTTGAACGATTTGGGAGAGCGTTTAGCTGAGCAGCGAAAGTCCGCGCATGTCGACGGGGATCACACTAGGGGGGCGGATAAAAGTGCGTACTCTCTGGCGATCAAGGTCTCAAGCGAATTTGTGGCGGGCATCATTGCAGGCGGCCTGATAGGCTATCTTATTGACATCTTTGCGGGTTCGTCGCCCTGGGGGATGATCGTTTTCCTTCTGCTTGGCTTCTGCGCCGCGATATTGAATGTCATGCGTGCTTTGGGGGCAGTGGCGCTGCCGCAGCCCAAGAAAAGGCGCGAAGGCAAAGAGAATTAGTTTTCGGGCGTTGCCCGGAGGAATTAGGGAAGCTGCTCCTTTTAGGGGCTAGAGAACGAAAGAGACCTGACTGTGTCTGCTGACAAAGTTGATCCTATCCACCAGTTCAATCTCGTAGAAATCGTGCCGCTCCATATCGATGGGGCCAATCTTTCCTTTACGAACTCTTCGCTTTTCATGGTGTTGACGGTCGTCGCTGCTGCGGCGTTCCTCTATCTCACCACAGCCAATCGCGCTTTGATCCCGGGCCGCATGCAGTCGGTCTCCGAGATGGCCTACGAGTTTGTGGCGAATATGCTGCGTGACGGCGCGGGCAATCACGGAATGAAGTTTTTCCCGTTCGTGTTTTCGCTCTTCATGTTTGTGCTGGTCGCGAACCTGTTTGGCATGGTGCCCTACTTCTTCACCGTTACAAGCCACATCATCGTCACCTTCGCTCTTGCTATGCTGGTGATCGGTCTGGTTGTTGTTTACGGTTTCTGGAAGCATGGTCTGCACTTCCTCAATCTTTTTGTACCTTCTGGTGTTCCCGGTGTGCTGATGCCGCTGGTTGTCGCGATTGAAGTCATTTCCTTCCTTTCGCGCCCGGTTTCGCTCTCTGTTCGTCTCTTCGCGAACATGCTTGCGGGTCACATCACGCTGAAGGTTTTCGCGGGCTTTGTCGCCACGCTTGGCGCTATGGGTGCCGTGGGTATCGGCGGCGCTGTCCTGCCGCTCCTGATGACAATCGCCCTTACGGGTCTGGAATTCCTCGTTGCCTTCCTGCAGGCATATGTTTTTGCGGTGCTGACTTGCATGTACCTCAACGACGCTCTGCACCCTGGTCACTAAGGAAAAAAATCATTGACGCCTATCTGGCGTCAGTCTAAAGCCGCATCAAACCAATTCGAAGGAGTTTTTTCATGGAAGCGGAAGCAGCAAAGTACATCGGCGCAGGTATCGCATGCCTCGGCATGGGTGGTGCAGGCATCGGCCTCGGCAACATCTTTGGTAGCTACCTCGCAGGCGCTCTGCGCAACCCGTCTGCCGCTGATGGTCAGTTCGGCCGTCTGATTTTCGGCTTCGCGGTTACCGAAGCTCTCGGCATTTTCTCGCTGCTGATTGCGCTTCTGGCCCTGTTCGGCTGAGAACTGAAGCAATTATCTAAAAGGTTTGCAGGTGGCATTTTGCTACCTGCGGCTTTTTATGGCAGTGGGTGCACCTGGAGGTGACAATGTTTATCACTCCGGCATATGCCGAAGAAGCGGCCGCTGGTGGCAATGGTAACGCTGAGGAGATGCACACCGAAACTGGTGTACCTCACGAAGCGGGCCATGAAGGTGGTTTTCCGCCGTTTAATCCCCAGTATTACGGTTCGCAGATCCTGTGGCTGGCGATTTCGTTCGGCGTTTTCTATCTGATTATTTCACGTGTTGTTGCTCCTCGCATTGGCAGCATTCTGGAAGATCGCCAGGATCGTATTGCACGCGATCTCGACGAAGCAACCCGGATGAAGTCGGAAGCTGACGAAGCCGTTGAAGCCTACGAAAAGGAACTGGCGGAAGCCAGAGCCAAGGCTGGCAGCATTGCTGATGCAGCTCGCGACGAAGTTCGCGCCAAGGCGGACGCCGAACGTGCGACAGTGGAAGCCGAACTCGCTAAGAAGCTGGCTGCCGCGGAAACTCGTATCACGGGTATCAAGGAATCTGCACTTGCCGAAGTCGGCGCGATCGCTGAAGAAACAGCCACCTTGATTGTCAAGGAGCTGAGCGGCGCGACTGCGACGAAGGCCGAGATCGCTGCGGCGGTCAAGAACGCTGGCAAGTAAGGGGACGGGTCATGGATCTAACAGCACAGGCAGCACTTTGGGCGTTTATTGCTCTCGTCCTGTTCATCGGTCTGGTCGTTTACCTCAAGGTTCCAGGCAAGATCGCTGCTCAGCTTGACGAGCGTGCGGAAAACATCGCAAAGCAACTCGCTGACGCGAAGAAGCTGCGTGAAGAAGCTCAACATCTTCTGGCGGAATACCAGCGTAAGCGCAAGGAAGCCGAAGAAGAGGCAGAGCAGATCGTTGCATCTGCAAAGCGCGAAGCTGAAAGCCTTGCGGCGGAAGCCAAGCAGAAAACGGAAGAGTATATCGCTCGCCGTAATGCTTTGTCAGAAGCCAAGATCAAACAGGCAGAAAATGACGCCGTTGCAGCAGTTCGCTCTGCAGCAGTTGATTTGGCCGTTGCCGCTGCCAGTGATGTTATTGCTGCCAAGGCGGATGCCAAGAGCAATGGTGACTTGTTCAAGCAGGCTGTTGCTGAGGTTAAGAGCCGCCTGAACTAAGCATTGACTTTCACGGTTCAAGAATACGAAGCCCCGGTTTTGCACCGGGGCTTTTTTTGTGCGGGATATTCGAAACAATGGACTAGGCCGTGCGGCGGACACATGCCGCCAACCTCAGTCGAGATCATCCGGCGTCATTGCAAGGGTGCGAAGGTACGCCCTGTCTCAGCTGTGGGGTAAAAGGTATAAGTTACTGCGCGGCGTTGGGGTTTCCGTGTCGATGGTGAGCCAGATCGCATTGGGGCAACCGACCTCTGCAAGACAACAGTATATGGAACGGCCAATGCATTCGTTCAGTTGGAGAGCTGCCCATCAAGTTCCACGCGGTCGCGACCTATATCCTTACAGCGGCTGAGCGCACGGTCCGCCCGTTGCATGAGCGTAGCAAAGCTATCGTCCGACACAGGGTTTAGACTGGAAACACCTGCACTCACTGTCACAATCTCGTTCGCGCCGAGCGCATCATGCGGGAGGGAGAGTGCGCGAACAGCGAGCCTCACGCTATTTGCAACGTCAACCGCGTGTGGGCCACTACAATTCTGCAGTAGTAAAGCAAATTCCTCACCGTTCATCCGCGCGACGGTGCCGAAACGCGAGATAGCGTTGGCCACACGAATGAGACAATCGTCCCCGGCAGCATGCCCGTAGTGATCATTGTATTGCTTGAACTGGTCGATATCCAACATAACCAATGAGAGCGGCACTTCCCTGCGCCTGGCTTCGGCGATGGCAGTATCAACGGCCTCTGCAAAGGCGTGTCGGTTTAGCATCGCGGTGAGAGGGTCACGAACTGCAGGAGCATTGAGCCCGGTGCTGCGCGCATGGGAATTTCTATGGTTCTGCTGCTCCCGGAGCGAATTGACGAAGTTGATCTTTTCCTGTTGCTCCTGCCGGTAGTTTACGAAGAGCGTAAGCCCCGCCACCGTGAGATAGAGCCCTGCAGTATTGACTGCGACCGCGGTCGGGATCAGGGGGGTCTCGATTGTTGCAATACACAATATGGCAATGTTGAGCACAGAACTCGCCAGTGCCGTTCTGAAAGAAATAGGCAGGACGATTATGCAAGTGATGATGATGAGAACGGAGGCGAACGCGATATAGGTTGCGTCGTCAGCAGCCAGGCGTAAACTGATGGAAACGTCAGCCAGGGTGGCGAATGTGTATACGCCGGCCATCATCCACTGGCGCAGCTGGAAGCTCACATCAAGCCGAGAGATTATGGCAAAACCCAATACGGGAAGTGCAACTGTTAGCGTTGCTCCGCTCAGATAGAGTATGTCTGCGGGACTGTGCGTCTCACCGCTGAAGTATTTGAGGAACGATAGCAGGCAAAAGGCTGCTACCGCCATCAGAGCCACATAAGCGGAGTGTGCATTCTTGCTATTGCTGGTTGCCTGCTGGAAGAGCTGCGTTAGCTCTTTGTCCCCAGAGAGGAGCAGGCGATCTGCGTTGTCGAGTTGCGCGTTGACTTTCGCAACAAGTTCGTCCGTGGATTCTATTGTTTCTGACATGCCCAAGACCGTGGTGAAGCTGGAGTGTGTCTCCGGCCTCACCTTACGTTGGCCTCATTAATAAAACGTATAGGTTGTAGAGAATCTGCAATCTATAAGTGATTTTTGAAACTGGCTCGGGCGAGGAATTCTGGTAGGGGTTGCAGTTTTTTCGTCAAGACTGGTCATCTTTTCGCAACGGTCGAAAGCTCATGCGGTGAAGCATACAGGGGCCACTCTTCTCAATTGCAGCGCGATGCTCAGCCGTGCCATAGCCAGCATGCTTTTCGAAGCCATAGGCGGTGAACACACTGCCGGCATTCGCCATCATTCTGTCGCGGACTACCTTTGCAACGATGGAGGCTGCAGCAATCGAAAGTGACCGCGCGTCACCCTTCACAATTGCGCTCGCCGGGCAGACAAGATTTGGCGGGATATCTCTTCCGTCAATCAGCGCAAATTGAGGTTGCAGCTCGAGAGTGGCAATTGCACGCCGCATTGCATCGAGGCTGGCTTTGCGAATGTCGCTCTGATCAATACTGGCCGCGGATGTGCTGGCGATTGATACCAGGGCGGATTTGAGGATCTCGTCGAAGAGGGCCTCTCGCTTCTTAGCCGTCAGCTTCTTGGAATCATTCAGGCCCGCCGGAATATTGCTTTCGTCTAGAATGACTGCTGCTGCCACGACCGGCCCTGCCAATGGACCACGTCCTGCCTCGTCGGCACCGGCAACCAGTTTGGCACCGGACTTTTGAGCCTGATGTTCAAACGTTAAATCCGGACCTTCCGGCATGCTGAATAAATTAAGGGAATCGGACTTCTGTTTGCGAGGCATGCGGCGACCTTGCATGAGAGTCCGATTCCCTTCAATAGTTTTGCGAGTCATCCAAGTGCCTGAATTAAATACACAATCATCATCGTCGTGAGGAGTATCCTAATATTTCCCCTACTCAGTGTTTTTCCACACCGGCACGCTTGCTGAATACATGCTCGGAAACTACGCTACGCTGTTACCAAAGGGAAGAACCAGATGACAAAGAAACGAAATCTCACGGCGAAAGAGGCAAGGGCAAGAATAGGCATCGGCGAGTCGACGTTTCACAAATTGATCAGAGAAGGGGTAATTAAACAGACGCGCATCAGGGGCATGGAGAACAATCCGCGTTACGATTCAGATCATATAGAAGCCGTTGCCAATGGCTTGCTTGTTCACAACGAACTGGAGCTAAAGGTAGCTGCACTTGAAGAGGTGTTGAAAGCTGAGCGCGAGGACTGGATTGAATCGGACAATCCGGACTATGTGGTGAAGCGCAAGCCCATGGACCTGAGCCACTTCAACCCGCTTGATCATAAACCGATGAAAGATAGGGAGTAGCAGGCCCTCAGCCTTGACCACAAAAAGCCAAGAGCCTGCCAGCATTCGCGGAACAAGGAGAAAAGTCCGCGAATTCTTGTAACCTTGTGGAGGAGTACCTACATAAGATATGCGGGGGTCTCCACTAGATGAAAAAGTCCCGACTGATTTCAGAAACCGGAACCCTCTTCAATTGCTCCTTGCCAAGGATCTCATAGCGAAGGCTCGCCACTTCATCGAGCACGCGGGACACCCGAAACAGAATGTCGGCATAAAGTGGATCATGCAGGCGAACGAATTTGCCAACCAGCGGATGAACACCACTCACGGCATCCACACAATCAAGCTGTCGCCGTAGATCAATGATGTCCGTGTCTGCCATTGTGGACGGCTCACCGTCGCCAATGCGAACGATTCCAAGATACCGGCTGCACAGAGCCTTCGCGACGTGGTCAACGCGGAATATGTCTTCCGCCGTGGCGAACACATAGCCAGCGAACGCGGGAGCCTGCACCTCAACCGGCTTTTTGCTCTTGCGCCGCCTCGGGTAGACAAAGCGCTTCTTCATGGGGACATAGGTGTTGCAGGCGCAATGGACCCGCAGCCATTCGGCCACAGCAAGCTCAGATTGGCCTTGGCACCTGAGTACGTACCAACTATCACAAAGCAACATCAAGCACGCTCTCGCCATGGAGGGCCGTTAGGCGTTGCACTAGCTTTTCAGGCAATACGGCCTTGCCATGCAGTGCGGTCATGCCAGCAAGCACAATCTCGGCCTGCCAGCGCGTATGCCCGCCGCGTAGCAATTCCAGCATCGCCAGCTTGTGCTCCTGCAATTGTGTTTCCTCGGCTGTAGGTTCAACCATGCGCATGTTGACCGTTCCTCCCTAGTTGTGGGGATGTGGTGTTGGTTTTGGTGTCATCCCGTTCGATTGCGTTTTTCACTGCGGCGTAGACATGCGGGCGATACGCCTGCATCAGCGCCAGCATTTCAGGCACCGTTGCGATGGCACCTCGACCGATAGCCGCCGCCCGCTCTGGATCGAGGGGGCAACGACCGTCTTGGAAATCCATGCGCTTGAACAGGCGCGTCATGAATTTGGCTTGATACCGAGCGTGCGGATCGTCGTACTGGACGTTCATCAATCCACTTCCCGTTCTTTCGGCGTGACCGGACGGAGGCTGCTATCCTTCTGCCATGCGTTCATCTCTGCCGTAGTGGGTGGCCTGTGGTTGCTTGGGCCGAGGTTACTGGCGAGGGGCTTCGGCGTCCGCTCACCACGGGCGTCCATCCGGGCGAGATCGGCCTCACGCTCTTTGCGGATGATTTCAGCTGCATTGCGACGCTGAAGCGCTGCTGCCTCAGCCGCCTTTTGGGCCGGGGTGCGAGCCGCCCGCTCAGCCGCGCGCTGCTCAAAGCTCTTTGGCGCGATGTAATGCGGATCAGCCACGATCTTTCCGCGCGACGGCGAATAGCGCATATTGGCATAGGTAAAGGGAACGACGCGAACCAACTGTTCGTCGGTCAGGTCGCCCTTGTGATAAAGGAAGTTCTGCCACGTAACCGCGTCAAGCTCAGCGTCGCGGGGTATGCTGGTCGCGCTAGAGACAGCGCCGCGATGGTTCTGATAAAATGTGCGAATGCGCGCCTTTGTCTGTTCACGCTCGGACAGAACCTCTTGCTGCTGTTGATTCTTCTTCTTGCCAAAACTAAGCATATGTGACCTCCATCGTTGGCAGGGTGTTGGACAGGTAAGCGGTGAAAATGGTCGGGTCGACCTCATGCCCATTGGGCGGGCTACTGGCGACAATTGACTTCATGTTCTCTGCATCGCACTTCTTGGATGCCCCGCAGAGGAAGGCCGTGCACGCATTTTGGAATGTGTCGGTTTGGGGGTCGCGATCAGCGCGAAGGATATTCACAACGACCCAGAGCAGGCGGTCAAAGCAAAGATCACGGGCAACTTTGCCAGCGGCGTTGAACGTCATATCCGGGTTGAACATGGACGAGGGCATCCGAACAATAGCCACGTCTTGCCCATTTGCTGACAGGTGCACCGCGACGTCCCCGGCAAATATCTCGTAGACATCCGAGAACGGTAGGCTGGCTACTGGCGACAATTGAGTTTTGCGCCACAGGCGATAACCGCCATCGACGTGTTCAAGATACAGGCTGTCAATAAAAGCGTCCTTGTCGCACTTGAATGCACGATGCAGGCCAGCCGCCGCAATGATCTCGCCTCTGGCCAGTACCGTCTCTCGGAACTGGAAGTCATGCGGGAACGAACCGCTGCGCGGAAAAGGGCGCTCCGAAGACCAGCCGTTGCCATCCGAACGAAGCAGAACCATGGTGCCCCGGCACGGCAACCACACAAAAGAATGTTCAGCGAGTCCCCATTCCTCAAGTGCTGCGACGGCTGAAACAATATCACCGCGAAAGCGCTTCAGCGTGTGGTCGGCGTCGAAGTAGTCAATGCAGGCAACCACTTCCTCCTCGCGATAGCCGACATATGGAATGTGGTAGGACTCGTTGAAGATCGCATAGGCCGGGATGGCTTTTACGGTCAGCGGATTGGTGTGGGAGATGTGTTGCGTTGTGACAGTCATTGGTCTGTGACCTCGTTGCGTTCAAGCTCCTGGCGAACCTTGTCCGCCGTCTCGCAGAGGCTTGGCCCGGTGGGCGTATTGGCGATTGCGAACAGCGCGAGTTCTGTTGCCGTCATTTTGCTGAAATCGGGCGTGCTCATTCGGACACCTCATAAGTGTCCACGGTGCGGCCATTGGATTTCTTCTGCCGACGAATGTGCTTGAATTTCCCGGTCGGAATATTCACCGACTTGGTTACAGCCTGTGGGCCAATTGCGGCGCGAGCTTTGTCGATGGCCCGTTGCAGGCCGCGAAGGGATTTCATTGATACTTTCATTTCAATTTGGCTCCTGCCAGAGAGGCTTCCCACTTTTGTTGAGCGACGAAAGCCTTGGAATAATTACGCAGACGAAGATTCAAGACGCCGAGCGGGAGGTGCATGAGGGGCATACCTGTCCGCACCTCCATCGCTTGCACGTTCTCGATCATTCGTCCGCAAGAACGAAAAAAGTCTTGGTCAACCGTGACAGCGCGAAGGCATAACCGTCCTCAGTGTTGATTTGACGCAAAGCTGTGTCAGGCAACTGCTGGAATTCTGGCCCATTGGAGGGCATGACAGGCTTGGCGATGCGCAGTAGCTCAATTGCTTGGGCAAGCGCGCCGCCTGCTGCAATGACCGGCTCGGCCTGCATCAAGTTGGTGAGCTGAATCTCAAGCTCTTGGATAGCGACTTCACCGACCTTAACCGGCGTGCCGAGGCGGATAAGGATCGGGGCCTCAAGGCCATTGCCGTCACGGATGATTTCAAACTTGCCGGGGGCTTCTGTGTCGCTCTCCTTGTTGAGCAACGCCTTGGCTTGAAACGCCACTGTTGCAGGCATGGTCGAAATGTCTTCATAAGTGTGCGGAATGGTTTTGCCTGTGGCATCCTTGAACACGATCTGGTCGATCAACTGCTGGCGGAAGGTCTTGCCATCGGTTGCGCGTTGAAGCATCTCGACGTGATCAACAAAGCCGAGCGTTCGCGCCTCAACCGTGGCGACTGCTGTGCCATTGATGTTAAATGGAACTGCGATATTCATGAACGTTTTCTCCTTGTTTCATGATGTGTTGGTGTGGTGTGGGTTGTTGGTTAGCGCCCCGGCATCGTGCTTCCGGTGTTGCCAGTTGGGGCAGGTGGCCCATCTGCTGGTCTTACTGTTGGGATCGGGATATTCGTCAGGCGTGCAAGTGCGTCAGCGGCGGCGTTGGCATTTGCGGCGGCCCTAGCTGTTGCTTCTGCAAGCGACGAAGCGCCGGTCGCAGCTTGATTGTTGGCGCTGGAAGCAATTTCTGCTGACTCCCCGAACGCATTCAGGGCGTCGTAAACAATGGGCGGAACCATGTCGTTGATGAGATCAGTCGGGTCCGTCGGGCGCGGCGTTGGTACAGGCGGCTGGAAGTACGGGCTGTCCGGGTTGTCCAGAGCATGACGGCGCTTGAACTCTTCACGAATGAGGTTGTCGATCTTCGCGTTGTCCGAGCGGTTGTTCTGTTCCTCAATAGTCTTGGGGTCGCTCGGCACGGCTTCCTTGAGCGCCGCACGCAACTCGTTCAGCTTGGCCGTCAGTGCAGACACGTCACCGCCAACGGCTGCAACGGTCGCGCGTTGCTCTTCGAGCGCCGCGATTTGTTCTTGAAGTGCGGCTTTCCATGGGTCCACATCAGGGCCGTCACCAAACAATTGTTTCTTCCAAACATCGACGAGAAAGCCAAGGTCATACGGGCCGGAAGCTGGATCAATACCAAGCCTCTTGGCTACTTCTTCGTCAAATTCTTTCTGACCGTTCGCGCCGCTATGGTAGAGGCCCTCGACTGCGCTTAAAGCAGCAACTAAAGCAGCAATGAGTTCAATAATGCCGCGACTCTTGCCGCCCTTTTCGCCCGGAAGACTGCCACCGCGACCCCACTCAACGCCTACACCATTGAGCTTGTCCGCCGCCGTCTGCAACGAAAGTCCAGCAGCACCTAGCGCACGCACAGCCGGATCATTTGAAGTGAGCGCCTGCAGACCGGCGATCTTGCCAAGCGGACCAAGCAGCGGGGTCAACACGCCACCCGCACCAAGCAATCCAGCACCCGCCGCCGCAATGGCCGCATAGTCGCCCGGTCCGGCCTTGCCGTTGCCAATGCGCGTCAGGCTGCCTGAAACCGCGTCAAGTCCGGTCTGGATGGCAGGCACAAAGCCAGAAAGGAGATTGCCGGAAGCGTCAGCAAGGGACGTCTTCACATCGGCCAGCGAAGACGCAAGCGTCGGGTTCTTCAGAAATGTTTCGGGATCGTAGCGGCTCGTAATGCCGAGACGGCGATTGATCTCTTCAATGTGTACAGCAAAGTCGGCAATGCCCTTCGCCGCAGTCTGTGTGAAGCCCGCATTCTCGAAGAAGACTTGTGTGTCGATGGCGTTTTTCGTATCCACGCCAGCCTTTTTCGCCTTTTCAATCAGCTTCGTGTAGAATTCAAAAGGGTTATCTTCGATCTGCTTTTGAACGCCCTTTTTGATCTTTCCATTCTCGTCACGGATACCGAGTTCTTGCTGACGCTTCTTCTTCTCATCCGTGAGGTTTGAACGGAACATGTCGGCGAGCAACGAGCGCTGCGCGGCGATAGCCAACCGCCCGCCTTCTTCACCAAGCGTCAGGAGCGTCTTGATCGCTTCATCGCTGAAGGCAGAGAATGACGGGCCGAATTGCTGCGCAATGGAACGCGCTTGTGCGTAGGTCAGAGCACCGCCTGACGTCTCAACAACCGACATGATCAGGTCGCGCATATGCCGGGTGGCGGCTTCGGGGTCTTGTCCAGCCCGGCGCGCTTCTTCATCCGCGTTTGTCAGCGCGACCGCCTTCATCAGGTCTTTGACAGATTGCGGATCAGTGTTGAAATCGCCCGTGCGTGATCCGATAATTTGCAGCGTTTCAGCAGCATCTTTCGTGATGGTCTTGAGCCGCTTCGCCAATTCCACAGAAGACAACAGGCCGTCTTCATGCTGCTGATAGAGTTCGGCAACATCGTCTGTCGTTGCGTCAAGAATGGCCGCTTGTGAGACGCCAGAGGTCCCAGCCGACGCCTCCGCACTGGCCGTAATAAGTGTGTCTTGCACTTCCTTTGGAACGCCGGTTGCCCGAACGTTGGCGAGCGCAGTATCAAGATCAACAACGCCTTCACCTGCAATGCGGACTGCCCCCCGCAATGCGCGGTAAATCTCAGCACCTAGCGCCTGTGCACCACCACGGAAAACCTCACGAAGACCGTTCCAATGTGGCTCGGTGACACGCAAGGTTCCGCCATTTCGGCTGAGCTGGATAAGTTTGTCCTTGCCTTCCACGCGAACCCGATAAACGAGATCACGTTTGCGGCGGCCGATCCGGTCTGCTTCGTTCACGACACGGCGGATTTCTGACTGTGCTGATCGGGCGGACTTGGCCGTCTTCTGCAGGTCATTGCCTAGCTTCCGAACCCCATTGCCACGGGTAGCGCGGTCAAGTTCCTTGAATGCTTTGGCGATACGCATGGTATCGCGGCTCGATTTGCCAATGCGATTGAATGATTTTTCAAGGTCCTTGCTGGTTTTCAGCGCTTTGTTGAGCTGCGCGAGACCTTTGACCTTGTAGTCAATTGTATGACTGTCACGAGTGCTTGCCATAATAAAAACGCCATCCCTTGTTGAGGAACCGCGTTGACATTCATCCGATTTGACGAGCAGCAGCGCGACCTTTTTGCTTCTGCATTCCGGGCTACCTGAGCGGGAACACTCGCCATCGCTGACGACTTGAAGCACTCTGTCGGATCGGCTGTTCACGATCAGGGCAGGCTGATAACCTGCGAGTGGTTGTTGATCCTCGAAACCCCCATGAGTGGAGCGACTGCCAGAGTCCCCCACTTGGTTGAGATACGATGCTGCCAGAGCACCGCGCCGGGGTTTCTAAAACCAAAACAACGAGCACGGTTTAGCACATACAATCACAGATTGTAAAAGAAAATTCTAACAAAGCTGTGGATAATTAAATTAGCAAGGATATCAAGGCGTTGTGGTGGTGTTGTGTTGTTTGTGCCCTTCCTCAAGGTCGGCCGGGGGCAGGGCTGTTTTTGCACACAACGGCGAGCGGTCCGGTTTAGACAGGCCCACATCAAGGCCAGTTTGGGCGCTGGCAGCCCTACAGTGGTAGGTATGCGCAATGCAGGCTGAGAACAATCTAGCGCACCACGGGGCAAATATGGCGGTTTATGCGCATTGAGGTTAAGGCTTGGCTAATACAGTGCAGACGGCCAATTTGCGCCGGGCTTTGGCGCATACAGATAGGGTGCGGTTACTGCGGTTGCCTTGAAGATCTAGAGCGTATCCCTATGAAACAGCTTAGATCTTATCTGTTTCGCCCGAAAAGCCGCTAACACTATATATAACACTTGCTCCAATTTTCTTTTTGAACGTAGACAATGAGGAAATAGGGAACGAAGGCGATGATAGTGACCATCAACCTCGGGGAAATCCTCACGAATACTGCAAATATCTGCGTAATTGTTGGATCAATTTACGGGGTGTGGCGGTTTCTAAAACGGAGTTGGAAAAGCTCTGATCCACCGGCGGAATGAAACACTGTGGGAGATAGTGTTTCAACTATACAATGAACGCTCACTCAGTTAGGTCTGTTCGGGTTCATTTGGCGTCACACGAATAGCATCAAGGAACAGATGAACTGCCCAATCATGTTGAAATGAACTATTGAAGTCACGTCGCGTTACCCTCTGTTTTCCGCCTTGAGTTGTTCGTGACATGCTCCCGGCTGTATGGGCGAGAAAGTCTGCCACGGATAGACCCCGCATAAAATCCACTCCAGAGGATTTGGCTTGAGTACAGACAAAAGCTGGCACAGGAGTGCCGTCTTTGCGGTGAAAGTGATTGCTACGAAAATAGGCTGCGTATTGAGCATCTAACCTTTGGGAGTGCTCAATTACAAAAACCATCTCACTAAAATCGCGGCCAGACTTCTTAATGAGTTCGAGAATTCGCTGGTATGTCTGTTGAACGAGAACTTGCAGCAACGGCACAGCCGGTTCATTCTCTATGTCTGCCTTAGCGACTGTCGCAAATCTTCCGAAAGCCCCATTGGTGAAGAACTGTTCGATCTCGCCCAATTGCTCTTGTTGCATTTCTGTTGGTCGAAGATCAGCAGCATGTAGAGGAAGCATATCAGCAGGAAATGTTTGCTCAACTCTTTGCCACGGCTTGTTAATATGAGTGTCGTAATCACCGGCTGCACACACACATCCACCTAAACCAAAGAAAGGAGCATTGTGGTCGCCTAAGTCTTCGTTTCCCGTTTCATCCACGAAGATCAGCAGTGCACTGTCAGGAAACTCCGTTTCCGTACCGTCATGCTCTATAACAAAGGTCATACCTGTGCTCTCTTTCCAAGCACTCGCCACAGGGGAGGCTTTTTGCTGTACAAGTTTGGGTCACAATAAATACTACCCGAAAATGAAGTCCGGCTCGAGGTTCCTTAATGGCGTTTACACCTCAGATGACCTCAGTAGTCACTAACCTTGGCAGGGTGGAAGGGATTCGTGCAATGGAGGCAGGTTTCAAATGTTATTTCGGTTTCCTTGCCGGAAAGCGAACCACCGTTACGCCGCCATGGTCTTCATCCGTCTCCATGTAATCCTCACAGGCGTAACGGATCGCATCAATCGTATGGTTATCAGCGTCCACTGGCTTATGAAGAATCTTGCCGGTTCGCTTGTCTGTCTCCCATGCATACCTTTGCAATTCGCGCAGGGTAATGACGCAACGCGGATGAACAATGAGTTTGTATCCCTGAAGCCAGAGGATTCCCGCGATAACCGAACCCGGTCCTTTCTTGGCGGGAATGACTGCAAGATCACGACCGTTCAACATCTCGATCAGATCGGGGTTCGCACTGTCTGCGCGAATGTGTTGATCATCGGTGTTTGGAACGGACTTCACAAAGGCAGGCAGGTCGTCAATCGTGGAGTGCCCAACGTGTTCATGCGATATGTAGATGAAGCGTTCGGCACGGTTGACGAAGAGGCGAACGATTGCGTGCGGGTCGCTGCCACCGCGTGAGAAGTCAAGGCCGAGCAGGGGCCAAGACTCCGGTATCGCCCATCCGAGGTCTTTAACCTCAATATTGGTGAAGATCGCGGCATCGGCAAGCACCGAGTAGGCTCCACGCCAGACATGCGCATAGCGCTTCGGCGCGGCATGGCTCAGGCTCGACATTTCCTCTGGCAATGGGGACAGGAAGAAGAATGGATTGTCGCGGTAGTCAACCTCTTTCACCAGCACATTGTCGCGCGGGTCTTGAAATCGCGCGTCTACTGCATCGTCGTCATAGCGTGGATTGTAGCTGAACCAGATTTCCGAACCAGCCTTACGGATGGTGGGAATCAAGATATCGAGTGACTCTTGCGTGATGGTCGCAGCTTCTTCAATCCAACAAATGTCGGCACCTTCCAGCGAGCGGATGGAGTCGGGGTTCCGGTCAAGGCCAATGAAGGTGAACGTGGAGCCGGTGCGCAGATGAGTGATTTCAGTATGCGTGCTGTTGAACTCAGCCGCAAAGCCAAGTTTGGTAATCCAGTCGTCCAGAAGCTTCTTCACGGACTGCGCGATGGAGACCTGAAATTGCCGCCCGCAAACGATGGTCAACGGCTGCGACCGTGCCAGCAAGATTGACGCGATGGCGAACGCTGTTGATTTCGCACCGCCACGACCGCCTTTATAAATCTTATATCGATAGTGCCCTCGTTCAAAGAGTGAAACGAAAGCTGCCCCGATGGTTACGGTATGCTCACCGGCATCTTGGATGGGGGCAGTCGGAAGCAGTTCGGCATCTGGCGGAGGAGTAAGTTTCAAGCCTCTCCAGCAGGCATTCTCAGAAACAAGGTTTCCAGCAGGGTCAAGGAAAGCACCGCGAGGCAAAACTCGAATATTGAATGACGGAGCGTTGTCGTTTGCAGGTATCAGGACAAAGTTGCCGGGCAACGCGACTACGGGACCAGCAGGCGTTACATGCGCCGCGCTATGCCTCTCAATCTTCGCAATGCGGTTTCTTAACAGTGCTGACATACCACATGTTGTAGCCTCAGACGCAAAGGAGCACAAGATGTTGTGTTTTGGTGGTGGTTTTTGCGCATGGTCGGCCGGTCAAAAGGCTGGCAGGCATGGTGACAGGCCCCGCTAAAAAACGGGACCTCTCTTGTCGGTAACAAAGGAAACAGAACAGAGGCCACCGGCGCAAGCGCAGCAGTGGCCCCCAGGCGGTGGAAGTTCTTACGTTCAAGCCCGCCCAAAGCCCATGTACGCGCCTCAACTGCAGATTGCAAGACCAGTTTTGCGGAAATGGCCCCGCATTGCCACGAGGTTGCTCCGTGGCGCGTTTTGTAAGCAGGTTCCGGTTCGTTGGTGGTTTTGGCCCTTGGCGCGCGCTGTGGGGCAAATATAGGCGTTTTAGCTTGGGCTAATTAATAGCGAGCCGAGTCACCCTCGCAAGCGCACGAATGAAGCAACCCGGCTCGCCCTTCGCGCTGCCAGCGGGCGCGCGGTAGGTGTGCATGAGCGTCGCTCTTCGTGACTGAGGCAGGAAACAGCTAAAAAGCTTCCTCGTCAACCGCGCTGCACAACGCGAACTATCTGCTGGTCAGTTCAAGCCGGACCAGTCAGCCGGTTTGTCGTCTGCTGCGGTGGCCTTATGGGCAAATGGGTTATGACTGGCAGGCGGCTGCTTGGCACTGGCTTCAAGTGCAGCAATGCGGTCGGTTAGCGTGGTCGTCTCCAGCGCGTGACGGTAAGCTTCCAGCGCCTTCATGTACGTAACGAATTCAGACTCGTCGATACAGCCGCCAGAGCGTGCGCGAAGTAGTGCAGCCATGTAGTCGGGAATGTCGTCAACGCTCTCCAGCTTTGGCGCGTAAAATTGGGTCACGCCGGTTTTCGGTGCCGGGCGGGTTCGGTCCGCGCACATCTTCATTGAGGCCGGGTCACCATGCAGCGCGAGCGTAATTATCTGCTTCCAGATGTTCGCAGAGTTGAGGGCGAGTAGCTCGTCGGCATCCTCTTGCATCTTCTGTCGACGTTCACGCTCGGTTTCAACTTTCAGATATGCGATTTCATTTGCCATGGCGGGCTTCCAATTTCGTTACGGTATTATAATACCACAAGCAAAAGTTGAGCGCAATGGGAATATTGAGGACGCCCTCACACATCGCCCCCACCATCTACCCGGTGCAGGCCCGTTGTGCGGGGGCTGTGGTTTTTTGCAGGGTTGGCTTTCCTGCTGATTCTCATTGGGGCTGCTTATTTTGCTCGAAGCCTTGTATCTCAAGGGGTTGATGGTCCTGCCTGCCCTCAAAAGCACGAAAATAAGCAGCAAATAAGCAGCAGATAAGCAACTGCACCGATCCTCTAACGTATTGAACTAATTGAATAATTTCTCAAAATAAGCAAAATAAGCAAAATAAGCAGGGTGCGCGCCTGTGCCCTTCAATCCTCGTGGGCCAGTTCACCTACACGTATGTATATATATGTATATTATAATATACTAATATTATATAATTACGCGAGGGGTTGAGGTGAGTAAAGCAGGGATGCTGCTTATTTTGCTTATTTGCTTATTTTGAAGTGAAAGCCAAGCAAAATCAAAGGCTTGGAAATTTCACCCGGTTGCTTACTTGCTGCTTTGTTGCTGCTTTTTTTGGCCTCCCGCAGCAGCCGGGCAGCAGGTTTGCGCATGGTCCGACACTGGTTATCTGAAGGACGACACCTCTGTGACGCGGCAATTCCTTCTAGTGTTGACAGAAAGCTGGCCTGCTATGGACGTATCCCGACAACTCGTTAACAGCAATATTCGTCTGTTTCAGTTGGTGGTCTTCTTTGTTTCCTTGGCGTTAGCCGTAAAAAGATAGGCGATGACGCCACCTATTAGGGCTGCTACTGCATCGCCAGCTAAGAAGCCTTCCAATGCGAGAATCAAGACAATAGGCATCACAACGCCAATCGCGAGGAATTGCAGAGACCTATAGCCCATCCCCATTTCATTCTTTACACGGTGCCAAACGACCATACCAAAGGCAAATGGAATGGTGAGCGCAGCAATGATTTCAATCCAGAATTTCGCGTCTGTATCCACGAGTGTCTCCCATGCTCTGCGTGACCTTATAGGACAACACTTTCAACTTCGATAGGGTGCGGGTTAAATTTCAAGCTGCGACGCCACCCTGTTTCGATCATTTTTCAGCGTGTGGCATACTCAGGTTGCGCAGAAGGCGGCTGGTTAGGCACCGTTCGCCCTGCCTCAGTCCCGCGTACAGGGGCAGGTGAAGCCAGCGCCAGCAGGCAGCCAGCGCCAAACCGTAGCCATTGCCACGAGGTCGGCCCACAGTGCGCATGCAGCCATTGGGTGGCGCTGCCCTAGCTGAAACCGTTACCGCCAACCAGCGGCCAACCTCGCGCGTAGATTGCAGCGGTGAAAAAATACACGTTACCCCTTGCTTTTGATGGTCGGCGCGCCTATATTGGTTGGGCATCTAGTATGCATTTGTGAGTTCCCATTAAGCCCGGCCCTCGAGCCGGGTTTTTTATTGCTCAGAGATCATCCAACGTGCCGCAGTGTGCCGCAGAGAGCCACATAGTGCCACATGGAACACCACCTACACATCCCCAACACATCTCCCAAAGAACTTGCGAAGTGAAAAACTTCTGATCAGAGCACATTTTCCGCAAGCGATAGTTTTCTACATGCTTCATGGGCAGGTATTCTTCGTGGAGTTAAGACGCGCCGCACAAATAGTATGCAGAGACGGAGTTAGACCTAGGTTTGGAAGTATAAAAATGAGTCCAAAAATCATCTCAAATGAGCAATTTAGTCCCTGAATTTGTGAAGAATAAAACAATCATGTCGGCGAAGAACCCTTATGGCGCAGGGCTTTGAAGCCGTGCCAGCCAGTACACTACGATTTTTTCTTGTGAAGGGGCTTGCCAATAAAAGCCGCGCAGCCTAAGTATAGCCCCACAGCAGCGGCAAACCCGGGCCCGCATAACCTTCCCGGGCTTTAAACTCACTGCAAACGGACATGCCGCATGTCACAACTGCCCAACCCTTTAACGCCTGCAACAAAATCCCAAGCCGTCGCGCAAATAAAAAATATCTGCAATGACGACGAAGCGCTTCTGGCCCTCGCAAATGACAACTTTGCGCCATGGTCCAGTATCTTGGTTCCTTCGCTGCACGAGATCAACGTCGAAACGTCTCGCAACACCTCCGTCGCACTTCGCGATGTGGAATTCTACCGCATGGCCGCGCTTACCGAGCAATACGGCGCGCACTGTCAAGTCGTTCGCGTTGTGGGCAGAGACGTTATGCCAATCTCCACATACTTTCTAAGCATAGCCCCGCCAGCGACGGGAAAATCGCGCGCAATGAAAGACTGCCGTCGCGGGTATCAAGAAGGGTGCTACGCGAACCTTCCCACCGTTCCGTCCCCGGCTCAGCCGCCCGGACAAGATGCAGAGCAGGCTCCCAAGGACGCTGGCAGAAATGGCAAAGATGGAGAAGATGCTCGTTACTCTGGAAAGATAGCAGCGACCGGCTCAATCACAGGGCAATCACTGCGCGACCGCTGTCACAAAGAATCTCCCGTCCTGCCAATAGTCTCCGCAGAGGGCGGCGCGCTGTTTAGCGGGAATGCGATGAGCGAGCGCTCTGCAGCGGAGCTTTTCCCAGCATTGAACGACGTTTGGGATGGCACGACGACCACGATCTCGACTGTCACGGGCGGGACGCAAACGCTGCGCGACGTGAACATTGCGCTCAATATCGCGGTTCAGGATTCGGTTTTCGTCTCTTCCAACTTCCGCGCGATTGCTGACGGAACAGGCTTCTCGTCCCGAACGATGATGAATCTGCTTACGCCAGAACAGATTGACCCTTCACGTTTTGTTCTTAACCCTCTGCTGCATCACGCCGTTGTGGGCGCTCTGCCGAATACCTACGATGCGAGTCCGTACACGTCGCAGATGCAGGCGGATAGTGAGGCAATGAAAGCGCACCTCGCGGTCGCCCGCCGCCTTGCAATCGACGCACGTAAAAACATCGTCGGAAGGCAGGCAGGAACCGGAATTGGCCCTCGTCCATATTTTGAATTTGAGGGCGATGCGGCGTTGTTGATCACACATTTTCACAACGCCTTCCGCCGTGGTGCGTCGGCGAACGAGGCGATGACGCCATACTTCCAGCACCTCTCGCGCGGGTCAGAGCAGATTTCGCGCATGGCTGCTGCCATCCATGCCTTCACGCTCGGAGAGGACTTCTTCCGTCTCTACGATGACGCAATGCAACTTCTCGTAGCCTCGCCGGAGAAGAAGGTCGCGCTTGCGAGTCCTGTGCCAGCGGAATGCGTTTGCTTGGCGGCGATATATTATGCGCGCTCAGTTAGGAGCTGGTTTCAGCTGGCATCGGTGAGTGTGGACGATGTGACGTTCCAGCAGCTCCGCCGTGACACTCTTCGGGTGCTCAAAGACCGCGCACAGCGCATCACGGGCAATCCATTCGGGCTTATCAGGCTGACGGATTTTTCAACGTACCTGCCAAACCCGCTGCGCGGAAAAGCGGAGAAAGCTGCGCTTCGGGACGATGTTTTTCGCGCGCTGGAAGACGAAGGTGCGATCGCCACGATCAGCGGGCGGCCGAGGATGTTCAGCGCAATCGATCAGAGTGCAGGGTCGCCACAGATCATCACCGCGACGACGTATGCAGGAGCAATCCAATGAACCCGCGATCCCATGAAGCCGCAAAAATCATACTCGCCGAGCTGGCGAAGAAGTATCCCAAGATGTTTAGCAGCAAGGGCGTGCGGCCTCTGGCCTGTGGTGCATTTCAACAGATTCGCAAGGACACGGGTATCAAGTCCCGCGAGCTTTCGGCGGCGCTGTATTTTTACACGAACACCATCGCCTATCAAAAGGCAATGCTCAAGTTCGCATACCGCTATCATCCGAAGGGAGGCCGCGCCGAGGTTGTAACCGCCGAGAACCGTGCCTACGCCCGCAAAGAGCTGACGCGCCTGCAGACTGAGTTTGCTGCTAACCAACTCCGCCGCAAACAGCAGGCGCAGGCCAAAAGCCCCTACAAGAAGGCCGCTATCGCTGCCGAGATTGCGCGGCAACAGGCAGCAGCGCAGGAGCGCGCCAACAGGCCCTTGCAAGCGCCAAGCGTGCCCGCCCAATGTGAGGGCGATGTGCGGGGTGCCCCATTGCCCAATCGTTCGGGTCCTGTCGTGGTCAAAAAGCGCCGGGCACTCAGCAAACCAGTCCTTCCGGGCGAGCGTGGCAAGCTGACCATCGCGCCACGAGTCACCAAGCCAAAGCCAGTGGAGCCAACTATCACGGCTCCCCCACAAGACAATCGGCCAGCATGGATTATCAACTCGGAACGGCTGTACGGCATCAAACAAAGGAGCCAGACCAATGATAACAGTCTACTCCGTTGAAACCGGCTGCCTCACGAAAAGCTTTTTGCAGGTTGATGGGTATGGCCTGAACAGGCGCAATGCGGATTTCCCAGAGCTGCTGAGCACCGAGCGCCGCCAATTTGCCAGCCTCGAGGAACTGCATACCATCCTTGCAGAGATAAGCCAGGACACGCAGAAAGCCGTCTGTTGGAGCCTGCCCAAGGACGGCGATCTGCAACGCGAGAGCCGCGCTGGCCGTATGCAGGCCGGGCCGCAATACTGGCTCACACTGGACTTTGACAAGCTGCCAGTTGGCTTCAAGGCACCCGCTGATATTACGGACCTGAATGCCGTCGCGCTCGCCCTCTGGAAGCATCTTCCGAACTGGTTGCGAGCCTGCGACTGGTTGCTTCAAGCCTCCGCCTCACATGGCACGCCTGACGATGAAACCGGCCTGCCAATGGTGCGCCTCCGTCTCTGGGTCTTGTGCACAGTGCAGGTTGATCAGCACCACGCGCAATGGATCGCAAAAGAGGTCGGCGCAGACCCAAGTGTCTTCTCTGCCGGGCAGCCCATATTCACGGCCAATCCCGTTTTCACCAATATGCCAGACCCGATGCAGGGCAAGCCGCGTTTCGTATTGTTGAAGGACCAAGATCGCGCCTGCCAGCCGCCACCAATGCCCGCTAGGCCGGTGCATATGCCAACAAAACACAACGCCAACACACCGTCAGGGGATGCGAACCGCGACAAGGCTGTATGGGCTGTCAACGTTCTTTGGCGCTCCGGTCGCATCGGTGGAAGCGGATCAGGCACATATGCGACAACCGTTTACCCGACATTTCAGGCGCTTGTGAATGAGTTCGGAAAGCCAGAGACAGCGGCCATCTTTGAAGAAGCAACGGGCGCGTCTATCGAGGCGGTTCGCTCCGGCATGTTGGACGGAATCGAATTCGGTGTGGGCTATGGCCTCGGGACCCCCGTTCAGCTTGCGCGTGAGGCATATGCCGACCTGATTGTCCAGTTCCCGGAGAAGCTCACGCCGGGGATTCGTGCAACGGCTCAGGCGGTGCTGGACTACACGACGCGGCATCAGCGCGTCGATAAGCTGTTCAATGACAAGTGCCTGACCCGCGATCAGGTTATGTCAGAGCTTGCACTGATTAAGCCAGAGTTAACCAATGGTGGAAAGCAGGAATACCGCTTCCTCCAGCGCCTTCGGAACACGCTCGATAATCATGCGGATTGGCGCGATCTCGACAACTGGGACAAGTTCGACCTGATCCTCGCAGCGTTCAGTTTATCCGCCGTCTGGATGCCGGGCGACCCCGCGTATGCCAAGTTCATCATCAGCCGCGTACCACTCCCAGCCTAATGAAAGAAAGAGACTACAATGCCGGAAGTTCTTACAATCGCCTCATTCCCTTATGCACTCGAAACCATCGTTGTCCTAGCTCTCGTGGCGTGGTCCATACCGTCTAAATAAGGGGCAGCTAATACGCGCATATTTGGCCCATATTGCGCGCTAGGGCTGGCAAGCTGCATTTGCCCAAACCAGCAGCCAGCGCCAACCACGGGCTAAATGCGCCAACGACAAGCCCGTTGTGGTCGTGATGTGTGTGTGTTGGGTACTTTCATCGGCGGCATGTGGGACGAGGTTGCGAAGCCTTAACGTCCGCATTTATCGCATACATTGATTAAGGAGCCGACCAAATGAAACAGCACACAATCACAATCACAATCACAATCACAATCGCAGCGCTTGCCGCCGCACTCTTTGCCAGCGTGGCGAACGCCGGTGAAATCACTGACAGCGAGGCTGAGGATACTGGCATCCGGATGGCGGTTGCCGGTATGGTCAATCATTATAATTGCGAAGGTGAGAGGACTGCCGAGTATCAGCTTTACTTCGACGGTTCCGTGCAGCTCCTCACGGCGTTCGCGAACGGTGCAATGACAGAAGACGAAATGAACGTGGTGTCGCACTACCTTGTAACGGTCGCAAAAATGAAAGACCCGTTAGAGAGCATGGAGCAGCGGCTCGGCGCTGAAGCTCCAGCAGCGATTTGCATCATGCTTCGACAAAGCAATCCCGGCTTCTTTAAGTAGACCAAAGCCATCGTTTTTGTTCTTTGAATAGAAGGATCGTTCATAATGGGGATACGTGGATTGGCCGTTGTGGGGGTGTTGTGTTGTGTTGCCGCTGGTTCCTGGCTGTTTATCGGCGGGCAGGGCTGGCACACCACCACGCCCCCACAAGACTGCTCTGCCGTTGACGGTGACACGGTAAAATGCAGCGGGCAGAACCTTCGGCTCCTTGGTGACGGTTCCCCAAATGTGAGGGGCATCGACACTCCTGAGATGAATGGCAAATGCGACTATGAAAAGGATCTGGCACGCAAGGCCAAAGCCCGTACTGCCGAGCTGTTGCAGACGCCCGGCCTCACTATTGAGGATTCAGGCGTGAAAGGAAGTTGGGGGAGGCCACTGGTTAAGCTTCGCCTGCCAGACGGTCGCACGGTTGGCGCGGTGCTAATGGCAGAGGGGCTGGCTAAGGAATGGCTGCCCGGCCATAAGATTGATTGGTGCGGTTGATCATGCAGCCGACGCCACGTTACAAATGGAGAAAGACTTGGGACCACAGCGACAACGATTTTGTCTGCATGGTCGATGGTCAACGTGTCTGCCGCATATATCGCCATCATTCCGGCAAATGGCTTTGGTTCGTCAACCCGCCATGGCTACATGACATAAGCGGTGAGGTGGACGGCAACCTCCCACGGCTGGCAGCGGCAGAGGCTGAGAATGCATATGACGCCGCTATGGCCGCACGCCAGCCAAAGAGGGCGTAATGAAGAAGCGTGACGGGTTATTCGCCCAAGTTGTCGTCGGGCTGTTCCTCGCCCTGTCTCTGGCTGCTATCGCTGTGCAGGTCTACGCACTATTCTAACCGCCCCCGTTGTGGGGGTGTGGAGCGTGTTAGTTGCTGCGATGCCGCAAACTTCAGTTGGCCTGTGGTATCACAATTGTTCAGAACATATTTCATATCTCGGTACACAGAGCCCCACCTAGTGATTTGACTCCAACGTTTGGGACGCTCGATTTCGGTCGGCGATGCTGTCGTCATGCTGCAAACAAAAGGCCCCATTGCTTAGTTCGTACTTTTTTCTTGTAAGCAATCTGATTGCAGGGCAACTTAAGGTTCCTGCTAACCGAATCGGTTATTCCTGATTGTCGAGGTTTCTTTTTGGATCAAGAGCAACATATCGAAAGGCCAGTCGCAACGCTACTAGAGGCTGACTTTGGCAAACTGCTGGATCAAGTTCTGTCCCCGTCTCACCCGCTGCGATCTGAAGAGTATTTGCGCGGCAGAGAAGAACAGCTTGGGAGCATAAGAAAAGCCCTATATGCTGCTGGTCGTCACGTTTTCATACACGGTCTTCGTGGGGTGGGAAAATCGTCACTGGCACAGACCGCTGCATTCTCGCGATCCTCCGCAGAACATGACCCAGTACTTTTGGCGTGTGATAGCAATAGCAGCCTTCGCCTAATTGTTAAGGACCTCTTTGAAGATGTGGCTAGCAGAAGCCCTGCAATAGAGAAAGTCGTCAGAGAAGGCGGGGTAGGATTCAATGTAGGCTGGCTCCTTGGCCAAGGGAAAATATCTTCTCACGAAGGCCCCATGGCCGAGCCGAATACGATCAATGAAGCGGTTCGCGCTGTGCGTTATCTGACTGAAAAGTACAGCAAAGACTTGGTCGTCGTCGTTGATGAGTTCGACCAAATTAAGGACAAATCGGAACAAGAAAATTTCGCCAACTTTATAAAGCAGCTGTCTGATAAAAGCGTCTCTGCGCACTTTATCTTCTGCGGGATTGGCGAAACAGTCGATGCCTTGATGGCTGCACATGGCAGTGCGGACAGGTATTTTCACACCGTAAGTTTGGGTCGTCTCGATTGGGAATCACGCGCGCAGATTGTTCACGCTGCTGCTAATACCCTGGGAGTGGAAATTGATGAGACGACAATCTATCGTATTGCTATGATATCAGACGGGTTTCCGCACTACGTTCATCTTATCGCTGAAAAGTTGTTTTGGCGCATCTACGAGGAACAAAATGATGGGAAGGTCACAGGCGAGCTTTTTCAGCTTGCTATGGCTGACGCCAGCGATGCGATGGAAATGAAGCTCAAACAGCCGTATGAAATGGCGACTCGCAAATACACAATCGATAATGAACTGATCCTTTTTGCGGTCGCAGACGGTCATGAGTTGCAACGGAGAAGCAGCGACATTTATGTTTCGTATACGCGCATTATGCAGGATCTGGGCGGCTCTGCGCTTGACCGGGCTAAGTTTAATGCTCGAATGAACAATTTAAAAAAGGCGACCTCCGGGGAAATCTTGTCAGCTAACCGTAAGGGTTGGTACGAGTTCACCGAGAAAGTAATTCGAGGGTATGTACGGCTTAGAGCCTCACAGCAAGACGTACGTCTTGAAGTGGACCATCCTTTGGCTAAGCGGATTTTCGGGTGGCAAACCAGTAATCAAGCCTGATGCTGAACGTTCGAATTCTCGTTGGACAAGTGATTTCTTTGCTAGTCTTGTCCGTTACAATCCGCGCCTGTCACACCGCATTCTCCGCTTGAACTTTTCCCTTTGCCACCGCAACGCGGCCCTCTTTATCTCCACCGAGAGCGCCGGAGGTGGGAACGCCAATCAAGAAGACGCCAAGAGCATCGCCTGTTGCCGCTGCACTTTGTTCCTTAGAAATAGCGGTCAAAGCGGCTTGTTCTTTGGTCAACTCTTGGTTCAAATGTGCACAGCTCATGTTTGTGTAGGCGGCCATTGGAAAGTCCACAGGCACAATTGCGTCGGGTCTTTTTGCGCATGAGGCAAGAACGACGAGTGGAAGAATTACAGCTAGATATTTACGCATGATACATTGTCCCCTTGGTGCGCAATAACAATCTCCGGTAGGCGGAAAGCACGTATTCGGCGTGAGTGGAATATAGAAAATCATTGGTTGTGATGTTTTGTGTGAGCAATGCACAGAACAATCTATTGCGCGCTCCTCCCGCATATTGAATACTGGAATTCGCTGAGCTGCTGAGGTCGAGGTGATGGCGCACTCTGGCTATGTGGTAAGCAGGGGTATGGATGGACGCAGTTACCAGAACAATCAATTTTTGCGACAAGCGACCGGCGCTGTTCTTTCTAATCGCGCTTCCGTCACTCATAATAATGTTTTTGGTGTTGGGTGTGATTGCGCTATTTTTCTCTGAATATGTCCCTCAGACAGAGGCGTATAGGAGATTGATACCGTTCGCCTTTTTGGCAATATACACGCCATTTTTCGTCATTGTGGCGGTTTTGCTGTCGGAGTTTTATATCGCAATTCTGCGGTATGTATTCAGTCGAGGACGCGTGCCCATAGGTGACAGTAGACGCATTGCCAATGCCCTATCCAAGTGGAACGCAAAGCGGCTTCATAAAAATCACAGCGCACACACAAATCCCCAATAGAACCATGATGCAGCCAGCGGGCAGCCCAAAACCGCTCCTGTCGTGAAGAAACCCCTGTTGCCCCAATATATCTGCGTGAACTCCGTGCTGAGAGAAGCCGGTGAAGTACGCCAGCCCATGCAATGCGCGGCGCGCGCATCGGGCAACGTGTCAGGTATTCAGGTATTCCGCCCACTTTGTAAGCGCACGGCCCATCTTCTCAAGAGACTGCTGCCTGTAGTATGCCTGTGTCACAGCGTCCCCGATTGCATGGCTTAGGATTTCCTCGGCTGTCACGAAGTCCGTGTCCGTCTTAGCCCCAAGCCATTCGCGCAAAGTTGAGCGCAAACCATGGCGCGTGCTTCCTGGAGCGTGTTCATGCAGTTTGCTAAGGACGGTTCGTGGGTGGATCGGGGCGTCAACGACATTTGATGGGAACACGTATGGCGTCTTGGCCAATGCCTTCCATTCAAGTAGCAGATCGCGTGCTAGCTGTGACAGTGGCGCTGTGTGGGGCTTGCGCTGTTTCATACGTTCAGCGGGGATTGTCCAGGTCCAACGGTCAAGGTCAAACTCTTCCCATCGCGCGCTTGACGCTTCAGTCGGACGTACCCCTGTAAGCATCTGCAGAACAAGCGCCCGCGCTGAAACGCTTTGATCTGCCATGAGGCTTTTGAACAGGGCGGGGGCGTCATCATAGTGAATGGACGCGAAGTGCGTGGAATTGTCAGCGATCTTTGGCAGCAGGTACTTGAGGCCATCCTCCCATCGGGCAGGGTTATGCTCTATCATGCGATGCGCAACCGCATACCCAAATACACGTGAAGCGACGCCGATAGTTTTTCGCGCAGATGTGGGGGTGGTGTGCATTAGCTTCACTACATCATCCTGAATGTCGTATGCGCTAATGCGGTTCACAGGCTTATCAGCCAGCCGTTTCAGGTGACGCTCAATGCAGCGATCAAATAGGCTGCTGTAACTCTCAGACCAGCCAGCGCCAAACACTGCTTTATATTTGGCCGCAAGCTCCCGCAGCGTTGGCACCGCATTGACTTTGCGTTTCTCTTCTTTCGGGTCCACACCTTCAGCCAATTGCTCTCGAATGTTGGCGGCCTGCTGGCGTGCGTTGGCAAGCGTTGTGGCAGGGTATCCGCCCAAGCCAAGCTCTGTTCGTTTGCCGAACCTGTTATAGACCATCACCCATGATGCTGAGCCGCCCTTCGCTGGACGCAGATAAAGGCCGCCGCCGTCGCTGATCAGTTTTGGAGCCAATGCGGCAAAGTCCATCTTCCTCAATTTGACGTCGCTTAGCTTGTTCAGTGCCATATCTGGAAATCCTTCTAACGAAGGTGTTATGGCATCATTTCCCTACTGACGGCAAGAAAATTTCCCTAATTTAGTGTTCCGCACAACGATGCAGCAGCGCGCAATACTACGCAATGAATTTCTGATTATGTCTTTGATAACAAGGGACTCGGGTGCATGAATACGCAGAAGAATGCAGAACTACGCAGTCATGACCCGAGTACCTTCAAGTCCCGAATGAGGCAGCATCCGGGATTGCACAGGCTTCCTTCGGCAGAAAACGAAAGCCGGTGCGGTAAAGAATTTCGCCGAGTGGGGCAGGGACCCGACGAAATTCAAAGCAGCGAAAGCTGCACCCCGCCGCCACCGGGCGGCGAGAACAAATCATCACGTAGTGGAAGGCGTACGCGACCAAGCGACAGCCGTTTACAAGCCAGCTCGAAACGACGCTGAATCTGCCATGCATAGGGGCCAGCACCCTTCATGCGCTTGCCGAACTCCGCATCATAGTCCTTGCCGCCACGCATGGAGCGAACCAACGACATGACGTGGCGATAGCGGCCAGGATAATTGCGCAACAGCCAGTCGCGAAAAAGCGGGCTGACCTCCAAAGGCAGGCGCAACAGAATGTAATTTGCTTCCCGGGCACCGGCCGCCTTTGCGCTGTCCAATATCCGTTCAATTTCATGATCGTTGAGGCCCGGAATGACTGGGGCAACCGATACGCCGACCGGAACGCCCGCTGAACTCAGTGCCTTGATAGCCTCAAGCCGCCGCGATGGTGTCGCTGCGCGCGGCTCCATAGCACGCGCAAGGGCGCGGTCCATCGTCGTCACAGAAAGCGCAACTTTTACCAAACCACGATCTGCCATTCTTTCGAGAATATCGATGTCGCGCATCACAAGAGCGGATTTTGTGACGATCGTGACAGGGTGGTTCGCCTCATCCAGAATTTCCAGCAATTGCCGCATCACCTGCCATTTCTTTTCAATGGGCTGATAGGGATCCGTATTCGTACCAATTGCAATCGTTTTGGCTTTGTAGCCGGGCTTCGCGAGTTCTCTCTCAAGAAGCCTTGGCACATCCGGCTTGGCAAAAAGCCGTGTCTCGAAATCCAACCCTGCTGACAATCCCATGAAGGCATGTGTTGGCCGCGCAAAGCAATAGATGCAGCCGTGTTCGCATCCTCTATAGGGGTTGATAGATCGATCAAAGGGAATGTCAGGAGAGGTATTGCGGGTAAGCGCAGTGCGCGGCTTTTCCACCTGTACCTCTGTTTTCAAAGGTGGAAGAGCCTCCTCAATATCCCAGCCATCATCAAAGCCTTCACGGGCATGCGGTTCAAAACGACCAGAAGGGTTGAGCCCAGATGCCCGCCCGCGTGCCTTTCTAACGCTGATGCGCTCACCTGACGCCTCCAGCAGGCCATTGGCAATATCCGCCGTGTTGGCGTGCGCGAAAGCCGCACCGCCAGTATGCATCTGAACAGCCATTTGTGATCTCCCTAGGCGAATCTCGCTCGCCGTTTAGTGACTATATTCCTATCGCCAAAAGGAGAACAAGACAAGAACAAAATTTCGTCCGCCTGGAAAATTGCCAAACCGTGATGCAATGCGGTATTGGAGTGCATGCTCACAATTATTTTGGAATGCAAGGATAACGAAGCCGAGGCAGCCTACACGCTTGCAGCCTTTGTCGCCGGTGCGGTGGAGGGGCTGGTCAGCGATGTTATCATTTTGGATAACGGCTCGAATGACGGCATATCGACTCTGGCTGACGCGGCTGGTGCGCGCTTCTACGCGAAGTGGGATTTGCCGGAAATTATCCGCTCAGCACGTGGGGATTGGTTGCTTTTTGTAGAGCCGGGGGCACGACCGCAGCCAGGTTGGATTGAGGAACTGCACGAGTATTTGTCAATTGGCGGTGGCCCGGCCAGGTTTTCGCCGTCCCGCACATTTCGCAAACCCCTGTTGCGTCGACTGACGGAACGGAGCAAGCCGCTGGAGTGCGGGCTGCTCATCCCACGCAATCAGGCATCTGCGATTGTGGGTGGTGGTATGGGGTTGGCTGAACTGTCAAGGAAAGGTCACAAGCCGCGCAAGTTGCGAACCGAGCTCGTTCCTGCCTGGGTGATAGCAGATCGCAAATAGCCTCGGTAAAGAGGCTGCTACTTGCCAGTGCGCCTCAGGTGCTCGTCCAGACGTGGCATGATTTCTACAAAGTTGCAGGGCATGTGGCGGTAGTCGAGCTGTGCTTTCAATATGCCGTCCCATGCATCCTTGCAGGCCCCTGTTGAACCGGGCAGGACGAATATGTAGGTCGCGTTGGCCACGCCGCCCGTTGCACGGGATTGAATAGTGGATGTGCCAATTTTCTCATAGGAGATGCGGTGGAAGAGCGCTGAAAAGCCGTCCATTCTCTTCTCAAAGAGCGGCTCCAGCGCCTCAGGTGTCACATCGCGACCAGTAAAGCCGGTGCCGCCTGTTGTGATCACCACGTCGATTTTGTCATCCAGCGTCCAGTCGCGCACCTGATTATAAATCTTGTCCTTGTCGTCAGTAACAATTGCACGTGCCGCCAACCTGTGGCCAGCCTCCTCAATGCGCTTGACCAGCGTGTCACCTGATCGGTCATCGTCCAGGGTGCGTGTGTCTGACACAGTCAGAACAGCGATCCCCATCGGAATGAACTGTCGGTCTTCGTCAATGCCAGCCATGCTTTTGCTCCTCAAGGAGAAATTGTTTCGGTGCGCAAGAGATACCAGTCTGGGTGGTCACCCTCAAGTAACGCAAATGCCGCATCTGCTGATTTCTCGTTCGGATAGATGCCAAAGCAGGTTGCGCCAGAACCTGACATTCTGGCAAGCGTGGCACCACTTGCCTCCAGGGCTTGCAATGCTGCGTCTATGAGTGGTTCCAGCTGGATTGCGGGCGCTTGCAGATCGTTGCGTGCATTGGCGAAATAAGAAAGCCAGTCAGATGCCAGGCGTTCAGGCAATGGCGGGTTGGTTTTCGTCTCGAGCGCGCGAAACACGGCTGGTGTGGAAACGGGGCGCTGCGGATTGATCAGAATGATATTGAATGTGGGCAGGTCCACCGCCTCGATGTCTTCACCAATACCACGCACAAATGCAGGCCTGCCCGTCAGGCACATGGGCACGTCTGCGCCCAAAGAGAGCGCCAACGTGTCTAAATCAGCCTGCCTGGGCACAAAATCCCAAAGGCGCATCAATGCGCGCAAAGTGGCTGCTGCATCAGCGGAACCACCACCAATGCCGGAGGCAACCGGCAGGTTCTTTTCCAGATGGATGTGAGCCGGCGTTGCGGTTCGCCCCGCTAGCGTCATCAGATCGGTCAGGCCGTCGCGCGCGGCGATAACCAGATTATCCTGATCAGCGCTCAGGCCCGCGCCAAATCGACCTGAGATCGTGAAACTGTCCTCACCTGAAGGTGTGACAGTCACCTCATCACCATGGCGCGCGAAGGTCACAAGCATGTCAAGCAGATGATAGCCATCGTTGCGCTGCCCAGTGACATGCAGCGCAAGATTGATTTTTGCCGGTGCAGTTTCGCGAACTGCCAGCTTGTCAGGACTTTTTGTCTGCGGCTGCGTCATTTTCAACGGGTGGCGTCAGAGCTTCCTGTGGCGGCAGGCCTTCCTTCAGCTTCTTGTGCAGGCTTTCGGCGGTCGCTTCATCCGGATCTGCAATCAAAGCGCGGTTCCACTGGAAGGAAGCCTCCAGTTTGCGACCCACCTGCCAGTATGCATCACCCAGGTGATCGTTGATTGTCGCGTCATTTTCCTTCAGCGAGACGGCGCGCTCCAGCTCGCGTACAGCGTCATCATAGCGGCCCAGCCGGTAATAAGCCCAGCCGAGCGAATCGACGATGTAGCCATCGGACGGGCGCGCGGCGACTGCTTTCTGGATCATCTCCAGCCCCTTTTCCAGATTGATATTCATATCAATCCAGGAATACCCCAGATAGTTCAGGACCTGCGGTTGATCGGGGAACAGCTCCAGCGCTTTCGTGAAATTCGGCTCCGCCTTTTCCCACTCTTTCAGCCGCTCATAGGCGATACCGCGCTGATAGAAGACGCCCCAATGACTGCGCTCTGGACGTGGACCAATGGCCTCCACAGCAGCGTCGTAATTCTTGGCCATGGCCGCATAATCTTCCGCTTGTGACAATACGCTGCCCAGAGCCAGATAACTGCGGAAGTCCGATGGGTCTGCGTCAATCAGTGCCTGCAGGTGCGCGCGTGCTTCGTCGCCCTTGCCCATATCGGCCAAATCCAGGCCGAGCTGCAACTCTGACAGGCGATACATGGGCGATTGCTGCTCGACCATCTGATAATATTCGATGGCTTCGGCAGGCTTGCCCAACTGGTCTGCAATATTGCCGAGCAACAGTAGCGCATCAGCACTATCAGTATCCATGGCGTGAACGGACTGCAGGTAAAAAGATACGACTTCGCCGGGGCCACCCGGTCCGCCACCCTGACCGCCGGTTGACTGGTGCAGTGCCGCGCCAATGGCAAAGAATACCGACGCTGCACCTTCCGATGCATCACGTACTTCCAGCTTCAGCTCTTCACCCTTCTCGATGCGTGCACGCACTGCCTCGAAGGGTGCGTAACGACCTGTAACGGCCTCACCGGCGGATAGTGCATCAAGTGCTTTCTGCTTTTCACCATTATTGGCTTCAACGCTGGCCAGCGCAATTGTTGCGCGCACAAAGACGTCCTGTGCGCCAGCACCGCCTTCCCGGTCGGTCACCGCTTCGGTCAGATACTTGCGTGCCTGTTCCAAATCACCCGCAGCCGCAGCCATAGTGCCGGCTGTGTAATTGCGGAAAATTGCAAACCAGTCCGGCCCTTCAAGCTCTGCAACTGTCTTGATTGCTTCTTGCTCTTTGCCTTCGCCAAAATCAGCCCACGCAATCAGCATGGCATTCATCATGCGGTCCAGCTCATTCGCGCCCTGATAGGCAAAGAAGGTGCGGGCATCGTCGTATTCACCGTCCCGAATGGCATCAAGTCCAAGCGCCAGCGTTGTAACACGCTCAACGGCCCGATCATCCTTCAGGTCCCGTGCGAGCGCGACGCCTTCGTCGAAATCACGGTTCAGGAAGAGATTAATCATCAACCGTTCCTGAATGATGATGTTGTTGGGTTCAAATACCAACGCCGATTTGTAGAACTCAATGGCATTGGCGTAGTCCTGATCGCCATCGGCCACCATGCCTGCAAGAAAGGCCCCAGCAAAACTGCTCACAGAAGATGCATCGAATTGCACGTCTTCGGTGACGGGCTTGGCCCCGGCCTCTTCTGCCAGGCTAGCCACCGGTGCAAACGTGGCGAGTGCTGCCGCAAACAAGATTGGCGTCAGCGCCTGCAGCTTTTTCGAATCGCGCATAAATTCAACTTTCTGTTTCAAACTGGTGTTCCGGCCTCTGCTTATTGGCACGAATTGTGGCAATCAATCGACACGATCGATGCAGAAGTCGATTACTTCCAGCAGTGCTGCCTTGATTGGTGTGTCAGCAAGCGGTGCCAGTGCGTCACGCGCAATCGTTCCATAATGGCGGGCGCGAGTGATGGTGTCAGCCAGACTGCCGTATTTGGTAATCAGCCCCATGGCTTTTTCCAGGTTCTCATCGCTGCTCTCGCCCTGCTCAATTGCACGCTTCCAGAAATCGCGTTCTTCTGCAGTGCCACGACGATAGGCCAGAATGACCGGCAAGGTGATCTTGCCCTCACGGAAGTCATCGCCCGTATTTTTGCCCAGATCGGCGGCTTTGCCACCATAATCCAGAACATCGTCAACAAGCTGGAATGCAAGGCCCAAATTCATGCCGTAGGATTTGAGCGCCTTGCGAGCGTCCTTGTTTTGACCGGCAATGATCGGACCAACCTCGGCCGCTGCTGCAAAGAGCGCGGCGGTCTTGGCACCAATAACGGCCAGGTACTCGTCCTCGGTGGTTTCCATGTTCTTGGCTGCTGCAAGCTGCATCACCTCGCCTTCGGCGATAACTGAGGCCGCATTGGCCAACACGCCAAGTGCATCCATGGAACCGGCGTCAACCATCATCTTGAAGGCCTGACCGAGAAGAAAGTCGCCAACCAGAACGCTGGCCTGATTGCCCCAGATCATGCGTGCGGTTGACTTGCCGCGTCTAAGATCGCTTTCATCCACCACATCGTCGTGGAGCAATGTTGCCGTGTGCATGAATTCCACTGCGGTTGCCAGCAGTACGTCGTTGTCGCCCTGATAGCCATAAAGTGATGCCGCCGCGAGCGTCAGCATGGGGCGCAAACGCTTGCCACCCGACGAGATCAGATGGTTGGCCACCTCCGGGATCATCTGCACGTCGGAACCAGCTTTAGAAAGGATCAGTTGGTTCACGCGCTCCATGCCGTCCTTCGTCAGCGCTATGAGCGGCTTGACAGACGCCAGTTTGTTTTTGCCTTCTTCCAGCGGTATTACGATGCCCAAGGTTGGGTCTCCTTAATATTATTTGGTCGCAACAATAGATAATCAGTGGCACTTGCGGCAAGAGCAGATTTGGCGCACATGCCTAATTGGTGAGGAAAAGAGGTCTATGGAAGAAATAATTCGCACGAATGACGTCGTTCTGATCTCTTTGGTGGAAAGCCTGATGAAAGAAATGGGCATTCACTACCATGTCGCCGATCAGGCGATGAGCATTCTGGATGGCACAATTGGTGCTTTGCCTCGACGTTTCATGGTTGATGCCGAAAGGGCCGAGGAAGCGCGCCGGATACTCGTTGATGCCGGGCTTGGTGCCGAATTGCGGGAGTTGCCGTGAGCGAGTTCTCTGTCGATGCCTTCCACTACGGGGGCTTTCACGTTGTGCAGCCGGCCCGTGGTGGTCATCGCTCGGGCATGGATGCCATGTTGCTCGCTTCCATGGTCGCTGCAAATGGGCCGGTTGAAGTCGCAGATCTTGGGGCCGGGGCAGGGGCTGCTGGTCTGGCCGTGGCGTCGCGACTGCAGGAGGCAAAGGTGACGCTTTTTGAACGGTCCGAACTGATGGCAGATTATGCCCGCAGATCGCTCGCGCTCAAAGAAAATGCACAATTTGCGAACAGGGTCAGTGTCGTTGAGGCAGACGTAGCGCTGGCTGGCAATGCCCGCAGAGCCGTTGGGCTTGCCGACGATGTTTTTGACCATGTGATTATGAACCCGCCATTCAACAATGCCAGTGACCGCAGAACGCCAGACGCCATCAAGGCCGAAGCTCATGCCATGAGCGAAGACCTCTTTGAAAATTGGATCAGGACCGCCGGGGCCATTATGAAGCCGGGCGGGCAGCTTTCGCTCATTGCCAGGCCCGAATCAATCGCTGAAATTATTGCCGCTTGCGGCAAGCGCTTCGGCGGGCTGGAGATAACGCTCATTCACCCGCGCGAAGGAGAGGCGGCGCTACGTGTGCTCGTCTCTGCAATCAAGGGGTCGCGCGCACGGCTCACATTCAGGGCACCATTTTTCATGCATGGGCCGGATGGACACAAGTTCACCGCCTTCGTCGACGATCTCAATAATGGGCGCAATGCCTATGCGAGATTGGGAAAAGGCTGATCCGCTCAATCCGCAGCTTATTGCTGGTACTCAGGCGCTACCCAGCCAAGTGAAATTGACACCAGCTTCGGGTTAAGAGCCTGTACTGCGGGATCGGCGCTGTCGATTTCGCCTTCACCCAAAAGCTGCATGGGAATATCGTCCTCGGCTGTTGGCTCGAAGCGAAGGCCGACGATACAGTTTTTGGCCGGCTCGTAGAGCTTCCCCTCCTTGAAATCCGTGACATAGCCACCGTAATCCCAACCAAAGCCGGTGAGCGAGAAATCTTTCCCATTTGCCTGGACAACCTCATTGAGCGTCATACCAATCGTGAGGCCATAGATGTTCCACGCTGTTGCCTCGGGCGCTGGCATCAGCGTCGAGATCTCCTCCAACTCTTCGTCAAAGAAGTAGACATTCAGATGCTTTTCCGGTGTCCCCGCAAAAAGAGATACACCTTTCAGAGTTTCTCCCTCGGCCCCAGGCAGGTCCGTAATCTCGGCCACTCCGGGAAAACGATCCAGCAAGGTTTGCGCGGTGTCTGCGATGGTTACAGGGCCTTCGCATGTCAGCTCACCACCGGTTGGCAGCTCCTCGGCCTGGGTGTTCGGCGCGGCGGCCAGCAACATTGCTGCAAGCAAAAGGTTGGGCGTGAGTTTGATCATGACACATTCCTTCGTTACAGGGTGCCTTCGTTGCACGGGGGCCTTGTTGTAAGGACGAACCGTCTTCATCAAGGCCCAATATGGATATCTTGAATGCAGTTTTGGCAAGTAAATATTGCATGTTTGGGCGCTGTGCCATTGAGTTTGGAGAAAACCGGCCTACATCCATGGCAAGACGAACATGACAAGGCGTGCAATGAAAGACCTGCTCCATCGTTATCTGCCAAAAAAATTCCGCAAAGAAGGAACTGTGATCCCCGTGGTGCGGCTTTCTGGTGCCATCATGAATGGTGGCAGTCAGTTTCGGCCTGCGCTCAATCTCGCAACCGTAGCGCCCGTGCTTGAAAAGGCCTTTGCCTTCAAGAAGTCGCCCGCTGTTGCGCTATTGGTCAATTCTCCTGGCGGTTCTCCGGTTCAGTCACGTCTGATCTATCAGCGCATTCGTGATCTGGCGGCGGAGAATGGCAAGAAGGTCTATGTCTTTGTTGAGGATGTGGCCGCGTCCGGTGGCTATATGATCTCGCTTGCAGGCGATGAAATCTATGCCGACGAGACCTCTATTGTCGGGTCTATTGGTGTTGTTTCCGGTGGCTTCGGCTTTCCAGAACTCATCAAGAAAATTGGCGTTGAACGTCGCGTTTACACATCTGGTGAGAACAAGGTGATCCTTGATCCTTTCAAACCGGAGAAGGAAAGCGACATCGAATATCTAAAGGCCCTGCAGCACGAAATCCATGAGGTCTTCATCAACATGGTGAAGGCGCGCCGTGGTGGTAAGCTCGCCGACGATGACACGCTCTTTTCTGGTCTTTTCTGGACCGGCAGCCGAGGCAAGGCGCTGGGTCTCATTGATGGTCTGGGCCACATGCGCGATGTGCTGAAACGCGAATACGGGGACAAAACGCGCTTTCAGCTTGTTTCCGGCGGTCGTTCGATGTTTGGTCGCCGTGTACCGGGCGTCAATGTTTCGTCCGAATTCGCCGCAGCTGGCGGGCAGGGTGCTGTCGAGGCTCTTGCCCAAACGGTGGAAGAAAAGGCACTATGGGGGCGGTTCGGTCTCTGAAAAGATGAAGGCGTTCGGGAGGGGATGAATGCTGCAATTGATTTTTCTTCTGCTCATTGTCGGCGGAGCGTGGCTTCTCTACCAGCGATTCGTCAGTGATGCCGAAAAACTCACCCGCCGTTCGGAAGAGCGGCGGAAAGAAGAGCGCACGGGTGCGTCTGGCACACTTATTGAAGATCCCGAAACCGGCGAATATCGTGTGAAACGTGATGATGAGTAGGTGGCTTCTGCCATCTGACACGCGCACTCTTCGAATATGCTTCCCAAAATTTCGGTTTTGACGACATTTTTCGCGACAGATGGGTTGCTTTCAACGCGTGCCGCCAACAGCGCATATGCGATTGACGTTCGATTCCTAATGCCGCCACGCCAATAAATCTGCGGCCATCAAGACCTTTGAGAGGGCTTTCAGTTGTCGTCTCCCCTTGACCCGTCGCGTGGCGCGTGGCAACTGTCCGCCCGACAAACCAAGGACTTCAGTCAGGCTGTACAATCATGACCGACACGCTACCCGCACACATGGATCCTCGCCGTTCATTTCAGGCGCTCATTTTGACGCTTCATAATTATTGGGCGGACAAAGGCTGTGCTGTGCTGCAACCCTACGACATGGAAGTTGGTGCCGGTACATTTCACCCGGCCACCACCTTGCGTGCGCTCGGCCCCAAGCCTTGGAGAGCTGCCTATGTTCAGCCCTCGCGCCGTCCGACAGATGGGCGCTACGGTGAAAACCCGAACCGTTTGCAACACTATTATCAGTATCAGGTGATCCTGAAGCCTAATCCGTCGAACCTGCAGGAGCTCTATCTGGGTTCACTCAAGGCCATAGGTCTTGATCCGTTGCTGCATGACATTCGCTTCGTGGAAGATGACTGGGAAAGCCCGACTCTCGGTGCCTGGGGTCTTGGCTGGGAATGCTGGTGCGATGGCATGGAAGTTTCGCAGTTCACTTATTTCCAGCAGGTTTGCGGCATCGAATGCTCACCCGTTGCCGGTGAATTGACCTATGGTCTGGAGCGTCTCGCCATGTATGTGCAGGGCGTCGACAATGTCTACGACCTTAATTTCAATGGTCGCGAAGGCGCTGAGAAAATCTCTTATGGCGACGTTTTCCTGCAGGCAGAGCAGGAGTATTCCCGTCACAATTTTGAATATGCCAACACCGAGATGCTGCATCGTCACTTTGCTGATGCTGAGAAAGAATGCCAGGCGTTGCTGGCGTCTGGCGCGCCGAGCGAAGACGGTGCGCTACACAAATGCGTGTTGCCAGCCTACGACCAGTGCATCAAGGCGAGCCACGTTTTCAACCTCTTGGACGCGCGCGGCGTGATCTCGGTCACCGAGCGCCAGAGCTACATTCTGCGTGTGCGGACACTCGCCAAGGCATGCGGCGAAGCCTTCCTGCTCACCGACGCCGGTGGTGCGAACTGGACCGACACAGCGGCGTGAACTGTTGAAGGCGCAGTAGAATTCAGTTCTTTGTGCCAGAACCGGTCACGGTAAGAACCGCCGGCAGTTCGGTTGAAGCTGTCTTGTGACGTCCACATTATGCTCTCCGAGATCTGCCGCGCAGAGCGGCTTTTCTGTCCTTCTCCGCGTTGTGATGAACACTGTGTCAATTGGCGGAAGCCGTTTCCCGTGTTGACTGAAATCTTATGCGCCGCATTGTGTGCCAACGGGTTTGCGTTGGGCGACCCATTCAAATTGGAGAATATCATGAAGGGTGAGATTGCAGAAAAGACGCCGATCAAGATCGACGTTGAAGCGGGCAAGACCTATTACTACTGCACGTGCGGCAAGTCTTCCAAGCAGCCATTTTGTGACGGTTCGCACAAAGGCAGCGAGTTTACGCCTATGGCGTGGACAGCGGAAGAAAGCGGCTCGAAGTATTTCTGCCGTTGCAAGCAGACCGGGGGGGCGCCTTTCTGCGATGGTACCCACAAGGCTCTCTAATGCACACACTCTAATGCACTTCCAATGTGCATTCTTTGAGTGACTTTGCACCAACCAAACGCTAATCTCCGGCGAGTTTTTGCCGGAGGTCTTTCAAAATGTACACGCTCATCATCGTCGGCGTCATCGCGCTCTATGTTGTCTTTGTCTATAACGGCCTCGTGCGTGCGCGCCAGATGGCGGAAGAAGCGTGGTCCGGCATTGATGTGCAGTTGAAGCGCCGTGCCGATCTGATCCCGAACCTCATTGAAACGGTGAAGGGTTACGCAGCCCACGAAAAATCGACGCTGGAAGAGGTCATCAATCTGCGCAACAAGGCACAGGGCGTGCCCGCTGGTGATATTGAGGGGCGAGCCGCAGCCGAGGGCCTTTTGTCTCAGGCGCTGGGCAAGGTTTTTGCGCTTGCCGAAGCCTATCCGGATCTCAAGGCCAACCAGAATTTTGCGGAATTGCAGAATTCGCTGGAAACCATCGAAAGCGAAATCCAGATGGCGCGCCGTTACTATAATGGCGCAACGCGCGACCTGAATGTGAAAGTGGAGAGCTTCCCGGCGAACTTCGTGGCGCAGGTCTTCAAGTTCGCCAAGCGTCCCTATTTTGAGATCGAAGATGCAGCTGACAGGGCTGTTCCGCAGGTCAAATTCTGATATCCGACGGCGCGAAGCGCCGCCTCAGACATACCAAGAGTAAAATGCATAAAGATACGCTGACGATCACGCCACCCACGCACGCGCTGACAGGTCGCGTCATGCCGCCGGGTTCCAAGTCCATCACCAACCGCGCGCTTCTGCTGGCGGGGCTGGCCGAAGGCCGGAGCACACTGACAGGCGCACTGAAAAGCGACGATACGCTCTATATGGCAGAAGCACTGCGCGCCATGGGCGTGAGGGTGGAAGAACCTGACGCAACGACCTTTGTGGTTCACGGCACGGGCAAATTGATGCCGCCGCAAGAGCCGCTATTTCTGGGGAATGCGGGTACGGCCACGCGGTTCCTGACGGCCGCGGTTGCGATGTTCGACGGCGAATTTATTGTCGATGGTGACGAGCATATGCGCAAACGCCCCATCGCACCATTGGTGGACGCACTCGGTTCTCTCGGGGTGGACATTAAGGCACCAACCGGTTGCCCGCCGGTGACCGTCAATGCCAAGGGCGGCTTCACCTCCAATCGGGTGGTGATCGACGCCGGTCTCTCCTCACAATATGTGTCAGCGCTTTTGATGGCGGCTGCTTGCGCACGTGAAGCCTTCACGGTGGAGCTGGCAGGCACGGCGATTGGCGCGCGTGGCTATATCACGCTCACGACGGCCTGCATGGAAGCCTTCGGCGCGAAGGTGCGTCAGGAGGGCGATGCCAAATGGGTGATCGAACCGACTGGTTACAAGGCAGCCGATTACCTCATCGAGCCCGATGCATCTGCGGCCACTTATCTCTGGGGGCTGGAAGTTTTGACCAACGGCGAGATTGATCTCGGCGTTGCAGCATCTGAATTTTCGCAGCCCGATGCGCGTTCTCATGACATGATATCCGCTTTTCCAGACATGCCCGCCGAAATCAATGGCAGCCAGATGCAGGATGCTATCCCGACGCTCGCAGTGCTGGCGGCATTCAACAACAATCCCGTGCGATTTACCGGCATTGAAAACCTGCGTGTGAAGGAATGCGACCGTATCCGCGCACTCTCGCTTGGCCTCAACAACATTCGCGAAGGTCTGGCAGTGGAAGAGGGGGATGATCTGGTGGTCAACGCTGATCCCGCACTTGCTGGCAAGCCTGTTGATGCGCGGATCGACACATTTGCCGACCACCGTATCGCCATGAGCTTTGCTTTGGCGGGCTTGAAAATTCCGGGCATTAAAATTGAAAATCCAGCCTGCGTGGCCAAGACCTATCCCGCTTATTGGGACATGCTCGCCTCGCTGGGTGTGAGCTTTGAAAGGCAAGAGGGATGAACACTGCGCGCTGTGCGAAGATCGGAAATGCTGCGCTGGCATTTGTCGCGCTTTTCTTTCTGGCAGCGCAGGTTCACGCGGCAGAAGTCATCCGCAATTTTCGCTCCGATATCGTGGTTGCCAGGGATGGTGAACTGACGGTGAGCGAAACGATCACGGTCAATGTTGAGAACCAGCAAATCAATCACGGCATTTTCCGCGATTTTCCGCTGACATTCGAAGATGAAACCGGGCGTATTCGTGAAGTTGGCTTCTCGCTGAATTCCGTGGAGCTGGATGATCAGCCCGAGGATTACCACACGGAATCCATTGCAGGCGGTATCCGTATCTATGCCGGTTCGGCTGATCGTTATGTGTCGCGTGGCGTGCACACCTATCGCATCACCTACACAACAAGTCGCCAGATCGGCTATTGGGACGATCATGACGAACTCTATTGGAATGTCACCGGCAATGGCTGGATGTTCCCGATTGAACACGCAATCGCACATGTGCGCTTGCCGGACGGGGCAAATGCCACGGATATATCCTTTTACACCGGCCCGCTTGGCAGCAAGGAGCAGAACGCCCGCGCCTCCCAGGATGGCGGTCGTGTGGTGGTTGAGACAACAAGGCCATTAGGCCCGAATGAAGGGCTGACTTTCGCCATTTCAATGCCGGTAGGCACCATAGAAGCGCCATCCCACGGAACAGAGTGGTATTGGTGGTTTATGGATAATCGCAATGCGATTATCGGCGTTGTAGGTGCGCTTCTCGTTTGGGGCTGGTACGGCTGGTCATGGGTCAAGGTCGGTCGCGATCCACCGCGCGGTGTCATGGTGCCACGCTGGGATGCACCGGAAGGCATTTCGCCAGCCCTGGTGAACTACATTGACCAAAAGGGCTTCGGTGATGGTGGCTGGAAAGCGTTTTCCGCCGCCGCCCTCAATCTCGCCGTCAAGGGTCGGTTGAAACTAGAGGATTTGAAGAATTCTATCATATTGACCGATATTCCGGATGGCGGCGGATGGGGTCGCATGTCACCGGGCGAGGCCGCCATTATGCAGCGCGTCAGAAGCAGCGGCGGCAAATTCGTCATCGACAAATCCCATGGCGTCTCGGTCAAATCGGCGGGTAGCGCTTTTGTCTCGGCCATAGAAAAAGAACATCGCGGTAAATATTACCAGTTCAACGCCGGTTACATTGTGCTGGGTGTCATCTTTTCCATTCTCACACTTGTCGCCTTGATCGCGTTTGGGCGGTTTAGCGACGATGCTGTGTTCATGCTCATATTCCCGAATATTCTGGCCGTCGTTGGCGGCGTCTTTGCAGCTGTCCTGGGGCGTGGCCTTTCAAGTGCGTCGCTCTTTGTGAAAGTGCTAACTGCTGTCGTGCTGGGCGTTGTCGCGGTTGTTCTGATAGGTGTTCTAGGACTTCTGTTCATAGCGGTCGGTGGCACGCTCATGTCTTCGGGCGAGCTTCCTGCCGTGCTGGCACTTGTCAGCATCGTTGTCGCCAACATTCTGTTCTTCTTCATCATGGGTGCACCGACACCGCTTGGATCCAAGATGATGGATGGTATCGACGGACTGCGCCAATATCTCACACTGGCCGAAAAAGACCGGATGAATATGCGCGGCGCGCCTAAGATGTCGCCCAAACATTTTGAAACGCTTCTGCCCTACGCTGTTGCACTTGGCGTGGAGAAGCCCTGGACAGAAACGTTCGATGCCTGGCTGGCAGCCGCCAAAATGGCTGAGACCTATCAGCCGACATGGTATTACGGTTCCGACATGGGCCGCTTTTCACGCGGCATAGGTGGTTTCTCGCATTCCATGGCGTCCACCATCCGTTCCACATTGCCGCCCCCACCCAAGAGCTCGTCCAGTGGCAGCAGTGGCGGCGGCTTCTCCGGCGGTGGCGGAGGCGGTGGCGGCGGTGGCGGCTGGTAAGCCGCGCTGTTTCCAGCTTTCCGCGTGACAAGCAGCGCCTGACTTGCTAAGTCCCCGGCACCTCAATTGTGCAAGATGCAAAGCAAAAAACTATGCCTGATTTGTTACTCGAACTTCGTTCGGAAGAGATTCCCGCCCGCATGCAGCGCAAGGCCGCTGGCGACCTGAAAAAGCTGCTGACAGATGCGCTGGTCGAAGCCGGATTAACCTATGAGGGCGCGCGCGAATATTGGACGCCGCGTCGGCTGACACTGGACATCCGCGGTCTGACGGCGCGCTCTGCCGATACGCGCGAAGAGCGCAAGGGTCCACGCGTTGATGCGCCTGAGAAGGCGATTGAAGGCTTTTTGCGCGGGGCAGGTCTCACTTCCATCGATCAGGCAGAGGTGCAGTCGGACCCCAAAAAGGGCGAGTTCTACGTTGCCGTGATCCAGAAACCCGGTCGCGCGGCAGAGGAAATCATTGCGGACGCGATGCCTGCCATCATCCGCAATTTCCCGTGGCCGAAGTCCATGCGTTCGGGTGCTGCTTCATCGAAGCCAGGCGCAATGCGCTGGGTGCGCCCCCTGCAATCCATTGTCTGCACCTTCGGGGTGGAAGGCGAGGAAGTCTCCGTCATCCCGTTTGAGGTTGATGGCATTGTCGCCTCCAATGTCACTTATGGTCACCGTTTCCATGCGCCGGATGCGATTACCGTCAAGCGCTTCGACGATTATGTTTCGTCGCTTGAAAAAGCCAAGGTGGTTCTCGACGCCGAGCGTCGCAAGGAAATCATCCTGCAAGACGCGAAAAACCTGGCCTTTGCCTCCTGTCTGGAGCTGGTGGAAGATGAGGGTCTTCTGGATGAGGTCTCCGGTCTTGTGGAATACCCCAATGTGCTGATGGGTACATTTGAGGAAGAGTTCCTTGATATTCCGGCTGAAATTATCCGCCTCACCATCAAGACAAACCAGAAATGCTTTGTCTGCCGCAAGCAGGGTGCGGAAGCGCTCTCCAACCATTTCATCCTGATTTCCAACATTGAAGCGCATGATGGCGGCAAGGAAATCATGCATGGCAATGGCAAGGTGGTGCGTGCACGTCTGTCCGATGCCGCTCACTTCTGGAAGCAGGACCAGCGTGATCTGCCGGATCTTGGCGAGCTGAAGGCAAGTGCTGAAAAATTCGGCCTCGATCTGACCAAGCCGCTCGATCAGCGTATGGCCAAGCTCGACCATCTGAATGTTACTTTCCATGCCAAGATCGGCACGCAAGGCGAACGCGTTCAGCGCATTCGCGCGCTGGCGAAGGAGCTTTGCAAAATCACGGGTGCAGATGCCGCCAAGGTGGACCGCGCCGCTGTTCTGGCCAAAGCCGACCTGCGCACCGAAGCTGTTGGGGAATTCCCTGAGCTTCAGGGTGTGATGGGTCACAAATATGCACTGCTGCAGGGCGAGGACGCCGATGTCGCAGCAGCCATTGAAGAGCATTACAAGCCGCTCGGTCCATCAGATTCGCTGCCGTCAAACCCGGTTGCGATTACCGTCGCGCTGGCTGACAAGCTGGACACGCTCGTCGGTTTCTGGGCGATTGACGAAAAGCCCACCGGCTCCAAAGACCCCTATGCGCTGCGCCGCGCCGCTCTCGGCGTGATCCGTATGCTGCTGGAGCAGGGCAATATGCGCCTGCCGCTGCGGAGTGTTGCCAAGGACGCTGACCTCCTCTCATTCTTCCATGATCGTCTGAAAGTCTATCTCCGCGATCAGGGTGCGCGTCACGACATCATCGATGCAGTGCTGTCGCAGGATGCTGACGATCTGTTGATGGTTGCGCGTCGTGCCGAGGCGCTGACGGCGCTGATCACATCTGAAGATGGTATCAATCTTCTGGCGGGCACCAAACGCGCCACGCAGCTTCTCGCCGCCGAGGAGAAAAAGGGCACGAATGTTGCCGATAGCGTCGATGAAGCACTCTTCACGCAAGAGGCTGAGGGCGCACTTTTCAAGGCAATCAGCATTGCCTCGCTGGAGGCCTCTGAAGCAGTAAAGCGCGAGGACTTCCGTGAAGCCATGACGGCGCTTTCCAAGTTGCGCGGCCCTGTCGATCGCTTCTTCAACGATGTTCTGGTGAACGACGAAGACGAAGCCATCCGCGCCAACCGTCTGGCGTTACTTGCCCTCATTCGCGAAACCACCGCCACGGTTGCCGACTTCTCGAAGATCAGTGGATAGAGGATGGAACAGGCCGAATTGATGCTTGCGGTCGCTGCAAGTGCCGGGCGAAGCCAGCACATTCAGACGACTATCGGCTTTCTATTCGTGGTCTCTTTTTTTGGTCTGTGGCTCAGCTTTATGGCGTTCGCCATTGTAGCGATCAGGGCGCAACTTCGTAGTGGCCCACATTCATGGGACGATTTTGTCTATTCAAAAAGCTTCATGGAGCGGGCGCGAGCCCGAAACGATCGCACTGTTGCGACATTCAAGGCGCTTGAGAAGTATTTTTCGTCTTCGCGCGGCAAGTGGCACGCGGCCGCGTTACTTTTGTTCCTTACGATGACTTTTGTTTTCGGCATTATGATGCTCGTCGAAAACAAGCACAGGCTCCAACAGAAGGAGCTGGAGATTGAGCAGAACGAACATGCATAAAGTGTTGCAGCGTCGTTCCCTCGTTCAATTGAACGCGCCGCGCTGTAATCCCAAAATCCTCATCAGTGCCTGTCTTGGGGGTCAGCCTGTGCGCTATGACGGGCGGGCAAAGACGCTGGAACATGCTCTGATTGAAGAATGGCGTGAGGCCGGGCTGCTGGTTTCCATCTGCCCGGAAATGGCGGGTGGCTTCGCGACGCCGCGATTACCCGCTGAAATCGAAGACGGCCTGAGTGGTGCCGATATTTTGGCAGGTCGCGCACGCGTCCTCGATAGCGCCGGTAATGATGTCACAAAGGGTTTTGTCGAAGGCGCGGAAGCGGCATTGGCGTTGGCGCTTGAAACCGGCTGCGCCTTTGCATTGCTCATTGATGGCAGCCCGTCCTGCGGTTCGTTGGAAATCTATGATGGCAACTTCTCAGGTTGCAAGCATGCAGGCGAGGGGGTAACCGCCGCCCTTTTAAGGGCGAACGGCATCGCAGTTTATTCTGATCGCCAATTGGACGATCTGGCTCGCGCTCTCGCGGATTGTCCCAATTAGCTGGAGAAGTACAGACCCCAACGCGCACCATGTATTCTCGCAATGCGCGAAAGCACGAGCGCGGCCACAGTCAGCATCAATACGTCGCCTGCCGGTATGGAATACCAAATGCCGACTTCTCCCCAAATGAAAGGCATCAGCAAGATCAGTGCGACTGAAATGATGTAGGGTTTGGCCAGGCTTAGTATCCCCGCCGCCCAGGCGATGCCGAGTGCCTGATAATAGCCGGAAAGCACCATCATTGGTGCCCCCAAAACCATGGCAGCCGTGAAAATCGGCATGATGCGTTCCACCTCTGCCACCACTGCTGGATCACTGACGAAGAGGCGACCGATCGCGCCCGGTATCGTTGACAGCACGATCTGGAAGATGGCGGCATAGATCACGACACCGGTCACGGCAATCGTCACGGTTTGGTTGCTTCGCTCAAAGGCACCTGCACCGTAATTGTTGCCCGCCATGCTTTGGGCCGCAAGGTTCAGTGCCAGCATGGGCAGAAAGGCAAAAGTCATGATGCGCGTCACAATGCCATAGGCTGCAATGGTGTCTGGATAGTTGTCCCCACCCCAAATGCGCACGACTGCAATCACCATGGCTGATGTGAGCGCGATGCCCCCAAACCCGAGTGACGGCGGCAGGCCTAATGTGATGATACGACCCCAAAGGAAGGTGCGTTCACCTGCCTTTGGCAGCCCCATGGTTAGCCGCGTGCGACCGCTTCTGCGCAGCCAGATGACGAAGCCAAATGAGATCACCTGTGCGCAGATGGTGCCGATGGCAGATCCTGCGGCACCCAGGCCCATTTGTGCGATGAACAGATAGTTGAACACCATGTTGAACAGGGTGGAGACCACGCCAAGCAGGGCCATAGTGCCCGCACGGCCTTCGCTACGCAGTGCATCGCCCTGCACTGACAGGACCAGCATGAGTGCCGAGCCGTAAATCAGAATGGAGATGTAGCTGTAGCCAATAGCGGCCAGCGTTTCGTCGCCGCCTGCAACCTTGTTCAAAATATAAGGGCCAATAATGGTGAAGATAATGGCAAGCGCCACTGAAATCACAAGCGCCAGAATATGTGCGGAAAGGAACGTCGCCTTTGCGTCGTCCAAATTGTTGGCGCCGAGAAAACGCGCGACCAGGCTCGCCATTCCAGCGCCCACCATCGAAGAGACGGCAACCATCAGCATGAATATTGGAAATGTCAGCGTCACGGCGGTCAGCGCGTCAGCGCCGGCATAAATGCCGACAAAAATCGCGTCGATGACTGTGTAAAGACCGTTCACCAGCATAATGAGAATGATGGGAAACGCGGTCTTGAAGAAGACCTTCGGCACAGAGCCTTCAAGGTAGGGATTGGTATGCGTATTGGTTGACATAGGTCCTCGCAAATCTTTCAAGAAGTGTCCGGTGCCCGCATTGCCGCAACAAAGAAATTGCAGAACATCTATATCTGAGCTTGCTTCACCAAAATGCGGGCGGCGGGCGCAAGTGACCGAGCCGCTTTTTGAAGTGAACTAAAATAAGAGTCAATTGGAAATTGAGCGGTCCAAAAAAGAAAACGCCGGACAATGCCCGGCGCTTCCAATGTATCGTTTCGTTGCAGGTCACGCTGCCTGTCGTTGGGACGTTGCAGTTCCGCTGGTGCGGAAATTCCCAATCAGTTCCACCAGTTCATTGGTGCCGCTTGCCAGAATATTGGCAGACGATGTTGTGTCCTGTGCCATGGCAGCGTTTTGCTGGGTGGCAACATCAAGCTCGTTGACTGATGCTGCAATGCTGCCAAGGGTCGAGTTTTGTTCTTCTGCGCTGCGGGCGATTGTTGCCACAATATCGTTCGCTTCCTTGATCTGCGCAGAAATGCGTCGCAGTGCGTCGCCGGCATTGCCGACCAGGCTCACGCCTTCTGAAACCTGGCTGGAGGAGGCCGAAATCTGGTCGGATATCTCCTTCGCCGCTGCAGCGGAGCGTTGGGCCAGTTCGCGGACTTCCTGGGCAACGACGGCAAACCCTTTACCGCTGTCGCCAGCGCGTGCCGCCTCAACACCAGCATTCAATGCCAGCAGGTTTGTTTGGAAGGCAATCTCATCAATCACGCCAATGATTTTGGAGATCTCGGATGATGAATGTTCAATGCCATTCATCGCCTCAATGGCCTTTACAACCACCTCATCGCTGCGTGCTGCTTCTGAACTGATCGCACTCACTTTGGCCGCAGCATCGCGCGCACCATCGGCGGTCTGGCGTACAGTCACAGATAGTTCCTCAATCGCAGCTGAGGCTTCTTCAAGATTGGCGGCCTGGTGTTCCGTGCGGGTGGCAAGGGCCGCCGATGCATGAACGATGGTGTCCTTGCTTGCGGAGATTTCCGCACCCTTCTGATTGACTGTGATAAGCGCGCTTTCCAGCTTTTCCAGCGTCGCATTAAAGCTTGCACGCAAGGTTGTATATTGTGTGCCAAGGTCAGGGCAACGAACAGTCAGATCACCTTGCGCCAGTGCATTCAGCACGTCTGCAATGCGTGAGACGGCAAAGGCCTGGCTTTCGGCCTGCTCTTTTTGCAGGCGAGAGCGTTCTTCCCGCTCGCTGGCCAGTATGGTTTGCTGTTCTTTCTCCTTGGCAAGGATGTCCAGTCTTTCGATGGTCCTTTCCTTCAGCACTTCCACTGCATTGGCCATCTCGCCAATCTCGGTGTCGAGATCTCTGTAGGGAATGTCAACCGATGTATCCCCATCGGCAATTGAGGTGAGTGCGGACTGAACATCGGCAAGTGGCTTTGAAATGCTGCGTATGACCGCGAGGGCCGCAAGAATGGAGCCCAGCGCCACCAATGTCGAGATAATGATTGCGTCGCGGGTGGCCTCCCACACTGCCGTCTGCACATCATCCATGTAAACGCCTGTGCCAATCATGAGGCTCCAGGGATCGAACGCCAGGGAATACGATGTTTTCAGATATACGACGTCCTCATCACCGCCTGGCTTTGGCCAGTAGTAATCTGACAGACCGCCGCCATTGCGTGCCGTCACGATGAGATTCTCAATCAGGCGATTGCCCTTCTTGTCTGTCAGGTCGAGGTAGTTATTGCCGATCCCCTTGTCTCCGGTCATGATCTTACGGGTACCGTCATAATCATAGGCGAAGACATAGCCGCTTGGCTTGTAGGTCATATGTGAGATCGCCTTGGCCGCTGCGGCGAAGGCTTCTTCATGGGTCATGGTACCGGCAGCCTCTTCGCTCTGGTAGGTCACCAGAACTTCGCGTGCCATTTCCACCTGCGTACGAAGCATTTCGTAACGCTCGTTGTAGATTGCGTCTGCGCTTTCTTTAACTTGAAAATACATGGTGATCGCATAGGCGCTCAAGAGACCAATGATCATCGCAAGAAGTTTAGTCGATATTTTGATGTTACGCATAATGGCATCCAAGCTCATTCAAGAGTATTTTATGATTAATTTTATGCTTTTTTTATTGAAAGAATTGTAAATGACTAACGTCAAAAAGTTAATATTCAGACAGGCGTGTAAATTCGTATTTGCTTAATTAAAATATGACCTTAGATTTGCATCGCCATAGAGAATCTTGGTCGTAGAGATAGTTAATTTCCAGAGCCTGGATGCGTTAATCAGTCTTGTTTCCATGCGGCGGATTAATGCCACGCAGTAAAAAACCGCCAGCGGATACTGGCGGCTTGAGTAATCAAACAAGATTAAGCGCGGGCGTGCCTATTTGGCGATGCGCAGGTCCAATGCATCGGGGTCGAAGCTGGCTGCAACAGGCGCTGCAGGTTCCTCACCAGCATTCACCGCTGCCGTTGCCGCGGGGTCAATTTCCTGGGGCAGATTGCGCAGACGTTCTTCCTCCGCCAGTCGCTTCTCCTCAGCCTCTTCCAACGCTTTGGCCATCTCGGTTGTGATTTGGCCCTGGGTTTTGGAAATCAATCTCACCGGTGATCCACCCAGCCAAGCCTCAACGCGAACGGCCATCGGGCCGTCATCTGTCTCATGAAGCTCAACACGCTGAACGCCTTTCCCAAGCACGGGTACCGTGTAGGCATCCTTGCTGATGGAACTGGAATCCGCACACGTCGCGCAGCTGATTTCAAGCACGCTGTCGTTGACCCTCTCGAACGCCTTGATGTCTTCAACTGAAGCAGCAAGGGCCGGAAAGCCAATAAGTGCCAAAACAGTTCCAAGTAATGCAACACGCATCGCTATTCTCCCGCAATCTTTCAGCGTGGAGAATAGGGCCTCAAGGTTTCGATCCCGTCAGCAAGAATGGTAAAAAAACTATGAATGCCGGTGCAGTTCAACCGCCTCCTGTTAATCAGGAGCGTTCACGCTCCACTGCGCGCCAACCAATATCGGAGCGGTAGAAGCCGTTTTCCCAATGAACCGCTTCTGTTAACGCGTAGGCTCTGGACTGTGCTTCGCTCACGCTTTTGCCCGTTGCTGTCGCATTCAGCACACGACCTCCCGTTGCCACCAGCGATCCGTCCTTCAATGCCGTTCCCGCGTGGAAAATCTTCTCGCCTTCGCCGGTTTCGGGCAGTTCGGCAATAACGGTATTCTTCTCATATGACGCCGGATAACCCTTCGACGCCATCACAACGGTCAGTGCTGTTTCGTCGCGCCATTCCGCCTTGGCCTCATTCAGCTTGCCATCGGCGGCGGCCTTGAGGATTTCCAGAAGGTCGGATTTCAGGCGCATCATGAGTACCTGACATTCAGGGTCGCCAAAGCGCACATTGTATTCAATGAGTTCCGGGCCTTTTTCAGTAATCATCAGTCCGGCAAAGAAGACGCCGGAGAAGGGGTGACCTTCCGCCGCCATACCCTTCACGGTCGGTTCGATGATTTCCTTCATCGTGCGTTCGACCATTTCGTCGGTCATGACGGGTGCCGGGGAATAAGCGCCCATACCGCCCGTATTGGGGCCCGTATCACCATCTCCAACGCGCTTGTGGTCTTGCGCTGAGCCAAGCGGCAAGACGTTCACGCCGTCGCAAATGCAGAAGAATGAGGCTTCTTCGCCGTCCAGATAGGCTTCCACAACAACTTCTGCGCCTGCTTCGCCAAATGCCCCTTCAAAGCAATCGTCGATGGCATGCAGCGCTTCGTCCAAGGTCATGGCAACGGTAACACCCTTGCCCGCCGCCAATCCGTCTGCCTTGATGACAATTGGTGCGCCTTGCGCGCGTACATATGCCTTGGCCTTTGGTGCATTGTTAAAGCGTTGATAGGCACCGGTCGGAATATTGTATTTCGCACAGATGTCTTTGGTGAAGCCCTTGGAGCCTTCCAGCTGGGCTGCCGCAGCGCTTGGTCCGAAGACCGAAATGCCCGCCGCCCGCAATGCATCCCCAATGCCTGCCACCAATGGGGCCTCAGGGCCGACGATCACAAATTCGACCGCGTTTTTCTGGCAGAAGGAGATAACAGCGTCATGATCGTCAACGTCCAATGTCACCAGTTCTGCGCATTCCGCAATGCCGGGATTGCCTGGCGCGGCGTAGAGCTTTGAAAGCAGGGGGGATTGGGCAATTTTCCAGGCAAGAGCGTGTTCGCGTCCGCCTGAGCCGATCAATAGAACGTTCATCTTCTGGCATCTCCGGAATTGTCGAGTGACGGGTAGGGCGAGAAGCGCGGAAGGTCAAGCCCGGTCATGCATGCTATGTCCAATTGACCCCAATTGGACGACGGGGAAATGCTGCAATTTAAGGTGTTGCGCTGTCCGTTGCCGGCTTGATGAACGGTTCGGCATTCTCGGCTCAATCCATGTCAAAACCGCTTGACGCGATGGCGGGCTGCTGTCAACAAAGCGACATGACTGAGCATCAAAATGACACTTCTCGCGTTGCCGATGCGCCCTCCGGCAACTGGGTTTATAAACTCCTGCCTGCGGCCGCATGGCCCTACGCGCAGCTGGCGCGTTGGGATCGGCCAATCGGTTGGCAACTCCTCATGTGGCCTTGTTTCTGGTCTGCGGGTCTGGCGGCGAACATCGCGGCCACCGAAGGCAGTCTCAGTTTCACGCGCCTGATCTGGCATTTGGTTCTGTTTTTCATTGGTGCTGTTGCCATGCGGGGTGCAGGTTGCACCTATAATGACATTGTGGACGTAGATTTTGATCGGCAAGTGGCGCGCACGCGGTCTCGACCGTTGCCTTCCGGTCGCGTCAGCCGCAAGCAGGCGGCGATTTTTGTCGTGCTTCAGGCGCTTGTCGGCCTTCTCGTGCTGCTTCAGTTCAACACATTTTCCATCTGGCTCGGCATTGCATCTCTTGTCACAGTGGCGATTTATCCCTTTGCCAAACGCTTTACCGATTGGCCCCAGTTTTTCCTGGGGCTTGCATTTTCGTGGGGGGCGTTAATGGGCTGGGCTGGTGAGTTCGGTTCACTGGCCGCCGCACCTGTAATTCTCTATTTGGCCGCGATTGCCTGGACGATCGGTTACGACACGATCTATGGCCACCAGGACAAAGAGGATGACGCGATCATCGGAGTACGCTCCACTGCGCGCCTCTTTGGCAACAACACCAAATCATGGCTCATCTTGTTTTACAGCCTGACGCTTGGCTTGGGTGCTGCAGCATTTGCAATCGCCGGCGCGCCAGTGCTTGCTTATTTGGGTCTCATTGTCGCGGGTGCCGCTCTATTCTGGCAGATACGGGTTCTGGATATTGATGATGCGGAGCAGTGTCTGATGCTTTTCCGCTTCAACAATATTGTGGGCGCAATTGTTTTTGCCGGTCTCATGCTGGCGCTGGTGTTTGTCTAGGTACTGATCCCACTCGTTCAGACACAAAGAAACCGACTGCCAGGGAAAGCAGTCGGTTGAGATGACTGGATGGTCATGCTTTTCTTATTCTGGCTGGATCAACTGCGAGCGATAAGTTCGCGGCCTTCAAGTTTCATGGCCATTCCCATGCCGCCTGTCTTGCGACGAACAAGGAAACGTGGGCGACGATCAGCAAAATATGAGTAGCGACGGCGTGGGGCCGATTTAGCCTTGCCAAAATTCGTGAGGTGATTTTCCAGCGGGCGTGCCACGCCATCCGCTTCAACCATCATCATTGGAATACGATAGGCCTCAGACCAGCTCCGCCAGTCTGCTGCAATGTCGCAAAGGTCGTGTGCGACCAGGAGCGGTATGCAAAGGTCAGGGTCATCGTGGTGTAGTTCCAGCGTAACAGTAACGTCGCCGTCACCGTGATCAATCGCACGTGCTGCAACACCGCGGAATACGCGGGCCGGGAGTGCAAAGGAAATCGGCAAGCCGGAGTTTGGCAACACTTTGCGCAGAACCGCGCCACGCTCATCCAGGGTGACATTGATCGTGTCAACGCCATCATGAAGTGTATAGGACATTTCCTGCGGCATTCTCCGCGGGTCCAGTCTCAGTGTTGCGCCGCCGGCCCATGCGGGCTTGGAAATAGCATTTTGCATTTTTCTCGCCTTGTTTTGCCTTGAGAGCTTTTGCTCTTCTCGTTGCTCGGGGCTTTTGCCCTCTTGTTACTTCACAATAGGCGAGTGGTTTTCCTGTCTGCTTAAGAATTGAGGTTAAAAAAACTTTGCGTTTCCTGATGGTTATCAAAATCAAACTGCGTAAGGTTTAGGAAAAATGAACATAAAGTGTTGCAGTGCGGTTATGCGCGCGCACGAAAGTCTAAATAATGCGTAAAGGTTTGCGTAAGGTATTTGCTGTATTCTGAATTGTGTCGCAATGTGTCTTGAAGCAGGAAGTTGAATGGTTTCGACCTACGCCAGCTATGACCTGATTAACAGGGATCTCTATAAGAGCATCCAGCGCGTTCAGTCTCAGGCCGAGATCGAACGTGAGAAGACGTATTTTGAGGAAAATATTGGCAATGTAACCTCCGTGGACGAATTCATGGGTGACTACCGCCTTTATTCATTCGCGATGAAGGCATTTGGTCTGGAAGAAATGACCTATGCCAAAGCCTTTATGCAGAAGGTTCTGGAGAGCGACCTCAGCGATTCAAACAGCTTTGCCAACCAGCTTACGGACAGCAAATACCGTGAGTTTGCACAGACTTTCCGCTTTGGCACTGATACGGCTGTTGTTCAGACGGACGCGCAGCAGGAAGACACAATTAGTGGATACAAGCAGTGGATTGAAGACGAGGCAGAATCTGCAAATGTTGAAGCCGCCTACTTCTCCTCTGCCGTAAAAAACGTGACCAATGTCGACGAATTTCTGCAGAATGATCGTCTCTATGAATTTGCGATCAAGTCATTTGGTCTCGACCCGACACATCTTTCCAAGAGCCATGTTCGTGAGGTGCTGACCAGCGATGTGAACGATCCAGGCTCTTACGTGAACGGGCTTACAAGCTTCAGAGTTACCTATACCGCACTGGCCAACGCGTTCAATTTCAACACGGATGGGTCGTTGGACAGCGGCGTCAGCGCGCAGACCGATGCTCAGACGGACTCCATGGTCGAGAACTATCATTTGGAAGTTCCGACGCATGTCACCGTTGCGGCTGCGACATATAATGTGACCTTCTTGGAAGAAAAGATGGCCACGGTAACGAACGTAAGTGACATTACCGGCAATACCCGCATGTTCAACTTGGTCAAGACTGCATTGGGGCTTGATGTTGGCATGGACGCCAGCGTGTTCGCTTCCATTGTAACCTCTGACACGTCCGCCAGCGGCAACTACGCCAAGACAAATGGCGGCGACAAATGGGTTGCGATTGCGGATATGTTCGATTTCGACGCAAGCGGCAATGTGTCGGGCGCATCTGCTATGACCGATGCCAACATGCAACTGCTGCAGGACAAGTATTGGGTTCGCTACAACGACAAAGATGACGACAGCGATAAGCTGCTCTACGACTACTATGACGCCAACCTGTCATTTGCCGATACTGTCGACGATTTCTTCAAGTTCCCCAAGATTTACACGGTCGCGCTGCGCTCTGTAGGTCTGGACCCTGACACAGAAGACAAGGAAAAAATTCGCCAAGTCTTGATGAGCGACCCTTATGATCCCGAAAGCTATGTCAATCAGCTGAAGGATGATCGCTATCTGGAACTCGCAAAGTCTTACAACTACAATGAAGATGGCGATATGACCTCGCCGCTGATGGCGCTCTCCGAAGGTGAGGCCGACAAGATAGCCAACTCCTACAAGTACTTCGTAACCCGCTTTGACCGAAGCGAGGAAACGTCGAAAAAGGCAGATGAGGAGATGGACTATTTCGGCAAGACAATTTCTGGCCTCGAGAGTGTCACGGAGCTGTTTGAAAATGACAGACTTGTCGAGTTTCTTCTGACCTCCAAGGGGTTGGACGCGACAAACGACAACATTGGCAAGTTGAAGCAATATTTCCTATCCGATCTTACTGATAAGAATGCCGACGTAAACAAAGATACCGATGTTCGTTTCCGCGAACTCGTTGCGGCATTCAACTTCGATCAGGAAGGCAATCTTGCCTACGTTGACACATCCGAGGTTCAGTCGCGCGGTGCAACGATCGAAACGACCTATGCATTTCTGCGCCAAAGCATGGAAGAACAGTCAGGCGCGGAAAATCCCGGCGTACGCCTGGCACTTTACTTCCAGCGCTCGGCTGAGAATATCAATTCCGCCTACGATATTTTGGCCGATGACGCACTTCTGCAGGTCTTCACGACCTCATTTAGCCTGCCACCGAGTTTCTCCAACCTGGATCTGGATGTGCAGGCCGGGCTTGTTGAAAAATACATGAATCTGGAAGATTTGGCAGATCCAGACAAGTTGGATACATTCATCCAGCGGTTTACAGCGCTCTATGATCTGGACAATTCAGCCTCCGACCCGATCCTGCAGGTCTTCTCCGGCGGCTCTGCATCCCTCAGCGCCGATACACTTTACACACTCAGTCAGCTCCGCCGCTGAGCCTAATCGACATTGCATGTCGTCAAAATCTGTGGCAATCGTTATGCATGAATGAATATAACGCTGCCGAGGTTGTTTGATGCGGTTTGTTGCCATTGTCAGTTTGTTGCTTGTTTTCGCTGGCGCCTGTGGCCCAAAGGCCGCTGCCGAGGAGTTACACGTCTTTGCCGCAGCCAGTTTGAAAAACGCACTGGACGATGTTGGTCGGCTCTGGCACGCCCGCTCGGGCAATATGGCTGTCGTAACCGTCGCTTCCTCGTCGGCTATCGCGCGTCAGATTGAGCAGGGCGCACCGGCGGATGTTTTCATTTCTGCCAATCCCAAGTGGATGGATTATCTATCTGATGCGGGTGTCATTGATAGCGCAAGCCGCGTGGACTTGCTGGGCAACTCCATCGTGCTGGTAGCTCAGGACAATGATCGTCGAGACTTTGATATTGGGCCGCATTTTGATCTGGCAGCCGCGCTTGATGGGGGAAGGCTTTCAATTGGAGCGACGCAGAGCGTGCCAGCTGGCGAATATGCGCGAGCGGCGCTTCAAAATCTTGGCCTTTGGGATGATGTGAAAGACCATTTGGCGGAGGCGGAAAATGTCCGCGCAGCGCTGGCGCTGGTTTCTCTTGGTGAGGCGCCACTAGGGATCGTTTACGCGACGGATGCCGCGGTTGATAATGGCGTTAGGGTCGCTGGCCGGTTCCCGGAAGGAAGCTATCCGCCAATCATCTATCCCGCTGCTTTAGTGACGGATGCCAATGTCACACTTGGCGCGGACTTCATGTCTTTCCTGCAATCGGCAGAAGCGGCAGAGGTGTTTCGCGCTGCGGGCTTTTCCACGCGAACATCGCCAACAAACTGAGGCCGAAATGGATTTCCAACCTGAGGACTGGACTGCGCTTGCTATCAGCCTGAAAGTGGCGCTTGTTGCAGTCGTGTTCAGCCTGCCGGTGGCGGTCGCCGTCGCATGGATCATGGCCCGAAAGAGCTTCATTGGCAAAGACATCGTCAACGGGATCATTCATCTGCCGCTTATTTTGCCGCCAGTTGTCACCGGTTACCTTTTGCTGGTTGCATTTGGACGCAAAGGTTTACTCGGCGCATTTCTGGAAAACTGGCTGGGGCTTGTCTTTTCATTTCGATGGACCGGCGCGGCGCTGGCAGCCGCCATAATGGGGTTTCCGCTTATGGTGCGTGCAATCCGGCTTTCCATTGAGGGCGTGGATACCAGGCTGGAATCTGCGGCCTCCACGCTCGGAGCAAGCCGTGTTGCCGTGTTTCGCACTGTCACGCTGCCTCTCATTATTCCCGGCATTATCACCGGTGCAATTCTGGGCTTCGCAAAGGCAATTGGCGAGTTCGGCGCGACAATCACCTTTGTTTCGGCCATTCCGGGAGAAACCAAAACGCTGGCATCTTCCATCTACGCCTACACACAGGTGCCGGGTGGTGATGCAGGTGCCGCGCGATTGACCATTCTTTCCATTCTCATTTCATTCGGCGCACTTTTGGCATCTGAAGTGCTGGCGCGGCGGGTGGCACGGAAAAGGGGGGCGGACCATGCTTGAGCTGGATGTCGGCCTCAATGTGGGGCACTTTAAGCTCTCTGCGGCGTTTCAAACAGGCGAGGGGCTGACCGCGCTCATTGGCCCCTCCGGTGCGGGAAAAACCAGTCTCGCCAACATCGTTGCGGGTTTGACCCGGCCTCACAAGGGCAGTGTGCACTTTAATGATGAGATCTGGTTTGATGCGGGCAGCCGCACATTCGTGCAACCACACAAGCGCCGTATCGGCTACGTGTTTCAGGAAGGGCGGTTGTTTCCGCATTTGAATGTCCGACAGAATCTCGAATATGCCCGCCGATATCGTTCCGACATCGCCGACCCAAAGGCAGACGAGAAGCTGATCGATCTGCTTGGAATAGGCCACCTTCTGGAGCGTGCTCCGACAGGTCTTTCCGGTGGCGAGAAAAGTCGTGTCGCCATCGGGCGGGCGCTTTTTTCAAGTCCGCAATTGCTGATCATGGACGAGCCGTTGGCCGCACTTGATCCGGAACGCAAGGGAGAAATCCTGCCGCATCTGGAGTATATCCGTGATGAGACAGGCATCCCGATCCTTTATGTCAGTCACGCCCTGGATGAGGTTGCGCGGTTGGCAAATCACGTGATCTCTGTTGTCGATGGACATATCAGTGCAACTGGCAGCCCTGCGGACGTGTTGAGCGGCCACATAGGACTGCCGCCGACAATTCCGCCCGGTACATTTCTGGAAGCGCGGGTGCAGCAGGTTTTCCCCGATGAAGATCTGATCATTGCAGAATCGCTCGCCGGACCGCTCTATCTGCGCCGTGCTGATGCCACGCCCGGCGACGTGGTGCGCGTGCACATTCCGGCATCTGAAATCATGCTGGCACGGGGCGTGCCGGAAAATGTCTCCGCGCTCAACCGCCTGGAGGGCAGGATTGAGGATATAGCCGAACGCGGCAAAGATCTCTGGGTCATTGTGGATTGTGGAGGCGCGCGCATTACGGCGCAGGTTACGCGCCGGTCGGCGCAGGCCATGGCGCTGGCAACGGGACAAACCGTTTGCCTGCTCTTCAAATCCGTCTCAATTGCACGGCAGGGGCTATATCGCAGGCATGTGTAGACCCGCATATCTTCCGGCCCTCGTTTTTACCGTGCCATCATACCGGACATTAATAAGTTGGCTCAAAATGTTAGCGTGGCGCTGAGGTGATTTTCTCATATCGTGCCCACACATGGAGCAAGAATACGGGAGTTCATTTGGCGTCTTCTTCTTTTGCAGCATTCGCCGCCAGCCAAGCGAGATCCTCAGCCATTGCAGCGCGGGCCTTTGTATCCATGCCGCGATAGCGCGCCAGTAGCTCTTGTCCGAACTCTGTCAGACTGGCTCCACCGCCAGATTTTCCACCGGCCTGTTTGGCCACCACGGGTTCAGCGAACATCGTATTCAGCTCGTCCACCAGCATCCATGCACGGCGATATGACATGCCCATGGATTGGCAGGCGGCGCTGATGGAACCGTGTGTCTCGATCAGCGCTATGAGCTGCGCCTTGCCGGGACCAAGCGGGCGCTTGCCAGGCAATTCCAGTCGCAGCTTGAAGCCGATTTCGCTCACACGCGCACCACCTTTTCAGGGTTCATGATGTTTTTCGGGTCGAAGGATCGTTTGATACGGCGCATCAGGTCCATTTCGATGTCGGAGCGGATTTCGGCCAGTTCATCACGCTTGAGCTGACCGATGCCATGCTCGGCGGAAATGGAACCATTATGCTTCAGCACAATGGCATGCACTATCTTGTTCATGTCTTTCCAGCGCGCAAGGTACTCTTCCTTATTCGCGCCAATCGGCTGGGAGACATTGTAATGAATATTACCGTCTCCCAGATGGCCAAATGCGCATACGCGCACGCCGGGAATCATTGCCTCCACCGCTGCATCCGCCTCGGCAATGAAAGCCGGAACACGCGACACCGGCACAGATACATCGTGCTTGATGGAGCCGCCTTCAGGCTTTTGAGCTTCCGACATTGCCTCGCGCATATGCCAGATGTCTTTGGCTTGCTGCTCGGACGCCGCAATAGTGGCATCTTCCACGATGCCGTCTTCAAAGGCACCTTCCAGCAACGCCTGCATCATGCGTTCAGCGGTCTCCGCGGAGTCCGAGGTGGATATGTCCACCAGCACATACCAATTATGGACGCCTTCCAGCGGGTCGCGTGCGCCGGGCGTATGGCGGCAGGTAAACTCCATGCCCATGCGGGCCATGAGTTCAAAACCCGTCAGCGCCGCGCCGCAAATGTCGGTTGCACGGTCGAAAAGCTTCAGGGCATCGTCGACGCTCGCCATGCCTGCAAGTGCCACCTGATGACCGACAGGTCGTGGAAAGAGCTTCAGCACCGCGCCTGTGATGACGCCAAGCGTGCCCTCTGCGCCGATGAAGAGATCGCGCAGATCATAGCCCGTATTGTCCTTTTTAAGCCGCCGCATGCCATCCCATATTTCACCGGTTGGCAGCACCACTTCCAGGCCCAGGCACAGTGCGCGCATATTGCCGTAGGCCAGAACCGCCGTACCACCGGCATTGGTGGAGAGATTGCCGCCAATGCGGCAGGAGCCTTCCGCCCCCAGTGACAGCGGGAAAAGCCGGTTGACCTCTTCAGCGGCCGCCTGAACATCTGCCAGAATGCAGCCTGCGTCCACGGCAATCACATTGGCGACCGGGTCAACATCGCGCACCCGGTTCATGCGCTCTAGCGACAGAACGATGTCAGTGCCCGCCGGGCGAGGCGTTTGCCCGCCCACAAGACCGGTACCACCGCTGACCGGCACGATCGGGGTTTCAGTTTCAGATGCCAGCTTCAAGATTGCGGAGACTTCTGCCGTTGAACCCGGTTTCAGCACCAGCGATGTTTTACCTTTGTAAAGGCCGCGCCCTTCGACGAGATAGCGCGCCACGTCGCCCGTCTCGCGCAGGGCATATGGCGCGCCAACAATCGCGGTAAAGCGGGAAATCAGCTCTTCGCTCGGTGCGGTCATGTGTGGTCCTTATTCACGGGGTGCGGCAGCGCGCGCCAACCGGTCGTTAATTGCTTCGCCCAGCCCCTGCATAGGCACGGTGGCGACAGCAATTCTGCCGCCAAGCAGGTCGGCCTTTTTGAGCGTAGAGAACAGATTGGCCGCCGCCTCGGTGAGATCGCCTTCAGGGCTGAGATCGAGAACCGAGACTGCGTGGTCCATGTTGTCGATGGACTGCTTGCCGAAATTGATCAGCACCTCACCGGCTTCAACATCGCCTGCGTTGAGCCGAACCGGTGCGCCTGGTGCATAATGCGAGGCCAGCATACCGGGCGCTTCAATTGCCGCATCATGGCTCCCGCGGGCAATCGCCTTTCCGGCGACAGCCTCAATCTCTTCCAGTGGCACGCCACCAGGGCGCAACATGGTAAGCTGGTCGCCATCAACCTTGATAATCGTGGATTCCACTCCCACAGTGCAGGCCCCACCATCCAGAATAGCGGCGAGTTTGTCACCCAGATCATCCGCCACATGCGCCGCTGTTGTGGGGCTCACTTTGCCGGATGTGTTGGCAGAAGGGGCGGCCAGCGGCTTGCCGAATGCGCCAATCAGCCGTCCTGCAAAGCCGGATGGCACGCGAATGCCAACAGTTGAAAGGCCAGCCGTTGCCAGCGGATGAATGGCGCTTGCCTTCGCCAGAGGAAGAACGAGCGTCAGCGGGCCAGGCCAGAAGGCTTTTGCCAGCCGTTCGGCCAGCGGCGAAAAATCCGCATAGCGTTTGGCCATGGAAAGGTTCGCCATATGGCAAATCAGCGGGTTGAATTGCGGCCGTCCCTTGATCTCGTATATGCGGGAAATGGCTGTTGGATTTGTAGCGTCGGCCGCAAGGCCGTAGACGGTTTCGGTGGGCATGGCGACTGGCTCACCGTGCGCCAGAACCTCCAGCGCTGCACCGAGCGCCAGGGTTTCGTCCGCACTGATGTCATGGACAGTCGCCATCGCTCACTCAGGCCTTTTTGACAAATTCCGACTTCAATTTCATGGCACCGAAACCATCGATCTTGCAATCGATATTGTGGTCGCCTTCCACCAGACGGATGTTGCGCACCTTGGTGCCAACCTTCAAAGGCTGGCCTGCGCCCTTCACCTTCAAATCCTTGATCACAGTCACGGTATCGCCGTCAGCAAGCGGGGTGCCGTTTGCGTCCTTGACATCCAGGCCTTCGCTATCGGCAGCAGCCTCACTGGCAGACCAGGTGTGGCCGCATTCAGGGCAGGTCAGCAGGTCGCCATCTTCATAGGTGTAAGGGGAATTGCAGGCAGGGCAGGGGGGCAGTTCGCTCATAGTCACTCTCAATACGTAATTGGCTGAATTATCTGGCCGATGTCGTAACGACGCGAGGCCGAAAAGTCGAGGGGCGGAGCTGAATTTGAACGATTTGCGCATCTTGAAACGGGATCACCCGATGAGCTTCGTTCTCTATGGTCTGTCGTGACTGCTCGTCACCAGTGCCATATTCATCTCTAGATCAACCGTTTGTTTCAGCGAGAACGCCAGACGTTCCTGGTGGAAGATGAAGCGCGCAGATCAACCAGCGATAGGTCGAAGAAAATTTGTCCAATCCCTAAACTTTAGCGCTTATTTAGCATGTTTGCAGGAGAATTTTCCAAGGCGCAGTCAAAAGGGGACGTTCTTACCGTGAGCAGATTTGTCAATCCATCCGTACTCATTCGTTATGCAATATTTGCGGTGTGCATTATCGGAGCGCTCATCTCCGTCCAGTTTGTTGACCATTGGCTGGGCTTGCTCGCGGTGATGGTTTTCGGCTTTCTCACGGCGGTTGGCATATATGACATTTCGCAGCACAAACATGCGATTACGCGCAACTATCCTGTTATTGGGCATGCGCGATACCTGATTGAGGCAGTGCGGCCTGAACTGCGACAATATCTCTTTGAGACTGAAAGCGAGGAGCTGCCCTTTTCGCGCGCTGACCGGACGGTGGTCTATTCCCGTGCGAAGAACGAACCCGACCAGCGTCCTTTCGGCACAATTCTCGATACCTATGCGATGGGCTATGAGTTTATCGGTCACTCGGTGCGCACAGCACCTGTGCCGGACACGAAAGGCTTTCGTACGGTTGTTGGGAACGACCAATGCGCTCAACCCTACGCCATGTCGGTTCTGAATATTTCTGCAATGAGCTTTGGTGCGCTGAGCGCAAACGCCATCAAGGCGTTGAACAAAGGGGCCGCCATCGGTGGCTTTGCCCACGACACGGGCGAGGGAAGCATCAGCCCGCATCACCGCGAATTTGGCGGCGATCTCGTTTGGCAAATTGCCAGTGGTTATTTCGGCTGTCGTAACGACGACGGAACATTCTCGCCGGAAAAATTCACGGAGCGTGCGAAGAGCGATCAGGTGAAAATGATCGAACTGAAGATCAGTCAGGGCGCGAAACCCGGCCATGGCGGCGTACTGCCCGCACACAAGGTGAGCGAGGAAATTGCCGAAACACGCGGCATACCTCTGGGCAAAGAGTGCGTCTCGCCATCGTCTCACAGCAGCTTCTCGACGCCAGTTGAGATGGTGCAGTTCCTCGCTCGCTTGCGTGAGCTGTCCGGCGGAAAGCCGGTCGGTTTCAAAATAGCCATCGGCCAGCCATGGGAGTTCATGGCCATCGTCAAGGCGATGTTGGAAACCGGGACTGTGCCGGACTTTGTTGTCGTCGACGGTTCCGAGGGCGGCACCGGCGCGGCTCCGCTGGAACTGGCGGACCATGTGGGCATGCCCATGCGTGATGCGCTGTTATTCGTTCACAACACACTCGTTGGCGCGGGCCTGCGCACCAAGGTGAAAATCGGTGTGGCCGGTAAGATGATTACGGCATTCGATATTGCTTCGGCCATCGCTATCGGCGCAGACTGGGTGAATTCCGCGCGCGGTTTCATGTTCTCAATCGGCTGCATTCAGTCGCAGAGCTGCCACAACAATAAATGTCCAACAGGCATTGCAACGCAGGATCAAAACCGCCAGCGCGCTTTGGTCGTGCCGGATAAGGCAGAACGTGTTGCCAGTTTCCACAAGAACACGCTTCACGCCTTGGCCGAGCTGCTCGCTTCCGCCGGTCTTTCCAATCCAGATGAGCTACGCCCGCACCACTTGGTCCGCCGCGTCAATACTACCGAAATCAAGCTCTATTCCGAGCTTTACCCCTATCTGAATGATGGTGAATTGCTGGGTGAGGGTGTCTCGCACCAATTCTATGCCAAGGCTTGGGCCCTGGCGCGTGCAGAAAGTTTTGCGCTGGCCGCGTAGACCCGCAATCCTCTCCCTCATGGGGAGAGGATGAAACGCGCAGGACTTACTTCTTCCTGTTCATGAAGGCGGTGAAGGCTTCCATGGCCTCTGCCGATTTCAGCTGGGCGGCGAAGTGTTGCAGCTCTTCATCCATGCGGGCATGGACTTCCGTTGTGGACTTCTTCAAAAGCTTGCGCGCAATGCGAATTGCCTGAGGTGGCTTGGCGGCAAGGGCTGCTGCTGCTTTCAGGGTCTCGATCTCAAGGTCATACTCGGGAACAACTTTCCAGATCAGTCCTGCATCCAGCGCTTCGTTGGCGGTAAAACCGATGCCAGCGGCAAACATTGCGAAAGCGCGCTGATAACCCATTGAGGCGGGACCAAGAAGTGAAGACGCAGCTTCAGGCACCAATGCCAGATCGGTGAACGGTGTGCGGAACTCTGAACGCGGCGTTGCAAATGTCAGGTCGCAATGCAGGTTCATTGTTGTACCAATACCGATTGCCAGACCGTCCACACCAGAAAGCAGCGGCTTTTCAAAAGCCCCCAGCTCGTAGATGAACTGGTTGACGCCCTTGGAGAGATTCGGGTTGGCAGCAATCGCCATGAAATCGGCAAGGTCATTGCCAGAGGAAAAAGCGCCTGGCGTGCCGAAAATGGCAACGGCGCGCACATCGTCGTCCTTGCCAGCCATGATGAGTGCCTGTGCCATGGCATCATACATGTCGCGCGTGATTGCGTTCTTCTTTTCCGGGCGGTTCATGCGGATGGTCATGACGCCGGGATAATCAGCAGGGCGTTCGATCTCGATAAATTCGCTCATATTTCTCCCCCTTATGCCAGAATTGCGCGCGCTGCAGCCAAAGCAGCAGCACCATTGACCACACTGTCTTTCAGTGCAGCGGTTTCTGCAATCTGATTTTCTGCAAAGAAACGGCAAAGTGCCGCGCGGTTTTCGCTTTGCCCGTCGTCAGCGCCTACTAGCGCACCCTCAGCCAGATAAACGCCGGTCAGTGCAAGGCCAAAAAGGCGCTGATAGTTGGTTGCGCCGGAAAGCGTTTCAACAGCCTGTCCGCTCTCCAGACCTTTGAGCAGCCATTCTGTAGCCTCCTCCAGATCTGCAATAGCTGCTTCCAGCTTGGCGGCAGTGTTACCCAGTTCCGGTTTGTTGGAAGCGCGAACCTTCTCCGCAACATCCTTCATCTCTGCGATGAAGCCGCGCACGTGGGCACCGCCAGACTGCGGCAGCTTGCGGCCCACCAGATCCATCGCCTGAATGCCGTTTGTGCCTTCGTAAATCGGGGTGATACGCGCGTCGCGCAAATAGCGGGCAGCGCCTGTCTCCTCGATAAAGCCCATACCGCCATGCACCTGAATGCCCATGGAGGAAACATCAACGGCGGTATCGGTCGAAAATGCCTTGGCAATTGGCGTCAGCAGGTTGGCGCGTTCCTGCCAGTAGCGCTTTTTCTCGCCTTCTGATGCGGTCGCCATGTCGATGGCAAACGCACAGGAATAGCAGATCGCGCGCGTGCCCTGGGTCAATGCCTTCATGGTCACCAGTGTTTTTGCAATATCCGGGTGCTCAATGATTGGGCTCATGCCGTCGCCCGTCCAGCCCGGCGCGCGGCCCTGCAGACGTTCACCGGCATACTGAATGGCTTTCTGTGTGGCAGCTTCAGAGATGCCCACGCCCTGCAGGCCAACAGTCAGGCGCTCATTGTTCATCATGGTGAACATGGCGGAGAGACCCTTGTTTTCCTCGCCGACCAGCCAACCGATTGCACCGGCCTCATCGCCATATTTGCCGTCACCATAGATCATGGTGCAGGTGGGCGAACCGTGAATGCCGAGCTTGTGTTCCAGCGAATGGCAGAAAACATCATTGCGCGCGCCCAGTGAGCCATCGTCATTGACCAGGAATTTCGGCACAATAAACAGCGAAATGCCCTTTGGGCCGGGCGGTGCGTCGGGAAGCTTTGCCAATACCAGGTGAATAATGTTGTCGGTGGCGTCATGTTCGCCCCAGGTGATGAAAATCTTCTGGCCGAAAATGCGGTAGCTGCCATCGTCGCGACGTTCCGCACGGGATTTCATCGCGCCAAGATCTGTGCCCGCACCTGGTTCGGTCAGGTTCATGGCACCTGTCCATTCACCGGAAATCATCTTGGGAAGGTACTTCTCTTTCAGAGCGTCGGTGGCATGCGCGTTGATCGCTTCAATAGCGCCAACTGTCAGGCCCGGCCCCAAGCCAAAAGCAACGGAGCCTGAATTCCACATTTCAGCAACGGCCATGTAGAGCGCCTGCGGCAATTCCTGTCCGCCGTAGGCCTCCGGGCAGGAAACAGAATTCCAGCCGCCTTCAATCCAATCGCGGTACATTTTGACCCAGCCGTCGGCAAGTTTCACTTCGCCATCGACCATGCGCGCGCCTTGTGTATCGCCAATCTCGTGGAGTGGTGCGATCTCTTCCGTTGCAAAGCGTCCGGCTTCGTTCAGGATCGCGTCGACGAGATCCTCGGAAAGGTCGCCAAACAATCCTTTTTCGAGCGCATCTCCCAGACCCGCAACTGTCTTCAGCGTAAAAGCAATTTCCTCAACTGGCGCCTTGTACATGGCGACTTACCTCCCAAAATCAATTCTGCTGTTATGTTGTCGCGCCACGACATGTGCGCGTAACGGCCAAGCTGGCTGAGAATTAATTGATTTTTACGTAAACGTCAATAATTGAAGCGCGGGCAGGCGTCATTTGCTTGTGGGCAGCGGCAGGGCTGCAAGCCTCGCGAAATGCTCGGTTCCTATTTTTTGTCTCCAACGTGCTGCCAAGGGTCTCTTAGCAATTCGTTAACCGTGTTTTGCCAAGCTACGCCAAGCGGAAAGTGTGTCCTTCGTGTTGATGGAAATGCAAAAACTTCGTTACTTCACAAAGAGCTCCAAGAGCACTGCGCTGGTGCCGGCGAAGGCTGTTCACACGAATTTTTTGCGTACGGGCCGTATCGCCCGACGCCAAGAGGAGTGGCTGGAAGAAGAAAAGCGCTACCTCACCTATGAGGAAGTCGCTGAGCGCACAGGTGCGCGGTTGGAGACGGCCGGCAAAACCACGCATGAGCGTCTGAACAGTTTCCACCACGAGATCAAGTTTCCGGAGATTATCTTTCATCGCACTTTGGCGACCGCCCCGCATCTGGGCTACGTGCATGTCACTGCGGCAAAGACCAGTTTTGCCGATTTCAAGAATGTGAGTTGGGGATTCTACATTGCCAATTTTGTGGCAAGCGTAGGAGGCGAAGACGGCTTCTTTAAATCTGTCGATCCGCGCACGAAGAATGGTCGCATGTATTTTGCCGTGGCCATGAAAAAGGAAAAGGACGAAGAGGCTGGGACAGAGCGCCTGCAGGTCAACCGTGATGTACGCGGCAACGGGCTGCTCTTTTGTACCTCAGACCCAACATCGGCATTCAAGAGTGTTTTGATGATGGGTGCCAAGGACGACGCAATGCGCAAAATCGTCAGTGCCATTGGCACGAAGGCGGCTCCGCGGTCGCTTTCCTGAGCGACCTGCACGTTCCAAGACGTTGCCGCACCCTTGTTCGTGTCTCGCTAAACCAGCATCACATTCTCGAAGCAAGGCGTAGAAACACCCATTTGGCGACGCTCAAAAGCATCAAATAGGCAATGGCGCATGCCGCGATAATGCCAAGGTGTTCCGCCGATATCGGCCCAAGCTGCATTAACTCGCGGAATGGAGCCCATGCGAGCGCGAGCGTCAGCAAACTTCCTACCAGCACAACAACGCCGACCAATGCCAGGTTTGGCCGCAATAGCGCAGCCGGAATGGACGCCTGGAAAGAGCGATTAGCCAGCACCATAACGAGCAGGCATGAAACCAGGAACACAAAGACGAAGGAGCGCATCTCATCTACGGGCATGCCTGCCCGCAAGGTAAGGAAATAGGCAGCCGAGGTGATCGCCAGCGTCAGTCCGCCCTGCATCATGCCCCAAAGCACCATATTTCGCGGCAAGAGCTTTTCTTTAGGCGAGCGGGGCGGGCGGCGCATGATGTCCTGCTCTTCACGCTCTGATTCAAACACCAGCGAGCACGTGGGATCGATTGCCATTTCCAGAAATGCGATGTGAACAGGGCCAAACACAACCGGCAGAGACAGAACAAGCGGCATTAGCGCGAGCCCGGCAATCGGCAGATGAATGGCGAGAATGAATGTTGCGGCCTTGCGCATGTTTTCGTAGATGCGCCTGCCCAATCGAATGGCTTTGACAATGGACGAGAAATCATCGTCCATCAAAACGAGAGATGCGGCCTCGCGGGCGACATCGGTGCCCTTACCCCCCATGGCAATTCCAATATTGGCCGCTTTGAGTGAGGGGGCGTCGTTCACGCCGTCGCCGGTCATGGCGACGATTTCGCCATTCGCCTTGAACGCATTGATGATACGTAGCTTCTGGGCAGGCATGATCCGCGCGAAGACATTCACATTCGCCACACGTTCGCGCAAAGTGGCATCGTCCATGTCCGCCATCATCTCACCGCTGATAGCGCCTTGGCTAATGATGCCCGCATCGGCGGCAATGGCGAGGGCAGTTTCAGGATAATCGCCTGTTATCATCACCACACGAAGGCCGGCCTGATGGCACTCTGCAATTGCGGCAGGCACCTGGGATTTCAACGGATCAGCAAGACCGGCAAGGCCCAGGAAGCGAAATGAGAAGCCGCGCGCCGTCTTTGGCCAGGCGGCACCATTCGCGTGACGAGCTTCTGCGATACCAAGCACGCGGATACCCTTGCTGGCCATGTTTGATGCGGTCTGGCGCACTGCCTGCGCCGCATGGCCCTCAAGTCCGCAAAGATGGATAATTGCCTCTGGCGCTCCCTTGGCAGCGACCACCAGATCAACATCGCCGTTTCCGGCATCCCAGACCTGCGTCATCGCCAGCAAGTCGGGCCGCAGCCCATATTCCTGCACCAGCGCCCAGCCATCCTGCTGCGGATGGCCATTGTCGAAGACGCGTCCTGTATGCGCGTGGAAGGCCTTTTCCATGGGGTCGAATGGATCGGATGCGCAGGCCAGAATGCCATGCCGCAAAAGCCCCCGGTAGTTCTCGGGCAATATTGCAGCATCTTCGACATCAATCGTTGTGCCATCGGGCAGGGCGAGTGAGACGACAGACATGCTGTTTTCCGTCAGCGTGCCTGTCTTGTCGGTGCACAGCACCGTTGCAGAACCCAGCGTTTCAATCGTCGTGGCCTTGCGCGCCAATACGCCGACCTTGGAAATGCGCCACGCACCCATGGCCATGAACACGGTCAGAACGACCGGAAATTCTTCTGGCAACATCGACATGCCCAGCGCGATGCCAGAGAGGACGCCCTCCAGCCAGTTGCCGCGCAACAAGCCATAGAGCAAAACAGCAGCCGTGCTGACCGTAACGCCCAAGATGGCAAATATGCGAACCAGATAGCCGATCTCCTTGCTCAGGCGGGGCTTGTCCTCATCAATAGTGGCGAGTGAAACGCCTATCTTGCCAATTTCGCTGCGCGGGCCCGTTTCGCGGATTTTGCAAAGTGCGCTGCCGCGCACCACCAGCGAACCTGAAAACACGTAGGGTGTTCCATCTCCGCCTGGTTTGCTCGTGCCTTCCAGCTGTGCTGCGCTGGCGGCAGTCTTGCCGACCGGAACGGATTCGCCGGTGAGCAACGACTCGTCGGTCTGCAAATCGTGGCATTCCAAAACAATCGCGTCCGCAGGCACCTTGTCTCCCTCGCCGAGCAAGAGAAGGTCATCACGCACCAGCTCGCGGGCATCAATGCGCTTGTGCTTGCCCTCGCGGATAACCAGAGCCTCCGGGCTTGCCAGATCACGCAGAGCGTCAAGCACGCGTTCGGTGCGGAACTCTTGATAGACTGTGATTGAAACGGATGCGGTGGCGAAAACCAGAAGTATCAGGGCTTCACCCAGATCGCCAAGCAACAGATAGACGATGCCGCCAGCCAGCAGCAGCGCCAGCATTGGCTCTTTCAATACACCGAGGGCGATAGCCGAGAACCCACGTTTCCCATCGTCTGTGAGTTCGTTGAAGCCATCCCGATCCAGTCTCATTTTGACTGCGTCCGCCGTCAGCCCCTTGTGGGAGGTCGGGTCGGGATTTTCATGCACTTTCGATCTCTGCATTTTACTGCGCTCTCCCGGCACGCATCGTGTCTGGATCGCTACATTAACGGGGCAAAGAGATTAAGCTTTGATACGTGTCAATTTTAGGATGTTCGCAATCGGCCTAGTTCAAGACGAGGCGCATGCGTCCAGGACGCTCACCGTCTTGCCCGGTCCCTTTGAAGCCCAGCTTTTCCAGGAGCCGCCATGATGCCGTGTTGGCCAAGCGGCATTCGGCTATGATGCGGCGTTCGGGCAGGCAACTTTTTAGCGTGGCCAGAATGGCGGATGCAGCTTCCGTCGCAATACCGCGTCCATGCAGCTCGGCATTCACCCAATAGCCGATCTCGGTCTCGCCGCTATCGTGAAAATGGACGCCAATCAGGGCGGCCATCTCGCCGCTATCCTTCAACCATGCACCCAGGAAATTATCCCGGCCTGTCTGGTCACCGACAATCAGCTTTTCAGCTTCTTCGGGTGTGAAATCGTCAGGCAGAAAATGCACAACGCCGGTGATGCGCGTATCGTTTGTCATGATGGAGAGATCGCGTGCATCGTCCGCAGTCAGTATGCGTATAGCAAGCCGCTCAGTCGTGATCGGTAAATGTGTGCTGAAAGTTTCTAAAGCATCGCTCATATTGCAGCGGTATGCTGTCGCAGGCCCCATGTCAAGCCATTGTATAGATGATCTAATTTGGCAAGGCGGTCTGGCCGCGATCCGCCTCTCGCGACCAGACCATTTGCCTTCACTCGTTACGCGATGTTAGCGGAAACAGTGTTGAATATAAATACCGAGATGTGCCGAGAACCCCTCATCAGAATTAGCGATTTATGATTGAATCTAGATATTCGAAAGCGCGAATATTGAAGGAATTTTCGGCATCACACGTGCAATCCGGTGCATGCGCGTGATCGCAGCGGACGCGGACAAGACGGGCGCTATTACCAAAGTGCGCACAGCTGGGCATCGTCCGCAAAACACGGGAAGACGCATCGCCATAGACTGAAACAGGAGAACAGGTCGCGCCCCGTCCGCGACCTGTTCATCCCCTCAAGCCGCCATCTTGAGGGAATTGCTTTTGAGCTTCTTGCCGCTGGCAACCAGTAGGCCCGTGGCTCCATCTAGCCAGCCGTCTTTCAGTTCAAGGCCCAAAAAACGCCCCCGCTCAAATGGCCCCGGCATGACAAGTGTTTCGGTCTTGTCTGCCGAAAAAACAAAGCGTGCATAGTAGGGGGCATCGCCGACGAGCAGAATTGCGCCATGGCCAAGCCGCTTTGCCTCGCAGATGGCAGCGCGCATCAACGCACTGCCTATGCCATAGCCTTCAAATGCCGGGTCGACTGCCAGCAGCCCCAAAAGCAGGGCAGGCAGGGGACGACCGTCGGAACCAATGCCAGCTTGCACGTTCCAAAGGCGCACTGTGCCAATCAACTGGCCATCTGCGTTACGGGCAGCAAAGGCAAGCCCATCGGCAGGCATACGTCCACGGCGCAGCTTCTCCGATGACTTGCGACGGCGCGCCGGACCCATGGCGGCATCCAGCAGCTGCTCACGTCTGGCAACGTCAAACGCAGTTTCCTGCTCGATCACATATGTCGGCGCAATAGCTGCGCATTCAAAATCAAGAACAGTGGTCATCGCGACCTCCCGAACTTCTGACGCCGTTCATGCGGCTTAAAAATTGGAATTGTGTGCCGGGTGGCGGGCCCAAAATCGTAAGCCCGCCGGTCCGGTTCATTTGGAGCTAGATGCAGTAGCTCTTCAGCGGTTCAAACCCGTTGAATGCCACCGACGCATAGGTCGTCGTGTAAGCGCCCGTTCCCTCAATCAGCACCTCATCACCAATGGTGAGAGTGACTGGCAGGGGGTACATGTCTTTTTCATACATCACGTCAGCGGAATCGCAGGTCGGGCCAGCCAGAACGCAAAGCGCCTTGTCGTCCTCGTCACGCTCCGTGCGGATCGGATAGCGGATCGCCTCATCCATGGTTTCTGCCAGGCCGCCAAACTTGCCGATATCGAGATAGACCCATCGGTGTTCGTCATTGTCTGACTTTTTGGAGATCAGAACGACTTCCGACTTGATGATGCCAGCATTGCCCACCATGCCCCGACCCGGCTCGATGATGGTTTCGGGAATGCGGTTGCCGAAATGCTTGGAAAGCGCTTCGAAGATGGCACGACCGTAAGCTTCGGCAGAGGGAATATCGCGGAGATATTTCGTCGGGAAACCGCCGCCCATGTTCACCATTTTCAGCTCGATGCCCTGCTTTGCAAGCGATGTGAAAACGCGCTTCGCGTCTGCAAGAGCTGCATCCCAAGCATCGATCTTGGTCATCTGCGAGCCGACATGGAAGGAAACGCCATAGGATTCCAGGCCAAGTTGGTGTGCATAGACCAGCACATCAACTGCCATCTGCGGCACGCAGCCGAACTTGCGGGAAAGTGGCCATTCAGCGCCTTCGCCATCGGTCAGAACGCGGCAAAATACGCGTGCGCCCGGTGCTGCACGGGAAATCTTTTCCACTTCTTCGTGGCAATCGACAGCAAACAGCGAAACGCCAAGTGCATGGGCACGGGCAATGTCGCGTTCTTTCTTGATCGTGTTGCCGTAGGAAATGCGGCTCGCAGTTGCGCCAGCGTTAAGCGCCATTTCAATTTCAGCAACGGATGCGCAATCGAAATTGGAGCCGAGACCGGCCAGCAGACGCAGCACTTCAGGTGCCGGATTTGCCTTCACGGCGTAGTAGATGGAGCTGTCAGGCAGCGCGTGGCGAAAGGCTTTGAAGTTGTCTTCAACAACGTCCAGATCAACAACCAGGCATGGGCCTTCCGGTTGGCGGGTTTTGAAGAAGTCAAGAATACGCTGCGTCATTGTCGGATCTCCCTTTTAGGATTCCAAGGTTCAAATTCACGAAACCAGGCCGGATAACCGGCCAAGGTCTAGCTCAAATGCTTCGGCGAACCGAAGGACAAAGGGTGCAAGAGATCGATCAAGGAACCAGCCGGTGGAGACCCGATACCTGTTCGACCGCATACACGGCGTTTGAACGAGCACACGGAAGGTAGAATCCGCGCGATCATTCGCTCTGTCTGCCTTGGATTGGAGGGGGAACCCGACCGCACTTCCGGCAATGAAGATGTGTGCCTCTTCTTGTAGCCCCGGCTGATGGAAAGCCGGGAGACACTAGAAAGGCCCGCACCGTCGTTGCTTCAAGATGTCCTCGCATTTCCCGGTTGGCCGGAATAGCGACTGGAGCGGTTAGTTCCAGGTACCTTACCGATGACCTCACCTTAGGACCTATAGTCCAGTTCGAGGGTCGGCGGACACCCACAGGCACGTGCGACTTTGGGCAAGCGGGTACATATGTGCGTTCGCCCCAACAATCAAGTATTTTTTGTGCCGATGGCAAAATTTCAGAGATTGAAGAACGCTGCGATTGTTCCTATTTTGTGAACAAACTGGAGGAATTGGATCATGGATACGTTGACGCGAATGCGCGCCTTCATAGATGTCGTCGACGCTGAAGGGTTTTCAGCAGCTGCGCGAAGGCAGGGGCGGTCCAAGGCTCTGCTTTCCAAATATGTGCGCGAGCTTGAAGATCAGCTTGGCGCGCTTCTCTTGAACCGAACAACGCGGCAGTTTTCACTCACGGATGCCGGGCGCACCTATTATCAGTCGGCCAGCGAGATCATCAAGCAAATTGAGGATCTGGGCGACTTGCTGCGCGAGAACAACTCCGACCTGAAAGGCCGGTTGAAAGTGTCTGTCCCGCGTACCTTTGTCGATGCGCCGGTCGGTCAGGCTTTGATCGACTTCAGTCGGGAGAACCTGGCCATCACGATGGAGATTTTCGCAGAAGATCGATTCGTCGATTTGGTGGAAGAGGGTTTTGACGTTGCTATCCGCATCACGCGTCTTGAGGATTCCGGGCTTATTGCCCGAAAGCTCACTGAGATGAAAATGGTGATTTGTGCGTCGCCTGAGTTCATTGAGAAATATGGCCCGATCGATCATCCCGACCAACTTGCCGATTTGCCCTGCCTCGTCGACACAAACGGACGTCACAAAGGCAATTGGCCATTCGAGGGTAAAGACGGTGAGCGTTTCTCGGTCACAGTCAGCGGTCCCATGATCGTCAATAGCCCTCAAGCGACACTCAAAGGCGCGCTCAGCGGGCTTGGAACTGCTTTGCTGCCAGAATTTGTTGCGCGACAGCATATTGATACGGGAGAACTCGTTCCCATCCTAGTCGACTTTGTTGGCAATAATGGCGGCATCTACGCAATTTATCCGCACAAGCGATACCTGCCGGCCAAAGTTCGTACATTTGTGGACTATCTGGCCGATTGGTTCCGCAAATACGGATAGGCAAAAAGGGGTATTTGGGCGGCGATAGTTCGATCTTCATCGAAGCAATTCTGTGGTTCCAAGTGATAGCGTGTCGAAATCGGCTTCTGCGAAGCTGACTTTCTTTGTTGAATCACATTTGATCGCTCCAGCGTTGGGCGAAGGGAAACGACACGTAATGATCACCGACTATTTGCCCCAACTCCTTCTTGCCTGGTCCATTCAGCTCATGGGGGTCTTCTCACCTGGCCCCAGCGTCATGATGATTCTCGCTGTTGCCACCCGCAGCGGACGTGCACCCGCTGTAACCGCTGCCTTTGGTATCGCATGCGGTTCCATCGTTCTCTCAACCGCAACAGTGCTGGGTATCGCTGTTCTCTTCGCCGACATTGCCGCCGTCATGACGGTGGTGCGGTTCATTGGCGCAGCTTACCTGTTCTGGCTTGCCTACAAGGCGTTTGGTAAGGCCATCCGCAATCCGGCCTTGCAATATGCCGATATTGCAGAATCGAGCCTGTATCGCACCGCCTTCAATGGCTTTGTGCTGCAAATCTCCAATCCCAAGGCCATCGCATTCTGGCTGGCCATTGCAGGTGTCGGCGGGGTTGGCGGTGCACCACCTTCTGTTGTGGCGCTGTTCATCTTCGGCGCCTTCCTGAATTCATTTATCGGGCATGGCGGCTATGCGCTGTTACTTTCGTCGGCGCCGGTCAGAAATCTCCTGGTGCGTTTCCGGTCCTGGGTTGAGAGCGTCCTCGGTACATTCTTCATATTTGCCGGCATCAAACTCCTTTTGACTGAAACCTGACGTCAAACACCGCGCCAATCCACCATTGACCCCAATTCCGTCCTAATTGTATGGAAATGGCAGAACTCAATGGCCCACAGAGTTGGAAGCGCAATCTTGAAGTTACGAATTGCTCACTTGGTATTGGCGCTGTTTGCCGTCCCCGGCGCAGCTCTGGCCCATCCGCATATCTTTGTCGAGGCCAAGCTGGAAGTGGTCGCCGGCAACGATGGCCTTGTATCCGAGATCCACAATATCTGGCGTTTCGACGAGGTGTTTTCCTCTTCGGTGCTGTTGGATTTCGATGAGAATCAGGACTTGGAACTCGATCAGGATGAGTTGGCGAAGGTTGGGGCAACCGTTCATGAATCGCTGATGGACTTCAACTATTACACGTCCATAACAGCCAATGGCAAAGATGTGCTGCTGACACCGCCAGACGTCATTCACGTCAACTACCAGGATGGCCAGCTGTTGATGTTTTTCGCGGCCCAGCCAGCAACGCCGCTGCCGCTGAAAGGTGTAATGACCTTTGGCATATACGACCCGACATTCTATACGGCGCTGGATTTCGTCAATGATAGCGATCTCGTTTTGCTGGGTGATGCGTTTGGGGCCTGCAGCAACAAGGTCGTAAGGCCCGATCCGGACGAGGTTTTGGCCAAGCAGCAACAGGCGGCGACTGAAGCATTTTTTGAAGATCCCTCGGCTGGCAATCAGCTCGCCAAACTGTTCGCGACCCGTATTGAGGTAGATTGCAAATGAAGAAGCACGAACTTCTGGCACTGGTAATACTGACGGTCGCGCTTTTTGCTGCGCCTGAATTTGCTGCTGCAAAATCTCCGCTTGGAATCGGAACCGCTGAGCCTTCATTTAACACAGGTGGTTTGGGCGGATCGTTTCTGGCCTGGGTCAATCAGTGGCAACAGGACTTCTATCGCGCGCTAACCGGCGCGTTGAAGGCCATGCGTGAAGATCCATTCAAGCTCTGGTCGCTCATCGGTCTTTCCTTTGCGTATGGCGTTTTTCATGCAGCAGGGCCGGGCCACGGCAAGGCTGTGATTTCGTCCTACATGATTGCCAATGAGGTGCAGTTGCGGCGTGGCGTTATCATTGCGCTGATCTCCGCACTCATGCAGGGCCTGACCGCGATCACAGTTGTTGGTGTTGCCTTTTTCCTTCTGCGGGGAACCGGTATCAAACTCACTGATGCAACTGATTTTATGGAAATGGCCAGCTATGCGCTAATTGTGGTTTTCGGTCTGTGGCTGCTCTATCGCAAGCTGAGTGGGTTATTTGCACGACCTGCCGTGGCCGCCGCTGCACACCACTCGCATTCGCATGAAGCGCATCATCACCATGATCATCACGATCACGATCACGACCACCACCATCACGACCACCACCACGACCATCATCATGAGGCGGGCGAAGTGTGCGATGTTTGTGGTCATGCTCACATGCCTTCACCACAGGCGCTCGGCGGTGACAAGTTCTCCATTCGCGAGGCGTGGTCTGCAGTCATCGCAGTTGGGCTTCGCCCCTGTTCAGGCGCAATCATCGTGTTGACCTTCTCGCTGTTGAACGGGCTTTACCTTGGTGGTGCTCTCTCTGTGCTTGCCATGTCCATAGGCACAGCAATAACAGTGTCAGCGCTTGCAATTTTGGCGGTCAGCACCAAGGGCGTCGCAGTCAGGCTGGCTGGCGATGGGTCAGTTGGCGAGCGCGTGGGCACAACGATTGAGATCCTGGGTGCCGTGCTTGTCACACTGCTGGGTCTTATTCTTTTATTGGCCGCGTGGCAGGGATAGCGACGGCGTTCAATGCATGATGAAACGATGGATGAAGAAGATCGACGCCTTCACCATGCCATAGATCACGCCGCCTGCAATAAACATCGAGCCGCCAAAGGCGATGATGCCCGCCAATATCCATAGGCCGTCCAGACCGATAATGCCGAAGGACATGATGCAGATGGACAATGCAGGAAGCATGTTCCCAAATGGTACTGGCAGCAGCAGCACAATCGCCAGAATCAGGCACAAGAGGCCTATGAAATATTCAAATGGCGGTTCGGCCAGAAATGCCAATCGCATCTTCAAGAAACGTTCGGCCCAGGCCAGCCACGGATTTGCCTTTTGGATAATGGAAACGAAGTCTGCATGCTTCATGGAGCGGTCGGCAATGAAACCGGGCAGCCAGGGTTTCAGTCCAAATGTGAGCTGAGCCGCCAGAAAAACCAGCGGTGCACCCAAAATAGCGGAGGTTCCCGGTGGGGTGGGGATAGTATTCGGCAGCGCCAGCACCAGCATCATAGCGCCAATGGCACGCTCGCCCAAAGCCTCCAGCAGCATGCGTACGCTGACACGCTCAATCGTCTTGCTTTCGGCGATACCGCGCAAAATGCGAGAGGTGCGGATGCGGCGCACAGCTTTCTGGCCCTTGCGTGCTGCGCGTCTTTCTGCCCGTGCTTGCCGTCGTGCTGCTCGTTCGCTCTCCGTCATTGCATTCTTTCGCTACTTCACAGTCTTTTCCAGACCGGCAACCACTTCCACGTGGGACGACCAGAGGAACTGATCAATGGGGGTTATCGAGGTGATCCGATAGCCTGCTTCGACCAGAATTGAAAGATCGCGCGCCAATGTGACCGGATTGCAGCTGACCGCGACAATTTTCTTCACATTTGTGCGAGCCAATTCCCGGGCCTGCGCTTCCGCGCCAGCGCGCGGCGGGTCGAACACAACCGCGTCGAACTTCTTCAATTCCAATGGTATCAATGGACGGCGGAAAAGGTCGCGCCGCTCATGGGTAAGCGGCTTCAGTCCGGCGGCGGCGCGCGCCGCCTGATCCAGTGCTTTGATTGCCGCAGCATCCGCTTCAACGGCATGCACTTTCGCCTTTTGTGCAAGCCGCAACGCAAACGTGCCTGATCCGCAAAAGAGATCGGCAACAGCTTTCGACTTGCCAACAATATCGAGAACCAGCGAAGCCATAATTTCCTCAGCGCGTTCGGTTGCCTGCGTGAAACTGCCCGGCGGTGGCACAATGTCCGTCTCGCCGAAGCGAATGGTCGGCTTTCTCGGTTCAATGATAATCTCATCGTTGAGTGAAAGCCGTGCGACACTTTTCAAACCAAGGACGGTTTCGATCACTCTGCGGCGCTGCGCGTCAGGCAGGTTGTCCAGTTCCTGAGCAGCGATATCAAGGCCCGCCATTGTCTCCAAGACCGTCAGACGGAATGGCTTGGCATCGATCGCGAGGGCGGCCGCAACCTTGCGGATGTCATCCAAACGTTCAGTTATGGCCGGGCTGATTACCGGACATTGGTCAATGGATACAATGTGATGGCTACCTGCCTGATGAAAACCGAGCAACACGTTTTTCTCTGTCTTGCGCACGGCAAACACGGCTCGGCGGCGCTCGCCCGGTGCGGCCTTCACCAAAGGTGCAACATCGAAATCCAGTTTGCGCGCACGCAGCGCTTTGACCACCAGATCGCGCTTGAAATCGACATATACGTCGTCACGCACGTGCTGCAGCGAGCATCCGCCACATGCACCCTTGGCGCTATCGGGGCCAAAATGCGGGCATTGCGGCTCTACACGGTCGGCAGACGGCTCAGTGATTGCCAGCAGCTCGCCGTGATTTTTGTTCACGGCGGCTTTTACTGTGTCGCCCGGACAGGCGAAGGGGACGAAGATCGTGCCTTGCTGGCTATCTGCAATGCCGTCGCCACCAGCGCCAAGCCCCGTGATTTTCAATGTTTGCGCACTCATTTGTCTTTCCGTCCCGCTAGAAGAAACTCTTCGTTGCCATCGCCACCGGTAATGGGTGACGGTGCCAGTCCTATGCTGCGCCAGCCATCCTGGTTGTCCAGCCATTGGGCCAGATCATCAGCCGTTCTGGGTCCCTGCGACTTGTCTTTCAATATTCCGCCCTTGCCAATCGCCTCGCGCCCGGCCTCAAACTGCGGCTTGACCAGCAGCAGGCAAAAAGCGCCTGGCTCCGCCAGCATCAGGGCAGGGGGCAATGCCAGCTTCAAGGATATAAAGGACACATCTGAAACCACGACACCAATTTGTCTGGTCCCGATGTGTTCGCGCTCAAGATTGCGTGCATTGATACCTTCCAGGTTTTCAACGCGTGCATCTTCCCGAATGGTTTCGTGCATCTGGTCGTGCCCGACATCAATTGCGCAGACATGACGTGCACCCGCTTCCAGCAGAACCTGGGTAAAACCACCTGTGGAGGCCCCAATATCAAGGCAGTCCAATCCCGCGGGAGAAAGGCCGAAATGTTGTAACCCCGCCTTCAGCTTCAGCGCCGCGCGCGAAACATACGCGCTTGCCGGATCGTTGATCTCAATGCTGGCAGAAGCCTCTACCAGTTGGCCAGGCTTCGATGCGAGTTTGCCATCAACAATCACTGTACCACGCTGAACAGCATCGCGCGCCCGTGAACGGGAGGCAAAGAGCTGCCTTGCGACGAGCAACTGATCCAGTCTTTGAGTGGTTTGTTGAGGCATGGGTGACGTCTTGGCGTGTTGCACCAGACCATGCAAGAGGTTTCTTCACCAATAATAGGATGAATACGTCTTCCAGGCCGATAATGGCAACAAAATAGGCAACGGAGCCTTGCCCCGATCAAACAAGTCAGGGGCTTTTTGATACACGTCAATACACAATCTGAGGTTGGGTCGCGTTGGCAAGAAAATGATACCTATCAAACACATGCGGTCAAATTTCACTGCGCCAGTTCGCTAATATTCACGTGCTGTTAACGACAATGTGGCTTGATGCCGATGAAAGACTCCCTGGTGTGTTCCGGGAGAACCATCAAAGGTGCGGATGAGTTGATGTTCAGGCGATTGCGAAATCTTCCGATGACAGCCCAGATCCTTCTAGGGGTGTTCGTGGTGCTGGCGGCCAGCGAGACCTATAAGGTCACGAGTGATATTTCAGATAACTGGAAGGAAATCGAGAAGACCGGGGAGCTGCGGGGCAATGTCGCGCTCGACATGCTGGAGTCTGTGCATGTTCAGGCGATGCTAAATCGCAGTCAGATCGAAGACGGTGATCCCGTCGTTGAAGCCCTGATTGGCACAATGGACCAATTCTCCCGATCCAATGAGAATACCGACATCTGGATCTCGATGGCACCGAAAGTCCTGCAGTTTCAGCGCAATTCGGGACAGCTGGTCCATGAACCGCGCGATGAACTGGATCATAAAGCGATGTCTGAGGGGATCGCTATCAACGAAGTTGAAGGCGACAAATTGCGTCTTACCCGCCCGGTCATTTTGGGGCAGGGCAGCGCGGCAGACGAGATGTGTGAAGGTTGCCACACGGGCATGATGGAAGTCAGTCCGGGTGAGGTCTTGGGTGCATATAGTGCATCGGTTGACCTTGCACCGCAGATCGCGGCCTGGCGCGCGCAGTTGGGCAGCAAGCTTGTTAGTGGGGCGCTGACACTGGCGCTGACGCTCGGCTTCATCATGGTCATGCTTCGCATTACGGCTTTGAAGCCGTTGCGTCATCTGGGCAATGTCACGAAGGAGCTGGCCGAGGGTAATGTTGATGTGACAACCGGCCTGGATGGGCGCAAGGACGAAATCGGCGCACTGGCCCGAACATTGGAGGTCTTCCGTCAGGCATTTATCTCCAACAAACGGCTGGAGCGTGAAGCAGAGGAACATCGTCGCGAGGCTGAGGCAAATCGGCTGGCTGATCAGGAGCGTGCGGAGGCGGCTGCTGCGGAGCGCCTGCGGATAGCCACATCCGGATTGGCCGCTGGCATGAAAAAGCTTGCATCTGGCGATCTATCCTGCCGTATCGATGAAAAATTCGCGCCAGAGTTTGAAGAACTGCGTGCTGACTTCAACGCCTCAATTGAGCAGTTGGCTGATACATTGCGTTCTATTAGCGATGCAGCCACGTCGATTGACAGGGAATCCGCGTCGATTGCACAAGGGGTCGACGAATTGTCCCAGCGCACAGAGCATCAGGCGTCTTCTCTTGAGCAGACATCAGCCGCGCTGGCGCAAATAACAGGCAATGTTTCAGCCTCGGCGCGCCGCGTTGTGGATGCCCAGTCAATTGCGGCAAAAGCAAATGAAAGCGCGGAATCATCTGCCAGTGTGGTGGCCAACGCCGAGGAGGCCATGAGCCGCATTCAGGAAGCGTCAGCCAGTATCGGCAATATCATCTCGGTTATCGACGAAATTGCATTCCAGACCAACCTTCTCGCGCTCAATGCAGGTGTTGAAGCAGCGCGTGCGGGTGATGCCGGCAAAGGATTTGCGGTTGTTGCGCAGGAAGTGCGTGCCCTTGCTGGTCGCTCTTCAGAAGCCGCCAATGAAGTCCGCAAGCTGATTGATAATTCCAATCATGAGGTGGAAGGCGGCGTGAAGCATGTCCGCGAAACCGGCGACGCACTCAAGACAATTGGCGAGATGATTGCAGAGATCCACACGCACATGGACGCAATCGCCTCAACGTCACGAGAGCAGTCCACTGGCATTGAAGAAGTCAACAAGGCTGTCGATACGCTGGATCAGGTGACACAGAACAATGTTGCCATGGTTGAACGTGCTTCGGCCTCCGGTGCGGGCCTTGCTGTGGAGGCATCACGCCTTGCAGACATGGTGGGCCGTTTTAAACTGGAAGGTGGAAATGTCGCCCGCAGAAGCGGCAGGGCTGCCTGATCATTGAATATATGTATTGCGTGATTAATGCCCGGCACTGCCGGGCATTTTTGCGTCTGCGATCATTGCGCACATTCTTCTCGACTACGAATTCTGCTAGGATGCACGTCAGACCAAGGGAGGGATGACTATGCGCAAACTTGCGATCGCAGTTTTGCTCCTGGCGAGCGCCAGTTACGCTGAAGCCAATGATTCCATGGCAGAATTGAAGGCGGGCGGGCTAAGCTTTGTTACCAGCGATGCTGTGTCCATGGAGGAGGAAGACCTTTTCATTTCCGCTGACGAAGTGCGGGTGAAATACCGTTTTCACAACAATTCTGACGCCGACATTGCAACGCTGACCGCCTTTCCAATGCCTGATCTTGAAGGCGGCAACGATATGCAGCCGCCAATCGCCGATACCGAGAAAGACAATTTCATGGGCTTTTCTGTCGTGCAGGATGGCCAGTCTATTGAGCCAAAGCTTCAGCAGCGAGCAATGGTGAACGGGGTCGATCTAAGCGATACACTGCTACAGTGGAATGTACCGCTATTGCCCTTTGCGGAAAGCACCAGAAAAGCGCTGGCGAAACTGGACGATGCCCAAAGCCGGGAAGCTCAGTCGTTGGGCCTCATTCGCATTGACAGCTATGATGCGGGCAATGGCTGGCAAAGTGAAGCAATTCCCCTGTGGACCCTGCAGACCACCTATTGGTGGAACACCACATATCCAGCCAAGTCGGATATCATTGTCGAGCACCGTTATCGCCCAGGTGTGGGAGGCACCGTCTCCACTATCTATTTGCAGGACGGCAAACCGGTAGGCCCCGTTTTTGACGACTATGTGAAGCGCTATTGTATCGATGACTTCTTCATAAAACTTGCGCAGAAAAACCTGCGGGCCGAAATGGAAGGCACCGGCACACGCTACTACGAGCATTGGATTTCTTACATTCTGAAAACCGGCAATAACTGGTTCGGGCCTATCAAGTCGTTCACGCTGACGGTGGACAAAGGCGCAAAGGAGAACTTCGTCAGCTTTTGCGGAGAGGGTGTGAAGAAAATCGCTCCTACCCAATTTCAGGTGAAATACACGGATTTCTATCCTGATCGCGATTTCGATCTGCTGCTGATCAAACCGGTGGAATGGTGATGCCGATTTCCCGGCGGTCACGCAGCGAATCATGGGATATGGCGCTTTGGAATGTAAGAATCAACTAAATAAGAGTTAAATAGATATGCTTAATTATATGTCACTAATTGGAGCGAGTTAAATTATAGGTTGATTAAGTCCGGATGCGCCTACTGGTGGTATTAGTTTATCGATATTGCCGGAGATCATTATGCTATTTGCCTACAGGAATTTGACACTTGCGATGCAAATGTTTCTGGGCGTAGGGCTCGTAATCATTCTGGTACAGACTGGGATCACTGCATTCGACGTGTTCGCGGAACGTGCCGCAGTCAACGAAAAGGCGGAAAAACGGGGTGTTGCTGCGCTCAATATGTTGGAGGCGGTACACACCCAAGCGATGATCAATCGAAAAGAAGTCGGAGAAGACGACCCGGCGATTGAAACCCTTGACGGGACAATGGGGCAGTTCTCTGAGACGGGAGACGCGCTCAATATCTGGCTCGTCATGGGTCCCAAGGTGATTGATTTTCAAAGATCACAAGGGGAAACCGAATTTGAAAGCCCGCGTGATGAAGTCGATGCCCGCGTGGAAAGCACCTTGAAGCCCTATACAGCGGTCTTGGGCGACAAGCTTCGCATTTCTCGACCCGTGGTGTTGGGGCAGGGAAATGCCGCCCATCAGCGCTGCGTCGAGTGCCACGCGCGGCTTATGAATGTCCAGCAGGGCGAGATAATTGGCGTGTACAGCGCAGAAGTTGACATGGGTCCGGAGTTTGCGGAGCTCCAGACACAGCTTTGGACGCGTGCGGGGCTTGGTGTCGGAGCGGTTGTAGCGACACTGGCACTCTTGGCTCTCTTGTTGCGCTCGACCACGATACGTCCCTTGCGCAAACTGGCGCAGGCAACAACGCAACTTGCTTCGGGAGATGCAAAGGTTGAACTCAACCACCAGGAACGCCGGGACGAGATCGGACAAATGGCCAACGCACTTGAGGTATTTAGGACCAACATGGTGCAGAAACGAGAGTTGGAGCAGTCGGCTGAGGATCGTCACAGGCAAGAACAGGAGCGTGAGCGCGAGCGCAGAGCAGAAGAACAGAAAACGGCCAGCGAACAGAGTTTCGCAGTCGGAGCGCTCGCCAAAGGGCTCAGCCGTCTGGCAGAGGGTGATCTGACTGTGCATCTCGACGAGCGCTTTGCGACTAACTTCGAATCGCTACGGAATGATTTCAACAACTCGGTCGCCGCCCTTTCAGACGTTTTGAGCAGCATTCGTCAGTCCACCGAGACAATTGGTTCCGGCGGCAATCATATGGCAAGCAGCGCAAAGGATCTCGCGACGCGCACCGAGAGCCAGGCCGTTTCACTGGAAGAAGTAAATGCGTCGCTGACCGAGGTTACAACCATCGTTTCCGTGGCAGGAGAAAGGGTGGAAGATGCTCGCAATGTTGCCGCCGAGGCAAATGAGAGCGCAAAGCTGTCGGGCAGCGTTGTCCACAATGCGGAAGAAGCGATGCGCCGGATTGAAGAGAGCTCAGGTCAGATATCCAATATTATTGGTGTCATTGACGAGATAGCCTTTCAGACAAATCTGCTTGCACTGAATGCTGGCGTTGAAGCGGCCCGCGCTGGCGAGGCCGGAAAGGGTTTTGCTGTCGTGGCACAGGAAGTGCGTGAACTGGCTCAGCGCACGGGCACTGCAGCAAATGAGATCAAGGGCTTGATAGAGAAGTCTACGCTTGAAGTTGAAAATGGCGTTATGCACGTGAAAGGAACCAGCGAGGCTCTCATCAAAATCGGCACCTATATCGAGACCATCAACGGGCATATGGATGCGGTATCGAGTTTGACACGCGAGCAGGCTGGAGGGCTTGGCAGCATATCTGGCGCTGTCAATGAACTGGATGACGTCACCCAGCACAACGCTCTCATGGCGGAGCAATCGAGCGCATCAGCCGCGAAGCTGGCAAGCGAGACGACGACATTGGCAGAGCTCATTGAGAACTTCAGACTGCGCGGGAGCGAGACTGAAGTTTCCACGGCAACTACCATGACCAAAGTTGCCTGAGCGCTTCAATACCCGTCGTCTATGCTTTCACAGTGAAGCCGACGGGTTCACGACCGAGCGCTTCAAACACCGTTTTCACGATGCCGCTGCGCTCCAGTCCTGCGCGTTCATACATGGCATCCGGTCGTCCCTGATCCATCCAGATATCCGGGAGGACAAGTGTCCGTACCTTGAGGCCTCTGTCGAGCAATCCTTCGCGCGCGAGGAAGTGCAGCACGTGGCTGGCAAATCCGCCAACGGCACCTTCTTCGACAGAAATCAGCACCTCGTGTTCGCGCGCCAGGCGGGCGATCATTGCCTCGTCAAGCGGTTTGGCAAAACGAGCATCGGCAACGGTTGTTGAAAGACCGGCGGCATCCAGCTCTTCGGCTGCGGCAAGACATTCAGCCAATCGCGTGCCGAAGGAAAGAAGCGCAACCTTCGTGCCCTCTTTCATGACGCGACCCTTGCCGATTTCCAGAATCGAGCCTCGTTCCGGCATGTCCACGCCCACGCCTTCGCCGCGCGGATATCGGAAGGAAATCGGACCTTCGTCATAGGCAACTGCGGTGCGCACCATATGTTTCAATTCGGCTTCATCACCTGCAGCCATCACTACAAAGCCGGGCAGGGATGCGAGAAAGCCCGTATCAAATGAGCCTGCATGGGTGGGGCCATCGGCACCGACAAAGCCTGCACGGTCGATGGGGAAGCGAACGGGCAGTTTCTGGATCGCAACATCATGCACGACCTGGTCGTACGCGCGCTGCAGGAATGTTGAATAGATCGCGGTGAAAGGTTTGAAACCTTCCGAGGCGAGGCCCGCGGCGAAAGTCACTGCATGCTGTTCTGCAATGCCGACATCGAACGTACGGGCAGGAAACACCGCTTCCAATTTGTCGAGGCCGGTTCCTGACGGCATGGCGGCAGTGATGCCGACAATCTTGTCATCAAGCATGGCCTCCTGCACCAATGTTTCACCAAAGACAGAGGTGTAGCTGGGTGCGTTTGGCTTGGCTTTGGACTGCGTCCCGGTGATCACGTCGAATTTGTTCACGCCGTGATATTTATCCGCCGCCTGCTCGGCGGGCGCATAGCCCTTGCCCTTTTGGGTCACGACATGGATCAGAACTGGCCCTTTGGCATTGTCGCGAACATTGCGCAACACAGGCAGCAGGTGCTCAAACGCATGACCGTCTATCGGTCCCACATGGTAGAAGCCCAGCTCCTCAAACATCGTGCCGCCGGTGACATAACCACGCGCATGTTCGACAGCCCGCGTAATGGCGCGGTCGACATTCTTGCCCAGATAGGCGGTCAGTTTCTTGCCGAACTCGCGAATGCCCATATAGGTGCGGCCGGAGGCTAGGCGCGCCAGGTAGGCGCTCATTGCGCCGGTTGGCCGCGCGATTGACATGTCGTTATCATTGAGAATGACGATAAGGCGGGCGTCCAATGCGCCCGCATTGTTGAGCGCCTCAAATGCCATGCCCGCTGACATGGCACCATCGCCGATGATCGCAATCACCTTGCGGTCTGTCTCCGCCAGTTCCGCAGCAACCGCCATGCCAAGGCCAGCAGAGATTGAGGTCGATGAATGCCCCGCACCAAAGGGATCGTATTCACTTTCGGCCCGCTTTGTGAAGCCGGAGAGCCCGTTGTCCTGACGCAAGGTGCGAATTCGCTCGCGCCTGCCAGTCAATATCTTATGCGGGTAGCACTGATGCCCGACGTCGAAGATGACGCGGTCATTTGGAGTGTCGAATACCTTGTGTATCGCCAAAGTCAGTTCAACAACGCCAAGACCAGCGCCAAGATGGCCGCCAGTTTTGGAAACGGCATCGACCATTTCCGCGCGCAATTCCTCCGCCAGTGCTGGCAGGTCCTTGTCGTCGATAGTGTCTAGATCCGCTGGATACTGGACCTTGTCCAGAAGCGGCGTGGTGGGGCTTTGCGTCAAAATTGAATTACCTCTGAGGCGATATCGAGTTGACAGTAATCAGCGCGGCCTCACTAGTCAAAAAAAACCGGCAAGTTCGCGTCGAATATCATTGGATTGTGACTTTCCGCCAGTCACGATGTTCATCGCGGGGATGAATATAAGTGGGGTCGAATATATAAAATGCTTAATAGTCAATTAACCACGTTTCATTAGAATCTGTCCAACGAATGGGAACGGGCAAATGCTGCCCTCTGGTACACAGGTAGGAGCTATCTAATGTCAAACGCCGCACTCGCTGATGTCTTCGACGAACGGGTCAGTGATGAAGATGAACTGATTGCAGTTTTGGAAGCGGCTGCAAAAGGCGATTTCATGCGTCGTCCATCTGGGGCCGATGCCATTTCCCGTGCTGTTTGCAGGATGCTCGACAGTATGCAGGAGCGTTGCGACTGCGAACTGACCAATGTCGTTGATCTCTCTGTCAGCATGAATGAGACCGCTGTGAAATCGGCCAACCTTCTCCATGATTTGCGCGGTGTTGACGGTTTTTCCCAGTCGATTGCAGCTGCAGCAGAAGAGATGGCGGCCACGGTTTCAGAGATCGGCATGCATGGCGAGGAGATATTGGACTTCGCCCGGAACGCTGCAGAAACGGCTGAAAAAAGCAAACACACGGCCACTCGCGCCAGTGAAAAAATGAACATCATTACTGACGCGATGGGCGAAACAAACGAGAAGATTGGCGATATTCAAAAGCTCGCGGGTCGCATCGATGAGATTTCGGCGAGTATCCGCAAAATTGCTTCGCAGACCAGCCTCTTAGCAATCAACGCAGCCGTTGAGGCTGCACGTGCCGGCGATGCTGGCCGCGGGTTCGCAGTGGTTGCGCAGGAGGTGAAGCTTCTCTCCGACAGAACAGCATCGGCGACCGAAGAAATTGGCCGCATTGTGAGAGATCTGCATACCGGCACTGAGGCTATGGTTGGGTCCATGTCCGAAAGCTCGGATGCTGCTGGCGAAGGCAAGAAGGCGGTCAATGCGCTGACCGAATGTGTCGGGAGTATGGACCAGCGCATTAGCGAGGTTTCCACGTCCGCGCGTCAGATTGCCGATGCACTGCGCCAGCAAAAATCGGCGTCAGAAGAGGTCGCCAACGGTGTCGCGCGCGTTGCAAACAGCACCACTGATGCCAGCAGATCTTTGGACCAGATTGTGGGTGCGATGGATACGGCGCAAGCGGTTATCACCAAGCAGGTCGGGCGTATTGCAGAATATAATCTGCCAAACAAGATTGTACGCCTTGCACAGTCGGACCACGTGATCTGGAAAAAGCGCCTCGCCAACATGGTCATTGGCAAGGAGGGGCTTAAAGCCTCGGAACTTGCAGACCACCATTCCTGCCGTTTGGGCAAGTGGTACTACCAGGCCGCCGAGGCGAATATGCGCTCACGTCATGAATATCGAGCCCTTGAAAATCCGCATGCCCGCGTCCACGAACACGGCATCGAAGCCGTGCGCCTGTTCAACAATGGAGATGTTGAAGGTGCACTTCGCGAGATCGACCTGGTTGAGGCAGCCTCGGTCGAGGTTCTCGATTTGCTCAAGGCATTGGAGCGGTAGAGTCTTTCGAGGGCAGCCTGTGGTCGGCGCCGACTTCGGCGGGTCACGTCGACCGAAACGCAAACATCGTTTGCATCTTGTCGTAATCGCCGCACTGGGCATCAAACAGAAAAGTGTCCGTTGAACCCGGAAGCTCTTTGACTATTGAGGATCCAGCGGTTCAACGCCTTGCGGATTTCCTTCGCGATCAAGCCGGATCTTTTCGATCCGGCTTTCTGCTGCCGAAAGCAGCTTCTCGCAATGCTTCTTCAGCGCTTCGCCGCGTTCGTAGATGGCAATCGACTGATCCAGCGCCACATCGCCGCGTTCCAGGCGGGCAACAATGCTTTCAAGCTCGGCAACTGCCTGTTCAAAAGAAAGGCTCTTTACGTCGCTTGTTTCCTTGTCCGTCATGGAAGCTCTATCCTCTCAAAAGTCGCAATATGTGGTGACCAGCCGACTCGGCCAATCCCTCTAAATCATAACCGCCTTCCAGCAGGCTGACGACCCGGTTTTGCGCATGCCTGTCGGCGATGTCCAGAAGTTTTCCGGTCGCCCAGTCAAAATCATCCGCAGTCAGGTTGATTTGCGCCAGCGGATCCCTGTGGTGAGCGTCAAAACCGGCAGAGATGATAATCATGTCCGGCGCGAAGTTTTGAAGTGCGGGCAACACGCGCGATGAAAACGCCTCGCGAAAATGATCTGAGCCCGTGTTGGCGGAAAGCGGTGCGTTGACAATATTGCCGACACCCACTTCATTTTTCCCGCCGGTGCCGGGGTAGAGAGGCATCTGATGGGTGGAGCAATAGAGCACGCTTGGATCACGCTCGAATATCTCCTGTGTGCCGTTGCCGTGGTGCACGTCCCAGTCGACAATAGCAACGCGCTCCAATCCGTGTGCCTGCTGCGCGTGGCGTGCAGCAATCGCGGCATTGTTGAAGAAGCAGAAGCCCATCGCGCGTCTGCTTTCGGCATGGTGTCCCGGTGGGCGGCTTGCAACAAATGCGTTGTCGTGCGTGCCGGCAATAACATCATCTACGGCAGCCATTGCGCCGCCGATGGCTGTAAAGGCAGCCTGCAGGCTCTTCACGCCTGCATAAGTGTCTGCTTCGACCTGGTTGATCTCGCCTTCTTCCTCGGGCATGGCGCGCATCACCGTGAAGAGGTGTTCCTCCGGGTGAGCCAAAAGCACCGCGTCCTCATTAGCCTGAGGGGCCTCCTTCCTGTCCAATGCAGCAAAGTTATCGTGCTCCAGCGCAATGTTCAATGCACGTAGACGGTCAGGGCGTTCCGGGTGGCCTTCCGGTACGTCATGTGAAAGAAAAACAGAATGCTCATAAAGGCGTGTTGTCACGGCAAAGTCCGATTGTGTGGAAAGTGGAGCAAAACATAATCCTTATTGACTTAACAGGGGCAATTTGTGACACAGAGGCAAATTCAACCATTATAAAGGGAAGATTTTCGATGGCTGATACAATGGTAGGAAACGCGATTACAAGCCTGACCCCGACCGCACAGGGTTCGCTGGCACGCCAGGCTGCAATCGTCGTTCTCGGCTCGCTTGCTTTGGCAGCACTGTCCCAGGTCAATGTGCCTTTTATTCCTGTTCCAATGACCCTGCAGACACTGGGTGTCATGTTGATCGGTCTGACCTTTGGCTTCCGCATGGCAACAGCAACGTTGGCCCTCTACCTCGTTGAAGGTATCCTCGGCCTGCCGGTATTTGCAGAATTCAAGTCCGGTTACGCAATGATCCTCGGCGGCACCGGTGGCTATCTGATCGGCTTCCTCATCGCTGCTGCTGTAATGGGCTTTGCCGCTGACAAGGGCCTCACACGCGGCTGGATCGGCACGATTGCAACGCTCTTTGCAGGCGAAGCCATCATTTTCGCTCTCGGCGTTGGCTACCTCACGTATCTCTACGGCTTCGACAAGGCGCTGGCATGGGGCCTTTATCCCTTCATTCTCGGTGATCTGGTGAAGCTGGCGCTTGCTGCACTCATCGGCAAGGGCGTTTTGAAGGGTGCTTCCCGTTTTGCCCAGCTCTAAGAGCGTAGATGCGAAATCTGAGATGGTGCCCGTGCGGCTGCGCGGGCACCATTTTTTATGCCTGCTGACCTACAAAGGCTACGGCTACACGCCCGATTTCGTTAAAAACATGACCCGCATTGTTGAGCGTGTTCAGGCCGGATGTGCAGTGGAACTGACTGAAGGACCAGACGATATTTGTCGTGGTTTGACACCAGAGGACCGCGTTTCATGTGACCATGATTGTACACGCGTAACGGTGACCGGGCGTGATGAGAAAGCCATTGCCGCAACAGCGGCCTTGATTGGTTTTCCATTGGACAGCCCCTTTGTTCTGACCCGTGGCATGGTGGGCGCGTTGCGTGCCGCCTTTGCGACGGGGGCAAGCCGCGCAGGCTGCGTTGGGTGCACCTGGGAAAGTATTTGCACCGATATTGCCCACGCAAGCTTCGCGGGTACAATCCTCTTCGCGCCGCACAATCACGAATCTCTCCAGGTCAATCCATAAGTCCTGAAGCATTGCGTTGTTGAGCACGGTATGAAATATATAAAATAAACAATATGTGGAGACAGATAAACATGTCGCGGCCGGTAATTGGCATTATATGTAATGCCTATAATCTGGAGAAACGTTTCGCCATGCAGATTTCCGGCGAAAGCAGCCTGCGGGCGGTGGCCAATGTGGCCGGTGCTATGCCCTTCATGTTTGCGGGCAGCCCGGAATTAACGGATGTCGAGGAACTCGTGTGCCACGTTGACGGTATTCTGCTCACTGGCGCCAGTGCCAATGTGCATCCCCGTCGTTTTGGCCGCGACCACGACCCCAAGCACGAACCGTATGATGAAAATCGCGATTCAGTTGCGTTGGAGGTGATTGATCGCTGCGTGGAAATGGGGCTCCCGGTGTTCGGTATTTGCCGCGGGTTTCAGGAAATGGCGGTTGCCGGTGGTTCCACCCTGCATCCGGAAATTCGTGAATTGCCTGGCCGCATGAACCACCGCATGCCACGGCTGGAGACGGGTGAGATACATCCTGACCCGCAAGTCATCTTCGCGGAACGACATGGCGTCGCGCTGACGCCAGACGGCGTGTTTGCGGGCATTCTTGGCAGTACAGCAATCCGCGTGAATTCGCTGCACGGGCAGGGCATTCTGGACGTTGGCGATGACACTGTCGTCGAAGGCGTTGCAGAGGATGGCACTATCGAGGCAATCCGCATCAAGGACGCACCGGGCTTTGCGTTGGGCGTTCAGTGGCATGCCGAATTTGATCCGGACCGAAATCCCGTTAACAACGCCTTGTTCAAGGCTTTTGGTGCGGCAGCACTTGCCTACAAAAACAAAAAGGCGGCCTGAAAAGCCGCCTTCGTCTATCGTTAATTGACCCGCGTTCAAGCGCTATGCGTCGATGTTATCTCGATGCCAAAACCTTCAAGACCCACATAGTGGCGCTGGCTGCTGGTCAGTAGCTCGATGGAATTGATGCCCAGATCCTTGAGGATTTGTGCGCCAAGGCCGATTTCCAGCCACTCGTTTTCGCGGACCTGTGCTTCCGCATGCCCTTCGCGACCGTGGCCCAGCTTGCGACCCGTGTCGTGGTGGCCAACCCCGACGGAACCTTCGCGCAAGTAAACAATTACGCCACGTCCTTTTTCTGCGATGGCTTTCATGTAGCGTGCGACAGGTGGCTCCGCGCCAAACACATCATCGGCAACGCATTCGGGGTGCAGGCGCACGGGAATGTTTTCGCCATCGCGAATGTCGCCAAATACAATCGCCAGATGCTGCATGGGATCCCACGGCAGTGAATAGCTGTGGGCACTGGCCGGACCATAGGGCGTGACAATTTCGCTGGTGCCCTGATGCTCGATCAGGGTTTCCTTGCGCTGGCGGTGAGCGATCAGATCCGCCACGGAAACCTGCTTCAGGCCGTGCTGTTCGGCAAAGGCGGTCACCTGCGGGCCGCGGGTCACGGTGCCATCATCATTCACCAATTCGCAGATAACGCCGATTGGTGGCAAGCCTGCCAGCTTGCAGAGGTCGACAGCCGCTTCAGTGTGGCCTGAACGCATGAGCACACCACCCTCGCGGGCGATAAGCGGGAATATGTGGCCGGGACGCACAAAGTCTGCCGGGCCTGCATTGGGGTTGGCGAGATTTCTCACCGTGAGCGTGCGGTCGTCGGCAGAAATGCCAGTCGTCGTGCCGTGCTTGTAGTCCACTGTCACCGTAAATGCGGTGGTGTGAGCCGAATCGTTTTCTGCAACCATGGCATTGAGGTTCAGGCGCTTGGCTTCCTCGCGTGGCATCGGAGCGCATACAATCCCGGATGTATGGCGCACGATGAAGGCCATCTTTTCCGGCGTGCAGTGCACGGCGGCAACAATCAGATCGCCTTCGTTTTCGCGGTCGTCGTCGTCCGTGACGACAACAATCTCGCCGTCCTCAAATGCGCGAATGGCGTCCACGACGCGTTTTTGGTCATATGTCATGGAGAAATTCCTATTTCAGGCGGCCAGTCTGGCCACGGTCTCTCAGATAGTGATCGGCAATTGTGCAGGCAAGCATAGCTTCCGCAATTGGTACAGCGCGAATGCCCACGCACGGGTCATGGCGACCCTTGGTACGAACATCCACTTCATTCCCGTCGCTGTCGATAGATTTGCGCTCGGTAAGGATGGAGGATGTGGGTTTGATTGCAAAGCGCGCCACAATGGGCATGCCCGTTGAAATGCCGCCCAGAATGCCGCCCGCATTGTTGGAAAGGAATATCGGCTTGCCATCGGGGCCAATGCGCATTTCATCGGCATTTTCCTCGCCGGTGATTTCCGCCGCGTCGAAACCATTGCCAATTTCCACGCCCTTGACCGCATTGATGGACATGAGGTTGGACGCGATGTCCTGATCAAGCTTGGCATAGATTGGCGCGCCGAGACCTGCAGGCACGCCCTCCGCCACCACTTCCACCACAGCACCAACGGATGAGCCTGCCTTGCGAATGCCGTCCAGATATTCCTCCCATACGGGCACAATATCTTTGTCAGGTGCGAAGAAGGGGTTGTTGTTGACCTCTGCCCAGTCCCAATTGTCGCGATTGATCTTGTGAACGCCGATCTGCGTCAGCGCTGCGCGAATGGTCACACCGGGGATCACCTTGCGCGCCAGACCGCCAGCAGCCACGCGCGCTGCCGTTTCGCGGGCAGATGAACGACCGCCGCCGCGATAGTCGCGAATGCCGTATTTCACATCATAGGTATAGTCGGCATGGCCCGGACGATAGCGCTTGGCAATATCGCCATAGTCCTTGGACCGTTGATCGGTATTCTCGATCATGAGCGAAATTGGCGTGCCGGTGGTCGTAAAGGTTACGCCGTCTTCGTCCGGCATCACACCGGACAGCACTTTCACCAGATCGTCCTCGCGACGTTGTGTCACAAAGCGTGATTGTCCGGGTTTGCGCTTGTCCAGCCAAACCTGCAACTCTTCAGTGGTGAAACGAATTCCGGGCGGGCAACCGTCCACCACGCAACCAAGTGCAATACCGTGGCTTTCGCCCCAGGTTGTCACGCGGAACAGGTGGCCGAATGTGTTATGCGACATGAGTTCAGGACCGTTTTTCTGCAACGTGCGGCATGTCCGCAGCGCCAAAATCAAATTTCCGGGTGACTATTAGCGGAAAAATTCAGAAAGGGAAAAGATTTTGGCAGACAGCTGAGGTTTGGTTTCATAAACAAGTCGAAGTTGGTTTGGTAATTCCGCCACATTTGAGCGGCATATCCAGCCCGCATATTCAATTGAAAGGTTGCCTGATGCGTAAGATCTTCGTCACAATTTTCGGTGCTGCGGCACTCCTGCTGCCCCTTCATGCTAACGCTGAAAGCGGCGAGGCAGATGCGACGATTACCAAGGTCAACGTGGAGGCCCAGGCTATCGTGCTGGATGACGGCAAAACCTACACAGCACCGGCGGAGTTCGATTACGAAGGTTTGGAGCCTGGCGTCAAAGTGGTGATCTACTACACGGTCTCTGGCGACAAACGTGTTATCGACGATTTGGTCGTCGACCAATAGTCAAAGCCAGACGAGCTTGCCGTCTTCAAAACGCAGAATGCGATCCTGCGCCACATCCTGCAATGGTGCCTCGCGTTCGTCCATTGCGCCAACCAGCTTCAAGATTGTGCGGATGACGCCGCCATGGCTTACGCAAACCGTGGGGCGATTAACCTGATTGAGCCAGCTTGCAACGCGCCAGGAGAGCGTTTCATAGCTTTCCGCACCATCGCCTGGCGGCACGTAATGCCATTTGGATTTTGCCCGTTCGGCCATCTGTGCGGGAAACTTTTCGCCCAGCTCATCCAGCGTGTGGCCTTCCCATTCACCGAAGCAAAGCTCCAGAAGGCGCTCATCAGTGTGATAGTCCCCAGCCGCCAGTCCCATGGCTTCGCGCAGGCGTTCCATGGTTTCGCGTGTTCGGCCAAGCGGGCTTGAAACAAAGTCGAACTCGTTTGCTGTTGCGCCCAGAAGTTCGCTGAGGGCTGTGCCGTTGGCGCTTGCCTGTCCCCGGCCTGTCGCGTTCAACGGAATATCACGCCGACCCTGGAAGCGCCGCTCCGCGTTCCAGTCTGTCTGTCCGTGGCGTATGAAGTAAATTGTTTGGTTCACTCTTTGCTCAATGCAATATCGGGCGCGTCAATCGCTTTCATGCCAATGGCGTGGTAGCCGGAATCGCAGTGGTGAATTTCACCGCTCACGCCCGTCGAAAGATCAGAGAGCAGGTAAAGTGCAGACTTGCCCACCTCATTGATTGAGACAGTGCGCTTCAATGGCGCATTGTACTCGTTCCATTTCAGGATGTAGCGGAAATCGCCAATGCCTGATGCAGCCAGCGTCTTGATCGGGCCGGCAGAAACCGCGTTGACGCGAATGCCGCGGCCACCCAGATCAACTGCCAAATAGCGCACAGAGGCTTCCAGAGCCGCCTTCGCAACGCCCATGACATTGTAATGCTGCATGACCTTCTCAGCGCCGTAATAGGTGAGTGTCAGCATGGAGCCGCCATCATTCATGATCCGCTCTGCACGCTGCGCGACCGCGGTGAACGAGTAGACCGAAATATCCATGGATTTCAGGAAGTTTTCGCGGCTGGTATCGACATAGCGGCCCGTCAACTCGTCCTTGTCAGAATAGGCGATAGCGTGGACGACGAAGTCAATCTTGCCCCACTTGTTCTCAATGTTCTGGAACACTGCATCGATGGAGGCGAGGTCGGTCACGTCGCAGTCACCAGCCAGGAATGCGCCAAGTTCTGCTGCAAGCGGTTCAACGCGCTTCTTCAGCGCTTCACCCTGCCACGTCAGAGCCAGTTCGGCCCCTGCATCAGCGCACGCCTTGGCGATACCCCAAGCGATAGACCTGTTATTGGCAACGCCCATGATGACGCCGCGCTTGCCACTCATCAGACCTGATGTCTGGCTCATGTCATACTCCCTAGCACATAGCTGCGCGCTCGCTGTGGCATTCAATGTAAAACTGCCTGCTGTGCGCTGCAGTCAATCGACAGCTTGTGGGCTGAAGCCCCGCCAATCGGTTGTCGTAATTGTCAAATGCCTATTACATAGCGCGTCAGCGCATTCAAGCAGGTGGCCATTCATCGAATGTCACTGGCAGTTACATTTAGTGCGCATGGCGGGTGGGGAGATGCTGCGGTCTAGAGAAACAGACCTTCACGCAAACTGCGCATCAGGTCCTTCACCTTGTCATCGGGATGGTCCCACAGCATAACGCGGACTTCGGCATAAAGGTTGCCACGGCCGCCAACCTTGAGCGGCAAGCCCTGACCCTCAATTTTGATCTTTTGGTCTGAGCCGGTCCACTCGGGGACTGTCACTTTCACTGGGCCGGAAGGGGTGTCTGCGATTGTCTCGCACCCCAAGATCGCGTTTTCAACATCAACGGCCAAATCAACGTAGAGATCGTGACCTTTGACACGAAAGAGCTTGTGCGGCGCGATACGCAAAGTCAGCACAACATCGCCGCGTTCCATTTCGGGCAACTTGAAACCATGACCAGCGACGCGAATTTTGTCGCCCTCTATCGCACCAATCGGCAGGTTCGCCTTGATGGTTCGTCCGTCGGGCAGGGTCGTCAGGAGTTGTTCGTCACGCAAGAGATCTTCAATGGTAACAAGAATGTCGGCATATAGGTCGGGTGCCTTTTCGGTCTTTTTCGCGCCCGGCTTTTTGAAAAAGCCGAACATCGCTTCGGCAGCCTGCCACCCACTTGTCTGACCAGACGCTTCCGGTTTTGCTTTGGCAGACTTCGCCTTCGGCCTTGCCTCTGTCCGTGCACTTGACGTCTTGTTGCCGCGTCGAATTGCTTCTTCCGCTGCACGACGTTCCTTATCAAAGTGCTGCCGTGCCAGAGGATCTTTCAGCAATTGGTATGCTTGACCTACTTCAGCAAAGCGGGTTCCGGCTTCAGGGTCTCCCTGGTTTCTGTCCGGGTGCAGTGTTTTGGCCAGATTGCGCCAGGCCGCCTTGATCTCTTCCGGTCCGGCGGTACGCTTGACGCCAAGAACGGCGTATGGGTCACGCATTTGCATTCCTGAACCCCCTGGCCACATCATTGACCATCATAGCACAATTTGCCCCAGCGAATTATCAGGGCTGCATGACCTCAAGCTTGCGTGTGATTCGCGGCGCCAGCCGCCCAACATCACTCCTGCTTTTCAAAGCGTGTGATCTGCCAGTTCCCAGCGTCTATGGCGCAGGTTTGTCCGTAATATTTGGCAATGCCCTTGAAGGTGTGACTGGTCGCAGTGAAATCTCTGCACTGTGTTTTGCCAACGGTCTGCGCGGCAATTTCGGTTACAACACCGGCACTTCCCGTATCCCCGTTGGCCCAGGGCAGGGGCGCTGTTTCCGCAACCGGCAACGCTGCCTCTGCCACGATTTCACCAATCACTGTCTCGTCGGTTTTGGTGGCAGGCGTGCTCGACGTATAAGCCGCTTTTGCGGAAGCCGAGGGACCTATGTCAGAAATCAGGCTCATTCCGCTGCCTGTGCAGCCGCCCAGCAACAGCGTTGCAGAGGCAATAAATGCCAGACCAAAGGCATTTCGTACTCTACATTTGCTTGTAACGCTGCGATGCTTTGCTATGTGTTGCACGTCGACCTTTTCCCGGGCGGCTTGCCTTGAAAATCCCAACAGGCGGGATCATGAATAACACAGTTGAATTTAGCGGCTTTTGCGACAGCAATGTGGCATGAACCGCGAAACAATGTCTGGACAAAATAATGACGGAAAAAGGGTTAACAACTGGTGACTTCACCGAAGCGCATGAACCTTATGCGTTGTTTGGAAAATGGCTCGATGATGCGACCAAATCGGAGATCAATGATCCCAATGCGGTAGCCGTCGCAACCGTTGATGAAGCCGGCTTGCCCAACGTGCGTATGGTTCTGCTCAAGAGTTTCGATGACAATGGCTTCGTGTTTTATACGAACTTTCAAAGCCAAAAGGGACGTGAGATCCTCTCCTCAAAGGTTGCGGCACTTTGCTTTCATTGGAAGTCGCTGCGACGCCAGGTGCGGGTGCGCGGACGCATTGAGGTTGTCAGCGATGAGGAAGCAGACGCCTATTTTGCGTCGCGCCCGCGCGGTAGCCGAATTGGTGCCTGGGCATCCAAGCAGTCCCGGCCACTTGAAAGTCGCTACGCGCTGGAAAAGGCGGTTGCCGAATATACCGCGCGCTACGCCATCGGCGACATCCCGCGCCCGGACTACTGGTCAGGCGTCCGTCTGAAACCTGTTTCGATTGAGTTCTGGCATGATCGCAAATTCCGCCTGCATGATCGCGTTGAGTTCCATGCGGATGGGGACACTTGGCAGAAGACACGGATGTATCCGTGATCGCTCAATGGTACGCGCGGAATGATTTTGCGGGCTGGAAACTGTCGTCCTACTTCGACAGCTTGAATGGTAATCCCGTCATCAGTCCGCTCACAAAGCGCGCCCGCTGGTAGAGGCCGTTGAGTGAAATACGCGGCAATGCTGTCATGTTGTCGAGATTGGCCTTTGTCAACGTGCCGGGGTGTGTGGTCAACGCCATCTCGAACCCGGCCTCAAGAGCCAGTTCGTGGTCGCGTGGTGTCACCGCCGGTGCAAAGCCATATGGATAGGCAAATGCCTTCGGTCGCTTGCCCGTAATGCCTTCAACATAGTCGGCAGAAACGCGCATTTCGCGCAACGCTTCCTCGCGTTCAAGCAACCCTATCGCGCGATGAGAAATGGTGTGTGCGCCAAGACTGGCGAGAGGATTTTCCGCCAAAGCTTTCAGGCCATCGCCGTTTAGCACAAGGTTCTCGGTCAATTTGTTTGCGTCGATGCCATATTCAAGGGCTTTGGCATTCAGTCGCTCAACGCGTTCCTGCTCGTCGGCGGCAATGATTCTGCCGCCGATTGTTTCAAACGCTCCAATTTTCTGTGTGTCCGTGCGCATAGCAAAGCGCATTGGGCCATCGCCAATATCGATCTCCAGATCGTCAGCGGCGCTCACCAACGCTTCCAGTGTTTCCCACCACAAGGTGTGGCTGCGCTCACTTAGTCCCTTGCTTACAAAGACTGAGAACGGCGCGTTATGTTTGCTGAAAACCGGCGCTGCATGGATGGCATTGTCGTGGTAGCCGTCATCCAGCGTGAATGCGGCAAACCTTTTTCTATCGTCAGACCTCAGGCGCAAGGGGACTTCATCCAGCGGGATTGGTTCATATCCCTCCGCCCGCACAGTGTGCAGGACCGTGTCCAGGAATTCGGGAGTGATTTCGAGCAGCGCGTTCGGTCGGAAACTGGCGGGCAATTGCGGGCGAACATGGTGCAGTGTGAAAATGACACCGCGGCCGCGTGCGCGTTCGGCAAAAGAACTTGTCCGCAATGCATTGGCAACTTCCAGCCCGGAGGCAATGGCGAACCACTTTATGCCATGCTTGACCCGATATTTTGCACCGACTGACATTGAACTTTGAACCCTGAAACACCGCACCTGTTTCGCAAGCATAGGTGTACATGTCTTAATCGCGCGCTAAGAAGCTGAAACGAAATCCGCCTGGATTACAGCAAATGCTCTAACCAGGCATGCTTGGCCTAAGCCAAGCCTGTTCTGGAGTCGAATGCGCCCTCAGGATGCGGCCTTCTTGCGCTGTTCATATGCTTCGGCCCAGGTCAAAAATGCCTCAGCATTGGAAGGACGGTTCCAAAGGAAGCCTTGCCCTTCCATGCATCCGGCTTCCTGCATCCATCGGGCAACCTCACGGGTTTCGACGCCTTCGGCCACGGTACCCATGCCCAATCCATGTGCGATGGAGATAATCCCGCGCACCAGCGCCGCGCTGCGGTGGTCATTGCTGGCCGCCCGCACAAGTGAGCGGTCCAGCTTGAGCGTATTAATCGGCAGGCTGGTGAGATAACTCATTGCAGAGTAGCCCGTGCCAAAATCGTCAATCGACATGTGGACCCCCAACTCGGCAAGGTTCCGCATCAGCCCCGTTACCTGTTTTTGGTCCGATAGCAGCAGGTTTTCGGTTATATCCAACTCCAGCCAATCGGGGGGGCATCCTGTTTCCTCCAGGATATCCCGGAGCTTTGTGTAAAAGCTTTCGTCAATGAGCTGGCGGGGCGAAAGGTTTACTGCAACCCGGCGCGATTCACTTGTCCGCGTGTTCCAGTCTTTCACGAATTTGCATGCATCGCGGATGATCTTTTCACCCATTGGCAGGATCAGGCCGGTCTCTTCTGCAAGCGGAATGAAAATGGAAGGTGGAATATGTCCGCGTTCGGGATTGTTCCAGCGCATCAGAGCTTCCACGCCGGTGATCTCACTGGTTTTGAGGTCAAATTTTGCCTGATAAAATGCTTCGAGCTGACCTTTCTCCAGCGCTTCCTTGAGCTCACGCTCAAGCGCATAACGTTGCTGCAGAGACTGGTTGAGTGATTCATTGAAGAAGACGAAGCCGTCGTCACCGATCCTGCGAGCCTCCTGCGCAGCTATGTTGGCGAATGAGAGCAAAGTCTCAGGCAACCGCGTGTGCTCCGGGCAGACTGCAATGCCTATACTGCCTGCCACGCTGACATAGCGCCCTTCCACGAAAAACGGCTCCAAAACTGCCTTGAGAATTCTTTGCGCCAGCTTTGCAGCCTCAGCTTTGCTGTCGCCGGGCATAACGACAAGGAATTCCGTATTGCCGCTTCGCGCGACGTAGCTCATGTCATCGCCAGTCATGGCTTGAAGTCGGCGGGCAATCTCAATCGCCATTTGCCTGGCGCCACCCCCCGATCCTTCATCAGCATTGTGAAGAACTTGCCCTGGCGTCAACAAAAGCAACGTGAACGAACGGCCCGATGTCGTCGCTTCGTCGCTCAATGCGCCAAGCCGCCCCAGCGCGTGGCGACGGTTTGGCAGACCAGTTTCCGGATCGCTAAAGGCTAGTTCCGACAGCTTCTTGCGATTGCTGTCCAACTCATTTTCAAGGTTGCGCCACACCGTTATGTCGCGGGCAACCGCGACCATGGCCGTGGGCTCGTCGACAGCGTTTAAAAGCAGGCGCTTGCGTATTTCCAGCTTTCGATAGCTGCCATTTGTCTGGTCAACTATACTGGCACTGACAGTGGTTTCCCCCAGCCGTTTCAGTTCAGCCATGTCATCGGGCGCAGTAATGGCAAACGGAACGCCATTTACCGGTGGCAAAAGGTTGCGCCCGATTATGGACTGTCGTTCGATGCCGGTTGCCTTCTCAAAGGCTCTGTTGCAGTCAACGAAATGTCCATTGAGATCTTTGATCCATATCGGGTCGTCCAACGCGTCGATGATCGCTTTGGACGGTGGGGTGTCGGCAATCTTGCGCCACGCCACGCCGCGCAAATAGGCTCCGCCCTCATCATCGCTTCGAAACGTAAGCAGAATACGGTCTTCACAGCCCGTTTCATCTGTTTCAAGCCAGGCCGCTTCGTCGCCTTTGTCAGCGCTCTCGACAGCCTGATGCAAAGCGTCGCCAAGATGACCGTCCAGCCGGGCAGGGTCTTTGACGTATTGGACATTGTCGCCGCAGTGGATCAGGTTCAGATTGCGATCTTTCGTTCGGTGGATGATGAACACATCCCCCGGTGACGCCGCAGCCAATTCGTTGGCTCTATGTATCAGGTCCCGATCACTCATATTATCTCTGTTACCGCAAAACCGATCCAAAAGCACCAGCCTGACAGGATCGCATTAGGCTGTGCACAGGAAGCTGATTTCGAGGAAATCGCCAGACTGAGAATACACAATAAGGTTGTGTACGGTTAGTTCAATATAAATGTACCAGATTCAAGTTGCCGCAGCGCAGTCGATGGAAATCATTTGATCGACAGCCTGTTCGGCCTTGTCGGGCATGTTGAATTCTCCGCCTGGGACTTGAAATCAATACAACGCAAGGTTCTAATGTACGCGATACTTTAGACGTTTGATTCTTTGGTTTTTAGAGATTTTCGGATCTGACGAAATGCCGCTGAGTTTGGCGAAATTTGTTCGCGGCGAGGTGGCGTGGATGTGATTCCGGCAGTTTATTGGTAGTGGCGCGGTTTCGATGTTCTGGGACTGACAGAAGGTAATCTTGTGTAGCGAGGGGTAAGACCTGATTGAAATTGGCCACGCCACTCGGTATTTAATAAATAATACAATTGGGGTTTGAGTATTAAAGCAATTGCCGCTGCTGTCCGCGTGGAAGTCAGAACCAAAGGTTCGTGAGCGAATAGCTGTTGCAAAGACTGGAAGCAGGGTATCGCAGAATTGAAGCAAAACGAAAGCACTCAAGAGCCATTTGCTCCGCGCGATCTGCATCGGCTGATGAAGTTCGCGGATCAAAGAGAATTGCTCCAAACAGCAATTGATGCCCTCCCTGAACAGTTCTTTGTGAAGGATACCGAAGGCAGGTTTGTCTTCGTCAATCAAAAGACGGCCTCCAGATATGGGCTGACGACCGAAGAAATTGTTGGAAAGACCGATTTTGATTTCTATCCCTCCGACGAAGCGGAGGGCTTTCGTCAGGAAGAAATCGGTGTGATGCAAAGTGGCGAGCCATTTTTGAGCGAGCCGTTGATTGGATATCATGATCGGGCGCTTTCCTGGCATCAGGTGGGCAAATATCGGCTCATGGACGCTGAGGGAAATGTCACAGGCATTTGCGGAATGTCGCGTCGCGTGACCGATTTCAAGCAATCGGAATTGTTGCTTTTGGCACAAAGCGAAGTTCTGGAGATGGTTGCGGCCCATCGCCCGCTGGTCAAGATTTTTGAACGCATTTGTTCACTCATCGACGGGCAAATGTCGCGGGTGGAGAGTGCAATTGCCATACTGGCGGATGATCACCGGACATTCGATTATGTAATCTCGCAAGCTGTACCAGAGGCACTGGGCGACAAGTTGGTCGGTGTGGATATCAATGAAAAGGTGGGTAGCTGTCCGTTAGCGTGCGCAACACGTGAAGTCGTGATCGCGGAAGACATTGAAACAGACCCCTATTGGGAAACGCTGCGGGACTTATTTCGGCCCTATGGGTATCGCGCATCCTGGTCGACACCGGTTGTGCTGTCCGATGGCACCGTTACGGGCGCATTCTCGCTATATTCAAAGTCTCCCGGCTCCCCGAGTTCCCTGGAGCGGGAATTGGCGCATATGGCGGTCAAGCTTGCAGCGGCGGCAATCGAGACCCATGCCGCGCATGAGGCAATTCGCTACGCAGCAGAACATGATCACTTAACCGGCCTTTGCAATCGCAACGCCTTCCTTGAAAGACTGGAGCTTCGAATTCAGGAAGCGAAGGAAAGCGGAAGGCAGGTTATTGTGGGCTATATTGATCTCGACGATTTCAAGCTCATTAATGATCGTCACGGCCACCGGGCCGGCGACGATCTTCTCAAGGAGATCGCCTCTCGACTTACTGCAAGGGCAGGAAAGGGAGATATCGTTGCGCGATTTGGCGGTGACGAGTTCGTGTTTCTGCTCGATCTTGGAGATGGCAAGCTCTCCACCGACATCAAGGTTGAAAATGCACTTGCCGACTTGGACCACGCTTTCGTCGCGGATAACCATCGTTTGCAGATTGCATTTAGCACGGGCGTGGCCACCTTTCCCGAAGATGGGGAGACAGCAGGCCAGCTTCTCACACGTGCCGACACCGCAATGAATTATGCCAAGCGCTTGCAAGCAAGATACATGCGCTACAATTCTCGCATGGATCATGAAAGACGAGAGAAACAGGCCGGTATTGCGTCGTTGAGCGCGGGCATCGATGCTGGCGAAATTGACGTTGATCTGCAGCCCCAATTCAGTTTTGCCAAGCAGGAATTGGTAGGCTTTGAAGCCCTGGCGCGCTGGCAGCATCCGCAACTGGGGCGACTGGGCGCGGCGAGTTTCATTCAGTTGGCGGAAGATGGCGGCCTGATATCGGCTCTGGGGGAAAGCGTTTTGCGCAAAACCTGCCAGCTTGCAGTGAACCGCATCAAGACGACTGGCGAAAGCGTGAGGATGGCGGTGAATGTTTCCGCATCGCAGTTTGCTGATGGTGTCATTCTCAATCAGGTTAATCGCGCGCTGGATGAAAGCGGATTGGACCCAAGACAGTTGGAGTTGGAACTGACTGAACGTGTGCTGATGGGTGACTTGTCCTCCGCCAAGGACATCATGTCAGAGCTCAAAGGCATGGGGGTGCAAATGGCGCTCGATGATTTTGGCTCCGGATACGCCAATCTGAGCGTCCTGTCTGCGCTGCCGCTTGATTGCCTCAAGATCGACCGTTCCATCGTGCAGGAGGTTACCCGAAACTCTGCTGCCGCCGATATTGCCTCGGCCATTATCGCGATGACGCACAGGCTGCGCATGAAAGTGCTTGCCGAAGGCGTAGAGACGCCTGAGCAACTGGCATTCTTCGCTGAGAATGACTGCGATCTGGTGCAAGGCTACTTGCTCGGTCGCCCGATGGATTATGAGAGCGCACTCACTGCAGGCGCGGTGGACTGGCCGCTCTAGTTCTTAGGTCTGCGTACCGCCAACAGTTACCTGATCCATGCGCAGATGCGGCTGTCCCACGCCGACGGGGACGCCTTGTCCGCCCTTGCCGCACATGCCGATGCCGGGGTCCAGCTTCATGTCATTGCCGATCATGGAAATGCGTTTCATGGATTCCGGTCCGTTTCCAATCAACATTGCGCCCTTCACCGGTGCGCCGATCTTCCCGTCTTCGATCAGATAGGCCTCTGTGCATCCAAAGACGAATTTTCCGGATGTGATGTCCACCTGACCGCCGCCGAAGGAAACGGCATAAATGCCCTTCTTCACGGACCCGATGATTTCTTCAGGCGTCTTGTCACCACCCAACATATAAGTGTTTGTCATGCGGGGCATGGGCGTGTGGGCGTAGGACTGACGGCGTCCATTACCCGTTGGCTTCATGCCCATCAGGCGTGCATTCATGCGGTCCTGCATGTAGCCGACAAGTCGTCCGTCTTCGATCAATACGTTGTAACCCGAAGGTGTTCCTTCGTCGTCTATTGTCAAGGAGCCGCGGCGCTCACCGATTGTTCCATCATCGACAATGGTTACGCCTGGCGCTGCAACCATTTCACCCATCAAACCTGCAAATGCCGAGGTCTTCTTTCGGTTGAAATCGCCTTCTAGGCCGTGGCCCACGGCTTCATGCAACATAACACCGGGCCAACCGGATCCGAGAACAACATCCATGGTGCCTGCCGGGGCCTCGACTGCTGACAGGTTCACGAGTGCCTGACGCAATGCCTCATCGGCACCTTTTTGCCAGCTTTCTGTCGTCACCAATTCGCCAAAGCCGCGCCGTCCACCAGCACCATAGGTCCCGGTTTCCTGGCGATCGCCTTCACCCACCACGACGGAGATGTTCAACCGTGTCATCGGCCTAATGTCGCGCACGCGGTGCCCGTCTCGACGGATGATTTCCACCACCTGCCAGGACGCGCTGATCGTCGCTGTGACCTGTCGAACCCGCTCGTCCTTGTCGCGCAAATAGGCGTCGATTTCCTGCAGCAATGTCGCCTTCGCTTCAAAGCTTGGTTCACCGATAGGATTAATGTCCGGGTAGAGCTTGGTGTTGGTGCCTTGAGGTGCAGCTGAGTAATCACCGGCATAACCACGTGTGACTGCACTGACCGCATCGGCGGCCCGTTTCAATGCGGCTTCGGAAAGGTCTCCGGCATGGGCGTAGCCTGCGGCTTCGCCAGCCACTGCACGAAGGCCGAACCCCTGATCGGTGTTGAATGTACCTGATTTTAACCGGCCATCGTCGAAGGTCAGCGACTCTGCCTGCGCGTGCTCCAGATAGAGTTCGCCGTCATCAGCATCTTTCAAGGCATCGGCAACAATCCGCTGCACCTTGGCTTCATCGCAATCAAAGAGGCTGAGAAGGTCGGTGGTCATGTCTATCTCCGGCTATTGTTTGTTCACCGAAGGTCATCACCGTTCGGCATTTCAAGACACATGCGGCTGCAACGGCGCAAAATCAAGAGCCGCGCGCGATTTCGTACCAGGCGCTTGTTGTATCAGCATCGAAGACGCTGCCGATTCCCAATCAGTCATGCGGTGTCCAAACACACAGGAATTGAACCCGAAAAGATCAGATATGAGGCAGTGAAGCAGAACAGGATGTTGGGAGTTCTGCATAACTTCTATCAGGGCAGTTGATCGTAGCCGTCGGCGAAGCCAGCCAGATCGACCGGAATGCCGATACCCTCTTCAGGGGATTGAAATACAATAAAGGTGGCTGTGGCGCCGGAGCGAAATGCTTTGAGAAGGTCTTCTTCCAGCACAACCTCAGCATAGCAGCCATCGGAGAAGCAGCGCACGAAATAGGCGCGGCCAATGTCTTTGCCGTCAATGTTGAGGCCAAGGCCATTCGGCAGCAAAACGCCGAGCGGGGCCAGAACGCGCAGAATGCGGGCTTTCCGGTCGGCGGTTTTCAAAACAACGACTGAAAGGCCAACCTCAGGGCGATCTTCTGCGATCACATTTTGCATCAGTGCGCACTGCTCGCCTTCAGCACCGGCAGGCTGATCGCAAATGATCGACCATGATCCATGATTTGATTTGACCGTTCCGGCCTGCTGCGCTCCTGCAAAACCTGCTGTCAGGCCAAACGAAAACGCAGTGGTCAAAATGGCCATCGAAAGCTGGCGAATGGAACGCATTTTCATGAATACCTCAAAATCCCGAATCATTGGCACATTGTGGCGGAGCATTGGCCAAAATGGAAACCCCGCCTTGCTCATTTCCATAGCTTTAACGGCAGAATTGGGACGGACGGCGAATTTTGCGACAAATTGCAGCTGCGCTCATTGGTCGCAGGCGTGCCACGTTTCAAAAGTTGAGAATTATCAAGGGCAAGGCTGTCTGAAATTGACGATGCGCAAAAGGCGAACGTTTTTCCACATAAGGAACGGTTGCGGATCGCGTCAAACTATGATTTGAAACGACAATATAGCAGTTGGACTGCTTATTGTGTTTGATTCAGATCAAACAGCATGGGGAGATACGTTCGTGAAAAATTTTGTTTTTGCAGTTCTGGCCGCGATGGCCTGTCTGCTTGTCGGCACAGGCGCCTTCGCCGCGCAGCCTGTCGATTGGCAGGCCGATCTGCAGCCCGCCGCGACCTCCGTTATGGAAGGTATTCGCTGGTTTGAGCAATACACATTGATGTTTATCGTGCCGATCACGATCTTTGTGTTGTTGCTTCTTATTGTTGTGGTCGTGCGTTTTCGTGCGAAGTCAAATCCGACTCCTTCCAAGACGAGCCACAATACGCTGATCGAGATCATCTGGACGCTCGGTCCGGTCGTGGTTCTCTTCTTCCTGGCGATCCCGTCTTTCCGCCTCCTCGATAAGGAACTTATCATTCCTGACGACGTGGCTTTGACGGTGAAGGCGACGGGCAATCAGTGGTATTGGTCTTACGAGTATCAGGGTGAAACCGAAGTCAGCTTTGACTCAATCATCATGAAAGAAGAAGACCGTGCAAGCCTTGGCAAGGAAGATAAAGCCGCTTATCCGCGCCTGCTTGCCGTTGACAACGAAGTGGTTGTGCCGGTCGGTGCTACGGTTCGTCTGCTTGTCACCGCTGCAGACGTCATTCACTCATTTGCCATGCCTGCATTTGGCGTCAAGGTCGACGCCGTGCCTGGTCGTATGAATGAGACCTGGTTCAAGGCTGAGGCCGAGGGCATGTATTACGGTCAGTGTTCCGAACTTTGTGGCAAAGACCATGCATTCATGCCGATTGCTATCCGTGTCGTATCTCAAGACGCATATGATGGCTGGCTCGCAGCAGCAGCAGACGACGTGTCCGCGGCAAACAAGGCTCTTATGGCTTCCGTTGACGCTGCTAACGATGTCAAGCTTGCCAGCAACGACCAGTAACTCGGGGGAACTTTAGATATGTCAGCAGAAGCTACACACGACGCTCACGATCATTCGATGAGCTTCTTTACGCGCTGGTTCCTTTCGACGAACCATAAAGATATCGGTACGCTGTATCTGATTTTTGCAATTTTCGCCGGTGTTATCGGCGGCGCACTTTCAGTGTTTATGCGCTGGGAGCTTATGGAACCGGGTATCCAGATTTTCCACGGTCTGGCTTCCATGGTTTACGGTTTCGAGGGCGATGCTGCCATTGATGCCGGCAAGCAGATGTTCAACGTGTTCACCACAGCGCACGCGCTTATCATGATCTTCTTCATGGTTATGCCAGCGTTGATTGGCGGTTTTGCGAACTGGATGATCCCGATCATGATCGGCGCTCCGGATATGGCATTTCCGCGCATGAACAACGTTTCGTTCTGGCTCATCATTCCGGCCTTCCTCCTGCTTATCCTTTCGCTTTTCGTGGAAGGTCCTGCTGGTGGCTACGGCGCTGGTGGTGGCTGGACGATCTATCCGCCGCTATCTACCTCAGGCACACCTGGCCCTGCTATGGATTTGGCCATTTTGGCGCTTCACATCGCTGGTGCTTCATCAATCCTCGGTGCGATCAACTTCATTACCACGATCATGAATATGCGCGCTCCTGGCATGACGCTGCACAAGATGCCGCTTTTTGCCTGGGCTGTTCTGATCACTGCCTTCCTTCTGCTTCTGTCTCTGCCGGTTCTGGCTGGTGGCATCACCATGCTGCTCACCGACCGTAACTTTGGCACGGCATTCTTCGTACCGGAAGCAGGTGGCGACCCGATCCTGTTCCAGCATCTGTTCTGGTTCTTCGGTCACCCGGAAGTGTACATTCTGATCCTGCCGGCTTTCGGCATCATCAGCCACATCATTTCCACCTTCTCGCGCAAGCCGGTCTTCGGTTACCTCGGCATGGCCTATGCTATGGTTGCCATTGGTGCTGTTGGCTTCATCGTTTGGGCGCACCACATGTACACGGTTGGCCTGTCGCTTGATGCGCAGCGTTACTTCCTGTTCGCAACGATGGTGATTGCTGTTCCAACAGGCGTGAAGATCTTCTCCTGGATTGCAACGATGTGGGGAGGTTCATTGACCTTCCGCGCACCGATGGTTTGGGCGATTGGCTTCATCTTCCTGTTTACCGTTGGTGGCGTGACAGGTGTTCAGCTCGCTAATGCTGGTCTCGACCGCGCATTGCACGACACTTACTACGTTGTGGCTCACTTCCATTACGTTCTGTCACTCGGTGCCGTCTTCGCGATCTTCGCTGCATGGTATTACTGGTTCCCGAAAATGTTCGGTTACATGTACTCCGAACTGCTGGCCAACCTGCACTTTGTTGTCATGTTCATCGGCGTGAACCTCGTATTCTTCCCGCAGCACTTCCTCGGTCTGGCTGGCATGCCACGCCGCTACATCGACTACCCGGATGCGTTCGAAGGCTGGAACTATGTTTCCTCCATCGGTTCGTTCATTTCAGCTTTCGGCGTGGTCATCTTCTTCATCTGTGTGATTGAAGCATTCATGAAGAAGCGCGTAGCTGGCGATAACCCGTGGGGTGAGGGCGCAGATACGCTGGAGTGGACACTTTCCTCTCCGCCGCCTACCCACCAGTGGGAACAGCTTCCGCGCATCAAGTAAGCGTGGGTTTGAAAAACTGGAGCGCCGCCTGAATTGTTGGGCGGCCTCCATTGGTTCCAAGAGGAAATGGTCTGAATTATGTCCGCAGTTGAAAGCCAGGATCTGATAGGTTCGCACGCTGATATCCGCATATCAGAAGCGTCGCCACGGGACTTCTTTGCGCTTCTCAAGCCGCGCGTCATGTCTCTCGTGGTCTTCACGGCATTTGCGGGCCTGGTGCTTGCTCCTGGTGAGATCAATCCTTTTATCGGCTTTATCGCGATCCTTTGCATTGCCATTGGTGGCGGAGCCTCGGGTGCGCTCAACATGTGGTACGACGCTGATATCGATGCCGTGATGGAACGTACGGCTTCGCGGCCCATACCAGCTGGCAAGATTTTGCCGGGTGAGGCTCTTGGCTTCGGGCTGACTTTGTCGGCATTTTCCGTTGCCATTCTCGGGCTTGCCGTCAACTGGGTTGCCGCGGCCCTCTTGGCATTCACAATCTTTTTCTATGTCGTCATCTACACAATGTGGTTGAAGCGCTCGACGCCGCAGAACATTGTTATTGGTGGTGCTGCGGGTGCCTTCCCGCCCATGATCGGTTGGGCATGTGTCACTGGCGGCGTTTCTATCGACAGCATAATCCTCTTTCTCATCGTCTTTCTCTGGACGCCCGCGCATTTCTGGGCACTGGCACTCTTCAAGATGCGCGATTACGGCGCTGCCGGTGTTCCAATGTTGCCAAACGTCAGTGGTGAGCGGACGACAAAGACACAGATCGTCCTTTATGCCGTGTTGACCGCAATGGTCGGCGTTGCACCGGCCTTCACCGGTCTGGCCAGCATGGGCTACGGTGCCTGCGCTCTCGCTCTTGGTGCCGCTCTGGTCTGGTATTCTCTCGGTGTTCTTCGAATGCCTGAGGGGGACCAGAAGATGATCGCTGCTAAGAAGATGTTTGGCTATTCAATTCTCTACCTGTTCGTCATCTTCTCGGCACTCATGGTTGACCGTCTGGTTTCTGTGCTGTTTTCAGCGGGATGGAGCGTCTGATGGCCGTCGAAAAGATTGAAATGACTGAGCAGCAGATCAAGGCACGCCGTGGTCGCAACATTGCGCTGGGCATCGTTTTGGCCGCGTTGGTTGTCGTCTTCTATGCAGTGACGATTGCCAAAATTTTTTCGGCCGCAGGCGGTTAAGGGGAGGGCGCATGACAGAGCAATCGCATACAAACGCCCCTGTTCAGCGTCGTAACAACGGTGCCGTGGTTGCGGTTTGTCTATTCTTCGTCGTGGGCATGGTTGGCATGTCCTATGCGGCGGTCCCCCTCTACAAGATTTTCTGCCAGGTGACTGGCTATGGCGGGACGGTGAAAGAGGTTGAACAAGCCTCCGATGTCATCCTGGATCAGACGATCAAGATCCGTTTCGATTCCAACGTGGCTGGTGGCTTGCCATGGGAGTTCGCGCCGGATCAGCGAGAAATTGAGCTGAAAATAGGTGAGACGACAAAGGTCTTTTTCCGCGCAAAGAATATTGCTGCAGCGGAAACGACAGGCCAGTCGACATTCAATGTGACCCCGCAGGTTGCGGGCGCATATTTTAACAAGCTGGAATGCTTCTGCTTCACGGAGCAGACGCTGGCTGCAGGCGAAGAGGCAGAGATGCCGGTCGTCTTTTTCGTAGACCCGGAAATCGTCAAGAGCCGGGAAACGGAAAGCGTAAAAACCATCACGCTGTCCTACACGTTCTATCCGCATGAAAAGACCGAGGGTGTCGCTGCGGTGAAGACTGAGGGTGGCGAGGGAGCAAAACTATAGATTTGGAGTTTCTTTCGCTTCATGGCGAAAGATATTGGGACGTAACATCCGGGGAAGACTGAAATGGCCGAAGTGCATCAGAAAAACCACGACTATCACATTATTGATCCGAGCCCCTGGCCGCTTTTGAGCGCGATCGGCGCTTTCGTGATGGCAATGGGCGGCATCGCCTATATGCGCCACCTGTCCGGTGGTTCTTTCAAGGTTTTCGGCGCAGAACTTGCCAATCCGTGGCTGTTCTTCGTCGGGTTGCTCATCATCCTGTTTGTATTCGCAAGCTGGTGGGGAGACACGATCAAGGAAGCGCATGAAGGTCACCATACCCGCGTTGTTTCGCTTCATCTGCGTTATGGCATGATCATGTTCATCGCGTCTGAGGTCATGTTCTTTGCAGCATGGTTCTGGGCGTTCTTTGATGCCTCCCTCTATTCCGGTGAGGCAATTCAGACAGCACGCGCGGCATACACCGGTGGACATTGGCCGCCACAGGGCATCGAGGTTCTCGATCCTTGGCACCTGCCGCTCTACAACACTGTGATCCTGCTGCTTTCCGGCACCACAGTTACCTGGGCACACCATGCTCTGCTGCACAATGACCGCAGCGGCGTGGTCAAGGGGCTGGCGTTGACCGTTGCTCTCGGCATCCTGTTCTCTTTCGTTCAGGGCTATGAGTACGCGCATGCGCCATTCGCCTTCAAGGATAGCATTTACGGTGCGACATTCTTCATGGCGACAGGCTTCCACGGCTTCCACGTTCTGGTTGGCACAATCTTCCTGGCGGTCAACTTGTTCCGTGCATTGGCTGGTCACTTCAAGCCAGAGCAGCATTTTGGATTTGAGGCCGCTGCCTGGTACTGGCACTTCGTTGACGTGGTTTGGCTGTTCCTGTTCGCCTGCATCTACGTGTGGGGCAGCCACGGCGCAACCATCGCCGCGCACTGACGCCACGCACCACGTGACGTTGCAACAAGGTTCGGGCCGCATGGGGGCAGCTCCTCTCATGCGGCCTTTTGCGTACACAAGAACAGAAAGCCGGTCCGGCAAATGAACGACACCCAGCATTATTACCCGCCGCAATCATCGTTCAGCACGGGGCTTGCCGGGCGTTGTCCGCGCTGCGGCCAGGGCCATCTGTTCGAGGGGTATCTCAAGGTGGCACCCAAGTGCGACCGGTGCGGCCTTGACTTCTCGTTCTCCGATGCCGGCGAC
>JBNKZZ010000003.1:0-5783 GCA_050301895.1 Ensifer sp. | reverse complement strand
TGGCTTTATCATCTATGACCTTGGAGCACTTGCCTACGACGAGGTTGCCAATGGCGGTGCCAATCGTACTGAAAACCTCATGGCTCTTGGAGCAGATGCTGCAGGCGCTTTGGTTCCATTTGCCACCGGTGGCGGAGTTGCTGTTCGCGCAGGTGCGAAAGTGGCTGCACATGTTGATGATGCAGCCCATGCTGCCAGATTGGCTGATAAGGGTACAGACGCAGCTCGTGTCGCGGAAGAAGGTGTCACTCACATTGATGAGGCGGTGGATGCTGGAAAGGGGGCGACAGAAGTCAGCGGCAAATTAGATGCACAGGGGACAAAACGCTTGGATGAAGGGGGAAGTGGCCCAGACTTTGTTGTTTCGCCCGGTGGTACTGCTTATCCAGTACCCAAGAATGCCGCGGGTCCTTCTGACGTCATAAATCCTGCGGGAAAGCGCACTGGTTCAGCTTTCACCGGAGGTAAGGGAGGAGCTAACGGTCAGGTTGATACAATGCGCATAATGGACCCCACGCCTCCGCGCGGTAAGAGTCCAGGGTATCCAAATGGTTACATAAAATATGAAAACAAGGCCGGGCAAGGCGTTGACCCCTATACCGGTCGGACGATACCAAATAGCCAAAGTCATTATCCGATAGACTGAGGTACGAAAGCTATGGATGCGCTAAAAGCTCTGGTAGGCCTGACCGTGGAGAAAGTTGAACAGGTACACGATTACCTTCAGCTTTCCTTTCAAGAAGGTACAAAGTTAAGTGTATATAACAGCTACAGTTTTGAAAATGGGGACGACAACGTAGAATGTGATCGTGTGCATTCCGTCGGGATGGATAGTGGCGACTTTATAATAAGATTTTCGGGCGGCGGTGCGCTGCATGTTGGTTTGCGAGATCAAGATTATAATGGGCCAGAAGCCATGAGTTTGGTTTTGGAAGGGAAAAAAATAGTGTGGAATTGAGATCGGCTGAGACGTGGCTGGGCGATTCACGGCTATAGCGTAGTATACGACTTCGGAAGGAAGATCGGCACCTCTATAGATGGAAACGATGCGACACGTATTCAGGTTTATGTGCGTGACAACATAATCAGGACGGCGTTCCCAGTTGAGTAGTCTGGATATTATATTAGGGGCCTTCCGGTCCGAGCTAAGCCATGATTCTGTTCGGAAGAGGGTTCTGTCAAGTAACGCGGATCAGCAGATCATAAACACTGATATCTTCGAATTTCATATAGATAGAAAAGAAATGAATCTATCTATATATGATGTTTCGGATGTTTTTGGTTTTGATGAATTGATAATAAGCTATGATGAATTTATCGCTCTGATGGATTAGTGCGGACTACCATCCAGCCCACGAGGGGTTTTTGCAGCGATCCCGAGTTTGCTAATATCAGGCGACTTTTTTGTCGCCGGATATCTTTGAATGCTCTCTCTGTCGTCGGTTTCTGCGGCACGGATTTCTGTCTCATGGGCGCTGAACCGAAACAACTTGCGCCAGATCGATGGTGTGACCAGTTGGGAACTTCCAGTCTTCACAATATTTGGATATAATCCGTTCGGTGCATCTGGTCATACAACGATATATGCTGGCGACATTAATGTGATTGATAAGACAGGACATCGTTGGAAGCCTGCCGGTGGAGCGGGAACAATTGGAGCGGGCTCCGATGTTGGAGGGATATATAGAAGTCAGGATTATCTCAATGGAACTAAATATAATTGGGATAGTGCGAAATTTACTCGATATTCTCCGGTGAAAGAATGAAGGCGGTAAGAAAAATTCTGATATTTTTTCTTACGATTTCCGCATTCGTTATTTGCGGAATGACATTTTCATATTTTCATGTTCCAACAGCTTGGAGGTCAAGGGGTATAGAACACTCTTCGCGGACTGAAACTAGGGCGTTGCTAGGGAAACCGATATGGGGAGATGACATAAAGTCATTTGATGTCTGGAAGATTTCTGTGAAATTGGGAAATGTCGAAATTTTCCCCACTTTTTTGATTGTTTTCTATGAGCATGAGCCAGGAAGTCGAGGGTTTGCTTTTTTGGGGTAGGGATAAGAGAGTAAATCAATGGGTTCTTCCGGTGATGCTTTCTTCGGATTTCTTTCCAGAATAACTCGAGGGGCAATGCCCTACGACCTGGTTGGCAATATCCCAGCAGCATATTCGCACCCAGCCGGGTGGCACGAATGTCACGCAGAAGAAGACCAGCTACGACTTGGACCTATGACTATCAGGCAAGCCAGCCGCATGCGGCAAGCCTGATTGGCGAGCGTGCCTTCTCCTACGATGCCAACGGCAACCAAACGGGCTGGGATCACACCCAGAACGGCACACGCCGCACCATCACCTGGGATGAGGATGGGAGGACTGATCCGGCGTTATCTGCTAACCGGCGGCCTTTTCGGGTTGCAGGATATTTTTTATGCCGCATAAGCTTAACGAACACCGTCGGTTCTGGCTGATCGAGATTGTCCAAATCAAGTATCTCAACAACATCATCGAGCAGGACCATCGCTTCATCAAGAAGCTGACGCGACCGATGAAGGGCTTCAAATCTTTTGCATCGGCATCAGCTAGTTTGGATGGAATTGAGGTGGCCCGCACGATCCGGAAGGGTCAATTCCAAGCATCAGGCCATTCTGCCTTTCGACAGTTTATTACACTCGCGGGATAACTGCGTCCGGCGATAGCCACATCTGCGACCATTTCAAAAAAATGCGACGGAACCTGCCCCCCACGCTTCTGGGTCAGCGTAGCAGTCGGCGAAGGCCCTCCTGCACGCGAAGCAAAGCGGGCAGAAAATCGCGCAAGGTTTCATCGGGTTTTTTGTGGAGTGCAGCCATGCCGGTATTGAGTGCCGCAACAACCCGTCCCCGCATATCGAAGATGGGGACCGCAAGTGAGCGCAGGCCCAGTTCAACCTCCTGCTCGACGAGCGAATATCCGTTTGCATGGACGTCTGCAATCACGCGCATTATCTCATCCACCGAGGTCAGAGAATACAGTGTGCGCGGGGTAAGATCGGATGCTTCCACGATAGCGCGGGCGTCCGCTTCCGGCAGTGCTGCCAGCAGGACACGGCCCATAGAGGTGCAGTGGGCGGGCAGCCGTGAACCGGGCAGTAAGCCAACGGACATGACGCGTTTTTGCGCTGCACGGGCAATGTAGACGATCTCCGTCTCGTCGAGGACAGACACCGAACAGGATTGTTCGATCTGTTCTGAAAGCTGGTCGAGCCACGGTTGCACGATCTGTGGCAGTGGCAACGCTGCCAATGCGCCGACACCCAATCGCAGCACGCGTGGCGTGAGACTGAAGAACTTGCCGTCATAGTCGGCGTAACCAAGTTCATGCAGCGTCAATAAGCAGCGTCTTGCCGTTGCCCTGTCCAGGCCAGTGGTCGCGGCGACATCCGCGATAGCCAGCCGGGAACGTTCGGCACCGAAACACTCCAGGACGCGAAGTCCTTTTGCCAGGGAGGCGATATAGTTGGTTTTGTTCAACATGCGCACGCAATTTTTCACACTTTGAACAAATGTCAACATGCGCGCGATGTGACTTGTGACTCAAGCGATTTCAGCTCAGGAAATACGCGGAAATATCTCCCGATGGGGGAACTGCTAACGGGTAAAGCAACCAAATCTCCACGTGAGACAGTGGTCGCGGTCAGGGATGGCTGGATAACTGTGAGAGGTGGGTTTGGCGGTATTCGAGATCGAGGACAGGGGGCTTCGTCCTCTGAGAAGATGGCAGTTCCTGCTTTCGGCGAACTAATCTTACCCAGGTTATAAGGACTCTCGAAAATGACGGAAGCATTCATCTGTGACTATATACGCACTCCCATCGGCCGATACGGAGGCGCTTTGTCCAGTGTGCGGGCCGATGATCTTGCAGCGGTGCCTCTCCGTGCATTGATGGCACGCCACCCTTCACTTGATTGGGAGGCCGTCGATGATGTTCAATTTGGTTGCGCCAATCAGGCAGGCGAAGACAACCGCAATGTAGCGCGCATGGCGCTTCTTCTGGCAGGTTTGCCTGCGACGGTTTCCGGGAACACAATCAATCGGCTTTGCGGATCGGGTATGGATGCCGTTATTTCCGCCGGTCGAGCCATCAAGTCGGGTGAGGCGGAGTTGGTTATTGCCGGAGGTGTTGAAAGCATGTCCCGCGCGCCTTTTGTAATTCCCAAGGCCGAGAGCGCGTTTTCGCGATCTGCTGAAATTCACGACACAACAATTGGCTGGCGCTTTGTCAACCAACTCATGGCGGAGCAATATGGTGTGGATTCCATGCCCGAGACCGCCGAAAATGTTGCTGAGGATTTTGGCATTTCCCGGGAAGATCAGGATGCATTTGCGCTTCGATCCCAGCAGAAGGCTGCGGCGGCGCAAGCAAGCGGCCGGTTCGCAAAGGAAATCACGCCCGTCATCGTCAAGGGTCGCAAAGGCGACACGATTGTCGACGTCGATGAACATTTGCGCCCGGATACGACCATTGAGGCTCTCGCAAAATTGCGGGCACCCTTCCGCAAGGGTGGGTCAGTTACCGCAGGCAATGCATCGGGTGTCAACGATGGCGCTGCTGCGTTGATCATAGCGAGTGAAGCAGCCGCTAAGAAGTATGGGCTTACCCCGATCGCCCGGATTATGGGTGGGGCCGCCGCCGGTGTGCCGCCACGCATCATGGGCTTTGGGCCGGCACCGGCCACCCGCAAACTTTGTGCACGTTTGGGTCTTACCCCAGCAGATTTCGATGTCATCGAATTGAACGAAGCATTTGCGTCTCAGGGTCTTGCGGTACTGCGAGACCTGGAACTGGCAGATGATGCTGCAGCTGTGAACCCGAACGGCGGTGCCATTGCTCTTGGCCACCCGCTTGGCATGTCCGGCGCTCGTATTGCCGGTTCCGCAGCGATTGAGTTGCAGGAAAGGGGAGCAAAGCTCGCCCTTGCAACAATGTGCATCGGAGTGGGGCAGGGAATAGCCATTGCACTCGAGCGGGTTTGACCGCGGATAGCTTGGGTGAAATCCGAAGGCCGGCGCATTCCTCGCTGGCCGCGGTGTTCACATCGATGGAAATATCTTCATCTACATTCAATGCACAACAAATGAACCGGCACTAAGTGAATTTGCAAATCTATTGTCAGCGTCAATGGTCGCATAGCGGCTGCCATCCAGATGAATTGCACGAAAGTTCTCCAACCACCCCAACACGTCTTCCACCTTCCCCTTTGTCATCGGTTCATCGGTGATCGACATGGTGATGGAGGTAAGGCTGTAGCCGGGGCCGAATGTTGCTGCGAGGTCAGCCGGGTCCACCTGCTTCACACTCGCAGGGTCGTTGATGTTGCGGAAAGTGACCAGCAGCGGATATTGCTTAGGCGTGAGGATGCGCGTTTCGGCAAGCCCCGGTAGCCGATCAAGGACCGGGCCATACGCCTGACGATTGTATGCCTTGAGTGGCGGCTCGGCAAACACATGAATGGCCATTCTCGCGAGGTCGCCCTTCAGAAGCGCAAAGAGATATTTGCCCTCATCAAGTTGCAGAACAACGGCCTCGCCTTTCAGGAACCCGGCACCGGGACCGCCGCCACTGTCGCCGATATGGAACCATTCTGGCACCCTTTCCCATCGGACTGCGGAAACTGAACTGGCGCTTTTGACGCCGTCAGGCGTTTGAACTTCGACGGTCAATTTTTGATGCCAGAACCACCAGCGAAACCCGAGAATATTGATAGAGCCTGTGAACCAGCCGACGACGACCAGAACGGCAA
>JBNKZZ010000002.1:0-769937 GCA_050301895.1 Ensifer sp. | reverse complement strand
GGTTTCCTCATCCAAACAAACCAAACAAGGGGATGGTCTTGGATCGCAGGAAACACGTTGCCGCGAATATGCGAAGTACAAGGGATATGAAGCCGTCAAAGTTTTTACCGATGATATGTCGGGAAGCTTGGCCGCGCGCCCTGGCATGCAGGCCATGCTATCATTCTTACGCAATCAGCGCAAAGACACTCATGTCGTCATCATCGATGATATCTCCCGCCTTGCACGTGGGCTAGAAGCTCATTTAAAGCTGCGGGCCGATATTGGCGGCGCGGGTGGTATTTTACAAAGCCCCTCTATTGAATTTGGAGAAGATTCAGATTCACTCCTCGTCGAGAACTTGCTGGCCTCGGTGTCGCAACATCAGCGCCAGAAGAATGGCGAACAGACGATCAATCGCATGCGGGCTCGCACGCTCAATGGCTATTGGGTGTTTCAAGCGCCCATCGGCTATCGATATGAGCGCGTGAACGGTCACGGCAAGTTGCTGGTCCGAAACGAGCCCTATGCCTCCATCTTACAAGAAGCCCTTGAAGGCTACGCATCAGGTCGCTTTGAAACGCAGGTAGAGGTGAAGCGCTTTTTGGAGCGTCAGCCGCATTACCCGAAAGACCTTCCGAATGGCGAAATCCGTAATCAGCGCGTTGCAGAACTTCTCACCCGCGCTGTTTATGCTGGGTATGTGGAGGCTCCAAAATGGGAGATCTCACGGCGCAAGGGGCATCATGAGGGCTTGATCAGCTTTGATACCTTCCATCGCATTCAAGAGCGTCTCGTCGGTACGGCGAAGGCTCCGGCCCGAAAAGACATTAATGCCGACTTCCCTCTGCGTGGATTCATACGCTGCAACGATTGCGGCAATCCATACACAGCTTGCTGGTCGAAGGGTAAGGCCAAGAAGTACCCTTACTATCTTTGCGCCACAAAGGGCTGCGAGAGCCACGGCAAGTCAATTGCGAGAGATAAGCTGGAAGGTGAGTTCGAAGCCCTTCTGGAGCGTCTGGAGCCCTCCAAAGGGCTATTTGAAATGGCCAAAGCCATGTTCAAGGACGCCTGGAGCATGCGCCTTTCCCAAGCTGCCGACCTGGCCAAGTCGATGAAATCCAACATCAAAAGAATCGATAAACAGATTGAGCAGCTATTGGATCGCATAGTGGACGCCAGCAGTGCGACGGTGATTAGTGCCTATGAGAAGCGGATCTCTAAGCTGGAACAGGAAAAGATCGCCACATTCGAGAGAATCGAAAACTCGGGCAAACCACGTTATACCCTGGAGGAGTCATTCGAACACGCCTTCCAGTTCCTATCAAGCCCTTGGTATATTTGGACAAATAGTGATTTAGCGTGGAAGCGAACAGTGCTCCGACTGGCCTTCGCGAGCCCTATTTCCTATTGCCGAAATGAGGGTCTTCGAACACCCGAAATATCAATGCCTTTCAAGGCTTTAACTGACTTTCAAAGTGGAAAAAGAGAGATGGCGCGCCCGACAGGATTCGAACCTGTGACCTTTGGAATCGGAATCCAACACTCTATCCAGCTGAGCTACGGGCGCTTGACCGAGACGGGCGAGATTCGCGTCCGCTTATTCCCGGTCTTGGGGTCTCTTAGCGCAGACGGCGCGGCGCTTCAATCTCAAAAAAGAAAAGGCCCCGCCAAAACGGGGCCGATGTTGTGGAACGTTTCTCGGGTTATCAGGAGAATTTCGGTGCCCGCTTTTCCAGGAACGCGTTCAGACCTTCCAGCGCATCCGGGCTGGTTTGGGTCATCGCCGCAATCAGGCTCTCGGTGAACAGGCCGTCGTGACGGTTCATGTCGTTGATTCGTGAAATTCCCTGTACGACCATCTTGTTGACCAGTGAGGAGTTCGTCGCAATGTTGACGGCCAGTTCCTTGGCCTTCGCAAGCGCTTCGCCTTCGCCAACCAGGTAATGTGCAAGGCCGATCTGTTGACCTTCTTCGCCACTATAAATGCGGCCTGTCAGCATCATTTCAGTCATGCGGTCAGGGCCAACAATACGCGAAATGCGGGCGGTTGCGCCGCCGCCGACATAGATGCCCCGCTTGCCTTCCGGCAATTGGAACTTCACAGAGGGTTCTGCGATGCGCACATGGGTGGCTGCTGCCAATTCCAATCCACCGCCCATAACAGCGCCCTGCATGGCGGAAACCACCGGAAGGCCGCCATACTGCACCAAATCCATGATGCGGTGCCAGTTTCGGGAGTGTTCAAATACCTCAGTGGACGCGCGGTGAACGGCTTCGGAAAGGTCCAGACCTGCACTGTAGTGGCCACCTTCACCATTTATGATAACACAGCGCACACCGGACGGTGGTGCGGAAAAAAACGCATCCAGTTCGGCAATCAAGGCATCGCTCAATGCATTTCGTTTGTCAGGGCGCGCTAATGTGAGAATGGCGAGGTTGCCTTCCAGCGTAATCCGAATATTCTTATTGCCGTCGGCCATTTGTGGTGTCTCCCTGTGGAAATGCTTTCGCACTTTTGCTGGTGTGCAATTTGTTATATAGTATAACTTTATAAAAGGCAGGGCAAGGGCTGCAATTTGCTTTTGTGCCATTTGGCGAGGGCAGAAATGTTGCAGGCATTTGGGAGGATGGAACCATAATAGATTATTCGGTTTTGAGTGACGCGGTTGGCTATCGCCTGCGTCGTGCGCAGCTCGCAGTATTTCAGGATTTTGCAGAATCTTTTGCCGCACAGAATCTCCGTCCGGCGGATTTCTCGGTGCTTCTTATTGTTGGCAAAAATCCGGGTCTGAAGCAGAGCGAAGTCGCCGAAGCGCTGGGAATTCAGCGCGCAAATTTTGTGGCAATTGCTGATGGATTGGAAAATCGTGGGCTAGCCGAACGCCGTAAGTCGGAAATTGACCGTCGAGTGCAGGCCCTGTTTCTGACCCCAAAGGGCGAAAAGTTCCTGAGCGAAATGATGGCGATCTGGAAAGCGCATGAAGATCGTTTTGTTGAGCGTCTGGGTGGATCAGAAGCCCGCGATACGCTGATAAAATTGTTGAATAATATCGTGGAATAGAAGATTGCCGGGGCCGAGCCCCGGCACCTAGCTACACTTATTTGGGCTGCATGCGCAGCGCGCCATCGAGGCGCACAACTTCGCCGTTGAGATAGGGATTTTCGATCATGGATCCTGCCAGCTTGGCAAAGTCCTCTGGGGAACCCAAGCGAGACGGGAAGGGAATAGACTTCCCAAGGCTATCTTGAATCTCTTCCGGCAATTCATCCATCAGCGGGGTTTTGAAAAGGCCGGGTGCGATGACCAGAACGCGGATACCCAATTTGGAAAATTCACGTGCCGCCGGCAGTGTCAGTGCAACGATACCTCCCTTGGAAGCTGCATAAGCTGCCTGGCCGATTTGACCTTCAAATGCTGCTACGGATGCCGTGGAGATAATCACGCCACGCTCTCCATCATTGTTCGGCTCGTTGTTTTGCATACGTGCGGCGGCAAGGCGCATCATGTTGAATGTGCCGACCAGATTGACCTTGATGGTACGTTCAAAAGCGGCCAGGTCCATCGGACCATTGCGGCCAACAATGCGTGAGGCACCGCCAATTCCAGCACAATTGACGAGAATTTCGACAGTGCCGTTTGCGGCCTCAAGCTTGTCCAGCGCAGCAATGGCGCTCTCTTCGCTGGAGACATCGCATTTGGCGAATGTGCCACCGATTTCAGCGGCAAGCGCTTCGCCCGCAGCTTCGTTCAGATCGGCGATGCCGACCTTGGCACCGCGTTCGCTGAGGAACCGTGCGACACCGGCCCCAAGGCCCGAAGCGCCACCGGTAACGACAGCTGATGCATTTTTGAAGTCCATTTGAGCCTCCTCAGTGTGCTTTTTTGTTGGCAACCAGCACATTGGCTGGTTTATCCGCCTCATAAAGCGCGGCACATTCAGCGGCGCGGGCATTCATCACAGCGCGCTGGTTGATAGAGCCCTTGTCGGTGATTTCACTTGCGTCCGGATCTGGTGGCGTTTCCATGATGATCGCGCGGGCAACCAGGGTGGAAGAACCGGTGCCTTTGCGGGCCAGTTCGTTCAAACCTTGCTGGATACGTTCGACGAGGGCAGGGTGGCGCGCGATTGCTACCGTGTCTTCAATCGTCGCCAGCTCTGGAAATTCTGCTCTGCAGGCGTCGTAGTCAAGAAACAGCAATGCGCCGATATAGGGCAGGTTCAGGCCTGTCAGCACAAGATCGCGGACCAAGGGTGCCAACCCTGCGATGGTGGCACTGCGGACGCCTGCCATGTTGACCCATGTGCCCGTATCGAGTTTGAAATCCTCGGTAACACGACCATCGAACATGAGACCTTTTGAGATGTCGTTCGGGTCATGATATTTCAGGGCGTCCTGCATCAGGTAGTAGCCTTCGTCGTCGAAGGCTTCATCCGTCTTGTCTTTTTGACGCCAGTAGCCGGGCGTGATTGCCGCACCTTTGACGCGCACTTCCATCTTCTCGCCATTTGGCACAAGCTTCAGCTCGCCACCGGCAGCCGGAAGGCCAATTTCGCCAGCGCGTTCCACCGGCCAGCCGGTGGTGCACAGGAATGGGCCGGTCTCGGTGGAGCCGTAGCCGGTGATGATCATGATTTTCTCACCGATTGTCTCGATGGCCAGCTCTTCCAAAGACTGGAACAGGTGGTCGGAGAGGCTGGCACCGGCATATTGCAGGACCTTCACCTTGGAGAAGAAACGTTCGCGCAGCTCCTTATTGGTGCGCAAATGTTCCGCCAACATTTCATAGCCCTTGGGCACATTGAAATAGAGCGTCGGGGCGACATCCAGCAGGTTGTGAACCGTTTTGTGAACGCCGATTGGGGTTGGGGAACCATCATCAATATAGAGCGTTCCGCCGTTGAAGAGCGCGATGCCAAAATTGTGGTTGCCGCCTGCGGTGTGGTTCCAGGGGAGCCAGTCAACCAGCACCGGTGGTTCGTCTTTCAGGAAGGCCAGCGAGTCGCGGATCATGATCTGGTTTGCGCAGATCATGCGCTGCGTGTTGATGACCGCTTTTGGTTTGCCCGTCGAACCGGAGGTGAAAAGGAACTTTGCAATCGTGTCGGGGCCAACTTTTGCGAGGGCCGCGTCAACGTCTGGCGTGGCGTCCTTCTCCATGATTTCTTCGAGCTTGTGTGCGCTGGCGACAGTGGAGAGGTCGCCGGTGCCAAAAACGGGAACGCCTTCCAGAACCACATGCTTGATGGCATCTTCGAAGAGTTCGATATGCTCGGCAAACACCATGCCCGGCGTCACAAGGTCAAATACGTGGTGCAGCTTTTCGAAATCTTTGGACTTGGTGGAATAGGCCGGCGCAATGGGGGCGTAGGGGACGCCTGCAGTCATGGCACCAAGTGCAACCAACGCATGGTTGACCGAGTTACCGGATAGAATGGCAACAGGGCGATCCACAGATGGGTTGTGGTCGAGCATGTATTGCGCGATGGCACGCGACAGACGACGGGCCTCGGCAAAGGTCACCTTGCGCCATTCACCATTGGGCAGGCGATCTGCGATGAACACATGATCAGGGGTCTTGTCCGCCCAGTAGTTCAGCATCGCGATGTTGGACTCTGGCACCGCGCCAAGGGTGTCAGTGGGTCTGATATAGATCGTGCCGTCATCCTTCTTTTCGATGTCGACCGAAAAATTTCCCATATTGACTGGCCGGTATCCCGGCATATTGACTAGTGGCATGAGTTCCTCCCGAACCTCAAAACAGGCTCCACAATTGACATTGCGGCACTGAAATCAAATTTAGTTATTATATATAACAATTATTCGAAATCAGCAAGCGGTAAACTTTCCAAGTCTCACTCTACAACAAATAGACAAGGCCCGAAAATCGGTATGATTTTCGGGCCTTCGCAGAGTTTCGGCAAATGTGTTGGGCGTGCCTCAATACAGCAGTCGCACCAGCACAAGGCTGATTGATGGAAACGCAACCAACACAACGATACGCAGCAGATCAGCGGAAATAAATGGCACAATCCCCGCATAGGTTTCGCGCGTTGGCACGTCTTTCGCCAAGGCATTGATGATGAACAGATTGAGCCCCACGGGCGGCGTTATCAATCCGATTTCGGCGACCATGAGGATAAGGATGCCGAACCACAATGCGAATTCTTCCAGCGGCAGACCAAAGTCCATGGCTGTCACGATGGGGAAGAAGATCGGCACAGTCAGCAAGATCATCGACATAGAGTCCATGATGCAGCCAAATATGATGTAGAGCAGCAGGATGATGCTGAGGACCAACATTGGTGAATAGCCCTGCGTGACGACCCATTCAGCACCAACTTGTGGCAGGCGAGAAAATGCCAGGAACGCGTTATAGGTTCCTGCACCCAGAATGATGAAGAAGATCATGCCGGTTGAAATCGCGGCCTCGCGAAAGCTGGCGACCAGTTCTTTCCGGTTCAGGCCACCCTTCCACCAGGCAATAAGCCCTGTACCGGCGGACCCGATCGCCGCAGCTTCGGTGGGCGTAAACCAACCCAGATAGATGCCGCCGACAACAAGCACGAAGATGGCGACCACCGGCCAGACATCAAGGATTACCGGAACACGTTCGGCCCATGGCATGCGTTCACGGTGGCCAGCGCTCTCGGGCTTCAGGCGCACGTAAATTGCGATAACAACCATATAGGACACGGCGGCCAAAATGCCCGGAATAAATGCGGCCATAAAGAGCTTCGCAATGTTTTGCTCAGCCAGGATGGCGTAGATAACCAGCACAACGGACGGCGGGATCAAAATGCCGAGCGTTCCACCAGCAGCAAGTGCGGCGGTCGATATGCCGCCCGCATAGCCGTATTTGCGCAGTTCGGGCAGGGCTGCCTGCGCCATGGTTGCCGCGGTTGCGAGTGAGGAGCCGCAAATTGCACCGAAGCCTGCGCAAGCGCCAACAGACGCCATGGCAACACCGCCCTTACGGTGCCCCAGGAAGGCCTCAGCTGCTTTGAACAGGGCGGTAGACATGCCGCCGCGTGCAGCAAACTGCCCCATGAGCAGAAAGAGCGGGATGATGGATAGGGAATAGTTGGAAAACGTCGTCCAGGTTTCTGTCTTCAACTTCGACAAGACCACGACCCAGCGGCCTGTAACTTCATAGGTGCCGACAATACCAACCAGCAGCATTGCTGCGCCAATGGGGACGCGGACGAAGATCAGAAGAATGAGGATTGGGAATGACCAGAGGCCGATTTCAATGCCGCTCATTAGTGGCCTCCAGCTTCAATATGAAGAACATTGCCTTTTGCGATGTCGCGGATGTCGCGCCACACAGTAAAAAGCGTAACGATGGAAAGCAGGACCATCAGCACCATGGCAGCGGAGTAGCCCCACCATGTAGGGAAGCCGAGAATGAAACTGATCTCGCCGCTGTCATATTTGTCGAGCGTGCCTTCATAGTGCCGCCAGGTCAGCAGCAGTACCAGGCCTGCAATAATGAGATCGCCCAGAGTCTGGGTAAACATCATGGCACGGTTGCCAAAGGGCATCACGAACAGGTCAACACCAACGTGGCCGCGCGCAAGCTGGCAATACGGCATGAAACCGAAGACCGCCAAGCCCACCAACGTTTCAACGAGTTCGACGTCACCTGGTACTGGTGCAAGACCGAGCGGAATTGCCATACGCCCGATAATGCTCACACTTGTGATGATAACCGAAATAAGAAGTAGCAGGCCGCTTGTCAGTGCCAAGGTCATTGCTAACTTTTTCATAGCCGCTTCCACACGGCCAAACAGGCTTTTGTCGCTGTCCAATTTCCTTCTCCCCCATTCCCGATTTTAAATGAGCAACCAAACCGGTGACAATGGCGCTGCCAGCTACACTTAAAAAAAAGGGTCGCGGAGGTTTCTCCGCGATCCCAATTTATCATTCAGATGTCACGAGTGACATTACATCGCGGTGTATTTTGCGACGAGGTCCTGAGCGTCCTTGTAGAGGCCGGTACCGTCCAGACCCTTGTCGTCCATTTCCTTGACCCAACCTTCGGTCACCTTGGCAGCAGCTTCCTGGAAGCGCGCTGTTTCTTCGTCAGAAAGGGTGATGATCTTGTTGTTTGCCTTTTCGGCCAGGGACATACCAAGTTCGTCACCAGCCTGCATTGCTTCGCCGAACTTCTTGGCCAATTCTATGCCAGAATTGTCGTCGATGACCTTTTTCAGGTCGTCAGGCAGGCTTTCATAGGTGTCCTTGTTCATGGCGAACAGGAAGGTCGCTGTGTAGAGCGCCTTGTCGCCAGAGAACTGGGTGTGGATTGGAGCAAGTTCCGAAATCTTGACCGCAGGGGTTACTTCCCATGGCAGAACTGTACCGTCGATAACGCCCTTGGAAAGCGCTTCCGGAACAGCCGGAACCGGCATGCCGATGGCGCTTGCGCCAAGTGCGGTCAACATGCCGTTAACAACGCGCGACGTACCGCGCAGCTTCACGCCATTGAGGTCTTCCAGCTTGTTGATTTCCTTGTCGCGCATGTGCAGCAGGCCCGGGCCGTGAACATGAACAGCCAGGACGTGGTAGTCCTTGAACTCGTCCTGCATGTGCTTTTCATAGTATTCCTGGAAAGCCATGGAAGAGGAAACCGGATCCGTTACGAGGAACGGCAGTTCAAATGCTTCAGACTTCGGGAAGCGGCCAGGTGTGTAGCCAATAACCGTCCAGATGATGTCAACAACGCCGTCCTTGACCTGATCTACGAGGTCGGAGGGTTTGCCACCGAGCTGCATGGCCGGGTAGTGCTGAATTTCGATGCGACCGCCAGATTCGTCCTGAACTTTGGCAATCCACGGCTCCAGAACCTTGGACGGAATGGTAGCCTGTGGTGGCAGAAGCTGGTGCAGGCGCATTGTGACATCAGCAGCGAAAGAGCTGCCGGACATTACTGCAACTGCAGCGCCAGCCATGGCGAGTTTCACCAGTTTGCTAATCATGAATTTTCCTCCCATTGCAGGCCGAGATGGCCTGCCAAAAACCAAATTACCGGTTGTCGCTGTTACCGCTCATCCCACCGGTATCATCGTCGGAACGCTAGCATCCTTTGGCGAGGCCGCAAAGAGAATTTGAAAAAAAATTGCTATGCCGGATAACTAAAAGTTATAGTGACGTGCGCGGGCCTTTGCAGAGGAGCCGTTTGCGCCTCTTTATGCATTCAATTTCTTGATAGCTTCATCCACCAGTAGATTTGCAACCTTCATTCGAGTGTTGGCTTGATCGCGCCACTTTGGCGGCACTCTGTCGGGGTGATTTTCGGATGCAAACTGCCGTCTTTTGGCTACGAGCAATGATGCTGTGTCGTTGGGGCGGAGACCAAGATCCTTGGCGATTTCTTCCACGCTCAGGCGTTGCATCGCTGAAGGATCGAAGTTTCGATGGGCCTCCGGAACGTCCTCGACTGCATTTTCCTGAGGTGCGGTGTCTTGCAAAATACTATCGAACAGGCGGTGCAGTTCCATCTCTTCCTGATCGTCAAATTGGTCATCCGCGGCCTGTGGTACAAAGCCCGAATGCAGACCTTTTACACCGCGCCAAACCTGCTCTGTTTCTGCTTGCTCATTATGCTCTTCTTTCAGTCGCTCCATAACTGAACTGAAAAGGCTTTGACCAAAAGCTGGCATGTTGGTGCTCGCGGTTATGATGAATGTGCACTATTTGAAGCACAGAATTATTTTGCGAGGCTTACGGCTGAAATGTCCCGAAAATCGGAGTTCGTCACAATTTTGATATAATTATGCGCTAGATATCCAACCATGAGAGGTCAGGGAGCCACGGATGTACTGGCACCGGTACTCTTGAACGGGAAGGTCAAGCATTGCTTGGCCTTTTTTGTTTTTGTCCGTTCACACGTTTGAAGCGTCGCTAATCCAATGTCACAATGCCCATCGTCGCGAGAATGCTCTCGTGCTGGTCGCGGCTGATAACAAGCCGGCGGTGCGATTGGGGTGCCTGCAAATCAAATGCATCAAATGTTGCGTGCGCCATGTTTGCATTGTCGAGAATGCTTCCCTCAAAATCAGCATTGTTGAGTGCAGAGCCGCGCAGGCTTGCGTGAGACAGATCACATCCAGCAAAATTGACGTCGCGAAGGTCCGAGCTCTCAAATATGCTTTCGGTGAGGTCTGCGCCTGAAAAATCCGCATACTGCAACTTGCACTTTTCGAACCGAATACCGACGGGAATGATTTTGGATGCAATTTTCCGATGGACGTTGATGTCGAATTTTGTTCCCTGGGCTGCGCATTCAATAAGTTGAAGGTCAATGCCATCGCAACCAATGAACTTGCTCAGAGATAAATTGCAGCGTCGAAAGACTGCACCGGCGAGGTCTGAATATCGCCATTCATTCGCCGTTTCACCTTCGCAAAATTGCGCATCCTCAAACACAGTTTCTTTGAATGAGCAGCTGGTGAAGCGGCAATTGATGAAATACGCCTGCTTCAAAACCGCATAGTCAAAATTGCAGTTTGAAAAGCTGCATTCCTCGAAACGTAGCTGCGACGCAGTGGTTTCTTCCAGATATTCGTCGGCAAATGCCTGACCGACAACCGGAGCGGCCCCGGCAGCGCGGACCAGCAGATTTTCGCTCGCCATCGGTTCCTCTCTGGAAATGTCAGCTCTGGCTTTGGCTCTGGCTTTGACCCTGGTTCTCTACGGTAATCGCAACGCTCATTTCCTCGTGGCCGGTCCCACTCACCATGCCGGAAATCGGTGCGGCGTCCTTGTAGTCAAGCCCACAGGCGATACGGACATAAAGCTCGTTCGGGCAAATGTTGTTGGCGGCGTCGAAGCCGACCCAGCCAAGCCCCTCAACATATGCCTCAGCCCAAGCATGGCTTGCTGCCTGGTGCTTGGTGTTTTCCATCATCAGATAGCCGGAAACATAGCGGGCAGGGATGCCCAGGTGGCGCGCTGCGGATACAAACACATGTGCATGGTCCTGGCATACGCCGCTCCCAAGTTCCAACGCTTCTTCCGCTGAGGTCTGCGAGTGCGTGGTGCCGGGCGCAAATTCCAGTCTTTGATGTATAAGCTCCCTGAGGGCGTGCAATTGCGTCAAGCGATCTTCGCCTGAGGCTGATTTGGAAATTTCGCGAACCAGTTTTCCGGGTTTTGTCAGAGCGGTTTCCCGGTTGAATAGCCACAGCGGCGCGCAGCCTGTATCCGGACCAATAACCCCCGCCTTGTCTTCGGTCTCCACTTCGCCAGTTGCAACAACTGTGATTGTGTGTGGCTCGCCGGTGCTGGCAACCAGTTCAATGATGTTTTGAAACTGATCTTCAAACCTGACCTGAACGTCGGCGCCTTCAACGTCGACTTTCCAGTTTATGACTTTCTGAGACGGGTTTGACCGAGGTGTCAGGCGCAGACGTTGCAATGCGTATTGCACTGGAACAGAGTAGACATATTCGGTCTTGTGGCTGATTTTCAGTCGCATGTCGGTACCAGTGCTTGTCTGCAATATGGATCAATAGAAACGATAGTTCTCAGCGATGTTTGTGCCGAGTTGGTTGTTGCGGACAATGAAGTCTTCAAGAAATTCATGCAGCCCTCTGTCCATGACATCATCGATCTTCTGCGTCCGGAGCGATTGCAAAATCGCGTTGGCTTTTTCACCGGCAAGCGTTTCTTGACGGTGCTCTTTTGCCAGGAAACTCAGATTGGAACAAATCTTGTCGTAGCAATAGGCCAGCGAGCGCGGCATCTTCTCGTTCAGAATCAGAAAGTCCGCGATGTTCTTTGGCGTCAGCTCCGATTCATATACCCAGCCATAGGCCCGGTTGGCAGAGACCGAACGCAGGATCGATTCCCATTGCACATTATCCAATGACGATCCGACATGTGACAAAGATGGCAGTAGTACATAATACTTCACGTCCAGAATACGCGCCGTGTTGTCGGCACGTTCAAGAAAAGTGCCTATGCGCGCAAAGTTATAGATTTCGTTGCGCAGCATTGTGCCGTGAAACGCGCCCCGGATAAGTGCGGTGCGTTGCTTGATTGTATCGAGCAAATGCGGCAGATCTTGCGCGCGCGGTCGGCGTGCCAGAAGCTGCTTGAGATCAATCCAGCATTCATTTGTCGCTTCCCAGGTTTCCCGCGTCAGCGCCGTGCGCACCATGCGCGCATTGTTACGCGCCGATTCCAGGCAGCTCAGCACGCTGGATGGGTTGGACTTGTCGCGCAGCATGAAATCAATGGCGTTGATTGCCTCAACCTCATCGTGGGAGTCCAGATAGGCTTGACGCATGCCTGCACTCTGCAGAACGCCGTCCCAATCATCATCGCCATCGCCAGAGCGCGTCAATGAGACGCGAAGCCCGGCATCCACAAGGCGTGCAATATTTTCCGCGCGTTCAATGTAGCGGAACATCCAGTAAAGGCCGTTGGCCGTTCTTCCAAGCATGTCAGTCCTCCAGCACCCATGTATCTTTGGTACCGCCGCCTTGCGAGGAGTTGACCACAAGGGATCCCTCCTTCAGCGCAACGCGGGTGAGACCGCCGGGAATTATCTTGACCTTGTCCGAGACCAGTACAAATGGTCTGAGATCGAGGTGGCGACCGGAAAGACCCTTCTTGGTCAAGATGGGAGCCGTTGAAAGAGAGAGGGTGGGCTGAGCAATGTAGTTGCCAGGTTTCGCCGCCAGCTTCTTGGCAAAATCAGCACGCTCCTTTCGGGTTGCTGTTGGTCCGACGAGCATTCCATAGCCGCCGGAACCATGCACTTCCTTGACCACCAGTTCGGCGAGATTGTCCATCACATATTTCAGGCTGTCCGGCTCTGAGCAGCGCCACGTGGGCACATTTTCCAGAAGTGCCTTGCGGCCCGTGTAGAACTCCACAATCTCAGGCATATAGGAATAGATGGCCTTGTCATCTGCGATGCCGGTGCCTGGCGCATTGGCGATGGTGATGTTGCCCGCTCGGTAAACATCCATGATGCCCGGGACCCCGAGACAGGAGTCCGGTCGGAAGGTGAGCGGATCAAGATAATCGTCGTCGACGCGGCGATAGATGACATCGATGGCTTCATAGCCACGTGTGGTGCGCATTTTCACCTTGCCATCAATGACCCGCAGGTCAGATCCCTCGACAAGCTCCACGCCCATCTGGTCGGCAAGGAATGAATGCTCGAAATAGGCGGAGTTATAGATGCCTGGCGTCAACACGGCTACACGCGGCTTGCCTTTGCAGCCGGGCGGGGCCAGCGCTTCCAGGCTTTGGCGCAGAAGCTGCGGATAATCCTGAACGGGCTGTACCTTGTTGGCGTGGAACAACTCCGGGAACATCTGCATCATTGTTTCCCGGTTTTCCAGCATGTAGGAAACGCCTGAAGGTGTCCGGGCATTGTCCTCGAGCACATAAAACTGGTTGTCGCCGGTGCGCACAATGTCAGTGCCAACGATGTGTGTGTAAACACCGCCGGGTGGGCGAACACCAATCATCTCCGGCAAGAATGCATCGTTCTTTTCAATGAGTTCGCGGGGAATACGCCCGGCCTTGATAATTTCCTGTTTGTGATAGATGTCATCAAGGAAAGCATTCAATGCAACGACACGTTGCTCAATGCCCTGCGACAGCTTTCGCCACTCCCGTGCCGCAATAACGCGCGGCACAATGTCAAAGGGAATAAGTTTTTCGGCCGCTTCTTCATGGCCGTAGACGGCAAACGTAATACCTGTTCTGCGAAAGATGTTTTCTGCATCTCTCGATTTTGCGATCAGCGCAGCCTGGTCCTGGGACACATACCAGTCGTTATACTTCTTATATGGTTCCCTGGGCGCCAAGTCCGCATCAAACATCTCATCGAATGCCAATGCCAGTTCCCTCTATTTTTGGTTATATGAATACATTGCTGAAGAGAAAGCAAGAACTATGCTCAGTTTGCCGACAGGCCGAATAAAAAGTATAAGCAATTGAAACGTAATTATTTTTTACGCCATCGCCTGCTTTTGAGGTAGGTCCGCCTTGTATTTTTCGATCGCCGCGAATGGTGAGCGAGGGGCGTGGATGGAAATCTGTCTAAAAAATGTGCAGGAACAATTCGGGCCACATTACATTATCTGCAATATGGCCCGAAACTGAGTTTTCCGATTAGAATTTAATCAGGATGCTTTGCGCTGCACGCTATTTTGCTTGCGCGGCCCCCGGCGATTAGCCGGTTTGCCGCTATGAGGCTTGCCCCCATCCTGTTTGGCCTGATTGCCGCGACCATTTCCGCCGCGACCGCTTTTATTGCGGTTACGATTACGGTTAGGCGTGCCGCGTCCTGACTTGCCACCAGGCTTGAATTCCTCTGTGGGTGGTTCCCCGCCAGCAACTTCAAGCTGCGTTCCGGTCAACTTTTCGATGGCTCTCAAAAGCTGCACGTCGTCGGGTGCGCAGAAAGCCAATGCCGATCCCTTGCGACCGGCACGTGCAGTACGCCCGATGCGGTGAACATAAGCGTCCGCCACGGCTGGCAGATCGTAGTTGTAGACATGCGTCACGTCGGGAATGTCAATGCCGCGTGCTGCAACGTCAGTTGCAACGAGAATGTTGATGTCACCGTCGCGGAATGATTTTAGCGCACGCTCACGCTGACCTTGGCTTTTGTTGCCATGGATGGACGCTGCGGCCAGGCCGATATGGTCAAGGTGTTTGTAGAGACGTTCAGCCGTATGCTTGGTGCGCATGAAGACGATTGAACGGGAACCCGGATCGGCGGCCAGGGCAGCCTGCAGGATGCGAGTTTTTTCATCTTTGCCCGTGACGAAATGCACCGACTGGGTGACCTTATCTGCGGTCCTGCCCGGCGGTGAAACTTCAACGCGGATAGGGTCGGTCAAATATTCCGATGCCAGTTCGGCGATGGATTTTGGCATGGTTGCTGAAAACAGCATGGTCTGGCGGCGCTTCGGCACAAGACGCACGATCTTTCTCAAGTCGTGTATGAAGCCAAGGTCCAGCATTTGGTCGGCCTCGTCCAGAACGAGGTAGCGCGTCGCGCTGAGGTTGATGGCACCGCGTCCTGCAAGGTCGATCAATCGGCCGGGGGTCGCAACAAGTATGTCGGTGCCGCGTGCCATAATTTCCATCTGGCGATTGATGGATGCACCACCAACGACAATTGAGACCCGCAGTTTTGATTTCGCAACGAAGTCTTTCAGGTTGCCAGCAATCTGATTCACCAGTTCGCGGGTAGGAGCCAGCACAAGCGCGCGCACTTCCTTGGGGTTGGGGCGACGTTCTTCCGCCAGCAAATGTTCGATAACCGGCAGGCCAAATGCGGCCGTCTTGCCAGTGCCCGTCTGCGCCAGTCCAATCAAGTCGCTTCCATTAAGCAAAGCGGGAATGGATTGTTCCTGAATTGGTGTCGGTGTTGTGAAGTTCAACGCGTCAAGAGCGGACAGAGTTTTCTGGGTTAGGCCCAGATCAGAGAATTTAGTCAAGTGATACACCTATATTGTGCAAGCAGCATTGCGGAGATGCCAAATGGCAAATCCGTTGCAGATTGCATCAAGAACCCCGCGTGAAATGGGAACTTGTAGATTATTCGATTTTGCTTTTGCGTTGGCCGAACTTGAATTTTCGGAATACGCCCAACTGTTGCCGCATCTTCTTTTGTATCGCGGCGGCCTGCTCACGCGGCGGCCAATAAGTCAAAGCTGAGCGCTTTTCTTATGAAAACGGCATTTTGTCAAGTGCGAACCCGGAACGCGGTCACACGTTGAATGCGAGGGTCACACGCAATCCACCATCGTCGTGATTGTCAATGATCAGTTCAATCCCATAGTTTTCCGTGATCTCGCGGACAATGGAAAGGCCCAGGCCGGTTCCAGGCGTCTTATGGTCGAGGCGCACGCCTCGCTTAGTCATTGTGCTGATTTTCTCTGGCGGTGCGCCTGGGCCGTCATCACGAGTGACGACCAGAACCTGACCGCCGAGCCTGGTGGCGCTGATTGCGACACGGTGCTTTGCCCATTTGCAGGCGTTTTCCAGAATATTGCCCATAAGTTCGCGCAGATCATGCGGGTCAACCGGTAGCATCAAATCTTTTTGGATTGACTGGGTCCACTCCAGAGCTTCACCCTTGGGCGTGTGTTTCAACGTGCGGATGAGAGGGGTGGTGATCGCATAGAGATCTGCGTCCGACGTGCGCTGGGCCGGTGTCGGGGCCAAACGGCTGCGCACCAATTCATGATTTACATGTGTGAGCATCGTTTCGCTGAGGTGTTCCAGTTCCGCTGCCATCTCGGCGTCTCCTCGCTCGGCCAGTTGGAGGGCGTTGCCGGAGAGAACTGTGAGCGGGGTCTTGAGCCCGTGCGCCAGATCTGCGGCGCGGGCGCGGGCGCGATCCATTGCTTCTTTCTGGCTGTCAAGCAAGCTGTTGACCTCGTTGACGAGCGGGCGCAATTCTGTCGGATAGTTGTCGCTCAAGCGCTCGGTGCGCTTCTCTTTGAGTTCTTTCAGCTCTCGAGTCAGCTTCACCAATGGCCGAAATCCGAAGCTGAGCTGCACGCCCGAAAACAATGCCAGGATTACCGCAAGCGCGGCAATATAGGGTAGGATCGCCATCGCAAAGTCATTGGTGGCTGTGTCCAGCGCAGCCGCATCCTGCGCCACCGCGATGCGCAAATTGCGAACGCCGCCAGGTGCAGACACGATGATCCTGCGCTCTTGAACAATGACTTCAGTGTTGTCGGGACCAGGCAACCTGTAACGGTGGATATCACCGGCATCATGCTCGTCGGCTGGCACTGGCAGGGCGAAGTCAAACAGTGACTCTGAACGCAGTTGTGTGTCGTGCCCAATTTCGTCGATCTGCCAATAGAGACCGCTATAAGGCACAAAGAAACGGTTGTCGGACGGGATTTCCTGTATATGCAACTCGCCGTCGGCGGTGAATTCGATACTTGCTGCCAGACGGTTGAGATGTCCTGTCAGTTCGCTGTCGAGACGCGCCTGAAAATTGGCATTGAAAATTGCGACGAAAAACCAGAATGCCAAAGCCAACGCTGCTGTTAAGCCAGCCAGCGTTATGATGACAAAGCGTAGGCGGATTGATTTCATGTTTCTTCGGATGCCACCTGATAGCCAAACCCACGGCGCGTTAGAATAGTGTCCTTGCCGAGCTTTTTACGCAATCGCGCAATCAGCACTTCCACTGAATTGCTCTCACGCTCGAAATCCTGCGCATAAAGCTGTTCGGTCAGTTCAAGCTGGGAGACCGGGCGTTGCCGGTTCATCATTAAATACGCGACGCAGCGATATTCAAGCGGTGTCAGGTCCACTGGCATGCCCGCAACGGAAACGCTTTTGACTCTGGTGTCCAGGGTCAGGTTTCCGCTGTGAAGTTGCGGCGAGCCCTGGCCGGCGGAGCGGCGCAAGATTGCGCGCAGTCTTGCAAGAAGTTCCTGCATGCGGAATGGTTTGGGCAGGTAGTCGTCAGCGCCCGCATCGATACCCTCGACACGTTCTTCCCAATTGCCGCGAGCGGTCAGTATCAGCACTGGCATTTCTCGCCCTGCTGCGCGCCATTTCTTGAGAACCTGCAGTCCGTCTATGCTCGGCAATCCCAGATCGAGAATTGCTGCAGCAAATTCTTCATTGTCACCGGCAAACCAAGCTTCTTCGCCGTCTTTCTCATGTTGGACCAGATATCCCTCATTGGTGAGATAGGTGGACAGGTTCCTTGCAATAAGCGGGTCGTCTTCAACCAATAGAATGCGCATTATTCGTTCTCAACACTCCGGATTCGGCCATTCCTGGCATAGACTTCTATTTCTGTCAGGCGGCCATCGGGCCGAAGCAGCTTGAACTCGTAAAGAACCAGACCTTTGCGGTCTTTGACCTTCACGCTGATAATCTCGCCTTTCCATTTGCGAGTTATGGTCGGACGTATTCTGGAAAGCGGCAACAAGTCGCCTCGTGCTACGCCATTGCGTGCACGGTCCAGTTCGTTGTTGCCAAATAGTGTTCGTGAAGAAGGTCGCATACTGCTTTCGTGGCCATTGTCGGAACTATGTCCAGATTTTGAACCGGAATCTTCGCCGTGACCACCATAGTTCTGGCTCTCGTGACCGCTGTCATGTCCGCTCTCACTCTCGTGCTCACTCTCGTGTTCGCTTTCATGCTCACCACCATCCGCCCACGCGGGAGGCAAGCAGGAAAACTGCACTGAGCCCAGAGCCAGTACGAACAACAAAAATCTAAGAGGGGCAAATATTTGACGCATATTTTTCAACATACTCCTACCTAAATTACCTCGACTTACAAATAGCTGACAATTTCCGTCAGCCAAGTGTCATTTGCGCGCAATTAGGTTCCCGCCATCGGTTCACAGGCAATCCTGCCTCACCGCACATGGAGACACTATATCATGAAAAAAATCATCTTGTTGGCAGCCATCGCGTCCACTTCTTTTTCTACTGCTGCGTTCGCTGAGAATGCTGATTGCACAAACGAGCCCAAGGACAAGTGGCAGACTGAAGATGCTATGAAGGCGAAGGGGCAGGAGCTTGGCTTTGATGTTCGACGTGTGAAGACAGAAGGCAGCTGCTACGAGATTTATGGCATCAAGGACGGTGCGAAGGTCGAAGTGCTTTTCAACCCGGTTACGCTCGAAGAACTCGGCGCTGACGCAAACTAATGCCGGTTGAGGGCCGCGCGACAAGCGCGGCCCCACGCTTTTTCGGAGGTTCAAATGGTCAAAGTTTGGGATGTTTGGGTTCGCATCTTTCATTGGTCGCTAGTCGCACTTTTTGCTTTCTCGTTTGTCTCAGGTGACGAATGGAAGACAGCTCACATCTACTCAGGCTATGCGATTGCCATCTTGATCGCGTTTCGGGTTATTTGGGGCTTCTTCGGCTCCCAGCATGCGCGGTTTGGAAATTTTCTCTATAGCCCCGCTGCGGTACTTCGCTTTCTGGTCGAAAGCGGCAAAATGCGTGCAAAGCGCTACATTGGGCACAATCCTGCTGGCGGCGCTATGGTCGTGGCGCTCCTGCTCATGATTTCAGGCATTTCAGTGAGCGGCTATATGATGACCACGGATATGTTTTGGGGCGTTGAGTGGGTTGAAGATACGCATGAGACGCTTGTCTATACGACATTGGCTCTGTTGGTCCTGCATGTTGGAGGCGTTGTTCTGGCCAGTGTCGAACACCGGGAAAACCTCGTTCGGGCCATGATAACCGGCTTCAAGCGCGCCGAGAGGTGAAACGCGCAAGCAAAATCAAAATGGAGATGCCTTCCGCATTTGCGGAAGGTGACATCCAGATATTTGGCGAACACGCGTGGATGTCAAACGTGGTTAACCAATTCTTTATTTGGTGAATGCTAAAATTCGCGCCACGACAGGGGAGCGCGCAATTTTGCATTCATCGGCCGATTTGCTTGCAATTGCATCACAAAAAATTCTGGGGCTTGAGCAGCCTGCCTGCATCAAGGACTCCAGTCTGCACTATGTTGCTGTAAACGACGCATATGCAGCGCTTTTTGGCGCACCCACCGGGGACTTTGCCGGGGCAATGAGCGCTGATTTGCTGGATGATGATTTTGCCGACATACGCGAAGAGAGCGAAAGCCGCTGCGCAGTGTTTGGACGTGATGGTACCGTTGATTTCAAAACCCCGACGGGCGATTCCTACGAAATATCTATCGAACAGTTCGTGACCGAAGAGGGCGGCGTATATCTCTTTGAGCTCTTGACCCCATCATCAGTTGCAGGTGCGTCGACGACAAGGGCGCGCGCCTCAAGTGCGTCATCGGGCGAGAATTCGCAGCCTTACGTGGTTGCGAATGAAAACGAGAAGCTGGCCCTATTCAAGGCCGTGCTGGATTCCGTGCCGGTTGCGACATTTGTTCGGGATCTGGAGCATCGACTTATCTATGCAAACGACGCTTATTGCGCACTTTCAGACCGGCCTATTGAGGCGCTGTTAGGTTCCACCGAGGCCGACATATTTGGCGAAGTTGGCGAACGAATGCGTCGCGATAATCATGCGTTGCTTCACACTGGTGAGATTGCGCGAAAAGAATCGCGGTTCCCGTTGGCCGACGGCACAATGACACCGTGCATGGTCAGGGTCGGATGGATAAAAATCAACGATGGAACGCCCTATCTCGTTGGTGCTGTGACCGACATTTCGGACCTGAAGCAACGCGAAAGAGAGTTGGACGAAGCGCATCGAGTAGCGGAAACCTCGCGCAAAAGCCTTCGTGAGATCATCGATTCCGTGCAGTTTGGGATCTTTGTCATGCGGCAAAGTGACCATGAAGTTGAAGTTGTGAATCAGGCCGCCATTGATTTTTGGGATGCGGAAGCGCTGCTCCCATTGGAAGGCAAGACATATGGCCAGTTGCTGGACTTCAACTTTCAAGCCGGTCGCTACAATATGAACGATGATGAGTATCGTGCCTACAAAGCGCGGATACTCGACATGATGGATAGCGGTGAGTTTGAACCGCGTGAAGTTGCTACCGAAAACGGCAGGATTTTCCTCGTTCGCGGAACCCGAATCGGTAGTGGGCGGGTTATCCTGACTTACGATGATGTCAGCGAAATTCGTGCAAAAGAGCGAGAGATTAATGAAGCTCGGGTCAAGCTGGCCGAAACTGGCAGTCTACTGAAGGAGTCGTTGGCGTCGATTGACAATGGTCTTCTGATCCTGGATCGCAACGCACAAATACTCGCGTGCAATGAAACTCTGAAGCGCATATTGGGCATACCGGACGACTTTGCCGTTACCGGGCTGGATTTTGAAACAGCCTTCCGCGAGCGCTTTCCGGAGGGCGAGGACGATAGTGCTGCGAGCAACGAAATTCTCGAATGCGTGTTGGCCGATGAACCGCGGGAAGTTGTCGTAAGGTTTAAGGGCGATGTCTGGCTGCGAGTTGGCACCACGCAAACTGAGGGCGGCTACGGTGTCGCCGTCTTTACCGACGTGAGCGAGGACAAGCGCCGCGAGGCTCAACTGGAATTGCTGGTGGCGCGTGCCGAAGCAGCAGATCGGGCGAAATCTGAATTCCTGGCCAATATGAGCCACGAAATTCGCACACCAATGAATGGTGTGCTTGGTATGGCGGAATTGCTGGCCAAGTCGGAAATGGAGCCAAAACAGAAGACGTTTGTTGACGTTATTGTCAAATCGGGCAATGCGCTTTTGACAATTATCAATGATATTCTGGACTTCTCAAAGATTGACGCCGGGCAGATGCAACTGCGCTCTGGCACATTTGATCCTGTTGAAGCTGCCGAAGACGTGGCGACACTGTTGAATGCGGGCGCGGATGAGAAGGACGTTGAGCTGGTCGTTCGGCATGATCGCAACGTGCCTCAGATGGTGCATGGTGACGCTGGTCGTTTCCGTCAAATTCTCACAAATCTGGTTGGTAACGCGGTCAAATTTACCGACAAGGGGCATGTTCTGATCGACATGTCGGCTGATGGCGATGACGAAGAGGCGACACTGCACATTTCAGTGAAAGACACTGGGATGGGCATACCCGAAGAGAAACTCGCTTCGGTGTTTGAGAAATTCTCACAGGTTGACGGATCATCGACGCGTCGCCACGAAGGCACGGGGCTGGGGCTTGCAATCACCTCCGGCCTTGTTGATTTGTTCGGTGGAAAAATCGACGTGACGAGTGAAATCGGGAAGGGTACGACCTTCACGGTTCACCTGCCTATGAAGGTCGCCAGCAGTAGCGTGCAGAAGTTCGACTTTCCGATCAATTTCGCAGGGGCCAGAATCCTTGTTGTAGACGACAACAAGGTCAACAGGGATATTCTGACCGAGCAGATGGATGGTTGGGGGTTGGATGCTTGTGCGGCAGAAGATGCTGCCCAAGGGTTGGCAGTTCTCGAAGCTGCCGAATCCATGCATGTGCCCGTGGATGTCATTGTGCTGGACTATCATATGCCGGGAATGAACGGCATTGAGCTGGCGAAGCTCATTCGATCAAAGCCGCAATTCGATGATACGCCTATCATCTTCCTGACATCGATGGACATGAACTCTGCAGAGCTGAGCTTTGCTGAGGAGCACGTACAGGCGCATCTCATGAAACCCGCCCGCTCACAGCTTCTCAAGACGACTCTCAAAGATGTTCTGCGTGATCGCCAGCACGGCAAAGTCCTATCCAAAGCTGGTCGCGATGGAAGAGATATGCTGTCTGGGGCAAGTGCGCATGGTTCTAACGCAGAATTGACGCCGATCGAACTTGTGTCGTCTCATCAGGCAGTTTCTCCTTCGAAGGGTGACACGGCGGCACCGGCACCGGCGTCACCAGACCTCGATTTGTTGATAGCGGAAGACAACGAGGTCAACCAGATCGTTTTCACCCAGATACTTGAGGCTGCGGGATATCGCTTCAAGATCGTAGATAATGGTGAGGCTGCGGTCGAAGCGTGGCGCGCGCTGCGCCCGCCTTTGATCCTCATGGATGTTTCCATGCCTCGCATGAATGGACATGAGGCGACGCGCACAATCCGCAGCATCGAAGTACGCGAGAATATGGCGCGCACGCCTATTGTTGGCGTAACTGCCCACGCATTGGAAAGTGATCGTGATCTTTGTCTTGCTGCGGGAATGGATGACTATCTTTCCAAGCCGATAAGCCCGGAACGCCTCGAAGAGAAAATTCGCAAATGGTCTCCGGCTGTCAGCGAGAAGGCGACTGGCTAGATACCAGTCGCAAGACTTTCATCATCCAATCAGCATGAACTTGTCCACATCCACCATGCCATGATCCGAGATCTTGAGATGCGGGATCACTGGTAGAGGCAGGAAAGCCAGCTGAAGGAACGGCTCTTCGAGTGTTGCCCCGAGCGCAAATGCTGCCTGCCGCAGATCATGCAGCGTGTCGCGGACTGTTTCGTAAGGTTCCAGGCTCATCAATCCTGCAACTGGCAACGCAATTTCGCCAGTCACCTGACCGCCTTCAACCACTACAAAGCCGCCGTTGATTTCCGAAAGACGATTTGCGGCAATTGCCATGTCGTCCTCATTAGCACCAACCACGCAGATATTGTGGCTATCATGACCGACAGTGGAGGCTATGGCACCGCGCTTCAAACCGAACCCTTGCACGAAGCCATTGGCGTGGTTGCCGTTCTTGCCGTGACGTTCGATGACAGCGACCTTCAGGATGTCCCGGTCAAGGTCTGCGGTTGTCTGGTTACCGCTGATTGGCAGACGATAGCGCCGATGCTCGGTGATGATTTTGCCCGGCAATACGCCCATGACTGAGGTTTCGCCTTCAGATGCAGGGACGGCAAAGTCAGCGGAGTTTACTGGTCTGGCCTTTACGCTTTTCAGACCAACGGGTGCAACTGGTTCGCGCGTGGAAAAGAGCGCGTCGTCTACCTTGCGACCAGCGGCAAAGACAAGCTGGGCCTTGCAGTTTTCGAGACTGTCGATCACCACGAGATCGGCTCGCCAGCCCGGTGCCACGAGGCCCCGATCGCGCAGGCCAAAGGCCCTCGCGGCTGATATCGAGGCAGCCCGGTAAATGGCCAGCGGTTCCACCCCGTGTGCAATTGCAGTGCGGATCATGTAATCGAGATGGCCTTGCTCTGCTATGTCGAGCGGATTGCGATCATCCGTGCAAAGCGCCAAATACGGGGAAAGCCTTTCGGTCAGCAGTGGCATGAGGGCGTGCAGATCTTTTGATACGGAGCCCTCTCGCACGAGTATGTGCATACCCTTTCTGATCTTCTCGAGAGCCTCCTCAGCGCTGGTGCATTCATGATCGGTGGAAATGCCGGCGGAGAGGTAGCCATTGAGATCCTTGCCACTCAGCAAAGGAGAATGCCCATCGATATGGCCATCCTGAAAGGCCTCCAGCTTTGCTATGCAGACGGGGTCTTTGTGGATAACGCCCGGAAAATTCATGAACTCGGCAAGGCCAAGCACCTTGGGATGTGTGCGAAATGGCAAGAGCTTTTCAATCGGGAGGTCCGCGCCAGACGTTTCCAAATGCGTAGCAGGTACGCAGGACGAAAGCTGGACGCGAATGTCCATTATGGTTTGAAGCGCGGAGTCGAGGAAGAACTGGATGCCTTCACTGCCCAGCACATTGGCAATCTCATGGGGGTCGCAGATCACTGTGGTTATGCCAAGCGGCAGGACGCAGCGGTCGAACTCATGCGGTGTGACGAGTGAGGATTCGATGTGCAAATGGGTGTCGATGAAACCTGGCACAACTATTTGATCGGATATGTCGATGACTTCCTTGCCATCGTAATCCGCGCCGGTTCCAACAATTGTGTCGCCGCATATTGCGATATCTGATGCAACAAGTTCGCCGGTAACCAAGTCAAAGAATCGACCGCCCTTCAGCACGATGTCTGCCGGGATTCTTCCTGTTCCCTGGTCTATGCGGTCGGTCAGATTACTCATTTTGATCTCCATGCTGCATTGCAAAGAGCTTATAGCGCACCGAAGCATTGCGGAAGAAGCAGAATTTCAAAGAAAGTGACGAATGAAAAGTTCCGTGCAAGATTGGCGTGCAATTGTACGACCGCTCGGGGTGTTTCGCTAATCCGCCAGATGGCGTATGTCTTGAGCGTGGGTCACCAACTCATAGATGAGCTTGATCCTCATTTTTGCAGCGTTGTTGCCGACCATATTTGGATGGCACGATGCAATGTAGAGGTGAGGGGAAGCATTTGGTCTGAGGCATGTTGCAATGTGTTGCGGGAAGCTGCCTAGCTTCATTTGTATCCGTGACAACCTCATCTATGGGACCGTGATCCGGTGCTCCGTTGCCGGTGATCCCGGCAGGATGTTTGACAGTCCAGGGCAAACAGGCTGTCAGAACAAGGGGTGACCGGCGGTCAGCAAAAAAATGGGCTCGCTTCTGTCATATGAAGCGAGCCCATTTTGTTTACCGGACAGTCTTGCTGATCATTGCCACGCTTGGGAGTAGATTGCGCTGAATGCTACGCTCCGCACGAACGGCAGAGCGTTGCAAAATTCAATAGAACAGTAATCTAAGTAAGCTCTTGGGTGCTTGACTACTGGCAGGGTTAGCGCAATCACAATGGCAATAAATTTACGCGACTGAACGGTCCTCAGTAGATGATCCGTACAGAGATTCCAGTGTGTTGAGGATTGTCTTCACATACCTCGAACTGCTGGAATAAAAGATCGTCTGTGCATCTCTGCGTGTGTCCACAAGTCTAAGTGCACGCAGCTTGGACAGGTGCTGGGAGAGGGCTGATTGGCTCAGATCAACTTTTTCTGCCAAGGCCCCAACTGCAATCTCACCTTCGACAAGCGTGCAGAGGATCATGAGACGCTTTGGATTAGCCATTGCTGCGAGCAGGGATGCAGCAGTGTCCGCCTGATCGTAAATGATATTCGAGGTCATTAATATACGCTCTTTCGTTTATTACGTTTCCCTAAACGCAAACGTTTACGGAAACTCACCTGATAACTCCTGTATCAACTTAATGTTAACATTAAGAATTAAGATTGTATATTACTAAAATCGCGTATTAGGCAATTTATATTACTTTTTCCGTCATGCCGAAAATCTGCGTGATTACCGCGCTTGCGTCTATCGGCGCATCAATTGTCGGCATGAAAATTTCGCGCTTAAGTCCTTGTTTTGTAAGGAAGTCAGCACCCTCTGCGTCAACGCCGCAAAGCGCCGGTGTCGCTTTGGATGCGGTGTTCGTGCCGCTGTTTTTGTCGCGATATTTTGCCGCATACCCGTCGAGAATCGCTTTTTCAATGTTGCCAATGTGCACAACGGCGGAACTTGCAATCGCTAAATCTTGCGAATCAAGTTGATAGGCTTTGCCAAAGCCGCCGTTGAGACTGGCGGTGACGGGTATCAGGCGAAAGAACAGAAAATCGGGGAAATCGACATAGAGCGCCGCTTTCTTGTGACGCCGTATGAAGCGGTCGCGGATGTGTGTGTGATCCTCACTTTCGCGTTCCACCGCTTCAGCCTTGCACTGCAAGCTCAGCCGCGGCCAGGCGAGGGGATCTCCTTTGCCTGGTTCACCCGCTAAGATGCCAACGCGGTTGTCCGCCAGAATTGCGCGCGTGTGACCCGAAAGGCGGGACGCCAGGATGACCGGCGTGCCATCAGACGCGGTCCCCAATAGAACGCGGCTGCAATTGGGGAATTGCGTTTCCGGATCGTGGACAGCAATGGACGCGATTGACGACCCCCGCATCAGCTTTCGTGCGAGGGTGCGCGCTTCGTCATCCGTTTCGCGTATGATCTTCTCTTTTGGGGCCATGACATTTCCAGATCTGAATGAAGTCAGGAAACTACATCATCTCGCTGCTTATGTCGTGTGAGACCAGTTACCACATCCTGTGCCGAGATTGTCCCGACGATCTTCCCATTATCGACGATGCCAACCTCTCCGGGTTTGGCTGACATGGCGTTGAGGATATCGCCCAGCGGGGTCTCCAGACCTGCAGTTGCCGAAACACTTCCACCATCACTCACGACCGGGCGCATTACGTCGCGCGCGGTAAGCATAGCAATTGGGTTCATGTGCTGAACAAAGTCCGCAACATACTGGTTGGCCGGATTCTTGACGATCTCTTGCGGCGTGCCGCATTGAACAATGCGCCCGCCTTCCATGATCGCGATGCGGTTGCCGATGCGGAATGCTTCATCCAGGTCGTGGCTCACGAAGAGGATTGTCTTTTTCAGGCGACGCTGGAATTCCAGCAACTCGTCTTGGAGGCGGTTGCGGATCAGTGGATCAAGAGCTGAGAACGGCTCGTCCATCAGCAAGATAGGCGCGCCGGTGGCAAAGGCACGGGCCAGTCCAACACGCTGCTGCATGCCGCCTGACAGCTCATTGACCTTACGATTTGCCCATTGGTTCAGGTTCACCAATTCGAGCTGTTCGGCAACCCTGGCCTCCCGTTCCTTATCGGGAACGCCAGCCAATTCCAGCCCAAAGCCCACATTGTCCGCGACTGTGCGCCATGGCAGCAAAGCGAATTGCTGGAATACCATGGACACTGTGTGCATCCGAAATTCGCGCAGTGCCTTGGCGGACGCCTGGTATGGGTTTAGCTTTCCATTGGAGGTCTTGACCTCCACTTCACCTCTAACCACCGGGGCCAGCCCGTTCACCGCACGAAGCAACGTAGACTTGCCGGAGCCCGAAAGCCCCATCAGCACCAGAATTTCACCTTCTTCAATGCCAAGTGTTGCATCGGCTACACCCAGAACATGGCCGGTTTCTTTGCCGATCTCGTCGCGGGTTTTACCCTGGTCCACCAGAGGCAGGGCTTGTTTTGCGTTGTCGCCGAAGATGATGCTGACATTCTTGAATTCAACGACTTTGGTCATGCTTCATCTCCTTCGCTACCGACTTTGAAGAGACGGTCGAGAATGATTGCGAGGATAACGATGCAGAGACCTGCTTCAAATCCCTTCGCCACGTTCACGGTGTTAAGCGCACGCACAACCGGCACACCGAGGCCATTCGCGCCAACGAGCGCTGCGATGACCACCATTGAAAGTGACAGCATGATCGTTTGGGTCAGGCCGGCCATAATCTGTGGCAGGGCAAAAGGCAGTTCGACTTTGCGCAGCACCTGAGCTGGTGTCGCGCCGAATGCTTCTGCGGCTTCCACCAGTGACGACGGAGTGGAAATGATGCCCAGCCTTGTGAGGCGCACAGGTGCGGGCACTGCGAATATCACCGTCGCGATGAGGCCAGGCACCATGCCAAGGCCAAACAGAATGAGCGCGGGAATAAGATAAACGAATGTTGGAATGGTCTGCATCAGGTCAAGAACAGGGCGCAGGAATGAGTATACCCACGGGCGGCGGGCAGCCGCGATGCCAAGCGGCACGCCAACGAGCATGCATACGGTGGTGGCAGCCAGCACGAGCGCGAGAGTTTCCGTTGTCTCTTTCCAGTAACCCTGGTTCACGATCAGCAGCAGGCCGAGGCCGCTCATAATCACGACACTCCATTCCCGGCGCAAATACCAGGCCAGCGCACATACAAGCGCGATGATGAAGAGCGCGTAGTATATTTCGCCGGTATCGCTGGAGGAAATGAAATCCGGACCTTGGAGAATAAGGAGGAGGAAGTCGATGACGACTTTCAATGCGACCGAAAGGGCGTCAAAGAACCAGTCGGCACTCTCTGTCAGCCAATCCACAGCCAGTTTTGCCCATTTGCCAATCGGCACTTTGTTGTCGGTAAGAAATTCCACCTTCTATTCTCTCCTGATTGAATGCCTAAGAGCTAAAAGGCGGGGAGTTCCCCGCCTTTCGTTGTTGTCTTAGAGGCCGAGTGACGACTTGACTGCAGCGAGGCCATCGCCGCCATCTGTTGTCGTAACGCCCGCGAGCCATCCATCCAGCGCTGCCGGGTTGGCCTTCAGCCAGTCGGTCGCTGCCTTATCAGGATCTTCGCCCTCATCGAGGATTTTGCCCATGATGACGTTTTCCATGTCCAGCGTGAATTTCAGGTTGGTCAGGAACTTGCCCACATTCGGGCATTCTTCAACGTAGCCAGCGCGTACGTTTGTGTGAACGGTAGCTGCACCGAAGCCGCTATCGCCCATGCCATCGAGATAGGCAATGTTCATGGCGCCCATGATCGGGTGAGGCGTCCAGCCGAGGAACGCGACCCACTCGCCGTCTTTCATGGCTTTCTGAACCTGGGAAATCATGCCAGCCTCAGAGGACTCCACCAGTTCGAACCCTTCGAGATCGCCGCTGTCGATCCAGTCGAGGATGATGCGGTTGCCGTCATTGCCCGGTTCAATGCCATAGATGGTGTCTTCAAACTTCGCAGCATTGGCCTTCAGGTCGGACAGCGACTTTACGCCAGCGTCGAAAGCATCCTGCGAAACCACGATACCGTAGCCTGCGCCAGTCAGGTTTTCGGTGATGGACTCGACCGACTTGTCGTCAAGGAAGGGCTGCACATCTGCGGCCATGGACGGCATCCAGTTGCCGAGGAATACATCAATGTCTTTGTTCTTGAGTGAGGTGTAGGTCACCGGAACCGACAGAACGCTGGTCTCGGTTTTGTAGCCCAACCCCTTCAGGACAACAGAAGAGGCTGCAGTCGTTGCAGTGATGTCGGTCCAGCCAACATCAGCGAAGCGTACGGTGCCGCAGCTCTCGGACTCAGCTGCAAATGCAGATGCGGCGCTCAGCACCAGAACAGATGTCGCTGCAATGAGCGTTGTTTTCATTCCTGATTTGGCGGTCATTTATTATCTCCATGTGGTTGGCCAGCGCTAACGAAGCATCTTCGCATTTCGATTTCAAGCGCCTTGCGTAAAAAGCGCGCCAGTTATTCATTGGTCGTCCGTGCGATTATGTTCGCATGAGCAAAAAAACTGTGGTTTTCCAAGGTCACAGCTTGGCAAGTGAACCGCGCTGCAGGCAATTGGATACTCCAACGCTCGCGTAATGAATGCCGGATACACAAATGGCCAAACTCTACTTCTCATATGCCGCCATGAATGCGGGCAAGTCGACCCTTTTGCTGCAGGCTTCCTACAATTACCAGGAACGCGGCATGAAGACTGTCATCTTGATTGCTGCGTTCGATGATCGTGCGGGAAAGGGCCGCGTTTCTTCTCGCATCGGTCTGACAAGCGAGGCCATTCCTTTCTACGGTGAAGACGACTTGTTTGTGCTGGTGGAAAAGCTGCTCAGGGAAGAGAAGATAGCCTGCGTTTTCGTCGACGAGGCGCAGTTCCTTCAGCCAGAGCAGGTTTGGCAATTGGCACACGTCGCCGATCGTCTGCATATTCCGGTCATGACATATGGGCTGCGGACCGATTTTCAGGGGAAACTCTTTCCCGGTTCACAGGAGCTCCTCGCGATTGCCGATGAACTGCGCGAGGTGCGCACCATTTGTCATTGCGGACGCAAAGCAACGATGGTGGCGCGCTTGGATGCAGATGGTCGCATAATAAAAGAGGGCGCCCAGGTGGATGTTGGCGGAGACGAGAAATATGTTTCGTTTTGCCGCATACATTGGGAAGAAAAAATGGAGCGAAATTGATCCTCGTCAAGGATTAGCAAGATTTGCGTGGTATGAGTACGCTTAGAGGGACTCTAGTGTCTTCACCACCAAGTTTTTTGGTGGAGGCTTAACGTGAAATCGAAAGGAAGATTTATGCTTCGACACATGCTTATTGCTGCGGCAGCGTTCGCCGTATCTGCTGGTGCTGCCTATGCTGATGCTGATGCCGCTGCTGGTGCAAAATACTTCAAGAAAAAATGCGGCGCATGTCACACTGCGACTGAAGCCAAGAACAAGGTTGGTCCATCACTCATGGGCGTTGTTGGCCGTCCGGTCGCCAGCGTCGAGGGCTTCAAATACTCTGATTCCATGATTGAGTTCGGTGCAGGCAAAGTTTGGGACGCCGCGACACTTGAGGCCTATCTGCCCAAGCCAAAGGCTCTCGTGCCAAAAACCAAGATGGCTTTCGCAGGTGTGAAAGAGCCAGAAGAAATTGCCAATCTGATTGCATATCTGCAAGATCCGTCTGCTGTAGCAGAGTAAATGCTTGCGGGGCAAAGACCCGGTCTTGTCCCGAATTTGCAAGGCGGTCCCACTGCGTTGGGGCCGCTTTTTTTGGGGAGTGGAAATGCACTCCACCAGTTGCTCATCTGATGAATAATGTCGGTTGGGATGATTGTAAAAATAGTTCACGTTTGTTAATTTTAGCGAATAAGTGGAATAGGCAAAAATCGTGGGGGCGGTGTGAATACGGACGACGTTGCGCAGACGGAATTAATGAAAGTAGCCGAGGAGTTTGGACTATCCGCTTCAGAGGTTGTCGGCCTATTTCTCCACAAGAAGTCGTTCAAATTCTGGGAATATGATCACGATACTCAACGCTATTGTGTTCTTGGCGGTGAAGTGGAGATGCCGCAGACAACCGAGGCCCCAGTTTTTCGTGAAATTGGAAATACCGTCGGCAAGTTGTCGGACGAAGATAGAGAGAGCCTTCTTGAGGCGCTGGACGAGGCTTGGAAAAGTGGCAATCCGGTTGTGTCGGAGCACTGTGTCGGCGATGAACGCGGCGACAGCAAGCGTTGCCATTCTGTCGGCATTCACAAGAGCAAGGACGGAGCCCACCGCCTGCTGGGGATTACTTTCGATGCGTTTACTGCGCGGCGTCAGGTGTCCATTTGAGCTTTCTTGTAATGATTGATGCCGTCGCACCACATGGAATTTGATTAATGCCGATATTTATGAGCTTGGGCGAAGGCCAGAATATGCATCGCGATTTCAGCGCGACGGGGCTGAGTGAGTCCGAAATCGCGAATATCCTGAACATGGCAGTGCCGTTCGGATTCTGGCGAACTGAATACGCGACAGGACATGTCTATTTCTCTCGACGTACCTGGGAGATTTACGGGTTGCCGCACTCGGATGCGCCGGCCAACCTTGTTGAGGTCAACAAGCGGATACATCCCGAAGACCTGAAAGTCGCGTTGGAAATGTTTGAGGTTGCCGCGCGCGAGAAGATACCGTTTGATTACACATTGCGTGTCAACGACCAGAGTGGTGGCTACAAGTTCGTACGCTCATGCGGTTTGTACCGTGACACGCCCGATGGTGCAGGCATGATGATCGGTATTTTCCACGAAGCAAATCATCCCGTCAGCTGATCACTCGTCAGTTTAGTAAGCTTTAAACTGGACCGCTAGCGGTCCAGTACGTCGCGAATTTCTGTCAGATTTGATCGTACCCGCAGGATGTAGAAGCCCATCGTGGCCAAGTGCGTCGGCATGATCCAGCCACCCTCGGCGCCGTTTGAAATGATCGCGGGCTGAATGCGCAGAGCGGCCTCAAACTGACTATCCAGGCGTTCCCACAAGGATGTGAGATTGCGGTCTTTCACAACATTCGCAAAGTCTGCTTCTGCTGCTTTCAAAATGCCGTAGTAGCCGTAAAGCTGTCCGTAGGAAAACCAGAAGCGATCATCGGCTCGGGTATCAAACCAACCGGAATTATAGTTCTCTGAACGTTGCCGGATGATGTCGGAGGTTGAGCCGATGTCGTTGGCGATGCGATCAAGGAAGCTCAGCAAGTTGTCAGCTCGGCTGTCGAAGACGGCTTCGCATGTGGACAATGAGGTATTGAACGCGCGCAGGTCTACCATAGCACTGCGGTAATAGCTGGGTGTCGGTGTTTTGGGGCCGAATCCACTCCAGTACCATGTATATTCGTCAAACTGCAGGTTGCCGCGGGCATCCTGAAGGTTCTGGTTGATCGCGGAGGTGCCACGCACGCGGCCCAGCGTGTCTGCGAGCTCGACGGCAGTGCGGCGAAGGGCCTGGTTTACGCCACGCTGAAATGCGGCCTTGTTGTCAAAGAAAGGGGTGTGATCCCAATCAACGCCGAAAAAGCCCAATTTATAGGCGAGCGTTGAGGACAGCCATGCATTCTGATTGACGTTGAAATCGATCAGGTCGGCCGTTGTTTCGACGATAGCTGAGGTCTGACAGGTTTTCGCCCCATCAGTGCCTGGAAGTGGTTCACCGGCAGAAACTGTGCGGCTCGATAGTTCATATTGTTGCGGATAGTCTGGGTTGAAATTTGTCCAGATTTCAGCGCGCCAAAAATAAACGCCGTAGAAGACAATCAGAGCCAGAAGCGCCAGTCCAATTGGACCGCGGACTATCCAGCTCCGTCCCCGATACCAGCTTGCAGCCTTCAGGAACGGCCATGTCAGCCAACCGACGAAAAGGCCGAATGCCCGACCAATTCTCAAAAACAGCCCTTCAAAAAACATGATGATGGGGTCAAGCATCGCGGGCGTCTCCTATTCCGTAAAGCCGCTGGCGGAAAGATTTCTTGTCTTTCAAATAGTTGCTAGTGAGCACTGAGACAACATGTTCGCGGAATTTTTCGCCATAATGTTCATAGGCATCATAAAAGCCCTGCTTGTCAAAAACAAAGCGCGAGACATAATCGCGCGGCGTGAGACGAGCAATCAGGCGGGCTGTAAGCCAGAAATCGGGGTGTGAAGGTTTGGCGCGAATGGCTAGAAACAGCCATGGGTCAGCGACGCCGCGCATGGACGCCTGGCCGGTCTGCGCCAACTGACGCGAAAGCTCCTGCAGAAATGGGTAGGAACCTTCTTCTGATACAAGGCCCGCATGGCGCGACAACCAGGTCTGCCGCCAGATGACATCCATGCTGGTAAAATCGGCGCTGGGTTCGGTTTCGCGGATCATCCCTTCAAGCGTGAGGTTGGCGCGGTGCTGCAACAAACCTGTCGCGGCGGCCCATGAACCGCGCGGGAGTTCTATGCGGTCGGTTCGAACCAGAAATTCATAAATACGTTTGTAGTCATCAATGGCGATATAGCTAACCTGCCAGGGGCGGGATCGGCGGAAGCCCGGCGCCTGCTTATCGCAAATCACGGTCGTTTCCCGTCCGTCATGGAAAATGAAAACACCACCGAAATGGTTTGCCCAATAGCTATCGTGACGGAAAACCAGCTTGTCGGGCACCAGTGCATTTTGGCGAATGTCACCAGTTTGTTTGGCCAGTTCCACCATGCGGTTCAGCATGTCGTCGTCGCGCCATGCATCAGGCACACTCTTCAGTCGATCCACGAGGCCACGTAGTTCGCCCGCCTTGCTCAGTATGTCTTCAGCGGAAAATACGCGGAAAGACACCTCATTGATGGAGAGGAGATCTTCAAGCGTTTCAACCCGCGCGACGCTATCCTCGATCTCACCGTAAAGCGCGTCGCGGATGGTAACGGCATTGATGGCTCGTGCGTTGGCCGCAAAAAACTCATGCATCAGGCCTGCAGTGTTGGAAAAGCTGGTGTGAACAACAGGCAGGTTCTCCTGATCTGGCGTCATGATGATGAAACGGCGGTTCACGCGCTCGGGGTCGAGATAGTCACGATCATCCAGCTCTTCGGCAATCTGGGGCGAAAAGCCGGTCATATCGATCTCAAAGCTTTCCAGCTCGGTCGCAGGCATACCAAGACCCTTGAGCGCCTTGTTATAACGCTCAACCAGATGCGGCTCGGAAATTTCGAGCAGTCTTCCGTAGATCAATTCGGCTTCGAGGAGGCGTTCCATAGATAATTTTCAACTGCGATTTCGGCTATTATTCAGTAAGGATGAAGGATTACTTGTTTCAAGGTGCGATTGCAGAAAAACCGGGCCTTGCACTGATTTTTGCCCATCAGCTCACCATCCATATGCGCTAGCCGGGTCATGTTTGGCCCATCGCTGAAAGACGCGTTCCAACACCAGCGGCTCCCCCACACTCAGCACATGCAGCGCGAAGGAGTTCGGTGTTGATCACGATTGCCACCGGCCATCTTGCTTCATGGCGTCGATTTCGCGGATAGCCTTCTCACGCTGGCGTTCACGGCGGATAATTTCGGAAACGGCTGCATCGTCCGACTTGTCGGTGTAGCGGAACTCGCTATCGGCGTAACGGTTGATTTCCTGCAGCACGATGTCGATGGTGATAGGTCCGCGCAGTTCCTCGATCATCGCTTTCTTTTCGTCGTATGGCTTGTGCATGAAGGCTTCCGGCGTCTCAAACCATTCGTCCGGCAGCTCCACGTCCATGGCGCGCATCTTGATCGCATCGGTGATGTTCTTGATGGCGCGACCGGTAAAGCGTGGCTCGGCAAGCTTGATGCGATGGAGATAGTTGCCAATGTCAGCCAGCGTTTTGACGCCGCCGTTTTCGGCCTCGAAGTGCTTCCAAACCTCCATCAGCCCGTCTTCCTGCGGGCGGGTGTAGGCTGAGTAGGCCTCGGAAACAGCTTTCTTGATTTCCTGCCCGGCAAAGAGGTCGTGTTTGCCGAGTGGAATGCTGTGGTTCTTGCCCACCAGCAGCGCAAAGATGTCGATATAATCGTCTTCGGTCTGGGGACCATCCACCAGCCATCGCGCGCCTGCACGTTGACGCAATGCATCGTCGACATTTTCGGGGTAGTTGGAGAACATGCCGAAGGCGCAGTTTCCGCGAATTACGGTGGACGCGCCCGCAAAGCTCTCCATCAAAACGGCAGTGACTTCCTGCTGGCCTGCCGATGCACGATCATCTGCGCGGCGTGCTGCCACCTGGTCGATATCGTCTATGGTGCCAAATCCGATAGCGCGCGGGTTGATGACATTGTTGATAAATGCCTTGGCGTTCTGGCCGGACTTGCCCTGATAGGATGAAATCTGATCAACGCCGAAATTCTCATAGTGGAAGGCGTAGCCTGCAACCTGGCAATAGTCGTTCAGTAGACCGGCAATCATCTGGATCAGGATCGTCTTGCCTGTGCCGGGCATACCGTCCCCGATGAACGTGAAGAGAAAACCGCCCAGTTCGACAAATGGGTTCAACTGGCGGTCAAAATCATAGGCCATCAGCATCTTGGCGAGCTTCAGCGCCTGATATTTGGCGATGTGGTTGCCGATAATCTCGTTCGGCTTCTTGAATGTCATCACAAGAGGCTTGCGCTTGGCTCCGGGCGCTACATCGAAACCATTGAGATCAAAATCATCCTGATCGATGCGGATGTGGACATTCTCGAAATTTGCGAGGCCGGTGAAGCGCGCCTTGCGGGCTATCAAGCCCTCGATGGCCTCACGGGCAAAAGCACGCGCGCGTGCCGTCAGCGCGGTATCGTCCGGACTTCCCGCAATTGCCTTGTCGAGTCCGGAGATGAGCGATTTCAGCGCATCCTGCGGCGTGTCGAAATTGAAGTCCGGCTCGTCGGTATCGTTGACCGGATCTGCCTCACCATCAATCTTGTTGGCAAGGTAGGCGGCAAGCGTAAATGCTGCCACATAGGCGGATGCGCCGAGGAGCGACTTAAAACGCGTTGCATCATCACCAGAAAGCGGGGCTTCCGCGTTGCGGGCCTTGAGGCTCTCCAAATCTGTTTGTTTCGCGAATGTGTCGGCAACAGCAAGCGCAACCTGCAGACCACGGCGGGCGCGGAAAAGCACCGAGTGCTGCGCGATCGTCAGCAGCGGATCGCCGGGCGGGACGGAAGCAATCGTCTTGGCCAGTTCCACTTCGCGGGTGCGTCGGGTCGGTGCGGATGAAACGGTGGAAATAAAGCGTCTGCCCGTGCCTGCCAGCGAGGTGGCCGATTTCGGATCATCCGCTTCGATGATCACCATGCGGGTGACAAATGATTGGGCTGTCGCCTGATGTTTGGCGATGTCGTCTTCGTGGATGGTGCTCAGGCCCGCATTCAATGACATAATCTATTTCTCACACCTGACTGATGATGTTGCTGCCGGAAATCACATGGACCTTGTAGTCGGCAAAAATACGTTCGGCTTCGCCCTCGGCATAGAGAGCCTGATAGGCGTCATGCGGCACCAACGCATTCTTTTCATAATGGCTGACACCCTGACGCGTGGATTCCAGATTGTCGGTATCAATGTGGAATTCTTCTGATGCCGGTGCGCTGGAAAACCAGCCACTCTTTGCCGGAATCTCACGCTTGGAGAATACAGTCTGCACGGTCCATGTCAGTATCCAGGCATTTTCCGGCTTACGCACGCGCGACAGGATCGTGTTGATTTTCTCGTTATTGTCGGTGATGCCCGCTGAGTAGAAAGGACCCAATACAGCCCGCTGCAACAGTTTGGGATGCAGCGTCTCGAAATCCTTGTCCAGATTGGAGGCAATGGTTGCGGGTGTCAGCGAGTAGGCGCTGTTTGCTTCCGCAAATGCGTCAAATCCTGCAGCCAACTCCGGGTTCAACAGACCGCCGACAGGTAGAGGGATTTCAACCTCCTCGTCTAACCTGCCGTCCTTGGTGACAAGCAATTTGATAACCGCCTCTGCGGAGTCCTCCACTTTGAGAGTGTAGAACATGGGCAGCATCTGTGTGCCGTCATAGGCCGCCCATTGTACCTGATAGACAGGGCGTTTGGTCTCGGGGTTGACGCTGACATGCACGGTTTCCGGCATGATGTTGGGCGAAAACAGCTCGCCGCCGCTGACCTCCTGCAGGTAGAGGCGCTCTGCCATTTTGCTTTGCAGTGCTGCGGGAAAAGCCTTCTGACGCAGAATGAAATCGGCCATTTCTTCGCGCAGAAGTTCAGCGGATGGGATACCCGACAGGCGCTCATCGGATTCAGCTTTGTCCTGCTCCAATTCCAGCACATTCTTGAATGTGGGAAAGCCACTTTCTGCACGCGATATGCGAAAATGCTCCATGAAACCCAGCCGGTTTTGCCAGCAACCAAACGAGGCGGACAACCTGTCCAGATAGGGCGCCATAAGCGTTGAAGCCTTGTTGGCCTCATTATCGCCGTTGAGGAAAATCCTCAGACCGTTCAACGCTGCGTCTGCGGTTTGGAAATAATGTGCCGCTGTGGCCGTGTTGGTGTTCATGAGCTTGGCATTTCCGACTTGTTGCTTGCTACTTCACGCCAATGAATGGAACCGCGCTGCCGGGCACCATGGTGGTGGGTAGTTCGCCGTTCCAACGTTCGGCAGCCGTCAGGTTGATGAGTTCGGGATTGTCACGCAATGCCGCACCCTTGGCACGAATTGCATCGGCTTCCGCTTCACCGGCCAGACGGGTGGCTGCAGCCCGGGCTTCAGCTTCCGCCTTGATGGCAGCAGCGCGGGCGTTGGCCTGCGTTACCGTAATCTCGGCCTGAACCTTTTCGCGCTCGGCGTTCTGGCGCAGCTTCTGCACTTCCACTTCGGCCAGCATACGGTTTTCGATTGACTGCTCATATGCGTCAGAGAAATCGATGTTTTCGATTTGCACGCCGTCAATGATCACAGGCCCCAAAACAGATTTGCGAATGGCTTCCTGCGCTTCAGCATTCAGCCGGGCACGCTCCTGGATGGCCGTGACCGCATTGAATTGACCGAAGACATTCTTCACCTGCTCGTAGACGCGGCGATCAATGAGGCGATGCACCAGGCCGTCCTCGCTGCCGTATTCCTCATAGATAGTAGCGATCTGATCTGGCGGCAGGCGATAGTTGACCGAAAGCGTGATGTCTGCAGGCTGCTGGTCGCGCGAATAAGTTGATACGTGTTCGTATATCTGTGCCCGGCTTTGAATCGAGATTTTCACGATCTTGTCGATGAATGGCAGCTTGAATCCCAGCCCCGGCTCGGCGGTGCCGACAATAGCGCCGGTGCGCAGGATGACGCCGCGCTCGCCCTGGTCGATGGTGTAAAAACTCCCGCCCAGTACCGATAGGGCGACAAGCCCGATAATGAGGCTGGGAACACCGACGCGCAGAATGCTGCCGGTGCTACGAATTGCTGGGGATTGTGCCATCTGTGTCTCCTCAAGCGTGATGTCTGGCCCGCCAGAAGCAGGCAAGGGGGTTACTGCTGCACGTAGTTGGCAGAGTTATGCTTGTCCATCACTTCCTTGAAACGACGGGCAAAGGCATCGTCGGCCAGTTTCTTGCGACGCTGAATATCCTGCGTGGAAAGCATGTTCTTTTCGTGCATTTCCAGCAGGTCGCCAATGTGCGACTGCGCAGCTGCGCCAATGCCGGCCATGGTCTCTTCCGCCGCTGTGTCAACCTGACTGCCAAGCGTATTGATGCGGTGTGCAACGTCTTGCTGGGCTGCAGTTTTCAGCGAGTCTTCCAATGCCTTGTAGAGCACGATGCGTTGCTCGGTATCGATAGTCAGTTTGTTGATCAGCGTATTTTGAGCGGCAATCTGGTTATTCAGCGAGTCAACAAAAGTCTGGAACATTGACGTGTAGCGTTCCAGTGTCTGACTTTCGGCCAGCAATTCCTGTTCTTTCGCCTGCTTCTCGTTGTACTCGGTGGCAAGGCGAGAGCGTTCCGCTTCCAGGTCAGCACGGGTCTGCTGGTCGGTGGACGACGCGATCTTGTTTTCAACATCGAGAAGGATTGGGTTGAGTTCCTCAATGCGCTGTTGTGTTGATTCCAGATTGGCCAGCGTTTCCTTGCGGCGCTCAATCACCTGAACAAGGCTCGTTTCGGAGTTCTCGTAGCGGCTTTTCAACACGCCAAGCTGTTCTTTCAAAATGCCAACGATTGTGTCTGATTTGCCCAGCAGCTCCTGCAGGTTACCTGCAAGCGACATGTTGCGCACGCGGTCAGTGCGCATGCGTTGTGCTTTCTGCTTGGAGAAAATGGAAATGAACTTTTCGTAGCCCGAATAGGACTTCATGCTTTCAAACTCGGTACCGAAGACGTTCGTTGCATCTTCCAGCCCGATAATGAGATCGGCAATGTTGCCTTCCATCACCTTTTGTTGGCGCAGCACGTCCTGGATGCGGGCATTTTCAATATCGAAATTGGCTTCGCCAATCTTGGTGTCTGCCTTTGCGAATTCGTCCAGCACCGCACTCGATTGTTCCATCTTGGTGCGCATGTCCTGCATTTCAGAACGTGTCTTCTCGATTTCAGCGTCCAGGGATTTAATCGAAGCCATGTGCGTTGTTCCTGCCTCTCGTGAAAAAATATTGGCGGAACATTACACGATTGGTTTGTGATTAGAACCATCCCGCCAGCAATAGATGAGAATTATGTAGTGCAGGTGAAACGTACGACAAGGTCAGATCATTCGATCGTAACAATCACCAGCAATAGCGGTAACCGCCGCGCCTTTTTATGACGTCGAGATGGATATGCGTTTCATGGGCTTTATCGCTTTGCGGGCCAAGAACTGTCGTGAAATGCAGGCACCCACCGGCAACGATTGTACGTTGGAATGCGCCACCCAATGTGGAGTCCTTTGCTCGTGGCTTGATCTCGTAGCGTTTCCCGTCAGAAAATGTGAAACCGGATATGTCGACAGCATTGCCGCGCGCATGCTCGGAGAGCTTGCCTGCCTTGGCATTGTTACGTTTCCGGCAGACATAGGCGGACGCCTGATGGAAGCTGGTGACGTGGTTTGCGTCGCCGAAAGCAAGTGCTGCTGCCGGTAGAACAGTTTTCGTCGCCCAATTATTCAAGGCCAATGCTGTTTCGCAGCGCATTTCGCCGGCTGGGTCGAGAGCAACGTCGGGTGTGATTTTGCTGATGAGCAAAGGTTTGTCGATGCCGCATCCATCGCCATCGTCAACTGTTGCCCTTTCTTCAAAGACGGCGCCTGCAGACGCCAGCGCAGTCAGACAAGCTGCGTGTTGCGCCGCGTCCTCTTTCTCGATTGCGAGTTCAACTTGAGGCTTGGTGACGTCATTGTCTTTTTGTGTGTCAGTTTGTGTTTTGCTGTCCTCCTGAGCTGCATCCTTTGAAGCAGCCTCAACACTGGGGCGATGTTGGGGGAGGGGAACGCTTTCTTGCGCTGTGGCGGGGAGTGCAACGAGGAGCAATGAAGGCAAAATGTATTTCAGCATGCGCAGGCAATTCTATCACGTCAAATCGGTGCGATGATACTGGGAATACTTTCAAGCAGAAATGGGGCGTAGGTCAAAAAAACAAGGACCAGCCGAGGGCAACTGGTCCTTGTAGCCGCCAACATCTAGGGAGAATGTCAGGCGGCGTTCTGTTTGTCCGCATTGGCAAGAAACCCGCGAAGTGAACGCGTTTTTTCCTTGTCCTCCGGACGGTCGCGAACGCGTGAGCGGCGGTTGAAGACGAACTGGCTCACAAGACGCACCATTTCCTGTACTTCTCCAGCCAAGGAATGCGTGGCGGCGGAAACCTCTTCCACCATTGCTGCATTTTGCTGGGTGATTTGATCCATTTGGGTTACCGCCTGGTTGACCTCGGAAAGCCCCAAGGACTGCTCGTCCGCCGACGTTGCGATAGACTCGATGTCGTCAGCTATTCCAACAATGTGCTGCTCGATTTCCTCCAGTGCAGAGCCGGTGCGGTTTACCAGGTCAACGCCATTACCAACTTCCTGATTGGAGCGCGCAATGAGTTCAGAAATCTCTCGCGCTGCCGAGGCGGATCGCTGTGCGAGTTCACGTACTTCCTGTGCAACGACGGCAAACCCCTTGCCTGCGTCACCTGCACGGGCCGCTTCCACACCTGCATTCAGCGCCAGAAGGTTGGTCTGGAAGGCAATTTCATCAATCACAGTGGTGATTTTGCCGATTTCACCGGATGCTTCTTCAATACGGTTCATGGCATTGACTGCATCCTGAACCACTTCTGCTGATTTGGTGACGTTGTCACGGGCGACACGGGTGCGTTTGCGGGTTTCTATTGTACGCTCGGTTGAGTTTTTCACATTGGTTGTGATCTCTTCCAAAGCCGCAGCGGTCTCTTCAAGAGCTGCTGCCTGCTGCTCGGTGCGCTTTGCAAGCTGATCTGCGCTTTCTCTCAAAGAGTCCGAGCCATTGGAAATCTCCGTCGCCTTTTCCAAAACCTGTGTCATGGTTGCCTGGAATGCAGCGAGAGACTTGTTGAAGTCATTGCGCAGTGCTTCAAATTCCGGCTGGAATGGCTCGTCCAGCGTGAAGCGGATGTTGAAATGCGAAAGTCGCTCCAGTCCAGCCCCCAGGTCATCGATAACCTTCTGCAGATCTGCTGCTCTTTGCACGGTCTCCTCTGCACGCTGTGCACGTTCTTTTTCTGCAATTGCCGCCTGTTTGCGGTTTTCAGCCTCAAGCTCGATCTTGTCGATGCCAGCTTGGCGCAAAACGGCGACAGCCGCTGCCATGGCACCGACTTCGTCCTGTCGGTCTGCGTGGGGAACCGCCGCTTCATAGTCCCCATTGGAGAGCCGTTCCATATAATCGGCCATGTCCGCCAGCGGCACGATCGCTCTGCGGCGGAAAATCCACAGGCCGACAAGGAGAACGACAAATGCAGCCGCGGCGGCAATGTAGGAAAGGGTTGTGTTTAGATTGGTGTATTCGTGCGTATCTGCCACGCTTGTTTCAAGAAACGCCTCTGACTTGCCGACCAATACTTGAACTTCGGCTTTCTGTGCACGAAAGAGTTCACGAATCTTGTCCGCAGCTTGGCCTATCTTTTCAGGATCACCGGTGCGCAAAGCAGGAATGAAAGTGCCTTCTACCTCTGTCCAGAATGCGTTGCTCGCAGAAAGGACATTGCTGTAGAGCTGCGCCTTCACGTCTTCCGGAAGGTAGTTGTGCTTCCAGAATTCAATTCTTTCGTTGAAATCCGATTTCAACTTGGCAAGCTGAGCGATGTTCTCCTCAACCATATCAGGGTGTAAGGCAGCCTCTGTTGACAGCAGGTAGGCCTCCACCAGAAACATTGGCGGCGGGAGAATATCAGCCACCAGATCTTTGCCGTTCACAATATGTGTGTAGCGCTCGCCTTCAATTTTCACGTTTTCAAGCGTATTTGCCATTTCGGCGACTGAAACTGCAGACGTCACGGCGACAAAAATACCAAATATTGCGAGGCTGCGCGAGATTGTAATTTTCATGGTTGCCTCGTTTCCTTCAGGCTCTGGATAAATTACTGGATTCGAAAATTCTTAAGTACGAGAAATGCGGCGAAATGGTTATAAATAAGATAATTATTATATAACAAAGTTGTGGTGATGATTTAACTAAGCTTTAACTCGAATATGAGGCAAGTTAGTGAGATCATATGGAGGTGAATAGACGCGGAAAACACTTGCGCATCTTCATTTGTCAGGATAACAATCCGCCCTATGATTAAAGCGCTGAACATTGGTAACTGGTGGTGGGCCTGCGAAAAGCGGCCTTGACCAGTCATGTGTTGAGCATAGTTGAAGCCGCCCCGGACATTGCCAGGCGGCTTTTTTCATGTTTGTCGTCTGCGCTTTTTGGGGGCGGTCGGCGAAGAGGGCGATATGAATACGCGACTACTGGAAGATGGTTCTGAAGAATATGTAACCAAGGGTGGTGTGACCATCACGCGCAAGCGGCGTGAGGCGTCTTACGAGGACGCACTGTCGAGCTACATCGACAGGGTGGATGAACGCCGCGGCGCTGTGCTCTCTTCCAACTACGAATATCCCGGTCGCTATACCCGTTGGGATACGGCAATAGCAGATCCGCCAGTGGGCATTTCCTGCAATGGCCGCAAGATGTGGATTGAGGCCTACAACGAACGTGGTGAAGTCATATTGGACATGGTCACCGAGGCCTTGGCCGCGGTGGACGATTTGACACTGGGCGAACGCACAGCCCGTCGCCTTGATCTGACTGTCAACGAGCCAACACGAACGTTCACCGAAGAAGAACGTTCCAAGGTGCCCACTGTATTTACGGCGCTGCGTGCGATCACCGACCTGTTTCACTCTGCAGAAGACGAAGCCCTCGGTTTGTACGGTGCCTTCGGCTACGATCTGGCATTCCAGTTTGATGCGATTGATTTGAAGCTTGAGCGTCCGGCCGATCAACGCGACATGGTTCTCTTCATCCCGGATGAAATTCTGGTGGTTGACAACTACTCCGCGACCGCATGGATCGACCGCTACGATTACGCCAAGGATGGAAAGTCTACAAACGGCAAGGCCGGGGACATTCCAGCCGAACCGTTCCAGCCGTCAGATGTGACGCCGCCGCGTGGTGATCACGAACCGGGTGAATATTCCAAACTGGTGACGAAGGCGAAGGAAAGCTTCCGCCGTGGTGATCTCTTCGAGGTTGTGCCCGGTCAGAAGTTTATGGAGCGCTGCGATTCCAAGCCGTCGGAAATTTCGCGCCGTCTGAAGGAATTGAATCCGTCGCCTTATTCCTTCTTCATCAATCTGGGTAATCAGGAATATCTGATTGGTGCGTCACCGGAAATGTTTGTGCGTGTCACCGGGCGTCGTATCGAGACCTGTCCGATTTCGGGTACGATCAAGCGTGGTGAAGACGCAATTGCGGATTCAGAGCAGATACTGAAACTGCTGAATTCCAAAAAGGACGAGTCCGAATTGACCATGTGTTCGGACGTGGACCGCAACGACAAGAGCCGTGTCTGCGAGCCTGGGTCGGTGAAGGTCATTGGCCGCCGTCAGATCGAGATGTATTCGCGGCTGATCCACACGGTTGACCACATTGAAGGTCGCCTGCGGGCTGGTATGGACGCATTCGATGGCTTCCTGTCTCACGCATGGGCGGTGACTGTCACCGGCGCGCCGAAGCTCTGGGCCATGCGGTTTATCGAGAAGCATGAGAAGAGCCCGCGCGCCTGGTATGGTGGGGCTATCGGTATGGTTGGTTTCAATGGTGATATGAACACCGGCCTCACGTTGCGCACCGTGCGCATCAAGGATGGTATTGCCGAAGTGCGCGCTGGCGCTACGCTGCTGAACGATTCCATTCCCGAGGACGAAGAAGCCGAAACAGAACTGAAGGCATCAGCCATGATCGCAGCAATTCGTGACGCAAAGTCCGGCAACAGCTCGAAAACCACCCGCGATGTGGCGAAGGTGGGTGAGGGCGTGAAGATATTGCTGGTCGACCACGAAGACTCTTTCGTACACACGCTGGCAAACTATTTCCGTCAGACCGGGGCGACAGTTTCCACTGTTCGCTCGCCAGTTGCCGATGACGTGTTTGACACTATCAATCCAGATATCGTGGTGCTTTCGCCTGGTCCTGGTTCGCCGTCGGATTTCGATTGCAAGTCGACGATCAAGAAAGCGCGCGCACGTGAACTCCCGCTCTTTGGTGTTTGCCTTGGATTGCAGGCGCTGGCGGAAGCATTCGGTGGCGATCTGCGTCAGCTGGCGGTGCCCATGCACGGCAAGCCATCGCGCATCCGGGTTCTGGAAGCAGGGACAGTTTTCTCCGGCTTGTCGAAGGAAATCACGGTTGGTCGCTACCATTCGATCTTTGCTGACCCGTCAACTCTGGACGGCGACTTCATGATCACTGCAGAGAGTGAAGACGGTACGATTATGGGCATTGAGCATGCCAAGGAGCCGATTGCGGCCGTTCAGTTTCACCCTGAGTCCATCATGACCCTTGGGCAGGATGCAGGCATGCGGATGATCGAGAACGTGGTGGCGCATCTGGCGAAACGCTCGAAGGTGAAGGCGGCCTAGCGGCGGCAAGCGATTGCGGTCGGCTGCCATGAGCGAATTGTGGCATCTCCAAACGTCGAACTGAACAAAATGGCCGCGGGGTAACCCGCGGCCTGTTTTCTAATGCTGCCGATCTTAGTGGTGCTGGTGACCGCCTTCGACGATGTTGAGAAGCGGTGCGGGGTGCTTCAGGGAATGTGCATCGACGCCTTCCTTGGCGATTTCATTCCATTCAACCTTACCATCCGCGCAAGTCTGTGTGACGATGAATGGCAGAGCCGTACCTGGTTCTACGCCGGAAATTTTCCCCATAATTGTGAAAACATCATAGAAGTCGTTTGGCAGGTCGCCATCCTTCCAGATGATTTCGATCGGGCCGGATTTAACCTCGCCGTGATTGTCATAGGTCTTTTGGTAGTCCCCTTTGACGATTTCGAGCGTCCAACCTGCCTTTGGCATAGGTTTGGCGGAGATAAACCCCTCCGGAAGCTTGATGGATACGGCATTGGTTGCCTGACCGTCGCAGCCATGCGGAATCTGCATTTGAGCAACATAGTAGTTTTCGGCGGGGGCCTCTCTTGCAACAAGTGAGGCATGCGCGAAAGCGTTGCTTGCGGCCAAAGAAGATGTGAGTACGGCTACAGCCTTGATGATCTGCTTGTTCATAAATAACTCCATAATGCGGACGCAATCCAGCGTCGCGAATTTGCCCTCACGGACATTGAATTGTTGATGGTTGTCTGGAGGAACTCAGGCAGATCGCGGGGGCGAGCGCGAGCGCAGGCGCTCAATGCTTGCGACGACCAATGGGCCGTCATATCGTTTGTTCGGCCGCAGGACTTCGGCAAGTGTGCGTGGTGCCGTGCTGCTTGAAGGCGATTTTGTCAGCAGGAGCGAACATGCCAGCAGGCAAAGCTCGCAGGGATGATTGCTATGTTGGTTCGGTGCGTTGCTGTCGTCGCCAGTCCCGCAAAGAGAAGCATACGTGCCGTCCGGCAGCAAATATGCAACAGAATACTCTTCGGCATTGACAATGGGAGCGCGAAAAGCAAATCCCGCCAATAGCAATGAGAGCGTAATGAGTATTCTGATTAACATATTGAAAAGTATATCTATATTCTTGTGGAACCGCTGCGTTTGTTGCTATTGCACATTTTGCGCGCGTACAACAAGCACATTTAACGAGCGCCATTTCGGCAGTGTTCGGTAAAGTGCCTGTTGGTGAGTGGCATGATTCCAACCAACATGCTTGCCCGATTTGCTGTTCCCGGTTATCCCCGTGAAAGGAACTGTCATTGCAGGAGGCACGTATGAAAAAGCAGGAAGCACGATTTCTTCGTACAATTGCTTTTTGGGGCATCCCGCTGGCGCTGGGCCTCATGGGCATAAAGGCACTCGCCTGGTATTTCACCGGCTCTGTTGCCTTGCTCTCCGATGCCATGGAATCCACGGTTAATGTAGTCGCTGCGATACTGGCCTATGTTGCCGTGTCATATTCGCAGAAGCCCGCAGACGCGGACCATCAGTTCGGCCATCACAAAGCGGAATACCTGTCGGCGGTGGCCGAGGGCGTGATGATTATCATCGCCGCGCTGCTGATCGTCCGAGAGGCCGTAGGTGAATTGCGCGATCCGCATATGCTTGAAGCGCCTGCCTTGGGTATCGGTTTGAATCTCCTCGCTGCCGTCATTAATGGAGGCTGGGCCATGCTTTTGCTCAGGCTGGGCGGAAGACATCACTCACCTGCTCTGGTGGCGGATGGACGCCACATCATGTCCGATGTCGTGACATCGCTCGGCGTTCTGGTGGGGCTGTTTGCAGTGCTGGCGACTGGTTACAGCATTCTTGACCCGTTGATGGCGCTTGCAGTAGCGGCCAATATTCTATTTCAAGGCTGGAAGGTTGTTCATCAGTCTTTGGATGGCTTGATGGACAAGGCCGTAACACCTGAGGAAGAAGCTGCGATAAAGCAGGCGATAGCTGAGAATGCGTCGGGCTCTCTGGATGTGCATGATTTGCGCACACGCCGCGCCGGACCTGCTGTTTTTGTGGATTTTCACCTGGTGGTTCCCAAGGAGATGAGCGTCGGTGACGCGCATGACATATGCGACCGGCTGGAAGATGCTATCCATGCGGTTATTTCAGGCGCGAGCTTGGCAATTCATGTTGAACCGGAAGGTGAAAAGGCGCATGGCGTGCGCGTTAGAATTTGATTGGAGAGACAATGTCGACCACTGACGTTTCTGGCCTGACGATGTTGGGTGCGAACACTGAAGCGCCCCGAAGCCCTGAAGAGGCCGTGCTGGAGCGGGTCCCCAATGGCAATGCTGGCACGAACTATGTTGCGCGCTTCACCGCACCGGAGTTCACTTCGCTTTGCCCCATGACCGGCCAGCCGGATTTTGCGCATATCGTAATCGACTATATTCCCGGTGAATGGCTGGTGGAATCAAAGTCGTTGAAACTCTTCCTCTTCTCATTCCGCAACCATGGTGCGTTTCACGAGGATTGCACGATCTATATCGCCAAGCGTCTTGTTGAACTGCTTGATCCGGAATGGTTGCGGATTGGTGCCTACTGGTATCCGCGCGGCGGCATTCCGATTGATGTTTTCTGGCAGACCGGTGCGCCGCCGGAAGGTGCGTGGCTGCCGGACCAGGGTGTGCCGACATATAGGGGCAGGGGATAACAAAAAAGGCGGGCCGCAAAGCCCGCCTTTTCTTATTCCAGTGATTGTGTTGGGCTTAGCCCATCATCATGGCAAGGCCAGCAACAGCTGTACCTGCGCCCAGGAAGCGGGCAATCTTCTCATGACGACCAAGGGCAATGCCAAGGCCGATGCCTGCGATGTGCAGGGCTGCTGTTGCCGCAACGAAGCCGAGACCGAACTGGAGCGCGCCGGCGGCACCAAGTTCTGAGCCATGTGCATGACCGTGGAAAAGGGCGAAAACAGCAACGACGGCTGCAGATGCGTCTACCGGGAAGCGGGCAGCCATAGCAACGAGCAGACCGAGACCGACGATGGATGCGAGGATGCCCGGCTCAACGAACGGCAAAGCAACACCGGAAAGCGCCAGCGCAAAGCCGATTGCCATTGTGCCGACAAAAGCAGTTGGAACGGCGAACTTTGCCTTGCCGCCGATCATGGCCGCCCAGAGACCTACAGCGATCATGGCGAGCATGTGGTCAGCACCGGAAAAGGGGTGCGAAAGACCAGCCATGAACGAACCGTGTTCTGCAGGGTTCAGGTGGGCGAAGGCAGGCGTGGCGGCTGCAAATGCAATTGTGGCAAGCGAAATCTTCTTGAACATTATGTCCCTCTCTTTGGTCGACACGACGCCCGCAACTTGGTCACGCCGAATCCGGTTTTCACATACGCGAATACTAGAAAAAATGACGCCGCGCTGTCCATGGGTATTTTGACGTAACTGTGCCCAAAAGCGACGCTTTTTTGTGTCATCCAAATTGGGTAATGACAGTGGCCCCAATGGACTGGAACTTATCCATGTTCATGAGGGCCTGCGGAGCATCTTCCAGGCTGATCTGTTTACCGATCAGGCGTGACGGGTCCAACTTGCCGGACTGGATCATGGCAAACATGGCATCGTAACGATGGGCCTGCATGCCGTGGCTGCCGTAGATCTCAAGCTCATGGGCAATAACTTTGGACATCGGGATTTGCGGCGTGGCGTGCTCGGCGAGCATGAGGCCGACCTGAACATGTTTGCCACGGCGGCGCAGGTTGGAGATGGAATTGAAGCAGGTTGCGGGATGGCCCAAGGCGTCAAGCGAGACATGCACGCCGCCTTTTGTGATCTCCATTATGGCTTCTACGACATTATCGACGCTGGTTGAATTGATTGTGGCGACAGCGCCTAGCTCTTTGGCCAGCGCCAGTTTGTCGTCGGCTATGTCGATGGCGATGACATTGGCGCCGACAGCGTTGGCGATCATGATGGCGGACAGGCCAACGCCACCGCAGCCATGTACCGCAACCCATTGACCGGCTGTTGCGCGCCCCTGATCGACCACTGCACGGAAGGATGTGGCAAAGCGGCATCCGAGGCTGGCGGCGGTTGCGAACTCCATGTTGTCAGGCAGCGCAACGAGGTTGAGGTCGGCCTGATGGATGGCAACATATTCTGCAAATGAGCCCCAATGGGTGAAGCCCGGCTGAAACTGGTTGTGGCAGACCTGCTGGTGGCCTGCGTGACATTCAGGGCAGGCACCGCAACCGCCAACGAATGGCACCGTTACACGGTCGCCTTCCTTCCAGTTGCGCACATCTTTGCCCACGGCAACCACCGTACCGGCCAGTTCGTGACCGGGAACATGGGGAAGGGTAATATCAGGATCGTGTCCCATCCAACCGTGCCAGTCGCTGCGGCAAACACCGGTTGCGCCGACCTTGACCACAACACCATGCGGCGGCGGCGTGGGGTCTTCAACAGTGGTTACTTTTGGGGCTTGTTCAAAGAGTTCGAACAGGACGGCTTTCATGGTGGGATCCTTGATAGTTGCTGCGCCTATCTAGCGAGATTTTTCGAGAATTCCATCACAGTTGTTATTGATCGTTTGAAATCCGGTTTCTTCGGCTTTTCCTCTTGCGTCATGCGACGGCGGCTTCGAGCGCTGCAATGTCGATCTTTTCCATGGTCATCATGGCGTTGAAAGCGCGCTGTGCCCTGTCAGCGTCAGAACTGGTCATCAGGTCCAAAAGACGTTGTGGGGTGATCTGCCAGCTGTATCCCCAGCGGTCCTTGCACCAGCCGCAAGCGCCTTCTGCGCCCCCATTGTTCACAATTGCTTCCCAGTAACGGTCAGTCTCTTCCTGGGTATCTGTTGTGACCATGAAGCTTACAGATTCATTCGGTTTGAAAACGGGGCCTCCGTTGAGGCCGACGAACTTGCGGCCAACCACCGTGAACTCCACGGTGAGCTCGCTGCCACCGTTGCCGCCGGGGAAATCTGCAGGTGCAAAGTTGATGCGTCCGACATGGCTGTCGGGAAAGGTGGCCGCGTAAAATTCAGCGGCCTTGCGGGCTTCTCCGTGGTCGTACCAAAGGCATGTGATGAGTTCGGTCATTCCCTCTCTCCCCGTTTTGAATTCATTTATTTTTGTTCTGCACATCGCTGAAGTAAAGAGAGTAACATCTGAATTCCCGCCGCGCTGCGTCTGAAACTGGTGTTTTTATCCACCTTTTAAGCCTGTCTTAAATGTTGCATTGTTTTCTCAGCTGAGTCGCCCTATCTCAGGGATGAATTCGAAAAGATTATTCTGGAGTTTGCTATATGCGCATGGAAGACGACGACGACGACAAGAAGCAGGAAGCTGCCTTGGGCAAAGATGCGGAGGCTGCGCTTTTCAAGTCGCGGTCCATCTTCATCTATGGCAGCATCACACAGGAACTGGCGCAGAAGGTTTGCGCACAGCTTGTGGCACTGGCTGCGCAGAGCGACGACGATATCAAGGTGTTTGTCAATTCACCGGGCGGTCATGTGGAATCTGGCGATTCCATTCACGACATGATCAGGTTCATCAAGCCGAAAGTCTGGATCATTGGTACCGGTTGGGTGGCCTCTGCTGGCGCTCTGATTTACGTTTCGGTGCCGAAGGAGCAGCGCGTCTGCCTGCCAAACACCCGCTTCCTGCTGCATCAACCCTCAGGCGGCACACGTGGCATGGCATCCGACATCGAAATTCAGGCTCGCGAAATCATCAAAATGAACGAGCGCCTGAACAAGATTTTCTCCGAGGCTACCGGTCAGCCGGTTGAAAAGATCGCCAAGGATACTGATCGCGACTACTGGCTTTCAGCCGAAGAAGCCAAGGATTATGGTCTGGTTTCCAAGATCATCAGCTCGCAGAGTGAGATCGGCTAAATCCAGTCAAATCGCTGGTATTTTCAAATCCCTGCCGGGCAACCGGTGGGGATTTTTGTTATGCAGGCCTCATGCGCCCCCCGGAGACCTTGCCAAACTGCTGTGCATTTGGTTCCTGAGCTTCCTATCCTTTTGATTTCGACTCGAGACTCCCGCATGATCAAAGACCTCTCCGCGCAATCCTTCTTCATGGGCATCCTGGTGGCCTTCGCAGGCTTTGCCAGCTCATTTGCTGTTGTACTGCAGGGGCTTGAAGGGGTGGGTGCAACCCCCGCTCAATCGGCGTCTGGTCTGGCCGCACTCTCCATCGCCATGGGCCTTGGGGGTATTGTGCTGTCGCTATGGTTCAAGATGCCGATTTCGGTTGCGTGGTCGACACCCGGTGCGGCTCTTCTGGCGGGCAGCGGACTTGTGGAGGGCGGTTTTGCCGCCGCGCTCGGGGCATTTATCGTCTCCTCCGGGCTGATAATTGCCGCAGGCCTTTTTCGTCCCTTTGGGCGCGCGGTCGCCGCCATTCCGCCTGCTCTGTCCAACGCCATGCTGGCGGGCATAGTTCTGCCGCTTTGTCTGGCCCCGGTGGAAGCAGTGCGGCTGGACCCCGTTGGTGGTATTCTGATTTTTGCGGCCTGGGCCGTTGTGGGCGTGTTCAAGCGGCTTTGGGCGCTGCCAGCGGCACTGGGGGTTTTTGTGCTCCTGACGATCTACCATCTGAACGGAAGCTGGGATGCGACGGAGATGCCCGGTGTGAGTGCGGGTATTGTGTTCGGCATGCCCGAGTTCAACCTGCAAGCTCTTGTTTCAGTGGCGCTTCCGCTCTTCATTGTCACAATGGCGTCGCAGAACATACCCGGCATGGCAATTCTCAAGATCAACGGCTATGAGCCTCCACCCGGACCGTTGTTTGCGACAACTGGCGTCTTCTCACTTCTCTCCGCCCCGTTTGGTGGTTTGGCTGTGAACCTGGCCGCCATCACAGCGGCAATGTGCGCGGGACCCGATGCGCATCCCGAAGAGAGCAAGCGGTATTGGGCCGCGGTTGTCGCTGGTCTCTTTTATGTGCTTTTCGGGCTGGCAACGGGCATCATCACATGGTTCGTCTCGTTGTCGGATCCTGCCTATATCAAGGCCGTTGCCGGTCTGGCGCTGCTCGGCGCACTGACAGGTTCTGCAAGTGCTGCATTCGCCGACCCAACAAAGCGGGAGGCCGCTGGCGTGACGTTTCTCGTGACAGCATCCGGTCTGTCATTTGGTGGCGTATCCGGTGCTTTCTGGGGGCTGCTGGCTGGGGGCGCAGTGCTGGGTTTACAGCGGCTACGCAGATAGCGCGCGGCTTGCTGTTTCCGGCAGCTTGCATGCGATAAATATAAATAAGCGTATGCTTGATTTGGCGCAAATGGCGCTACAATTGCGAGGCGTAATCTCCCTCAATATGGAGGGTGTGATATGTTGTCTGCAATGCGCTTTCCCAAGGGAGCAATGCTCGCGCTGGCTGGCGCTCTCAGCCTTTCCTGTGTCCCGGTGCCAATGGCCTATGGTCAACACCTGGACGCTCTGTTTGTGCCCATTACTGAGGGAGATGGGCCAGAGGAGCAGGTTGTTTCCTTCACAATCTCGCCCAATGCCAAACAGTACCGCCTCACTGACGATGCTCTGAGCGCACTCGGCAATGCGCTGGTGATGAAGAACATGAAGGCGGAAAGTGATGCAGCAGCGGCAGCGGGTCGGCAGCTGTTTGGTGACAAGCTGGGCATTGAATCCGCAGTCGGCACGTTGGCGCAGCATGCTTTGTGGCTGGATGAAGTCGCGCCGGTGAACGATGCATTTGCCATTGTCGGACTTGCCGTTGGTATTGCGCAAGTTGCGCGCGATGCAGCTGCAGGCCGAGATGACGCTGCACTGACAGGCGGCATCAAGACGTGGATGAGTTTTGCAATTTCCAAATGGGGCTGGGGCCCTGTTCAGATCGGCGGAATTGCGCTCTTTGTGGTGGATGTGACACTGCGCGAATGGCAGGCCGCCGTTCTGGACGCTGCAACAGAGGCGTGGAACTGCCCGTATCGCGCCTGGTATCGTGCTCACCCAAGGCCCTTGAGCGAATGGAAAGAAGAACTCTGGCGGCTCTATCTTGCAGCCGAAGGAAAAAGTGAAAAGCCTTACGGTGATTACATAGACGGCGTGCTCAATGAATGGGTGTCGCGGGCCTTTGACGATGACATGCTTGCAAGCTATGGCGACTGCAAGACGCCAGCGATGGGACTTGGCCATGCTGTTGTTCAGGAAAGCCTCATGGCAGAGCACAAGGCGCTTCTGGAGGTTGCCCTGGCCAAGAAGGTCATGCCTGAAATCGCTGATCGGGCTTTTGTGAGAAATTTGGAGGCGGAGAAATGGCGGGCCAACGCCCATCTGATGCCGCGACTTAACAAAAAGCTGAAGCTGGAGGTGACAGCCTACGGTTATTCAAAAGGCACACAAGTCATCATGCCCTTGCCTGCAGGCGGTGCCTGGACATGGACCTTCAGCGAAGACGGCATGTTTTCAACCGAAATCACCAAGCTTGCCATCATCAAGGCGGGCTATCCTGAGCGGATCGCCATAAACACCGGTGACCAGAGCGAAGAACGTGGACTTGCCATCTCCGATGGCAGGCTGGTGGCCATATTCGGTGAACCGCAAAGTGTGATCGTTGCGCGATATGAATTGTCCGAGGAGGCGGGCACTTGCGAGCTGAAAAAGATCATGAGCGATGGCAAGTATACATCGCAAACAGTTGAAGCTTCGGCACATGCACCGCAAATCGTGGACTTTGCGCCTCTCGCAAATGGTAGCTGGGTTTTTGGTCAGTACGATCCGGCGACGGGCTGGCGTGTTGCGTCTCCGGCCATAACAAAGGGAACTGACATCGTGCTGGGCGAGCCTTTTCTCGATGCTATCGATGGCTTTGAGGGTTGCCAGATGAACATGTTGAGCGATGATCGTCTGGCCGAAAGCGAGTGCACGATTACGCGCTTTGAAAGCAAAGCCGGTGGAGGTGGCACCACGCTGGAACGTGCTTGTGAAGCGGAGGCGGAACTTGAGCTTGCCGGTTTCTTTTCCTCCGCCATTACTGGCGAAATGACCTACTACCCCATTGAGGGGCAGGAGGGGCGCATTCTGGTGAATATTCTCAAACAGAGCTTGGCAAAAGGTGTGGTTTCTGGCGTTCCGCAGAGCTTCCCCGGCTCGCCCATTTCTGGAGGTAATTGACTATGAGGTTCTTGTCGCTTGGGGTCATCATTCTTGCCTCGTTATCTGCCCCGGAAACCGTGCTCGCCCAAAGTGCGGAAGATATGAAGGCCTACGGCATCACAGATGACGAAAAGTCTCTCGATGAGATTGTTCCCGATGACGGCGCTGCTGCCGTCGCGATCATTCCGATTGATGCGGCTTCGGGAAAACCCGATGACGTGCAAGTGACCGAGACGGGAACGGACGCTCCGGTGGTGGCGCAAACCACGCAGACGCCTGTTGAGCCGACACCGCAAGCTGCATCAGATATTCCCGATGGCTGGGCAGAGTTCAGCATGTCCACAGCCACGGCTCATGTGCCACCAGACTGGAAGCTGGTGGAGGATAACAAGAGATCGAAGCTCTATTTCAATGGCGACATGAAGACAAAATTGGGTGTCATTTTCGGAATGTCACTGCAAAGTCGGACTGACCAGATGCCGCCTGGGGCACAAATTGCATCAGACGAACAAGTGCTTATTGGCGATCAACCTTTCCGCCGTATTGAGATGAAGGCCGAAATAACCAAAGGCGTTGAAGGCGAGGGGATTGTCTATTTCTCCACCAAACCGTGGGACGACGGAGATTATTTGACAATTGTGGGCATGGCAGTTGGAGACCCTCTGGATCGTCATCGCGAACAGCTGGAGCAATTGTTTGCGACGGTGACATTGCGGGCCGTTGAACCGGAAATTACTGCCGCACTGGGTGGTCTTGTCACCTTTGAGTTGCTGCCGGATTGGCATAATCTTGGCGGTAATCCTGATCGAGAGATTGCGTTTTATCCACGTGCCTACTCTGGATATGTCCGTATTTCACGCGGTGAGGAGGTGACCGGTCCTCAAGGTACGGACAGCGATGTGCCTGCTGGTCTGCAGCCCAGAAAATCCATCATATTTGATCAGTTTGCCGAGCTTTATGAGTGGCCTGTGAAAACGCAGGAATTCATGGACGGTATGTCATATGTTGGTGGCAGGATTGAGTATTATCGGCTGTTGAGCTGCGCCGGCGGTGAGCCGATTTCCGTTACAGTTGCCGGGACTGATGTTTTCTTTGGCGGGGAGGCGCTTGCGAAGGCGCTCGATGCCATCAAATTCGATCCCGATGGTATGTTGAGCGCCTGTGATGTTCCACCACTCGGCTCGAGTTTGACGCCTTCTGCTGAGAGCGATGTTGCACCTGTTACCAATGAGGATAACGGGAGGCCGGAGGCGACCGACGATGCATTGGCCAGCCTCAACAATACGGCGAATGTGGAACCGGCGGCAAAAGCGGCAAAAGAAGCGCAGACACAGTCCGCTCCCAATGTTGCCGGTGAACAGCCATTGCCGATCAGCGGCGTTGTTGCGGTGGACGTTGGAGGCGTAACCTACCTCATGCCGGAAGGCTGGAAAGCAATTTCGGACAAGCCGGACGACAAGCTATTTGAAAGCCCTGATGGCAAGTGGACGATCCTGTCCTTCTGGTGGTTCCCGGACGAACCATTGCTTGGCTATGATGAGATTGTTGGCGTGGAAAATGTGATCATCGATCACCAGCCTGTAACCCGTATTACCAGTGATTTTGGCAATAGGCTCTCGATCCAGAACGTGAGCGAGCAGGCGCGGGGTGACAAGAAGCGCTTCATCTTCACGCTGGAAGGGGCGAATACTTCCCTGGACGAAGTAACCACCGCAGCGAACTGGCTGGTGGAAAATTTACACCTGATGGGCGGTTTTGATCCTGCCAAACGTACCGATCCGGTGGCCAGCGAACCACCGCCCGCGATCCTTGGCGGACCGGGTGGGGGCGGTGCGTCAATCGCCGAACCTGTTCGTAAATCTGAGGGTGGCGTTCCCGGTGGTGTGAACTTTGCGGATGGCCTGCAAGGCTGGGTGGGTGACCATGCCACGCTTGGTCTTGCCAACACCGATGGGCGTCAAGTGCTGGAAGCCTTTTGCGCTGGTGACGGTATAAATGGCTACATAGTTGCGCCGCAGGGTGTGCTGGGTGACTGGTCGCAAGCAGGCGGGCTGCGCCTGATGGTGAAAACCCACAACGGCGACTACACCGGCCCCTACGAATATGGCGGGCGCGGCGACATCTATATCGAGAGCGGAAGTAAATCTGCATCCATAGCCTTTCCTGCGAATGTCGGGACAGGCTGGACGGAGGAGCTGATATCCTTTTCGTCGCCGCAATGGCAATTGAAGGGCGCGGCAAGTGTTGCGGAGCTTCTTACCGTTGTGACCGCATTTCATGTGCGGGTGGAATATCTCACCGGCGACGCCACCGCGTGGCTCTCAGCAATTGAATTTCTGCCGGGCGATGTTGGGGCTTTGGATGAGCCGCAGCTGACTGGCTGGCAGACCTATGTGAACGAGCGCTTTGGCACACACATCGACTATCCGGCAGACATGTTCAAAGCCATGCCGCCATCTGAAAATGGCGATGGTCGCGCCTTCAAGGCGGTGGATGGCACGCAGTTTTATGTTTTTGGGCAGTTCAACTACGATGATAGCAAGGGTCCCGCCATGGCTGCGCGCGACAAGGAATTCGGCAGCTATGACCGGGTGACATATGAAAAATCCGGCACCGACTGGTACGTTCTATCGGGTTACAAGGGCAGCGATATATTCTATCGCCGTGCGGCAATTGATGCGGCAAACGGCATTGTGCATGTCTTTGAGATTACCTATCCGGCAAGCGCCAAAGACGCCATGAACCCCATTGTGACGCGAATGTCGAAGAGTTTCGGGCACGGATAAAAAGCCTTAGAGCGTTTCTGTTTCTCGAAAAATCAGTGTGTCGCTTGCCTAATGCACGCAGTAACGCTATATGGCTTTTCATGAAGACACGGTTGGCAAATACAAAGACAGCAATTTCACGGGGGCAACGCGCCGCCGGTGGCGTTGCGCGCACCGTAAACTCGCTTCTTCTCCTCGGTCTTACACGCGGTTGTCGGGTCTGACGAAGGAGCGCCCGGCGGCCGGAAACCGTCAGGCACTTCAAAGCGCTCCTTCAAATTCACCAGAATGACTGAATTTCAGGCGGAAACCCCGCCGTTACGTGTCGCCAAAGCGCAAATCATACGTTAAAAGCGCCTGCACACGGGAAGAGACGAGAAGACTATGATCAAGCAGACCTACAATCCGCAGAACGGAATGCCGACCGCAGGCGTGAAGTATCAGGCCTATCCGCAGATTGATATTTCCGATCGCACATGGCCCTCCAAAACCATCACCACCCCGCCGATCTGGTGTTCGGTGGATCTGCGCGATGGCAATCAGGCGCTCATCAACCCGATGGGTCACGACCGCAAGGCGCGCATGTTCCAGTTGCTGCTGGATATGGGGTTCAAGGAAATTGAAATTGGTTTCCCGTCGGCCTCGCAGACGGACTTCGACTTCGCCCGCTGGTGTGTGGAAGAGGGCGGTGTGCCGGAAGATGTGTCCCTGCAGGTGCTGGTGCAGTGCCGCCCGGAACTGATCACTCGCACATTTGAAGCGCTGGAAGGTGCCAATCGCCCCATCGTTCACTTCTATAATTCCACATCCGAGCTGCAGCGCCGCGTGGTGTTTGGCAAGGATGTGATGGGCGTCAAACAGATCGCAGTGGACGCGGCCAAGATGATCCGCGACATGGCGGAAAAGGCTGGCGGCGGCTTCCGTTTCGAATATTCGCCGGAAAGCTTCACCGGAACCGAGTTGGACGTTGCGTTGGAAATCTCCAATGCGGTGATTGAGGTCATGCAGCCAACGCCTGACAACAAGTTGATCCTGAACTTGCCCGCGACCGTGGAAATGGCCACACCGAACATCTATGCCGACCAGATCGAATGGATGTGCCGGAACATCGTCAACCGCGAGAATGTGTTGATCTCACTCCATCCGCATAACGACCGCGGCACAGGCATTGCTGCGACTGAGTTGGGGCTGATGGCGGGTGCTGACCGCGTGGAAGGCACGCTTTTCGGCAATGGCGAGCGCACGGGCAATGTGGACATTGTCACGCTGGCCTTGAACATGTTTACCCAGGGTGTGGACCCCAAGCTCGACTGCACCGATATCGAGCGCATCAAAGCTGTCTATGAATATTCCAATGAGCTGAAGATCCCGGAACGCCACCCCTATGTGGGTGAGCTGGTTTACACCGCGTTCTCCGGTTCTCACCAGGATGCAATCAACAAGGGCATGAAGGCCATCAAACAGGCCAACAAGCCGTTTTGGGAAGTTCCGTATCTGCCGATTGACCCACAGGATGTGGGCCGCACCTACGAGGCGATTATCCGCATCAACTCGCAGTCGGGCAAGGGCGGCATCGCCTATATCATGCAGGAAGATTACGGTATCAACTTGCCGCGCAAGCTGCAGGTGGAGTTCCGCGAGGACATTCAGCGCATTACCGATGAAGAGGGCGTGGAGCTACAGCCTAAGCGCATCTATGAGCGCTTCATGGAGCGTTATGTCGAGCAGCCCGGTGCCCGCCTGAAATTCGTCGATCACCATTCGCACACGGATCCTGATCATCCCGGTCAGCGTATCGTTGCTGCGGAAATCATCGACAATGGCGAACAGAAACGTATTGAAGGCAAAGGCTCTGGCCCGGTTGCGGGCTTTGTCGATGCGCTGTCGAAGTATCTGGGTGTTGATCTCAGCGTGAATGATTATTCGGAACATTCACTGCAGCACGGCTCCGATGCTGCGGCCATCTGCTACATGGAAATGCAGGCTGGTGACAGGACCGTGCACGGCGTGGGCGTTAATGCCAACATCGTTGCGGCATCCCTGGAAGCCATCGTCTCCGCTGCCAATATCGTGGCGGCGAAGTAAGCAGGTATTGCGATTTTATAGAGATAGAAGCGGGGTCGGAAACGGCCCCGTTTTTGTTTTGGGAGTTGATTATCGACCGCTTCCAGCAAGCAATGGTGCGACGTTCAGCGACAGAACCGATGACTATCACTTCAGAAATCGCTCGAAAACTTTCAATGTTTCCTCGCTGACATGGTGTTCAATGCCTTCCGCGTCATTGCGTGCTGTATCGGGGTCCACACCGATCCGACGCAGGAATGCTTCAACGATTTCATGGCGGCGGCGTGCATTTTTTGCCATCAACACACCCTCGTCGGTCAAGAATACGCCCCGATAGGGCCGTTGGGTGACCAAGCCCGCCTCGGTGAGGCGCTTGAGCATCTTGGCGACTGTAGGCTGGGTGACGCCGAGGCGTTGCGCAATATCTATCTGGCGTGCCTCGCCGGAATATTCGATCAGGTCTGCTATCAGTTCGATATAGTCTTCCATCAATTCGGTGCGGCGCGCATCGCGGCTTTTCTGAAAAGCCTCGACATGCGTCTCGATCTCTGTCGCCGAAAGCCGGCTCTCCCTGGACGAAGACTCATTCATCGAATTGGTCACCTCTGCGGTCGGTTACTAAAACTTAGACGCGACTATAACTGCATCGTGTCGGTTATAAAACCCCGCCCAGATGAATGAAGATTGCCCAATTCATCCCAATAGCGGGATTGGGACGCCGAATGTCTGGAGTAGCAGCACCAAATTCAAAAACAGAATTGTGATGGCCCCGACAATAGCGGCAAAATCAGTCAAGCGGCGGTTGGTGAACTCACCCATGATGGCAGGATTGCGCGTGAACATTACGAGCGCGATCATGGGGATAGGCAGTGCGAATGAAAGAATAACCTGGCTGTAAACAAGTGCCTTGGTTGGGTTCACCCCTATCAAAACGATCACAAAAGCAGGCAACATGGTCACCAGACGACGCACCCAAACGGGGATGCGGAAACCCACGAAGCCCTGCATGATCATTTGCCCGGCCATCGTGCCCACCGCCGAAGAGGAAATACCCGATGCCATGAGCGAAATCAGGAACACCGAGGCTGCAGCGCCGCCGAGCAACGGCGTCAGTGTGTGATAAGCGGTTTCGATTTCCGCCACATCGGAATGACCAGAATGGAACGCGGCCGATGCCATCATGACCATGGCCATATTGACCGCACCTGCGATTGCGAGCGCAACGACACATTCAATATTTGAAAAGTGCAGCAGTTTGCGGCGCTCTTGCTCGTTGCGTCCCGGGGCCCGGTTTTGCGTCAAGCCGGAATGAAGATAGACCGCATGCGGCATGACAGTCGCACCTATTATGCCGACCGAGATGGTCAGTGCGGTCGCGTCCGGCATTGCTGGAGTGATCAAACCAAGGCCCGCCGCTGCCCAGTCTACAGGGGCAATAAACATCTCGATGATGTAGCAAAGACCTATGATTGCAACCAGCGCGCCAATGATTAGTTCCATTGGCCTGAATCCGCGTCCCTCAAACAAGAGCACTCCGTAGGTAACGATAGCCGTCACCCCCATGCCTGCGAGCAAAGGCATGTCGAACAGCAGTGAAAGGCCGATTGCGCCGCCAAGAAACTCAGCAAGGTCGGTTGCCATGGCAGCGACTTCGCTAATCACCCACATAACAAGCCGCACTGGCGTGGAGAACTGATCGCGGCACATTTCAGCCAGATTGTGGCCCGTCACAATTCCGAGTTTGGCGGACAATGCCTGGAACAACATGGCAATAAGATTGGCGACAAGAACCACCCAGAGCAGGGTGTAACCGTAGCCTGAACCTGCCTGGATATTGGTGGCAAAGTTACCAGGATCCACATAGGCAATAGACGCGATGACGGCCGGCCCCGCAAAAAGCAAGATTGATTTGGCACCTCCGCGCTGCCCCGCAAGTGTCTCGTGAATTTGAGCGTGAGTTCGCTCTGACAATGACAATTTCGGATTGGGCCCGGCCATTGGTCTCTCCATGTTTACAGCAAAACATAGCCAAGGCTAATTTAATGTCAATATGCTATAAGAGATAGGCCCGCCGTGGTTTGAAGCAAATAGGGATTAACTCGGATTTCCGCGTTCGTGTAATTCGTCTGACAGCAGTTGGCGCATCACCGATGAAGAGGGCATGGAGCCTCCGCCCAAGCGTATTGAAGGCAAGGGTTCTGGCCCGGTGGCGGGCTTTGTCGATGCGCTGTCGAAGTATCTGGGTGTTGATCTGAGCGTGAATGATTATTCGGAACATTCCCTGCAGCACGGCTGCGATGCGGCGGCTATCTGCTACATGGAAATGCAGGCTGGTGACAGGACCGTGCACGGGGTGGGCGTTAATGCCAACATTGTCGCGGCATCCATGGAAGCCATCGTCTCCGCTGCCAATATGGTGGTGGCGAAGCAAGCCGGTATTGCGATTTTATAGAGATAGAAGCGGGGCTGGAAACGGCCCCGTTTTTTGTTGCGGAAGTGTATTCGCGGATGGGCAGACGATCCAAGGGGCAATGTCGGGGATTGGGGCGGGGAGGGGACTGTTGGGTTCCCGTATAGCAAGACAACAAAGCGGACATGAAACTACATTACGTGCACCCGCACAATCGACCCACTGCGGACCTAAGAAGTAGATAACATTTCCGCGAGCATCCTCTTTAGATCGGCCGTTACCACAACGCTTAGCAGCGTGCAAAATTTGCGTTGCTTACTCTGCGTTGTGCGAATAAGTTGGAACAAAATATAAACATTCGGAGCCGAAATATGCGAGCATTTATATCTTACTCCCATCAAGATGCAGGTGCGCTTGATCGTCTGCATGTTCATCTTGCCAATCTTCAACGGGAAGGCAGGATCGAAACATGGTATGACCGCGAGATTTTGGCGGGTGACGTTTTGGAGGATGAGATTGGCCAAGAACTGGAGGCGGCCGACCTTTTCCTGCTAATGGTCAGCCCCGATTTCATCGCTTCCAATTATTGCGTGGAACGAGAGATGCGGCGCGCCTTGGAACGGCATGATACCGGCGATGCACGGATTGTCCCGATCATCGTAGAGCCGTGTGATTGGGCCGCGATGCCTCCACTGCGGCGACTGAAAGCTGTGCCCAAAGACGGTGTGCCAATCTCCGAATGGGCGAACGCGAACAATGCCTACCTTGACGTCGTGCAGGAGATTCGCCGTGTCGTTGACGAAGGCGGCTCGGCTACTTCAGAACCAACCAATGATGCACACACGCTGGCGGCCCCGAAACAAGGCGTTCCGCGCTATCGGGTGCAGCGTGACTTCGACGAGATCGACCGGAGCGAGTATCGAGAGGCAGCCTTCGCCACAATCAAGGACTACTTCCGGCGAGCGATTGTTGAGATAAACGCCGTGGATGGCCTGCGAGGCCGCTTTATTGATCGCGATGCGGACTCATTTGGCAGCACAGTCGTCAATCGCGGTCGCCAGCACGGGACCGCACATATCACGGTGTATTGCCGAAACGCAAGATTCGCATTGGGCGACATATACTATTCCTTCAATGAGAACGCCGACCACAATACCGCGAACGGTGGGTTCAACGTCTCATCGGACGAGTACGAGCAGTTCCTTGTCGTTTCCATGGCGATGTTCGGGAACGAACCCGATCGTCTAAACCCGGAACAGGCGGCAGAATACTTGTGGAACCGGTTTATCGAAAATGCGGGGATTACTCATGCCTGAACTTGCTCGCTTCCGTTGCATTAACTGCGGCCACCGATTTGAGGTCGAGGTCCTCGACGACGACGAGCGTCGCGAGGCCCGTCGCGAAAATCGGCCAACCAGCGCTGTGCATTGTCCCGAGTGTTACCGCACAGACGTTCGACGCGGTTGGGACTAGCTGTGAATACAACGAACCGGGGTAGTGGCGTTGCGATACCTTCGTGCGTTTTACCGGCGGGTCTAATCAGGAGAGACAAAATTGCTGTCACCAAATGAATTCATGATCGGAAATGTCGGAAATGCAAAACCACTTAGTCTGGTTCTGCCGACTAACAAACATGAAGTGGCTATGCTTGTTGGCCAACGCAACGAAGTGTCGGTAGCAGTGGTTCTTTCTGGGGAACATACGTCACTCTCCTTCGAAAGCGAAGGGAACGAACACTGGAGCGGTCTAATCATTCCAAATGTACGAATTGAGATAGATGAAACGAGCTTCGTTGACACCTACAGTTCTGACAAACCACCACTATCTGTTGTTAGAACTGCCACAAAGCTCGTTATAGCAACAAAGAGTAAAAATTCATTCGAGCGGCCCTCAAAGATGGTTACGCTTCACGATAATCTTATGTCTGCTGGGAAAGAATTTCAGGCAGCTTTTACAAAGTGGCAGGTTGTCCTTGGAGACGGCGAAACGAAGCGCGTTCTGTGGAGATTGGACATGTCCGCTTAGCTTACACGGGAAAATTATTTTTCGCCGTACAGGTAAAGTCAGTTATCCGCCCAACTAAGACTTTCGCTGCTCCAAAACAAATGGCCGCTTTCGAGAAGCCAGACCAGCAACACGGATGACCGAAATGAAGGCGCAATTCTGCCATTCCCGAACGGCGCATCGCATCGCGAACACTACTCTGGCCCAATCGGCTTTTCTCCTGTATATGGCAGGCAAAATACGTGCGCTTGAGGCGTTACCTCGCGCGCGACAAGGAGAGTTTCCATGAATGCAACCACGAATGCGACGCCGCGTCGTTCTGAACTTCTGATGCCTGCAGGTTCTCTGGAGCGGCTGAAAGTGGCCGTGCTTTACGGTGCGGATGCGGTCTATATGGGCACACCCGATATGTCGTTGCGCACCAAGTCGCAGCTTTCGCTGGACGACGTGAAGGAGGGCATCCGTTTCGCGCATGAGCATGGCGTGCGGGTCTATCTGACGCTGAACCTTTTCACACACAATAAGGATGTGCAGAAGGTTGCTGACTATGTGGAAACGCTGAAAGATGTGCAGCCCGATGGCGTGATCGTGGCGGATCCGGGCGTTTTCCATTATCTGCGCAAGAATGCCCCCGAATTGAAACTGCATATTTCCACGCAGGCCAATGTTTGCTCCTGGCTGACGGTTGATGCCTGGAAAGAGCAGGGTGCCGAACTGGTGGTGCTGGCGCGTGAGGTAACCTTTTCCGAACTTACCGAAATTCGCGAGCAATGCCCCGACGTGCGGCTGGAAACCTTTGTGCATGGCGCCATGTGCATGACCTATTCGGGCCGTTGTCTGCTCTCCAATTTCATGGCGGAGCGCGGTGCAAACCAAGGCAATTGTGCCAATTCCTGCCGCTGGCAGTACAAGGTGCATTTGCGCCTGCGCGATGGCACCATCAAAGAGCTGGAAATCAACGAGCACAATGAAGGTCTGTTCGAATTTGTGCTGGAAGAGGGGGCTCGCCCAGGCGAATTGATGCCAATTGAGGAGGATTCCCGCGGCTCCTATATCCTCAATTCCAAGGATATGTGTCTGATGCCGAAGCTGGATGATTATCTGCGGCTTGGCATTGATAGTCTGAAGGTGGAGGGGCGCAACAAGTCGCCCTATTATGTGGCAACTGTTGCCCGCACCTATCGCCGCGCCATCGATGATTACTATCGCGATCCGGAAAACTGGAAGCCGGATGAATATATGCGCGAGCTGGAAACTGTCGGCAGCCGTGGTTTCACCATCGCCTTCCATGAAGGCCGCTTGCAGAATTACGGCCATAATTACGAAAACACCAAGACCTTCGGCACATGGGAATTTGCCGGCATGGTGGAGGACGTTCGCGATGATGGCTTCATCGTCAAGGTGAAGAACAAGCTGGAAGCAGGCGATGTGCTGGAGCTGATCCCGCCGAAAGCGACCGACGACACGGTTTACCTGCGGCTGTATGATTTCCGTCTGGCCACAAATCCTGATGTGCCGCTTGAAACGGTAAATGCAGGTCCGCAGAAGCCGCTTTTCATTCCTTTCGCTGCGTTCGACCGCGAGGATATTGAAGATCTGAAGCGCAAATTTCCGCCTTTCACGATCATCCGCAAGGAAAATGCACTTTCGGATGAGGAATGGCAGCGTTTGCGCGTCGACAAGGTGGCGCAGAAGATCGAGCTTGGCCAGAAGGGCTATGAGGGCGCTTACCGCAATGGCGTGAAAAAGCTGCAGGACGCGATTTCGTCAGACACAATGGAAACGCGCTCCAAGACCTCACGCAAGGGCGTGGAAGGTTGCTGCGGCCGTGGCTGCAACGGCTGCCTGATGTTCTGGAACGACCCGGAATATGCCAAGGCCCGCGAGCTGCTGGCGACAAAAAAACACGGCGAAATGCTGGACCGCGACATGCGAGAGAAGATCGAAGCGGCGGAGTGAGTTTGCCTCTCTTCCTGTGAGGGAAAGCACACACGTAGGCTTGCGCCTTGTCATGCCTGAATTCGGCCATGTGGGTCATAAATTGCCCGCATGCAGATCGGACAACGGCGCTGTCAGTCTGTTTTGAATTCTCCCAAATACATCCGCACGGCATCGGTCACATGCCGGAAGCGGTCGCCGCCAAGGTGTTTGCCGCCATACCAGCGGGTGACGACAATGATGTGATTGGAGAGGCCCTCACGCTCCAGCATTTTGAGGATGATCTGGCCTGCGCCGCTTTCTCCATCATCATTCTTGATTGGGCCATCATCGCAGATAAGCGCCCATGTATTGTGGGTCGCCTTGGCGAATTTCTTCGTCTTCTTTAGTTCGTCGATAAAGGCTTTGGCCTCTGCGGTGTTGTGGCAAGGGCCGCCGGAGACAGCATATTTGGAACCACGGTCGGCGATGATGTTGTCGAGGATCAGCATGGCACGGGTGTAGGCCGTTGGGCTTGAGCGGGCAAGGGTTCTTGTGGGCAGTCGCTTGAGTTTGCAAATCCCCTAGAAATTTGACCTGTTGGCTTTGCATTCTTTCAACCGGGTGAGAAACTGAACGCCAAAGCCGACCTTATTCGGAGAATGTATCATGAGTCTTTATGCTGAAATTGCGGGCGATCTCGGCGCTCAAACCCCGGTGGTCCTTATCCATGGTTTTGGCGGTAGTGCCGCCGGGTGGAACCATGTGCGTGCGTTGTTGCCGGATGATATTCCTGTCATCGCCTATGATTTGCCCGGCCACCGCCATTCGTTGGCGGCTGACGGGCGCGGTGGGGCCGGGCGTATGGCCAAGGCGATTCTGGCGGACCTTCAAGCGCGCGGTATTTCGGTCTTTCATCTTGCCGGGCATTCCATGGGTGGTGCGGTTGCAGCGCTCATTGCCATGCGTGCAGGGTCCAAGGTGCAATCGCTGACCCTCGTTTGTCCCGGCGGCATGGGGCCGGAGATTAATGCGCATGCGCTGGAGCACTTTGCCATGGCCACATCGCGCAATGAACTGGCGATTTCAATGGCGCCCATGTTTGCCGAAGGGTTTGATATTCCCGCCGCCCTCATTGCAGGTTTGGCCATTGAGAGGGCAGAACCCGGTGCGAAAGATGCGTTGACCGAAATCTATGCGGCTATGTTTGCCGAGGCGACATCTAGCATCCTTGCGCAAGGAACGCTGCCAATGGAGCTTCTGGAATCGCTTGACTGTCCCGCCACAGTGATATGGGGCGATGCAGACGCCATACTGCCCATTCAGCAAATGGCGCACATGCCGGACAATTTCGTCAAGGTGCGGGTAAAGGGGGCAGGCCATATGCTGCTGGAAGAGGCGCCTCGGCGTGTGGCAGGCGCAATCATGCTGTCGATCTGAGGATCGCGCAATCCTGGATCAGCGCCACGCAACCTTTCGTAACTTTAATCCGAATTACAAAAGTGTAAGTGGGCAGGCTTTGTGAAATCGTCCAGATTTGCCCCCGAAGCGTATCTGACTTTGGAGGAAATCATGAAATATAGGCAAGGGCGAGTATTGGCGGCGAGTGCATTTGCGGTTTGCGAGCTGGTATCCGCGCAGGCATTTGCGCACACGTTGCCGCTCGGAGATGGCAAGGTATCAACATCTGCGAAGGCAGGCTATGTGCTTTCCTGCCAACGGCGCTTCAACAAGAACGGCGGCGGAGCTGAGGCCAGCGGCGATTGGCTGGATGAGCGTGGCAAAACCTGGGACCCCGCGCTGAAACCGATTGTTGACGGCTCGGTGAAGTGGCCCGGCAAGGTATCAATCAAGCTGCAAGGCAATATGCGGGTCATCAGCGCCAATGGCCTGCCAACGCATGAGACCGGCACTTTTCCCGTGTCGCGCAAGGATGATGCCTATGCCTATGACCGAAATCCCAACCGTATCAGCAAATACAAGGTCCTCTTGCAGTTGCCCGCCAATCCACAAATAGCAACTGAGCCGACATGCGTGCCGATGGGAATGATCGGGTTTGCAATTTCCGGGGTTGCTATATTCAACGCTTTGGATGCGTTGGGCCGCGATGCGCCTGCACATGAAATTCAGGACAAATGCGACGGTCATCCTGAACGCTCAGGCCAGTATCATTATCACGATCTTTCGCGCTGTCTGAATGATACGCGCTCGGGACCGGGTGGCACTTCTGATTTGCTGGGCTATGCGCTGGATGGCTTTGGCATCTATGGTTCCTATGAAAATGGTCGTGAATTGACGTCCAAAGATCTGGACGAGTGCCATGGGCGCACGAGCAAGGTGATGTGGAATGGCAAACCGCAAAAGATCTATCACTATGTTTTCACGCGCGATTACCCCTACACGGTCGGTTGCTTCAAAGGGGAAGTAACGGTGGTGCGCTCTGCCGCTGGCGGACAGCAGGGTGGGGCAGGTGGCTCCGGCGGTCCTCGCGCTGGTGGAGGGCCGCTGGCAACGGTAGCCGCGCAGCTGGGTGTGCCCTTTGAAACGCTGCGCAAGGCGGCGGGCGGTCCGCCACCAAATTTTGCACGGATTGCCAGAAAACTGGGTATGTCAGAGGCAAAGGTTCGTGCAGCGTTTCAGTCTGCTCGGCCACGATAGTCGCTGGAAAAGCCAGCTTCTCAATAACTGACGACTTCGAATTCAATGCCGTCGGGGTCGTCAAAATAGAAACGGCGTCCTGGCTCGTAGTCTTGATGATTATGCGTCTCGACGCCGGTTGCTTTCACGCGCCTTTCCGTTTCATCCAGGTCGTCCACCACAACGGCCACATGGTTGAGGGCACCATGATGCGCGTAGCTGATGTCGTTGAGCGCAGCGGTTTTGGTGCGCGGGGTGTAGGCCGCGATGTAACTGGTGTCGTTGCCAATGTGGTAGGTGGTTCCACCATTCAAGGCCTCGCCTGACCAACGCACCTTCCAGTCAAACCAGGCCTCCAGGCGCTTGGCAGTTGCTACCGGGTCGCTGACGGTGACGTTTACATGCTCCAAATATGCCATCTCGTGTCCTTTCCAAACTCTCTGGTTTTATTTGCTATTCTGGTGTACGTCCTCAAGTTAACTTGAGGTCAATAGTGGAAATGAAGTTTTTGAAACCTGTCAGGAAGACAAATGATTTTCTGACCATCGGTGAGCTTGCTGAGCGTACCGGGCTGACTGTATCGGCTATTCGATTTTATGAGGAAAAGGGGTTGGTGCACCCGCTGCGCAACAAATCTGGACAGAGGCGTTTTCTGCGCGCTGACCTGAGGCGATTATCTTTTGTTTTGGTGGCGCAGGAGTTCGGCTTCTCGATTGCTGAAATCGCCGCGCAGCTTGAAACATTGCCGGAGAACCGTGCGCCTAACAAGGCGGACTGGACGCGGATGGGCAGGGATTTTCGTGCTCATCTGGATCAACGGATCGAGCGGATGCAAATGCTGCGCGACAAACTGGATGCCTGCATCGGCTGCGGCTGCCTTTCGATGAAATCCTGCAGCCTGTATAATTCCGGTGATGCCGCCGCTGTGTATGGGCGCGGGCCGCGCTATTTGCTGGGCGACAGCCCGATTGAGAAAGACTTGGGGGCGTAAGCCTAGCCGACTCTCTTTCGGCGTGCTGCCTGGCGGATGGAGTGAGCCCAGGCAAAGGGGAATGGCTCGCGCAGCAGGGCCGCAAATACCTTGCTGCCGAAATCGCTGCCTGTCTTCAGCTTGCGCAATATTCGCTGCGCTTCTGGTTTTGGCAGCAATACGGCTTCCACATGCGCGCGCTGTTCGGGCGTCAGCTCGTCATCCATATATGCTGAGAGCGCGACCTCTACAGGCAATGCCTCGACTGACTTCAATTCTGGCTCCTTTTCACATTGAGGCCGTCGATGTTCGCCGACCTAGGCTGCTTTTCTTGTGAGGCCGGCCATGTCAGCCAGTCTGATGCGTGCGGTGGAAAGTCGGCTCATGACAGTGCCGATCGGAATTCCGAGGATGTCTGCGGCTTCGCGGTAGCTGTGACCTTCCACATTGACCAGAAGAAAGACCGATGAAAGCCCCTCCGGCATCTGCTGGATCATTTCTTTCAACTCGCGCGTATAGACTGCGTCCTCGCCAGATGGGCCGATCTTCAGCTCATCTTGCTCGGCAATGTCTACGGTGCCTTTGCCAGTGCGCACTTTGCGCTTTCTCAGCTCATCGATCCACATATTGCGCATCATTGTATAGATCCAACTTTCAAAACCGGCCTGCGGAGGGCGCAGATGCGCCTTGGAAATAGCCTTCATGCAAGTCTCTTGCACCAGATCGTCCGCATCCGTGGGATTGCGGGTTAAGGTCACTGCGAAGCGGCGCATGCGTGGCATGAAACGCACGAGCGCGGCGCCTTCGTTCTTTTCATAAGTCCTGTCCAACATCTCGCGTTCCTCTGGTTCACGTTTCCGGTGCCCCCTTTATTCGACAATTCTGCATGCGCTGCTGTTCCAAAGGGAACAGGTGCACGCAGGCGGCAGGCTGGGTCTGCAATCTGGTTTTCCACGGCAGCATGCCAAAGCTGACGATGACGGGCATCGTCCAAACGGGTGAGTGGATGGAAAATAAATTCGACTGGTATTGCATTTAATCAATCGATTGATTAAAGTTGTAACAGTACAGAAATAGGATTTGATATGCAAAAGCCGGTGTCTGGCGCAGAGGTGACCCGCCTTGCTTTGATCGAGGCGGGGCTGCGATTGTTTGGTGATCGCGGTTACGAGGCCGTATCCACGCGTGAAATTGCTGATCATGCTGCGGCTAATATTGGCTCAATCGCCTATCATTTCGGCGGCAAGCCGGGGCTGCGCGTAGCCTGTGCGCGTTATGTTGCCGGGCGGCTGCGAGAGGTGATCGGGGCTGTGTTTGATGTTTCGCTCCCTCAATTAACGCCGCAGATGGCAGAGATGATACTGGAAACGCTTACCGAGCGGTTTGTGCGTTTCATGTCGACTTCGGACGAGGCCAAGATCTACGCAACATTCGTTGTGCGGGAAGTTATGCAGCCAGGCGAAGTGTTTGATGCCATCTACGCGGAAATGCTGGAGCCAATGCACCGGCGGGCATGCCAGATATTTGCATTGGCGACCGGGCTTGAGGCGGAAAGTGAAACGACGCGCCTCGTTGTGTTCTCCTTCATCGGGCAGATCGTCTATTTCCGCATCGCGCGCCCTGCAATTTTGCGGCGCATGGATTGGAACGATGTTGGCGCATCGGAAGCTGAAGCTTTGATCGAGATTTTCAAGACGAATTTGCGTGGGCTTTTGCAGGCTCATCGAAAGGATATGTCATGTTGAACGGACTGATTTGTGCGATCCCGATCATTAGCGGATTGCTGGGTGCGTGCGGCCCGGAGAAGCCTCTGGCGACGGGTTACGTTGAAGGGGAGTATGTGCTGCTGGCGCCGATTGATGTTGCGCGCGTTGAAGTTTTAAGCGTGCAACGCGGCGAGCGTGTGAGCGCTGGCGGAACGGTCGCCACATTAGAAAGCGAAGATGCACAATATGCTGTTAGCCAGGCCAAGGCGACCTTGAGCCAGGCGAAAGCGCAGTTGGCCAATTTGCAGGAAGGGCGTCGTCCGGAAGAGATTGATGTCATTCAAGCCAATCTGGAATCGGCAAAGGCACAAGCGGAAGAGGCCGCGCGTACCTTCCAGCGACAATCGGATCTTCTGGATCGGGGAATTGCAGCGCAATCAGCTTACGATAAAGCCAAAACCGCGCAGGACCTTGCCAATGCATCTGTCGCGCAGATTACTGCCAACCTTTCTGTTGCACGTCTTCCTGCGAGACCTGCCGAAATTGCCGCTGCAGAGGATGCTGTCAAACAGGCCGAGGCCGCACTGGAGCTGGCGCAGTTTCGCCTGGAACGGCGCGAGCTGAAAGCACCGGCCGATGGCGTGGTTCAAGATGTTATTCGGCGCGTGGGTGAGGTGGCCGGTCCCTCGCAGCCGGTTCTTTCAATTCTCCCCGATGGCGCGGTAAAGCTGAGGCTTTACGTGCCAGAGGCATATCTTTCCCGGGTTTCGATGGGTGCCGTATTGAAGGTGCGTTGCGATGGTTGTTCCGGCGGTGATCGCGCGCGCGTCACCTATATTGCCGATGGTCCGGAGTTTACGCCGCCCGTGATCTACTCGCTCGAAAACCGACAGAAGCTTGTCTATCTGGTGGAGGCGCGGGCGGAGCCAGGTGCCGATGCGCTCAAGCCTGGTCAGATTGTTGACGTGTTGCTGGATGGTGAAAACAAATGACCAACGCAATTGAAGTCAACGGTCTTTACAAGAGCTTTGGCGACAAGACGGTAGTCAACAACGTTTCCATGTCTGTTGCCGAGGGAGAGATCGCAGGGTTCCTGGGGCCAAATGGTTCAGGCAAAACCACAACAATCCGTATCATGTGCGGCTTGCTGACTGCGGATGCTGGAGAGGGCCAGGTGCTTGGCTATGATCTGAAACGCGATCAACTGCGCATCAAACGTGAGGTCGGTTACATGACCCAGCGTTTCTCGTTCTATGAAGATCTTTCCATTGAAGAGAACCTGCAATTCGTAGCGCGGCTCTATGAATTGTCGCCGGTCAAAACATTTGTGCGCGACACTCTGGAAGATCTGGGGCTGACGGCACGGCGCAATCAGCTTGCGGGAACGCTTTCAGGCGGCTGGAAGCAGCGCCTCGCGCTCGCAGCATGTATCATGCACAAACCAAAACTTCTGCTGCTGGATGAGCCGACCGCAGGCGTCGACCCAAAGGCCCGTCGTGAGTTTTGGGATGAAATCCACCATCTTGCGGCAGACGGGCTGACGGTGCTGGTTTCCACGCACTACATGGACGAAGCCGAGCGCTGCCATCGCATCAATTACATTTCCTACGGCAATTTGCTGGCCAGTGGCACGGTCGATCAGGTAGTGGCCGATGCCGGCCTCACGACGTATGTGATCGAGGGGCAGGCGTTGGCAAGCGTTGCTGCGAGCTTGAAAGGGCGTGAAGGCGTCTCCCAGGTCGCGCCCTTCGGCTCAACATTGCATGTTGTCGGAGAAGACAAACAGGCCTTGGAGCGGGCTTTGTCCGACGTGCACAAACGTTCTGACCTCAAAGTCTATGAGGGGCAAACCAGCCTGGAGGATGTCTTCATCCAGTTCATGGCCAATTCAAAGGACAATATGGCATGAGCTTTCGGTTCTTCTCACTGAGGCGTCTTGGTGCGCTGCTGGCCAAGGAATTCATCCAGATGCGGCGCGACCGTATCACCTTTGCCATGATGCTGGGCGTACCTTTGATGCAGCTCGTATTATTTGGCTTTGCCATCAACAACGATCCCAAGGACTTGCCTGCGGTTTTGGTTTCTCCGAAGCCGGATCATTATTCGCGCGCCATGGTGTCGGCGTTGGAACTCACTGGCTATTACCGCTTTGTGAAAGTTGGGGCATCGGCGGAAGAAGCAGAGGCGATGATTGCCGATGGGTCGGTTTCTTTTGTTGTGACGATCCCGTCGGATTTCTCTGCGCGCGTTGATCGGGGTGATAAGCCCCAAATGCTGATCGAGGCGGATGCAACTGATCCAGCGGTGGCATCCGGCGCCATTTCAACGCTTTCCACGGTTGCTTCGCAAGCGCTTCTGCGCGAGCAGGGACAGGAGGCACAGGCTGCACAAACGGCCCGATCCCGGATCGAGGTGGTCGTGCATAAGCGCTATAACCCTGAGGGCGTCACCCAATATAACATTGTACCCGGTCTTCTGGGCGTGATCCTGCAAATGACAATGATGATGATGACCTCGATGGCGCTGACGCGCGAGATAGAGCGCGGCACAATGGAAAATCTTCTCGCCATGCCGGCCAATCCGGCAGAGATCATGCTTGGCAAGGTGTTGCCCTTCATGGCCGTTGGTGCGGTGCAGGTGACAGTGGTTCTCACCGCGGCGAAGCTGATATTCGGTGTTCCGTTCGTGGGTTCTCTGCTGTTGTTGCTGACAGCAATTCTGATTTTCGTTTTTGCGCTTGTGCTGCTTGGTTATACCTTCTCCACCGCCGCGCAAAACCAGATGCAGGCCATGCAGCTCACCTTCTTCTTCTTTCTGCCTTCGCTGCTCCTGTCGGGTTTCATGTTCCCGTTTCGCGGCATGCCTGACTGGGCGCAGGTATTGGGTGAGATTTTCCCTCTAACCCATTTTCTCCGCGTGACACGTGCGGTCATGCTCAAAGGGGCGGACTGGGCTGCAGTTTCAAATGAAGTCTACATTCTGATCGGCTTTATCGGCCTTTACATGATTATCGCGTTGGCACGCTTCCGCCGGACACTGGACTAGAGCGTTTCCGGTGAAAACGGGATCACCCTAAACGCTCTATCTATTTGTTTTTGCCGCATTGTCCGACGCCGAAGCGAACACGCATCGGCTGGAAATGCTCTAGGATGGCGATCTGAATGAGAGGTCTTCGCTGAGGGCCAACTCAATCTGCTCGCCGTCATTGTGCAAGGCATAACGTTCGCGCGTCAGCGACCAGTTGCCCGGCTCGCCGGATATTGAGAATAGATTATATCCCGCCGGTGGCTTGTGGCCGCCGGGGCCTTGTGAAGCTGAAGCAATGCCCACCACGGGCACGTCGCCATCGGTGCCGGGCAAGTGGTAGAGCGTATTGAGATGCGTGTGTCCGTGCAGCACCAGTTCTGCGCCACAGCTTTTGAGGACACTCGCAAATCGGCGGATGCCCGTCATGCGCTTGTAGTTTGGTGTCGCGCCCCGGATAGGCGGGTGGTGGATCATGATAACTCGAAATAGCCCCGCCGCTTTCGTTTGCTGCAGAAGTGTTGCAAGCGCGCGCGCCTGCCTGCCGCCCAGATGGCCATTGGCGGAAAATGGCGGCGTCGCAATTGCCGTGGAAACGCCGATGATGGCTACAGGACCGCGTTTGCGCAAATAGGGAAATTCAGGCTTTGCGGCGTGAGGGGTGTCGTCGCCAAGAACAAACGGTTTCCATGCATTCAGTGCGCGCGCCAGAGTGCCCGGCACGTATGCATCATGATTGCCGGGAACAACCGAGATATCCTGTGGATTTCCCAAGTTTTCCAACCAGGCGGCGGCCCCGTCAATTTCCGTGCGGGCGGCCAGGTTTACAAGATCGCCAGTGATTGCCAGATGGTCGGGAGACTGCGAATTGATGTGCTCAAGCAGCATTTCCAGCGTGCCGCCGAACAGATGTTTCTTGCGGTTACGCTGCCAATTGACGTAGCCGGTGATGCGTTTTGATAACAGCTCCGTGCGGCGGATCTTGGGAAGTGGTCCCAAATGAATATCGGAGATATGAGCAAGCTTGAACATATGGTCGGTTGTAGTCATGCTGATGAGAGCGGGCAAGCGAATTGGAGGTGCTGATGGATATTAAGCGAGTTTTGCAACGCAGTCTTTCCCGACTCGCATTCATTGTCCACTTTCTTCGTCGCAGCATGACTTTGGGGGTGCGTGCTGCTTGCTTCGATAGCCAAGGGCGGCTCTTTTTGGTGCGCCATACATATATGTCCGGGTGGTATCTGCCCGGCGGCGGCGTTGAACGGGGCGAAACAATGTTGGAAGCCCTGAAAAAAGAAATGCGGGAGGAGGGCAATCTTGAACTCGGCGATCCGCCACAGCTTTTTTCTTTGTATTTGAACGAGCGCGCGTCGAGGAGAGATCACGTAGCACTCTATATTTGCCGAAATGTGCGCCAGACAGGCGAACGCAAACCGGATTATGAAATCGCGGAGTGTGGATTTTTTGAACTGGATTCTTTGCCCGATGGCGTGACCAAAGCGACCCGGGCGCGGCTGGCAGAGATTGCCGGTGCCGCGCCCGTTTCTCAAAAATGGTAGGTGATTGCCAAGGGACTGAAAGACTTTAGGCGAACCGCTGCGCGCGGTCTCGACGGGCGGCGAGTGTGGCTGTCAGCGCGAAAAGCAGCGTGAAGCCAGCCAGTGCCATGAGGCTTTCGCTGGGCAATTCCGCATCAGCCATCACATGCCAGGCAAGCTCGCCCATATGCCGGGTTGGTGTATAGGCCGAGATCGTGTTGATTGCAGAGGGCAGAGCCATTGGCGGTATCCACAGCCCGCCAAGATAGGAGAGTGGCAGGAAGATAAGGTTGGCGATCGCAACTGCACTGCGGCTGGAGGCCAGATAGCCAAGCGTGATTGCCATCAATGCCGCCGGGATGGCAGACAGCGTGCAAACGCCGACAAGTTTGGCAAGCTGCAATGCTGAGATACCCGGCGTTGTCAGAATATGCGCGATTGCTAATACCAGCCCAACGGCAGACACGCCAAACAACATGGCAGTGAAAACACGTGCCAAAATGGATGGCAGCGCGGCACCAGCAAGTGTTCGTGTCCAGCGGTCAAACGCACTTTCTCGTTCCTGCGCGATCGTCGCAGAGAACTGGTAGAAGACGACGCCAACTATGGCGTAAATGGCAAATGATGCCATGATGAAGCGTGCCCGCATGCTATCCTCAGCGCCCGACACGCCGAAGAAAGAGAAAAGCATGGAGGGGAAGAGAACTGCAGGCACCCAGAATGCCGGGATGCGGATCAGCTTCTTCATTTCAAATGTCATATGGGCAAGAATTGTGCGGGTCATGCTTTCTCTCCGGAATTCTGGATTTGGTTTTCTGACTGAAAATGTGCGATTGCCTGATCGAGCGGGAGGTTCTCGACAGTGAGCGATTGTAGTTTGGCCTCAGTGACGAAGAGCTCGGCCAGAAGTTTTTCCGGATGGCGCAGCGTCGCGGTCCAGTAGTCACCCACATGCGAGAAAACTGTTCTCAGTCTGTCGGGAAGAGCCTCGGCTTTGAAACTCACCGTTCGCATGGCAACAGCGTCTCGTATTTCCGAGATGCTGCCGGAAAGCACCACGCGACCATTGTCGATGAGGGCAATGCGGCTGCAAACATGCTCGACCTCTTCGAGATTGTGCGAAGTGAGGATCAGTGCCCCGCCTTCGTCGACATGGCGGCGGGCAACCTGTTTGAAATTCTCCTGGGCACCTGTATCGAGACCGGTCGTCGGCTCATCGAACAGCACAAGTTCGGGATTTCCGACCATGGCAAGGGCAAGCGCTACGCGACGGCGTTCGCCTCCGGAAAAGCCAGCGCAATGACGATCCATCAACTTTTCGAGGCCAAAGAGTTCGGTCAGTTCATCGTCGCTTCTGCGTGTCGGGTAATGCGCGCCGGCAAATGCAATCAATTCGCGCGGGGTTACCTGCGGAGGGAATTCAGCGTCTTGCGGAGTGACGCCCATGCGACGCATGGCGGCAGGCGTGCCCGGTGCTGATCCAAAAAGTTCAACTTTGCCTGATGTCGGGCTGCGTTGTCCCTGCAAAATAGAAAGTGCGGTTGATTTCCCGGCACCATTTGGCCCGAGCAGTGCAACGGCCTCTCCACGCTGAACCTCAAAGTTCAGTGCGTTTAATACCTGCCTGTTCCCGAAGCGTTTTCCGACGTCTTGCAGCTTTGCGACCAATTCCATTTTTTACTCCTGTGGTTGCGTCGGGCATGAGAAAAATGGCAAGAGGGGGCGGGATGCAATTTGGGTTTCGTCAGTTGCGACTGGCATACGTGGATTGAGGGAAATGGACGGCTATCTGCAATCTGCGCTTCGTGAAATGAGACGTTTATTTACGCGCCCTGGATTTCTGGGAGGCTGGTTGGCGACCGCAATTATTGTTGCAATTGTCGGACCTTATGGAACCGCGCATAGCCTGACACCCTTTGTGCGTATCGCTTACTGGGCCATGGTTGTGTCGTTCGGATTCGTGATTGCCGCCTTCGCAACGGCGTTCATTATCGCCAATGAGAAACTCGTTCATTTGCCTGGCTGGTTGCGTATTAGCGCCGGCGCACTGCTCATCGGGTGCGTGATCGGCTTACTGCTTTCGGTGGTCAATCCATTGGTGTGGGCGGACCCGGAAGGGCTGCCCAGCCTGCTGGACTACTGGCTCATCACCGTTCCCGTTTCATTTGCGATTTCGTTCGCTTTGGCCATGGCGCGGCGCGGACGTGCCGAGGCCATAACCGGTGTAACTACCGAACAGGAAGGCATAGTGCGCGAGCCGATATCGCCGTTTTTGAAGCGCCTGCCGCTGACCATTGGCAAGCAACTCTACTCGGTATCCGTTCAGGATCATTATCTTGAAGCGTACACGGCCATTGGAAGTCACATGTTGTTGATGCGTTTTGGCGATGCTTTAGACGAGCTGGACGTGATCGATGGTATGCGCATCCACCGCTCCCACTGGGTCGCGATGGATGGTGTTGCTGAAACGCGCAAGTCTGGCGAGCGATTGATAATCGTGCTGAAGGACGGGCGCGAATTGCCGGTGAGCCGTACTTATCTGGCCGAAGTTCGCAGCAAGTTGCAGCTTTAGAACTTATCCCGCCCATGTGGCGCATCGAGGTCTTGCAACGGACCAACCGGCACGACTCCCGTCGGATTAATCGTGTCATGGCTGGCGTAATAATGCGTCTTGATATGGTAAAGGTCGGTCGTTGCCGCCACACCTGGCCATTGGTAAAGCTCGCGCATATATCCAGACAGATTGGGATAATCCGCTATACGCCGGATATTGCATTTGAAGTGGCCGACATAGACCGGGTCAAAGCGGATCAATGTTGTGAACAGACGCCAGTCTGCCTCGGTAATCCGATCGCCCATGAGATAGCGCTTCGATGAAAGCCGTGCCTCCAACTGATCCAGCGTTTCAAAAAGCGGATAGACGTGACGCTCATAGGCTTCTTGCGTGGTTGCAAAGCCGGATTTGTAGACGCCATTGTTGACCGTGTTATAGATCAGCGCATTGATCTCATCAATTTCATTGCGGAGATCGGCGGGATAAAAATCATCAGTTGAACCGGTCAGCCCGTCGAATGCCGAGTTGAACATGCGGATGATTTCGGCCGACTCATTGGATACAATTGTGTTTTGCTTCTTGTCCCAAAGGACCGGCACCGTCACACGGCCGGAATATTGTGGGTCTGCACGCGTGTATATCTGCCACATGTAATCAGAACCGAAGAGGTGGTCCTGCGTATCGCCACCTTTGAACTCCCAGCCATTTTCCAGCATCAGCGGATCAACCACGGAGACAGTAATGAGGTCATCCAGCTTCTTCAGCTTCCGGAAAATCAGCGTGCGGTGTGCCCACGGGCAGGCCAGCGACACATAAAGGTGATAGCGGCCAGGTTCCGCAGCAAAGCCGCCTTTGCCTGACGGCCCAGGGGTGCCATCGGCAGTGAGGAAATTGCGAAACTGCGCTTCTGAGCGCTGAAATTCGCCTTTGGTCTTCTTGGTGTCATACCAGACGTCGTGCCAGACGCCGTCAATCAACATGCCCATCTTTATCTCTCCATTTTTACAAAGAATAGGCATTATGGTCGTGGATGTAACCCGTTGAGACGGTGAACACTGCGTTTTCGCTTGGCAAAGTCAAAAACTCCTGCTATCTCGCCGCTGCATTTGGAGAAAATCATGCTAGGTAGAAATCTGCGACGACGCTGAAGAGGCTTTCAATTGCGTGCCTGCATGGCGCGCAACCGGTATTGTTGCAGTTTCTTACACGGTTCCCAGTTTCATGAAAAAACACGACTTTCTCTACCTCACTGAGGATGCTACCCACGACGACATCATCGAGCTGATTAATGACGAGGCTTTCGGCCCCGGACGCTTTGCGCGCGCGGCCGCTCGTATTCGTGAGCAGGGGCCGCATGATCGCTCACTTTCATTTGTCTGCGAGGACAACGGTGAGGTGATTGCATCGGTTCGCATGACGCCAGTCTTTGCGGGTGATGTGAAAGGCCATCTCCTGGGACCGCTCGCAGTTCGGCCGTCGCACAAGAATCTCGGTATTGGCCGTGAGCTTGTGCGCATTGCGGTTGAAGGCGCGCGAAAGCGCGGGTCTGAGGGCGTCATACTGGTCGGCGATCCGCCTTATTATACACCGCTTGGCTTTGAAAAGGTCGCTTATAACGCATTGCGCTTTCCAGCCCCTGTTGATCCTGGAAGGGTGCTTGTTGTGCCAATGACAGAGGATATGTCTGGTCGGCTGAAGGGCGATATTCGCTGGCGGATGACCTAGCTGCATCCAGCTTCGATGCGCATTTTTGCATCTCGTACTTGCGCCGCTTGGGCAATTGCGACTAAGTGACGGTGCTACGGTGAATGCAAGACAGAAGGCATTGCGAACAGAATGGCCCCGACGAAAAAGCTTGGAAACAGGATGCGTTACAGCGTCATTTACCTTCTAAATGTGCTGTTTACCTACATCGTCCAACCGTTTATCCCGAGCACTCGTATCATTGTTCTCTACGGCTTTTCGCATTGGAAAGGCTATATGCGAGACTGGTTTCCAGGTGCAAAGCTCGTGTTTGTTCCGCTTAAACTGAGCGAGTTGGACTTCCGCTGGCGCAAGAGCTGGTTTTTGAAAAACTCAGCCCGTGTCAGCGTTCTTGCATGGCAATATAAAGGACCTCTGGAAATAAGGTCTTTCTGCACTGAGAATGACATTGAGTTTCAATATGTAGAGGATGGCTTCATACGCTCCCTCAAACTTGGTGCTCTGCACACGCCACCGCTTTCCATGGCCTTTGATCGCCAAGATATGTATTTCAACGCGCGCGGGCCGACCGATTTGGAAGACATATTGGCAAATTATGATTTTGCGGCTGATCCGGACCTCATTACACGGGCAACAGCGGCAATTGATGCGCTCCAACGCCTGAATATCTCCAAATACAATATGGGCAAGCGCCTGTCCGTTGATGCAATTTACGGTCCGAAGACGAAAACACGCATCATGGTCATCGGTCAGGTCGAGCGGGACGCGTCCATTCGCTTTGGCTGTGAAACCCTCATGCGCAACAATGATCTCGTGCGACTGGCACGCAGCGAAAATCCTGATGCGCAGATCATCTACAAACCTCATCCGGAAGTGCTGCATGGCACGGCTGACGCTCTTTCTAATCCGAATGAAGTGCGCGATATTTGTGAGGTTCTGGAAGAGGACATCAGTCTCGGAGATTCTCTCGATACAATCGACCACGTTTACACCATTACCTCGCTGGCGGGCTTTGAGGCATTGCTGCGCGGCAAGAAGGTGACGACCTGTGGCTGCCCGTTCTATTCAGGCTGGGGCCTGACAGATGATCGTCAGCCAAATCCGCGACGCCGCCGGAAGTTGACTGTCGAGGAGGTCTTTGCCGCAGCATATATTCTCTATCCAAAATATTTCGATCCCGAGTCCAAACGCTATATCGAGATCGAAGATGCAATCGCCATATTGGATGCCGGATTGCGCCGCGGCGGCTAGGCCGCTCAGCGACCCTCGCGCCACCACATGGTGGTGATTGCAAATAGAAGGGCTATGAGGCCGAGTAGTCCGGCAAAAAGCGGAACGGTGTTGATACCCTTCAGTGCTGTTTCGTCGGTTAGACGGAATATCATGCGACTATTGTTTTCGATGCGAACCTGACCGCGAACGGGCAGTATTTGCGGCAGACGTATACCATCGCCATCCGCTAGACGCGCTACGACGCCATGGGTGTTGTCGGCTATTTCTTTCAGACTTTCAGTGGTCGAAATTGCGGCGGTAAATTCCGGGGCATCAACGGCCCCCACATGCACAAGCGCCGAGAGATCGCCGTTGGCAATGTGGAACAGGCCCGTTTCGGATGTATCAATCTGGGCGCGATAGAGGCCTGGTTCGCTTTCCTGCAACACGACTTCCGACGGTTCTCCCGACGGCATGGTGACGGTTGCTGAGCCTGGAGCGTCGCCTATGGTTTGGCGGGTGATCTCAACCTTGTTGCCTGTCGAGCGTGCTGTCAGCGCTTCTTCTTCAAGAGAGGGTTCCTTCATCAGCCAGTGGGCAATACGACGATAGAGTGCCACGTGCGGCCCGCCGCCTTCAAAACCGCGCGACCAAAGCCACCCCTGATCGGAAAGGAGCATTGCTACGCGACCTTCGCCTTCGCGGCTCAACACCAGCAGTGGGTTGCCATCGGCATCCTGCATCACAGTCTGGCCTGTTGGCGTGATGACATCAATTGAGCGGAACCAGCGCCCCCAGCGTGGTGGCTCGCTGTCTGACCCAGCAAGTCCACGTGTCAGCGGGTGCTTCTTCCCAAGCTCCGACAGTCGCGGATAAAACGCAGCCTCATTGATAATACCGGTGGGTTCGGCGGGCAGGATCTGGGAGAGCGGCGTCAAGGAAATGGAATCGCGACCGGCGTGCTCTGGACCGGCAGCCAACAATACCGCGCCACCACCGCGTACGTAATCAACGATATAGTCATAATAGAGAATGGGCAGCACGCCGCGGTGCTGGTAGCGGTCGAAGATGATCAGATCGAAGTCGTTGATCTTTTCCACAAAAAGCTCATGCGTTGGGAAAGCAATCAGTGACAACTCGTTGATTGGTGTGCCGTCCTGTTTTTCCGGCGGGCGCAGGATTGTGAAATGCACGAGGTCAACGGAGGCGTCGGATTTCAGCAGATTGCGCCAAGCGCGTTCGCCCGCGTGTGGTGCACCGGAAACCAACAGAACACGCAGGTTTTGCCGGATTCCGTCGATCACGTGCACCGCTGCATTGTTGGCGGTCGTCACTTCGCCCGCCAACATGTCGACCTCAAACTCCAGAATATTGCTGCCGCCTTTGTCTAGTCGGAATTCAAGATTTGTGTCACGACCGGGTTCTGTTCGAATTTGACCAATTGGCTGCCCGTTCAGGCGGATGGTTACAAATGCATCACCCCCTGGGCTTTTGCCGTCATCCACGACGCGGAATGTAAGATTTTGTGGTTCGTTGACGACACCAAAGCGCGGTGCTTTCACGACCTCGACGCGACGGTCAAACTCCTCTTCATTTCCGGTAATCAGCGCGTGGATTGGGGCCGAAAACGAACTGAACTCGCCACTTGCAGGAATGTCGTGAAGCTGCCCGTCTGAAATGAAGACAGCACCGCCAATACGTGACGGTGGCAGGTCAGCGAGTGCTGCGGTCAGCGCTTCGAAGCCACGCGTGGCGGGCGTATCGCTGTCGGCATTGTTTCTAATTTCAATTGTCCGTGGCTCAATTCCCGGATATTTCGCGAGACGGGCCTGCAGTGCTGCCAATGCTTCATCGGTCTGACGTATGCGTTCTGGCGTAAGCTGGCTTTGGCTGCGATCCACCACAATGGCGGCAATGGTTGTTAGAGGCTCGCGCTCTTGTGAGATGATTGAGGGGTTGGCCAGCGCCAACGGAAGAAGCGCCAGCGCTGCCGCGCGCAACACCGCGCCGCGCATGCGTGACCAAAGCACCATCAACGCAACGACGAATGCGATAGTCGTCAAGGTCCAAAAGAGGGGCCAGGGCAACAGGGGCGAAAAAGCGAGAGACATCATTGGCCCAGCCTTTCCAGGAGTGCTGGAACATGTACCTGATCGGATTTGTAGTTTCCTGTCAGCATGTACATGACGATGTTGACGCCGGATCGGAAGGCCATCTCCCGCTGCTCGCTATCTGAGGGTACGACAGGCAATAATGCGTAGCCCTGATCGTCCACCGCCCAGGCGCCTGCCATATCGTTGCTGGTAATGATAATGGAGGAAACGCCGTCGCTGTGTCGGGCTGCGGGACCGCCGCGCTCTTCTGTGGCAACATCGGAAGATGCTTCAACCCACAGCGATCCGCCTTGGTAGCGTCCCGGAAAATCGCGCAGCAGATAAAACGCACGCGTGAGGACATGTGTAGCGGGTACCGGCTCAAGCGGTGGGATATCCAGCCCGCTTAGAATTTCCTGCAGGCGCTCGCTGTTGGCACCAGCTTGCGCATTGCCGAAGGATTGGTACTGATCGCGTGTGTCGAAAAGCACCGTTCCGCCCGCCCGCATATATGCACTGACCCGATTGATAGCGGTGTCTGATGGCAGAGGTGCAGTCGCCGTAATTGGCCAATATATGATGGGGTAGAGCGCAAGCTCATCGGTTTCCAGATCAAGCCCACGCGGTTCACCCGGTTCGAGCGCAGTGCGGAATGTGAGATAGTCCGACAATCCGGTGAGGCCGGCAAGAGAGATGCGATCAACGTCCGCTTCGCCGGTCATAACATAGGCTAGGTGGGTTTCGTTGAGAGCCGCAAAAATCGCCTCATCACCCGGTCGACTGTCGTCCGCGAGCATCGTTGCAGGATCAATAGCGACAAGCAAGACAGCAATTCCTGCAAGCAAAGCTGTAGTCGCAGCACGCCTCAGACGCAGCGTGGAGAATATGCCATTCATGGCCATGACAATGACGCTGTCGGCCACCAGGAGGAGGAGCGCCATCGCCAGCAACCATGGTGAAAGCTGGCTTTGCTGCTTGCCCGAAAGCGGTTGTTGATTGATGGAGGCTGATACGGCTTTCAGACTTAGCGGCCTGATCTCACCGCCATGCGCGAAAAGGTTCAGCGCGACGAAGCCTTCACGGCTTCCATAGAGGCCCGGCGGATTGTCGTGTGAGACAGCAGGCAGTTTGCCATCAATCAGCGTAAGCGCCTTGGCATTGCCCAGTTCAGTCGTCAGTGAGCCATCGGCGCTCAGTAGCCGATAGGGCGGAAGGGCTGCATTGGGCAGGTTTGCGCCACCTTGAGAATGCGATAGTTGCACGATACGACGCAGCATTTCCACGAAATTCCCGGAGATCGGCAGATTGGACCAGGTTGCTTCTGCACTGGTGTGGAATAGCACGATGCTTCCGGCACCTTCCCGCCGTCCGGTGACAAGCGGTGTCCCATCTGCCAGGCTGGCCCAGGTGTTTGCTTCTAGTTCCGGAGATGGCTCTGCCAATACCTGCCGGTTGATACGCACAGTGTCCGGGAAGGAAAGCCCGGCGAATGGACTATCGCTTTTGAAGGGAGCCAGGGGTTGTGCAGCACTCCATGAAAACGCGCCGGTCAATGAGCGTTCGCCCTGCCTCAGACGCACCGGCACTAACGGATCATCCGAAGGCGATGCCGCCAGCCGTGGACCGGCGAAACGCACCAAAGTTCCACCTTTGGAAATCCAGTCCATCAACGGCGCATAGGCATTTTCGGGCAGGCGACCAATGTCAGCCATAATCACTACGGACGGCTTGTCCGCCAGGAGCGAGGGGACAGCTTCTGCGAGGTCAGCGCTTGCCGGTTCAGTCAGGTCTGCATAGGGGGCAAGTGCCCGGCGAATGTAGTAGAGCGGTGACAAAAGCGGCTGTGACTGGTCACGGCTTTCACCACTCAATAGACCGACGCGGCGGCGCTTGAAACCGTCATCGAGGAGCCATGTTGAGCCTGCATTGCGTTCCGTATTGAGAACAAGCTGCGCAAAATCGTTACGCAACTCAAATGGTGCCTCCACATTGCCAGTTGCACCAGTTTGGCCGTCCGCAAATTTGACGTCACCCGATGCTATCGCACGACCTTGAATATCGAGAGCGTCCACGCTGATATTTGAGGCTTGGGCAGAAGAAAGACGGTTTGCCAATATGTTGATGGCCGTTGCGCCATTGTCTGCACCCGTGATGGCCATCACTGGCTTGTTCCCATCCGAAAAAGTGAGAAACTGAGCAGACCGCAAAGCATCTATTGCGGCGCTGGTTGCTTCATCATCTTCCCCGGCGATGCCGGACGTAACGAACGCAAATGTTCCAGGCGCGCTGTCGGCAAACGCCGTGGACAGACTTTTGAGAGCGACCTGGCGGTTGGCAGGCAATGGGCGGGGTGCCGCAGCATTCAACCTCTCCAGCGCCTTGGCGGCGCTGCCAGGCACTGCATCGTTTTGCGGATCCGCCGTGAAGGCAATAGCAACGGGACGCTGGGCCGTTTCTGCTTCGGCAATCAGGTTTGCGGCGGTCTCCACGCGTCGCTTCCAGTCCCCGACCGACGCCCAGTCATTGTCAATCATCAGTGCGACCGCGCCATCGCCTTCGAGAAGGTTTTCGCGTGGATTGTAGATTGGCCCTGCCATGGCGAGAATGATGATCGTGGCGAGCCCAATTCGCAGCGCGGTCAACCACCAGGGACTTGTCGCAGGTGTCTCCTCGCGTTGCAGCACTTTTGCCAGAATCGCGAAGGGCGGAAAGACCTCGCGTTTTGGCCGTGGCGGCGTGAGGCGCAGCAGAAACCAAATAGCAGGAAGCGCTACTAGCGCCAGCAATATGGCAGGATTGGCAAATGCGAAGGCACCAATCATTGCCCACCTGCCTTTTCTGCCGGGCGACCGGACAGATACATGTGAGCGGCGACAAGTGCTTCGGATGCAAGCCTGCTGGTATTATGCGGAATATAGGTCCAGCCAAGATGCCGCAGCATTTCGCCAAGGCCCTCACGGCGCGCAAAATAGGCGCGGCGATAGTCCTCGCGTACTGTCTCGGCACGTCCCGCAGTCACCCGCTGTCCGGTTTCCGGGTCGGCGAATTCAGTTCGACCGGTGTAGGGGAAGTTCTCCTCAGCGGGATCGGCGACCTCGATAACATGGCCGCGCAATCCGCGTTTGGAGAGCGGTGCAATCCGTGCGGTAATATCATCGGGCGCTTCGAGAAAATCTCCGATAAGCACAATATCGCTGCGTCCGCGGATCATGGATGTATCCGGCAGGCCCACATCCAGCGGGGCATGCATAAGGGCTGTGGCAAGCCTCTCGGCGGCATTGCGGGCAGACACAGGCTCCATCACGCCGGGGCAGCCGATACGCTCGCCAGACCTTGCCAGTATTTCGGCAAGCGCGAGCATCAAGACGAGGGCGCGGCTTTCCTTGGAAACCCGAGCCATTGTGGACTTGTACATCATCGACGGCGATGTATCGGCCCACAACCAGATTGTGTGGGCGGCCTCCCATTCAAGGTCCCGCACATATGTATGATCATCACGGGCAGAGCGCCGCCAGTCGATACGGGCGAGGTTTTCCCCCTGCGCGTAGGGGCGAAACTGCCAGAAATGCTCTCCGATGCCACGCTTGCGGCGACCATGCCATCCGGCGATTACGGTATTGGCAACACGACGGGCCTCAACCAGACAATCAGGCACGAGGGCCGCACGGGCCTGCGCGCGCGCCAGAGCCTCGCGTTCTGTAACCTTTGCTACCGTTTGGCCAATTGCCGCCATTCGACTTGAAACTCCTATTTCGCGCCCGTCAGGCTTGCAATAACTTCGCTGACAGTCATGCCTTCGGCTCGTGCTGCAAAGTTTAGTGCCATGCGATGTTTCAGCACGGCTTCCGCAATGGCGTTCACATCATCAATCGATGGGGCCAAACGCCCGTCATAAAGTGCGCGGGCGCGGGTAACGAGCATCAAAGCCTGGCCGGCGCGCGGCCCCGGTCCCCAGGCGATGTTGCGATCTGTTATCTCGCTTCCATGACCAGGGCGGGCTGAGCGCACGAGCTTCAATATGGCATCCACCACCTGCTCGCTCACAGGCATCTGGCGGATCAACCGCTGTATCTGCATCAGGCGTTCGGAGGTAATGATTGCGGATGCCTGTTCTTCTGTCACGCCGGTTGTCTGCAGCAAAACCTGCCGCTCGGCATCAAGCTCAGGATAGGTGACGTCGACCTGCAGCAGGAAACGGTCCAGCTGCGCTTCGGGCAGGGGGTATGTGCCTTCTTGTTCCAACGGGTTTTGTGTTGCCAGCACGTGGAATGGTCGGGGCAAGTCATTGTGCTGGCCAGCCACGGTCACATGATATTCCTGCATGGCTTGCAGAAGTGCTGATTGGGTGCGCGGGGAGGCGCGGTTGATTTCATCGGCCATGAGCAGCTGAGTAAAAATCGGCCCCTTGATAAAACGGAAAGAGCGGCGGCCATCGCTGTCCTGGTCCATGACCTCGGATCCGAGAATGTCAGGTGGCATAAGGTCAGGTGTGAACTGGATACGGCTGGAGTCCAACCCCAAAACGGTGCCAAGAGTACCCACCAGCTTGGTTTTGGCCAAGCCTGGGACACCCACCAGAAGCGCATGCCCACCGGAAAGAATGGCGACAAGCGTTTGTTCAACAACGCTTTCCTGACCGAAAATCACCTTGCCGATTTCACTGCGAATGGAGGCTATGTCTGCCAATGCCTTTTCCGCTTCAGCGATGATCGTCGCGTCGTCCAGTGCGGTTTCAAAACTTGCCGGTGCGCCCATTCGAGCTCTCCTCGTGATACGAATCGCGTTTCAGTCTTCTGGTTTGATTTATGCCAGCTTATTCTGATCCTGCGGGCTGACAAGCGCATGTGAAGTCACTATTTGGAGAAGAGTGGCAGGAAACGTCGAAAGTATGACAGGAAAAGGCTTGGAAAAAACATCGGATGCAGCCGGTCTTGCCGCGATGATCTCGCGAGCGGTCGATGGTCAGCGCGGTTTGCCGCCTGTGGATAAATGGGAACCGCCCTTCTGTGGCGACCTGGATATGGAAATCCGCGCCGACGGCACATGGTTTTACATGGGTACGCCAATCGGGCGCGAGGCACTGGTGCGGCTCTTTTCGACTGTGTTACGCAAGGACGAGGACGGCAAGACATACCTTGTGACTCCGGTTGAGAAGGTTGGTATCCGCGTGGTTGACGCGCCGTTTTTGGCGGTGGAAATGAGCCGCACCGAACGCGATGGCGAACAGGTGCTGACCTTCCGCACCAATGTTGGCGACGTGGTGGAGGCCGGTGGCGAACACGCGTTGCGTTTCGTCGTGGAGGGAGAAAACGCTGAGTTAAAACCTTATCTGCATGTGCGCGGGCGGCTGGAGGCATTGGTCTCGCGTGCTGTGATGTATGATTTGGTGGCGTTGGGCGAGGCGCAGAATATTGATGGTGAAGCGATATTTGCCGTCAGTTCTGGCGGCGTCGTTTTCCCCGTTATGCCGATGGACGAACTTGACAGGTTGACGCATGAGTGAGGCTCTGTTCAGCGCTGATGAGTTTCGCCGCCGTGCAATTCGTCAGGCGGATCCTGCGCATGTTAGCGACTGGGAGCACCATGCCGACTACAGGATGAATCCGGATCTCCTGCCGCTACTCAAGGCGATGAAGCTACGTGATGCAGCGGTGCTGATCCCGGTCATCGAAAATGATGGTGAACCGCGTGTGATCCTGACCCGGCGCACGGCCGAAATGCGCAAGCATTCCGGTCAGGTGGCGTTTCCAGGTGGTGGCATTGACGATGAGGACGCTTCTCCCGAGGAGGCCGCATTGCGGGAGGCGGAAGAGGAAATCGGGTTGGCCCGATCCTTCGTGGAACCCATTGCGCGACTGCCTGACTATTCCACTATGACCGGTTTCAACATCACGCCGGTCATTGCCATGGTCCAGCCGGGTTTCGAAATTGTTCCGAATCCTGCAGAAGTGGCGGATGTGTTTGAGGTGCCGCTTTCTTTCCTCATGAATGAGGCCAATCACCGGCGCGAGAGTCGCGAGTGGAAGGGTGTTGAGCGGCACTATTTCGTTATGCCCTATGGCGAACGTTATATCTGGGGCGTGACTGCGGGCATTCTGCGCACGTTGTATGAAAGGCTTTACGAATGGTGAGTGTTGCGAGCGAAGCCTGGTTTCTCGAAGCGCGGCTGCAAAAGGTTCTGGCACTCCTAAACGGTGATGGCGGTGAAACCCGCATTGCTGGCGGGGCTGTTCGAAACAGCCTTATGGGAAAGCCGATTGGCGATGTGGACCTCGCTTCAACGCTGGTGCCGGGCAAGGTGATCGAACGTGCGGAAGCGGCAGGCATCAAAGCCATTCCCACTGGTATTGAGCACGGCACTGTCACGCTTGTGGTCGACGGCAAGCCTTTTGAGGTGACGACGTTGCGTCGCGACGTGGTGACCAACGGACGCCACGCTGAAGTGGCATTTGGCACGGACTGGCGGGAAGACGCAGAACGGCGTGATCTGACAATCAATGCGCTCTATGCGGATATTGATGGAACGGTGATTGATCTCGTCAACGGGATCGCTGACATCGAAACGCGCACATTGCGGTTCATTGGTGATGCTCGAGCGCGTATCACGGAAGATTACCTCAGAATTCTACGCTATTTTCGGTTTTTCGCCTGGTATGGATCTGGCCGTCCTGACGCTGATGCGTTGCGCGCAATTGCTGGCGCGCGTGACGGGCTGAAACAGCTTTCGGCAGAGCGCGTTTGGGCAGAGATGAAGAAGCTTCTGAGCGCTGACGATCCAGGTCGAGCCCTTTTGTGGATGCGTACCGCAGGCGTTCTTGGTCTCGTGCTGCCTGAAAGTGAGAAATGGGGCATCGACGAGGTTCGCGGATTGGTGGACGCCGAAAAGGCAGCTAGCTTGGAAATCGATCCATTATTGCGTCTGGCCGCAATGGTTCCACCGGATGGTCCTCGTTTGGGGGCAATGGCGGAACGCCTGAGAATGTCGAAAGCAGAGGCAATGTTTTTCCAGACCTGGGCTGCTGCGCCTGAGATTGCGCCAGCAATGGCGGGAACGGCGCTTGATAGGCTTCTCTATCAATCTGGCAAGATTGGCATCGTTGCGAGGATGAAAATCGCCTACTCGATATTGCGCGCCAAAAGCCAGGGCAGTGTGGAGGCCATGCAAGCCAGTTTGCAATTGGGCAATCTTTTGGAACGGGCGATGAAGTGGGAGAAGCCGCATTTCCCGATCAAAGGCGCAGACGTGATTGCAGCCGGCGTGCCCGCCGGGCCGAAGGTTGGTGAGCTTCTTACCGCACTTGAGGCAGAGTGGGTGGCAAGTAATTTTGCGATGCCTAATGCAAAGCTTCAGGAACGCCTGAAAATACTGATTAAGGAATCGGTTAGCTAGCGTTGTTCGCAGATCGAGTCATGCGGCGACTGATGCGATCATCGGCCAGACCGATGCGTTTTTCGCCATCTTTCTCGATGATCTTGCGCAGGCGTTGTGTGGGGGAAAACGCAATGCTGCGGTTCCGGCCTTCTTCCTTGGCGATATAAAGCGCGCAGTCGGCAGCGGCGACGAGGCTATCAAAATTTCGTCCAGCATCCGAAATGGCGGCTGTGCCGATGCTGACCGTGACAGGGATTTTGATGCCGTGATGCAGAATTTCCATTTCTGAAATATTCTCCCGCAGGGATTCAATACTCACATCTGCGTCGTCATCGGTGCCGGGCAGGAGCAACGCGAATTCCTCACCACCCAGGCGTCCGAAAATGGCATCGGTCGGCATTTTAGCGCTGATGTATCTTGTCACTGCGCGCAGGACAACGTCGCCCGCCTGATGTCCGAAATTGTCGTTGATCGACTTGAAATGGTCCATATCAATAATGGCAAGTGTGGCACCCTCCGGTGCTTCGGCTAGCGCCTTTACGGCCCTGTGTACAAAAGCGCGTCGATTGGCGATGCCGGTCAAGCTGTCTGTTTCCGATGCATGACGGTGCTTCTGTTCAGACTTATCTTTGATGAGAATGATTGTGCAGACAGATGCGGCCATGGTGTGGATGAAGGCCTCAAGCATGAACACCTTCCACCAAATATTAGCGATGGTGCCGGTGCCGGACACCGTTATTGGGTAGTGGATGGCGAATGCAATATGGCCAACATGGAACAGCGCGTGCGTTGCAAAGAAGGCTGCCGTCGGCAAAGCCATGGGCAATTTTGAACTGTTTGGGCTGGTGAGGACGTTGCGTGCTGCTGCCGCTGAAAATGTTGCGGCAAATATTGATTGCAAGATGATGATCTTGTGAAGCGCGGTATTCGTCAATTGACCGGTCAGGATGCCGGTGAGCCAAATCAGCGCAACGAGCACCAAAATGGAATGCCTTGGCCTTTGCCCGTTGAAAACACGGAAGCCGTTCCATACGAGGCCGTAAGCAAGCGAAACGCCCATGCTGCCAAGGGTCAGCATGACTTCGGGAACGTTTGCTCTTGATGCAATGAGAAGTGAGGAGGTTGCGCCCAGAAAATAGCCGCTTGCCCAGTAGGCTGCAGCCAGTTCGGTGCGCGAGTTGCGCCAAACGAAGAGCATGGCCGCGGCAGACGTGGCCATAGCCAAGAATGTACAGACCATAATGGTCGGCACATGGATCAACTCAAACATACGCTTACTCCGGTACACAGGGACATCATGTCCCCTGACTGCCGGGATCATAGGTTAGAACACTAAACAGTTTGATAACGGGCGACTAATTCAATTGCTCAAATTGTCGCTAAATATCCGTTGCTATGCAGCCGTCGCGTCATCTCGCACGCGGGCCTTGATCTCATCGATCATGTTTTCGCGTATCTCTGTCTCTCCGTGGGCATGGCGCAGGTGTTCCACCGTGCGGCGCACGACTTCAGCACTATCGTCCGCCCGCGTATGCCAATCGCAACCGGGCACCAGAGTTCCGCATTCAAAATATTTCATCGTAGCCTCCTTCATTCATTAAGGAGTCCGTTTGTTTTATCCAAGGTGGATCAAGCTATCGCGAGATCAATTTTCGCGCATATGGTCCGGAATAGCCCACGCCGCAAAGGCGTCCGAAGATGCTGGCCCGTGATCTTCCTTCACAGGCGGATATTCGTCGGGTTCCTGGGTCGATTTGTGGTTTTCAATAACCACGATATCAGCCCATTCCGGGCCAAAACGTATTACGTGCCGCATACGCTTCACATCATGGGTAACAGATTCTGTTCCCTCTTTTGATAGAGAGGGATTGCGAATTTGGGCCATTTCACGTCCTCCTCAATTGACGAGGCGATTCTAGCACAATCCGCAAAAATTATGAATCACTAAATTATATTCAATTCGATGACTGTCGGAGTGAGCTTATGGCCAGCGCACCACAGGTGGCATGGAAGAAAGGATTGAATCCACGTTGCCGCCTGTCTTCAAACCAAAAATCGTGCCCCGGTCGTAGAGAAGATTGAATTCGACATAGCGGCCACGCCGCACCAGTTGCTCGTCGCGGTCTTCTTCTGTCCATGGCTGATTGAAGTTGGCGCGAACCAGCTTGGGGTAGACCAGCGCGAAGGCGCGCCCGACGTCCTGCGTAAACGCAAAATCAGCGTTCCAGCCGCCCTTGTCTTCCTCCGAATGCAGCCAATCATAGAAGATGCCGCCAATACCGCGAGGTTCATTGCGGTGTGGCAGGAAGAAATACTCGTCGCACCATGCCTTGTAGCGATCATAGTCGGCGACCGGGTGACGCTTGCAGGTAATTTCCATCGCGCGATGGAAAAGCTGGCTGTCGGCATCTACCTGATTGCGGCGACGGTTGAGCACAGGAGTGAGGTCAGCGCCGCCGCCAAACCAATTCGACGTGGTGACCACCATACGGGTATTCATATGTACCGCAGGAACATTGGGATTGACCGGGTGAGCGATGAGGGAAATTCCCGACGCCCAAAAACGGGGATCTTCCTCCGCGCCTGGAATGCTATTTCTGAACTCTGGTGAAAATTCGCCATAGACCGTCGATGTGTGAACGCCGACCTTTTCAAATACGCGGCCTTCCATCATCGACATGCGACCGCCGCCGCCTTCACCGTTGTCGCGGTGCCAATCTTTGCCCACAAAACGTCCGGGCGGGGCATCGCTCATCGGTCCGGTCAGTTCGTCTTCCAGCGCTTCGAAGGCACCGCAGATCTGGTTGCGCAGGTTTTCAAACCAGGCCTTCGCGGCTGCCTTTTTTTCTTCAATGTCTGCCGGAAGTCCCTTTGGTAGCTCTGGCCGCTGCATATCTTGCCCCATAAACTCAATCGCGGATCAGTGTCCGCTGCCCGGCTTGGTATTAGATCAATGAAGGCTGAAATGGAACAGGTTGGCTGCATGAATTAGCGAAACAGCAATTTCATTGACTCTTTGCGCCTTCGATCCCATCTTTCTTGAAGAAGGACAGGTGAGAGTAATGGCACGTGTACCCGGTCCGCCTCCGTTGACGGGGCTAAAAAGACAGATTGCGCGTCACCGCGAAGCAAAAAGCGTGGGCACACCGAGCAGTTTTGTTCGCGAGACATTCTGCTTGCCGCGAGAGGATGCCCGCTCAAAGGCACGCGAGTGGTTTGATGCGTTTCCCAAGGCGGCTTATTGGACAGAGGTCGAGAGTTGGCGGCAGACGCCCTCAGGTGAGATTGAGTTCACCATGCGGCGGTTGCCAAGCGCTGATTGAAGTGAGCCTTCAAAATGTTTTGCAGGTTTCTGCCAGTTCGCCGGGCGATACCGGATAGTTGCGTCCCGGATTGATTATTGCGGCTTGCATGCCGGTGATTTTGCGGGAACATCCGTCGGACTTATCTGCGCTCATTTTTGAGCCGCCCACATAAATGTCGAGCCACGGTTTGCCGCCCTTGCCCGTGTGGCAGGGACCGTTTTGCGGGCGAGGGCCATCGCCGCAGGTATCCTCAACAATCGCGTATTTGTGCAGGCGCGGAAAATAGAAACGTGTACCTTCGGGATAATCCGGCTTGTCATCGCCCGCCTTGATCACATGCCCGACTGCCAATGTGAGCGGATCGTTGTAGGTGCCTGTTCCGCCGGCCTTTTTGTGAATGACCGGCAGAGCAATAGTGGCGGAACCCGGTGGGGTGTTGTCCCAGTAGGTGTAGCCGGTCAAATAGACCTTCATGTTGCGTTCGCCAGCATGCATGGGCAGAGCGGCCATGAATGAGAGCGCCGAAGCAATTGAGGCGATCCAGTATTTGCGGCTTTGGCTTCTCACAATTTTCCCCTCTAATGCTTGCTCTGGTGAACCTGAGCAAGGACGTCTTCTGCGCGCCAGACTCTTTGTCCGCCATTTTCTGCGTTTTTGACAAGCCTGACTATCGTCTCGTTGACAGGGCAGGAAATAGCGTGGCGCGATGCATGAGATAGAATTGCGCCGTTGAGGTAATCGATTTCGCTTGGGCGACCGGCTGTGAAATCATCAGACATGGAAGAACGTGCCTGGCGATCTACCCCCTGTAAGCGAAGCCCGATTGTGTTGAAAAACCAGTTTGGCAGGCGAATGAATGCCGGAATGAGCGTTGGCGGCAGCGGCGTCAGGCGGACCGGCGCTATTGCCTCGGCTTTCATCACAGCGAGTGCCTCATCCTGCGCGGCCGCAAAAAGTTCACGCCATTGGCGATTGGAGAGCTGCGCATGCAGTGTTTCGCCGGAGAGTGCGTTGAGCGCATTGTTGAGATTGAGAAGCAGCTTGCTCCATGTGACGGCGCGCATGTCATCGTAAAAATGAATGGCAAAAGGCGTGTTACCCAATGGCGCGAAGAAGGATTCCAATTTGGGATGCCGCCCCAAACAGACGTTTCCATTTGTCGTCTTTCTCCAATACCCCGGTTTAGTCTGCACCACGTTGAACGGGACCATACCCTCAATGACCGTGAAGCCGAGCAGGAGTGCGCGTAGGCGATCACCGTTGCCGATGCCATTTTGCAGGGGCACGACGATTGCATCTCGGTTCGCATGTTGCAAGATGTCGGCGGCGACCGATGACAGGGCGGTTGCCTTGACCGCCAGGAAAATCAGATCGGCATTTTTCAATGCAGACGGTTCAGTGTTGAAATCAATCTCTGCGGGGGCCACATGTGTCTCTGCAAATGGACCTTCAATTGTCCCGCCACGGGTTTGCAGGACCTCGCCAGTCGTTGCCCTGCCAATGAAGCCAACATTCAGCCCGTGAGCGCGCCAGGCAAGACCGTTGAAGCAGCCGATAGATCCGGCTCCGAATATGATTGCTTTGGTCATCTGTTTGCAGGCCCGCGCGACACAACCGAGAAATATTCGGTTTCGTTAAAGTTTTAACAATTGTTTAAAAGGCTGAGCAACGCCTCTCTGTCATATTTGTTCGTGGAGCAGTCTGCCTGACGACCTCGTGTCAAAGGCGGCGGCATGATGCCCATCTGCCCGGGCCGCTTTTGCGGCATGTAGGTTCACCGAACAAGAAAAGCGAGACCACATGTCAGGTATCTCGATAAATTCTACATCTGCATCCGCTGTTGCGCTTCTCACAGGCTCGACCTCAGCGCTTGAAAGAACCAATCGGGCGATGAGCACCGGTAAGGATGTCAGCACGGCATCTGACAACGCGGCTTATTGGGCGATTGCCAAGGAAATGTCTTCGGCAACCAGTTCTATGTCTACGGCGGTTGATGCCAATGCATTGGCGCAGGCAACTGCGGATGCGGCAGCTCTTGGCACAGAACAGGCGACCAACATCGCGTCGCAGATCCGCGACAAACTCATTCTGGCGAAGTCGCTGGATGGAGCGGGTCGTGAAAAGGTCAATGTCGAGATCTCTCAGCTCAAGGAACAGCTCAGCTCAGTGGCCGAGGCCTCCTCGTTCAACGGGCAGAACTGGCTCTCGACATCGGCGTCCGAAACTCCAGGCACGACTTCGCTGGTTGCCGGTGTGGTCGACAATGGTGAGGGAACCTCAGTCGAAACTCTGGATTTCGATACGAACGGCACCAATCTGGTCGCCAAGGGCGACGCGAATGATGGCGTTCTGACGAAGGATTATTCCGGCACCACGCCGAAGGGCACGCCATATAGCTACCATTTGCTGGAAGCCAATTCGGCAACCCCGGCAGCGGGTCAGGAAATCGCATTGAGCGCGACAACGACCAATGACGAAATTGATGGCATGATTGGTGCAATGGACCAGATGTCATCCGCACTTGTTTCGTCCGGCGCGCGCCTCGGTGCAACGATGAACCGTCTGGACAGCTCGGAAGACTTCATGCGGAGCCTTAAGGACGTTGTCGAGAAAGGCATCAGCAATATGGTGGATGCGGATATGGAAGAAACCGCGACCCGCATGGCGGCCCAAAAGGCACAGGTGCAACTGCAGACGATTGGCCTCAATATTGCCAATCAGAGCTCGCAGCAGATGCTGACGCTGTTCATGTAATGAGCGGTGCTAAGTCGATGATTTTGGAAAGCCGGTCTGGCGCAATGCCTCACCGGCTATCATCGCTGCCGAAAGCGCGACATTGATTGAGCGCATGCCTTCTGCCATGGGGATGGTAACGCGAGCATCGGCCGCGTCATGCACGTGGTCCGGCACGCCAGCGCTTTCGCGTCCGAGGAGCAGAATGTCATCAGCACGAAAGTCAATTTCTGTATAGTCCGATGCGGCCTTGGTGCTTGCCAATATAAGGCGGCGTCCGGTTGACTTGCGCCACGCCTCAAATTGCTCAAAATTGACGTGTCGCGTCATAGTCGCCGCCGCGATGTAGTCCATGCCGGCGCGGCGCAGGTTCTTGTCTGAAAGGACGAATCCTGCTGGCTCAATAATTTCCACCGACAATCCCATACATGCGGCAAAGCGCAGGATTGTGCCGGTATTGCCCGGAATGTCGGGTTGATAAAGAGCGATTTTCAGATTGGGCATGACGGCTCAATATCCGTTCTGTTGCGGCTCGGCAACACGGTGCAGGCAAGCTTCCACGCATTGTTGACAAAGTGCAAGGGTGCATCTGGCCAATAGAAACGACTCCGGTTAGTTTTCTTCTATCTTCAACCCGGAAAATAGGAGGCGGAAATGAATCTATCAATTATCTGGCGCATCCGCTTCGAAGTCACGGCACTTCTGTCCTAGCAGGGTTACTTTATTTGAAAAGTTGCGTTGGGGCCGTTGTCCCCTTTCAGGCGGTCGCTCAAGTGGCGGGCCGTTCTATGCCCATTTCACAATATCTTTGTCCGGTTGTACCGGAACTTTGGAGGAAAGCCGTGTTTGGCTGGTTTGAAAAGAGACTTGATCCGTATCCTTCCGCAGAGGCGGGCCGTCCGGCGGCGCGTTTCTTTGCATTTTGCCTGCATTATTCTCGCGAAGCGCTGCCATGGCTGATCGTGATGGCCGTGCTTACAGGTCTGATTGCCATTGGTGAGGTGATGCTGTTTGGCTTCCTCGGCAATGTGGTCGACTGGCTGACTGCGGCCGACAGGGCTACATTCCTTGAAAAAGAGGGCGTTAAGCTCTTCTGGATGGGGGCTTTTGTGGTCATAGGTTTGCCGGGCATTGTGCTTGCGCAGTCGCTTGTGGTTCACCAGATCCTGCTTGGTAATTACCCTATGGTCGGGCGGTGGCAGATGCACCGCTATCTGCTGCGGCAGAGTGTCGGCTTCTTTGCCAATGAATTTGCAGGACGTGTGGCGACCAAAGTTATGCAGACGTCGCTCGCAGTCCGCGAAGTGGCAATGAAGGTCTTGGATGTTTTGGTGTTTGTGTCGGTCTTCTTTGTCACCATGTTTTTTATGGTGGCATCGGCTGATTGGCGGCTGGCCATGCCGCTTCTTCTTTGGCTGGCGATCTATCTGTCATTGCTGCGCTATTTCGTGCCGCGATTGCGGGCAATTGCGTCCGATCAGGCAGATGCCCGCTCGTTGATGACCGGGCGTATTGTCGATAGTTACACCAACATTGCGACTGTTAAGCTCTTCTCGCATGCAGGACGCGAGGAAGCCTATGCTCAGGAGAGCATGGACGGATTTTTGGTGACTGTGCACAAGCAAATGAGGCTGGTGACGCTCTATCACGTTCTGGTTTACCTGAATAACGGTATCGCCTTGGCCATCGTCATGGGGCTTTCATTATGGTTTTGGCTGTCGGGGCAGGTGGCTATCGGCACAATTGCTGTGGCTTCAGCCCTGACTATGCGCCTGAACGGAATGTCGCAATGGATCATGTGGGAGGTTTCGGCACTCTTTGAGAATGTCGGCACCGTCTATGATGGTATGGCGATGCTCACCAAACCCCGTGATGTGGAGGACCAACTGGACGCCAAGCGCCTTGCCGCTAAACGCGGGGAGATCAGCTTTGATCACATTCGCTTTCATTACGGCAAGAGAAGCGGCGTGATTGAGGATCTGAGCCTTAGCGTTGCCCCAGGTGAAAAGCTGGGCCTTGTTGGTCGTTCAGGTGCGGGCAAGACCACAATCATGAACTTGCTGCTGCGGTTCTATGATCTGGAAGCCGGTCGCATTGTTGTTGACGGGCAGGATATTGCGACAGTGACGCAAGACAGTCTGCGGGCGCAGATTGGCGTTGTGACGCAGGATACCTCTTTGTTGCACCGATCCATTCGCGATAATATTGCCTATGGTCGACCGGAAGCGAGTGATGAGGACGTAATCGCGGCCGCAAAGCGGGCCAATGCCTGGGATTTCATTGAGGGGCTTGAGGACCAGCAGGGACGTACCGGGCTAAATGCCCATGTTGGCGAGCGCGGTGTGAAACTTTCTGGTGGACAGCGTCAGCGTATCGCGATCGCGCGGGTTTTCTTGAAAGATGCACCGATCCTCATTCTGGATGAGGCGACCTCGGCGCTCGATTCAGAGGTGGAGGCCGCCATTCAGGAGAACCTCTTTTCCCTGATGGAAGGCAAGACGGTGATTGCAATTGCCCACCGTCTTTCCACACTCACGGGCATGGACCGCCTAGTTGTACTGGACAAAGGTCACATCATCGAAACTGGCAGACATGAAGAGCTCATCGGTAATGGCGGTATCTATGCAGCGCTCTGGTCTCGCCAATCTGGCGGCTTCATAGCCGATCAGGTGGATGAAACTGCAGCCGAATGACGGCCTGCAGGTGAACGCAGAAAAGGCGGGAAGAATCCCGCCTTTTTGTTTTTAGGTCAGTCTTGTTACTGGGTCAGACGCACCGCAGCCAGGTAGCTCGTCAGGAGGCTCTGGAAACCCGCGACAATTTCGTCCTGATCATTTGCGGCGATGAAATATTGCGACTTGGACGCGCAGGACTCCAATGCCGTTCCAATGAAATCTCTGCGGCTGGTAGAATTGTATTTGTTATTCAGAACGCCATTCCACTTGGATCTGAAATTACTTGACGCCATGTTTTTGCCAAGTGAGTCATAGTAGTGACCAGAAAAGGCGTTTGACTTGGGTACTGGCAGGTATTCGGTGTAGAGCACTGCAAACTCGGCCCCCTTATCCTTCACAGCATCGCACCATCCAGGGTTCATTGCTGTGATGTATTTGAAGCCCTTCTGCGAACCGAGGAAATCAATGCTGGACTGCGCGCCATCAGTTATGAGCATGACAAGTTTCAGCGGATCGCTTTCGCTGGTGCCACTGCCGGACTCACCCACATAGTCAGTCAAGTCTTGAAGTGATCGAAAGTCGCTCGAATAGTAACTGGTATCGGAAGAAAGCTCAGACGACCTGGATAGCGTTTTGGAAAGCTTTCTGCTGCTGTAGGTGGGCGACAGGACCTCATGCAAGCCGGTCGCTGTGTTGTAGCTGGATGAGAGCAGATTGGTCCCGGTGGTGTTTGTGCCCAAGGTGTAAAAGCCAACCTTGATGTGATTGGTCGGATTGTTGGCGCTGGACACCATGTCGAGCACCTTTTCTGTTGCTTGCAACTGAACGTCTGTGCGCAGCGTGACACCAAGCATGCGTGCATACTCATACTTGGTGTAGCTGGTTTTGTTGCGCCCCCAACCGACTTCAACCGGCAGCACATTGTCGTGACATGCGAAGACGCAGTTGGAAGGCGAATTTGTCAATGCGGACTGCCCGGTTGTATCCGCCGCCAGCAACATGGAGGCTGATTTGTCCAGTACGATGTAAATGTTGACATAGGACATGCCTGAGCCTTGCACAGTACTGATTGCGCTGATGGGAACCTCGTCAACGCCGACAACGCGCATAAGTGTCGTTGGAATACTGGTCGAGAGATTGGCAGTGACAGATACACCGGCCTTGTCCACGATGATGTCGCTATCGCGGAGTGTGTAGCTGCCATCGCCCAAGTCAGTCTGCGCTGCAAACCATGTCTTGATAAACGCTCGGATATCAGATTCGCTGTCTACGCCGATCTTGCGGGTCGCTCCCAGAAGTGCTGCATCAAGGTCAGATTGCATCTTGATCTTCGCATTGTAGGCGCGTGCATAATCGAGGCTTGCCCCAACGGCTGCGAGTAGGGGCACGAGAACAATGGCGAAAGTGATCGCAATGTTGCCCTGCCGATTTGAAAAGAACTGACGCACAAAATTGGAAAATTTCGCGCCGTTTTGGCTGATCAAGTTCCACGCGGAAGACGTCGACATGCTGCACTCCTCAATAATATGAGAATGTTCTTGCCTATTTATATTAATGTTTTGGAAATTGGCCGGCGTGGCGGAGCGAAAATGTGTTCGGTTTTGGCACGGTTGCGAAGAAAAGTGTTTGTGAGAGTTAATTTTGAGTTACGCTGCGCGCGGTCTTTCCGCCGCTTGGGAATCCGCCTATAAACGCCGCATGTTCATGACGCGCATTTTTCGGTTGTTTGAAAACTGGGTTGATCCCTTCATCAAACGTGCCGACGCTACACCACCGCAATCTCTCTGGTCGTTCATCTGGTACTATGTCAGTCAGGCAAAGTGGCCCTTTGTGATGATGTTGGTCCTCGGCGGCTTTGCCGGGCTTCTTGAGGCCGCTCTTTTCTGGTTTGTCGGGCGGCTCATCGACATTTTTGCCGCGTTGCCTGACGGAGCTGATTGGGGCTTGCTTGTAGATGAGCACGGTCTCGAATTAGCCGGCATGCTGGCGACGGTGCTTGTATTCCGGGTCTTTGTTATCGGGGTGGGCGCACTTGTGGAGGAGCAGACGATTGTCGCGCGCTTCTTCAACCTTGTTCGCTGGCAGTCATATTTGCATGTGTCGCGCCAGCCGCTGGCATTTTTCCAGAACGATTTTGCCGGGCGTATTGTCACCAAAGTTTGGCAGGTAGGGCAGTCACTTGGCGATCTGGTGATCTCAATGCTGCAGGTTGCCTGGTACATTGTTATTTATACGCTCTCTACGGTGTTGCTGGTGGCTCAGCTCGACTGGCGCTTTGTTGCACTGGTGTGTGTGTGGATCGGGATATTTGGCGTACTGGCACGTTACTATGTGCCACGGGTTCGCAAGAACGCGCGCAACATGGCCGAAGTTGGCTCCATGTTGAATGGGCGAATCGTTGACGCTTATTCGAATGTGCAAACGCTGAAGCTTTTCGGCAGTTCAGAAGCACATGATGGCTACATTCGAGGCGGGTTTGAAAGATTTCAGTCCGCGATTTCCACTTTCACGCGGCTGCTCACCGGGATACGAACCTCGCTGGCATTGTTGTCCGGTGTTATGATTTCGGCCTTTGGCGTATTGTGCGTCCATCTCTGGCTTGCCGGTGACATCAGTTCGGGTGCCGTTGCCTTTACGATGGGGCTCGTATTGCGGCTCAACATGCTGTTAGGCCGTTTGATGACGCAATTGAACGGCATCATGCGCAACTTCGGAACGGTGCAGAACTCTGCCGAGTTGATTTCCAGGCCAATCGGGCTAACCGACCTGCCAGATGCGCCCGCCATGCGGGCTGTCGAGCCATCTATCAAGTTCGAGAACATCACCTTTCACTATGGCAAGGGGGAAGGCGTTATTGAGCAGTTGGATCTTGATATTCAACCCGGCGAGAAGGTCGGGATCGTTGGGCGATCCGGTGCGGGCAAGTCGACGCTCGTCAACCTGCTGCTCAGGTTTTACGACTTGGAGGGTGGGCGCATTACCATCGGTGGGGAGGATATTGCCAAGGTCCAGCAGGAAAGTCTGCGCGCGCAAATCGGCATGGTTATGCAGGACACAGCACTGCTTCATCGCTCTATTCGAGACAACATCATGATCGGACGACCCGATGCCAGCGAGGAAGAGTTGCTGGCTGCTGCCGAGCGCGCTGAGGCGACGGACTTTATTGCGAGTTTGCGCGACCAAAAGGGTCGGGTCGGGTTCGATGCCCATGTGGGCGAGCGCGGCGTGAAACTGTCAGGTGGGCAGCGTCAGCGCATTGCAATCGCGCGTGTCATGCTGAAAAATGCTCCAATTCTGGTGCTGGACGAGGCGACGTCGGCGCTGGATTCCGAAGTTGAGGCTGCCATTCAGTCCAATCTCTATAGGCTGATGGAAGGCAAAACTGTTCTGGCAATCGCCCACCGGCTTTCGACAATCGCAGCTCTTGACCGTTTGATCGTCATGGATAAAGGGGCGATCATTGAAAACGGCACCCACGAGGAACTCCTGAATAGGGGCGGGCTCTATGCGGAGCTTTGGGCGCGGCAGTCTGGCGGCTTCCTTGCTTCTTTCGACAATGAAATTGAGGCTCTCTAGCGCAAGCAAGTTGTGCAGAAATATGATCTTTTGCAAATTTCCCGCGACATTGTGCCATCCTGCCCCTGTCAAGGCTGGACATATTTTACGATCAGGCTTAGAACGCGCCGGACTGGCAAGGGATTCCGTAGTCTGTGGAGGGGTGTGGTTTGTCTTGTCGCGAGGCTAATGACAATATGTTGTGTGGCTAATAACGCAAATTCCTGCGCAAGGGGATAGATGCCGTGAGCACTGATATCACAAGCGAAAACACTGGCGAGCCGAATCGCCGCGACTTTCTTTACCTGACAACCGGTATGGCGGGTGCCGTTGGCGCTGCCGCTGTAGCATGGCCGTTTATCGACCAGATGCGTCCGGATGCTTCAACCCTGGCTCTGGCCTCAATTGAAGTAGACGTGTCTGCGCTGGAGCCGGGCATGTCACTCACCGTTAAATGGCGCGGCAAGCCGGTCTTCATCCGTAACCGTACGGACAAGGAAGTCGAAGAAGCCAATACCGTTGCCATGGACGAACTGAAGGATCCAATTGCGCGTAACGCCAATCTGGCACCTGATGCTGCTGCAACAAACGTTGATCGTTCGGCGGGCGAAGGCAAGGAAAACTGGATCGTTATGATCGGCTCCTGTACGCACCTTGGCTGCGTTCCACTTGGCACTTCTGGCGAGTATGGTGGCTGGTTCTGCCCCTGCCATGGCTCTACCTACGACACTGCGGGCCGTATCCGCAAAGGTCCTGCGCCGGAGAACCTCCATATTCCGGAGTTCTCTTTTGTTAACGACACGACGATCAAGATCGGTTGAGGGGATAACTGATTATGAGTGGTGGACATTCTACTTACGAACCGACCTCCGGTCTTGGCAAATGGGTTGACGCGCGCCTTCCGCTTCCGCGTATGGTCTATGACAGCTTTGTTGCCTATCCGGTTCCACGCAACCTGAACTATGCATACACTTTTGGTGCCATGCTTTCCGTCATGCTGGTTGTTCAGCTTTTGACGGGCATTGTGCTGGCCATGCACTATTCTGGCCATGTCAGCCTGGCCTTCGGCTCGGTCGAAGGCATCATGCGTGATGTGAACCACGGCTGGCTGCTGCGCTATATGCATTCCAACGGCGCGTCATTCTTCTTCATCGCGGTTTATCTGCACATTGCACGTGGTCTCTACTACGGCTCCTACAAGGCACCGCGCGAAATCCTGTGGATCCTAGGTGTTGTCATCTATCTCTTGATGATGGCGACCGGCTTCATGGGCTACGTTCTTCCTTGGGGACAGATGTCATTCTGGGGTGCGACCGTTATCACCGGCTTCTTCTCTGCTTTCCCGTGGGTTGGTGAGTGGATTCAGCAGTTCCTGCTGGGTGGCTTCGCGGTTGATAACCCGACACTGAACCGTTTCTTCTCTCTGCACTACCTGCTGCCGTTCATGATTGCCGGTGTTGTTATCCTGCACGTTTGGGCTCTGCATGTAACAGGTCAGACCAACCCGACAGGTGTTGAGGTCAAGTCCAAGACTGACACGGTTCCCTTCACTCCCTATGCGACCCTGAAGGACGCATTTGGCGTGGTTATCTTCCTGATGGTCTTCGCGTGGTTCGTCTTCTATCTGCCGAATTACCTGGGTCACCCGGATAACTACATTGAAGCAAACCCGCTGAAGACTCCTGCGCACATCGTTCCGGAATGGTACTACCTGCCATTCTACGCCATGCTGCGTGCGATCACCTTCAATGTTGGTCCGATCGACTCCAAGCTGGGTGGCGTTCTGGTGATGTTCGGCTCGATCATCATCCTGTTCTTCCTGCCATGGCTGGATACATCGAAGGTTCGCTCTGCTGTTTACCGTCCTTGGTACAAGCTGTTCTTCTGGATCTTCGTGGCTAACGCGATCTTCCTTGGCTGGCTTGGTTCCAAGCCCGCTGAAGGCACCTACACGCTGATGGCGCAGTTTGGTACGCTGTACTACTTCGGCTTCTTCATCGTAATCATGCCGGTTCTTGGCCTGATTGAGACCCCGAAGCGCATTCCGAATTCAATTACGGAAGCGGTTCTGGAAAAGAGCGGCAAAGCCTGAAGATAGCGGCGAAAGGAACAAAACAATGAAGAAGCTTGTATCAAGCATTGTCTTTGCCGCAGCACTCGCCGGGTTTGGCGTTGCACAGGCAGAAGAAGCACAAAACGCAACAGAGGCCCATGGCATGGCTGCCATGGTTGAGCATGCAGCTCAGGCGGGTCACTATCCAATCTTGCCGCCCAAGGAAATCGACTGGTCCTTCGCTGGCCCATTCGGCAAGTATGACAAGGCGCAGCTTCAGCGTGGTCTGAAGATCTACACCGAAGTCTGTTCCGCTTGCCATTCCATGAAGCTCGTTGCATTCCGTTCGCTCGAAGATCTCGGCTATTCGGAAGAGCAGGTTAAGGCATTTGCTGCCAACTACGAAGTTGAAGATGGTCCGAATGCGGATGGTGATATGTTCACCCGCACCGCAGTTCCTTCTGACCACTTTCCGTCTCCGTTCCCGAACGCGGAAGCAGCTGCTGCGTCCAACAACGGTGCAGCTCCGCCGGATTTCTCTCTGCTTGCCAAGGCACGTGGCGTAACGCGCGGCTTCCCGCAGTTCGTGATCGACATCTTCACGCAATATCAGGAAGGTGGACCGGATTACATCTACTCGCTGCTGACTGGTTACGAAGAGACACCGGAAGGCGTTGAGATTGGTGAAGGCACCTATTTCAACCCGCACTTTGGTGGCGCTGCTGCGCTTTCCATGGCGCAGCCGATTGATGACGGAATGGTGACCTATGACGACGGTTCGCCGGAAACTCTGGACCAGTATGCTCAGGACGTCGCTGCATTTTTGATGTGGGCTGCTGAGCCTCATCTGGAAGAGCGCAAGCACACCGGCTTCATGGTTATGGTGTTCCTGTCCATCTTCGCGATGCTGGTCTACCTGACCAAGCGGTCAGTCTACGCCAACAAAGAACACTGAGCTGTTCGGCAATTGAATTGAGAAAAGGCGGCTTTCGGGCCGCCTTTTTTGTTGTCTGGTTTTGGTTTCTTCGTTTGATGTGACGGCATCTGCACAAGGTCTTTCGTTGTCAAGGCGATGACGCGTCAAACGCGCCGCTAGGATTCCTTGCGGAATGCAGTCGGCGTCGTTCCAGTTCGGTTGCGGAAGAAGCGAGTGAAATAGGCAGGGTCCTGAAAGCCGAGTTCGTAGGCGACTTCTGCGGATGTCGCATTCGTGTAGGTCAACAATCTGCGCGCCTCAAGCACCAGACGGGCGTGCACGATTTCCTTTGCGGGCTTGCCGCCGAAGGTCTTGCAAAGCCTGTTCAGGCGGGCGGCACTCATGGCGAGCTTCTCGGCATAGTCCTCGACTGTCAGGTGTTCGCGGTAGTGATCCTCAACGAGCTGCGTGAATTTGCGGAAAGTATTGCGGGCATAACCCCGGCGGCCTTTCGGCTGCTCGGCCATGGCCTGCTGGCGGGAGAGCGTCAATAGTACCGTGCGCAGCATCCAATCCAGCATGGAGCTGCGTCCAGGCAGGGATTGCGAAAACTCCTGCATCATTCCGGAAAAAATGCCCTGCAGGAATGCGGCTTTCTCCGGCGTTTTGCTCAATGTCACGGTGTTCGGGTGGGCTAGAAGCGGTTCAATGAGCGGACGCGAACGTATGTAACGGGCGTCAGAAAGCAGCGTATCGGCGGTGGTGAGAACATAACCTTCGGTATCCGGCTGAAATGCGAAGCTGTGAACGGCACCTGGTGAAATGGTGATGGCACAAGGTCCCTTCACTTTTGAGGCTTGCCCTTCTATGCGCATTGCCACCGCGCCACTGACTATATAGACGATTTGAAACATGCGGGGATGGGAATGGGCAGAAATGCGCCATTCATACAAACGTGAACGCGTGCGAATATCTTCAATGTGAATGAATTCAGGGTCTTCGACCACGCCTTCTTCGCCGAAAAGCGCGTAAATTGTCACGCCAATGCCGTTTGCCTGTATCATTTTATGCTCCCCTTATATGAAGCAAAAGTACCAGACTTAGAAACATACGTCCATTATCAGCATCCTAGCATGGAGCTATTGTCCTGTCATTGATATGGGCCAAACGGGAGGAAACCATGTTTCAATTCAACCCCTATTCGCCGGAGATCGATGCCGATCCGTTTGATGCGTACAAGACGCTGCGTGATGAGCATCCGGTCTTTTGGAGCGACGAAGCCAAAATGTGGATTCTGTCGCGTTACACAGATATTGTGACGGCGCTGAATGATTGGGAAACCTACTCGTCTGCCAGCGGCAACCTGATGGATGAATTTCCAGGTCGCGCAGGTGCCACCCTTGGCACCACTGATCCGCCGCGCCACGATCGTCTCCGCGCGCTCATTCAGAAGGCTGTTACCAAGCGTGCACTGGACCACATTCTTGAACCTGCCCGTGCTGTCTGCGCGATGCATATGGATCCGCTTGTTGGTCGCGACAGCTTCGATTTCGTGGAAGATATTTCGGCGAAAATCACTGTCGATCTGATGGTCTATTTGTTCGCACTGCCGGAAGAAGGGCGCGATGAAATGCGCCGGCAAGCAGTGTTGATGGTTCAATCCGATCCGGAAACACGCTCCAAGGGGCCAGAGCATATTGCTGCATATGAGTGGATGAAGGACTATGCTGCCACGGTTATTGCCGACCGCCGCAAAAATCCGGGTGAAGACCTCATGAGCCAGTTCATTCTCGCCGAGATTGATGGTGAGAAGCTTGATGAACGCGAAGTACATATGACTGTCACGACGCTGATCATGGCGGGCATTGAGTCGCTCTCAGGTTTCCTTTCCATGATGGCTCTGAACCTTGCTGATTATCCCGAAGCGCGTCGTGCGCTGGTGGAAAATCCGGAACTGATTCCAGATGCGATTGAGGAAAGCCTGCGTTTCAACACATCTGCACAGCGCTTCCGTCGCCGCATCGCCAAGGACACGGAACTGCATGGCAAGACCATGAAAGCCGGTGACTTTGTGTGTCTGGCATATGGATCTGGCAATCGTGATGAGCGCCAGTTTGAAAATCCCGATGTCTACGACATCTCGCGCAAACCACGCGGCCACCTTGGCTTTGGTGGCGGTGTTCATGCCTGCCTTGGTACAGCTATTGCGCGTTTGGCAACAAAGATTATCTTTGAGGAGCTGTTGAAGCGCTTCCCCGATTTCCATCGTGCGGAAGAAGCGTTGAATTGGATGCCTTCGAGCACATTCCGCAGCCCCATGAAACTGGAACTGGTGCCCGGTTCTGGTGAAGCGAAAGCAGCGGCCGAGTAATCGGCCGCCACATCTGTTCTATTGGAGAGACAATATGCCGAAGGCAACTTATATCGAACATGACGGCTCGCAGTTCGACGTAGAGATCAACGATGGCTGGACCTTGATGCAAGGTGCGACCATGAATGGCATCGATGGCATTGAAGGAGAATGCGGCGGCTCATGCGCCTGTGCGACCTGTCACTGCTATGTGGAAGAATCTTTCATGGCTCTGCTTCCCGAGGTCGGCGAGCTGGAAGATGAGATGCTGGATTGCGCAGTTTCGGAAAGAAAGCCGAATTCTCGTCTTGCTTGTCAGATCAAGATGACCCCTGCGCTTGACGGCATCGTGATTCGTCTGCCAGAAGCTCAAAGCTAGATATTTTTAATTTCATGCTTGAACTTCTGGGAGGGATTTGATGTCAGAAGGCAATGAAGCATCGGGCGTCGTGATTATCGGAGCAGGGCAGGCGGCTTTGGAATGTGCCGCCAGCTTGCGCAAGGATGGTTACGAGGGATCGATAGTCATGCTTGGCGAAGAATCTCATCTTCCCTACCAGCGTCCGCCGCTTTCCAAGGCCTACCTGATGGGGGAAACGGATGGCACGCGACTGCTCTTCCGCAACCTCGATTATTTCGAGTCCAACAACATCGTGCTGTCGACCTCAACCTTGGTTGATGAGCTCGATGTTGATGCACAGACCGTGACGGACGGACAGGGTATTGTCTACAGCTACACGGACCTTGTGATTGCAACAGGTGCACGGGTGCGCCCGCTGCCTGTTCCAGGATCGGATTTCGGCGGCGTACATTATCTGCGCACTTTGGCGGATGTTGACAATATCGAGCGCGATTTGGCTGCGGCTGAAAATGTTGCCGTCATCGGTGCGGGTTTTATCGGGCTGGAATTTGCGGCCGTGGCCCGCAAGCTGGGCAAGAATGTCACTGTCATCGAAGCAGCAGACCGCGTGATGGCGCGCGCAGTGACGGAAGAGATCTCCCAATATTACGAAGAGTTGCACCGCTCGCATGGTGTGGAGATCATGACCGGCACGGGTGTCATGGCGCTTGAAGGCGTGGACGGCAAGCTGGATGGTGTGCTGTTGTCTAACGGCGACATGGTGAAAACCGACATGGCTGTTGTGGGTATTGGTGTGCTTCCGAATATTGAACTGGCGCAGGCCGCTGGTGTCGATTGCGACGGCGGTATCATTGTTGACGAATATGGTCGCACAAATATCCCGCATGTTTACGCCGCCGGTGATTGCGCGGTTTATGCGCATCCCTTTGCAGATGGTCGTATTCGTCTGGAGTCGGTGCAGAATGCTATCGATCAGGCCAAGGCGGTTGCGTCGTATATTTCAGGTAATCCGGCGTCCTACGATGCTGTGCCGTGGTTCTGGTCCGATCAATATGACATCAAGTTGCAGATGGTCGGGTTAAGTGCCGGCACGGATACCCATGTGCTGCGTGGCAAAAAGGAAGATAACAAGTTTTCCATTTTCCACTTCCGTGACGGCGAGCTGCGTGCGGTTGACAGCATCAACCGTCCGGCAGACCAGATGGTTGCCAAGCGGCTGTTGGCCGCAAAGGTTTCTCCCACACCGGAAGAAGCGGCAGACGAGGACTTCAAGCTCAAAGACCTTCTCGCCTGAATTGGGTCGTGACGAAATCGAAAGGGGAAACGACCGGTTTCCCCTTTTTTTGTGTCCGGCTGCAGGGTAAAGCATTGAGGCATTAATTTCGGGGGCTCCCATGACCAAATCTCTGACCGAAGAACTGATCGAAGCAATTCGCAATATTCCGGACTACCCAAAGCCGGGTATTATGTTTCGCGATATTACGACACTTCTCGGCAACCCTCGCGCGTTTCGTCGCGCTGTGGACGAACTTGTGCATCCCTATGCGGGGACGAAAATCGAGAAGGTTGCGGGCATGGAAGCACGCGGCTTCATCCTTGGTGGCGCGGTGGCGCATCAGCTTTCGGCCGGGTTTGTGCCCATCCGCAAGAAGGGCAAGCTGCCTCATGAAACCGTCAGTATCGCCTATAGCCTGGAATACGGCGTAGACGAGATGGAGATGCACAAGGATGCCATCAAGCCAGGCGAAAAGGTGGTTCTGGTTGATGACCTGATCGCAACGGGTGGCACGGCAGAAGGTGCTGTGAAGCTGCTGCAGCAAATGGGGGCGGACATCGTGGCCGCCTGCTTCATTATCGATCTTCCCGATCTTGGCGGACGCAAGAAGCTGGAGGCACTGGGTGTCGACGTGCGTGCGCTCGTTGAGTTTTCGGGGCACTGAAATGGCGGAGAATTTGCGCGACATCTTGAAATCTGCGGCCCGTGAGGGACTTCTCCGGGACGAACAGGTGTCGCCATTGGCCGCCTTCATGGAGGCGCGCAACGTTTCCTCCATTGCCGATGTCGCCGATGATGTGGCCAACCCGGATGAAGACAGCGAAGTGCCGCGCTTCATCAGAGGTTACCACGATGTGCTGATTACAATCGGCATTCTGATTACGCTGATTGGCTTGATCGGCCTTACAAATGCCTTGGTATCGCTGGCCGCCATTATCGTTCTGGCGGAGATATTTGTGCGGGTTCAGCGTCTCGCTCTGCCTGCTTTCGCGCTGACAATAGGTTTTGCGATCAATATCGGCTTCTTGCTCTTCGCGCTTTTGGATGATGGGAAGTGGCTTCAGGCCTATGGCGAGCAACAAATGACCGTGGTTGCTGCGTGCGAGTTTGCGCTGTTGTCGCTTTATTATTGGCGCTACCGCGTACCGCTTGCGTTTTCCTCCTTGATTGCAGCAGGTGTGGGGGCCGTTGTTGGTCTCGTTCTCATGTTTATCGTGCAGGACAACGAACTGTTCGTGACAGCTCTCTACGGGATCAGCGGACTAATTCTCAGCATTGTTGCCATTCGCTATGATTTGACAGACCCTGCGCGCAAGTCGCGCCGCTCAGACATTGCATTCTGGCTCCATCTGATCGCCGTCCCTGCTATGTTGAAGACAGCGTTCGATGTGCTCGCACCAACAGATGGTACGGTCAATGCAGCGTTGATGGTAGCAGTTGTACTGGCGATGATGTTGCTTGGTATGCTGCTCGATCGGCGTGCATTTGTGACTGCAGGGCTGATCTACCTCGGCTACGCGATCAGCACATTGCTGACATTGCACACTGGCGGCTGGTTCAACGCGCTCGGCAATTCGCAAATACTCTGGCTTCTTCTTGTGCTGGGGTTGGTGGTTCTTGTCGTTGGCTTTGCCTGGCGCCACCTGCGCCGGGTTATCATTGCAGCATTGCCGGGTTCAGTAAGATCACGCCTCCCTGTAATTCGTTAGATAAATCTAATGTCGAACGGACCGGGAACTTGATTTTCGGCAAGTTTTTGTGATGCTTATCCGAGAAAGAATCGGTTATTGATTTAAGAATGTTGTTTCAACGATCAGATGTAGTCGTGCGATAGGTTTGGAATGGATCTCGAAGCAGTTCTCGTAAATATTGCTGAAGATGCCGCGCGTATGAATACGCACTATGAGGTCCTCAAATATATGAAGCTGCTGACATCGCAGCTTGGTATGAATGCATTCATGGTGATGACGCTTCCGACCGTTGATATTCTGGATATTAGCGACGCGAAAATCATTACAAACTGGCCTGCCGAGATGCTGGAATTCTATGATTCCAACAATTTGCTTGTCGACAGCCCGATTATAAGGCGGATGCTGACGAGTGTTATTCCTTTCAACTACGATGTTGATGAGACCAATCTCGATAGAGCGGCTGAAAAAAAACTCAAGGTGATCGAGTTGTTCAAGCGCTTTGATATGGGGAAAGGCGCGTATTTCCCTGTTCAAGAGGCTTCTGGTGGTCGTGGCGCTGTTTCATTCTCCGGATCGCGGAATTTTGATGCGGATGAAATGGCAAAGCTCTTGTTCATTGTTACGCATGTTTATGATCGGTTATCCCGCCTGACGCTGATTGACCAGACGACGAAGGTGACGCTAAGCGACCTTGAAGCAGAGTGCCTTCAGCTTACAGCCGGCGGGAAGAAGGGTAACGAGATCGCCAGCATTTTGGATATCACCGAAATTGCCGCCAACAATTATATTGGCAGCGCAGCCAAAAAGCTTGGCTGCAGCAATCGCACACAGGCAGTTGTGGTTGCGCTACGTTTGGGCCTGATACGGGTCACGGCCTGACGTCGGTCGGAACAGACCGCTAATTGCGGCCAATAAGTTCGACAACGTCCTTTTCAATCGCATCCGGTTTGACAGGTGGGCCATAGCGCTTCACCGGGGCACCGTTTCTGTCTATGAGGAACTTCGTGAAGTTCCATTTGATCTTCTTCGTACCCAATGCGCCGGGCAGGGCTGTCTTTAGATATTGATAGAGCGGGTGGGCATTGTCGCCGTTGACGTCAATCTTCTCAAAAAGTGGAAATGTGACGTTGAAGCGTAAATCGCAGAAACCTTTGATCTCTTCGCTGTTGCCCTTTTCCTGTGCGCCAAACTGGTTGCAAGGAAAGGCAAGTATTTCCAGATCGTCCGAATACGTCTTGTAGAGATCTTGCAGGCCTTCATATTGCGGTGTGAAGCCACAAGCGCTCGCTGTGTTAACAATCAACATGACTTTGCCCTTGAACTCACTGAGCTTTCGCGGCTTGCCAGTGATGTCGATTGCTTCAAATTCATAGACGGACATGGGGACTCCAATTTCAATTGAACTCGATGAAACGGACTGCGAAAGAAATGACCTTTTGGCCATCCTGTTTTTCACCTTCACAGTGCAATGTGTGGATCATGCGATCCGGGTGACTGGCTGAGGTTTCTGTTTCCCGGAGCGTGCAAAAAAATGTCAGGGTGTCATCGGCATATGCGGGCCTCAACCACTTGAGGTCGCGAAAGCCGAGGGCGGGCCCAAGCTTTGGAGGAACTTCGCCATCGGCAGATATCGCGGAAATGTGCGCGAATAGAAATTTGACATAGGTACGCATCCAGGCGGAACAAATGTGCCATCCAGACGCGCAAAGGCCGCCAAGTACTGACTCTTTCGCACGCTCTTCATCCAGATGGAAATATTGCGGGTCGAATTTCGCCGCAAATTCTTTGATAGCAGTCGCTGTGAAATGATATTCGCCAATGCAATTGCGCTGGCCTGTTGGAAATCTCTCAGTAAACTTCATGACATCACCTCCGCGCTGCGCATACGCATGAGGGCGGGGTTCAACAATTTGGCGACCAATTCGTCACGCTGGTTGGTGACAATGTGCTCGAAGGTGACAATGCCGACGCCCGGTCGGGAATTCAACGGGCGCGATGCTGTGACGACAGAGAGAAGCTTGATTGTGTCACCGGCCAGAACCGGGCGGCGCCATTCCATATAGTCCACACCCGGCGAACCTTCGCAGGTGGAGCGGCAAAGAACCGTATCGCAAAAGAGGCGCATAAACATTGCGCTAATATGCCAGCCAGAGGCAGATAGACCGCCGAGAATGCTGGCCTTGCCTGCCGCCTCATTCAGGTGCATTGGCTGAGGGTCGAATTCACTTGCGAATTCAATGATTTCTTCCGCTGAAATGGTCCTTTCATCGGAGTTGAACTCTCGTCCGATTTCAAAATCTTCAAAGGCAAGGATGGTCTCTGGCATTTTGCCTCCTGTCATTTGATCGGCTGCGACAATGGCGGCCACGACTGTAAAATTCAAGCGCTCAGACTTGATCTCGGTCAAAAAATGATAGCTACTTTCAATTTATAGGAATATACCTATATGTAGGATGTGGACATCAAAGGAGCACCACAATGTTTAAGAGCAATGTCGGGTCTGTTGACCGTATTATCCGTATCATTCTGGGCGCTGCCCTGATCGCTGTTTACTTCTTGTATCCAGGCATGGGCTGGATCTCTCTTGCAGCTTTGATTGTGGGCATCGTCGCTCTGGCAACTGGTGTGTTGTCAACCTGCCTGCTCTACTCGATATTGGGCATATCCACCAAACGGTGATGCTGTTTGCTGACGTGCTATCGATTGGGCTGGGCGGAGCCGGATGGCACAAAGTAGAAGCCCGTGGCGGTTTTGCTGCCACGGGCTTTTTGTTTGCACTGAGATAACTGCCTGTGCTAGGGGGCAGCCCGCATCCTAGACGTTGAATTTGAAGAGCATGACGTCACCGTCCTGCACAACATATTCCTTGCCTTCATCGCGTGCCTTGCCTGCTTCCTTTGCGCCGACTTCACCGCCCAGGGACACATAGTCATCATAAGCAATAGTCTGGGCACGAATGAAGCCGCGCTCGAAGTCTGTGTGAATGACGCCAGCTGCCTGCGGCGCTTTGGTGCCGCGTGTTACGGTCCAGGCGCGCGTTTCTTTCGGACCAACCGTGAAATAGGTAATCAGGTCCAGGAGCTTGTAACCAGCACTGATCAAGCGGTCCAGGCCAGCTTCATCCAGGCCAAGCGCTGAAAGGAACTCTGTGGCCTCCTCATCGGAAAGTTGAGCCACCTCGGCTTCAATAGCCGCCGAAATGACCACGGTTTGGGCACCTTGTTCGGCTGCCATCTTGGCCACGGCTTCAGATTTCGCATTGCCGGTTGCCGCATCTTCTTCAGCCACGTTACAAACGTAGAGTACAGGCTTGGATGTCAGCAAATTGAGGCTGCGCAAGATGCGCAAGTCTTCGGCCGAGATATCTTTCAGGAGGTGGCGGACGGGCTTTCCTTCCTGCAGAAGCTTTAGTGATGCTTCCATCATTGGCAGCAAGAGAACGGCTTCCTTGTCCTTGCCTGTCGCGCGCTTGCGGGTCTGCTCTGTGCGGCGCTCAAGGCTATCCAAATCAGCGAGCATCAGTTCTGTTTCAATCGTGTCAGCGTCCGCTACAGGATCAATCTTGCCTTCTACGTGGGTGATGTCGTCGTCTTCGAAGCAGCGAAGCACATGAACGATCGCATCGACTTCGCGAATGTTTGCGAGAAACTGGTTGCCCAGACCTTCGCCCTTTGACGCACCGCGCACCAAACCTGCAATATCAACAAATGAGATGCGGGTAGGGATGACTTCCTTTGACTTGGCAGCGTCTGCCAGTTTGCGCATGCGCGCATCCGGTACAGCCACTTCGCCCGTGTTAGGCTCGATTGTACAGAAAGGATAGTTTGCCGCTTGTGCGGCGGCGGTGCGCGTCAGCGCATTGAAAAGTGTAGACTTGCCGACATTGGGAAGGCCGACGATTCCGCATTTAAAGCCCATAGTGATTGAAGCCTGTTGCTTGAATTAGAAATGATTGTGTTGCCTATGAGCTATCAAGCCCTGCAAGGTCAAGGGGCGGAGAAATATCACGCCCGTTTTCTCATCTGGAATCCGGTTTTTGCATGCTTAAGGCCACCGCTTTCATAAAAGCGAGGACTACCGGGATTGCTATGTCTGATCAGCGATACATCAGGTGGTCGGGATCGGCACAACGGCAGAGCTTTCGAAACGCCGCAAGGTTCCTTTCGACAGCCTGAGGCGTGACAGCCGAAATATCGTCTCACCCCTTGCCGAACATCTTCTTCAGCATATCGGCCATCGGCCCCTTGGGCACGACTGCAGGTTTGCCTTGTCTGGCCTGATGGATATGGGATTTTGCGGTTGATTTCGCAGCTGTGGATTTTGCCCTATCTGAGCCTCCGTTCCCGCCTCCGCTTCCACCAGAGGCAAGTTTGTTCATAAACTTGGAACCGTCGCCTTCCAGAAGAAGTGCAGCGTTGGCACCGATGTCGTCCAGCAGATCGTCGAGCCAGCTTTGGTCCGCCTTGGCAAAGTCTCCAAGCACGTGATTGTGCACTTGCTCTTTCGAGCCGGGGTGATCGATGCCAAGCCTGAGGCGTTTATATTCCTTGCCACAATGCGCATCCAGAGAACGCAAGCCATTGTGGCCGCCGTGGCCACCACCGGTCTTGATACGTACTTTGCCTGCGGGCAGGTCCAACTCGTCGTGGATGGCGATGATGTCGCCAGCCGTCAGCTTGTAGAAGCGCATGGCTTCACCAACGGCTTCGCCTGACAGGTTCATGAAGGTCTGCGGCTTTATGAGCAAAACTTTCTCGTCGGCGATTTCACCTTCGGCAATTTCGGCCCTGAATTTCTTGGACCAAGGCGTGAAGCTACCCTTGCGGTGGATAGCGTCCACCGCCATGAAGCCGATGTTATGTCTGTTCTTTTCGTATTTCGCCCCGGGGTTCCCGAGGCCCGCGATTATCTTCATCGCATCTTCCCGCGTCGATATTCAGTTGCGCCATGAAAGGCGTCAAAACGGCGGCTGTGTCAAGTCGCGCTGTACTGCGGTACTATTTGACACCTTCAACGAAACCATACTTCTTGAAAATGGCCTCACGTGTTCCGTTCTCAATCAGTTTGTTCAGGCTGGCCTGCATTGCAGCCAGTGCTGCCGGGTCTATGTCCTTGTTGCAGGCGACGCCGTTTGGGTTTTGTACCAGCAACAGTGTTGTCTCGATCGGTGTGCCCTTGAGTATCTCTTCGCGCGCGGTCGTGCCTGCCATTGGCATTAAATCGATGCGTCCCATGAGCAGCTTCTTCAGCGAAACCCCGAATTCGGCAGCAAGGTCAATGCGCTTAAAGCCTTTTTCCTCCAAAACGCCGACCGTATAGTCGCCACGCTGGGTGCCTACCAGGTAACCACGCGCGTCCTCAATTGTTTCCGCTTTGACCGGCGAGCCAGATTTCTTGACGAGGTAAGAGTAGCTTGTGAGCAGCGGCTGCACCCACGCGAAACGATTGTCACGTGCCTTGTTATGCACTGTGGTGAAAACGCAATGTCCAGGGGTGTTTTCGGCAAGCGACACGGCGCGCGCCCATGGCATGATTGCCATGTCATATTCAAGACCTGCGTCAGCCATGATGGCTTCCATAAGCTCGACAGATAGGCCGCGAAGTTCTCCGTCTTCCTGATAGTTGAAGGGCGGATACTCTTCTGTCACGAGATGGATAGGGTCTCCTGCATTGGCCGTTCGCACGGTTCCCATACTGGCCAGAAGAAGGCCAAGTGTCAGAATTTTGCTGACTGATGCTGTAAGCTGCTTTGCAAAGCGCATGTTGCCACTCCCGATTTCTGTCATATCCGCGACGCCTTGTCCCCCCTGCGAACTGCGGAAATTGTTGCAATTGTCTTTGCTACGCGGGTCATTTCCTCTCAATTGCCAATGACACCATACTTCTTGAACAACTCTGCCTGCGTACCATTGGCGATAAGTGTATCGAGCTCCTTTTGAAGAAGGCCGATGGATTCATCGCTGATCGACTTGTTGCAAGCTATCGAATACGTGTCCTGCGCAAGCGTCAGCGCGGTTTCCACCGGCTCGCCATTGCGCTGCATGCTCAGTAGAAATTCTTCCGATACAGGCATGAGATCGATGCGTCCGCTCAGCAATTTCTTGAGTGTGAGATCCATATCTGAAGCAAGGTCGATCTTGGGAAAACCATTTTCTTCCAGAAGCGTCTGGGTGAAATCGTCACGTTGCGTGCCGACGACAAACGCTTTTGCCTCGTCGATATTGGTCGGTTGAACGTTGCTACCTGCTTTGCGGATAAGAACTGTGCGGCTGACCAGCAGAGGCTCCACCCATTTGAACTTGGGATCACGCTCCTTGTTGTGCACGGCCGTAAAGATACAATAACCACTCTGCGTTGTTGCAAGGGAAAGGGCGCGCGCCCATGGCATCATTTCCATTGTGTATTCAATGCCTGTCGACGCCATTAGCAGGTTGACCTGGTCGACAGATGATCCCCGGTATTCGGTGCCGTCACGAAAATTGAGCGGCGGATAGGATTCGGTTACGAAGTTGATCTTCTCGCTTGCATAGGCGTTTACTGGCATTGCAAGAAGAAGGCTTGTCAGCAGTATTTCAATCTTGCTCATTGTGGTCCCACCGTTATGCTTTGATTTGTCTATTGAGGGGTGCTGCTGAATATCGCGCAACTACGTCCTCTAATGGCATTGGCTTTGCGAAGTAATATCCTTGACCGTTGTCGGCCCCCATGCTGCGCAGGATATTGGCCTGGGTGGCGTCTTCTATGCCTTCCCCGACAATGAGGCAGCCAAGTTGCTGGCCAAGTGTCACAATGCCCTGGACGAGCATGTGAGCACGGTCGCGCTTTTCGACATTGCTATCGGTCAGTGAACTAATGAATGATTTGTCGATCTTGAGCAGCTTAACGGGAAAGTTATGTAGATAGCTAAGCGAAGAATAGCCGGTGCCAAAATCGTCGAGTGCGACTGACATACCCTGTTCAGAAAACGCCTTTAGCATTTTCTCGATTTCAGGGTTGTTTTGCATGAAGACTGCCTCGGTGACCTCAACGACAAGACGCGAGGGGCTAAGACCTTCTTTCAAGAGCAATTCTGCAATGCGCACGGGCAGGTGGGCATTAAACTGGAGCGGGGAAAAGTTGACGCCGACGCGTGCCTCTCCCAAGCCTGGCAGGTCGTTGATGCGCTTGAGAGCTGCGATAGACTTTTCCAAAATCACGTCGCCGATTGCGCAAATGCTGCCATTTTCCTCAGCAGCTGCAATAATGTCCGCCGGAGGGAGAATACCTTTTTGCGGATGGCGCAGTCGCATAAGGCTCTCAAAGCCGTGAATCTCGCCAGTCTTGAGGTCAACAACGGGTTGCAGCCACGTCTCGAACCAATCGTTTGCCAGTCCGAGCTCGATGTTGCGTTCCATTTCCGCTAGGCGTTCAGTTTCCTCCGACATCTTGCGGTTGAAAATCTTGGTGCCATTTTTGCCGCTGCGTTTGCGGGCATACATGGCCATATCGGATTTTTGAAGGAGTTCGGACGCGGTGCGGGCGTGTTCCGGAAACAGTGCTATCCCGACGCTAGCGCTCAATGCGGCGGCGCTGGCACCCGGAATGTCGAAAGGTTGTCCCAGGACGTTCGTGATGCGTTCGGCAACCTCGGTGGCGGCAAGTTTGGCATTTTGAGCGAGAATCAATATCGCGAACTCATCGCCGCCAAGCCGGGCAACCGTATCGTTTGGCCGCAACTGCGCGCTCATCCGACTGACAACCTCTCTCAGGACAATGTCACCTGAAGCATGCCCCATATTGTCATTGACCCATTTGAAGCGATCCAGGTCGACAAACAGGCAAGCGAGCTCCAGGCCATGGGCCTCAGCTTCCGCGATCTTGTCGTCCAGCCTGGTTTCGAACCCCTGGCGATTAAGCAGTCCGGTGAGGTGATCTGTGATTGCCTGAATGTGATTGCGATGTTCCGCCTCTTTCAGCTCGGTCACATCAGTCATGACTGATAACCCGACAGGTTGGCCTTCATCCGATGTGCTGATGGTTTCGCGTATCAGTACATCTATAAGCTTGCCGTCAGAGCACACGAACTTCACGGTCACGCCCGGGCTTGCTGTGCCATTGGGGTTGGGGGCGGAACGCCGACGGTAGCTGGCCCTTGCCGAAGGTGCCAGAAAATCGGTGAAAGGCTTGCCGATTACCCTTTCACGCTCATAACCGGTCGCTAGGAGCCAATAGTCGGAGACCGCGGCAATTCTTCCTCGCGCGTCCAGAGAGTAGAGCATTGCGGGCGTCTGGTTATACAAATTTTGTACAAATTCGTGAGCGGATTTGAGGTGCAGCTCCTCACGTGCCAGCTCCTTCTGCATCTCATTGAAGTTGCTTGCAAGGACGCCCATTTCATCGTTAGAGGTCCAATTGACCTCGTGGCGAGAGCCCTTGTCACGCGTGGCAACAATTGCGTCGGTCAGAGCCAGCAATGGACGTATAACAGTCAGCCGGTTTGCAACGATTGCAGTGGCAAAAATGATAGACACGGCAAGCAGGAAAATCGCCAGAATGGCAATGTCGTCCCACGTGATCTGTTGAAAGAAGCTGCTTTGTTGCCGTGACACGTTCAATGTGCCGACAGTTTTGATGCCGTCCACCGACTGGTAATGAATTGCACTGCTTACAGTGGTGAGGTGCTCGGTGTTGCTGCTCGCGGACAACATTCCAGGAATTGTGATATCAATCGCACCCGAAGTGTCAGTGATCTGTATTCTCTTGATTTTCGGGTCGGAGAAAAGCGTTCTCGCTACTTTGCGGACCGCCTCCGTGTCGAAGTCCCAAAGCGGTTTTCCCAGCGCCTGTACGCTTGCCACCATATTGGTGATGACACGTTCTTTTTCTTCCTTGGCAGCGCGTTCCGCCGAGAGATTGAAAAAAAGCAAAAATAGTGGGGTAATCAGCAACAGCAATGCCGCGCTAACGATGATCGTAAATCGCCTTTCCACCGAATGCGTGCGCATATGCCTCAAACAGTCCCGAACTCAATTTCATTTCAATTGGGAGCAGTTTGTCACCGTTTTCTTAAATGTTGCTGAATCGCAAGAAACGGGGGGCAATAAAACATCATAAAATTCAGATATAATCATTGTCCGGTGAAAACGCGGACAACAAAAAACCCGCGCCAGGGACGCGGGTTTCACAATTTCGATGGTCAAAAGCGAATTATTCGCTGTCGCCCTCAGCGCCTTCTTCCGCATCCTTAACACCGCCTGCAGGCGTTGCGATGGTTGCGATGGTGAAGTCGCGATCGGTGATGACCGGGGTAACGTTCTTCGGCAGATCGATGTGCGAGATGTGAATGCCTTCGCCGATCTTGAAGTTAGCCAGGTCAGCCGTGATGGCTTCCGGAATAGCGTTTGCCGGGCAGTTGAATTCAACTTCGTGACGAACGACGTTCAGCGTGCCGCCGATCTTCAGGCCAGGGCACTTGTCTTCGTTGATGAAGTGAACCGGAACAGCAACGGTAACCATTGTGTTCTTGGAAACGCGCAGGAAGTCTACGTGCATGGTGAAGTCGCGGACCGGGTCAAGCTGGTAGTCCTTCGGCAGAACCGAAATCTTCTCACCGTCCACGTCGATCGTTGCGATGGTGGTCATAAAGCCGCCAGCGTGGATCTTCAGTGTCACGTCTTTGCGCGATACGGCGATGGAGAGGGGCTCCTTCTTGTCGCCGTAAATAACTGCGGGGATAAGACCGTTGCGGCGAAGTTCGCGGGAGGACCCCTTACCAACCCGTTCGCGCTTTTCGGCCTTGAGCTCGTATGATGCGTTGCTCATGGTTTTTCCTTTTAATGTACAGAGGTGGGCATATCCTTGAATGTCGAACATGCCAGAAGCCATACGGCCTCAACCGCCTTGCCTCCAAGGGTGTCCAGGCGGATGCGCGCTCATAACGCAAGGCAGGCGTGAATGCAAGCGCAACGCTGAAATTCCCGTGTTTGCGTGAGCATTTGCATATCTTGCTTGCATCATCAAAACTAACGCTAATCAATTTCAGTGTGTTTCAAACATGATACACATATGCCAATCTCTTGCCATGTGGCTCGAAAGTACTATTTCGGCGCGCCCTTAAAGCGGCTAAACATAACATACTTAAATTGCGTGCCCCGGTTGGTTGCGGAACAATATCGGGGCCTACATGGCTTTGGGAGGAGTCAATGTCAATTGAACAGGAACATGCGCAAAAGGTTTACTCAACCACCAGTGTGAAGTCGGTCTCTGCCAGCTCGCCGATAGCGGCGTCCTGGGTGCGTTGCATGACGCAGCACAAGCTCGCGCCGGAAGACAAGCGTGTTCCGTGGCAATTGGCTGATTACGAATTTCGTCAACATCGTGAGCGCTCTTCGCTGGTTATTGAAGAAGCGAGTGAAGAGATGGACCGTCTTTTTGCCGCAACCGCGCAATCTGGGTGCTGCCTCCTCCTGACCGATGAAAACGGCGTGGCGCTCGACCGCCGTGGTGCTGCATCTGATGATGCTGAATTTCGCGGTTTGGGCCTATGGTCCGGTACGATCTGGAGCGAAGCGAGCATCGGAACGAACGGCATTGGCACGGCGCTGGCTGATCAGCGGGCTTCTGTGATCAAGCGCGATCAGCACTTCTATGCACACAATACCGGTCTGAGTTGCACGGCGGCACCGATCCGCGACGAGCGTGGCCTTCTGGCTGGTGCCATTGATGTATCCACTTGTCGCGATGATGCAGGTGACCTGGTTTTATCTTTCTTGACCCAGGCGGTGCGTGATGCCGCACAGCGCATTGAGGCGCGCATATTTCGTCGGGCGTTTCCCCTTGCGCGTATTATCATGGTGCCGAATTCGCCCGGCGGGCTCTTGGCCGTTGACAGGGATGATTTTGTTCTTGGTGCAAACCGCGCCGCGCGCGTGAGCTTGCGCCTTGATGATGATCGAATTGCGATGGGTTTGCCAGCGGCGGATGCGCTGAATGAAGAAGACATTCCAGACGTTGATCTGGCGGATGCCGAGCGTGCTGCGCTGCGCCGTGCATTGGCACGAAATCGAGGCAATGTATCCAAAACTGCCCAATCGCTTGGGATGAGCCGTGCGACGCTTCATCGCAAAATAAGCAAGCTTGGAATTGCTTGAGATAAGTTTAAATAAATATAGAAATTCTGGTGTGCAGCAATGTTATGTAACAATGCTGCATATTGTTTTGTAATGCTGATTTATGAAGTTTGAATGTCATTCAAACCTTATTAATTGTATCAAGTCTGATACAAGGCGACCTGCCTAACCGTCGTCATGATGTTTCAAATCTGTGAGAGTTCGATCATTCTGTCCTCATAACTTACTGAGGAGGAAATGAAATGCTTCACGAGAAAATCAAGGAAACACCATTTAAGCTGAAATACGGCAACTTCATTGGCGGCGAGTGGCGTGAGCCGGTCGCTGGCCGCTATTTCGAAAACACGACGCCCATCAACGGCGGTCTGCTGTGCGAAGTGGCCCGTTCTGACGAAAAGGATGTCGAACTTGCTCTGGATGCGGCCCATGCTGCCAAGGCCAAATGGGGCCGTACATCCACGACGGAACGCGCCAACATTCTCAACAGGATTGCTGACCGTATGGAAGCAAATCTTGAACTGATTGCGCAGGCGGAAACCTGGGATAACGGCAAGCCCCTGCGTGAAACGATGGCTGCAGACATTCCCTTGGCAATCGACCATTTCCGATACTTTGCAGCGGCCATCCGCGCGCAGGAAGGTTCCATTGGTGAGGTGGACCACAACACGATTGCCTATCACTTCCACGAGCCGCTGGGCGTTGTTGGTCAGATTATTCCATGGAATTTTCCGATCCTGATGGCCGCCTGGAAGGTGGCCCCGGCACTTGCTGCTGGTAACTGCATTGTTCTGAAGCCTGCAGAACAGACACCTGCTTCGATCCTGGTTGTTATGGAGCTTATCGCAGATCTTCTGCCTGCTGGCGTTCTCAACATCGTCAATGGATTTGGGCTAGAAGCAGGTAAGCCGCTGGCATCCAGCCCGCGCATCGCCAAGATTGCGTTTACCGGTGAAACATCCACTGGTCGTCTTATCATGCAGTATGCATCGCAGAACCTGATCCCGGTTACTCTGGAATTGGGTGGCAAGTCTCCGAACATCTTCTTCTCTGACATCATGCAGGAAGACGATGCATTCCTCGACAAGGCTCTGGAGGGCTTTGCGATGTTCGCCTTGAACCAGGGTGAAGTCTGCACATGTCCAAGCCGTGCTCTGGTGCATGAGTCCATCTATGACCAGTTTATGGAAAAGGCGATTGCTCGCGTGAACAAGATCGTGCAGGGCAACCCACTCGACATGTCCACAATGATTGGCGCGCAGGCATCGTCTGAACAGCTTCACAAAATCCTGTCCTACATTGAAGTGGGCAAGGGTGAAGGTGCTGAGCTACTGACCGGTGGGACACGCAACGTTCTGGAGGGTGATCTGGCGGAGGGCTTCTACGTCAAGCCGACAGTATTCCGTGGTCACAACAAGATGCGCATTTTCCAAGAGGAAATCTTTGGTCCGGTTCTTTCGGTCACAACCTTCAAGGACGATGACGATGCACTCGCTATTGCCAATGACACGCTCTATGGCCTGGGCGCTGGCGTGTGGAGCCGTGACGCAAACCGTTGCTACAACTTCGGTCGTAACATTGAGGCAGGCCGTGTGTGGGTAAACAATTACCACGCATATCCGGCGCATGCGGCGTTTGGGGGCTACAAGCAGTCCGGTATCGGTCGTGAGACCCACAAGATGATGCTGGACCACTATCAGCAGACCAAGAACATGCTGGTGAGCTATAGCCCCGACGCACTCGGCTTCTTCTGATAGCAGGCACGATGGCTCCTACACACGGCCGGCCGTGTGTCGCTCCCGGAGGGTCCGCACCCGCCGGGAGCACCTTTTTTGAAGCATCAAGATGAGGTGCGTTTATGAGTGAGACTGAAGAACCTAAAGTGCTGGCAACAGATGCTGCGCTTGTCCTGATAAGAGAGATACAGGGGGACTATCCCGATATCCTGTTTCATCAGTCTGGTGGCTGTTGCGATGGTTCATCACCTATGTGTTATCCCGCAGATGACTTCCTGATTTCGGATCATGACGTGTTGTTGGGCCATATTGGCGGTGTGCCGTTCTATATTGGCGAGAAACAGTATGAGGCGTGGAAACACACGCAGCTCATAATAGACGTCATTGCGGGCAGGGGCGGTATGTTCTCGTTGGATAATGGGCGCGAGCGCCGATTTTTGACCCGGTCAAAGGTGTTCGGCAGTTCAGATGTCTGCGCGCTGCCACAATAAAAAGACCCGGAGTGGGAACACTCCGGGCCTCGTTTCATGACGATGATTTCTACCGCCGATCAGGCGACTTTGCTCATGCTGCCACTCGCTGCACCAGACACGACGAAATGTCCGATCTGGTTTGAGAGGTTGTTGGCTTCATGGTCCAGTCCATGTGCTGATGCGGTTGTTTCTTCGACCATTGCAGCATTCTGCTGCGTTACCTGGTCGAGTGCATTCACCGATGAGTTGATTTCTCCCAAACGACCGGACTGGTCGCGTGAGGCTTCAACGATTGCAGAAATGTGGTCGCTGATTTCGTGCACGTTCTGCTCGATCTTGCCCAGGCTCTCACCTGTTTTGAGCACGAGCGAGACGCCATTTTCGACCTCTGCACCAGAATTGAGAATGATCTCGTTGATGTTTTTGGCGGCTTCCGAGGAACGCTGCGCCAGTTCACGCACTTCCTGGGCCACAACGGCAAAGCCTTTACCAGCCTCGCCAGCGCGCGCCGCCTCGACGCCTGCGTTGAGTGCCAGCAGGTTGGTCTGGAAGGCAATTTGGTCAATCACATCAATGATTTTGCGGATCTCGCCGGAGGAATGCTGAATGCGTTCCATGGCAGTGATGGCTTCCTTGACGACCTGGCCGGAAGACAATGCTCCATCAAGCGTGACGCCAGTCACTCGGTCAGCCGTTTCGCAGCGCTCAAGCGTGCCATTCAGCAGCGTCGTCATTTCAGCAAGTGATGCGGCGGCCTCTTCCAGCGATGCCGCCTGACGCTCCGTGCGAGATGCCAGGCTTTGTGATGCTTCGCGCAAATTGCCTGAGTCTGCGTGGATAGTCTCCACAGATGCACCGATTGCACGGATCGTGTCTTCGAGCGCTGCAACAGAGTCGTTGAAGTCAATGCGAAGCTGATCGAGCGCTGGGGCAAATGTCGTTTCAATGCGAACATTCAGTCGACCGGAGGAGAGGGCTTTCAATGCATCGCCCAAGGCACGGACAGCAGTCGCGAGCTCTTCTTCGGTGCGCGCCTTTTCGGCTTCACGTGCATGGCGTTCGGCCTCTGCACGTTCGTCGTTTTCGGCGGCTTCTGTCTCGATGCGATCCTTTTCGACGGCGTTTTGACGGAAGCTTTCCAGTGCGCGGGCCATAGTCCCGACTTCGTCCTTGCGGTCGGTGTCGTTCACCTCAATCGATTTGTCGCCATCGTTCAAGCGGTTCATCAAATCTGCGAGCGATGTCAACGGGTTGGTCAGGCGACCGGCCACGATGTAGCCAATGATGCCCATGAAGACGAGTACGGCTATGGTGGCCAGCCCGGCAAGCATTGCCAGCTGGTTGGCTGCAGCAAGGACCTTGCTTTGCGCCTGACCTACGACGAGGAGGTGGCTCTGGCCAGCGATTGATACGGGCAAGTAAGAATAGAAGAGCTCGCCAGCGTCGGAAGCTGCCTGCTTAGAGCCGGCCTCGTTGGCCGCTGCCGCCTGCAGGAGCACATCGGGTATTGTGCTTCCTTCAGCACCGCCTGTTATTCCGGCGCGCAGGCCTCCGTCGGAGGATAGGATGAATGCAGCATCGAGCGCGTTTTCGCCCTCTCCAATATTGGCGAAGCGAGCCAGCTTGTCGGCACCAATTTCAATGATGATAACGCCTTTGACCTGCAGATCGCCCCAAACATTTACCGCAAGTGGTCGGGCAAGATAGGTTGCCATTGATCCATCCGCGCGAGGGATGAAGCCAGATTTGTAGACCGCTTCAGGCGTGCCGGAGAGAGCCTGTTCCACAAGCGGCTGCAGGTTTGCGGTTTCCGGATCGCCGATTTTATGAAGGAAAGCGTCACCCTTGGTGACGGAGTAAACGACCTTCTTGCCAGCGCTCACGACATAAATGTCTGAAACGCCGGTGTTCTTCCAGGCACTTGAAATTGTGCCATGGATTGCCGCGTGCTGCACCCCATAAAGCAGCTTTGTGCCGATGCCCGAGATCTCGGCGCGTTGCTCAGGTGTGGAATCTTTTGGTTGGAACACTGCGCGAATGTCGTCGCCCTCGAGGTCCATGACATTGTTGATCGTGTCGCTCGCCTCACCAATCGCGCTATTTTGCGACAGTTCGCCGAGCATCTGTTCCAGGCGGGCATCAAAGTTCGTGAGGTCTTTCACCTGCGATGTTGCTACAGATTGCAGGCGGAGTTCGCTGGCCTCGATGAGACCTGAGCGGCCCGCGACATAGCTTAGCGCCGCTACAGTCACGCATGACACAAGTGTTGCGCCAATGACGAGCGCGGCAAACTTGCCTTTGACCGACTGTGGCTTGAACATACCGGGTACCCGGCTGATTGAATTACGCATTGATGCCCCCCAGGCAAATCTCTCTCCGTGGATTTGAGGGGATATTCAGTGAGTTCTAATTAAATTTGTGTAAATTCTTCATAACAAATGGGTGGCGTTGTCATACTAAAGTACAACGCTACTTGTGTCGTTCGGGACGCTTCAGTCTCGGCAAAATGCGACTATTGTCAGTCGAACAAGCTGGAGACAGACTCTTCCAGAGCCGTGCGCTTGATAGCTTCACCAAGGAGATTTGCAGTTGTTATGACGCGGATATTGTGCGCGGACTGAACTGAAGTCGTTGGCTGAATGGAATCTGTGATCACAAGTTCCTTGAGCTTGGATGCGGCCACACGAGCCACGGCTCCGCCAGACAGAACGCCATGCGTGATATATGCGGTAACGCTGGTCGCACCATTGGCAAGCAGCGCATCGGCCGCATTGCAAAGCGTGCCACCGGAATCGACGATGTCGTCGATCAATAGGCAATCCTTGCCACGCACGTCACCAATAATGTTCATGACCTCGGATTCACCAGGACGGTCGCGACGCTTGTCCACAATGGAAAGCAGGCTGTCGAGGCGTTTGGCCAAAGAACGTGCTCGAACAACACCGCCAACGTCTGGAGAAACGACCATGACGTTGTCCAGATCGTAGTGATCTTTTATGTCGCGAGCCAGAATCGGAACTGCGTAGAGATTGTCCGTCGGAATATCGAAGAAGCCCTGAATCTGGCCTGCATGCAGATCAAGTGTCAAAACACGATCAGCGCCGGCCTCAGTAATCAGATTTGCGACCAGTTTGGCCGAGATTGGCGTGCGTGGGCCAGGTTTGCGATCCTGGCGGGCATAGCCGAAATAGGGAAGAACAGCAGTGATGCGCCGTGCAGAGGATCGGCGTAGCGCATCAATCATGATGAGCAATTCCATCAAGTGGTCATTCGTGGGAAATGATGTCGACTGGACAACGAAGACGTCCTGACCGCGAACATTTTCCTGAATTTCGACGAAGATCTCCTGATCCGCAAATCTGCGAACGGTGGCTTTTCCCAAAGGGAGTTCCAAATATTTGCAGATCGCTTCGGCAAGAAGCCGGTTCGAATTGCCTGCGAAAACCTTCATGGTGCACTGCCCGTCCGTTTGCTGAATGCGCGCTTTTTAGCGCGCTAAGTCATGAATTCAAGAGCCAATTGAGAATTGAGGGGAATTTCTCGAAATATTCCTTAAATTCTTCATCCTGACACATCATTTTTCCACAATATGTACGCCCTGATTGTGTCGTCGGCGATTTTGCGCATCACGTCCTCGCCCACCACGGACCATTTGTCGGAGCTTTTGCCCGCGACAGTTTCCTGCCCCTGGACTCGATGAAGCCGCGCCCCGGCATTGTCCAGAACATCCCAGACATAGACGACTGTCGTGTTTTGGCCTTCCTCAAATGCAGAGAAATAGCCTTTGAGCATGTGAGAAGCGGTTGAGTCGCCCGAACCTCTGATTTCCAGACCATTTTGTCTCGCGGCGGCAACCAGCTCTTTTGAGAGCGGTGTTACGACCTCTATGGGCGCGCCAATAACCGGCAGGAAGCGAACAGACCCGCCAGTGCTGGCAGCGGGCGCGTTGCCTGCAGGCGCCTGGAAGATGGATTGCTGGCGCGCCGCAACGCGGGAATTTTTGCCCAGCATTGGACCGCCTGTATTTGCAGGCTCGCTGATCTGCATGTCCTCTTCTGCGGTGAGGGGCGTCATGTCCTGAGATGCATTGTCGTTCGCGCTTGCGATCGTTTGATCCTGAGTGGGGATGTTGGTCTGCGTGTTCTCAGTGCCGTTGCCAATGGACATGGGGGGCGTCAAGGCGCCTCCTGCATTGCAGGCGGTCAGAATTGCAGACAGGCAAATGATCGCCAGATACGTTGCTGCTTTTTGCATGCTCGGTTGGTCCGCTCCATGCCGCCAGAAATACACACGCTTTTATGGTGCGTTTTGACAATAAGAGTCAATGGTTTGGGAGCGCACGATCACATCAAGCTGTTAGCAAGTCCAGTGAATGACGCGAGAGTGCATGTGGCGCGGCATCTGTTGTCAGATAGGTGTGCCCCAGCGTCATGGCCGTACCGCTGTCGGAGTCCATCAAGATCATGTGCACAAACAAGGTCATGCCCGGCTGAATTTCTTCTTCGTTGCCTGAGAAGAACATCTGGTGGTCCATCCACGAGGGTGAGAAGCGCGCACCGACGGAATAACCGCAGGCGTTCAACCGGTGTCGTGCAAGCCCTGCGGCTTCCATTATGGATGCATGTGCATCAAAAACAGCACCGAAGTTTTGTCCCGGCACCATGACCTGCTCGATCTCGCCAATTGCGGCACGCGCAGCTTCGTACATCTTCACATGTTCTGTCGATGGTGTGCCCAGCACAACCGTGCGCATCATGGCTGCGTGGTAGTGGGCGTAGACACCAGCCCATTCAAGCGTCAGTTGGTCGCTTGCGCCGAGGATGCGACGTCCTGCCTTGTAGCGGCAAAGAAGCGCGTCGTCCCCAGAACCGATGATGAATTCGTTGGCCGGGTAGTCTCCGCCGCCTGCAAAGATCGCCCCTTGCATCGCGGCCAGAATATCGGCCTCGCTGTTTCCGGCCTTGATCAGGGGCAGGGCGGCGTCCAGAGCGTCGTCTGCCAGTTCTGCGTCGCGCCTGGCATAAGCAATTTCCGCCGCACTTTTGATTAACCGTAGATCACTGACGATATAGGAGGCATCGATCAGCTCACCGAAGCTTCGCAACTGGTGGTCCAGCAGATTGGCAACACGACCTGTCATGCCGTGCGTGTCGTATTCCACGCCAATACGGCATCCCAGCAGGTCCATGTCTGCAAGCAGGTCTTTCAGATCCTTCGTCGGATCAGCGTTCGCCCTATCGGTCCATATGTGGATGTCTTTGATGATGGAGGTGTGGCGTGCCTGACGTAAATCCGCTGAGCGGGTGAGCAGCACCATCGAGCCATCCGCCTTGACCACCAGGGTCTGGAAGAAACAGTAGCCGAAGGTGTCAAAGCCGGTCAGCCAATACATGCTTTCCTGCGCGAAGAGCAGCATTGCATCCAGCTTCTCATCTTTCATGCGTGCGACAAGCCGCGCCATGCGGCTCGCATATTCCGCAGTTTCGAAATGCAATGCCATCTCACGTCTCCCGCAGCATGATTGCAGATATCTGACGACCATAGTCAGGTTCGCCGCGATGCGTGGTGCGGCGGTATGAAAAAAAGCGTGCCTCGTCGCCATAGGTGCAGTGGCCGGTCGATGCCGCTTTGATACCGGCATCCAAAAGCCGCTTCACTGTGAACTCCGGCAGATCAAACATTGAATGATCAGCTTTGGTCGACGGTGTAAAATACTGCTCATAGGCCGAGTTGTGAGACAAAAAGCGCTCCACAAATTCGGGACCGACCTCATAGCTGGCGGCGCTGATGGATGGACCTAGAACCGCGTGTATGTTTTCGCGCTCGGCACCAATGCTTACCATTGCGTCGATTGTACTTTCCAGTACGCCGTAGAGCGCGCCCTTCCAACCCGCATGGGCAGCGCCCGCGACCCTGTTCTTCTTGTCCAGAAAAAGCACCGGTCCGCAGTCTGCGGTCAGCACACCCATGACCATGCCTGGCGTTGCGGTCACCATGGCGTCAGCCTCGGGGCGTTCGCCCTGGTAGTCGGCTGTAATGGTGACAACATTTGGTGAGTGTACCTGGTGGACAGTTGCCAGCTTGGAAAGGGGTTGGGAAAACCACGCGGCAACCCGTGTGCGGTTCTCCGTTACGTTTTGTACGTCATCATTTGAGCCAAGGCCCACATTCAGGCCTTTGTAGATGCTGCTGGAAACTCCGCCCTGTCGGGTGAAGAAGCCATGCAGCGCGACATCGCTTGCAAGCAGATCACTGGTTATCGGCGATGGCGTCTGACCTGTTTGCGTGTTCATGCAGTGTCCTTGTTGGAGGCAAATGGTTCCAGGTCGACCACCGGGTTTGAGATTGCAAGAACCTTGAAGAGTTCTCCCATTTGGTTTTCGGCATTGCCCGCCAGTCTCTCAACCGCTGCGCGGATGGCGTCCTGTGTTGCGGTATCCTTGTTTGCACCCAAGGTACCTGCTCGTTCCAAAAGGCCCAAACCGAGGAGAAAGTCGCCCTGATTGCTGAGGCCTGCAACATGGAGGTCGAAGAAATTCGCGGCTTTGACAAGATCGTCAAAGTCGACGTGGCTGGTCAGGTCCGCTTCACCGGGATGGGCAAGGGGCGGATCGAATTGATGAGCGCGTAAAGCTTGAAGTGTATCGCCGTAACCGGACTTCGTGTGTCCATAGTCGATGATGAGTGCCACACCACCGCTTTCAACCAGTCGCTCGCAAAGCGCCTGCATGACCGACATGCGGGCAGGGGCGAGTTCAACGATTGTGCCGGTTGGTTTGTCGTCGGCAGGGCCGGGCAAGAGGCCCGGATCGAGCGTAACAACACCGGGTGAAAACACCAGCATGTCATCAGCATCCAGGCTGACCATGCGCTCGCGGAAGCCCGAAGGTGTCTTGACAAATTGGCGTATCGGGATGGCGTCGAACAACTCGTTGGCGGCCAGCAGAACGGGTCCATCCGGTATGCGGTCGAAGCCAGTGTGCCAACTTACGCGTTCCGCATCACTGCCCAAAGTTTTGGCTTGTACCGCGCGCAGTCTGTCGCTTGTTTCGATCAGATGAATTGATGCAGCGGCGTACATTTTCGGCGAGAGTGTTTTCACGACACGCAACATGTCACGCATCATGGTTCCACGACCAGGGCCGATTTCGGCCAAATGGAAGGTTTCTGGGGCGCCGAGCTTGTGCCATGCATCCACCATGAAGATGCCAAGCATCTCGCCAAAAAGCTGGCTGATCTCCGGAGCGGTGGTGAAGTCGCCTTTTTCGCCAAATGGTTCGCGTGTCTTGTAGTAGCCGTGGTCTGGGTCCGCGAGGCAGAGCGCGAAATAGTCTGCAACACTCAACGGCCCGCTTTGCTTGATGAGGGCCTTGATTTTTTCGCCAAGGGGCGTGCTCATGAGGTTCAGTCGCTCGTTCATCAGGTCACTTTGCTGTCGCCCGGGCATAGGCCCAAATACCGGCCACCAGCATGGGCAGCGATAATAGCATGCCCATGGTGAGCCAGCCACCGGCAAGATAGCCAAGTTGGGCGTCGGGCTGACGGAAAAATTCTACGAATATGCGGCTCAAGGCGTATCCGGCGACAAAGACCCCGGTCAGCCGGCCCGGTTTCTTGAGGAAACTGGCCTTATAGACAAGAATTGCCAGAATAATGCCGAGCAGCAACCCTTCAAGCCCGGCCTCATAAAGTTGGCTTGGATGGCGCGGCTCCGGGCCGCCAGTTGGAAAAACAAAAGACCAGGGGACATCGGTGACACGGCCCCACAATTCTCCGTTGATGAAATTGGCGATGCGAACAAGAAACAAGCCGATGGTGCTGGTCGCTGCGACGATGTCAAACATGCTCCAGACGGAAATGGCGTTTCTGCGCGCAAAGATGATCATGGCGATAGTGGTGCCGAGAAAACCACCATGAAACGACATGCCGCCGTCACCGATGGCAAAAATCCAGAGCGGGTCATTCAAAACGCGCGCAGGCTCGTATGCGATGACGTAACCCAGTCTGCCACCAAGCACGATGCCGATGGCTGCATAGACGATGAAATCGTCGAGATGCTGCGCCGTGAGGGGAGCTTTGCCGTCAGCCCACAGGTTGGAGTTTGCAATGAGTCGCCTTGCATAGGCCCAGGCGAGCAATATGCCTGCCACGTAACCGATACCGTACCAATGGACGGAAAGCGGCCCAATCGAAAAAGCGATCGGGTCGATATTAGGGTAGGCCAGAACCGACAGATAATTAAGCATGCTCACAATGGATGTCCTTTGAATGAGGGGAACATGCCGATGTGTGCGGCTGCGGTCAAGTTGTCTGCTTGCATTGGGACGCATCTCCGCCTACTTCAGTTAATAGAAGAGTTTTTCCTGATCGCGAGGAGATCGACATGTCGACTGGACCGAACCGTATTTTCGATGATTTTGCCAAGCTGATGACCGATGCTGCGGGCGCTGCGCAGGGCGTTCGCAATGAGGTTGAAAATGCGTTCAAGGCGCAAATGGAAAGCTGGTTGAACTCCATGGACCTTGTTAAGCGCGAGGAGTTTGAAGCGGTCCGTGAAATGGCTGCCAAGGCACGTGATGAAAACGACGCGCTTGCCGCTCGTATTGCCGAGCTTGAAGCCAAATTGGCTGACAAATAATCAGGCTTTGCGGCGACGGTGATATGTCAGCGCTTCGGCGATCATGATTTTCACCGCCGCCGTTTCCAATTGCGATGCTTCCTTGAAGTGAACGCTCCTATTGCCGCCAAAAGAATACTCGGCAAAGCGCTCACGCCAGTTCTCAATCAGTGATGTCTGACAATGAACATAGAGCGCCACGCATCCGGCGCTTGTGATATCCTCATCAATGCGAATGGTAGTTCCGCATTTCGGGCGTTCCGTCACAAAACTGGGTTGGCCCCACTTTGTTGTCTCAACGAGCTTGAGAATACCCTCTTCATGTGCGACCTCGTGGATAATGTCCCTGAGCCTGAGCAGCATTCTTCTGGTTTGAGGTGCGTATTGCTCAAATCGTTTCGCGGAATCAGTGTCTTGTGGAGCGATATTCATCGTTTTTGCCGGGGTGTCATCGATGGTCACGTGTTACTGTCAACACGCACTCTATCAGCATGTCATTTGCCAAATCTTGCTTTTTTAGCGTTGTGAATCATTTGCAACCTGCACTTCATTGCTTTGGGTCGAGTTCAACAAAAATATTTCAAAATATTTTTCAGTCTGTGGACAGTCCGGAAAAGTCTTTTTGCAGAGTCATTTAAGCTGAGTCTTTGAAAAAATGATTCCGAAGCTTTCCACAGAGCAACAGTTGATTGCCGGTGTCGGGGGCTAGCGCTGTGACTCTCGCATTATACACTGATTTTAAATGATGATTCGAAACGTGCCGTAAGTTTCAGGCAGGGCGAACCGCCTAGCCATTTAGGCAGACAGTGTTTTCGAAAACGAACTTTGATCCTTCATTTCGCAGATGGCTGCGAAGCTGGATCGCCAGAAAGGGTGCTTTATGAGCCTGGTGCAAGCGCAGTTGGTGCGGCAATCCAACCCGGTCGATGTGATCGAGGGGGTTGCCTCCACAAATGACTGGTCATTCGAACGTGCTGGTGAAGATGAAATCGCCATGACGGTGACCGGTCTTTGGGCCGACTATCATGTTTCCTTCTCCTGGATGGAGGAGTTTGAGGCGCTGCACATTGCTTGCGCATTCGACCTCACTGTCCCCCAGAGCCGGGTCAACGAAGCGATCAAGTTGATCTCCGAGATCAATGGCCAGGTGTTGATGGGACACTTTGATCTCTGGCGGCGCGAGGACGTGATTATTTTCCGGCAGTCTTTGTTGCTGGCAGGCGGTGCTGAACCGACAGGGCGACAGGTTGAAGTTTTGTTGTCAAACGCACTTGATGCATGCGAAGCTTATTATCAAGCGTTCCAGTTTGTGGTTTGGTCTGGCATGGACGCGCCGCAAGCGCTGGAAGCTGTGATGTTTGAAACTGCTGGAGAAGCCTGACCTATGACGACCGACAAGTCTCTGCCAATTGTTCTGATTGGTGCCGGGAATATGGGGGGCGCAATGCTCTCCGGCTGGTTGAAGAAGGGCATGGACGGATCGGCAATTGTCGTTATTGATCCCGGCATTCGCGGCGACATGGAGGCACTTTGCACGGAGCACGGTGTTCGTATGGAAGCTTCGGCCCCTGAAGGTCTAAAGGCCGGTATTCTGTTTTTGGCGGTCAAGCCCCAGATGATGGAAGCGGTGCTTCCGTCGCTGCACGGCCTTGTTGGGTCGGAAACGGTTGTCGTTTCGGTCGCCGCAGGCAAGACCCTCGCATTCATGGAGCGACACTTGGGCGCGGCGGCCATGGTGCGCGCAATGCCCAACACGCCAGCAATTGTCGGTCGGGGCATTACTGGTGCATTTGCCAATGCAAGTGTCGATGAGGGAGCGCGCGGTCGCATTCACGATCTGCTATCGGTAAGCGGGCCCGTTGTTTGGGTTGACTCAGAAAAAGAGATTGATGCCGTCACGGCAGTTTCCGGCAGTGGACCGGCCTATGTTTTTTATCTCGTGGAGTGCATGGCTGAAGCAGGGCGTAAGGCCGGCCTGCAGGCGGACCTCGCCATGACGCTGGCGCGAGAAACGGTGGCGGGGGCTGGTGAGTTGCTGCATCAGTCTCCCGAGGCTGCCTCCAAACTTCGCGAAAATGTGAGTTCCCCCGGTGGCACGACACTGGCGGCGCTGGGCGTGCTGATGGCTGAGGATGGAATTCAGCCTGTATTCGATCGCGCGATTGAGGCGGCCCGCAAGAGGGCGGAAGAACTGGCAGAATAAGGGGCGCTCAGTGTCTGAAAAAATTGAGTTCGCGGATTTTGCCAAGGTCGATATCCGCCTGGGTACAGTGGTATCCGCAGAACCTTTTCCTCAGGCTCGTAAACCAGCCATCAAGCTGGTGATCGATTTTGGACCCGAATTGGGGCTGAAGAAGTCCTCTGCACAGATAACAGTTCACTACACGCCGGAAAGTCTTGTTGGGAAACGCGTTATGGCCGTGGTGAATTTTCCGCCGCGCCAAATTGGGCCTTTTATGTCCGAGGTGCTGGTTCTCGGCTTTTCCGATAGCGAAGACGCCATTGTGCTTGCCGGTGTGGAACTTGATGCGCCGAATGGCGCACGCCTGCATTGATCTGAACAGTTGGCGATCGCGTTGCGCTAAACCGGCATTCTTGCTTCCGCACGCAGGCCACCTGCGGCGCTGGTGGATAAAGTGATATTACCGCCATGACTGCGCGCAATGTCGCGTGCGATAGACAGGCCGAGCCCCGTACCGCCCTTGTTGAGGTTGCGTGCCTTATCCAATCGGAAAAATGGTTTGAACACGTCCTCGCGCATGTCTTCGGGAATGCCTGGTCCGTTATCCTCAACAATGACCACAAGCCAGCGCGCAGTATGATGCACGCTCACGGTAACCTCGTTTGCGTGTTGAAGTGCGTTGGAAATCAGATTTGATATCAGCCGCCCAAATGCATTGGGGCGAACCTGGACTTCGTCGTCGCCCTCGATCTCAAATGTCAGCTGCTTGTTTTCCAATTCTGCCTGGGTTTCAAAGCGGCTGAGAACTTCATCAAGGCTGACGGTGCCTATGGCCTCATCTTCGGTTTCGCCTCTGGCAAAGGCCATGTAGCCCTCAAGCATCGCCTGCATGTCCTCCACATCCTTGCTCAGCTCTTCCAGGTCTTCATTTTTGTCCAATATGGCAAGCTGAAGCTTGAAGCGGGTGAGGATCGTTCGCAGATCGTGACTGACGCCTGTCAGCATGGCTGTTCGTTGTTCGATCTGTCGCTCGATGCGTTCGCGCATGAGAATGAAGGCAAGGCTGGCCTTGCGAACCTCATCGGCACCGGAAAGCGTGAAGCCTTCTGGTGTTTTCTGCCCCTTGCCGAAGTTTTCTGCGGCGTCGGCCAATTGCAGGATCGGGCGGATCTGGCCGCGCAGGAAGAATATGGCAATTGTGATAAGCACCAACGAAATGGCGACCATCCAGACGATGAAAATGTGAGAATTCGTCGCATAGGCATATTGCCTCGGCATTTCCACGCGCAGGACCTTGCCATCATCGAGAAGAATGCGGATCTCAATGTTCCAGTCCTGACCAAATGTATCAATCCAGTAAGGTTTGCCGATTTGGCTGGCGATTTCCTGCCCCAGTTTTTCATCGAGAATTGAGAAGAAGGGCGGGGGGAGTGGCGGGGGTAGCGGACCATCTTCCAGACGGACGTCGTAGTCCAGCTTTTCTCGGGCGATGCTGAACAGCGTCTCGTATCCATCGGGGTGAGGGTAGGTGCGCATGATCTCTATCAGTGCGGCTATGTCATGCGTGACAGCGATTGACAGTCTGCTCGTCACCAGTTGCCAGTGCCGCTCCATGAAGACATAGGCCACAACGGCTTCAAGAATGATAATCGGCACAATGATGATCAGCAGCGCGCGGGTGTAAAGCCGCCGCGGCATGCGTCTGCGCAGCCAGCGCAGCGGTTTCCTCCAGCGCGGCAGATAGTTCTTTTTCTCAGGTCGCAATTCGTCGAATGTAGTCATTCTATACTCAAGCGATAGCCGATGCCGCGAACAGTCTGCAGCCACACAGGATTGGCCGGGTCGTCTTCAATCTTGCGGCGTAGCCGGTTGATCTGGACATCAATTGAGCGCTCGCCCGCCTCTGTGTCGCTCAATTCCAGACGCGGTACCGTCTCCCCCGGATTGGATGCGAATGCATGCATAATATCATGCTCGCGTTCGGTCAGGCGCACCACATCTGTACCGCGCTTGAGCTCGCGCTTGGTCAGCGAATAGGTAAACGGGCCAAACACCACCTGCTCGATCTTCAAGCTGTCGGTGTTTTCCGTCCGTCGCAATATGTTCCGTATTCGCAGTACCAGCTCGCGCGGGTCAAATGGCTTGGCAATATAGTCGTCGGCACCTGCCTCCAGCCCCTCAATGCGTGAGGCACTCTCACTCAAGGCGGTTAGCAGAATAACGGGTATATTACGGGTTTCCTTGAGCGAATGCGTGAGCGAAACGCCATCCTCGCCCGGCATCATGATGTCTGCGACGATGAGATCGAATTCCAACCCGTCCAACTTGCGGCGGGCATCGGCCGCAGTTTCTGCAACGGTAATGCGAAAACCCTGGTCGCGGAGATAGCGTTCCAGCAGATTGCGGATGCGGATATCATCGTCAACGACAAGAAGGTGGGAGGCATCATCTGCAGGTGGCTGTTTCGCATTCATTGCTGTGATCCCGGTTAGCCTTCAAAATTCAGCGGTTCTCGCCGCCTTTGTCCCTCATGCCCGACAAAAAGGCGACGATGATTTGCCTCGCGTCAGGTCCGGCACTGTCCAATGCGCGCATAATGCGGCGCGACTGCGGTGCAGCGAGAGCCAAGGCCAGATCGCGGCCCTTTCCAGTCGGGTAAAGCTTCCGTTGTCGGCGGTCTTCCGGTCCTGTTTGTTGGCTGATATAGCCGGAATCGATGAGTTGCTTGAGAACGCGCGCCAGACTCTGCTTGGTGATCTTGAGAGTGTCCAGCAAATTGGCGACCGTCATGCCCGGTTCTCGGTTTACGAAATGGAGAACACGGTGATGCGCACGTCCCATCTGGCTTTTCTCCAGGATGGCGTCAGGATCGGAAATAAAGTCGCGATAGGCGAAAAAGAGCATCTCGATCAGCTCGAAATCCAGCTCTTCAGTGGATGTCATAGAACTTGACACCGCCGTGTTGCGGTCTTGCTTCGCCGCCACTTGGTTCCCTCTTCCTTTTTGGACTATCGACAGTCTATCGGGTGCAAACCCCACCACTATCAATAGTCCTAAAGAGGCCTTCGGCTGACCGCAAGAAAAGAATACCGCCAGACGGGATTAACCCCGTCTTTTCATATCCTTGGAAATGGTAAGTGCGGCACCGATAATCGTCGTCAGCAGCGCTCCACCAAAACCACCCGTATAAATGTCGACCAGCGGGCCGGTCAGCGCGGCAGGGCCACCCAAGCTGGAATAGATCAAGCCTCCGGAAACACCACCAACCGCGCCGAGAATTGTTCTCAGTGCGATTGAAATTCCGCTTTGCTTCATCACGCCGCTCAGAAGATTTCCAAATACGACGCCGGAAACGAGCTGAATTGTAATTGAAATAGGGTCCATGAAATTGCCTCCTCCAACTCACGTAAGCGACAATGTGTCGCAACTTTTTGCGATATGTCAACGTAAATGCATCTGAAATGCGAGATATTTCGGGTTTCGAGGATAAACAGTTGATGAACATCAAGAAAAATGAACGCGAAAGGTAGCTGTTACCTGCGAAACTTACCTGACTTCGGCTTGTCTCTATAAGTCTTCATAGAAACAAACAGGAGTGGGAATCATGGAAATTACCGTAGATCAGAGAGCTGATGTTGCCCGCAACCTTCGCCCGGTCGTTGTTTTATTCTGCTTGGCCAATCTTGCCACAATTAGCCTTATGGCAGCGGGCTTGTTGGCAGCGGGAACGGGTTTTAGTGGCGGCTATCCGGTGTGATTTTGCCCTTCGAGCCATAATTGCTATAGACCTTGGCAACGAAACATCAGAAATGGGTCTTGCACGAAATGGCTATGCTACAGGCGGGGATTATCCCCGTTACTCCCTTTGAGCAGAATTGCACAATTATCTTCGATACAGACACGAAGGAAGGCGTCATCGTCGACCCCGGTGGGGACGTTGAGGTCATTCTGCAGACCGTTCAAGAAAACGGACTGAAGCTGCAAGCGATATGGTTGACCCACGGACATCTCGATCATGCTGGCGGCGCTATGGAGCTGAAAGAGGCTCTCGGATTGGAGATAATTGGGCCGCATCGCGACGATGAGCCTCTGTTGAGTGGCCTGGAAGATCAGGCCAAGATGTTCAACGTGCCAATGGACGTTCGCAACGTGACGCCCGATCGCTGGCTGGAGGAGGGCGAAGTGCTGGCCTTGGGCGAGCACAAATTCGAGGTTTACCACACGCCAGGTCATGCGCCTGGGCATGTCATCTACTTCAATCGAGAGCAGAGCTTCGCCCATGTCGGGGATGTGCTGTTTTCCGGCTCCATAGGTCGAACAGATCTGCCCGGTGGCAATCACGCGCAACTGCTTGAAAGCATAAAGACCAAGCTTTTCCCGCTGGGTGATGATGTCGGTTTCATCTGCGGGCATGGACCAGGCGGGAAGATCGGTGAAGAGCGCCGCAACAATCCTTTCCTGCAGGGCCTTTAGTTTGTGCACATTTGCACGTCTTGAAATGTGAAGGCCGCCATTAAGGCGGCCTTTGGATTCTTGCAGACTAGCCGGTCTTAGTTCGTGGTGCAGAAGTGTTCCTGCCCATCATAGCCGCGGTAGGTGCCCGTACGCGGATTGAAAGAACGGTAACGGTCTGAGCAATATCTGTACCATGGCTTCGTCCACGGTTCTGCATAGTCGCTGTAGACCATTTGGCGATTATCGGAGCGGCGGTATGTCCCCCGGTCTTCGTCGCCATAGCTGCGGCGATGATCTGAGCGATAGCTGCGCGGCGGCTCCGGGAAGTCCGATTCGAAATTTTGCGGTGCGTTTTGATCCGCGATGATCGCACTGGCGACGATACCAGCGCCGATGCCCAAAATGCCAATCGCGGCAATATCAGCGCCACTCAGCGATTTTTCATGCTGTGTGGTGTGCTTCTTGTGATGCTTCCACTTTTTTCTGTCACCGGCGGATGCATCAGCGATGCTGGTCAGCGAAATTGCAATAATGGAGCCTGCGAGTACAGCGGATTTAGCGAGCTTGTTCATCTCTTTTTCCCTTTCACTGTCCGTCGTTGCGAACTTGATGAGGTGACATTAGCGATGCGCGGATGAATGCAAGCTGAATGAAAAAAAAAGCCCGGAAAAAGATCCGGGCGCCTTGTAGGCAACAAGTATAGATTCCGTTGAGGATCGGCCTGAAACAAGCGTCGCCATGCTTCAACATGTACAGCACGCGCGCTTTCCGGCGGCCGAAGTTTTCGACCGTCCAGCACCTTGACGGTGTTTAGAATGAAGGTCGCTTATTCCGCGAGCTGCAGGTTGACTGCCTTCGGGCCTTTGCCACGACGATCTGGCTCGGTGTCGAAGCTGACCTTCTGGTTCTCCGTCAGGTCCTGCAGGCCAGACGCCTGCACTGCGGAAATATGCACAAAGATATCTGCTCCACCTTCATCTGGCTTGATGAAGCCGTAGCCTTTGTCGGAATTGAAAAACTTTACTGTGCCAGTAGAGGCCATTCTGTCAGGTCCTTTTCTCGTGCCCGTGCCACGACGGGCGAAGTCATTTTGCCAAACAACCGTCAGGCCAGTTTGGCGCGCGGCAGGCAGGTCTTGCTGGGACGAGGGAAAAGTCCTGGTTACCGCGGTTCAAATGCCTTCCTGGTTTGGAAAAGGACCAGATTGCAATCGCTCCGCCCGGATCTTGTCGCGTTTCCGGTGCGCAGAAATTATAAGGGCTTCCCGTGTTCGCAAATTGCCCGAACGCCTTGAAGAGTGCTGTAGTATTGTCGTTTTGGCAAGCGAAAGTTTTTTAAACAACCACTAATTAATGAAAAACAAGACTGAGATATGCATTTCTTTTGTCTCAATTTGGCACAGTTTTTCGGTGTTGCCGGTTGACTATTTCGGGGACCAGTTCGACCAATAGCATCGCCGTGAAAATCATGGCGCATCCCACATAGCCTATTGAGGGAATGACTTCGCCAAGCAAGGTTGCACCAAAGAGAGCCGCAAAGAGGGCTTCGGAGGAAAGGAAAATCGCAGCTTGCGCCGACGTTGTGTATCGCTGACCAACCACTTGAAAATAAAAGGCTATGCCAGAGGAGAATACGCCTGCGTAGAAAATTTCCCACGCCGCGCCTTCCACCGCCTGTAATGAGATCGGCTCTAACACGATGGCAGAAGCTGCTGCCAGTATTGCCGTGACCGCAAATTGCCACAGAGATAATGCTGCCGGGCGGGCGCTATCGCTGGCAAATACACCAATGAGCAAGACCTGAAGGCTCCAGAAGACAGCGCAAAGGATTGTCAGCCAATCACCGGTTGTCAGCTTTGCAATCTCTCCGCCGCTTAGCAAAAATATGCCTGCAAGTGCCATGGAAGAGGCTGGCCAGATGATCCTGTGTGGTTTGCGTCTCAACAATACAACGGACAGAATTGGCACGATTACCACATAGAGACCTGTCAGGAATCCCGAATTTGTCACGCTGGTGGTCAGCAGGCCAATCTGCTGGGTCACCATTCCGAGGAACAATGCCAGCCCAATTGCTGTGAAGCCCGCCATATGCCGTTTCGATATCGAGGCCGTCGCGCGATTGCGCTCCAACAATGCAAGCGGAGCGACTGTGATCGACGCGATTGCAAAGCGAAATGCAATGAACCACAGCGGGCCAATGTGGTTCATCGCTTCAGATTGGGCAACGAAGCCTGCGCCCCATATGGCACCGGCAAGAAGCAGAAACATATTTGCCTGAATTCGTGTCACGCGCGCCTCGGCTGTTCGGGATCATTGCACTTGCGATAGCAGCGGTTGGCGATAGCAGCAAGCGGACATTGGGCGAATTCATGTGGGCGGTTTTGCTCACTGGCTTCCTCACCTTTCCTGACCTATGGTTAGGGTGGAAACACGGGAAATGCTTATGAATGCAATCAAACTTCTTTGGGCAAAGAACCGCCTGCTGTTGATTACCTTTGTGGCCGCTGTTGTGGTGATGCTCTACTTCGCCACGCGTTTCGTTCTGTTTGCGCTCTACTGGTCCAATCCTGGTCATCAGAACCAGCCTTTGGAGCCTTGGATGACGATTGGATATGTGGCCCACTCCTGGAATTTACCGCGTGAAACGCTGCTGGAGCAGCTTCAGGTTCCACCAGCACGCGGGCACCCGGCCTCAATTCGCGAAATCGCAGACGAGAAGGGGATTGCCTATGATGTTTTCAAAGTCGAGGTGGAACGCACAATCCAGAAGCTGATCGAGGAACGCCCCGCGAAATGATCGACAGCACGCTCCTTCTGGTCAGTTCTTATGGTTTGCCCTTTCTTGCCCTCATAACGGCGTTGAGTTGTCTCGCTCTGCCCGTGCCCGTGTCCATTGTCATGATGCTGAGTGGTTCATTCGTCGCTTCTGGCGATTTTGAACTCTGGCAGGTCTTTCTCGCGGCCTATATCGCCGCGCTGACTGGCGATCAGCTTGGTTATTGGATCGGGCGCGGAGGCGGCAACCTGTTGCTTGGTTGGATGGAGAAGAGCCCGTCGCGTGCAGCCTTGATCAGCAAGGCGCATGGAATGCTGGAAGAAAAGGGATGGATTGCGATCTTCCTGACCCGATGGCTGTTCAGCCCTCTTGGGCCTTACGTAAACTTTATCGGCGGTGCTGCCACCATGAACTGGCTGAAGTTCACGCTGCCAGGTGCCGCTGGAGAGCTGGTTTGGGTAACGCTGTATGTTGGGCTTGGTTATTTTTTCAGCGCGAATATTTCTGCCGTTTCGGATCTGGTCAGCAGTGCAAGCGGCTTTCTTGCCGCCGGGGCAGTGGTCGCATTTCTCGGGTGGCGCCTTTGGCGTTCGCTTGGAAATAGCAGTGGCGATGCAACCAAATCGATGTGAGGCCGTCTAAGCTCGTCACGCTGCACAAGAGCAATCATGGAGCGGCCGATCTGTCGCTTCACCTCGTGAGAAGAGCGCTAGTTAGAGGCGTAGGCCAACGGTGCGTCATCGACCAGTTCGGCATTGAGGATATAGCGCATTGGGCCGTGCTCGGTCGCATCAAATGGCCAGCATGTCACAAGAGCAAGCTGCTTGCCGAGCGCGTCCGCATTGATGCCGCTTTCATCCCACCGCGCGACATAACCATTGCCCGCGCGAAATGTCAGCTTCTGCCCATCAGCATTTTCGATCACCAACAAGTCGCCAGGCACGATACTTCGCAACCAGGAGAAGTGTGTGTCCCGATGCGCGGCGATTACAGCTGTACCCGCCTGGCCCGGGTGAGGGGTGTTGTTGAGCTGGCCAGGGCCAAACGCAAGTATCTGGCCGCTGGCCCCTTCAAGAACGACCGTTGAAATGCCAAGGCGCGGGACAGAGATGCGTGAAGAAACTTCAAAATCAGCCCACGGCCACGGACGGGCAATGATGCCCGCCTTCTTGGTTTGGAATGCCCGCTCTAGCAGGACTTGTGAAAGCTCCGCTTTGGCCTTGATGTAAAGTCCATTGCCGATGAGCGCTATGCCACCCAGGGCGACGACAAGCAGGATCGCCACGGAAAAACGAAAGAGCGGCGTCTGCCCGTTCCAGCTTTTGCGCAGGCTGTTACTCATTTGCGCTCCACTTTCGAAAGCCGTTGCGTGACAGCACGATCAGACCGCCACCCATCAACGCGAAGCCCAGCATCATGAGACCGAGCAGAATGTAGCGGTCGGCTGACGTTGCTGTTTGTGGCAAGGCAACACCCTTGGCGCGGGCCGCAGTCAACGCGGCAGCCTTTTTGGTCGGTGCTGCTGCCAGCATTTGCGTGGACATATCTGCAATTTGAACCATGGCTTCCGCCGCTGCATCCTGAGGCATGTTCGCTGCTGGGGCAGGAGCCGCTTCGCCGAAGACTTTTTCGAAATCCCAGCCATCGGGCAAGTTCAATGGCATATCGGTTTCATTCAGCTTCTGGCCGTCAGGGCGACTTGGGGTCACGTCAACCGCCACAAGGCTGGTCATGCGCGATACCAGATGATGCTCCATGGCCAGTGTTTCGATTTCCTTGTCCAGGCGGTTGCGGTCAGGAATCTGGAAGGCAAGTGCTTCGAGGTCCGCTATCTTGCGGCGCGCCCAAAGCTTGCCGATGCCTTTTCCAGGTGCGGCATTGGCTATGTCGAGACTTGCCCGCCAAGGCGTTCCATTTGACGTTCCGGTGATGTTGAGCGTCTTGGCTGTGGAACCTTCGGGAAGGGCAACAGTCAGGAGAACAGGCTCACCCGCATAGAGGTCGGGAATCGGGTTTGGAGTGATTTCGGCAGTGACGCCATCGTCAAATGATGCCGTAATGTCCGTCATGACGGGGCTTTCCAATTTCTTGAAAAGTTCCGCCATACGTTCACCAATCTGACCTTCGCTGCCAACATGAGTGAAGGTGCCGCGACCCACTTCTGCAGCTTTTGTCATGAAATAGCTGTTGGGTGCAGAGCCGATACCCACGGTGAATACGCGCGCATCGCCGCGGTTTCGGCTGATCTCGTTGAAAAGATCCGCCTCGTTGGAGATCGCGCCGTCCGTGAGGAATACGACCTGACGAATTGCACCCGGAGCAACAGGGCCTTGTGTTGTCAGCGCAGCCTGCAATGCGGGCAGCATTTCTGTGCCACCGTCAGCATCCAGCCGTTCGACATAGTCGATGGCTTCCTTCTTGTTCTTGTCATTTGCATTCACCAGGCCATCGAAGAAAACCGTATAGGTGTCGTCGAAGCGAATGACATTAAACTTGTCTTCCGGCCGCAGTGCTGCAATCGCCAGTGCGAGACTTTTCTTCGCCTGAACAATGGACTCGCCGCCCATGGAGCCTGAGTTGTCGATGATAAAAATAGTCTCGCGGTTGACCGGCGCGGCTGCGTCGTCTTTCAACGTCGGAGGGGTGACAAAGGCCAGCAGATAGTCCTTGCCATCGGTGTTTTCGCGGAAAAGTCCTGCACTCGGCTTTTTGCCAGGTTCGGCTTTCCAGATCAGTTCGAAATCTCGGTCTGCGGGAACTTCATTTGTCTCCAGCACAACGACCTTGCTTTCCAAGCTCTTGGACGTCAACGCGATCTTGTGATGCGGTGATGTAACTTCGCCCAGCGGAAAGCCGGCATTCAGGTTGACCTTGAGGGTGACCGGGTTGATCTTTGCGTTTGTTCGCGGATCAAGCACCGGGGGCTGAATTTTCGCGAGTTCAGCCGGGTCACTTTCTTCAGGGATGGCATAGCCTGTGTTGCTGTCGAGCTTCACTGACTGCACAACTGGCATAGGCGAATAGCGCGGCGCAACAACCATCGGAAAGCGGAACGAAAACTCGTTGCCGGACTGATGAACCGCTTGCTGATACTCGATCTGAACGACGATGGTTTCGCCGGGACCGATGTTTGCAACCTGATTGGTGAAGATGTTGGGGCGCTGCTGTTCCAGGAGAGCGGCCTTCTTGCCTTCAGCCTTGGCCTGCTCGTAGATTTCGCGCGCTTCCTGACGCGGCTTGATCTGGCCCTCTATGAAGCGGTCCCCAATCTGCATTCGCAGTTCATCAACTGCGCTGTCTTCGGGCAGGGGAAATACATAGGTGCCTTCAACCCAGCCCTTGGACGGGTTCACAAAACGTTGGGTGACCTTGACGCGCAAGACCGGGCCCGACACATCAACCTCTACATCGGTTTTCAGGCGAGGGGCTTCAACATAGTAGCCAGGCTCGGTGGAAGGCAGCAGAAGCGAACCCATATTTACGCCGTTGGGCGTCAGCAGGGCCGAGGGTTTCGATGTCGCTGCATGTGCCTGAGCAACAAGACCGGAAAGAAGGAAAATACAGCCGACGACTGCCAATAGTGCAACGCGCATCGGCTGAAGCAGTCGGTTGATTTTGCTTCTGTGATTGTCGGCGGTTTCGTAAACAAACATCTTTGTGCCCTTGCTTCCCATGTCCCATTGCTATGAATACATGTAAAAGGGGCAATTCCGTGTTACCTAAGAAACAGGGAAAAATGCTTATTTTTCAGCTTATTGGGAAAAGTAGCTCAGCCTGAATGGATTTAGTGCTGGGGCCAAAATGTGGCAGGCTACTATCCAAATGCTGGCGACGCGATTCACGAACCGCGTCGGCCAAAGGATGCAGTCTTGCGCTGCGCACTTGTAGTGTTGCTCCGATGGGCAGGACGTACGAACTCCTGACGCTCGGGAAAACGCTGCTCAAATGTGGTTGGAGCGATCTCTGGGCGGGCGAATATGTAGCCCTGCACATATGGAACACCCAGCTCTTGGCACAGGTCGACCTGTGAGATTTCTTCCAATCCTTCGAAGATAGGCATAATGCCTCGATCAAGGAACTGCTTTACCATGACCTTGAGCAGCGCGTGGCCCGTCGGATTTTCCAAAAAATCGAGCACCCAGCTGGCTTCAAATTTCACGTAGTCGGGCTTCAACATTTCCAGACGTTGCGCATCACTGTCATGTGCGCCGTATTCATCAACCGCAATCTTGAACCCCATGTTGCGCAGCTGCGCCGTGAGGCGGAGAACGGTTTCTTCACGCTCCTCGTCGCTATAGCTGATTTCGCAAACGACACGGTCAGGTGTAAGGCCCGCCTCGTGGGTGGCGACGGCGATGCGATCAACCTCCTGGCGAATGTCATGAATTGTCGTAAACATACCAGGATGAAAGTTCACGAACAGCTTGGCTTTGGATCGTTGCATCTGACCCATGTTCATGAGGTGAAGTGTGCGGCAAAGGCTATCGATAGCCGGCATGTCTTGGTCACGCACAAGCGGGAAAAACTCGCCGGGCGAAACCGGAGCGCCATTTCGGGCGGCACGAACAAGACCTTCGAATGCGGCAAGTTCGAGCATGCCATCAGCATCCTGTCCGAAAATAGGCTGAAATGCGCTCTGCAATACGAATGGTCCGTAGGCAGTTGTATAGGTTTTGTCGTCTTCACGCCGGATGTTGGCGAAGATGCTCTCTGGACGCATGTGCTCTAACCGTGCTCTCATTGTTGCGCAAAAGCGCAGCCGCATTTTTATGTTGAGCATAAAATAGCGGTGAAACGGTTACTGTGACCTTAAAGTTTGGAAGGCAAATTACTTTACGACCGCGGGTATCGCGTGTTTTGTCTTGAAAACAGCACTTATTTTCGACATAGAACGAAAAGCCGAACAGAGGATTTCACCGCTGTTTGATGAATTGAAAATCCAGGAAATCAAGGATATCAAAATGGCTTTTATAGCTGATGCACTTACCCGCGTGAAACCATCCGCCACGATAGGTATGGCGCAGAAAGCCCGCGAGTTGAAGGCCAAAGGGCGCGATGTCATTAGCCTTTCAGCCGGTGAGCCAGACTTTGATACCCCTGACAACATCAAACAGGCTGCGATTGATGCGATTAGTCGCGGTGAGACGAAGTACACGCCGATCTCCGGCATCCCAGAGCTGCGCGCGGCCATTGCCGACAAGTTCAAGCGTGAAAATAATCTCTCCTACGAGCCAGCGCAGGTGATCGTCGGAACGGGCGGAAAGCAGATTCTTTTCAACGCGCTGATGGCAACGCTTAATCCCGGTGATGAGGTGGTTATTCCCGCTCCATATTGGGTCTCATATCCTGAAATGGTGGCCATTTGCGGTGGCGAATCTGTATTCCTGCTAACGACGACAGAGAATAACTTCAAGCTTCAGGCCGAAGATCTGGAAAAGGCGATTACGCCCAAGACGAAGTGGCTGATATTCAACTCGCCGTCCAACCCCTCGGGTGCCGCCTATAGCCATGACGAGTTGAAAGCGATTACCGATGTTCTGGTTCGCCATCCGCATGTCTGGGTGCTGTCTGATGACATGTATGAGCACCTGACTTTTGATGGTTTCAAGTTCGTCACCCCTGCCGAGGTTGAGCCGTCACTCTATGACCGTACGCTGACGATGAACGGTGTTTCCAAGGCATACGCCATGACCGGCTGGCGCATTGGTTATGCGGCCGGTCCGCTGCCGCTCATCAAGGCAATGGATATGATCCAGGGGCAGCAGACGTCCGGCGCGTGCTCGATTGCGCAGTGGGCGGCTCTGGAGGCCCTCAATGGCCCGCAGGACTTCATCGAAAAGAACAAGGCAATCTTTCAGGGACGTCGCGATCTGGTGGTTTCCATGCTCAACCAGGCACAGGGGCTTTCCTGCCCAACGCCGGAAGGTGCATTTTACGTTTACCCGTCGTGTGCAGAGCTGATTGGCAAGACCGCGCCGACTGGCAAAGTGATCGCCACTGACGAGGACTTTGCCTCCGAGCTTCTGGAGGCAGAAGGAGTGGCTGTCGTGCATGGTTCTGCGTTTGGGCTATCTCCGAATTTCCGCATTTCTTATGCGACCTCTGAGGACGTGCTGGAAGATGCGTGTACGCGTATTCAGCGTTTCTGCGCTGCCTGCAAATAATCAGGAATGCTGTGTTACTCGAAAGCCCGCCGATTGGCGGGCTTTTTTGTTGGGTTCACGGGAGCACGCAGTACCTATCCATGGATGGTCAGGAAAAGCAGGGCGTTTCGTCGCTCGTGAGCAGGCTGGGTGGCATTTGTCCGGCAGAGGTCCCGCATCGCATGCGCGGCGGGGCAATACGCTGCTTCTCTGTGATGTTTGGATTAGGCAAAAAAAGAGGGCCTCAAGATTGCTCTCGGGCCCTGATAGTTGTGAAGGTAAATATTAACCTCCAGAGGGGAACAGCTGCTACCGCGGCACTGGGAGGACGCCGCGTTGTGCAACAGCTGAGGGTGATATGATGATTGTGTGCCCGGAGTGCAATGCACCTCGTCGCATGGCAGCCATGTCTTTTGCACATATCTGGAGATTGTTTTCTTTAACGCGTTGAAAAGAAACACCTAATGATGGATTTTTCAAGTTCGCAAATAATTTCAGTTTGGGCAGAATCCAAAAAGTGTGACATTTTTGCATGGATTTTATCGTGTTTGCCAACACAAGATATTGTGTGTCGTGCGCAAATGAACGCGAACTCAGTAGTTCCAGTTGCGGGCCTTTGCGACGATGAAGTCGCGGAATGCCTTGAGCTTCGCGGCATTCTTCATTTCTTCCGGATAGCAGAAGTAGGTGTCGAAAGACGGCACGTCTGCGCTTGTCACAAGCTGTACAAGGCCGGAATCTCGTCCGACGATGTAGTCTGGTAGCATGGCGATGCCGAGCCCCTTCAGAGCTGCGTGTTTGATGGCGCTCAATGAATTGATCTGCAAATGCGGCTGGCGCGGATTGTCTGGTGAGCGCCCGGCGATCTCCAGCCAATTCACATCCAAGAGATATGCGGGTGCCGGTTCACCAAAGGTTATGATGCGGTGGTTGTCGAGGTCCTGCAGCGACTGCGGTTCGCCATAACGGTTGAGATAGGACGGCGCTGCATAGACGTGCATATGCACCGTGAAGAGCCTGCGCTGAATGAGGTCTGACTGCTGAGGCTGACGAAGGCGAACAGCGCAATCTGCCTGACGCATGTTCACGTCCAACTCCTCATTGAATAGGAGAAGCTGCACTTGCATATCGGGATAAAGCCCCAAAAACTCTTGCAGCTTATCCGTAAGCCAACCCTGGCCGAGCCCCACGGTCGTGGTCACGCGCAACTTGCCACTTGGCTTTTCCGTCGTTTCCGAGAGCTGCATCTTGACGGATTCCAGCTTCATGAGAACGTCATGCGCTGTCCGGTAGAGAAGCTCGCCTTGCTCAGTCAGGATGAGGCCGCGCGCATGTCGATGGAAGAGCTTGACGCCGACATCCATCTCCAATGCGCTGACCTGACGGCTGATCGCAGATTGAGACAAGTGCAGGCTTTCGGCGGCGTGGGTAAATGACCCAGCCTCCGCCGCAGCGTGAAAAATCCGCAATTTGTCCCAGTCTAAAGGCGCAACCATGTCATTTCCCCCAAAGTGCGCCGGACTTGCCGCCTTATTCTGCAGCTTGTTTCAAGTCACTCCGGCTTGCCAGATAGCGTTCCACTTCCAGTGCTGCCATGCAACCCATTCCGGCTGCAGTGACGGCCTGGCGGTAGATGTCATCCGTCACATCACCCGCTGCGAAAACACCTTCAACACTTGTGGCAGTCGAATCAGCTGCTGTCCACAGGTAACCGTTGGGTTTCAACTTCAACTTGTTCTGAACAAGGTCGACTGCCGGTGCATGACCGATGGCCACGAACACGCCATCCGTTGCCAATTCGCTCAATTCACCGGTCTTGGTGTCTTTCAGGCGAACGCCAGTGACCGAGCGCGGCGCATTGGCTCCCAGAATTTCGTCAACCTGTGCATTCCAGACAACCTTGACGTTTTCGCGTGCAAACAGGCGCTCTGCGAGAATCTTTTCAGAACGGAATTCCTCGCGCCGGTGAACAACGGTCACGGATTTTGCGATGTGTGACAGGTAGAGGGCTTCCTCCACTGCGGAGTTGCCGCCACCGACCACGACAACATCCTTGTTGCGATAGAAGAAACCATCGCAGGTAGCGCATGCAGAAACACCAAAGCCCTGGAATGTCTGTTCGGACTCCAGGCCAAGCCACTTGGCCTTCGCGCCTGTTGCAATGATGATTGCATCGGCAGTCCAGGTCTCACCCTGGTCCGTTTTTACTGTGAAGGGTCGGCTCGTGACGTCGATTTCGCTTACAAGGTCGTTGATGAGTTCAGTGCCGACGTTCTCCGCCTGCTTCTGCATCTGCTCCATCAGCCACGGGCCTTGAATTGGATCGGCGAAGCCGGGATAATTTTCCACTTCGGTGGTGATCATCAACTGGCCGCCCTGATCCAACCCTGCGATCAATACGGGCTTGAGCATTGCGCGTGCTGCATAGATTGCCGCTGTGTAACCGGCTGGGCCGGAACCGATGATGAGTACTTGAGTGTGACGTGAAGACATGAGCCTGATCCTTGCTGTCGCCGCGAAGCAAAGCGCGGCAATCCTGTTCATTTGTTGCGTTTATTTAGGTATGGCGCCGCTGAACTTTCAAGGGCGGGGCGGGCTTACCAACAGTTGATTGCCAATCTGTCGCAGTTGAAGCGTTCTGTTTGTCCAAAAGTCCCAATTCAAAACGAAAAAGCCCTGCGCTGGACGCAGGGCTTTTTGAAATTCAATCATCCGTCGCAGTTTAGCGCCAGCTGACCTCAAGGATCTCGTATGCCTTGGAACCGCCAGGAGCAACAACTTCCACCGAGTCGCCAACTTCCTTGCCAATAAGGGCACGGGAAATGGGGGATGAGATGGAAATGCGACCGGCCTTCACATCTGCTTCCTGATCACCGACGATCTGGTAGGTCTTCTCTTCCTCGGTGTCTTCGTCCACAAGCTTGACTGTCGCGCCAAACTTCACGGTGCCGCCAGACATCTTGGATACGTCGATCACTTCTGCGCGGGCAATGTAGTCTTCCAGCTCGCCAATGCGGCCTTCATTGAGGCTCTGCGCTTCCTTGGCTGCATGATATTCTGCGTTTTCTGAAAGATCGCCATGTGCACGGGCTTCGGAAATCGCCTCAATAATGCGTGGACGTTCTTCCTGCTGTCTCCAACGCAGTTCTTCGTTGAGCTTGGCGAAACCACCCTGGGTCATCGGGACTTTTTCCACCATATTGTTTCCTTCCCATTCAGCCGCAATTATTGCTGTGGACACAAAAATAAAACGGCCTCCGAAGCGCCATGCGACGGGACCGTTGCAAATCATTTTGCATTTTATGACAGAAATTCGAGAAAAATGCGAGCTATTTTTGAAAGCGCACGCGTTGGGCGCACGCTGCCCCGTTGACGCTTATCGTGCGCGCGCCCGTCATATTGCAACTGTGGCGGGTTGGTGGTCAGGACCTATCAACGGTCCTCGGTGATCCTGATGAATTTGGGTGCGATTGGCGCATCACATGGCTTCGCAAAGAGCCTTCAGCTTGGACAGTCCCTTCTCGAAATCCTTGCCGACCAACTTGTCCATGTCAAAAAACAGGCTGAAGACCCGAGACATAAACGGGCTGGGGCCAGACATGGTCCAGGTGATCTCCGTTCCGTTGCCTTTTGAAATCAGGCGATATTCGATGTCATTCGCGGTCTTCATCGGCCGAAAGAATTCGATTTTGACGCGGATGGTCTCAAAGGGCACTTTTTCGATGATCTCCTGACGTCCAGCACCAACGCTTCTGTTGCCCTGCCACTCGTAGATGGTGCCAATTTGATCGGGTGCTCCTGAAAGCGAAAGCGTCATGTCGGGATCAAGTTCTGCCCAGGGGGACCATTTCTCAAAGTTGGAGAAGTTGCCGATAAAATTGAAGATTGTCTCTGGCGTTGCTGCGATGTGTGTCGATCTGGAGATGGAAAACTGGTCTGGCCTTCTGGATGCAATCAGCAAAAGCGCGACAATAAGGACGACTACAACTGCGGCGATAGATATCAAAGTCGTCATGGCTCTCATCCTCCCGCTGCTTATTGTAGACGAGCTATTTGGACTTGTGAATATGGAAGGGTGCCGGGGATAAGCTGACTTATGCATTCGCCGATTTGTGCAAGCGATTGCTGTTCTGTATTGGGTCTGGAAAAGCAGATCGGATCGTTGCGCAATTGCGGCCGCGGTTTTTGGCGTCATACAATGCCTCGTCGGCGACTTTGTAGAGGGTCTGGAACCCGGTGCCGCGGGGCAAGGCTGCAACGCCAAGGCTGATTGTGACAGGTCTGCCCAGAACCGCACGGGCGGCGACTGAGCTTTCCACTGAGATACGAATGTGTTCGGCTTGAATGCTTGCGAGTTTGGTGTTTGAGCGAGGTTGGAAAACAACAAACTCTTCGCCGCCAATCCGTCCGACAATTTCATCACCGATTTTGGTGTTGATGATTTCGTTGACAACAATGGAAATGATCTGGTCGCCAACATCATGTCCAAATGTGTCATTGACCGTCTTGAAATTGTCGATGTCGATTACGAACAGAGCGCATTCGCCATTACCGCCCGCGTTTACGAGTGTTTCCAATTTTGCCTGAAAAGCGCGACGGTTCAAAACCCCGGTGAGGCTGTCGGTATTGGCAAGAACCTGCAGTTCTTCCCTTGCGCGAGCAAGTTGTCGGATCTTCCAGAAGACGATCAGAAAGCTCGGAAAGCCTAGCGCCACGGGTATGACAAGATCGTTGCGGAGGTTGCTACGCAGAAATTCTCCATCGAGAGTCACAAGATGTGTGTAATCAATCGCGAGAGTAAGCGCGATCATTGCGATCGTGAACAGCATCGCACGTGCTACGATCGACAAAATATCTCTTCTGGAAAGCTCTATCTTATCCAAGCATCACCCCTTTGCTGTGCAATTTAGGGCGCACTAATTAATATATCTCCAAAATTCTATAATGGACTTCGGAGAATAGCGCCTTTTTGCCAGACTTGGGCATCGTTGTCGGCAGTGTTTCCGGGAAGATGAAGTCGCTGAAAATGCGTGTTGCGCCCAAGCCGTTGGCTTGAGCGCAACAATAGAAGTCGATAGCTTCTTTCAGCTCCGTCAGGTGAAATAGTCCTGCAACGGGCGAACTTCCAATTGCCCCTTCTTCAAGGCGCGAATGGCTTCAGCAGCGGCCAGAGAACCGGCCATTGTTGTGTAATAGGGCACTTTCTGCATGAGTGCAGCGCGGCGCAACGACTTGGAGTCCGAGATCGCCTTGTTGCCGTCAGTCGTGTTGAAAACGAGCTGAACCTGACGGTTGCGGATGGCGTCTTCGATATGCGGACGACCTTCCAGCACCTTGTTGATCTTGGTTGCTTCAATGCCGTTGTCAGCGAGGAAACGCTGCGTGCCACCAGTTGCCATCACTTTGAAGCCGATCTCCGCCAGAATGCGAATGGCTGGCAGGATGCGATCCTTGTCGCTGTCGCGGACGGAGACAAACACTGTTCCGTCGCGCGGGAGGTCAACGCCTGCGCCGAGCTGAGATTTTGCAAAGGCCAGTGCGTAATCGGTGTCGAGGCCGATAACCTCACCGGTGGAGCGCATTTCCGGGCCAAGCAGCGTGTCAACACCAGGGAAGCGGGCAAACGGGAAGACGGCTTCCTTGACGGCAATGTGCTTCAGGTTGCGCGGATCCGGCTTCTCGCCATAGGCGGCGATTGCTGGGTCGAGGCGTTCGCCAGCCATGACGCGTGCGGCGATCTTGGCAATCGGCGCGCCAATGGTTTTGGCAACGAACGGCACCGTACGCGAAGCGCGCGGATTGACTTCCAGAATGTAGATCGTGCCGTCCTTGACTGCGAACTGCACGTTCATCAGGCCGCCGACATTGAGTGCCTTTGCCAGCTTAACGGTCTGTGCTTCCAATTCGTCCACTATCTCCTTGGAAAGCGTATGAACGGGTAGCGAGCAGGCGCTGTCGCCGGAGTGGATACCAGCCTCCTCGATGTGCTCCATGATGCCGGAAACGAAGACATCTTCGCCATCGCAAAGGCAGTCCACATCCACTTCAATAGCGTTGGTCAGGTAGCTATCAAAGAGCAGCGGGTTCTTGCCCAGCAATGTGTTGATCTGGCCCGTCTTGTCGTTGGGGTAACGCGCCTTGATATCTTCCGGCACAAGTTCGGGAACCGTGTCCAGAAGGTAGGCTTGCAGTTGGCCCTCGCCATGAATGATCTGCATGGCGCGGCCACCCAGAACATAGGATGGACGAACCACCAGCGGGAAGCCGATTTCGGAGGCGACCAGACGTGCCTGCTCCACCGAATAGGCAATGCCATTGCGCGGTTGCGTGAGGTCCAGCTTCTGCAGAAGTTTTTGGAACCGGTCGCGGTCTTCAGCAAGGTCGATCATGTCGGGCGCAGTGCCAAGGATCGGGATGCCGTTCTTTTCCAGGGCTTCGGCGAGCTTCAGCGGGGTCTGACCACCGAACTGAACGATAACGCCATGCAGCGTACCATTTTCCTGCTCGGCTTTGATGATCTCAATGACATCTTCAGCAGTCAACGGCTCGAAGTAGAGACGGTCGGACGTATCATAATCGGTAGAAACCGTTTCCGGGTTGCAGTTGATCATGATGGATTCGTAACCGGCGTCATTGAGTGCGAAAGCCGCGTGGCAGCAGCAATAATCGAACTCAATACCCTGACCGATGCGGTTCGGGCCACCACCGAGGATAACCACCTTCTTTTTGTCTGAAACCTGCGCTTCAGAGCGCGCAGCGCCGGAGAAGGGGATTTCGTAGGTGGAATACATATAGGCAGTCGGCGACGCAAATTCGGCCGCACAGGTGTCGATGCGCTTGAAAACCGGGCGCACATTAAGCTTGTTGCGAAGCTGGGCCACTTCCTTGGCAGTCTTGCCTGTAAGTGAGGCCAGACGCGCGTCAGAAAAGCCCATAGCTTTCAGCGTGCGCAGGTTCTGTTCGTCTTCCGGCAGACCATGCTCGCGGATGCGCGCTTCCATGTCGATAATCGCCTTGAACTGTTCAAGGAACCATGGATCGATCTTGGAGAACTGGTGAACATCGGCCTCAGACATGCCAAGGCGAAGTGCCTGTGCAACATGGCGCAGGCGGTCCGGTGTTGGCGTCGCAATGGCTGCACGCAGCGCATTGTGATCATCACCTTCTCCAAGACCTGGAATTTCGATTTCATCAAGACCGGTTAGGCCGGTTTCCAGGCCGCGCAGCGCCTTCTGGAAGGATTCCGCAAACGTGCGGCCGATAGCCATAACTTCGCCAACCGACTTCATAGCGGTGGTAAGTGTCGGTTCAGCGCCGGGGAATTTCTCGAATGCAAAGCGCGGGATCTTGGTGACGACGTAGTCGATTGACGGCTCAAAGGAGGCAGGCGTTGCGCCGCCGGTAATGTCGTTTTCCAGCTCGTCCAGTGTATAGCCGATAGCAAGTTTGGCCGCGATTTTAGCAATCGGGAAGCCGGTTGCCTTGGAGGCAAGTGCGGAAGAGCGCGACACACGCGGGTTCATTTCGATCACCACCAGGCGACCATTTTCCGGGTTGACGGCGAACTGTACGTTGGAGCCGCCGGTTTCAACGCCGATCTCGCGAAGCACTGCAATCGAGGCGTTACGCATGATCTGATATTCTTTGTCAGTCAGCGTCAGGGCAGGGGCGACGGTTATGGAGTCACCGGTGTGGACGCCCATCGGGTCGATGTTTTCAATCGAGCAGATGATGATGCAGTTGTCCGCCTTGTCGCGGACCACTTCCATTTCATATTCTTTCCAGCCAAGCACGCTTTCCTCGATGAGGACTTCCGTGGTGGGCGAGGCATCGAGGCCAGATGAAATGATGTCGAAGAACTCGCTTTCATTGTAAGCGATACCGCCGCCAGTGCCGCCGAGCGTGAATGACGGGCGGATGATGGCAGGCAGGCCGACTTCGTCCAGCGCCTGTGCAGCGATTGCCATGGCATGGCGCATATAGCGCTGCTTGCGGTCGCCTTCGCCGAGGTTCCACTGGTTTTCCAGTTCGTCCAGAGCCTTGTCCAGTTCGTCGCCGGAAAGCTTCGCTTTCAGTTCTTCGCGAGCGATTTCATGCTTCTTGCGGTCGGCATCCTTGATCTCGGTCGCATTGGCCAGCATGGATTTCGGTGTTTCCAGACCGATCTTGGCCATTGCCTCGCGGAAAAGCGCGCGGTCTTCTGCCTTGTCGATGGCCTCGGGCTTTGCCCCGATCATTTCCACATTGTAGCGGTCCAGAACACCCATGCGCTTCAGCGAGAGCGCAGTGTTGAGTGCCGTCTGGCCACCCATTGTGGGGAGCAGCGCGTCCGGGCGTTCCTTGGCAATGATCTTGGCAACCACTTCCGGTGTGATCGGCTCCACGTAGGTGGCATCTGCCAGGCCCGGGTCGGTCATGATTGTTGCCGGGTTTGAATTGACCAGGATGACCCGGAAACCTTCTTCCTTCAGCGCCTTGACGGCCTGTGTGCCAGAGTAGTCAAATTCGCAGGCCTGGCCGATAACAATGGGACCGGCACCGATAATCATGATGGACTTCAGGTCTTGGCGCTTCGGCACGGGCAAACTCCGTTATTGATAGTGCTCGCATGAAAATCCGGCTGCGGTTTTCACCGGCCGGATACGAGTCTTATGTTCTTCTAGGCTAGGAGCGCCTTATAGGGAAAAGAACGCGAGAAACCAACCCCCAAAACGTGACTCACAGGGGAAAAGTGAATGCCGGATGAAATCACTTCTGTTGCAAGGATCAATCGCGATGATTTAAGGGAAATTGTGTATGCCAGATTCTCTCCATTACGTGATTGGACGTGATTTCTACGCCACGAATGCAGGTGATAGTGTCGCCGGGTAGAGAAAATGGAGACAACGATGCATCGCAGGACGGTTTTGCTTGGAATGGCTGCAGGCGGCGCGAGCCTCGCGTTGCCAAATTATGTGTTGGCGAAGACGCCGGCTATCTATGCCAATTCTAATACGAAGATATTCAACGAGGGCTACGACCCCGTCGGCTATTTCACAGCAGGTGACAAAGTGCCGGGCAGTCCGAAATTCACAACTGACTATAAGGGCGCGATTATCCAGTTTGCGTCTGCGGCCAATCGCGATCTGTTTTTGAGTGATCCGGAGGCATATGCGCCGCAATATGGCGGCTACTGCGCCTTCGCCATGGCGCATAACGCGATCGCCACATCGGTGCCGGAAGCCTGGACCGTGCATAATGGTAAGCTCTATCTCAATTTCTCGCTAGGCGTTCGTGAGCGTTGGCGCGAAGACCCGGACGGGTATATTGCCAAGGCCGATCCGAACTGGCCGAGAATTCTGGATCGTTAGGATAGCTCTGGCCAAGACGGGCACGGTCCATCATATCGTCACGATAAACGTTTGACTCACGGTAAGTTGCTTTTCTTCAAAGGTCCTTTGCGCCTATAGAGCCTGTGGGATCGCATCAAGGCGGGCGATCCACTGTCGTATTTGAATACTTTATACCTGCCGAATGAAGGGCTTTTTATGATCACGGTTCATTTTCTCAATCAGTCGCGCGCGCAGCGCCTCCTCTGGCTTTTGGAGGAGTTGGGCCTTGAATACGAAATCAAGCGCTATCAGCGTAATTCAGCCTTTCTTGCGCCTAAGGAGCTGAAAAATATTCACCCCTTGGGCAAGTCGCCGGTTATCGAAGACGATGGAAAAGTGATTGCCGAAAGCGGGGCAATCTTTGAATATCTGCTGGAAACATACGGGGGCGGCAGGCTGGTACCGCAAGCCGGAACAGCTGAGAGGCTGCGCTATTCCTATTGGATGCATTATACAGAAGGTAGCGCCATGCCGCTGCTGGTTATGAAGCTGATCTTCATGAAGATTCCGGATCGGGTTCCGTTTCTCATTCGTCCGATTGCCCGTATGATCTGCGAAGGCGTGCAGAAGACCCTGATTAATCCGCAATTGCGGGACCATATTGCACTATGGGAAGCGGAGCTGTCACGCGACGGCTGGTTTGCGGGTGCGGAGTTTACGGCTGCTGACATTATGATGAGTTTCCCGATGGAAAATATCGGAACACGCTATCCAGAAGCCAGGGAAAGCACCGCAATTCAACGTTATCTGAAGGCCATTGCTAAGCGCCCCGCCTATCAGGCCGCGCTGCAAAAGGCATGAAATGCATGTGAAAATGCTTTCATCCTCCTTTTTGTCGTTGTGCTTTGTTATATAGAGGCATGAAAATCAATTAAGGGAGCCTGAAGGCATGAAGTGGAAGGGACGGCGTCAGTCCGACAATATTGAAGATGTGCGCGGTCAATCGGGTCGCGCCAGTAATCCCTTTGGCCGTAATGGCACTCCGTTTCCCTCTGGTCGGCGTATTCCAATCGGCCGTGGTGGGTTGTCGTTCAAGACAATTCTGATCCTCGGTGCGATAGCGCTGGTTCTGCAGTTCATGGGTGTCGATGTCCTGAGCATGCTGACCGGGCAGAGTTCCTCCACGACGACGCAGCAGCAATCCAACTACACGCCAAGTGCTGACGAAGTGGAGAGGCGCGATTTTGTGGCGACTGTGCTCGCGGAAACCGAAGAAGTCTGGAATGGCATATTCAAGGCATCTGGCAGCACCTACGCCGAGCCGAAGCTGGTATTGTTCAGCGGTTCCTGGTCGTCAGCGTGTGGCGCGGCAGATTCCGCCATGGGACCGTTCTATTGCCCTAATGACCGCAAGGTCTATTTGGATATGCAGTTTTTCGACGAAATGGCCAACCGCTTCAAGGCATCAGGTGACTTTGCGCAGGCCTATGTGGTTGCGCATGAAGTGGGCCATCACGTGCAAAATCTGATTGGTGTTTTGCCAGAGTTCAACCGACAAAGGCAGTCCATGAGCCAGACGGACGCGAACGCGCTGTCAGTTCGGGTGGAATTGCAGGCAGATTGCTTTGCGGGCGTGTGGGGGCACTACACGGCGCAGAAGGGCCTTCTGGATAGTGGCGATCTGAAAGAAGCACTTAATGCCGCCCATCAGATCGGCGACGATGCGCTGCAGAAACAGGCGCAGGGCTATGTCGTACCGGACAGCTTTACCCACGGCTCGTCTGAGCAGCGCATGGTGTGGTTTAAACGTGGCTTTGAGAGCGGGCGCATGGACGCTTGCGACACGTTCAACAGCAAGATTTAGTGGCTTGTTTTCGGCTCTGACCTCTCCCCCGGCGGGAGAGGCAGGGCGCGTGCGCCGCCGCTTTATCGCCCCATCAATGCTCGCGGGGATTCTTTGTGGAGCATGGCTGCGTTGTATGGCCTTCGGATATCAAGAGTTTACGGTGTGCTCGACGGCGCAATCGAGCTGAGAGTATTGCACTCAGCTCGAAGTCTGAGTTCCGCACACCGTCAGCTTGAGGATTAGCACGACCCATGGCGTGCCATGCATCAGAAGATCGAAAATGTCGATTGGCTTCACCAGAGTGCCATTGACCAGCATTTTCAGCTTTTCCCAAATATGCGGCTCGGGCACGAATGGGGCGAGACCCAGTGTCAGGGCGATGATGATAAGCGTGGATGTGGGGATTCCGGCGATGAATTGGCAAATCTGCTGCATGGGGTTACCTGTTTTTGAACTCTCCGCGCTCACATATATATTTTAATATATGAATTGCAAGCCTGCCATCCGTCAGAACTCGGGAAAGCCTCGTTCCGACCAGGTTTCGCGCGGGACCTCGCCATCGACTTGGAAGGAGAAGGCCGTGATCCTTGTGCCGTCCTGGTTTATCTCACAGGTGAACTTGATGTCGTACCATTTGGAGGATGCACGGAAGGCGCCCTTGGGTACGGCCAAGACATTGCCTTCCGGGAAGCGGTAGGCTGGGATCATACTGGGGTTGTAGGCAGGCGTGGCGTGGCGCAGCTGTTCACGCAGTTCTGTCGCGCAGAGCTGGCCACCGCGGACACCACGCGGCAAGCCCGCCATTGCGGTAATTGCAGCGGCCGCTTCACCGTCTTTCTCGGAGTAGATGGTGCGCACTTTGCCCGGCTCTTCTTCGCTCACGTCTTCTATCTGCTTGGCCTCTGTGGCCTTGTCTACCGCTTCTTCAAGCGCATCGGCAGCTTCAACGGTGATATTCGGATCTGGATAGGCATTCGGATCTGCCGGAGGCAGCGCGGTCTCCTGAGGAGTGTCTTCCGGCTCATTCACATTTTCGGGCGCTGCTTGCTCTTGTTTCGCGGGATCATCCAATCCAGGTGGATCTTCTGTTTCAGGTTCGGCGCGGGCGGCATTTCCTTGCGGTGTTTGCTTGCCGTCAGTTGCTTCGTCCCCGAACTCAAAAACTGGACGCAAGACCTTGAAGGGTAGGCCGTCTTCGCCCGTCGCACCACCTGCCTGCGGCTCGGCGTCTTCCTGCGCTTGTTCGTCCGGCTGTCCAGGCGGCGGTGGAGGAGGGGCTTCTTGCCCCGCCTCGTCTTCCTGCTTTTCCTCCGGCTTTTGTTCTTCTGGCTCCTCAGGGGGCGGCACCAGTTCGACAGCTACAGTCTCTTCTGGCGCTGCTGCCGTCGGTTCAAACTCCCACTGGAAGAATATCAAAGCCGCCACTGTTGCATGCAGCAACAGAGATAGGGTGAGGCCAAGGCTCACCTCGCTTTTGATTATTCGGCTAAGTTTCTCCATACGCCTAACTAAGCAGAGATTGGGAAGAATTCGAGATGAAAAAACAAAAGCCTGTCCGTTGGACAGGCTTTTGCAATTTTCAAATCTGACCGTCGATCAGTTATCGAGGAACGAACGCAGCTTGCGCGAACGGCTCGGGTGCTTGAGCTTGCGCAATGCCTTGGCTTCGATCTGACGAATACGTTCACGCGTAACCGAGAACTGCTGGCCAACTTCTTCCAGCGTGTGGTCGGTATTCATGCCGATGCCGAAGCGCATACGCAGAACGCGTTCTTCACGTGGCGTCAGTGATGCAAGAACGCGGGTCGTGGTTTCACGCAGGTTAGCCTGAATGGCCGCGTCAATTGGCAGAAGCGCATTCTTGTCTTCAATGAAGTCGCCCAGGTGTGAATCTTCCTCATCACCCACCGGGGTTTCAAGTGAGATCGGCTCCTTGGCGATTTTCAGAACCTTGCGCACTTTTTCAAGTGGCATTGCAAGCTTCTCAGCCAGTTCTTCCGGCGTAGGCTCGCGACCAATCTCGTGCAACATCTGGCGCGATGTGCGAACGATCTTGTTGATCGTTTCGATCATATGCACCGGAATACGGATTGTGCGTGCCTGGTCAGCGATCGAGCGTGTGATCGCCTGACGGATCCACCATGTTGCGTAGGTAGAGAACTTGTAGCCGCGGCGATACTCAAACTTGTCCACCGCCTTCATGAGGCCGATATTGCCTTCCTGAATCAAATCAAGGAATTGCAGGCCGCGGTTTGTGTATTTCTTCGCAATCGAAATCACGAGGCGAAGGTTGGCTTCCACCATTTCCTTCTTGGCGATGCGTGCTTCGCGCTCACCCTTTTGTACCATGTGCACGATACGACGGAATTCTGAGATAGAGATTCCTGTTTCTGTCGCAAGTTCCTGAATTTCCTGGCGAAGATTCTTGATCTTGGTGTTTTCTTCACGCGCAAACTCTTTCCAGCCCTTGCCGGAGAGGTTGGCGATCGATTTCATCCAGTTCGGATCAAGCTCGGCACCGTGGTAGTGTTCAAGGAAGTTGTCGCGCTTCACACCATAGGATTCGGCCAGACGTAGAAGCTTGCCTTCGTTCTGCACCAAGCGCTTGTTGATGTCGTAGAGCTGCTCAACCAGCGCATCAATGCGGTTCTGATTGAGGGAGAGTGACTTGACGGCTGTGATCAGCTCGTCTTTCAACTCCTTGTAACGACGCTCCTGAGAGGTCGAAAGGGCCCCCGCACTGGCAGCCAGGCGTGCTTCCACCTGCTGGTCCTGCAGCTTGCGCAGCTTCTTGTAGGTCTCAGCGATCAAGTCAAGGGTTTCCATGACCTGCGGACGAAGCTCGGCTTCCATCGCAGCGAGAGAAAGGTTGGACTCGTCTTCGTCGTCCTCTTCTTCCTCTGGCATGCTGTCGCCGCCGACATTGGTCACATCGTCGTCGTCAGCACGGGCTTTGCGCGCCTTTTCTTTTTCTTCAGCGGCCTTGCGGTCGGCCTCGATCTTTTCCGGGCTTTGGAACTGCGGGGCAGCTTTGGCCTCTGGACCCGAATACGTGGTCTCAAGGTCGATGATTTCGCGCAACAATGTAGAACCTTCGTTCAGCTCATCGCGCCAAATAATCAATGCCTGGAAGGTCAGCGGGCTTTCGCACAAGCCCTGAATCATTGTTTCGCGGCCAGCCTCGATACGCTTGGCAATCGCGATTTCACCCTCACGGGAAAGAAGCTCGACTGACCCCATCTCGCGCAGATACATACGGACCGGATCGTCTGTCCGGTCTGTGGGTTCGCGCTTCTTGGCGGCTGCGATTGCTGTACCAGCAGATGGTGCCAGCGCGGTGCTGTCGCTTTCGCTGTCGTCGTCCGAGTTGTCGTTGTTGTCGTCTACTTCATCATCTTCAACAACATTGATGCCCATATCAGAAAGCATCGCCATGGTGTCTTCGATTTGCTCGGATGTGACTTCTTCCGATGGCAGAACTGCATTCAGCTCATCCATCGTGACATAGCCGCGCTTCTTGGCAAGCTTAATCATCTTCTTGACGGCGTCATCAGAAAGATCGAGAAGGGGACCGTCGCTTGATGTATCGCGTTCGGCTTCGGCTTCTTCGTTTTCCTTAGTCTTTGCTACCATCTATTGCGTCGCTTTCCCTGAATGCTTCGGCGTTCACTGAAGCCTGAATTCCTGACGTCGCTTGTGCTTTGATTCGTCAAAGCAAGCGATTCGTATATGGCCTGATGCCTACCGTAAGACCTTTAACTCCAGATTAACCACGCTCGACGCCCCGACCTGCAGTCGGTTGCGCGCACTGCTGTAAACCTGCATTTGAGATTGAATGTCCGATTGAAACAATGTCACCAATTCCGCTTGTGAAGGTGATTCCTTCAAAAACTCCATCAGTCAAGCCTTTCCTGCCGAAAAATGGTAAAAAATGCTCATACTGCGTGCTTATTTGAGCACACATGTAGTTGTTGGCGTTGCCAAGTACAAGGGCCTGATGGTGGTGAGATCAGATGAATCCTCCGGTGCGCCAAAGCAAGTCGTTTCTCTTATCCAGTTGAATGCGGATTTGGACCGGATTTTGGACAGTTGATTCTGTGCTTCAGGCAAAGATTTCTGACGAACTTACATGCATTCTGTTCCCGATTGTTATCACGTTGGGCATCAAAGGTTGCAACGCGACAGCCTGCCATTGACGTGCGAGTATCTCGCTAATGTTTTGATAAATAACGATATTACCTTTTTGCTATTCGATTTTTCATCGGAGGGGTTAATCGCCTTTGCAACCATTTGGATTCAGCGTTTTACTTTACAATGTAAGGTTGCTAAGAATTGAAAATACACGCAAAAATGGGGGCGAATTTGAAAAAGCACATCGCAATTTTTTCATCACTATTGTTTTTGAGTAGCTGCGGATCACCGATCAACGTCGATTTGAACTATGCGCACACGAGTCTAGGCTATCGGAATTCTGGTCAGTTGGCAGATGGTCAGATATATATTTGGGACAAGGAGGCCAACACGTTGAGTGACCTGCGCTCTCCTGCGACGCTGAAGGTAGCAAGTCGCCGCGTACCTACGACCTTGGTCGCCAGCCAGGTGAAGGGTTTTGAACTGACTGGGAAGACCGAGTTACCGGAAATTGTCAAAGCAGAGGCGACCGCGAAGGTTCAAAATGGCACCAAATTTTTGGCCGAAAGCGCAAGTCGGGTAACAAATAGCGCGGTCTACTCCTCGGTGTCCGCCGCCTACGCGGCTCTCAGGAGCGAGGGTGTTGATGCATACAGCGCGTGGAAAATTGACCTTCTGCGATCGAACCGTAAGCGCTACAAACTTGTCGTTCTGGTTGATCCTGTCTACGCGGACAAGGAAGAAAGTTCGATCAATAAGGATGTCGAGGGGGCGTTTTCCGTGTCTTCGCAAGGTGGGCACAACGGCCAATATCAAATCAAGATCCCGAACAATGTGTCTGCCAGCTGCTCGGGCAAGGCCGCACTTTGTTACATCAACACCGCGGTGCTCAATGTTCGCGTGAAGGAAGATGGAAATTTGGACTATGTTCCGTCTGAGATGAAACCGTCGGACATAAGAAATCTGTCCGCTGCATTCAGAGGGCTATAGGCTTTTTGAACACCGCGTGGCGCGTGTGTTCATCGCGCCACGCGAAGCTTGACATCGATAATTCGGAGGCTGGAGGTCACTTCCCCGCAGCACCCTTCACACGGCCTGACATGACACCGAAGCCATCAATAATGGCCTCTTGGTTCTCAAGTCTAGTTATCTCGTTCTTCACTTCGTTTAATGTCGACATAAGCTGGGTGGTTGACTGGTCGTCGCCATCTTCAATGGATTGTGCGATTTCACGCTCCAGGCTGCCGACTTGTTGACGCAGGTAGCTTGTGCGTTTGTGAAGTGCCATGACCTGTAAAAAGCTTTCACGTGCATCTTCGTAGGCGGCCTGTGGTGTTGCAGTCCACAGACCTGCGTTGCGCACTTGCCGATCCATGAGCGCGATCAGCGGTTCGAATTCGGACGACGCCAGCTTTTCAATCAATTTCTCGCGTGAGATTGCATTACCTGAGAGTGCAGCCTCGGAAAGAATGACAGGCCAAAGTCGCTGCAGATCGCGATGCTCGAAGCTTGTTGTTGCAATGTTGTCGTATTCTTCCAGAAGAAGATTGGGATGATTGATGGCCGTTAAAACCAGAACTGTCTCGCGCAAGGCAGGCATGTCGTGGTGGCCACGAACAAGCCCGGTCCGTGCAAGATTGCCCGCCAGATCACCGCCGGTTGTCGAGCCAAATTTTCCGCCTTGCGCTTGCTTTCGGCCCTGTTGGCCTGACCGCCGTTCGGAAGGGTTCCAATTGCTTTGGCGGGCAGGGCGGAAAAAGGCATTCAGCTTTTCACGAATGGCCTGCTGGTAATAGCGGCGCACGTCTTCATTGGCGATAACAGCAATTGTTTGTTTCAGCTTGGCTTCCAGTGCGGCCCGCTTTTCAGGCGTGTCAAAGGAACTGCCGGATATTTCACGCTGCCAGATCATATCGGAGAGCGGGCGGGCTTCCGCCAGCACTTTGTCAAAAGGGGCACGCCCGGCATCACGCACCAGATCATCGGGGTCCTTGCCTTCGGGTAAAAGTGCGAATGCAGCCGAACGCCCAGGGCCAATGTGCGGTAGCGCCAAATCGGCAGCCCGGTGGGCAGCGCGCAGGCCAGCGCCGTCGCCATCAAAGCACAGAACCGGGTCTGACGTCATTTTCCACAAAAGCTCAAGTTGGTTTTCTGTCAGGGCCGTGCCAAGCGGCGCAACGACATTTTCGATGCCTGCCTGATGCAGAGCAATCACATCCATATAGCCTTCAACCGCAATCACTGTGTAGGCGCCGTTTGCCCCCTGCATGGCACGCCGCGCGCGGGCGAAATTGTAAAGCACGTTGCCTTTGTGGAAGAGTTCCGTGTCATTGGAATTGAGATATTTTGCCATTGCATCGGGTGCCATGGCACGTCCACCAAACGCGATTACTTTCTCACGCGAGGAAAGGATGGGGAACATGATGCGATCGCGGAACCGGTCGTAGGAAACAGCAATATCCGGACCATGCACCACCAGGCCACAAGCCTCGATCTGTTCTTTGGTTGCACCTTTGGAGGAGAGGTATTCTTTCAGCGCGTTGCGGCTGTTGGGCGCAAAGCCCACGCGAAAGGTCTCTATGGTTCGTCCTGTCAGACCACGATCTCTGAGATAGGCGCGAGCGCTAGCACCAACCGCAGACTGGAGCTGATCCTGGAAAAATTGCGCCGCCATTTCCATGACGTCCAAAAGCGTCGTGCGGACTTCGTCGCGCTTCGCGGCTTCGGGATCTGGCTTGGGCATAGGCACGCCCGCCATATCTGCGATCTGCTCAACCGCCTCGGGGAAGCTGACGCCATCGAGTTCCGTCAGGAAACGAAAATGATCGCCTGACACACCACACCCAAAGCAGTGATAGCGACCCTTTCGGTCTTCACAATGAAAGCTGGGGGTCTTTTCACCGTGAAAAGGGCAGCAGGCCCAATAGTCGCCGCGTGGCGCGTTGGTCTTCTTCCTATCCCACTGCAATCGACGACCGATTACGGCCGATATCGGCACGCGCTCGCGTATCTCGTCTAGGAAGTGGTTGGAAAAACGCATTATGAAAGCCTCGTTGAAGCCTCATATAACCACTGAGAGGCGGCAATTCCAACTGATGTGAGTTTCCCACAGCAATTCACAGGTGCTGTGGGAAGTCTGCTATTCGATTTACTTCAGCAGGTCTTTTACAAAGCCGGAGGCTTTGGCGAAATCCATCTGCCCTGGATATTGCTCTTTCAGTGCGGCCATGCATTTGCCCATGTCGCGCAGACCTGCCGAGCCGGTCTCTGCGATAATCTTCGAGCAAAGCTCACGTACCTTCTCTTCAGAAAGCTGCTCCGGCATGAACTGGCGGATCACTTCAATTTCTTCGCGTTCAGCGGAGGCCAGTTCCGGACGACCGGCTTCTTCGTAGGTTTTGGATGATTCTTCTCTCTGCTTGATCATCTTGGCGAGGATCTGCAGGATTTCATCGTCGCTAACCTGTTCGTGGCCAGGCGCGCGCGTTGCGATGTCACGATCCTTGATCGCTGCGAGGATGAGGCGCACTGTCGAAAGGCGGCGCGTGTCCTTTGCCTTCATGGCGTCTTTCATTGCGTCTGCGAGTTTTTCGCGCATGGAATTACGTCCTGATTGTTTCGGTTCCGGGGCGTCACCAGATTGGTCTGACACTCTTTTTTGCACCTGCGAAATGCAGGCCGGTGGGGCGCTTCATAGCCCCACAATGTACCAACAATCAAATAAAATGAGCAATGCATTGAAAAGATTGATTTTTTAATTGTGTTCTTTCGCAAGTGCGAGATTGACCTTCTGCCAGTCTGCCACTATTTTCCGGCTCCTAGCACATAGAGACGAACATTCGTTGCCCGCGCGCAGTTTTCTGCGGTCGCGGCTTTTCATGCGAATGAAGGAGATTTGAGATGAGCGCCACTGCCCCCTGGACAATTGAGAAGCCCACCGCAATGCTAGTTCTTGCCGATGGCACGGTCATTGAGGGCAGGGGAATTGGAGCTACAGGGCGCGTACAGGCCGAGGTTTGCTTTAATACGGCACTCACCGGTTACGAAGAAATTCTCACAGACCCTTCTTATCTGGGGCAGATCGTAACATTCACCTTCCCACATATCGGCAATGTCGGCACGAACGATGAAGACATTGAAGACCTTACACCGGCAGCGCGAAACGGCGCTGTTGGCGTCATCTTCAAGGCGGATATCACTGACCCATCCAACTATCGCGCTGCGCAACATCTGGATGCATGGCTGAAGGCACGCGGTATCGTCGGTCTTTGCGGAATTGATACGCGCGCGCTGACAGCGTGGATCCGTGAAAACGGTGCTCCGAATGCAGTGATCGCGCACGAGCCTTCCGGTCAGTTTGACGTGGATGCGCTGAAGGCAGAGGCGAAGGCGTGGAGCGGCCTTGAAGGTCTTGATCTTGCCATCAAGGCGACTATTGGCCAGTCACTGCGCTGGAATGAGACGCCTTGGGAGTGGAACAAGGGCACCGGCCAGCTTGGCGACTCGGATGCGAAATACCATATCGTCGCGCTCGACTACGGCGTGAAGCGCAACATCTTGCGCCTCTTCGCTGGTCTTGAGTGCCGCGTGACAGTTCTTCCGGCCACGTCTTCTGCGGAAGATGTTCTGGCGCTGCAGCCCGATGGCATATTCCTGTCCAACGGTCCGGGCGACCCGGCGGCGACCGGTGAGTATTCGGTACCTGCCATCAAGGCGTTGGTAGACAGTGGCATCCCACTCTTCGGAATTTGCCTCGGTCACCAGATGCTGGCTCTGGCGCTGGGTGGGACCACGATGAAGATGCACCAGGGACACCATGGCGCGAACCATCCGGTCAAAGACCACACCACTGGCAAGGTGGAGATCGTTTCCATGAACCATGGATTTGCGGTCGACTCCAAGTCGCTTCCCGAAGGTGTGGAAGAAACGCACGTCTCGCTGTTTGACGGTACCAATTGCGGCCTGCGACTTGCTGGCAAGCCAGTATTTTCCGTGCAGCACCACCCGGAGGCCTCACCCGGCCCGCAGGATAGCCATTATCTTTTCCGCCGTTTCTTGAATATGGTGCGTGAAAACAAGGGCGAAGCCGCATTGGCAGAACGCTGACAGGCAGAATACTGAAAGTATGAAGCTGTCCGCTGGGGATAGAATTACGCCACCCGTTGTTTAATGCGGGTGGCGTTTTTTGTACTGCTTGCAGGCTTTTCGCCAATAGGAACCCGGCGTGGCCAGATCCAGGTGGGACGGTAATCGCTCTCGTGCAAATGGGCACGTCCTATTCGGACTTTGCAGTGTGTACTGCACCAACGGTGCCTGCAATCCTTCCGAAATCAGGCAAGGTGCCGTCTTAGGAGCCAATAGAAGCGCGCGTTCAGCGATATTGCGGCACATGATAGCCCGACGACAAAGCCAAACCAGACGCCGATGCCGCCATAACCAAATTTGAATGCCAGCAGATATGCGGTGGGAAAGCCAATGAGCCAGTAGCTGATCATGGCGAAGATCATAGGCACAGTGGAGTCTTTCAAACCTCGTGCCAGTCCTGCACCGATTGCTTGCGCAGAGTCGGCCACCTGAAAGAGACCTGCAACAATGAGCAGCGGCCCAGCGACAGCAATGACAGCCGGGGTCTGAGGGTTGTTGTTGTCCACGAACAGACTGGCCAACCCCTCGCGTGCAATCATGAAAATAGCGGCACTGGTGAGCGCAAGGCCCATGCCCATAACAAGCACGGTGATGGCGACGCGGCGGATTGTGGGCCAGTCCCCGCGTCCTGCAGCCAGCCCTGTGCGCACGGTGCCCGCTTGCGCGAGGCCCAGCGGGAACATGAAGGATACAGAGGCGCATTGCAGGGCAATGCCATGGGCGGCAAGTTCAATCGTTCCAATCCAGCCCATCATCAAGGAGGCCACCGTAAAGAGGCTGACTTCGGCCAAGACGGTGATTGCGATGGGAAAGCCCAGCCGCACGACCTCCCAGAAGGCTTGCCAATCGGCCCTCCAGAAGCGAACGAACAGTTCGTATTTTCGCAGTTCCGGTTTCGCCTGCACATAGATGATGGCCAACACCATGCCCAGCGTATTGGCGGCAAGCATGACCCAGGCAGCCCCCATGAAACCAATGCGGGGCGCACCAAAGTGACCAAGCACGAATGCGTAGGCAAAGATTGCATTGAAAACCAGCACGGCCAGCGTGAGATAAAGGATAATCCCTGCCTTTTCCAACGCACTGAAATAAGCACGCAGAGACATGACGATGAGGGCCGGGAAGATGGCCCAACCGGCAACGCCAAGATAGTCGCCCGTCAATCTGGCAACTTCTGGCTCCTGTCCGAGCATAAGCAATACCGGCTCTGCCATCAGGAATAGGGGCATGGCCAGCACGCCGAATAGAATAGAAACCCACATGCTCATGCGGATGGCGCGACGCACGGACACTTTGTCGTCAGCGCCTACAGCGTGAGCTGCCATTGGAACCGCCGCGTTGGAAAAGCCGGAGCCAAATATAAAGAGCGTGAAGAAATATTGACCGGTCAGCACCATGGAGGCCAGTTCATTGGTGCCAAGCTGCCCGACAATCACCACATCAGTTGTATGAATGGCGAGCTGCGCGAGCTGCGCCCCAATCAACGGCAGTCCTAGCTTCAGCGTTGCTGAAATATGTCTATTCCAGCTACCGCCAGGAACTGCGGGCATATTTGCTGCCGTTGTCATTCTTATCACCTCTGGGAATCGCGCCGCCGACCATGCGGCGAACTGAAGCTAATACTTCAGATTGACCCGGGAGGCACGCCGAAATCCAGCACCAATAATCAAATCTGCTAACACAGTGATTAGCGCTAGAGATAGGTGGGGCGACAATTTACCATCCTTGGCACAAACGTCGCATGTTTGCGGCATCGCATGTTGGTAGCCTCCTCAACGTCGATAACGAGGAGAAGATCATGACTGGAAAGATAACCTTCGGTGCTCTGGCTTTTTTGGTGGCGACGGCTTTTGGTTCCGCAGCATTCGCGGCCTGCAATCCCGCATGCAAGGCAGGCGAAACGTGCCGCTACTCCAACAGCGGTGGCAAGGACGTTTACCAGTGTAAACCAAACGCTGGCATTATGGACCCCAAGAACATGAACAATAACGGTCTGACTGGAACGTCGGGCGGCAAGCTCATGCAGTCCAAGAAGGTCATTTCGAAATAGCATGCTGCGTGCGGCAGTGTGCACCTGCCTCTCCCCTCAGGGGGAGGGGAAGGGGCGGAAGGCCGATCCGTGCAAGATGGCGATACTCTCTGTCGGCGTTTATTGCGGTATCGGTGGAAGCGCTCTATTTTCCTGCTAAATCAGGAGATGCGCTTTGCCACAGACAACACTTTCCATTTCCACGCACGGTGCAGGGCTTTACGAATTCACCCGAGACGCCGCACGGTTTGTGAGTGGTACGGGCGCAAGCGAGGGGCTGCTGACTGTGTTCGTGCAGCACACTTCATGTTCGCTTACCATCCAGGAAAATGCTGACCCCGATGTTCAACGAGATTTGAATGAGTTTTTCGCTCGCCTTGTGCCTCCGTCAGACGATCCCTCCATGCGGTGGATTAAACACACGATGGAAGGGCCGGACGATATGCCTGCACACATCAAATCGGCGCTGACACTGACTTCGGTTTCTATACCTGTTTCGGATGGGCGTCTGATGCTGGGTACATGGCAGGGATTATATTTGTTCGAGCATCGCTCCAGCCCACATCGCAGAAGAATTGTTTTGCATTTATCTTAAAAATAAACGTTTAAAAACAATAATATGCTGGAAATAATGCATTATGAACCCAATATGAACAGGCGGTTCGAGTAGCGTTCAGCTTCAAATGTTTAGTCTCTAATCAATCGCTCGGGACGGTGATTGAAACCGATTGATACTCGTTTTTAGGAGAGACTGACATGACTATCTCGTTTACGAAAGCAGCCCTTGCAGTAATGATTGGCCTGGGTTCCATTTCCGCAATGCCCGCTACCGCATCCGCATCCAACATCGATTTTTACTTTGGCTTTGGCGGCCCGGGTGTCCATTTCCATGATGGCCATCGTCGCCACGACCGTTGGGATCGCCGCGAATACCGTGGTTGCTCGGCGGATCATGCAGAGCGCAAGGCGCGTAATCGCTTCGGTCTGCGCCGTGCCCAGGTCGTTCGCCAATCGCCCCACCGCGTGGTTGTTGAGGGTCGCCGCCATCACCGCTTCGAGCGGGTGGTATTTGCAAACCGCCGAGGCTGCCCGGTTATCCGTTACTAATTGGCGTCACAGCCTGCCGACCTCCCCCCTTCAGGCAGAAGTTCCCCCCTTCTGCCTGAACCGCCTCCGGTGTTTTCTACACCGGAGGTTTTCTTTATTGCGAAAGCGCGAAGGTCACGGTGACTGTTGCCATGTAGCTGTTCTGACCAGCTTCAACGGGTACCGGTGCAGCATCGCGCATCTTGGCAGCCTCCATGAAGACCGGCGTGCCGCCGAGATTGCTATTTTCGCTGATTGAGAGGATCTGACCGACCTCAACACCCGCAGCCTCGGTCATCAATTTGGCTTTGGCCATGGCATTCTTCACGGCAGCCTGACGCGCCTCGTCCATCAGCTCTTCCAGGTTGGAGTTGGAAAAGCTGATCCCGCCGCCATCGTTAAAACCAGCGTCGACCGCCTGATCCAATATGTTGCCCAGCATATCGAGCTTGTTGATTTCGACGCGTAGCGAATTGCTTACCTGATAGCCGATCAGTTTTGGACCATTGTCGGTGCGAGAAGCGTGGTCGTATTGCGGATATATAGAAAAACCACTGGTTTGCAGGTCTTCCGCAGGGATGCCCGCTTCCTTCAACTGCGCGATTATATCAGCCAGCGACTTGCTGTTCTTGTCCAGTGCAGCGCGCGCCGTTGCCGCTGTTTCAGTCACACCGATATTTACGATCGCCATGTCGGGTCTGGCGCTTACAACGCCCTCGCCAGTCACGGTAATTTGCGGTGTTGCTGCGTCTTGAGCCTGTCCTTGAGCAGGTAATGCGATTGCCAAAATAGAGACGGTGAATGCTGCAAGTGTTTTCATCAATATTCCTCTTTGCGCTATGGGTCTGAATGTGAAGCGCTTTTGTCTGGCCTCACCATTGCGGGTTGAATGTGGGACAATTGCGGCGACGTCTTTACCTTGCGCGCGAATTGGTTTAGAGGCGTGCTTGCTGTGGGCCAAAGAGCTCGCAGCGGACCCCGAAAGGGGCAGGTGGGCCTGTAGCTCAGTTGGTTAGAGCCGACCGCTCATAACGGTCTGGTCCTCGGTTCGAGTCCGAGCGGGCCCACCATTTAAACTTTCCCTATCCGTTTTGATTTTTGTGATTCTGACCTCATCCAATTGTGGATGAAACATGGCTCATGAGCTCGGTGAAGTTTGGCGGGTCGACACTGTCATTACCTCCGGTGCCGGGAACTGGTCTGAAACACTGTGCGCCCCGCGTCATTTAGTTGTTTGCAGAACCTTCAAGCCATTTGATCAGTTTGCACAATGAGGCTGGGACCGCCCTGTCTGAAGGCCAGACGAGGAAATAGGAACCGCTGACCGCCTGATATTGGCCGAATGCTGGTATCAAGCGGCCTCTTTGGAACTCGATTTCGGCCAGAAAGCTTGGCAGGAGCGCGACACCAAACCCCAGAACCGCAGCCTCCGTCATGGTTGAAAACTGATCAAAGAGCATGCCTCGCAGTCCATTGACTTGATGGCCATAGGACTCGAACCATTCTTCCCAGGCACCGGGTCTGCTTTCAAGGTGTAGAAGCGGTAGCTCCAACAGTGCATGAGGTTGCACAGCCGCAGTTTCCATCAATGTGGGCGCACAGGCCGGGATGACGCGCTCGCCAGCCAACTCCAGATAATCCACGCCGCGCCAGTCGCGCTGACCATAGTGAATGGCTGCGTCGAACTTTTCTCGGCCAAAATCGAACGCCGAGAGGCGTGTTCCCAAATTCATGCTGATGTCCGTGTTGGCTGCCGTGAATTGCTTCAATCTGGGTGACAGCCAATGCATTCCGAATGCTGGCAGAACTGCCAGATTGAGGCTGGTGCGATTGCCGCTTGCTCTGATGTGAAGGCTGGCGCGTGCAATCTCGTTGAGGCTTTCGCGGATCGAGCTTGCATAGGCAGACCCCGATGCAGTCAGCGCAAGGCCTTTGCCTTCACGGCGGAATATGGAAACCCCTATTTGCTCTTCCAAAACCTTCAACTGCCGACTGACGGCGGAATGCGTGAGCGAAAGCTCTTCAGCCGCGGCCGTGGCAGTGCCAAGCCGGTCCACAGCCTCCAATGCAAGCAGCGAGCTAATCGATGGCAGGAAGCGGCGTGGGGCGATCATGTGAGTTTTTCTCCAATCATGGAGACAAAACATCACTAATTGAATTGAATTGCAAAGGTTACCTTGAGGAAAATGAACCACGCCCACGAGCGAATCTTGAATTTGGTCCGCTTGAGCTGTTTGTGGATGCGTTGAAAACTTGAACTACCGGCTTGGCGGCGCTGTAATGGCATTTCTTTAATGTCGCGCGCTTCAGGCCAGACAGGCGCGACCTGTATAACGGAGGCACACAATGAACCATTCCGATACCCTGGCGGCGGCGGGCTTTACCGCGCAAGACCTCACTGGCGGAACGCTGGTTGTCCACAGTCCTATTGATGGTGCAGAAATCGCCCGCGTGAAAGAAACCGCTGTTGGCGAGATGCCTGCCGTTATCGCCCGGTCGCAGACCGCCTTCAAGGATTGGCGCAACGTTCCAGCCCCGCGTCGTGGTGAGTTGGTTCGACTGCTGGGCGAAGAACTTCGCGCCTCGAAGGAGGAACTGGGAGCGGTTGTCACGCTGGAAGCTGGCAAAATTGTTTCCGAGGGGTTGGGCGAAGTGCAGGAAATGATCGACATCTGCGATTTTGCGGTTGGTCTTTCCCGCCAGCTCTATGGCCTCAGCATTGCATCGGAGCGTCCTGGACACCGCATGACGGAAAGCTGGCATCCTATGGGGCCTTGCGGCGTGATTTCGGCATTCAATTTCCCCGTCGCAGTGTGGAGCTGGAACACCGCCTTGGCTCTGGTGTGTGGCGACCCTGTAATCTGGAAACCTTCCGAAAAGTCACCGCTGACCGCGATGGCATGTATGAAGATCCTCAACCGTGCCATTGAGCGTTTTGGCGATGCGCCCGAAGGTTTGGTGCAGCTTGTTATTGGCGACGCAGAAGTGGGCGAGGCTCTGGTGACTTCCAAGGACGTGCCGATCATCTCTGCCACCGGTTCTACGCGCATGGGCAGCATTGTTGGGCCAAAGGTTGCCGCACGTTGGGGGCGTTCGATCCTGGAGCTTGGTGGTAACAATGCGATGATCGTCGCTCCGTCTGCCGACCTTGATATGGCGGTTCGGGCCATTGTGTTCTCTGCGGTCGGTACTGCCGGGCAGCGTTGCACCTCGCTGCGTCGCCTTATTGCCCATCATTCGATCCGTGAAGAACTCGTTGAGCGTCTTACCAAAGCATACGCGTCGTTGCCGATTGGTGATCCCCGTCAAGGCACAACACTGATTGGACCGTTGGTTGACCATGCATCGCGTGACCGCATGCTGGCGCAAATCGAAAAGGCAAAATCGGAGGGCGGTGTCGCCCACGGTGGACGCACAGTTACGTCTGGCGTGCCGCAAGGTGGCGCATATGTGGAGCCAGCGCTGGTCGATATGCCGACGCAGACTGACACGGTGCGCGAAGAAACATTCGCGCCGATCCTCTATGTGATGGGATACGATACTCTGGAAGAAGCCATCGCGATTCAAAACGATGTGCCGCAGGGACTTTCGTCCTGCATCTTCACCCTCAACATGCGTGAAGCGGAAACTTTCCTTTCAGCCGTTGGCTCGGATTGTGGCATTGCGAATGTGAATATCGGTCCTTCCGGTGCGGAAATCGGTGGTGCATTTGGCGGAGAAAAGGAAACCGGCGGTGGCCGTGAATCTGGCTCTGATGCTTGGAAAGGCTATATGCGCCGCCAGACTTCAACGGTGAACTATTCCGCAGAATTGCCTCTCGCTCAGGGAGTCAAATTTGACATCTAGGGGTGCATCAAATCGGTGGAAGGCGAGTTCGGCGGAGCTGTTTGAGGCTGGACCACTTCTCGAAAACAAAACTGTCGATCTCGTCATAATAGGCGGAGGGTTCACCGGCACTTCGGCCGCGCTTGAGGCGACACGTCTCGGCGCGACCGTGTGTCTTCTTGAGGGCAAGGAAATTGGCTTTGGTGGATCAGGACGCAATGTTGGACTGGTCAATGCAGGGCTTTGGCTGCCGCCCGACTCTGTGATTGAAGCAATGGGGGAGGTTGCTGGCAGACGATTGATCGACAAGCTCGGCAAGGCCCCGGATCGGGTGTTTGATCTGATTGATCGCCAGTCGATTTCCTGTGAGGCCACCCGCAGCGGCACATTACATCTGGCGCATTCGGCGAATGGGCTGGGAGATTTAGCCGAGCGTCATCGGCAGGGAAATCGTTTCGGCGCGCCCCTGCAGTTGCTGGATGCCGAGGAAACAGCGCGACGCACCGGAACGTCAATCTATTACGGCTCACTGTGGGATCCTCGCGCAGGAACTGTGCAGCCATTCGCCTACAACAACGGATTGGCCCGTGCGGCCAGTGAGGGCGGCGCTAAGATCTGCGGCAAGTCTCCTGTGACCGACATCTCCAGAAATGGCGATGTGTGGATCGTTGAGGCCAACGGGTATCAGGTCAAGGCAAAGGCGCTTCTGCTTGCCACAAATGCCTACCATCTTGGCATCGAGACGCCATTCAAACCGCAATTCGTGCCAGTGAGTTTTAGCCAGTTTGCCACGGCTGCGATGCCGGATGAAGCGCGCGAGCGCATTCTGGCAGGTGGCGAGGGGTGCTGGGACACGGCGCTCATCATGTCGAGTTTCAGGGTTGATCAGGCTGGCCGTTTGATTTTTGGCGGAATGGGCGACGTTGAGGGAGCAGGTGCACCCGTTATCGACAGGTGGGCGCGTCGCAAACTCCGTGGTCTTTTTCCTGATCTGGTCAATCTGCCTATCGAGCACAGGTGGAGCGGTCGGATCGCCATGACGTCCGATCACATTCCCAAAATCGTGGAATTTGGCCCGGATGCATTTGCCTGCTTTGGTTACTCAGGGCGTGGCATTGGCCCCGGCACAGTGTTTGGGACAGACTGTGCTGCTGCATTGCTCAAAGGCGAGCATGCGGATTTGCCGGTCGTGCCAATAGCGCATCACAGCGAGCGCTTTGTAAAAGCCAAAACGGCTTTCTACGAACTGGGGGCTGTCGCAACCCGCGTGCTTTGGTGATTTGCGGTTGAGCTGGCGCGCGTTGCCCTCCATCTTGCATGAAGGTAACGGTGGGCGGCTTTGCTGTTCATCCGGCAACAAAGCGCCGCCCAATGAGGTTTTGTGGATGCCTGGAGAGGGCGCTTTTCACAACTGCCGCCAGTCTATAAGGTTGATGCCGATATCGAATTTGGAGAATTGGTTTGAGCGTCACGATTTACGGCATCAAGAACTGTGACACGATGAAGAAGGCCTTCACCTGGCTTGGCGAGCGTGATGTTGAGTACATATTCCATGACTATAAAAAGCTTGGAATTGACGCAGACACACTTGAGCGCTGGTGCAATGCGCTTGGCTGGGAAAGAGTGCTGAACCGGGCGGGCACGACTTTTCGCAAGCTGCCGGATGAAGATAAAACTGAGTTGGATCAGGCGAAGGCAATCGCGTTGATGGTTGCCAATCCATCTATGGTCAAACGGCCTATCGTTGACCGCGATGGACAATATATCGCTGGATTTAAGCCGGATCTGTTTTCCGATTTTTTTGGAGTTGAGTGATGGCCGGTGCGACGCGCGCAACGCAGGTGCTCGCCAAGTCTGGCAAGGCCTTCACGCTTCACACCTATGAATATGAAGCGGGCGTGAGCAATATTGGTCAGGCCGCTGCCGATGCGCTGGGCGAGCCAGCGTCGCGCGTGTTCAAGACATTGATGGCCGAGCTGGACGGTGATCCGGTATGTGTTATCGCGCCATCTGACAGCGAAGTTTCCATGAAGAAACTGGCTGCGGCGTTTGGTGGAAAAAGCGCGACCATGATGAAGCCGGAGAAGGCCGAGAAGCTGACGGGCTATGTTATTGGAGGCATCTCGCCACTTGGACAAAGAAAGCGGGTTTGCACGGTGCTGGATGACAGCGCGTTTGGCGAAGACTACATGTATTTCAATGGCGGGCAACGTGGCCTGCAAATACGCATGGCACCTTTAGACCTCGTTGAGGTTTTGGGTTGTATGACCGCTGTTGTAACCGCGTAATTTTCCATTTTGTACGGAGCCAAGGCTCAACTGAGAAAGAGATAAACGTGACGAATATTGATCTCGTGAAGCTGGAAAAACTCGCCGAAGTGGCGGTCAAAGTCGGGCTTAACCTGCAGCAGGGCCAGGATTTGGTGATAACCGCGCCTTTTGCGGCCGCGCCGCTCGTACGGTTGATCACCAAGCATGCCTATTTGGCAGGCGGCGGGCTGGTGAGCGCATTCTATAACGACGAAGAATCTTCGTTGGCACGATATCGCTACGCCGATGATGCCAATTTTGATCGCGCGGCAAGCTGGCTTTATGAAGGCATGGCAAAAGCCTATGAAGCGGGGGCTGCACGGCTGGCAATTTCCGGCGACAATCCCATGCTGCTTGCGAATGAAGATCCGGCAAAGGTGGCACGCGCAAATCGGGCGTTGTCAGCTGCCTACAAGCCTGCGCTGGAGAAGATCGCCAATTTCGATATCAATTGGAATATTGTGTCCTATCCGAACGTATCGTGGGCGATGCAGATGTTCCCCGATTTGGATGAAGCTGACGCTGTGGCAAAACTTGCCAATGCGATTTTTGCAGCATCCCGTGTTGATCTTGCCGATCCTGTTGCAGCTTGGAAGGCACATAACGGCGAGCTGGCGAAGCGGTCTAAATGGCTGAACGATATGCGCTTCGATGCACTTCATTTCACCGGTCCGGGAACTGACCTCATGGTGGGGCTGGCGGATGGCCATGAGTGGCACGGCGGCGCGTCGGAAGCCAAAAACGGTGTGATCTGCAATCCCAATATTCCCACTGAGGAAGTGTTTACCACCCCGCATGCCTTCAAAGTGGAGGGCACAGTTTCTTCCACCAAGCCGCTTTCCCATCAAGGTACACTTATCGACAACATTCAGGTTCGCTTTGAAGGCGGGCGCATCGTGGAGGCCAAGGCGACGCGCGGCGAAGAGGTTCTTTTGAAGGTGCTGGACACTGATGAAGGTGCCCGGCGGATTGGTGAGGTGGCATTGGTGCCACATTCCTCGCCGATTTCTGCAAGTGGTCTGCTGTTTTACAACACACTGTTTGACGAAAACGCCGCCTGCCATATTGCGCTCGGCCAATGCTACTCAAAGTGCTTTGTTGACGGAGCAAAACTGACGCCTGAACAAGTCAAAGCTCAGGGCGGCAATGAATCCCTCATTCACATCGACTGGATGATTGGTTCGGGCGATATTGATATTGACGGCGTTGCTGCGGATGGGACTCGGGTGCCAGTTTTCCGGAAGGGCGAATGGGCGCAATAGGTCGCGACTTCTCGCTCTTGATGATCAAAGGTGGCCCGCGGGCCGCCTTTTTTGTTTGATGAATGGTTTTTCCTGCCCTGGATCTCAGTGATCACCGTTGCTTCGTCGTCGACATTCCTGCTTACATCGTTGGGTTGCTCATGAAATGTTCCATTTGGAGGCACACATGATGGAGAGCCAGGAGAAATACGAACGCTTTGTCGCGTTGCATCAGCGGGACGGCGCGTTTGTCATCCCCAACCCTTGGGATGCCGGTTCTGCGCGGCTTTTGGCATCACTGGGGTTTGAGGCATTGGCGACAACAAGTGCGGGCTATGCATTCTCTGTTGGGAGGCGGGATTCCTTTGCCGCACTTGGCCGCGACGAAATTTTGCGAAACGCCGCTAGCATTGTTTCCGCGTGTGAGCTGCCGGTTTCCGCCGATCTGGAAGACGGGTTCGGGGCATCACCTGACGCGTGCGCTGAGACAGTTCGACTTGCGTGTGATGCTGGCCTTGTTGGCGGCTCCATAGAAGATGCAACTGGCGATCCGGCTGACCCAATCTACGGCTTTGAAGCGTCTGTAGAGCGGGTTCGGGCGGCAGAGGAAGCGTCGAAAAAGTTGCCATTTCTTCTGACCGCCCGCTGTGAGAACTATCTTTGGGGGCGGGCAGAGCTTGGTGATACGATCAAGCGTCTACAGGCATATTCTGAGGCGGGCGCAGATGTGCTCTACGCGCCGGGACTGAAGGATATTGGCGATATTGAGACGCTTTGTCGTGAGGTCGACAAACCTGTCAACGTCGTTATGGGGCTTGTCGGGCCTGTGTTTACAGTACAGCAATTGGCGGATGTCGGTGTGAAGCGTGTGAGCGTGGGTGGATCATTGGCCCGCGCGGCGCTCGGCGCATTGAAGCGTGCTGCGCAAGAAATGCGCGATCACGGAACATTTACCTATGCCGCAGATGCGCTACCCGCGTCAGAGCTAGCCTCGCTCATGTCGCAAGAGGTGCTTTCGGAAAGATAGGCAATTTTCCTAGAACAAGCTGCCTTGTTCTGACTTTTTCGTAGACGTGGAAGGTCTAGACGTCGTCTTTCTTGGCGGCGACGTCGGTCCGCTTGGTGGGGTTGCGTTCTCACCTGCAGCAGCCAGCACGCGGCCATCAGAAAACTCGATGGATAGTGTCATTCCATCGGATACACTCGCGGCAAGTGGTAGAATGCTGTTGCTTTCGTCACGGATAACCGCATAGCCGCGTTTCAGCACATTCTTGTAGGAGAGTGATTCCAACACGCGGCTATGCGCAGTGATTGCTGCGCGATGTGTCGTCACGCGGGCTTCCACGGCCTTGTCACCGCGTGCGGTCAGTGCTGCGATAGTGTCACGGCTGCGACGGGCTTCCCGGATTAGATGGCCGGGAATTGTGCGCAGCGTAGCATCGGCACTGGTGATGCGCGCTTTGTTGCGGTCAATCAGGCGCTCTACCAGGCGTTCAGCGCGCGCCATACGTTCATTGACAAAGGCGCGTCGTTCACCCATGCGGGCGCTCAGCATGTCCGGGCGCAATTTGGCGGTTGTTATCTCCAATGTTCGGCGCTTGTTTAGCGTGTTCAGAGACAGGCCGCGAACAAGACCGGCTGCAGCTTCATCAAATCGACGCCGCGGCATCGCCAGAAGCTGGTCCAGCGAGGGAAGGGCGCGCGCCAATGCCCGAACGGACTGCCTTGCCTGATCCATATTGCGGTTTTGCGCTGACTTCAGTCTGGCGCCAAGGGAGGCAATTTGGGTATCGAGCTCGGCCTTGACCGGCACAGCCATTTCTGCCGCCCCAGTCGGGGTGGGGGCGCGCATGTCGGCGGCGTAATCAATCAGCGTCCAGTCGGTCTCGTGGCCAACTGCGGAGATAAGCGGAATATCGCTTTCGGCAGCCGCTCGCACGACTGCCTCGTCATTGAAGCTCCAGAGATCCTCCAATGAGCCGCCGCCTCGCGCAACAATAAGCACATCGGGTCGAGCGGGCACGCCATCCACATTCATTGCGTTAAAACCGCGAATGGCGCGGGCCACTTCATCGCCAGAGCCATCGCCTTGCACTTTGACGGGCCAGACCAGCACGTGGACGGGAAAGCGATCAGAAATGCGGTGCAGGATATCGCGAATAACCGCGCCAGTAGGCGAGGTGACCACGCCAATGGTCATCGGCATGAAGGGGAGAAGCTGCTTGCGTGCCGGATCGAAAAGCCCCTCAGCTCCCAGCTTTCTCTTTCTCTCCTCAAGCAGAGCCATGAGCGCGCCAGCGCCGGCCGGTTCGAGTTGTTCTATGACAATTTGATATTTTGAAGAGCCGGGGAATGTAGTGACCTTGCCCGTGGCAATCACTTCCATGCCTTCCTCGGGGCGAAATTTCAGGCGGCCAAATACCCCCTTCCATATGACAGCATCGATGCGCGCACGATCATCCTTCAGCGAAAAATAGGCATGGCCGGATGAGTGCGGACCGCGATAACCGGAGATCTCACCACGCAGTCGAACATGCTCGAAGGCATTTTCCACGGTGCGCTTGATGGAGCCTGAAAGCTCCGACACCGAGAACTCGTAAGCATTAGTTGGCGAATCGTTTTGGTTTGGGCCGTTCATTCGACGACTATTACAGCATGTGCGTTGCGCCGCAACGGCACTTCAGGCGCCTGATTGCATGATTTAGGGAGGGCGAAAGAATTCAAAAATCGTTAACACAACATATAGGAATTGGGGATATTACTTCTAGCGGCTCACGTAACGACAGGCTGTTGGAGGGGCGGGGCGATGGCCGCCAAGAGGCATTTTTTGAATCAGGTTGGAGAGGAGCGGCGCACGGAGAAGCGTCGTGAAGTTCGACTGGACTGCAAGATATATTATCTGCGAAACGGGTTGAGGGGGTATTCCTCTCAAGCTGGCAAAGTTTTGAATATCTCGGAAAACGGATGCAAGATTGCGTGCCCGGTCATAGCGTCGGTTCCCGAGCACATCTATTTGATTGTCGAAGGCATTAAGTGGAAGTTTCCTTGTGGCGTCGTCGACAGGAGCGATGGGTGTCTGCACACAAATTTCACGACCCCGTTGCCGACGGAGCTGGTTGATAAACTGTCGAAGCGCAAGATCAGGCTCTAGCATTTCGTCAATTACCAAACTGATTCACGACACAGTTTGGTGGATGGTTTATGCGGTGCGAGCCAGCGGGTCTCGTGTGCAATGTCTCTGCAATTCCTTCTCTAACGCGTTGTATCGCAAGGTCTAAAATTGATTCTATACGCGCCGTGCCATTCCTGGTTGCGGCTTTTTTTACGCAATTTTTGTCCACACGTTTCCGGTAGAATGCACAATCTTTCGCATAGTCGATCTGCAACAAGAGGACATGCGATGACAGACAGATTTTCAAATATGGCGGCTTCGATTGACGGGCCCGCAACGCGAGCTTTCGCCGTAGCGCCAAGCGACGAAGCGGATTTGAGCGAGGTGACCCGAGGGCTCTATTGTGGGGCCGGCGGAGACTTGAATCTCGTCATGTCTTCTGGTGAAACCGTTTTGTTTGCTGCTGTTTCCGAAGGTGCGATTATGCCGCTGCGTGTGAAGCGCGTTTTGGCAACAGGTACAACAGCAGGTTCCATTGTAGGGCTGATATAATGTCTGCGCTCGGAATTGGCTTGAGCAAATCGCACGGCGTAGCACCCTGGTACAGGCGAGTGGGTGAAAAGCTGCAAGATACGCAAAGTGGGGCCATGTTGCCCCCAGCGGCCATCATGGATTTTGAGACCGGGAAAGCGGCGTTGACAACCTCAGACGCCGCGACCCTGATTTCTGCAGACCCGGCCAATATAGCGCCGCTATCGGCGGCACTGTACGACGAGCTACTGATGCATAGCCGGGGGGCATCTCTGACCGCCGTCGGTTTTGACGGACTGCTCTATCAGGCTGGCGTGGATGAACCTGCCTGGGATTGGTCCACCGGCAAGCGTCGTCTAGTGAGGGATATCGCGAGTACAAATCTGATGCCTTACTCTGATCTTCAAGATTGGGCGGTAAGGGGTACTGGAACGGCGTTTGAGACAACAGGATATTCGGACCCATTCGGCGGAATGTCGGCTGGTCGGATAACGGGTCTTCAAGATGCAACTCTCAACCGGATAGATCGAGCTTATGCGACGACTACGGCAACGCACAGCGTATCGCTGTGGCTTCGTGGAACGGATGGTGAGACGATCACCATCGGCATTGAGCTGGCCGAGCAACAGGTGACGCTTACATCTGGTTGGAAGCGATATTGGGTGACCAATACAGTTGGCACGACCACCACTGCTGTACGGATCATTCACAGAGGCGGCGACACCGCAGACACGGTTTATGTTTTTGGTGGGCAGCTGGAAGCGCAGCAATGCCCGACAAGTTACATTCCGACAAATGGCGTTACCGCTTCCCGCGCGGCTGATGTAATTCGCCTAACCCCCAAGCTGGAAGCTTTGCTGCGAAGGCAAAAAAGCACGCTCGTGCTCAAATATAGAGCGGTGAATGGCCCTAATGGGCGAGACGCAAGACGATATGTGCTGGGTGGAAACTCGGCTGGAAACAGTCAGTATAACATTCGTGCCACGGACACGGGAGCAGCGCTCCCCGCCGCCGTGATCGGTGATGGTGCCTCAAGCGCTGTATGTTTTTCTCCTGCCAGTATTGCAGCGGGTGATGATGTCGCTCTTGTGCTTGCTGTCGATGCGACTGAAAGCCGATTTTATGTGAACGGTGCTGCGTCGGGTAACAACCCTCGACCCGGCTATGACTACGTGTCCAACGCAGCAACCGAATTCTACCTAGGATCGACCGCGTTGGGCGCGAATGGAGAAACTCTGTTGCTGCAAGAACTGCGAATCTATCCATTCGCTGTGACAGTTGCAGCAGCGTTAGCTGCCACCTCCGAGTAGAATTGCAGTCAGGCATGCGAAAATTGCGCAATATCATGTGTAACATTGCATTTATTCGGATGACTGGCTGCATTTATTCTGATTTGTTAAGGATAAATATGTTCGCGAATTGGGGAGAGCCATAAGAAACCATTTGTTTACCTGCAGAGTTCAGTCTGGAGCAAGCAATATGGCTTATGGAGCGTAACATGATTGCAGTAACTGCAGCATTGATTGGGATGATGGTGTGCGGCTTGCGTTCTGCGGCTGCAATGGCGTTTGTCGCAGTGCTTCTCGCTCTGACCTTTGCCCTATCTGCGCTGGTTGCACCGGTTTCGTGGTTCGACCTGCTTGTTGTCGTGCTGGCATATAACTCAGGCATAATTGCCACGGTACTCGCTGTTGGCGTGGCGATGCGTTTGGCGAAGCGCACAGCCTGATTGTGATCCCTTTCGGTTGACGTCTCATATTCGGTCCGTCTGACGGGCCGATATTCACTTTGCCAGTTGGTAGACTGTAAGCCCGATTGGCCAAGCGCCATCAACAGGGATAAGGAAGTCTGGTGTGTTTCCGGCATCCAAATCCGCAAGCAATCCCTCCGGAGCATATTGGACATAAGTGCGTGATGCTGGCTCATAGCTGCAGCTCACCAGGTAATCGGTACCCGCCTGTCGCAGTATTTTCTCCGCGTCTTCCGCTTTTGTCGTGAAAGCTTGAATTGCCGCCAACATGCCAGCCTGATTGCGATGGTAGGGTGCGGCAAGCACACGGTGGTCCGTGTAGCGCAATATGTGAACGCCGAGATCCGGCACGGTCGCGATTGTTCCGGATGGAAGTTGAGACAACGCCTTGATCGTTTCCTCAGAGCGGCAGTCCTGAAGTGCATTGAGGTTGGCGACTTCCCTGTCAGATTTGGTGAGCGAGCCTGACAGCATAGCGCCCAGCGTGAACCAGGTTGACGGTATGCTGGCAATGGTTATTGCCACGAAACCCAGTGCGACCTTCCAATTGCCCGGCTCTTCCCGTGATTTCTGACGCAGCAGTGAAATGGCCATTGAAAGCGGAATGATGGAGACAAGGTTTGCGAACAAGGCTCCCCTTATCTGCAGACATGCAATGGCCCAGCTGACACTCACAAGAGCGAGAAAGACAACGAAAACGGCGCGATTTCGATTTGTCGCGATGAAGTATATGCAGGCCGCCATTGCAAGCAGACCTGGTGCATAGAGGCCGCCAAGCATTTCCGGTTTGTAATTCCATTGGCCAATCATGGACAGGGCCTCTCGAACATGGTCCAGCCAAAGGCTCTTGAGAATTGGGTCCAGCTCGTTGAGCGGGTTTTGCAGACATTGCGGTGCGATTGTGAGGGCCAGGCCACCTGCGCCGACGCCAATGATGGCCAGTGCTGCCAATCGCCAGGGCAGGCCGCGTCCGTGTGTGAAATGGACCGCTATCGCGAGGGCCAACCCACCAAACACGCTAAGAGCTACAAAGCCTGGAGAGATGGTGTCGCAGACGACGACGGTATAACGCGACGGCGGAACTGTCGCAAAAAAGAAGAAGGCGGAGCCAAACGCCAGTGACACACCAAAGGTCTTTGTGGGCGACGCTACATCATCGCCTGTCAGCGCCCAACGCAATGCGATTGCGGCACATATAACAGCAAGCAGAGGCGTGGTTTCAGCACCGATGGCAATGGCCGCTGCCGCGGCGAGACCCGCGGCAAAATGGCTACGCGCGGAGGGAACAGGGGCGGCCAATGCGGAGAGAATGATAGCGCCAAGCACCATTTGAACATTGTGGTGATCGATCTGCCCAGGTTGAAAGCGGTGTGCTGAAAAGAGAAATAGCAGTGCCAGTGCAGTTGCCAGGCCGGATGCGGCGCGCCCACCCAGGCGCATTCCGGCCAAGCTGAACGAATAGAGCAGGGGAAAGGATAGTGCGATCGGCCATATTGCAAGGGCAATCGCTTCTGCGGTCGTCTGTGATGCGAATAGGCCAAAAAATGCAACCAGTGCGGCGATTGGCAGGTCGATGAGCCGAGACCAATGCATCCAGATACCTGGCTCGACGCCCAGGCGGTATTGCATCATGTCATACCAGTCTTGCCCGGCCAGAAAGTCACGGACCTCTATCAGGCGCATGACATCGTCATTATCAGGCCCAACATAGTCTCCGCCCTGAAGGAAGGCGTTGGTGAGACTGTATAGAATCCAGACACCAAATGCGACGAGCGAGGCTTTCACTACGAAGCGATGGTCGCGGGAATCTGTTACGGCCGGAGACGGGTGCCTGCTGGTCAAGGTTTAATCCTATTAAGGGGGTGGAACATCGGTCTCTCAACTTAGATTTAACCTTATCAAGAAATAGTAAAGCCTCAGCGATTGAGGCCTGCGAGAAAAAATAATGAACTATGATGGCGTACTGGATGGGATGAGCGTGGCTGTGCTGCTGCCGTGCTACAACGAGGCGGCGACGATCGGCGACGTCGTGGCGGGCTTCCGGGAGTTTATGCCAGGTGCGCGGATCTATGTTTATGACAACAACTCCACAGACGGGACCGCGCTGAAAGCCATGCTGGCCGGAGCGACAGTGGTGCGTGAGCGTCGTCAGGGCAAGGGCAATGTGGTGCGCCGCATGTTTGCCGATATTGATGCCGACATCTACGTCATGGCCGATGGAGATGGCACCTATGATCCCGAAGAGGGGTTGGACCTCGTGCGCACACTGCTGAGCGAACGCGCCGATATGGTTGTTGGCACGCGTAAAGGCGTGCATGAAGACGCTGGCCGCAATGGCCATGCGGTTGGCAACAAGATGTTCAACAAGCTCTATCGCGCGATTTTTGGACGGGGATTTACCGACATTTTCTCAGGTTATCGTGCCTTCTCGCGTCGATTCGCCAAGAGCTTTCCAGCCGTTTCCGGCGGTTTTGAAATTGAAACGGAAATGTCAGTTCACGCCTCGAAGCTCAAAATGGCGGTCAGTGAACTTGAACTGACCTACGGACGACGCCCGGAGGGGTCGCATTCCAAACTCTCGACCTTCAAGGATGGCGCGAAAATCCTCTGGATGTTTGCCATGCTGATGAAGGAAACCAGACCTTTTACGTTTTTCAGCGGCATCTCGGCTGGCTTTATGGCTCTAAGCCTGGCGTTTATGGCTCCGGTCTTGGCTGTCTATTTTGAGACCGGGCTGGTCAATCGCTTGCCAACCTGGGTTCTGGCGATGGCGCTCATGATGATTTCCTTCATGATCTTCACCGCTGGCCTCATCCTTGACAGTCTGGCGCGTGCAAGGACCGAGCAGCTGCGTATCCACTATCTCGGCATTCCGGCCCTTGTGGCTGAACGCGAAGCCAGCTTTTCCGCAGTGGAAATGCCGGTTGCCGAAAGTGCGCGCAATTCGAAATCTGCGGCATGAAAAAGCTGTTCTGGTTCGCCGTTGCCGGTGGGACAGGTTTCGTAGTCGATGCTGGCGTTCTTTTCCTTCTGATCAGTTTCACACCTATCGGCCCATTTGTTGGCAGGGTGATTTCCATTGCTGTAGCCATGGCCTGCACATGGCTCATCAACAGATCGCGGACCTTTGGGAAGTCCGACCGCCACGTCGCAGCCGAAGGCGCACGCTACGCAATGGTGGGCATAGCGTCTGCGCTTTTCAATTACGGTGTCTATTCCGGCTGCTTGCTGATGTTTCCGACACTTTGGCCGGTATTTGCCACGGCGATCAGTTCGGTTGCCGCAATGGCGTTTTCCTACCTGGGTTATTCACGGCTTGTGTTCGGCCGCTAACGGATCAGATCACAAACCGGAATATGAGTTCGCGTTGGAAAAATGCGCCAGCGAGCTAGACCTCTATCCAGCCGTCCTTCTTGCCAGCACGGAAAATAGCGTCAATGAAGCTCTGGTTTGCCTTTGAGCTCTCCAACGACACGACCCCGTCACCCTGGCCGTCCACGGCGGCGGCAAAGGCTTCGACTTCGCAACGATATTGCCGTGAGTCGTTGAAGCGGAACGTGCGAGATTCTGAGTGCTTTTGGTCGTGAACCTCGATTTCCTCCGCACCGTAGCGGTTGGCATTGAAGGGTGCCTTGACCTCGATGAAGCCAGTCTCGCCATGGAATATCATGACCTGGCGGGCTGCCATTTGGGTTGAAACATAGAAGCTCAGTTCAAAGTCGCCAAAATCGGCGCGGATCGACGAATAGACGTCGGTGCCAAATTCCTTGTCATACTCAACGGTTGCCATCACGCGTTGCGGCTCCTTGCCGGTCACAAAGCGTGTTGTGATGGTTGGGTAAACGCCGATGTCCGGTAGTGCCCCGCCGCCCAATTCCCGGATATTGCGCATGTTGCCCGGGTCGCGGTTAAAGTAGGTGAATGCACCTTGCACGTGGCGCAGCTTGCCGATTGTCTCCTCGTTGGCGAGCAATTCGCGAACCATGCGCCATACTGGCGAATAGGTGACCATATACGCCTCGGAGATGAGCACGTTGTTGCGGTCGCGTGCCTCGATGATCGCATCAATTTCACTCGCCTCAAGCGCGATTGGCTTTTCGCAAAGCACATGTTTGCCTGCGTCGGCTGCCTTTATTGCCCATTCGACGTGGTGTGACGTTGGCAATGGGATGTAGACTGCGTCAATTGTGTCAGAGGCCAGCATTTCTTCGTAGGAGCCGAAAGCGTGGGGAATTCCAAAGCGTTCGCCAAATGCCTGTGCGCGTTCAATGTCGCGGCTGGCCACAGCACTTACCACGCAGTTTTCTGCGTCCTGAATGGCCGGTACCACCAATTCTTCACCGATCTTCGCCGTCGACAATATTCCGAAACGCAGCATTCTATCCTCCTCTTGCAATGACTTGCAGTGTCCGTACGCTAACCCCAATGATTCTGGAGTGAAGAATGATAATAAGCAATGTGCAACCTGATGACGAGGCCCGGTGGAGACAATTGTGGGCCGGCTATCTCGATTTCTATGAGGTCGATTTGGCGCCCGCAATCACCGACAGCACCTGGCAACGGATCCATGATCCATCGTCTCGACTTGCCTGCCGCGTGGTTCGGGTGGATGACAGGATTGCGGGATTTGCAATACACCACTTTCACGATTCAACGTGGTCTATGAAGCCTGATTGTTATCTGGAAGACCTGTATCTGGACGTTGATTATCGCGGGCAGGGGCTTGGGCGCGCGCTGATGGATGATCTTCTGTCGATTTGTCGCGAAAGAGGATGGTCTCGTCTTTATTGGCACACAGGTCGCAACAATGCGACGGCACGTAAGCTATATGACCAATATGTCAAAGAAGATGGGCATGTGCGTTACAGGGTGATGGTCGATTGACTAGCCCGCTTTGCTGAGCGATGCCTTATTTACGAATGGCCGAAGCAGGGGCAAGAAATCGGCACCGTGGGTGCAATTACGACCCGCGTTCTTCGCTTCATAGAGTGCCGCGTCGGCGAGTTTGTAATGTGTTTCAAATTCCACATTCGGATTGATCGCAACGTAGCCGATGCTCACGGTGGCGCTTAGCGGAGGATGATCGTTGAACCCCAGGACCATGTCTTCGATACTGCGGCGCGTGCGCTCTGCAATTTCGTCCATGGTCTCAGCGCCGCAACGCCCAACCATAATTGCGAATTCTTCACCGCCAACCCGTGCGACAACGTCTTGCGGGAAGTTGAGCTGAAGACGATCAGAAATGGCCGTGAGGACAGCATCCCCCGTCAAGTGGCCGTAATTGTCGTTAATCGTCTTGAAGTGATCCACATCGAGAATCATCATCATGCCATCGCAAGGCAGAGTGTTATTGTGGCGATGATAGTTCAGATAGTCGTTGATCGTTTCAACGAAAGCGCGCCTGTTGAGCAGGCCGGTCATTGAATCGGTCTGTGCCAGTTTGTTCAGTTTCTTGTTGGTTGCGGAAAGTTCTATAAGCTTCAAGCTCAAGAATGCGAAGGCTGGCGTCGCGAGGAAAACAGGTATGACGGTGGCGCTGAAGAGACCTCTCATGAGCGCCTCCTCACCAAGCGCCTTGAAAGTGAACCAGTTGAACAGATTTGCGAAAGATATACAGGCGATGGTTCCAAGGACTGACCATCGGATGATGACCTTCCATCCCGCCTTCGATACTTTCGTCAAATCAAGCATTTGCTCACTCTTGTTCCGTGTCGGTGGTCGTTTATGCCAGTTCAGTTGGGCCTAATGTATTGGTGACAGGTTAATTTTGAGATTAGCATCACGGTTAATTCTAATGAGTAACGCATGACCAAAGACATCACGGTCTGGTGCCATAAACATAGGGGTCAGGTGCCTGCTGCTGATCAAGCGGCGGCTTATTACTCCAATATGTTATGTCGCCATCTTCGCAGGTGTAGATCCTCTGCGGTATCCAGCGTCGACCGGCAGCATCATACATCCGTTGAATATGACTGGTGCAGTTTGCTGTGCCGGATTGCGTGTCGCTGCCTATGCCGGGTGGGGTCACGCCAGGCAAGTCCTTGAAGGCGGGCTCGTCAGCCCAAGCGACATTGCTCGCGCCGAACAACGCCAACAGCAATGTCGTCAGGATGGTATTTGGCTTTGCCACCGGTCTTCTCCATGTGCTTATTATAGAATAACAGATTCGGATTGCGGCTGGAGCATGGCGACATGTACGGTGCGCGGATCGCCAAACGCAAAGAGCGGGCATTGCCCGTGTGATAATGCCAGCAGGAGTGAACATGTCAGCCGAAATTCGCTATCACGAGGGAGATATTTCCGAAAAAGACGCAGCGCGGTATACCGGCGCTATCGCCATAGATACGGAAACTCTGGGCCTTATTCCGCGCCGAGATCGGCTTTGCGTTGTTCAGCTTTCGCCTGGTGATGGCACTGCAGATGTAATCAAGATTGCGGCCGGGCAGAAAGAAGCGCCCAACCTGGTTGCTATGTTGGCTGACCCGGCGCGCGAAAAGATATTTCATTTTGGCCGCTTTGATATTGCTGTTCTCTTTCACACATTCGGTGTTGCGACAACGCCGGTTTTCTGCACCAAAATTGCCTCACGCCTGACCCGCACCTATACTGATCGGCATGGTCTGAAGGATAATTTGAAGGAAATGTTGGAGGTCGATATCTCCAAACAGCAGCAGTCGTCAGACTGGGCGGCAGAAAAATTGTCTCCGGCGCAATTGGAATATGCGGCCTCGGACGTTCTTCATCTACATGCCCTGAAGGCCAAGTTGATGGAACGTCTGGTGCGTGATGGCAGGTTGGATCACGCCAATGCCTGCTTCACCTTTTTGCCGACGCGCTCAAAACTGGATCTCCTGGGCTGGGAAGAAACCGATATATTTGCCCATAGTTGAGGTCGCTTTTGATAGAACCGTTTCCACATGCCACCGGCCCCACGCTGGAGCCGGTGAGGCGTGCTGTTCGCAGTTGGCTCGCCCGTTTGCCGTGGTGGCTCGCAGAATTTATCCTTTTTGGTTTGAAGCAAGCATGGGCCTGCCTTTTCGGGGCGATGATGCTGGCGTTGCTGATCGGCACCAAATTTGTCTGGCAAGCTGATTGGATCATTCACCGATATGATGCCCTGTTTGGAGCATCTCTCATCATTCAGGCCGTATTTCTGTGGCTTAAGCTGGAAAGTTTTGACGAGCTGCGCGTGATTATGGTCTACCATGTCACCGGGACAGTGATGGAGATATTCAAGGTCCATATGGGATCGTGGATCTATCCGGAGCAAGCTGTGTTCGCCATTGCGGGCGTGCCGCTATTCTCCGGCTTCATGTATGGCTCCATCGGCAGCTACATGGCGCGCGCGATCCGCATATTTGACATGCGCTTCACCAACTATCCGCCATCCTGGCAGACCTACTTGCTGGCAATCGGCATCTATGTGAACTTCTTCACCCATCACTACATCATGGATATACGCTACCTGCTTATGGCTGCCACTGTGGTCATTTTCGCCCGCGTGTGGATCCATTTTACCACCGATGCCACCACACTGCGGATGCCGCTTGTTCTTGCCGCAATACTCACTGCATTTTTCCTTTGGGTCGCAGAAAATGTCGGCACCTACACCGGCACATGGCTCTATCCTTCGAAGGATGGCTGGCACATGGTATCCTTTGCCAAATTTGGTTCGTGGTATTTGCTTCTCTTTGTTAGCTTTGTGCTTGTGACAATGGTAGTGAAGCCTATTGGTTTGGGAGCGAAGGCCACAGATGTCGGGGAAGCGGGAAACCTACATAGCCCTCATTAGGGGCATAAATGTTTCGGGCACGAACAAGTTGCCTATGAAGCAGCTTCTGGCCATTGCTGAAGGGCAGGGGCTTTTGAGAGGTCGTACATATATCCAGTCCGGCAATCTGGTCTTTGATCATGCGGGGTCTCTGCCGGGTGATTTTGCGTCCGGCTTTTCAGCGGCGATTGAGGTCGCTTGCGGCTTCCGTCCTCCGGTTCTGGTCTTTCACGCCGATGCGTGGCGGGATGTGATTGGTCATTGCCCGTTTTTGCGCGAAGCCGATGAAGCCCCTAAATCGGTGCAGGTCTTCATGTTGGCGGAAGAGCCGCGCGCCGAGGCGTTGGCAGATTTGTCTGCAAGAGATTTTGGTGCAGATAAGTGGATGTTGCGCGGGCGTGCGGTCTATTTGCATTTGCCCAATGGTCTTGGCCGGTCGAAGCTTGCAACGTCGATTGAGCGAATTCTCAAAGTTCCAATGACAGGGCGAAACTGGTCGACAATGCTTGCCTTGGAAGAACTGATTGAAAATTGAATAGATGTCGTTTGTGGCACTTTTTTTGTTCAAGGTGGACTTGCGAACGCTGCCGGTTTGTTACATCTTCGCGATGATGGTTCCGCCGGGAAGAGAAGACGGCGGATGTAAAAGGGAACACGGTGAGGCGTACCCAACAGGGACCGATACCGTGGCTGCCCCCGCAACTGTGAGCGGCGAGCGAACCCAATAGCCACAGGACTTTGAAAAGAAGTCCGGTAGGCGTGGGGAGCTGAGACCCGCAAGCCAGGATACCTGCCATCGTGAACTGTGGCGACACACCCCTTTTAGTTCCCGGCGCACGGTGGGTGCGCAAAGGAGATAGAATATGCATATTGAACCCGGCGTTGTTGATGGCGCCAAGATCGCTCTTTCCTACGCTACTGCTGCTGCATCCTTCGCAATTGCAGGCAAAATGGCCTGGAATACGCTTCGCAAGGATGGCGGTGTTGCGGCTCTTGCTTTGCGCAGCGTCATAACAACCGGCCTCGTCTTCTCATTCTTCCAGATCCTGCCGCATGCGCCGGTAGGTGTTTCGGAAGTTCACCTCATTCTCGGCTCCACGCTTCTGCTGATGTTTGGCGCAGGTCCGGCGGCCATCGGTTTGGCCATGGGCCTGCTTATGCAGGGGCTGTTTTTCGCGCCTTTCGATCTGCCGCAATACGGCATGAACGTGACAACTCTGCTTGTACCGCTGTGGGCAATCAGCGCTTTGGCCGACAAGGTCATCAAGCCAGGCACACGCTATGTTGATGTGACCTATGCGCAAACGCTGAAGCTCTCTACAGTTTATCAGGGCGGCATTGTCGGCTGGGTCGCATTCTGGGCATTTTATGGCCAGGGCTTCGGCGCAGAAAACCTTGCTTCCGTTGGTTCCTTCGGCGTTGCATACATGTCAGTCATACTCATTGAGCCGCTGGTTGATCTGGCAGTGCTGGCGGTTGCGAAGACGTTTGCATCCGGTGGCCTGGTGTTCAATCGTCGCCTTTTCAGCGCTGCATAAGTAAGCAAACAACCTTGGTGTTTTGGAAAGGGCCGCGAGGCCCTTTCTTTTTGGGCGGTGGGTGTTATGAGGCCGCCAATGCCAATCCTTGGTGAGTGAGCTAGCGCAATCACTGCGAATCAGGCAGTTTAAGAATATGTTAACCTCCGTTAACTAATCTATAGCCTTAAGGCTTATGGCATTTCTCGATGCGATGGAGCGTCGCCGTCAACCGCAGAGCCAAGCGGTCAAGACACTGAAATGCTGAAGGCGGCATGATCAGCCCGTCTGATGTCACTCATGGAAAACTTAATCCAGCCAATGAGGGGTGCCTATGCTTCCTCCGGTAAGTGCCATTGCTGTTGCTCCAGTTGCTACCGAAGCGGTGATTTCGGACGGTAGCGCTCAGACCCATTTGTCTGGAGCGCTTATTACCCGGCAAGCAAATGTGCTAGCCGCGCAGAAGTTGTTGAATGCGCTGGAAACAGGCAGCGTTGCCAGCGGCAAGCTCGCGGAGTTGCTGGGGGCGAGTTCTCTCAAGGCTGGCGATACCTTGGCCAAGTTGGCCATGAATTTTGCCGCTACCATTAAGATGCAGCCGCTGCCTGGCGAAAGTGCTGGCCATTTTGCGGGTCGGCTCTCCGATTTGATCATGACCATGAAGCCGTTTGAGCGGTTCACGGCTGAGAATAAGTCCGGCTTTCGCAAGTTGGGCATTACGGCTTGGGAATTCTCAGACGCGCTGAAAAACCCTGCTTCCCCCGCTGCTGCTCGAATTGTTGCGCTGGTGGAAACGCCTGTGCGTAATGCGCGCGAGCAGGCCGCGAAAATTGCCATTCAGAATTATCGTGACAATGCCGAAGGTGTTCGGGGCGCACAAGTTGGTTTGACGCAAGCGGGCGTTGCCCCAAGTGCGAAGGCTACGGGCAATGCTACATTGTTGCCTGCAGGCCAAGCGACAGAAAAACTGCCATTAACCGCTGCGACGCAGACTGGACCAGCCCCAACTGTGGAGGTTGAAGGTGGCAAAGCGGCGTCGACGCCCGGCTCATTGCTGGCTTCGTCCGGCACTCAGCCATTGAAGGCGACTGTGCAGACTGCACCTGCTGGTTCTGCCGCCGCAAACGGACTGCCGGCGGGGGATGCTGTGAAGACCGCCAATGCTTCCAATTTAGCATCCGCCATTGTGCCGAAGGGTGCGCAGTCGGCGGAAGCCGAAACCGTTGGGATCCGCTCCGCCCTGCACAATGTTGCAGAGAAGGCTGTCGATACGCTCAAGAGCATGGTGAGCCCTGAGACCCGCAACGAGTTTACAAAATTGCTACAAGGTGAAACTGGTCGCCAATTGCTTGCAAGCCTGCCGCCACTGTCGGCTGATCTGGACATGGTTACAACATCGCACGGCGATGCGCTGAAGAAAGCGCAGGCTGCTGCACGAGTGATCTCGGTTCATGGCGTGCCGATATTCTTTCCGATGCCAGACGATGAAGTTGAAAACAAGGATTTGCAGAAGCTCATCAGCCGCGCGCTCAGCATGGCCGCTGCGACCAGCAGGGCAACTGCAGCCACGCGAGCTGAACAGCGTGCAGTGACATTGCCTCAGCCTGATGGTGTGCCTTTTGCGCAAGTTCCCTATCCCTTGCAGGACGCTGAAGTGCGTAAAGGGCGTGGCTCTGGTGACGATGAGGCCGGTGAGGACGAACAGGCGCAAGGCGAGGGCGAGGAAACTCTGCAGGGCGGTAGTGAGAATGAAGAGGAAGCACCGCGCCGTGACTTTCTGGATGAAGCCTATGATGAGGCGCTCCTGGACGATGAAGACGAGTTGCCCCGCCATGCCAGTGACGCCGAGCGCGCCTTCCACATGTACAAGAAGGCCGGCGGCTTCTAGAGGCCCCCCCCGAATTTAGGCACAATTCTGCGCAACATCCTCCCAAGACGCAGAAAACCCGCGGAGATTGCTCTCCGCGGGTTCTTTTTTTGCAACTGAACTTGGTCCAGTGATTATTCTTCGCGGCCCTTGAGAGCTGCGCCAAGGATGTCGCCGAGGGAAGCGCCGGAGTCGGAAGAACCGAACTGTGCAACTGCTTCCTTCTCTTCTGCGATTTCCAAAGCCTTGATGGAAAGCGTAACCTTGCGATCCTTCTTGGAGAAGTTGGTGACGCGAGCATCAACAACCTGACCAACCTGGAAACGCTCGGGGCGCTGTTCGTCACGGTCACGGGAAAGGTCAGCGCGACGGATGAAGGCTTCAACATCGTCAAAATTGACGAGCTTGACTTCAACGCCGCCATCGTTAACGCCGATGACTTCGCAAGATACAACGGCATTCTTGCGCAGGTCGCCGGAAGCGGCGGCTTCGCCAACGCTATCCTTACCGAGCTGCTTGATGCCGAGCGAGATGCGTTCCTTCTCAACGTCAACGTCGAGAACAACAGCCTTGACCATGTCGCCCTTGTTGTACTCTTCGATAACCTGTTCGCCCGGACGGTTCCAGTCGAGGTCGGAGAGGTGAACCATGCCGTCCACGTCGCCTTCGAGGCCAATGAACAGGCCGAATTCGGTCTTGTTCTTGACTTCGCCTTCGACTTCCGTGCCAGCCGGATGGCTATGCGCGAATGCTTCCCATGGATTTTCGAGCGTCTGCTTCAGGCCGAGAGAAATACGGCGCTTGGACGGATCGACTTCCAGAACGACAACGTCAACTTCCTGGCTGGTAGACAGGATCTTGCCGGGATGTACGTTCTTCTTGGTCCAGGACATTTCGGAGATGTGGATGAGGCCTTCGATGCCCGGCTCCAGCTCAACAAATGCACCGTAGTCGGTGATGTTGGTAACAGTACCGGTGATCTTCTTGCCATCCGGGTATTTCGCACCAATGGTTTCCCACGGATCAGCTTCGAGCTGCTTCATGCCCAGCGAAATGCGGTGTGTATCCTGGTTGATACGGATGATCTGAACCTTGACGGACTGGCCGATTGTAAGGATTTCAGACGGATGGTTGACGCGGCGCCACGCCATGTCGGTGACGTGCAGCAGGCCATCAATGCCGCCGAGGTCAACGAACGCACCGTAATCGGTGATGTTCTTGACGACACCTTCAACAACCTGACCCTCTTCGAGGTTCTGGACGATTTCAGAACGCTGCTCAGCGCGGGACTCTTCGAGAACCGTACGGCGGGAAACAACGATGTTGCCACGGCGCTTGTCCATCTTGAGGATTTCGAAGGGCTGCGGGTTGTGCATCAGCGGGGAAACGTCGCGGATCGGACGGATGTCCACCTGAGAACGCGGCAAGAAGGCAACAGCGCCGTCGAGATCGACGGTAAAGCCACCCTTGACTTGGTTGAAGATAACGCCTTCAACGCGCTCGCCAGCTTCAAACTTGGCTTCCAGCTTGATCCAGCTTTCTTCGCGGCGAGCCTTCTCGCGCGACAGAACAGCTTCGCCGAGAGCATTTTCAACGCGCTCGATGAAAACTTCAACTTCATCGCCAACCTTGAGCGAGCCGTCTTTTGCCTTCGCGCCGAATTCCTTCAGCGGTACGCGGCCTTCAACCTTCAGGCCAACGTCAACGATAGCGACGTCTTTTTCAATAGCGGTGATGAGACCCTTGGTCACGTAGCCTTCGGCAACGTCTTGCTTTGCAAGGGATTCTTCGAGGAGGGCTGCAAAGTCCTCCGTCATAGCGGTAGATGTCATGAAAACTCCAAATGTGCCTTTTGGGGCACGTTCAGCACCGGGGGTTCGTGTTGATCTTAAGCGTCTGTTCCATCCCGCCTCCGTTCAAAAACGGGGCAAAATCCGGTGCATGGAAGGGGACATTCGCTGTTTCCGGGGGTGGCCAAAGCCAGAATCCCTTGGAGACGCGGCCTCTATACGCATTTTGGGGTGGTAAATCAAGTGCTGCGGTATGCAATGCGCTGAACTGCTTCCGCGCTCTCAGCCCGCATTGGCCAATGCCGTGTCAATGATCGTCTTGGCAGCCTGAAATGCCTCGTCGATCCCCATGTCGGAGGTGTCGATAATTTGTGCGTCATCGGCAGGCTTTAAGGGGCTGTCAGCGCGGTTCATATCGCGCTCGTCGCGCTGCACCACATCCGCCAGCACCTGCTCATAATCGGCCTGCTTGCCGGACGCGATGATCTCATCGTAACGGCGCTTGGCGCGAACCTGCGGTGAGGCCGTCACAAAGAGTTTCACGGTCGCATCCGGGCAGACGACTGTGCCAATATCACGTCCGTCAAGCACAGTGCCGGGTTCCTTGAGGGAGAAATTGCGTTGTGCTTCCACCAGCGCGCGGCGCACGGGCGTCATGACTGCGATTTGCGAGGCTGCTTCACCGATTTCGTGCACGGCAAGTACGGAACGATCGAGCCCGGCGAGATCGAGCTTTAGCGCCACATCAGCGGCGACAGCTTCGTCGTTCAGCGGCAGGCCCGCATCCAGCAATGCCTTGGCGGTGGCGCGATAGGTGAGCCCGGTATCCAGATGATGAAATCCGTATTCACTGGCGAGGCGCTTGGAAAGCGTGCCCTTGCCCGCAGCTGCAGGCCCGTCAATGGCGATAACCGTCATGAAGTGTCTCCGTTGCTGGAGCAATTCCAGCAAAGTTGGGCACCGGTTTTGCGTCGGGAATTGCATAAAACAATAAGTTAGAGCGCGATGTGTTTCAACGAATAACGGAACCGCGCTAGGCTGGGTTTAGCCGAGGGGCTGGGCAGGGGCAAGGGGAGTGCGGTTTCAAATTTGCATGAGATGTTCGCGCGCAGCCGGTTTCACTGCCGCTGACAGAAGTGGCCACGCGTTTGCCTCACACCCACTACCCACGGGTCCGGTCGTTTTCAACAAGTCTGAGCGTTCCTCACACTTATCCGATTGTCTCGGATTACATTCGAGGTTAGAGAAGCGATGACCAAGCCAGTGGCAAAATCATGCCAAGGCTGCTAAAGACGCTGGACACGTTGCTGCCGCCGTGCCTGTAGAGCATAGAGGAATTACTAATGAACCCAAGAACGTCTCTTCATGACCTTCCCCATAATGAACTATTCAAAAAGGGAGACGTGTTTGTGCTGTTTGGAGAGCTTTTTGCTCGAGGATATGCAAATGGTCTGGTCGATGAAGCACGCGAAGCGGGCATGGAAATCATCGGTTTTACGGTTGGGCGACGCGATGAAAACAACAAGCTTCGCGCCCTGACGGCAGAAGAACTGGCAGCTGCGGAAGAAAATCTGGGCGGCAAGATCATCAATGTCCCGCTGATGGCAGGTTTTGATCTCGACGCGCCTGAAGGTGGCATGACCCCGCAGGAAGTTATCAACACGCTCGCGCTCGACAGTTGGCAGGAGCAGACTTTCGATTGGGATCATCTGGCTGCTTGCCGCAAGATCGGTTCTGAGCGTTTCCAGGCTGCAGCGGCCGAAGCCTTTGGTGAACTGGACAAGATGATTGCCGATGGCAAGAACGTCTATTTCGCGCATATCATGGCCGGCGGCGTGCCAAAGACCAAGATCTTCCTGGCGCTGGCAAACCGCATTTACAAGGGTACAGGCGCGCGCTTCCTGTCTTCCAACACGTTCATTTCGACGGATCTGGGCAAGCTGATCCTGCAGAACTTTGAGGAAGTCACCGCGAAGACTTTTGAGTATCTGGTGGAAGGTACGGCGAAGATTCGTGAGCGCGTGGCGGCCTCAGGCGGGCAGGTGCGCTATTCTGCCTACGGCTATCACGGCACTGAAATCCTTATCAATGATGCCTATGAATGGCAGACATATTCCAACTATACGCAGGGTTACGCCAAGAAGAAGCTGGAAGAAATCGCCAGCGGCTATTGGGAAAAGGGTATCAAGGCGTCTGTCTATAATTGCCCTGAAATCCGCACCAATTCTTCCGACATCTTCGTTGGTGTTGAGCTGCCGCTCTTTTCGCTGCTGCTGGCGCTGAAGAAAGAAGGCGGCGGCGAATGGGCCGAAGCGCAGTGGAAAGCCTGCGGCGAATTGCTGGACGAAGGTGCATCGCTGGATGCCGTGATGCAAAAGCTGCACGATCTCAATGACTCCGAGATTGCCAGACGCGACCGCGAGTTCGAAACATGGCCGACGCCGAATGCGCCGGACCTCGCCGAGCTGGTGATTGGCGTGTCGCGTGAAATCACCCAGATGCACAAGAAGGGCGGGATGCTGATCTCAGACTATTTGAGCTCGCTTCTGGTGCCTGCAACAGGCAAGCTGATCTTCAATGATGTGTCCGAGCCAACCGGCCCTGTCGTCTGGCTGAACCATGATGTGGTAGCCAAGCAGCTGATTGCTTCGGCCAAGGCCTAATCGAATAACGATTTTGGAAAGAGGGGCGATTGCAACTTCGCCTCTCGTTCCGAAATTATCCGATAGGCCGATAGCAGGCGGCGCAATCTGTGTGCCGTCCTTCTGACTTCAAAGCAAAACCGAATCTCGGAACGTCAGGCGACGGCGTCGACATCGCTGGCAATAGGGATGGCAGGTTGCGCGCCGGGCTTCAGGCATGCAAGGGACCCGGCCTTGACAGCGCGGGCGAGGGCGGCTTCAAAATCCATACCCGCATCAAGGCTGGCTGTCAGGTATCCGCAGAACGTGTCACCAGCGCCAACCGTATCAACGGGCGTGATCTTGAGCGCTGGAACCTTGTAAAATGTTCCGTTGTGAATGGCGACGACGCCTTCGCTACCGAGTGTGACAATCAACGTTTGCCCCGTCTCATCGTGAATGCTCCGCATGGTATCAATGCGCGCATCGTCCGAGAGATTGGTTTTACCAGCGAAAAGTTCGAATTCGGTTTCGTTGGCAATGACAATGTCCGCCAAGCGAGCAAGTGCAGGTGCTTCGGGCGTCAGTGGCGCGGTGTTGACGACAGTTGTCACGCCCTTTGCTTTTGCGGCTTTCAATGCGGCTTCAACTGCTGCAGGGGGAACTTCGAATTGCAGCATCATATAGCTGCCATGCGGCGTGGCTTCGATTGCGGCTTCTGCGTCGCCGACGGTCACTTCACCGTTGGAACCGGGGACAACGACGATAACGTTTTCACCATCTCCACCAACGATAATCGTTGCAGTACCAGTTGGTTGATCGGTTTCCTTGACGTGGGAAAGCGCGGTACCTGCATCTTTCAACAATGCCAGAGCTTCCGGCCCGAAGGCATCACGACCCACGGCCCCGGCCATCAGGACAGATGCGCCAGCGCGCGTAGCAGCGAGCGCCTGATTTGCGCCCTTGCCGCCAGCCGCTGTTGAAAAGGAGCTGCCCGAGACTGTTTCTCCAGGTGTCGGCAGGCGCGCTGTGGTGGCGATCAAGTCCATATTGATGGAGCCGAATACCGTAATCATCTATGTTCCCCGAAGTTTTCTCTTAGTCGTCGTCAACCACGCGCAGTTTCAAAAGTCCAGTGGTACTTTCTACTTGCGGTTTTTGCGCTTCCTGCTGCTTGCCAGCCTGGATGTTCGCAGCTTCAAACTCCATCGCTTCAATTCTCTCGCCGCGTTTGACAAGCTTCGTGGTGGAAGTGAGAATCTGTTCAACGTCTTTCTGCGTCAAGTTGAAGTGATTTTGCAGCTTGCGCACGCGCTCGTCCAGCCTAGATAAATCTTCCATCAGCGTAATGACTTCAGCCTGTATCAGGTGGGCCTGTTCGCGCATTCTGGCATCTTTGAGCACGGACTGGATGACCTGAATGGACAGCATCAGCAAGGATGGAGATACGATCACCACGCGTGCCTTGTGGGCACGCTGTACGATGGATTCAAAGTTCTCGTGAATTTCAGCGAAGATGGATTCCGAAGGCACGAACATGAAGGCGATGTCCTGCGTCTCGCCCTTGATGAGATATTTGCTTGAAATATCGCTGATATGCACTTCCAGATCGCGTCGAAACGTCTGGCCCGCATATTTGGCAGCGTCCGGCGTCTCGGCATCACGAATGGCATTATAGGCCTCCAGCGGAAACTTGGCGTCGACAACGAGATCCGGTTGGCCATTCGGCATTCTGATCGTGCAATCCGGTCGAGAGCCATTGGAAAGCGTCGTCTGAAATGCGTAGGCGCCCATTGGCAAACCGTCGGCGATGATCGTTTCCATACGTGACTGGCCAAAGGCCCCGCGCGTCTGCTTGTTGGACAGAATAGCTTGCAGCCCAACGACATCCTTGGCGAGTGTCTGGATGTTGTTCTGTGCACTGTCGATCACAGCCAGGCGCTCTTGCAATTGCCGAAGGTTTTCGTGCGTCGCCTTGGCTTGCTCGCTCATCGAACTGCCAAGCCGCTGGCTCATACCATCCAGCCGATCATTGATTGTTTTGTTTAGCTCGGATTGCCGACTGCCAAAAATTTCGGCCATTGTGGCCATTCGGCCCTGCATCTCGGCCTGTGCATTGATGATTTCCGCAAGCCTCGCCTCAGCTGCTTCTGCCGCTGCGGCCTGGGCTGCCATTGCCGCATTGTGTTGTTCTGAGGCGCGACGGCCGCGGCCCATCAACATCGCGACTGTCGCAATGGCGATGAGGAACACGATGCCTGCGGCGACAAGCAATACGGGAAGGCTGACTTCATAGCCCTGAAAGGCGAAGAGCGGAGTTTGTGACGTAACTGTTTGCTGCATTCCCACAGAATATCTGATTCGAATGAATGTTCCACATCTGTTCTTCGGTTTTCACAGCTTCGTGTGGCCTATTCAGATGAGGTGCGGCGGTTCCAACAGCAAAATCAGGCGTCTCTTACGTTTCCTGGTGTTTTGTCAAACTGTAGGAGAATTGGACATCAAACAATCAGAGGTCGCTTGATCAACTGGCACGTTCCATGCGTAAAATGTTGTTTTCTAAAACGCTTTTAACTTGACGCATGTGGTAAAGAATTCATTAGTGAGTATCGGAGTATATTGAGATATACAACAATTGGAATTGGGGAAATCGATGGTACAAGGTGCGCGGGAATCTTCCCTTGCGGAGCGGCAGGCATTCCTGGATCTGAATGAAAGTTCCTTGAAGATGCTGGCCGACATGAGCCAGGACATCGCGATGGCGATGGAGCCATCATTGACTGAGTTCTATGCCAAGGTGGCGGCGACGCCGGAGGTGGCGCGGTTCTTTTCAAGTCAGGCGCATATGGACCATGCAAAGTCTGCTCAGATGCAGCATTGGGCACGCCTAGCCAGCGGTACGTTGGATCATGAATATGTTGATGCGGTCACAGCGGTCGGTAGTGCGCATGCGCGTATAGGACTGGAGCCGCGATGGTACATTGGCGGCTACGCAATCTTGCTGGAGCGGGTCATCGGGCGCCTGGTCGCCAAACGCGGAAAAAGCAGTTTCGGGCGGGCCAATTTCGATCAGCTCGCAAAGGAAATCAGCGTCTTCGTTAAAGCGTCTCTGCTTGATATGGATTATGCGATTTCGGTCTATCTGGACAAGCTGGAAGAGCAGCGTCAGAAGGTTGAAGCCGAGCAAGAAAGAACGCGGCGGGAGCAGGCCGCAGTTCTGGAGGAATTGCGTCAGGCGCTGGAAGCGCTGGCTGATCGGGATTTGGAACGCCGGATGCCGGAAGGTTTGCCAGCGGACTTCAAGATCATGTCCGAATACTTCAATGAGAGTTCTGAACGTCTGCGCGAGACCATCGCGTCCGTCCGCACAACGTCGGAGCAAATTCTTCAGGCTACCGGTGAAATCAGTGTGGCGTCTGATGAACTTTCACGCCGTACAGAACAGCAGGCCGCGAGTGTCGAGGAGAGTTCTGCAGCACTGACCGAACTTGCCGAAAGCCTGAAGCAAACCGCGTCACGCGCACTCGCCGCGACCAATACAGCGGACCAGACCTTATCAGTTGCCAAAACATCAGGCTCAGTTGTTACCGAAGCCGTTGAGGCAATGGGCGCAATCGAACGATCCTCAAATGATATTTCCAAGATCATCGGCGTGATTGACGAGATTGCCTTCCAGACAAACCTTTTGGCTCTCAACGCGGGTGTAGAGGCTGCCAGAGCTGGCGACGCAGGTCGTGGTTTCGCAGTTGTGGCGCAGGAAGTGCGCGAACTTGCTCAGCGCAGCGCATCAGCTGCGCGGGAGATCAAGACGATTATTTCCAACAGCTCATCCCAAGTGGCGACAGGTGTTGATCTGGTCAATCGCTCCGGTCAATCATTGGATGAAATCGTCAGGAAGATCTCTGAATTGTCTGGTCTTATCAATGAAATATCTAACGCGACGACCGAGCAATCGAGTGGTGTTGGCGAGATCAGTCAGGCGATGGCGAGTATCGACTCTATAACGCAGCATAATGCTGGCATGGCCGAGTATTCCAGCGGACAAACACGTCTCCTCAGTGAGGAAGTTGGCAAAATGACCAATGTGTTGCGCGAGTTCAAAACACAAAGTTCGGATGGTCTCGCTGAGCGCCGTGCTGATGTGGCGTAAAAACTGCTCGTGTAGGTGATGCAGTCCGTGACGGAGCGCTGGTCAATTTAGACGCGATTTCAAACCCGCGTCGCTGTCGCCCAGAGAGCTGCCGTGGGCTGCTTGGCAAGCTTTTATCCTCTATTTTTGTTGAAAGCGCAGTTCGCTTCGTCTAAATGAGCGGCATGACAGTCAAGCCGCTCATATATTTGCCCGACCCTGTGTTGCGTCAGGTTTCCAAGCCGATCGAACAGGTCGATTCCCAGGTTCAGAAGTTTGCCGACGATATGTTGGCAACCATGTATGACGCACCGGGTATTGGTCTTGCCGCCATTCAGGTGGGCGAGCCTATCAGGTTGCTTGTCGTTGATGTTTCCAAGGATGATGAGGAAAATCAGCCTCTCGTGGTTATCAACCCCAAGGTGCTGAGCTATTCAGATGGCCGTTCAAGCTATGAAGAGGGCTGCCTGTCCATTCCGGGCTACTATGCCGAAGTGGAGCGGCCTGCTGAAATCACGATGCAATATGTTGATCGTGACGGTAAGGAGCAACAACTCAACGCCAACGGATTGCTGGCAACGTGCTTGCAGCATGAGATCGATCATCTGGACGGCGTGCTCTTTATCGACCACATTTCGCGGCTGAAGCGCGAGATGGTCATCAAAAAATTCACCAAAGCGAGCAAGACCGGCGTTTTGCCGAAGTTCTGATCTCGCGGGCTGAGAGGCGAGAACGCTCATGGCATTGCGCATCATCTTCATGGGAACTCCGGATTTTTCAGTGCCGGTTTTGAAGGCGTTACATGCCGCGGGACATGAAATTGTCGCTGTCTATTCGCAGCCACCACGGCCTGCTGGTCGTCGCGGACTGGAGATGAAGGCGTCACCTGTGCATCAGGCGGCGGAAGCCCTTGGGCTGGAAGTCAGAACGCCATTGAACTTCAAGGCAGAGGAAGACAAGGCCGCATTTGCTGCGTTGGAAGCAGATGTTGCTGTTGTGGTGGCATATGGTCTTTTGCTGCCTCAGGCTATTTTGGATGGTACCCGTTTGGGATGCTACAACGGCCACGCCTCACTTCTTCCGCGCTGGCGCGGTGCCGCGCCCATTCAGCGCGCAATCATGGCCGGTGACAACGAAACAGGCATGATGGTGATGAAAATGGATAAGGGGCTGGATACCGGCCCTGTCGCGTTGACTGAACGCGTCGCAATAACGCCCAACATGTCGGCTGGCGAATTGCACGACGCGCTTTGTGATGCCGGGGCCCGATTGATGGTTGAGGCCATGACAAAGCTTGAAGCCGGAGATCTGCCGCTGACAGAGCAGGCGGCGGATGGCGTGGAATATGCAGCCAAAATTGATAAGTCTGAAACGCGGATAGATTTCGCCAAAACGGCGAAAGAAGTTCATAATCACATACGTGGATTGTCTCCATTCCCCGGTGCCTGGTTTGAAATGCCGATTGGCGGGAAGACAGAGCGTGTAAAGGTGCTGGCCTCCACATTGGGGCAGGGTGGCGGTTTGCCCGGTCTGTCGCTTGGCGATGGACTTGTTGCATGCGGTGAGGGGGCTGTTCAACTCGAGCGCCTTCAAAAAGCTGGTGGCAAGCCTTTGGACATTGTTGAATTCTTGCGCGGTACACCAATGCCAGCCGGTTTGAAGGTTGTCGCTTCCTGATGGCACGCTACTTCTTCAAGGTTGAATATGATGGAACGCATTATGTAGGCTGGCAGCGGCAGGCCAATGGCAAGTCCGTGCAGGGTGTCATCGAGAAAGCCATACTGGATGCGACCGGCGATGTTGTGACGCTCGGTGGTGCCGGACGCACCGATTCCGGCGTGCATGGAACTGGCCAGGTGGGGCATTGCGACCTCTCTCGATTGTGGAAGACCTGGGTGTTGCGCAATGCGCTAAACGCACATCTGACGATGGCGGAGGAGGCGGTGTCCATTCTGGATATTGCGCTTGTGCCAGAGGATTATGACTCTCGTTTTACCGCCTATAAGCGGCACTATCTATATCGCATCGTTAACCGGCCAGCGCCGGCTCCGCTGGAAGCAAACCGTGCATGGTGGGTAAAGAAACCGCTTGATAGCAATGCGATGCATGAGGCCGCCCAGAGACTTGTCGGGCATCATGATTTTACGACATTTCGCGCTTCGCATTGCCAGGCGAGAAGCCCTGTCAAAACGATGGAGTTTCTGGATGTCCGCCGCAACGGTGAAATTGTTGAAATTCGTGCGTCCGCGCAGAGCTTCCTTCACAATCAAATACGCTCATTTGCCGGAACTTTGAAACTTGTCGGTGAGGGAAAGTGGTCTGCAGATGACGTGACTGCGGCCCTTGAGGCACGTGATCGCAAGGCTTGCGGTCCCGTTGCGCCGCCGGATGGGCTTTATTTCCTGCAAGTTGACTACGCCAAGCCGGTCGAATGGACCGCTGACAGACGCGACTAGTATCAAACGAGCATATGCAGGGGCCTTGCAGGGGGCGACTGCGTGAGTGTTGTGCAAGCTTAATAAATAGCACCTTTTTTTGGTAATTTGACGAATTTTGCAATTCAAACGTTAACCAGTAACTCACTGAATGCGGGTTTGAACTACCGCAAAGCTTAAATGATACGTGGAATTAAGCTTTGGCTCGTATAACAGCATAGTCTAATAGGTGCGTTTGAACTATGCGAATTTGGAACGATCCGGAAGAGAAAGCGTTGAAATACACTTTGCTCGGTCTGCGTTTTGAGTCAGAAACCGAGCGGAAGTTTCAAAATGATACAGGGGATCGCCGCCGGGATCGCATTCTTGTTTCTGCGCTTCTCGGTCTGGTGGTGTTCAATGCATTTCTTTTGAACGATTATGCAAATCGCCCGGAAATCATTGAATTCGCCATCGTTGTTCGGTTGGGTTTCGTAACGCTCTCCTGTTTGCCGCTGCTCTATTTTTTGAAAGTTGCTCGCAGTGTCTGGCTCCGTGAAATGATCATTGGCACCGCCATCGTGATCGTGACAATTGGCGCGATCGTCGTCAATCTTGCGACAACGTCTGACGATGCAATATTCGATGCCTTTTCGTTTTCGCTTGTGATCGTGGCCACAAACACCCTGATGCCGCTGCGATTTTCAACGCACGCGATCGTCACGTTTTTTGTTTTGATCGTCATCGCTTTGGGGACATTTGGGCATGAGACGATCCCGTTCATAGCGCAGAAGAACTCCATTATTATTCATGTGGCGACTGCGGGATTCACGCTCATTGTATCCTTTCGGTTGGAGCGCGAGCAGCGTATCGTTTATCTGAACATGATGAAGGCTGAAGGGCGTCAGAGGGAAGTCGACCGGATTAATGGGGAGCTAGCGTCATTGTCGCGCACGGATGCGCTGACGGGTGTTGCCAACAGACGCGATTTTGATGAGCAATTGGAAATCGCTCATTCGGATGCAATCAATGCCTACGTTCCGCTGGCGCTTCTCAGTTTGGATGTCGACAATTTCAAACTCTACAATGATAGCTGGGGGCATTTGAAAGGTGACGAATGTCTGCAGCAGGTGGCCACTGCGATCTCCTCGGTTGTGGAGCATAGGAGCGCCAAGTTTGCCCGCATTGGTGGCGAAGAATTTGGGGTGATCCTGCAAGGCCGCGATGCCCTGGATGCAATTGAAATTGCCGATGAAATCCGCATTGCCGTCGCGCAGTTGCACATACCGCATCCTGCAAATACCGGTCATGATTTTGTGACGGCGAGTATTGGCGTCGCCAGCTTCCGCAATAGCGCTGGCGACAGCATACAGTCATTGCTTTCCAGAGTGGATGAAGCGCTGTACCGCGCCAAAGACAACGGTCGTAACCGAACTGAGCTGGGAGATGCGGCAGAGCTTCTGGATGGGCTTTCAGCAATCGCGTGAGCTGCGTTTTCAGCTTCGATATATGTGTATTCAACCGTAAATCGCCCGTGACAGTGAAACACCAATCGGCTAACTCTTCTTTCCATGTTTGCTACCGATCCGAAGGCGAATCTCGCCACGCTTATCCGCTGCCCCTCTGTGACCCCTGCTGAGGGGGGGGCGCTGACCGCACTTGTCAATATGCTGGAGCCCTTGGGTTTTCGCACGGAACGCTCAATTGAGAGCGAGACAGGTACGCCGGATATTGAAAACCTTTATGCGCGCCTGGGTAATGACGGTCCTCACCTGATGTTTGCTGGTCACACGGATGTTGTTCCGGTGGGCGATGAAGCTGCATGGACCTTGCCGCCATTTGCTGCAGAGATCATGGACGGTGAGATGTACGGCCGTGGAGCCGTGGATATGAAGGGCGGAATTGCCTGCTTTGTGGCAGCTGTCGCGCGCTACATCGAAAAGAACGGTCTACCTCCGGGATCCATCTCTTTTCTGATTACCGGCGACGAAGAGGGACCTGCGGTCAATGGCACGGTGAAGCTTCTTGAGCGATTGGCGAAGGCCGGTGAGACGTGGGATGCTTCGCTGGTGGGCGAACCGACCAACCCGGACACGCTCGGTGACATGATCAAGATCGGGCGTCGCGGTTCGGTTTCCGGCTATTTGACGGTCAAAGGTGTTCAGGGGCATGTCGCCTATCCACACCTTGCTGACAATCCGCTTCGCGGTTTGCTGCAGCTCACCACTGCACTGATGGACAAGCCTTTTGATGAGGGTACGCTTGAATTTCCGCCGACCAATCTGGAGGTTACCAGCATTGATACAGGAAACGCGGCGACCAACGTTATCCCAGCGCAGGCAAGCGCGACTTTCAATATTCGTTTCAATGATGTGTGGACTGCTGACACGGTGAAGCAGGAAATCGTCGCGCGTCTCGACAAGGCCGCGCGTGATGGAACATTGCGCCCAGCGCGTTCGGCTGTGCCCTACGAAATCGAATGGTCTTTCAGACCAAGCCATGTATTTCTGACCAGTGATGAAAAACTGACAGGCTCGCTCTCGGCGGCGATTGAGGGCGTGACCGGAAAGAGGCCCGCTTTGTCGACGACAGGGGGAACCTCAGACGCGCGCTTCATCAAGGATTATTGTCCCGTGGTGGAGTTTGGCCTTGTAGGCCAGACGATGCATATGGTGGATGAGCGTGTAGCGCTTTCCGATCTTGAGCAACTGACCCTGATTTATGAGGCGTTCATTGAACGCTGGTTTGCCGATGCCGGGGCTTGAAGAAGTCAAGCACTATATGGACGGTCTGCTTGCCCTGATCCGGGGCAACCCTCAAGGCTGGTCGTATTTTGACCTTTCCGCGCGCGGTGTGAACCGTTCGTTCTGGGCAATGGTGTGGTGCTTGCCGGGTGTTGCGATCTATTGGGTCACATTGCGCAGTCAGCATTTGCATGCGGGCACTGACATCGACACAGGAATAATATTTTTCTTCCGTCTGGCGCTGCTCAATCTGCTGGTCTGGATGTGGCAGATCATTGTCGCGGGCTTTGTTCTGGCGCTGTGGAAGAAGCCTTACCATTTCAATGCCATGGTTGTCGCGACAAACTGGCTTTCAGTCCCGTTCAGCCTCTATGGCGGCCTGCTCGCATTGCTGCAACTCTTCTTTCCACAGGGCATTTTCGTGTGGTGGATGCTCTACAATCTGGAACTCTTGGCGAGCGTTTATGCGAGCTACGCGATTTTCAAGCTTATGAAAGGCATATCGGCGGGGAATGCTCTGGGGCTAGCCATTCTGATATTGGCGACCGCGATTGTTATCGCGCCCATTTTCCAAAGTCTGATGGGCTTTCGAAGCTAGCCGTTGATCTCAAAACTTGGGGCGGTTGGGCGTTGTGCCATAATCATTTTGGCCGATCATGCCCGGCCATATCATGAACGCCAGAACCGCAAAAATGGAGATGGCGGGTATGAATATGACAAGCGCTATGGGGCCGGGATAGCCCATATCATGTAAGCGCTTGATAGAGAGAAACAGCAGCGACACTGCTGAGGCGAGCGTCAATGCCATGAAGGCAAGAAACCAAAGGATTAGGGCAGCACTGCCGTCTTCTGCATTCACCATTTCCGACAGGCAGGCAGCATTGAGCATGATCCAAAAGAGGAAAGACAGCCCGTAGGGCTGACGGCTGATCCGCCCCGATGGGGAGAAGAACAGCCATCCAATGCTTGCCTCGGGTTGTCCGGTCGCCATGTTAGTCGCGCAGCAACTCGTTGATGCCCGTCTTGGAGCGGGTCTGCTCGTCAACGGTTTTCACGATGACAGCGCAATAGAGGTTTGGTGCAGCCTGACCATTGCCCATCATGGAATTGCCCGGCATGGAGCCAGCAACAACAACAGAGTAGGGCGGTACTTCGCCATAGGTGATTTCGCCGGTTGCGCGGTTGACGATGCGGGTGGATTTGCCGATGAAGACGCCCATGCCGAGGACCGAGCCTTCGCGCACAATGCAGCCTTCCACGACTTCCGAACGCGCGCCAATGAAGCAATTATCTTCAATGATTGTCGGGCCTGCCTGCATGGGTTCCAGAACGCCGCCAATGCCGACGCCGCCAGACAGGTGTACGTTTTTGCCGATCTGCGCACAGGAGCCGACAGTTGCCCATGTGTCGACCATAGTGCCTTCATCGACGAAGGCTCCCAAGTTGACGAATGACGGCATGAGAACCACGCCCGGTGCAATGAAGGCAGAGCGGCGAACGATTGCGCCCGGCACCGAGCGGAAGCCAGCAGCTTCATATTTGCCTGCATTCCAGCCATCAAACTTGGAAGGCACCTTGTCCCACCATGTTGCTTCACCGGGGGCGTTTTTGATGATCTCCATCGGGTTCAGGCGGAAAGACAACAAGACCGCCTTTTTCAACCACTGGTGCACCAGCCAGTTGCCATCTGCCTCGCGAGAGGCAACTCGCGCCTTGCCGCCGTCGAGCAGGTTGAGAGATTCTTCCACAGCGTCACGCACTTCGCCGCGCGTTGACGTGCTGACGCTATCGCGGTTCTCCCAAGCGTTTTCAATGATGGTTTCCAGGGCAGCAAGATCGGTTGCAGACATGGGGATTTCCTTAAGCTTCACGGATTAATGTCGTCTGAGAACAACGACTACAGCGCTTTATCAGACCTCTCACTCGGGCGAGACTCCTAAGCGACAGGACTGGTCGCGTCAATCAGCAATGAGGAAACTAACAATGGCAAACGGCAAAGTGAACGGCAGGGCGCAACCACGCGGGTGGGACCCATTGCGCGGTAACCGCTCAGACAAGAAATATGTCGCCGCGATACCAAGCACGCCGCAGTCGGATTCACCAACTTACAGGCTGGCTTATGCTGACGATGATTTCATGTCGCGCGATGAGCTGCGACCGGTTCGCCTGCAGCTCGAACTGCTTAAAGCCAAACTCGTGCTTGATGAGCACCAAATTCGTTCAACCGTGGTGATTTTTGGCGGCGCGCGTATTCCCGAACCCGGCAAGGAAGCCTGGGCGGCAAAAAATGATACACAACGCAAGAGCCTGGAGGCTGCGTCTGTCTATTATGACGAAGCACGCGATTTTGCGCGGCTTTGCTCGGAACGCTCTGCCGAACACGGCCATCAAGAGTTTGTGGTCGTCACGGGCGGCGGTCCAGGTGTGATGGAGGCGGGCAACCGTGGTGCAAACGATGTCGGGGCGCCTTCCATAGGTCTCAATATTGTGCTGCCGCACGAGCAAGCGCCCAATCGCTATGTGACGCCGGATCTTAGTCTGAACTTCCACTATTTTGCGATCCGCAAGATGCATTTCCTCATGCGCGCCCGTGCAGTCACCATATTTCCGGGTGGTTTTGGTACCATGGATGAGCTGTTTGAGACACTGACACTCATCCAGACGAAACGTATGGGGCAGGTGCCGCTGATCCTGTTTGGCGAGAAATTCTGGCGTTCGATCATCAATTTCGAGGCACTTGCGGATTTTGGAACAATTTCGCCTGATGACCTGAAGCTTCTGAACTTTGTCGAGACTGCGGAAGAGGCGTGGGCAATCATCGAGGCACAATACAAGCAAATGGGCACCGGCGGGGCCTGACGCATATCGATGCGGGTGACCCCAAAAGGATCGGGCAAGATGTTTTACTGTGGATTTGCCACCGGGCAACTGCTGGATGAAAGCCGGACAAACTGGGACGGGGATGGGCCGCGTCCTATCAAGTGGGCGGTATGGTATCCAACCGCGCAGGTGCCGACAGAGGCGGATGCGGCCAAGGACACCCGACGCCTATTCCTTCTGGGCGATGTGATCGAGGACGCGCCTTTGGCGCGAGGTGATGCAAAATGGCCGGTCGTGGTGCTGTCACACGGTACCGGCGGAACGGCCGAAGGTATGGGCTGGTTGGCCTATGTGCTTGCAACAAGCGGGTACATTGTGATCGCGCCAAACCACCACGGCAATACTGGCCATGAGGCGTATCGCCCGGAGGGCTTTTTGTGCTGGTGGGAACGTGCAACAGACATGTCACGTCTTCTCGACCACATGAGTGAAGATGATCGCTTCGGTCCCTTCATGGACGCAAATCGCGCATCGGCGGTCGGTTTTTCACTGGGTGGTTATGCGGTTTTGAGCCTGTTAGGTGCTCGTACTTCCGTGGAGCGGTTTCAGCTTTGGGCGCGGGACAAAGGTGCGATAGGTCGGGGTACTGAAGAGTTCCCCGATGTCGCGGAAAGGCTGCCGGACTTGCTGGAAAGTTCGAGTGTCTTTCGTCGATCTTTCGATCAACAGGGCGATGATTTCAACGACGCACGCATATGCAAAGCTGTCGCCATTGCGCCCGCCCCACCGGTTCGCGCATTCTCACGGGAGAGCCTTTTGGGGATCGTGAAGCCGGTCACGATCATTACCGGGGGCGCTGATATTGTCGCGCCCGCTGGCGAATGCGGCGGCTGGCTGGCGGAGGTGAACCCGGCTTTCCAGCATATTTCAGTCGGGGACGCTGTAGGCCATTATGCTTTCCTTGGCCTTCCATCCCGCCTTGGGATGCGGGTTGCCCCGAAGCTCTTTGTTGACAATGAGGGTGTGGATCGCGCGAGCGTGCATCAGCAAACCGCCAAGAGTATCCTGTCCGCGCTGGGGTCCGGGGCGTAGAGAACGCATGGCCCGGCAACAGACAATGTTGCCGGCCCCATATGCTTTCAAATGACGTTGCATTTCATGCTGATCTTGCGATGCACTTGATAGAGCCGCCTTTTGTTGATTTCACGCGGTTTCCGTCAATGCCTTCAGGAATGCGGTCAGATCATCAGACACATAGTCGATGTGATGATCGTCCTCCGACAGAACCTCCCAGCGCTCCATGACCGTGCCAGCCATATCCTGCGGAACCAGAAGAACTGTCTTCATGCCCAGCGCCTTTGGCACCTGCAAATTGCGTGGCAGGTCTTCAAACATGGCTGCTTGCTTTGTTTCAACACGGTTGAGCGCCATGAACTTGTCATAGGTTTCGCCAGCCGGCTTGGGCACGTAGTCAGCCGCCACGATGTCGAAAATATCATCGAAATGATCAAGGATGCCGAGCTGGCGCGCAGTGTCTTCCGCATGCGCGACAGTGCCATTGGTAAAGATGAACTTGCGACCGGGCAGGCCTCTTATGGCCTCACCAAGGGCCTCATTTTTCGGGACGACTGAATAGTCGATAGCATGGGCGGCATCAAGAAAGGCGGTCGGGTCAGCGTCGTGATGCAGCATCAGGCCTTGAAGCGTCGTGCCGTGCTCATGGTAGTATTGTTTCTGGATGCGCTTGGCCTCTGCAGGGGGTACCTGCAACAGCTCGGCCACATAAGCCGTCATGTTCTTGTCGATCTGCGCGAAGAGATCGACGTGGTGCGGATAAAGCGTGTTGTCGAGATCGAACACCCATTCGGTGATGTTCTCGAAATCGGATTGTTGAGGAAGATTCGGTTTTGTGCTCATGGCTCGTTATGCCATGTGCGCGCGCATGAGGAAACGTGTTTAGCGTCATTTGCTAAGGCAAGTTCCTGCGGCACCGTGTCATGCCGAATTGCACGGCGGGAGCGCCAATGCTATGAGAGGGCATGTTTGAACGCCCGAACAAAAATGCGCATATTATTCTGCAGGACCGCAAGCTCCTGCCGGGGCGCTTCTTCATGCACTGGAGCGGGTCAGTTCAGGCGCACCTATCCTGATATCTTCTGCGGCTAACAATGCCGCAATTCTCCGATCATGTATGAATGATGCCTTCGCGCCGACATGGCCGAGGCAATGAATTTGGATAAGATATCATGCCAGTTTGGGCTATCATTACCGTTTCTGCCGCTTTCCTACAAAATATTCGCTCCGTTCTCCAAAAGCATTTGAAAGGTGCCATGGGCACAACGGGCGCGACCTTCGTGCGCTTTGCGTTCGGCGTGCCATTCGCGCTTGTTTTTCTCTTTGGTTACGCGGCTTTGGCCAACAAGGCACTGCCTGCATTCACGCCCACGTTTGCCGAGTGGGTGGAATTTGCCGCGTTGTCTCAGATCTTTGCACAAGTGCTGCTGGTACACATGTTCTCCTTTCGCAATTTCGCGGTCGGTACAGCGTATTCCCGTACTGAGCCAGCACAGGCTGCGGTACTTGCCTTTGTCTTTCTGGGGGAAACGATCCGGTCGTCCGCGGTTATTGCCATTCTGATTGCCGTTGCCGGGGTCATGCTGATTTCTGTCGCGCGCACCCCGTTTACATGGCGCGCGTTGATCGTCTCGACATTCAGCCGCACAGCTCTGCTCGGTCTTGCCAGTGGTTTGTTGTTCGGTGCGGCTGCGATTGGCTATCGTTCGGCATCGTTGGCACTTGAACCCACACTTGTCGCGCCCGACTTTGTCCTGCAGGCCGGTTTCACACTTGCTTCGGCTATCGTTTTTCAGACCGTCGTCATGGCTGTGTGGATGGTGTTTCGCGCGCCGGAAGAGTTTGGCAATATCGCGCGTGCGTGGAAGCCATCACTGGCGACCGGCTTCGTTGGTGCAACGGCGTCGTTTGGCTGGTTCATGGCCATGACCCTGCAGAAGGCGGCCATTGTGAAGGCGTTGGCGCAGGTGGAAATGCTTTTTGCATTCGCATCTTCGGTGCTGATCTTCAAAGAAAGAATCAACATGCGCGAGATCACGGGTTGCGGTCTCATCGTCGCTGGAATTCTGGTTCTTGTATTAGCTTGAGCGCCGATTGCGGGCTTTCTCAAGATCAGCACTGTCTGGCGCTACAGTCCGCAAGTGGCCTGCAAGTGTCTTGCCACAGACGCGGTTTCGACCGTCGGATTTGGCTTTGTAGAGATTGAGGTCTGCGAGCGCTAACATGCTATCGAGCGTTGCCGGGCCGTCATCATTGCTTGCGACGCCAATGCTGACGGTGAGGTGCAGCTGGGTGTCCTTGAGTTGCACGACCAGCTCTTCTGTAGCGCTGCGGAACATTTCGCCTGCAGCTAATCCTGCATGCAGATCGGCGTCGGGAATGAGGCAGGCAAACTCTTCGCCGCCCAAGCGACCAACTGCCCAATCGTCCTTGCAGTGTTTTTGCAGGCAATTTGCGAAAGCGATCAATGCTGTGTCGCCGCAGGCATGTCCATAGGTATCATTGACCAATTTGAACTTGTCGATATCGAACATCAGGAGGGCGGCGTGGCTGTCCTTCTTTTCGAGTATTTCGCGTGCACGTGCCACAAACATGCGGCGATTGTTTACGCCAGTTAGATTGTCAATCTCCGAAGCAATGCGGTACTGGCGCTCTGAGCGGTCCTTGCCCAAAAGCGTTAGCGCGAACATGGCGAAGATGTTGTGAAGTGCTGTGAACAGGGTGACGATCACAAACCATTGCGCATATTCTTCGCCACGCGATGGTGCTTCAATGAGAAGGGCCATGGGGATACGGATATACCACATGCCTGCGTGAGCGGCGTTGATGAAAGCGGCCAGGTTGCGCGAAGGTAGCGGCTCGCTCTCACTATGGCGATAGACCTCCCATGCGCTGAGCAGATTGTAGGTGCCGACAATAATGGCCGCAAGAATGGCGCGAAATGTCGTGGAATCTTGAAAGAGCTCTGACGGCGTGAGGGCGATTGATATCATCGCGCCCGTTGCCGCGAGCCAATAATTCGGGCGGCGGCCTTCGAAGGCTACAAAAGCAGTCCAGAATAGACCCGTACCAAGGAAGACCAGTGGAAAGCCGACGCCTGTTGTCAACCAAAATGGCGCGGCGCTTCGCAAGCCATGGAGAACTGCGCCCACAATGCCGATGCTTGCTGCGACGGTGAGCAGCAGGAAAGGGCGATTGCTTCTATCGCGGAGCCAAAGGGTAAGAGAAATCGACCCGACCATGAGCGTGCCGAGGGCATAAATGACCATTATGGTTGGCAGATGTAGTAGGTCGTCCATGATCATCCTGTTGTTGCTCATGGCGGTTATGGCCTATTTTTGTGGAAATTCAGTTAAGTACCCTCAAAATTTTACGAGTTGATTCAATTTGTATGCTTCTCCCCATTGTCACGGCGACCATGCGGTGGAGCGCATTGCTATTTGGATTTTTTGATTCATCCTGTTTGGCTAATGCCCTGAAATTGAAAGGGAAAACTTGTGCTTGCTAAACGGGGCGAGCCTCCGGTCTGCTGCAGGACTTGACTCCAATAGTAAAATCAATCAAGTGATTGATTGATGAATGAAGCAACTCACAAATATTGCCGCACAGATGAGCGAAAACAGGCCATTGCGGAAGCCGCCAGCGCGTTGATCGTCCAAAAGGGGATCGATGCATTACGCACGCGAGAGGTTGCTGCGGAAGTTGGGATCAACATAGCAACGCTTCACTATCACGTGCCAAGCAAGGATGCCCTGATACACCTTGTAATTGATGGGCTTCGGGAAGCGTTCTGCGAGCAGCAATTGGCCAGAGGTGCAACAAGTGGCTCTGCGCTGGAGCGCCTTGAACTGCAAATTGCCGGTTTCAAGGACACGATGGTCAACCGTCCCGAGCTGCTTCAGCTCATTGACGAAATGAACAAGCGGGGACGTGTAGACCCGCAAGTTGATGAAAAGATGCGGGAGATGAAGATCCGCTGGCACTGTGAATTTGTTGATATTCTCACGGCCGGTCGCACGGAAGGTACATTCCGAGACAATATGGATCCTGTCGCCGCAGCTCACATGATCACCGGTGCGCTGGTGTCTTTTCAATATAAACCCCGTCGACTGCTGTCACTTTTCGACAGTGTTGCGAAGGAAATTATTCAATCAGTGACAAGGGCCAGTTCCTAAGGTCCTGACATCATTTTTGGAGATTATAAATGGCGCGCGCAGGTGCAGACCATATGCCGTATCCCAGCCACAAAACGCGCTGGGTCGCTCTTATTACCGTATTGATCGCAATGTTCATGAACCTTTTGGACGTGACCATCGTGAACGTGTCGCTGCCGACATTGCAGCACGACATGAATGCAAGCTCAACCGAAATTGAATGGGTTGTAGCAGGCTTTATCCTGACCTTCGCATTGGGACTTTTGCCCTTTGGTCGATTGGGTGACATTGTCGGCAAGAAGCGGATGTTCCTGCTCGGGGTGAGCGCGTTTACAATGGCGTCAATCCTCTGCGGCCTTGCCCCTTCAATCGAGTTTCTGGTTGGTGCGCGACTAATTCAGGGCGTCGCCGGTGCGATCATGGCTCCCCAGGTGCTATCAATAGCGCAGACGATTTTTCCGCCACATGAACGTGCTGCGGCGTTTGCCTTGTTCGGATTGACTGCGGGGTTGGCCTCGGTTACCGGGCCGGTGTTGGGAGGCGTGCTGATAGGTGCGGACCTGTTTGACCTGCAGTGGCGTCCCATTTTCCTTATGAATGTTCCGATTGGTATTCTTGCAATTGTGCTGGGTTACAAGTTCATTCCGCATATTCCGGGTAACAAGGAACTGCGCAACGATGTCGGCGGCATTGCAATTGTCAGCGCTGCGATGTTTCTGTTGATTTTCCCGCTGATTGAGGGACGCAACTACGATTGGGCGGCCTGGTGCTTTGCGATGATTGCAGCATCATTCGTTCTGTTCGTCGCATTTGTGTTGTGGGAGGCGCGTCAGCAGAGCCGCAACATGCCGCAGCTATTGCCATTTGATCTGATGAAGAACAGCAATTTCATCATAGGCGCTCTTATGTCTCTGGCATTTTTCTCGGCTATGCCAGCCTTCTTCCTGATCTTCGCTCTTTATCTGCAGCAGGGGTTCGGACTGAGCCCTCTCTGGTCAGGGCTGACGACATTGCCATTTTCAGTGGGCGTTTTGATTGCTTCGGCGATTTCCGGTCGCATTGGGGTCAAGTGGCAGAAACAGCGCATTGCAAGCGGGCTCGTCGTACTCTTCATTTCCATGTTTGCGGTCCGCATGGTTGCCTCCGGTCTGCAGGGTGATCTGCATTGGGGCATTTACACCGTACCGCTGCTCTTCGGGGGTATCGGTATCGGCGTTACGATTGCACCTTTGTTCCAGACAATTCTGGCTGGCGTGCCGGTGAAAGATGCAGGCTCTGGTTCGGGCGCACTGCAAGCGCTTCAACAAGCAGGCGGTGCCTTTGGTGTTGCTATTGTTAGCGAGGTATTCTTCAGCAAGCTGATGGCTAAATTCGCAAGCGGAGCCATGCCCCATGACGCGTTTCGTGATGCTCTCATACAATCGCTAATCTACAATTTCGCGGTCTATGTGCTGGTATTTGTTTGTGTGTTCCTTCTCAAGAAGCCGGAACGCAAATCAGAACCGGTCGGTGAAGGAAAGCAGGACGCGGTTCCGGTGATGGACTAGCTCAATACGAAAAAAAAGGCCGGGAATACCTCGGCCTTTTTTATTGGAATGTACCTGCGGCTTGCCGCTTCTTGCGTTCTGGTGTGAATGTCCATCAGTTCATCGCTTCACCGGTTCTGGCTTCGTGTATCGTTGCGGCGAAAACATCCCACACACACAGATCGTGGCGAGCGCCGGTTCTAACCTGCAATTCACCGTAAAGCGTATCGGGGTCGCAGTCCGCTAATTGTTCCACGGTCTCGATCCCAAGTACCGCGAAGTCAGATAGCGCCGCCTTGCCAACATTGCGTAAATCCGACAATTGACAGGTTTCCGTCGCGACGGCTTTTCTTGAACGGGACAATGGCGCAGCTCACATCAAGGAACCAGAAGGGTTCCAGCACCACCTTCGGTAAAAAGCTCCAGAAGGACCGAATGACTGGTCTTGCCGTTGAGAATAACAACGCCCTGAACGCCTTTGTCGATGGCTTCGATGCAGGTTTCCACCTTGGGAATCATACCGCCATGAATGGTTCCATCGGCGATCAGTGCTCGAGCTTCTTTCACCGAAAGCTCCTTGATGAGATTGCCCTGCTTGTCGAGTACACCTGGAACGTCTGTCAGGAAGAGAAGGCGCGAGGCAGCAACGGCACCTGCAATAGCGCCGGCAAATGTGTCGGCGTTGATGTTGTAGGTGTGGCCATCGCGGCCCGGTGCGACCGGCGCAATGACCGGGATCATTTCAGATCGTGCCAATAGATCGAGAAGCGTTCGGTCGACTTCAACGACTTCGCCCACGAAGCCCAGATCGAGGATCTTCTCGATGTTGCTGTCGGGATCAATCATTGTCTTGTGTGCTTTTTCGGCAAATACCATGTTGCCGTCTTTGCCGCACAGGCCAATCGCCCATTCGCCGGTCTGGTTGATGAGGGCGACAATCTCCTTGTTGATGGAGCCAGCCAGCACCATTTCAACAATTTCGACAGTCTTTTCATCGGTGACGCGCAGGCCACCCTCGAAACGGCTCTCAATTCCCATTCTGGCGAGCATAGCTGCAATTTGCGGTCCGCCGCCATGCACGACGATAGGGTTGACGCCTGACTGTTTGAGTAAAGCCACGTCAGCTGCAAATGCCTTGCCAAGCTCTGCATCGCCCATGGCGTGACCGCCATACTTTACAACGATGGTCTGATTCTCATAGCGTTGCATGAAGGGGAGGGCCTGGGCGAGCAGGCGAGCCTGAATTTCACTTTCGGATGCAGTCATTTGCGGCCTCTTGGGAATGTCTTCGGAACTGTTTATCGCAAGATTTTGCGCGGGGAAACATTCTCAGCATAATTATTGTGCCATATTTGTTGTTTTGATAATCATCAAATATTGAACCTCGAAAGGTGGTGCTTCTTGTCATCAACCAATGCTGAGACTGCTCGGTTGCTCTCGCGCGTTGCGATGGGGGACCGAATTGCGTTCCGTGCGCTTTACGAATCCACCAGTCCGAAACTTTTTGCAGTGTGCATGCGTCTTATGAAAGACCGCCAAGATGCAGAGGAGGCCTTGCAGGAAGCTTTCATGCGTATTTGGCAGAAAGCTGGCAAGTTTGCATCAAGCGGGGCACCTGCCGAGGGTTGGCTTGTGACGGTGGCGCGAAACCACTGCATTGATCGATTGCGGGTGAAGAAAGGCGGCGAGGTGCCGATTGACGAAGTCTTTGACCTCGCAGATGATGCTCCAAGCCCAGAAAAAGTAGCGGCTTCGCGTTCTGAGGCTGGCAGAATTGACGCATGTATGGAAGAATTGGAAGAGGATAGAGCCGCAGCGGTGCGTGGCGCGTATCTGGATGGTTTGAGCTATCAGGAACTGGCGCAGAAATATGCGGTTCCGCTCAATACGATGCGGACATGGCTGCGGCGTAGTCTCTTGAAGCTTCGTGAATGCCTGGATGCATAGGGAAACACTGGGATCATGACTACGCCTGACAACAAAAAGAGTGACCGTAGCAGCGACGAGGTGCTTGCAGGCGAATACGTGCTGGGCGTTTTACCTGCGGAGGAGCGCCGGCTGGTGGAGCAGCGTTTGCGTCACGACAAGTCATTTGCGCGCATGGTGGGGCGTTGGGAGTTCAACCTATCCGACTTCAATGAAGAATATGCGCCCGACATCGTTCCGCCGCCCTATGTTTATCGGCAAATTGAAGAGGAACTTTGGGGCGAGTCCCAAGCGGAGGCGAGGCCCGCCATCTGGTCGTCTTTGATGTTTTGGCGCGGTCTGGCGCTAACCTCGACAGCATTTGCGGCTATTCTTGCGATAGCGATGGTTGCCAATATGCCGGCGCCCACGTCCGAAAGCGGAACGCGATTGGCACAATTGACGGCTGATGGAGATGGCGTCAACCTGGTTGCCTATTATGATGGTGCTGCGGGCAGCCTGCGACTGACACCCGCCGCAACTGGCGGCATGCGTGAGAAGTCGTTGGAATTGTGGGTGATTGAGGATGGCGGCGCACCGAAGTCGCTGGGGATTATTCCCTTTGATGGCGACCGCGAAATTATTGTCCCACCTAGGTTGCGCGACACAATTCATGATGGGGTTACGCTTGCGGTGACGCTTGAGCCCTTTGGAGGGGCACCAAATGGCGTAGCGACTGGCCCCGTGGTGCTGAGCGGCAAAGTTGGGTCAATTTAAAGCTCTGAGATTTCAATCTGTTATGAAAAAAATGCAGCGGCCTGAAACTTTTTTCAGGCCGTTTTCGTCTCTGTTTTTGTCCCCGATGAGGGAATAACAAAACCAAATGAGAGAGGAATTCAGAATGTTCAAGTTGATTTCACGCACAAGTATCGCTGCAGCCGTTATCCTATCCAGCTCGACCTTCGCGCTGGCAGACAATCCGATGGTGGGCGGTGCGCCGATGTATGAGACCAAGAATATCGTCGAAAATGCCGTGAACTCGAAAGACCACACAACGCTGGTGGCGGCTGTGAAGGCGGCGGGCCTTGTGGACACGCTGGCGGGAAAGGGGCCGTTCACTGTATTCGCGCCGACCAATGAAGCTTTTGCTGCGCTACCGGAAGGTACAGTGGACACGTTGTTGAAACCTGAAAACAAGGATCAGCTTGTCAAAGTGCTGACATGCCATGTTGTGGCTGCAGATGCACTGTCTTCCGCGATTGCCAAGATGATTGCCGATGACGGTGGCGAGCATGACGTGCCGACCGTTGGCGGCTGCACGCTTCAAGCCAAAATGGATGGCGACAAGATTACGTTGACTGATGAGACCGGTGGTGTGGCACACGTTACGATCGCCGACGTCAAGCAATCCAACGGTGTCATTCATGTTATCGACAAGGTGTTGCTGCCCGCAGCATAAGCTGGCATGACCTGATCGCATTGAAACGCCGTCTCCATTATGAGGCGGCGTTTTTCTTGTCAGCTGGTGATCGCGGTAATGATGGCGGCCTGGAGTTCTTCAAGCCCCTGATTTTTCTCCGACGAGGTTGCCAGCACTTCAGGGTAGGCGGCAGGCCGCTTGGAGATCTGGGCAAGCGTCGTGCTCAGAAGCTTGGTGACTGCTGGCGACTTGATCTTGTCTGTCTTGGTCAGGATAACCTGATAAGACACAGCGGCCTTGTCCAGGAGGTCCAGCACGTCTTCGTCGTTTTTCTTTATGCCGTGGCGGCTGTCGATCAGCACATAGACACGCTTTAGCGTGGAGCGCCCGCGTAGATAATCAAAAACCAGTTTCGTCCAGGCATCCACGGTCTCTTTCGGCGCTTTGGCATAGCCGTAGCCCGGCATGTCGACCAGTGCCATGGGGGGCAGGTCGCCCTTTTCGCCGGAATAGCCATCCGGGACAAAGTAGTTCAGTTCTTGTGTGCGGCCTGGTGTATTGGAGGTGCGCGCAAGCCCCTTGGAACTCGTCAATGCATTGATGAGGGATGATTTGCCGACATTGGACCGCCCTGCAAAAGCGATTTCCGGCGGGCCTTCAGGCGGCAGGAATTTCAGCGCAGGGACGCCGCGGATGAAAATCCAGGGACGCGTCCACAATTTTACGCTGTCAAAGGTTAGCTGGTCGCTCATATTGCCGCCTTTCGTTGCAGCTGGATTGCCCTTTTGCAGACGAAAGTCAAGCGTGCGCATGCGTGGAAATAGAAAACCCCGGCTGAGCCGGGGTTCTCATGATTGCTATTTCACTTCCTTGGGCTTCTTCTTGATGAGTCCCTTCAAATTATTGAAGAGCTCGATCTTCACCCCATGGCGTTTCATGATGACGCCCTGCTGGAGAATTGAAAGCGTGTTGTTCCATGCCCAGTAGATGACCAGACCAGCCGGGAAAGAGGCCAGCATGAAGGTGAAGACCACTGGCATCCAGGTGAAGATCATCGCCTGTGCGGGATCTGCCGGGGCAGGGTTCATGCGCATCTGCAGGAACATGGTGATACCCATGACGAGCGGCCAGACACCAAGGTGCAGGAAGGTCGGGGCATCGAATGGCAACAGACCAAATAGGTTGACGACTGTTGTTGGATCGGGTGCGGACAGGTCCTGGATCCAGCCAAAGAAAGGCGCGTGGCGCATTTCGATCGTCACATAGATGACCTTGTAGAGCGAGAAGAAGACCGGGATCTGTAGGAGGATCGGCCAGCAGCCTGCGACAGGATTGATCTTCTCATCCTTGTAGAGCTGCATGGTTGCCTGCTGCAGGCCCATCTTGTCGTCGCCGAACTTGGCTTTCAGCTCTTCCATCTTCGGCTGAACCTTCTTCATGTTTGCCATGGAGGCATACTGCTTGTTGGCAAGCGGGAAGAAGAGGGCCTTGACGATAACGGTGGTTCCCAGGATCGCCAGACCAAAATTGCCAAAGTAATGGAAGAGGAAATCCATCAGCTTAAACATCGGCTTTGTGATGAAGTAGAACCAGCCCCAGTCAATCAGACGGTCGAAATTCGAGATGTTCAGGTTTTCATGATAGCCGTCAACAACAGGAACTTCCTTGGCGCCAGCGAAAACCAGGTTCTTGAATTCAACCGTTGCGCCGGGTGCAATCTCAGTCGTGGCGCTTTTGAAGTCAGCCTGAAAACGCGGCTTTCCATCGGTGAAATAGGAATAGCGCGCGTCAAATGTCTTGTCCTGTGGCGGTACTAGCGCAGCAGCCCAATATTTATCGGTAATGCCAAGCCAGCCGGTGGCAACATCATTGAACGCTGACGCTTCGTTTTCGGCGTCGCTGTACTTGACTTCTTTCAGGCCGCTATCACCGAGCCAGCCGGTGAAGCCTTCATGGATGACATAGACAGACGCCTTGGCTGGCTTGTTGTAGCGTGTCACGCGCCCATAATCGGAGATATTGGCGACGGTTGCACCATTGTTGGTAACTGTGTCGTTGATTGTGAACATGTAGTGTTCATCAACGGAAATCGCACGGTTGAAGGTGAGGCCCTCACCATTGTCCCATGTCAGGGTCACCGGGCTGTCAGGTGTCAATGTCGGGTTGCCGCTCACAGACCAGACGGTCGAGGGGCCGGGAACTTTGACATCGCCCACAAAACCGATTTCAGCAAAATAGCCATCGTCGGTTTCCGCCGGGTTCAAGAGCACGATGTTGGCGCTCTCCTTGTCCACAGTCTCGTGGTATTTGTTCAGCTTCAAATCATCCAGGCGCGCACCCTTCAGATTAATGGAACCGGAAACGTCAGGCGTTTCGATTGCAACACGAGCGGTTGTGTTCAGCGCTGCGTCGCGGCTGACGGCAGCAGATGCCTGCTGGTCGGTGCCGGGGATCGCGGGCGTTTTCACATTCGTTGAAGGTGTCGTGGTTGCTGCACCATCGGTGACAGTTTGTTCAATTGCAGCCTGCTGCTCGGTAGCACGTTGCTGGGCTTCCAGCTTCGGGCCCATATAGAGAAACTGCCAGGCCACCAGAATGGCCACCGACAGTGCGATTGCAATAAGATAATTGCGGTTGTTTTCCATCAGTCTTTCCCAGACCCTTGTACTCTGTTGCCGCAGACGCGTTTTTCAATCGTCCGGGTGAGTTCGTCAAAGGATGCGTTCAACACATCCCGGCGCGCGACGATCACATAGTCATGTCCGGGCTGCATTGCAAACCCTGCTTTCAGTCGCACTGCCTCTTTTAGCCGTCTGCGCATGCGGTTGCGTTCAACTGCGTTGCCCTGACGCTTGGTAACTGTGAAGCCAACCCTTGCAGGTGTGTCGGCTTCCTGCCTGTTCAGCCGCTCGATCAGCACGAGACGACCCTTCAGCTTTTCGCCTTTTTGAACACGCAAAAACTCCGGACGGCTTTTCAGCCGCCCGGGTTTGATTTGCTCATTGTCAGAGGCCTTCTGCCCGGCGGTTTTCATCGGGCATACTCGCCTTTCTTATGCTGACAGACGCTTGCGACCGCGGTTGCGGCGAGCAGCGAGAACTTTGCGGCCGCCATTGGTGGCCATGCGTGCACGGAAACCGTGACGACGCTTGCGAACAAGCTTTGAAGGCTGGTAAGTACGCTTCGTAGACATTTATTTTAACACCGCGGTGTGCGGCCCTTCTTGGTATTGCAAAATTGCAAGGAGCGTTGCTCGGCTTTCCGCAAGTGCTTTTGCACATGCGCCGAACTGCGCGGGCTTTTAGGGGCAAAGCGGTCAAAAGTCAATCGTCGCCGTGTTTTCGACGTATTGGGCACAGCATATCTGCAGGCATAGTTTGGTTTTTTCTTCGCAATTCACTAACATGAGCATCTGAAACTACATTTAGAGGTTGCGTTGTCGGCGCATGTCACAGGGATTTGGGATGTTGAGTGAGCAGGACCTTAAATTGGCCAGATTGAGCGAGGAGCTGCAGCAGCCCGGCTTTTTTCGCGGCCTTTCCGGTCGTCTTCTGCGATTGGCTTTCATCGCGGTCATGGTGGCGGAAGTTGCTATTTTCGTGCCATCGGTCGCCAATATGCGCGTCAACTGGCTGAAAGGGCGGCTGAGTACAGCGGCTGTTGCGTCCATAGTAGTCGATGGACTGGGGCAATCGGATCTTCCTGTTTCGCTTCGTGATGACACCCTGATGGCAACTGGCGTCAAGGTGATTGTGCTGGAACGCGACGGAACGCGGCGATTAATCGCGGCGACGGATATGCCGCCGGGCATCGACCGGCAGTATGATCTGTCCATTATGGAGCCGCTTACCTTCATCAAAGACGCATTTGATGAGCTGGTTTTCGGTGGCGACCGGATTATCCGCGTTTACGGTCCAGTGGAGGGCGAACACATGACAATCGACATTGTCATGTCGGATGCCAGCTTGCGAAATGCGATGCTCACCTTTTCGCGCAATGTATTCCTGCTTTCGCTGGGTATCTCGCTATTTGCCGGTCTGCTGATTTTCTTCGCCATCAATCGGTCGATGGTCAATCCGATTCGCCGACTCACCCAGTCCATGCACCGCTTCTCCGACAATCCTGAGGACCCGGCGGCTATTTGGCGTCCCACCGGTGTTGGTAAGGATGAGTTGGCCGTGGCGGGGCGCTATCTGGCCTCTATGCAAACAGAGTTGCAGAAGACTTTGAAAAGCCAAAGGAAACTTGCCGAACTTGGCCTTGCCGTTTCCAAGATCAATCATGACATGCGCAATATTCTGGCAAGTGCTCAACTGATTTCCGATCGCCTCGGCGACGTTGACGACCCGATGGTGAAACGTCTTGCGCCGAAGCTGTTGCGCGCGATTGACCGTGCCGTTGGCTATTCCAACTCGGTCATCAGCTACGGAAAATATTCCGAATCGGAACCGAATCGACGCTTGTTGCCGCTCAGCCCGCTTATCCATGATGTGTACGAGGGGCTGGGGCTGGAACCCGATGGCGAAATTATATGCGAGATGCGCATACAGGAAGAATTGCAGGTGGATGCGGACCCCGAGCAACTCTTCCGGGCGATACATAATCTGTGCCGCAATGCGGTTCAGGCATTGGACAGCGAGGCAGCTCGCGAGATGGATGGTGTTCGCCAGCTCACGGTTTCAGCGCATCGCAGTGGCTCTGTTGTTGCGATATCGGTGGATGACACTGGGCCTGGCATGCCTCAAAAAGCCCGTGAGAATCTGTTCTCGGCCTTCAAAGGGTCTGTGCGAGCGGGCGGGGCAGGGCTGGGGCTCGCAATTGCCCGTGAATTGGTGCTGGCGCATGGTGGCACCATTGCACTTGTGGAAAAAGCGCAAGCTGGCACACTCTTCAAGATCGAGATCCCAGACCGTCCGGCAGCCTTGGCCGTCAAGGATAGTGGGGCTGCGCGCGCAGCAGGGGAGTGACATGAGCTGGTCGCTTTTTTGATCTTTTTTCATAAACCCTCTTGCATTCCCTCAAAGGACGTTTTAGGAGAGCGCCACGTTGCTGACGGACACAGCGCCGCAACGCAACACGCACCCGTAGCTCAGCTGGATAGAGCACCAGACTACGAATCTGGGGGTCAGGAGTTCGAATCTCTTCGGGTGCGCCATTTCCTTTTACAAATCGTCGCCGACCAACCCGACTTGCAGGGTGTGGATCGAGATTTCGCTTCTCAGACGCGTCATTCTTTTCCTGTTCGTGGTGAATTGGTTCGCCGGTCGTGACGAATGACCTTGTTTGGCTGCGAACAGGGATAGCCATATTGCTCGGCATCGCTATATATGCCTCAAAGATTATGTGACGCGGGTTGGCGCAAAAAGGCAGGGCATGAAACAGGCTTCATTCAACTGGATTGAGCATTTTGAGGGGCTGAATCATCTACCCGAAAATTTGAAAGAAGAGCTCATTGCCGGAAGCCGTGTGGTGGAGATTTCCGAAGGCACTCAGGTTTTTGAGCACGGCCAATCCTCAAATAATCTGTTGTTGCTGCTTGAGGGCACTATGCGGGTGCGCCAGAAGTCCGACACGGGCCGAGAGATCTTTCTATATCGCGCCAATGCCGGTGAAAGCTGCGTGATGACATCTGCCTTCATGCTGGCCTTTGAGGATACCGCTGTGGATGGCATGGCGGAAACGGATGTGCGCGCAGTATCCATCCCGCGCCGAACATTTGACGATATGATGGCCCGCTCACAGGTGTTTCGTGAATTTATCCTGAAATCCTATTCGCGGCGCATTTCCGATCTCATGGAACTGATCGACGATTTGGTTTTTCAGCGCATGGATGTACGCCTTGCCTCTCGGTTGCTGGAGCTGGCGCAAGATGGCGTGGTACGTGCCACGCACCAGACACTGGGTAATGAGCTGGGCACTGCGCGCGAGGTGATTTCGCGCATGCTGTCAGAGTTCCAACGGCGCGGTCTTGTTGAACAATCTCGTGGAGAAGTGCGCATTTTGAACAGCGGAGGCCTGGAGCGTCTGGCGCGTTCCAACTGGGAAAAATAGGCGTCCCGCACGCAGTTTCTCCAACAAATTTGATTTTTTGCATTCTTTTGTGACCTTGTCACACAGGATTGCGGAACAGGTGTGCCATGTAGTCGTCAACTAAGACTCCCCAGGAGAAATATTATGGCGAATTACAACGTGAACATGAACGTAACACCCGAAGTAACGGCATTTTTCGATCCCGCAACCAACACCATCAGCTATGTGGTGAAGGATCCTGCTTCAAACGCCTGTGCGATTGTCGATTCTGTGATGGATATCGATTACGCCGCTGGCCGTATTTCCTATCAGCACGCCGATGAAATTATTGATTTTGTTGAAAAGAACGGACTGAAAGTTGACTGGCTGATCGAGACCCATGTCCATGCAGATCATCTTTCCGCAGCTCCCTATATTCAGTCGAAGCTGGGCGGCAAGATTGGTATTGGAACCAATATCACTGTCGTACAGGACACATTTGGCAAGGTGTTCAACGAAGGAACAGAATTCCAGCGCGATGGCAGCCAGTTTGATCGCCTCTTTGAAGACGGCGACACTTACAAGGTTGGCGAAATGGAATGTGTGGCTATGCACACACCTGGCCACACCCCGGCCTGCATGACGCATGTGATGGGCAATTCGGCCTATGTAGGTGATACGCTGTTCATGCCGGATGGTGGCTCTGCGCGCGCTGACTTCCCCGGTGGCGATGCGGGCGTTCTCTACGACTCCATACAGAAGGTTCTGGCACTGCCCGATGAAATGCGCCTTTTCATGTGCCACGACTACGGCCCGAATGGCCGCGACATCCAGTGGGAAACCACAGTCGCCGACGAGAAGGCACATAATATTCACGTGGGTAACGGCAGGTCGAAGGAGGAGTTCGTCCAAATGCGCACCGAGCGTGACGCGACGCTCGATATGCCGAAGCTCATCATCCCGTCTCTGCAGGTGAACATGCGCGCGGGCGAACTTCCGCCGGTCGAATCTGATGGCAAGCGCTATCTCAAAGTGCCTTTGAACGCGCTTTGATATTGCCATCACAAATAACCGGAGAGACATCTATGAGCGTGAGAAGAATCTGTGAACGGCTGAGCGTCAGCCCGCAAATCACAACGGCCCAGATTCCTGCGTTGAGGAAGAGCGGTTTTCGTTCGATCATTTGTGCGAGACCCGATGGTGAGGAGGGCAGTCAGCCCTCCTACGCCTCAATTGCACGTGCGGCCCATCAGGCGGACATGGCGGTTTATTACCTGCCAGTCTCTGGAACACCGACCAGCCGTCAGGTAGAGGAGTTTGACGAGGTCATGCGTCGGCTGCCGCAGCCCGTTCTGGTCTATTGCAATTCTGGAAACCGTGCGACGACGCTTTGGTCTCTGTCGCAGGCGAGAAAACGCCCCGTGGCGGAGATTTTGCGCACGACGGCGATGGCTGGCTATAATATGATGAGTATCGCGCCACGTTTGGCCGCAGGCGGCTGAGGCGGGGCGAAGTAATCATGAACCTTGATATGGTGCAATATGCGCTGGGGGCGTTCTCCGGCGGTCTGGTCGGCTTCACGCTCGGCATGTTTGGCGGCGGTGGCTCGATTCTGGCCGTACCGCTCATGATGTATGTCGTGGGCGTGCCCAGCGTGCACCTGGCCATCGGTACGAGCGCGCTGGCTGTCGCGGCTAACGCGCTCACAAATCTGGCCGGGCATGCCAGGCTGGGCAATGTGAAGTGGCGCTGTGCGGCAATGTACAGCGTCGCGGGGATTGTTGGTGCATTTGGCGGGTCCACGCTTGGTAAAATGGTGGATGGTCAAAAGTTGCTTATTTTGTTCGCGCTTTTGATGATGGTTGTTGGTGCCCTGATGTTCCGCAAGCGTAATGACACCGGTAATCCGGATGTTCGGTGCGTGATTGAAAACGCGCCCAAGGTGATCGCATTCGGATTGCTGACAGGTGTGTTCTCCGGCTTCTTTGGTATCGGCGGCGGCTTCTTGATTGTGCCGGGACTTATTGCAGCGACGGGAATGCCTATCATCTACGCCGTCGGTTCGTCTCTCGTCGCGGTTACTGCATTTGGCCTCACAACCGCTGTCAACTATGCCATTTCGGGCTATGCTGACTTTGCTCTGGCGGGAATTTTCATTGTCGGAGGCATTGTCGGTGGTGCTATTGGCGCCATTGTTGCCAAACGGCTGTCGACCCGAAAGGGGGCGCTCAACAGCCTGTTTGCCGCGATGATCTTTGTCGTTGCCATCTACATGCTTTATCGCAGTGCAAGTGAGCTTGGATTTCTGGCTCTGATCGCTTGAGGAAAAACAAAACCCGGCGATGCTGCCGGGTTTTGTCAATGGAAATGGCCTGAATTCCGGGCGCGTCAGTCGCCGCAGGTCAGATTGAATTCCTTCACGTACTCTTTGCCAAACGAATCGCCAACATCAACGCGCGCATGCAGGGTGAAGGGGCCACAGTCGTGGTCAACGATGATGGAGCGCGTTACTTCCCCGTTCAGGCCGACATAGGTGATTGGCCAACCCATGTCGACTTTTGACGGCGTCCCCATTTCCGCAAATGGGTCGGTGACCCATGTCAGCAGAAGTGTATTGTTGTCGTAGACTTGGTTTTTGCCGCCGCTGGCGACAATATCAACAAGAACCTGCACCGAAGAGCCATTTTCATCATTGGCTATAATTTGGTCGGTGCGCTTGGCTATGTTCTTGGAAAGCTTGCCGCTGTCTTCATAGATGAGATAGGCACGAAACCGATCAAAACGCACAGGCTCTGCCGCATTCACCACAGAAGTGGTGCATACGCCGATGAGAGTTGCTGCCGTCAAGCTAGCTTTCATGTTCATTCTATCCCCTCCAATTTCGATTTCCCCAGCCTAGGGTTAGAACCCTAGGTCAGGGGGAGGGGGAACTCAATCCTTGATGAGCAGGATATCCGATGCCGCGAAATGGACTGTTGCCGTTTCGCCTTCGGATGGAAGCTGGATACCCGGATTGTTGAACATGTCGAAAGAGATTTCGTGACCATCCACTTCGATGCGCGTGCGAATGACCGAGCCGAGGAAGTTGACGCTGGTGACTTTGCCAACCAGATGCGTGTCGCTGTCCGCCTGCGGCCAAAGCGAAAGCGCTTCAGGGCGAAGTGCGAGTGATACTGTGTCACCAGCCTTGTGTTGCTGCAGGCCATCGCTCAATGGAATGGTCTTGCCGCCAAACTCGATGGTGTTCTCGGCCGGGTTCGCCACTTTGGCTTCCACAGTGCTGAGCGTGCCGATGAAGTTAGCAACGAATTTCGAGGAGGGGTTGTTGTAGATTTCCGCTGGTGCGCCCATTTGCTCGGCCACGCCGCCGTTCATGACAACAACTCGGTCAGAAATGGACAGGGCCTCTTCCTGGTCGTGCGTTACGAAAATGGTGGTGATGCCCAGCTTGTGCTGAATGGCCTTGATTTCCTCACGCAGAGAAACGCGGATTTTGGCGTCCAGTGCCGAAAGCGGTTCGTCGAGCAGCAACACTTTCGGGCTAGGGGCGAGCGCGCGTGCAAGAGCCACTCTCTGCTGTTGACCGCCTGACATCTGGTAGGGGAAGCGGTCCGCCAGATGGCCAAGATGGATCAGGTCCAACATTTCCATGACGCGGGTTTTGATATCCGCCTTGCCCATGCCGGCAATCTTCAAGCCAAAGGCAACGTTGTCGAATACGGTCATATTGGGAAAGAGTGCATAGGCCTGAAACACCATGCCAATATTTCGCTTATTTGGCTTCAGACGTGCTTGATCGACGCCGTTGATGGTTATCGTGCCACCGGTCGGGAGTTCAAAACCCGCAACCATGCGCAGAATTGTCGTCTTGCCGCAGCCAGATGGGCCGAGGAACGAGACAAATTCACCTTCTTCAATGCTCATATTGAAGTCGTGAACAACCTTCACACTGCCGAAGCTTTTTTGAATGTGGGAGAGTTCGAGAAAAGCCATGGTCTAAATTGTCCTTAAGGATGACGCGCGGATCGTGAAATGCTGCTGACCAGTTGGATCAGCCCCATAGAAAGCCACGTCATGGCAAATGCGATGATGGCAAGCGCAGGTGGTTCATATGCTCGGTTGGCACCTATCAACTGCAGATAGGGGCCGAATGCCGGACGGTTGAGAAGTGAGGGAAGGGTGAATTCGCCCATCACGATGGCAAAAGTGATGAATGCACCCGAAAGAACACCGGTGAGCACATTGGGGAAGATGCAACGGAACATGACGGTGTGCCAGTTTGCCCCAAGAATCTGTGCTGCTTCTGTAAGCGTGCCCACGTCGATCGCACGCATGGCAGTGTCCACTGCGCGATACATGTAGGGCATGGAAAGTGTCATGAAGGCAAACATCAACAACAGGTCAGTACCGCGCGCGGAGCCGGTGAAAGGTATGTATGAAGATGAGTTGTAGAGGCGGAGATATCCAAAGACGACCACAATCGCTGGAATGACAAGTGGCATCAGGGACAGGAATTCGACGACCGGTCGCATTTGCGGCAGGCGCAGACGCACCCAATAAGCAGTCGGCACCAGAAGCGTCATGCCGAAAATAATCGTCAGTAGCGCCATGAGTACCGAATAGCCAAAGGACTCGCGGAACTGGATATCGGCAAAAACGGAACGATAGGCGTCGAACGAATATTCGCCCCGCCGCATACGCAGAGAAAATTCAAATGTACCAACCAGGGGCACGATGAAATAAAGCGAACTGATGAATACAGCGAACCAGGCGCCAATCTTTTTCGTATTCATTTCTGCCACCTTTCGGCCCGCATGCGCAGCCAGATATAGAGAAGGTTGGAAATGCCTGTAATGACAACCATGCCGAAGGCCAATGCATAGCCCAGATTTGGATTGTGCAGCACGTCGCCGCGGATCTGCGCATAGAGCTGAATGGGCACGATGTTGAAGGTCGAGCCGGTCAGGGAATAGGCGGTTGCGATAGCGCCGAAGGCATTGGCGAACATCAGCAACAGGGTTCCCAGTATGGAGGGGAAGAGGATCGGCAAGGCGATGCGGGTCCAGTATTGAAACGTCGTCGCGCCGAGGCTTTGCGCCGCCTCTTGCCACTCTTTGCGGATGCCTTCCAGTGCCGGAGAAAGGATCAACACCATCAACGGTATCTGGAAGTACATGTAGGTGACGGTGAGGCCTGTGAAGCTGAGGATATTAAAGCCATGCGAATAGATGTTGAAGCCAAACTCGTTCTTCAAAATCAGTGTAACAAGGCCGGTGCGCCCCAATGTGGCCAGGAAGGCGAACGCCAATGGCACGCCTGCGAAGTTGGATGCAACACCACAAAAGGTCATGATTGGTGAGCGTATGCCTTTCGGCAGGTCGCCCATAACGAGCGCCCATGCGAGGAAGAACCCAATCAGGCCACCACCCAAAGAGGATGTGATGGAGATCTTGAGCGATATGAGGTAGGAGGCTAGGATTTTGTCGGTAAACAGCCCCCGGATATTGTCGAGCGTGAATTGACCGTCCGCCGTCAAGAAAGCGCCGACCAGCAGATAAATCGTCGGGGCGATCAGGAACATGATCGCAAAAATCATGAAGGGCGTTATGCCAAGCCAGTCGACCAGCTTTTTCTGCGTCGCGGCAGATCCAAGCATTTGCATGGGCAATACTCTCGATTGGAGCGGGGTAGAAGTCCCGCGAAAGAAAGCTTCCGCGGGACAAAGGGATATTATTACTGAACGCTAGCGCCGACTACGCCGTCCCACTTTTCGGTGATCGTGGCCTTGTAAGCGCCCTGTTCATCGAGAGTCGGGAAGTAGGAAGCTTCATAAGCCGATGCCGGGGGAAGCTTGTCGAGAAGCTCCTGCGGGATCTTGCCAGCCTTCGCCATGGCGTTGAAGCGGATCGGGTGGCAATAGCCCTTCAGCCATGTGAGCTGGCCTTCGTCGGAGTAAAGGTATTCCATCCAGAGCTTCGCAGCATTCGGGTGCGGCGCGTATGCAGAGATCGCCTGCACGTACACACCAGCAACAACACCGGTCTTCGGCACGACAACTTCAGTCGGCGGGTTGCCGTTCAGGCCATCGCTCCAGGAAAGGGCGTTGTAGTCCCATGTCGCGACGATTGGCGTTGTGCCCTGTGCGAGCGATGCGGACTTACCGATTACCGGCACGAAGTTGCCCTTTGCATTCAGTTCCTTGAAGAACTCAAGGCCAGCATCTGCAGCCTTGGCAACATCACCACCAGCGGCAGAAAGCCCAGCGGCGAAGACCGTGGAGATAGCTGTGTTGGACGAGCGCGGGTCACCAGCAAGGGCTACCATAGCAGAGTATTCGTCGTTCAGCAGATCTGCCCAATCGGTCGGGATAGTTTCAACGAGATCCTTGTTTACGAGAAGCGACATAACACCATAGTAGTCACCGTACCAGGAGCCGTCTGCATCCTTGGCGCTATCGGGAATTTCGTCCCAGGTTGCAACCTTGTAGGCCTGGATCAAGCCGTCAGCCTTGGCAGAAGGACCGAAAGAAAGGCCAACGTCGATCACGTCCGGTGCCTGGTCGCCCGTGTTGCCCATGTTTGCCTTGATGGCTTCAATTTCGTCGCCTGAACCCGCATCGGGGTTAAGCTCATTCACTTCGATGCCGTATTTTGCTTTGAAGCCCTCAATCATCTCGCCGTAGTTGCACCAGGAATGGGGCAGAGCGATTGTTGTGAGTTTGCCTTCTGCTTTGGCAGCAGCAACGAGGTCGTCCATGCCATCGGCATAGGCCGCGCTGGATGCAATAATGGCCACGGATGTGGACAAGGAAAGCAGTTTTGTGAATTTAACGATCATGACTTTCTCCGATTCAAGGCCTTCTGTGCGAAGGTCCTGTTGCTGTTATTACAGTAATTTAATGCTTTTGTGACAGCGTTTGGTTTTGCTCCCTGTATACCAGGTCACCCGTTTGGGTTTCCCTTTTTGACCTCCTTTCCATAAGGCTTGCGAAACAGCCGTGTTGTGCTGAACAGGTCTTCGAGCTCGTGCAGGCGTTCGCGCGTTCGGTTCCAATTGGCGTTCTGCACGGCTTCCACGAGGGCCTCGAGGACCAGAAGTGTCACCACCGAAGAATCCCATGCAGATGGAACCTCAACGTGGTTTCGAAAAACAACTTGCGCATATTTGGTAACGGGCGATGCCCATTGATCGGTAAACAGAATGATGGTCACACCACGGCCTGAGGCAAGCTGTGCCAGCATCTCGATTTCGTGTTCGTAGCGGCGAATGTCGAATAGCACCAGCACGTCGCCCGGCTGCATGTTCAGCACATAGTGGGGCCACGTGGCGCGGTTGGTGGAAATCAGCGTTACGCCGGACCGGATGACCTGCAGGTGGGTGAATAGATAGCTTGCAAGCGAATGTGTGATGCGGCCACCCGCCAGATAAACGGGATTTTTGCGGTTGGAGAGCTCCGCAGCTGCCTTGTCGAAGTCTTCGATTTCAATTGCAGCGAGGCTTTCGCGCATGTTTTTCAAAACTGCGTCTGCAAAGCGATTTAGAATATGGGTTCCTGGGGCTGCTGCAGCCCAGCGATCACGCTTTGTGATCGGGTTGGAAATGGTCTGTTCCAATTCCTGATGAAGTTGGGCCTGAAATTCCGAGAAACCGGAAAAGCCCAGCTTCTGCACCATCCGCACAACGGTGGGGGTGGAAACGCCGGCATTCTCTGCGACAGTTGTTATCGAACCAAGGCCGGAAACCGGATAGTTCTCAAGAAGCGACTGTGCCAGCAGCTTCTCCGCACGCGTCAACGTTTCGTATTGCCCGCCAATCATGTCGGAGACGTTTTTCAAAGAAGCGACCTCATCCGTGCCTTTTCACAATTGCTGTTTGTGGGCTCTATCAGCGCTGCCGCCGATAGCGTCCTCCCACCGTAATAGACGATGCCGCAAAAGCAGAGTCAATCTCCCTGACTGAAAAGAAATTTACAAAACTGGATTGACAGCCCGCATTTTCTGAAGAATTCTGTTCAAACACTAATTCATCTACCGGAAACCCCATGGCAATCGAGACTCCATTGCTGCGCGAAGCTGACGGACCTGCGGTCACAGTCGAAAACAGCGAAGGTGGCAGCAAGTTTGTGTTCGTGTGCGAGCATGCATCGAACAAGCTTCCCGCGTCGTTGGATGGTCTGGGGCTGAATGCTTCGGTGTTGGACAGCCATGTCGCTTGGGATCCAGGTGCATTGGCTGTGGCGAGGATATTGGCGCAAGAGCTTGATGCGCCATTGATTTTCCAGCAGTTTTCGAGGCTGGTTTATGACTGCAATCGGCCTCCGGATGCGCCAGGAGCAATGCCAGATAAGTCCGAGATATACGATATTCCGGGCAACAGGCAGCTATCTGATGAAGCGCGTGCGGCACGGGTTAAGGCCATCTATGAACCATTTCACCGCTCGGTGAGTGATGTGCTTTCGAAGCGTCAGGCACGCGGGCAAGAGAGTGTATTTGTGACGGTTCACTCGTTTACGCCGATCTATTTCGGAACTCCGCGAACCGTGGAAATTGGCGTTTTACATGATGAGGATTCAAGGCTTGCTGACGCAATGCTGCAGGGTGCTGCCAAGGAGCCAACCTTTGCTGTGCGAAGGAATGATCCCTACGGCCCCGAGGACGGTGTTACGCATACGCTGAAGCTTCATACTGTTGACGCGGGCCTGCTGAATGTAATGATTGAAATTCGCAATGATCTGATTGCTGACGAGACGGGACAGATGCGGGCGGCCGGCTACCTTGCCGGCCTTCTCACGCGTGCGGTGTCAGGCATTGTGGAGAATGTTGGGTGATAACGGCAAGCCAAAAAGGTAGCCGCCAGAGAGGGAAAATAGAGATGTATTTGCATTTCCAGGTGGTAAAGCCTGAAAATGGGGAGGGTGTGGCTATTGCCTAACTTCCTCAAGACCTATGTGCGTGTCGTAGACAAATTCAATCGAGTGCTCGGTCGAGCGACCATGTATCTGGTGTTCGTTCTGATGGGCGTATTGCTCTACTCCTCCCTTTCCAAGGCATTCCTGTTGCCCGCGAATTGGACCTTGGAGATGGCCGAATTTATTATGGTGGCTTTCTTCATTGTCGGCGGACCCTATTCGTTGCAACTCGACAGCCATGTGCGGATGGATTTGATCTATGGGCGCTGGTCGCCGAGAACCAGGGCGATCGTGGACTCCTTCACGATCATTTTGTTGCTGGTCTATCTTGGCTTCATGCTCTATGGCGGAATTTCGTCAACCAGCTATGCGCTGCAATATAGCGAAACAAGCTATTCGTCCTGGTCGCCCTATATGGCACCGATCAAGATCGCTATGACGGCTGGCATCTTCCTGATGCTGCTGCAGTCCATATCCATATTCATCAAGGATGTGGCTGTCGCTATAGGGGAGCCGATCGCATGAGCTATGAGTTGATCGCGCTTACAATGTTTTCTTCCATGATGATGTCGATGCTGACTGGCCAGCGCGTGTTTGCGGCTATCGGTTTCGTAGGCGTTGTGGCTTCCGCACTTCTTTGGGGCCCGGGTGGTCTTGAGCTTGGTTTCTCTGCCGGCATGAAGTTGATGAAATGGTATGCGCTCGTAACGCTGCCACTCTTCATCTACATGGGCTATCTTCTGTCAGAATCCGGCCTGGCGGAAGACCTCTACAAGATGTTTCATGTCTGGATGGGCGGGCTGCCAGGTGGCCTTGCTGTCGGCACGATTGGTCTCATGGTGGTAATTTCCGCCATGAACGGATTGTCGGTGGCTGGAATGGCTATCGGTGCGACCATTGCATTGCCGGAGCTGTTGAAGCGTGGCTACGACAAAGCGCTTGTCTCAGGCGTTGTGCAGGCAGGTTCGTCACTTGGAATTCTGGTGCCGCCAAGCGTTGTTCTGGTTCTTTACGGCATGATCGCCAGGCAGCCTGTCGGCAAGCTTTGGCTAGCGGGTGTTTTCCCGGGTCTTCTTCTTGCTGTCCTCTTCATCATTTACGTGATGGTTCGTGCCAAGATGAACCCCTCCTTGGCTCCGGTTCTGTCCAAGGAAGAGCGCGACATGCCCATGAAAGAGAAGCTGAAGCTTCTGCGCGCGGGCATTCTGCCGTTTCTTATCTTCTTCCTGATGATGGGGCTGTTTGTCATGGGCGTGACCAGCCTGGTGGAAAGCTCCGCTATCGGTGCGGCGTCTGCGCTGGCCGCTGTTTGGTACAAGGGGCGACTGACGAAAGAAGTCTGGAATCGCACGCTGGAGCAGACGCTTGGCATTTCAGCCATGTTCATGTGGATCATCATGGCGGCGCTGTGCTTTGGCGCGGTGTTTGATGGTCTGGGGGCCGTGAAGACTATTTCCTATCTCTTCACAGAGCAGTGGGGGCTCAGCCCATGGGAAATCCTCATCCTGATGCAGATTTCCTACATCATCATGGGTACATTTCTCGATGATACGGCAATGCTGGTGATTGTGGCACCGCTCTATATCCCTCTGGTTCGCGCGCTCGGGTTCGACCTGGTTTGGTATGGCGTGCTTTATACGATCACGTGCCAGATTGCCTATATGACGCCGCCATTTGGCTACAACCTGTTCCTGATGCGTGCCATGGCACCAAAGGAAATAGGTCTGACTGATATCTACAAGTCCATCATACCCTTTGTCGCGATTATGATCCTTGGTCTCATCATCGTGACCGTGTTTCCGCAAATTGCACTCTGGCTTCCAAACCAGGTGTCCGTGCGGGGATGATTTGCAATAGCTCTCGTTAGAAAGGGCTATGCATGAAACTGCCTTGCGGGAAAACCGGCAAGGTCAAAACCAACGTCCGCTAAACCTCCGAAGGGGAGAGATAAAATGACGAATAGACGTGAGTTCCTGAAGAAGGCCGGTGTTGCAGTTGCTGCGGCTGGTCCGGCAACGCTTGCTGCACCCCACGTAAAAGCGCAGTCGCCCATCAAGTGGCGTCTTCAGACCTATGCCGGTGCCGCACTGGCCGAGGAAGTTGTGAAGCCTTGTGTGGAGAAATTCAACAAGGTTGCCAACGGCGAGATGGAAATCGAACTTTACACCGCTGACCAGCTTGTGCCGACGGGTGAACTGTTCCGCGCAATGCAAAACGGCACGATTGACGCTGTTCAGTCCGACGATGACTCCATGAACTCGCCGGTCGACATCAAGGTATTTGGCGGCTACTTCCCGTTTGCCTCCAAGTTCTCGCTCGACGTTCCGACACTTTTCTACAAGTACGGTCTGGCTGAAATCTGGGATGAGGCATATTCCGAAGTTGGCGTAAAATGGCTGTCAGCTGGCGCGTGGGACCCCTGCAATTTCTCCACCAACAAGCCAATCAAGTCGCTGAAGGATCTGGAAGGCTTGCGCGTCTTCACATTCCCGACTGCAGGCAAGTTCCTGGAGCAATTCGGCGTAATTCCGGTGACAGTTCCATACGAAGACACTCCAGTTGCCATGCAGACCGGTGAAATCGATGCCGTCGCATGGTCGGGCATCACCGAAGTTCACACCGTTGGCTGGGAAGACACTGTGAAGTACTTCCTGACCAACAATATTTCTGGCGGCTGGGCCGGTTCGTTCTTCGCCAACCAGGATCGCTGGAATGAACTGCCGGAACACCTGAAGACCCTTTGGGGCCTTTGCATGGATTCCTCGCACTATCATCGCCTGCATTGGTATTGGGGTGGTGAGGCAGCGTTGCGCGCCGGTGAGTCTCCGCTGGAACTTACATCCATTCCAAATGAAGAATGGAAGACAGTTGAAGACGCAGCACAGGTGTTCTGGGATGAAATCGCCCAGACCAGCGAGCGCACCAAGAAGGTCGTCGACATTCTCAAGCAGTACCAGGCGGTTATGGCAAAGGCTGGTTCGCCTTACCGCGAAGGCTGATTTTATCACTTGCAATTTGCGGTCCGGAGCGACAACGCTCCGGGCCTCACATCAAAAAGAACGAGGCGTGAGGACGTTATGCGAGCCCCTTATACATTTGAAGATTTGAAGGCGGATGTTGCCAACGGCACGATTGATACGGTGCTGGCGGTGCAGATCGATATGCAAGGCCGCCTGATGGGCAAACGCTTTCACGCGCAATATTTTGTGGATGGCGCTTGGGAAGAAACCCATTCCTGCAACTACCTTCTGGCAACTGACATGGAGATGGAAACCGTCTCCGGTTACAAGTCGACAAGCTGGGAGAAGGGCTACGGCGACTACACAATGAAGCCGGATCTGGCGACGCTTAGAAAGCTGCCGTGGCTGGAAGGAACCGCAATGGTGATCTGCGATGTATTGGATCACCACACGCATGAGGACGTGCCGCATTCGCCGCGCGCTATCCTGAAAAAACAGATCAAGCGACTGGAGGCCATGGGCCTGAAGCCAATGATGGCCACGGAGCTGGAATTCTTCCTGTTTGACCAGTCTTATGACGATGCTCGTATGTCGGGCTATCGCGATCTGGAACTGGCTGCTCCCTACAACGAAGACTACCATATCTTCCAGACAACCAAGGAAGAAGACGTGATGCGGGCAATCCGCAACGGTCTTTATGGGGCAGGGATTACAGTTGAAAATTCCAAGGGCGAGGCGTCTGCTGGTCAGGAAGAGATCAACGTGAAATATGCCGAGGCGCTGACCACCGCTGACCAGCATGCCATCGTGAAGAATGCCTGTAAGGAAATTGCTTGGTCGCGTGGCAAGGCGATCACATTCCTTGCCAAGTGGCACGGCGATTCCGCTGGCAGTTCATCGCATGTGCACCAGTCGTTGTGGACCTTGGACGGGAAGCCGGCATTCTTCGACCCGAATGGTCGCTATGGGATGTCAGAGATGATGGAGCACTATGTTGCCGGTCTCTTGGCTCACGCAGAGGAAATCACCTATTTTCTCGCGCCATATATTAACTCCTATAAGCGCTTTGTCGCAGGGACTTTTGCACCTACAAAAGCTATATGGTCGAAGGATAATCGTACCGCTGGTTACAGATTGTGCGGTGATGGTTCCAAGGCAATACGCATTGAGTGCCGTGTCGGTGGTTCCGATTTGAACCCCTATCTGGCGCTGGCGGCTCTACTTGCCGCCGGAATTGATGGCATGGAAAGAAAAATGGTGTTGGAAGCGCCCCATGAGGGCGATGCGTACAAGGCGAATGAGGTGCGTGAAATACCGAAAACGCTGCGTGGTGCAATGGCGGCGCTTAATGGTTCGGCGATGCTGCGCGAAGCTTTTGGTGATGATGTGGTTGACCACTATGTGCGCGCAGCGGAGTGGGAACAGGAAGAATATGACCGGCGCGTGACTGATTGGGAAGTCGCACGCGGTTTTGAAAGAGCATAACCTAAAGAGGGGGCTGGGATGTCGGAGTTTATGATTGGAATTGCCGGCGTTATCGTTGGGGCATTTATTCAGTTTTCCTTTCATCGGCTGGACCGCCATCTGGATACGAGAAAGCAGCGTGAACTCGATGATGCGAGAAAAGCGCTTCTGAAAACCGCGCTTGAAAATCCGCCAGACGGAACGGAGTGGAGAGCACTCAGTACGCTCTCGCGGATTATCGGCGCTAATTATGAAACAACCACCCGCCTGCTCATAGAACTGGGCGCACGCGGTTCGGAAACAGAAAACGAGGTTTGGGCCTTGTTGACGAAGAAACCCCTTCGCTGACAGCTCAACCTAGTGCAACATTTCTAGATTGACCAACAGGAAGATGATCATGACAATGATCCAATGCATTTCGCCAGTAGATGGCTCGGTTTATGCCGAGCGGCAGGCGTTGAATTATGATGAGGCTGCAGCGGCGGTCGCACGCGCGCGCAAAGCGCAAAAAGCGTGGGCGGCCAGACCTTTAGAGGAGCGTATTCAGCTCGTTCTCAAAGGCGTTGAGAAACTGAATCAAATGGAAGAAAAGGTCGTCGAGGAACTGGCGTGGCAGATGGGTCGCCCGGTTCGTTACGGCGGCGAATTCCGCGGCTTCAACGAGCGATCCAATTACGTTTCGACAATCGCAGCCGATGCTTTGGCACCGATGGTGGTGGAGAAGTCTGATAATTTCGAGCGCTACATTGCACGTGAGGCATTGGGTGTTGTTCTGGTTATCGCCCCTTGGAACTACCCATACATGACCGCGCTCAACACGGTCGCGCCTGCACTCATGGCGGGCAACACCGTGGTGCTGAAACATGCAAGCCAGACACTTCTTGTTGGCGAACGTTTCGTGCAGGCCTTCAATGAGGCCGGTGTGCCGGAAGATGTATTTATGAATATCTTCCTCGATCATGACACAACATCGAAACTGCTGGGCGAGGGGCATTTCAATTTCGTCAATTTCACCGGCTCTGTTGCTGGTGGTCGGGCGATTGAACGGGCTGCAGCGGGAAGCTTCACAGGCGTTGGACTGGAGCTTGGCGGCAAGGATCCGGGCTATGTGATGGAAGACGCTGATTTGGATGCTGCGGTTGATACGCTGATGGACGCGGCTTCATACAATTCCGGACAGTGCTGCTGTGGCATTGAGCGCATTTATGTCAACGAGAAGCACTATGATGCTTTTGTCGAGAAATCAGTGGCATGGATGTCGAACTACAAGCTCGGCAATCCATTGGACATGTCCACGACCCTGGGTCCGATGGCGCACAAACGCTTTGCGGACGTCGTGCGCGCTCAGGTGAATGATGCAGTTGCACGAGGTGCAAAGGCATTGGTGGATCCCAAGCTTTTCCCGGAAGACGACGGCGGCGCATATATTGCGCCACAGATCCTTGTGGATGTTGACCATACGATGGAAATCATGCGCGAGGAGACCTTTGGTCCGGCAGTCGGCATCATGAAAGTAAAGAGCGATGAAGAAGCGCTTGCTCTCATGAATGACTGCAAATACGGGCTGACCGTTTCGCTGTGGACATCTGATGTGGAGCGCGCGCGCCACCTGGGCGGCCAATTGGAAACTGGAACCGTTTTCATGAACCGCGCGGATTATGTCGACCCGGGTCTTTGCTGGACTGGCTGCAAGGAAACCGGACGTGGTGGATCGCTTTCTGTAATCGGCTTCCACAATTTGACCAGACCAAAATCTTATCATCTGAAAAAGGCACTTTAAGATGTCAATCACTGCAAACTGGAGTTATCCGACCGCTGTCAAAATGGGCGCCGGACGGATTAAGGAACTTGGCGATCACTGCAAATCGCTCGGTATGAAGAAGCCGCTTCTGGTCACCGACCGAGGTCTCGCTTCCATGGAAATCACCGCGCGCTCGCTGGATATTCTGGACGCCGCCGGTCTTGGTCGTGCGATTTTTGCGGATGTCGATCCGAACCCGAATGAGAAAAACCTGGAAGCTGGCGTGAAGGCATTCAAGGATGGCGGGCACGACGGGGTCGTCGCTTTTGGCGGCGGTTCCGGCCTCGATCTCGGCAAATGCGTGGCCTTTATGGCGGGGCAGTCGCGTCCCGTTTGGGACTTCGAGGATGTGGACGATTGGTGGACGCGTGCGTCGGAGGAGGGCATTGCGCCAATCGTGGCGGTACCAACCACGGCTGGCACTGGCTCTGAAGTTGGTCGTGCATCGGTGATCACCAATTCTGTCACCGAAACCAAGAAGATCATCTTTCACCCGAGGTTTCTTCCGGGCGTGACCCTTTGCGATCCTGAACTGACAGTTGGTATGCCCAAGCACATTACCGCTGGAACCGGCATGGATGCATTCGCGCATTGCCTGGAGGCGTTCTCTTCTCCCTTCTATCATCCCATGAGCCAGGGCATTGCGCTGGAAGGCATGCGGTTGGTGAAGGAGTATCTGCCGCGTGCATACAAGGATGGTACGGACATTGAGGCTCGCACACATATGATGTCTGCGGCGGCCATGGGAGCTGTGGCCTTCCAGAAGGGGCTGGGCGCAATTCATTCGCTTAGCCATCCTGTTGGCGCGATCTATCACACGCACCACGGCACCACGAACGCCGTTTGCATGCCGCCAGTATTGCGCTTCAATCGCCCTGCTATTGAGGACAGGCTTGCTTCTGCTGCGGCATATCTGGGAATCTCTGGCGGGTTTGACGGCTTCTATGACTTCGTGCTGCAAATTCGCGAAGAGCTGGGTATTCCTGATAAGCTCGCAGCTCTTGGTGTTGGCACAGATCGTATTGACGAGATGGCTGTTGCGGCTGTCGCTGACCCGTCTACCGGCGGAAATCCGGTGGAGCTGACTGTGGAAGCTGCGACGAAGCTGTTCCACGAGTGCATCTAATACGAGCGACATGAGTTGACTGGAAGGCGTGGCGTTTGCCGCGCCTTTTTGTTGCCGTAAAACAGCCGAAATCGCTGGGATGCTGGCCGTGTGCATGCTGGAACTTGATGTTTTGTTAGTCAGCAGTCGTGCGGCGCTTGGTTTCAATTATTCTGAATATCTTCCGTATTTTTGACGGCGTGCTAGCTGCCGGTTTTGCAGGCGCATGCCTTGGCCTTTGAGTAATTCATCTGACGTCTGAAGAAGTATTCTGCCTTGTATTTGCTGGCTTCGTTATTCTTTTTACGATACGCCCTGTATATTCACGCGTACTTAATTAAAAAATCCACAGTGTTTGTATTTCTCTTAACTCATTACCATTAATAGGCGTTGTTAACTCCAAATTAACTATAAATATATCTTCTTATATGTAATGTGCGATGACTATAGCGCAGGGGGTGAGTGGATGATTTCGCTCTCGGGTTATGCGTCCCAAATAACATACTTGATGCCGAGGCGGTGGCATCATCGGAGGCGTGAAATGCCTGTAATTTCGTTAGCGAACACCAAAGGCGGTGCGGGGAAAACTACGGCTGCCCTGTTGCTTGCCACAGAGTATGCCAGACAGGGCTACAAGGTCGCAATTATGGATGCCGATCCACAGCATTGGATCACGCAATGGGGCGAGGCGGCCGGAAAACACAATAATATCGAGATTGTTTCAGAGGTGACACCGGCATCGCTGACGACACACATCCGCGAAATGAAGCGGAACACAGATTTCTTCATTGTCGACTTACCCGGTGCGCGCGACGCGCTTCTTGCCACGGCAATTGGCCTGTCGGACCATGTCCTTATTCCAGTGCAGGGTTGCGCTATGGACGCGCGTGGTGCTGCGCAGGTGTTGGAGCTTCTTTCCCAGCTCAAGACGGAATGCTCCATCAACATAGCGCATTCCGTGGTGCTGACGCGCGTAACGTCACATGTGACCACGCGATCGCTAAGTGCTGTCAAAGCGCTATTGGAGGAGCGTGGTGTGAACGTGCTCGAAACGCCGATCAACGAACGCACCGCATTTCGCGATATATTTGAGAGTGGCTCGACGCTCTACAGCAATGATCTGGGCAAAATCAGCAATCTGGAAAAGGCGCAGGAAAACGCCCGTGCTCTGGCCCTGGAACTGAAGCGATTGTTGCCGCGGCCAATGTCTATGAGCCAACGGACGAGCGTTCCGCTTTGGAGGCGCGCTGTAGCGGCGTAAAGTCAGAACAGTTATCACCGCGCACCGGCATACCGAACGGGCGCGGTGATCTTATGCTGGCCTAGTCCACAAACTGCACGATCACACCTTGCTTGATCATTTTGGCCAGCTCGCGCGCGTCCCAATTTGTCAAGCGTATGCAGCCGTGGCTTTCTGTCTTGCCGATATGAGACGGGTCTGGAGTGCCGTGGATGCCATATGTCGGTTTGGACAGGGCGATCCAGACATTGCCAACAGGTCCATTCGGCCCTGGCGGTATTGTCAAAACAGACGTGTTGCCACCTTGCTGAAAATTGATCTTCGGGTTGTAGGTGTAGTTGGGGTCGAGCGCGATACGCTCCACCGATACGGTCCCAGAGGGTGACGGCGTATCCGATGATCCAATGGTCGCGGGATATGCAACAACAAGTTCGCCATTCTCATCGAATGCTTGAACCTGCTTCAGGCGCTTGTTTGCAACAATGCGGGTCACTTCTGCACGCTTTGGCTCACCGGGATTGACCACTTTCACAATCGCGCCCGGCAGGGTGAAATCGACACCAGGGTTGAGCGCTTTGAGGTATTGCTCATCCATGTGGAAGCGCTCTGCCAGCATTTCAGTCGTTGACGTGTATGACATGGCAGGCAGTGCTGCCTTTTGCGCGTAGTCGCTCGGGATAGAGGCAACATATGGCCCCGCAGCATCAGCCGCGCTAATTTCGTAACTCATGATCGGCAAGCCGCCGTCCACGCTGAGGCGCTGCATGATTTCCTCAGAATTGGCCGGGTCTAATTTCTCGCCCTTCACCGCTTCATATGCAGCCAGGGCTTTGGCAACATTGCTGCCCATTTTGCCGTCAATGACGCCCGGTGAAAATCCGGCGCGGTCAAGCAACACCTGAAGGGCTGTAACAGCCTCACGGTTCAGTTTTGGCATGGCCTCCCGGCCCTTGTTCAATGTCTCAACCTTTTGCTCGATGGCAGGCGGAATGTCGGTATCCGACTGAGGCGCAATCGACGCCTCTTCAAGCGGTTCGGGTTCGGCACTTGGGCGCGAAGGCGCGGGCAGGGGTTGGACTGTAACAGATTGCTCCGGCTCGACGCGGCCTTCAGGAAGAGTGCCCGTAACAACCTCGTCGTCGGGCTGCAAATCCCAGGGGGCCTCATCGAAGCCCCAACCTCTATCGGGATCAAAACGGTCTTGCTCCATGCGGCGCGATCCGTCGGTTCGCACTTCGTAGGCGACCACTCGTCCATGGTGATCGATCAACACGCGGCGTCCCTGACCGTCGACGCGCACGTCAACTTCACCTGCTTCAGGCACATAGTCCAGAATATCGCCTTGTGGGGTCACAAGCAGAATGTCTGGTTGCTGGGCATTGACGCCATTCGGCAAAATGGTTGTTGAAAGGAACAGGGTCGTCGAGAGTATGGTCGCAATGTTACGCAAGCAGGTTCACCAATTGTGTGAGTCGGAAAATAGGTTTACTTGCCGACCTTTAATCACAATTTCGGCCTTTCTGTGAAATTCGCTTGCAGGCTAATTCAAGGGTGTCGCCATGATGGAATTTTTCGCCGGTCGCAGTCCGCGTCTCATGCTGGATGAGGCATCTGTTTTTGACATCGCTTCCTGTGTCGTGGACGGTCTGGATGTTGCGCCGGGTCGCGCGATCCCGGATGACGGCGACCCGCGCATCGACCATTCGCTGGAAGGCTTTATGTTCACTTGCGGCCCGGACCATCTGCGCCACCCCGAATTGCTGGAGGATGGGTCGGGACGAAAATATCCGCTGCATGGCTCGTTCTCCGGTTCGCCCGCGCAAATCATACGCTTTGAGATGAATGAAGACGAAGCGGTCGCTGAAGCACATGTCAATGTTGCGCTGGCAAATGGTGGCAAGGCCTTGCTGGAACGTGTCTGGCGCATTGATGGAGGAACTGGAATTGTCAGTTTGGCGGACACGTTGCGCAATGTCGGGCAGAAAGCCTTTGCGACAGGGCACATGTACCACATGAATTTAGGCGCGAAGCACCTTGATGACGGTGTCCTGCTCTCAGGGTCCATGTTTGGCGACCAAGCAATGGGCTGGACCTTTGGGGAAGGGAATGGCCACGTATTTTGCGTGCTAGCGGGTGAGGGCGAGGCGAGTGTTGCACTTGGGCCCATTCAGGCGCTGGGTGGACGCAGTCTGAACGTCAGCTTCGACGCTAGATCGTTACCCTTTCTGCAGATGTGGCGAAATCAGGAAGCACCGGCCCATGTGTTGGGTATTGAACCGGTGTCGCATGATTGGAAGCCACGCGCGGAACTGATTGAGAGCGGCGCGATGACCGAACTCATGCCGGGCGACGCGCGCCAGTATGGCCTGAAATTTTCTTTTGCCTGAATTCCGGCGGGTGCAATGCAAAGAGTCAATTGACCGCGGCACAAAGACGGCTATACGCATTGCCATTCGTTTTTCTCAAGGAGTATTGAATGAGCATTCAGCGTATTGAGCCAGGCGCGCGTATGAGCGCTGCTGTGGTCCACGGCAATACAGTGTATTTGGCCGGTCAGGTCGGTGAGGGAGCAACCGTCGCCGAGCAGTCTCGTGTGGCTTTGGCAGAAGTCGATCGTCTGCTGGCGCTGGCTGGAAGCGACAAGTCCAAGATCCTCCAGACAATCATCTATCTGGCCGACATGAGCACTTTCGGCGAGATGAATGAAGTATGGCAGGCCTGGATTGATCCGGCCAACCCGCCAGCACGCGCGACCAGCGAAGCCAAGCTGGCGACGCCTGATTACAAGGTCGAGTTCATTGTGACTGCGGCAATTTGAGGCGCAGTAAATCGGGGCGTCCGACTTGATTGACGGGCGCTCGTCTGGTGTTTAGAAAAGTCAAAACTCCATTAAAGGCTTGAGGTTGCACGTGGATATCAGAACGATCAACGAAGAATATTCAGTAACAGGTCAGATTAGCGTTTCTGACGTTGATGCAATCAAGGCCATGGGCTTCAAGTCTATGGTTTGCCATCGCCCCGACAATGAAGAGCCTGGGCAGCCTGCATTTGCTGATATTGCTGCGCGTGCCGAAGAACTCGGCATGAAAATCACCCATATTCCGGTGGTTGGTGCAATTGGCGTGACACCGGACGGTGTTGTTCAGATGGCCGCAGCTATCGCTGAGTTTCCGGCACCGATGCTTGGATTTTGCCGTTCGGGTGCGCGCTCGACGACAATTTACCAGCACGCAGTCAACCAATAAGACCTGCGGTTTCTCTCTGTAGAGTGCCCTCTGCGCAAGTTTCGCTCCTGTTTACTCTGACTTAATAGGTTTCGGATAGGATTGGCGTGTCTATCGATGTGTTGCGGTTTTCCGCGACGATAGGCGTGTGCCCATGATGGGTACCCAACAGGAGACAATGATGCTGTCTGTCCAGACGAAATCCAGCGCGGGTCCGGTATCCGCACTCACTTCCCAGCCAGCTGGCACAAATGCCGGTGTTACGGCAGGTGAAGAAGAGCGAAAGAAAAAGCCACACGTTCCGACAGTGGAAGTGTCTGCTATGCAGGCGCAGAGCCTGTCTGCGCGTCTTGGTGAACTCGCAACCAATCAATCCTCGACATCACGCAGTGAGACCAGCCAGAACACGGCTGCATCGGCTGGCGTTGATAGCTCGGCGCCACCAGCACCGCCAAGCGGAGGACTGCCACCGTCGCCCCCGTCGACGGACAGCGGCTCCAGCACCGATGGTCAATCGCTTGAAGCTGGCGTCCTGGCTTCCTTGTTCGCAGTGGACAAGAGCGATGAGGCTGAAGGAACCGACGAGCCCGAAGCGACCTCGTCCGACAGCTACACGGAAGAACTGATGGAAGCCGCAACCGGCAATGTCGTCTCTTACGAAGAGGATTCGACCTACACGCTTGCCGCTCCTCGTGCCAATAATGGTGGTGTTGAAATCTCCCGAGGCGATTTTGGTGTGCGCTTTGACGACATTGGAACCTACCAATTCGCCGCTGCCTGAATTGGAGTGTGGTAAGATCGCCTGCTGATCTGGTGAATTTCCCATCAGCAAAAAAAAGGCCGCACAATGTGCGGCCATTTTTGTGTCATGTGCTTCGGCAATCAGCCCTTGCGAATTTCGCTCAGTGTCCGAGAGGGTGTAATGGCTTCCGGGTTCTGGATTATTTCGATAATGGCGGGTTTGCCGCTCGCTTTTGCGCGTTTGAAGGCCGCTTCGAAATCCTCGGTTCGGGTCACCTTTTCTCCGTGCCCGCCATAGGCGGCGGCGAGGGCTGCGAAGTCTGGGTTGGATAGTACTGTGCCACTCACACGCCCAGGATACTCACGCTCCTGATGCATGCGGATGGTGCCGAACATCGAATTGTTGATGAGGAGCGTGATGATTGGCAGTCCGTATTGGACGGCAGTTGCAAATTCCTGCCCATGCATCATGAAGTCGCCATCGCCAGCAAAACAAATAACATCTGTGTCGGGCAGCAGCGCCTTCGCCGCAACGGCTGCCGGCAAGCCATAACCCATGGTGCCGGATGTCGGGCTGGCCTGCGTCTTGAACTGACGGAAGCGGTGGAAGCGATGCAGCCAGGTCGCGAAATTGCCCGCGCCATTGGTGAAGACCGTATCAATCGATGTATTGGCTTCAATCCATTCCATGATCGCGCCCATATGGACCCCTTCGGGACCACTCTTGGGTGGAGTTGACCAGTCCAAATATGCGGTGTGCATGGCTGATGTGCGCTCTGCCCAGGCGGGAGCTTTTGCCGGTGCTTCCAGCTCATCAAGCGCGGCTACAAAATCCGAGGGTGCAGCGCAGATCGCGAGGTCCGGTCGATAGACGCGACCGAGCTCTTCCGGATCAGGATAGATGTGAACGAGCTTTTGTTTCGGGTAGGGCACATCCAGGAGCGTGTAGTCGGAGGACGGACTTTCTGACAGGCGCCCGCCTAAAAGCACGACGAGGTCGGCTTCCCGAATTTCCTTGGCCAATGAAGGATTGATCCCAAGACCAACATCGCCGGCATAAGAAGGGTGTAAATGGTCGAACAGCATTTGGCGGCGGAACGAGCAACCCACAGGGATTGCCCACTTCTCAGCAAACGCGGCGAATTTTCCAACCGATTCAGCGTTCCATCGGCTGCCCCCAAGGATAAACATCGGCTTCTGCGCCTTGGAGAGCATCTCAGCAAATTGTGCGACCTGCTTTGCGCCAGGATGCGATTCAACCGGGTTGTAGGCGCGCGGATCGACGGTCTCGACCTCATCAACCAGCATATCCTGAGGCAGTGCCACGACAACCGGGCCCGGACGCCCCGATGTTGCTACCGCGAATGCGCGCGTGATCAATTCGGGAATGCGTCTGGCATCGTCGATGTCCACGACCCATTTGGCGACTTCTGTAAAAGCGCGGCGGTACTCAATTTCCTGAAACGCCTCACGCTCGCGAGCATCGCGCTGGACCTGACCGATGAACAGTATCATTGGCGTGGCATCCTGCATGGCGACGTGTAGTCCCGCGGATGCGTTTGTGGCACCGGGGCCTCGCGTAACAAAACAAATGCCCGGCTTGCCTGTCAGCCGTCCCCAGCAGTCTGCCATCATGGCGGCCCCACCTTCCTGACGGCAGATATATTGCTTGATGGGACTGTCTGCCAATGCATCCAAAACGGCGAGGAAGCTTTCTCCGGGCACAAGGCTAATTTGTTCGACGCCGTTGGCTTCCAGTGCTTCGACGATCAGTTTTCCGCCTGTTTTCACTTTTCGGTCCTTCCGCGTGGGGATAAATCGGTGAATTGAGGTTCTACGCCGTCTCGCTATTGATCCGCACAGAGCAGAGATAGGTCAGGCGATCAGCGCCATGAAATCATATTGGTAGCCGGTTGAGCAGGACGCATATGTGGATTTATTGTGGAAACTACAAAAAAGAACGGCGCAGGAGGACTGCGCCATTCCGGAACCATCGAAACGATCCAAAATCCTATCAGTCTTTGGCCTTCTTGGCTTCAAGCATGTCCAGTTCTTTAAGGATCTCGGAGGTGTGTTCACCAAGGCGGGGGCTTGGCTTCTCGTAGCGAAGCGGAGTTTCTGACATGACAATGGGATTGCGCACGCCTGCAATCTTGTTGCCACGGCTGTCCTCAAGCTCAATCTTGATGCCGCGTGCGATGACCTGCGGATCGGCGAACATGTCGCTGATCTTGTTGATCGGTCCCACGGGTACCGCGTTTTCCTCACATGCTATGAGCAGATCCTGTTTGTTCCACTTCCTGGTTTCTTCAGAAAGCTTTGCGTTCATCTCCTGACGGTTTTTCAGCCGTGCAGAGTTGTGAGAAAAACGCGGATCGTCGGCCATTTCCGGAATGCCCAGCAGCGCGCACAGGCGATGGAACTGACCATCGTTGCCGACCGCAAGGATCAGGTGGCCGTCTGCGACAGAAAACACCTCATATGGAGTAATGTTCGGGTTCGCATTGCCCAGACGTTTGGGGTCCTTGCCGGAGACCAGGAAATTTGCCGCGTGGTTCTGCAAGACGGCAATCTGTGTATCAAGCAGCGCCATGTCGACATGTTGGCCTTGCCCGGTCTTCATGGCATGGATAAGTGCGGCCTGAATGCCGGTTACTGCATAAATGCCGGTGAACAAGTCGGCTATGGCAATACCAGCTTTCATCGGATGACCTTCCGGATCTCCGGTTACTGACATGAAGCCCGACATGCCTTGAACAATGAAGTCATAGCCGGCAAAATTGGCGTATGGTCCGGTTTGTCCGAAGCCGGTAATAGAGCAATAGACCAGCTTGGGGTTAACCTCACGAAGGCTTTCATAGTCCAGGCCATATTTGGCGAGACCGCCTGTCTTGAAGTTTTCAATCAGCACATCGGATGTTGCCACCAGTCGGCGCAGAGTTTCCTGACCAGCTGGTGACTTGATGTCTATGGTGATTGAGCGCTTATTGCGGTTTGCGGAGTGGTAGTAGGCGGCACCCAGGTCTTGCCCATTCTTGCTCTCCACAAAGGGAGGGCCCCATTGGCGGGTATCATCACCTGTGTTCGGGTGCTCGATCTTGATAACGTCGGCGCCCATGTCTGCCAGCATCTGTCCGGCCCAGGGGCCTGCAAGTACGCGTGCAAGTTCGATAACGCGAACACCTTTCAAAGGGCCCGTATTTTTCGAAGCTGCAGTTTCTTTTGCTTCGGCCATATTCTTTCGTCCTCAAGCAGTAGATTTGAGTCTCTCCACCCTGAAGCTGGGTAGCACGGGTGGATTTGTGGCCGATTGATATAGGTCTAAAATTAAGAAATTCCTGAAATATAGCGCTAATTCTATGTAGGTTCGTGCGACCTTGTGACGCCATCTGCCCAATTCGCAAAGTCTTCCATGGCATCTTGAGCTCTGATGTCATTCAAAGTCTCGTGGCGTGCATCAGGATAGATCACTGTGTGTACATTCCTGACGCCGGCCTCGTTCAACCGTTCGCCGAGCCATTTTATGCCCTTGCTGTATCCGGATGCGGGGTCTTTGGCGCCTGCCAGAAGATGAAACGGCTTCTGTTTGCCGATACGGGCGATATTGGAGACGTTGGCACCATACTGAATTATGTTGGCTAAGTCCTGCCACAGGCTGACTGTTGCGGTGAAGCCGCAAAGCGGGTCATCGATATAGGCCTGCACTTCGGAATCAATGTTTGAAAGCCAGTCAAACAATGTCCTGTGATTTGGAACTGCCTTGCCCCAAGCCTCGAATGTTTGCTTGGCAACCAGATTTGCTGGTGTGTCGGAACCTTTGAATATTGCGGTCAATTTCAGTATGACCTTGAGGGCAGGGACGCCCTTGGCGGATGAAAAGTCGTTGTTCCAAACGGCAAATCCATCAAATTTGTTACCGCTTCGGATCGCAGTGACAAATGAAAAGAACGCTCCCATGGAGTGGCCAAAGAGTATAATCGGCAGGCCGGGATGCTTTGCGGCAGCCATGTCGCGCATCACGACAATGTCTTCCAGCACCTTTTCGTCACCACCTTCCTTGGCAAACTGGCCAAGAATAGCGTCGGGCGCAGTGGTTTCGCCGTGTCCGCGATGATCCCACGCATAAACGTGACAGCCTCGGAGCCCAAGGAACTCGGCAAAGCGGACGTAGCGCTTCGAATGCTCAGCAAGACCGTGTGCAATGAGAATTATGCCCTTGGCCTCGCCTTGCGCAGGTTCATAGTGCCAGGCTAGGCGCGCGCCGGTCTGGCTCTCAAGGTAGTTTGTTTCCAAAAACATGATGAATGCTTGCCCCCCAATTAGCATCTGTGAATAGATGATACAGGGTGAAATCTGTCAATGCGCTGGAGAGCTAGTTGATGTGCTTTCCGCGGTATTTGTCCATCACGCTGTCCAAATGGTCATTTGTGATTTCGGCATTGGCAGCTTGCAGGCAGGGCAGAAGCTTTGCCTTGTTGGCGCGTTCACGTGCCTTGCTGGGCTTGAAGTCACGGGCAGGTTCAACCTGCTCGAAACAGTCGGCAAATTGCTGAGGCGCAACGCCAAGTTCCGCAGCAATTTGGCGAACAGGGCGCCGGTTGAGATCATTCTTGGCTGTGAAGGTATCGTCAGCCTGTGCGCTGCCGATGATGGCAAAGAAAATTGTTGCGCTTGTGAGTGTTCTGGTCAGCATGAGTTTCTCCGTTGTTTGCTCGGAAAGTTTGGCACAGCTGACCGCAAATGCGAGTTACGATCCGGAAAGGTACATTAAATTGCTGTCATGCAGGCTTTGACGGGCTGATTGCTGGCGCTGCCATTGCCCGCGCAGCAAAAATCGCCTAGATAGGCGCCAATTTCCGAACACGACGAGGATAGAGAGCGAACTCATGGCGCGCCAATTCATTTATCATATGTCAGGGCTGAACAAGTCCTATGGATCGAAGAAGATCCTCGAAAATATTCACCTGTCTTTCTACCCTGACGCCAAGATCGGTATTTTGGGTCCCAACGGTGCCGGTAAGTCTACCGTACTGCGCATCATGGCGGGTCTCGACAAGGAATACACAGGTGAGGCCTGGGTAGCCGAAGGCGCAACGGTTGGCTATCTGCCGCAGGAGCCGGAACTCGACGCGTCCAAGACCGTGTTTGAAAACGTCATGGAAGGCGTTGCCGATAAGAAGGCCATCATTGACCGCTATAATGAGTTGATGATGAACTACTCCGATGAAACGGCAGACGAGGGCGCGAAACTTCAGGACGTTATCGACAGCCAGAATCTGTGGGATCTGGACAGCCAGGTTGAAATGGCGATGGACGCGCTTCGTTGCCCTCCCGGTGATAGCGAAGTTGCCAACCTTTCCGGTGGTGAAAAACGCCGTGTGGCACTTTGCCGTCTGCTGCTCTCGCAGCCTGACCTGCTGCTGCTCGATGAGCCAACAAACCATCTGGATGCAGAAACCATTGCGTGGCTTGAAAAGCACCTTCGCGAATATCCCGGCTCTGTGCTGATGATTACCCACGACCGCTACTTCCTGGACAACGTCACCGGCTGGATTCTCGAACTCGACCGTGGTCGCGGTATTCCTTACGAAGGCAATTATACCGCTTATCTGGATGCCAAGGCCAAGCGTATGGCGCAGGAAGGCCGCGAAGAGGCTGCTCGTCAGCGTGCCTTGACGCGCGAAAAAGAGTGGATGGGCCAAAGCCCGCAGGCACGTCAGACCAAGTCAAAAGCACGTATCAGAGCCTATGACGAACTGGTCAAGGCTGCAGCGGATCGTCGTCCGGGTGACGCGCAAATCGTTATTCCGGCAGGCGAACGTCTGGGTCAGGTGGTTATTGAAGTTGAAGGCGTCTCCAAGGGCTATGGTGACCGTCTGTTGATTGATAACCTGACCTTCAAACTTCCGCCTGGCGGCATTGTGGGCGTTATTGGTCCCAACGGTGCCGGTAAATCGACACTCTTCAAGATGATCACGGGGCAGGAAAAGCCGGACACAGGCGAAATTCGCGTCGGGGAAACCGTACACCTTGGCTATGTTGACCAGAGCCGCGATGCACTGGATGGCGACAAGAGCGTTTGGGAAGAAATCTCCGGCGGCAATGACATAATCAAACTCGGTCCGCATGAGATGAATTCACGTGCCTATTGTGGTGCGTTCAACTTCAAGGGCGGCGATCAGCAGCAGAAGGTAGGAACGCTTTCCGGTGGTCAGCGCAACCGCGTGCATTTGGCCAAGATGCTGAAGGCTGGTGGCAATGTCATCCTGCTCGACGAACCGACCAACGACCTGGACACCGAAACACTCTCTGCGCTGGAAGACGCGCTTGAGAATTTCGCTGGCTGCGCTGTTATCATCTCGCACGATCGTATGTTCCTCGACCGCCTCGCAACGCATATTCTGGCCTTTGAAGGTGACAGCCACGTTGAATGGTTTGAAGGTAACTTCGAAGAATATGAAGCAGACAAAATCCGTCGCCTTGGCCCGGATAGCGTTAATCCGAAGCGCGTGACCTACAAACGTCTGACGCGCTAGGCGTCTGATACAAGGTAATCAAATGTGGTTGCCTTTAGCAAACTGACGAAGCGAGGGTGGTGATACTGCCCTCGCTTTTTTCTATTCAGTCTCTGGATGGCAGCCGCAATAAAGTGCTCATCATCAGCGTGCATTCCGTTGCCATGCCGGTTGCTTGCGGATGTTACAGCGCAAATGTTCATCAAGATCGCAGAATGAGCTTGACCATATAAAGATATGTTTATATCTTGATGGCATGGTTGATTTGGAGGTTTCCATGTTAGGTCTTGATGCATTGGTGGAAACGCTGAAAGCGGCGGGGGAAACGACCCGTATGCGGCTTTTGGCATTGTTGGCCAAGGGAGACCTGACCGTATCCGATCTTACAGAGATTCTCGGCCAATCACAGCCTCGTATTTCGCGTCATTTGAAGTTGCTGCTGGAAGCACAGTTGGTTGAGCGATACCAAGAGGGGGCGTGGGCCTATTTTCGCCTCTGTCGGGACGGTGATGCGGCTTTGCTGGCCTCCACAATTCTCTCTTCAACTGCGCATAACGATGCAACATTGCTGCGTGATCAGGAACGTCTGGCGGCTGTGAAGGCGCAGAAGGCGGAACGCGCGCAGGCCTATTTTGCTGAAAATGCAGCGGAGTGGGATGAGCTTCGCAAGCTTCATGTCAGCGATGATGCTGTCGAGGGCGAGCTGCTCAAACTGCTGGGTAATAAGCCTGTCGACACACTTCTCGATTTGGGAACAGGCACCGGACGCTTGCTGCAGCTTTTAGAGGGTGTTTACCGCAAGGCGGTGGGGGTGGACGTCAGTCGCGACATGTTGGCGGTAGCGCGCACCAATCTTGATAAAAGCGGCACCTCCAAGGCGACGGTGCGCCACGGAGATATTTTCAATTTGCCGGTTGAGGGGCAGGATTTTGACCTCATAACCATTCACCAGGTCCTTCACTTTTTGGCGGATCCTCAAGGTGCAATTGTGGAGGCGGCGCGCGTTCTTCGCCCCGGCGGGCGCATGGTGATCATAGATCTCGCCCCGCATAGCCTGGAATATCTGCGCGACGAACATGCGCATTTGCGCCTTGGTTTTGAAACCAGCGTCATGGCCGACTGGCTGAAGGCGGCTGGATTGGAATTTGAAAAGGCGGTTTCGCTTGAGCCGGAAGCGGGGGCAGATGACGCCCTGACTGTGACGATCTGGCTGGCGCGTGATCCGCGCCTTCTTGTCGCCTGAAAATTATAAAATTGGAGAGTAAAGCTCGATGAGCGGCATTGTAAAAGCGTCGGCGGACACCACCGGCCTGAAACTTAGTTTTGAGTTTTTCCCGCCGAAGAACGCAGACATGGAAGCCGCCCTTTGGGAAACCATTGAGCAGCTATCGGATTGGGGGCCGGAGTTCGTCTCGGTAACCTATGGTGCGGGCGGCACTACACGGGCTCCGACGCTTGACGCTGTCGGCCGCATTGCGCGTGAAACCAATTTGAAGCCTGCGTCGCACCTGACTTGTGTTGGTGCAACACGAGCCGAGGTTGATGAGGTGATCGATGAAATCGCGGCCTCAGGCGTCCGTCACTTTGTTGCTTTGCGTGGCGATCCGCCTGGTGGCGTTGGCACCGCGTATGAGCCGCATCCCGGTGGATATGCCAATGGTGCAGAACTGGTTGCGGGCATCAAGTCCAGGGGCGACTATGAGGTCAGCGTTTCCGCCTATCCGGAAAAGCACCCCGAAAGCGCAGATGTTGCGGCGGACATAGATATGCTGAAGCGCAAGGTGGACAATGGTGCGACACGTGCGCTGACACAGTTCTTCTTTGAGAACGATCACTACGAACGCTATCTGGAGCGCGTTCGTGCAGCATGTATCAGCATCCCGATTGTTCCGGGCATTCTGCCAGTTCACAATCTGGCTCAGGTCAGACGCTTTGCCAGTCTGACTGGTGCTTCGGTTCCGGATTTTGTGATTGCACGCCTTGGCACCATTGACGATTCACCTGAATTGCGCGCAATTGCTGCGGCAAAGCTTGCTGCCGAGCAGGTACAGGACCTGATCCGTCGTGGCGTCGACGAATTTCATTTCTACACTATGAATCGCGCGCCGCTGGTTTCGTCGGTGTTGGAAGCGAGTGGCTTCAAAAAGAAAAACGCATGAAGCGATGCTTCATGCGTTCCTCAATCTTGAAACCATTTCGGTTTATGTTTTAGGTCCACCCCAAACCGAACCCGGACCTAGCATTGGTATATCTTCTAAATGAAGATCATCGTTGCTACAAAAATAAACGCTGCACCGATCACCAGGACATTGAGCGACTGCGTGAGTCCCATATCGACCTCCTTGCGTTAACCGTTTGGATATTAGCGGGCAAAATGGCCGTGTTAAAGCAAATCTTTTGCTGCGCTGCCGAAGAGAGGAGATGTTTATTCTACTTTTGTCGTATCAAGCCTATGAAATCCCAGCGCTTTCAAAGTTGAATATTTTTTTGCTTCCGATGGTTGTGGAAATTAGCTGCGTTTTTCCATTGTAACAGTTTTTTAACTATATAACTGTTTGTATTTAAATAATAAAAAGTGAAATTTTGCGCGATTTTGTCGCAGGTTGCATTTTGATACAAGAAGGCCGCCGCATCATATTTAGGCCAAATGTTTATGTGCATTGCCAGAGATCGTGAAATCGGAAAGACTGCCGATATTCGCCGCGCAAGACCGGGAGAGTTCCACTGGAAGCAATCGTTACACAGGCTGTTGAGGCTGTTGATTTGGAGGCACAAGGCCACGCTGTTTCCTTGACGGCCATTGCGATTGTGGTTGCAGTGGCCACGATCCTCGGGCTTGGGTTTATGCGATTGAGGCAACCGCCGTTGGTGGGTTTCATCGTCGCTGGTGTCGCGCTTGGTCCGACGGGCATGGGCCTCATTGCCAATTCCGAGGCTGTATCGCTACTCGCCGAAATGGGTGTTGTTGTCCTTCTCTTTTTCATCGGCATGGAAATATCGATCAAGGCATTTGTCGTGACACTGCGACAGGCACTTTTGGTCACGGGTGGACAGATTATTGCTGCGATGCTCGCCGGTGCGCTGATTGTTGCAGCTATTGGCGCAAGTCCCGGTGAAGCGATCATAATGGGCTTCGTTATCGCGCTTTCCTCCACTGTCGTAGCGATGAAGATGCTGGACGACATGAATGTGCTGCGCGGTATCCCTGGCAGGGTGGCAGTGGGCGTTCTCATTGCGCAGGATTTGGCTGTCGTCCCGATGCTGATTTTTGTGTCCAGTCTTGCCGGTGAGGAGACTGACTATGTAACGATGGCAATTCGCATGGCAGTGGCGGTGGGGCTGCTCGGAGGCCTGCTGTGGTATTTTGGCAGTCACAACAAAATCCGCGTTCCTTTTGCTGAGGAAATCTCTGAAAAGGTTGAGATGCTGGCGCTTGGTTCGCTGGCTGCATGCTTCGTTGCTGCATCTATCTCCGGTCTGGCTGGCCTGTCGCCAGTCTATGGTGCATTTTTGGCTGGGCTGGTGATTGGCAACTCCACACTGCGCTCACGCGTTATTCCAGTCATTGAACCGATCCAGAGCGTGCTTCTGGTGGTGTTCTTTTTGTCCATCGGCCTGTTGATCGACCTGAACTTTATCTGGCGTAATCTGTCGGTTGTTCTCGGCACATCGATCTTGGTGGTTGCTGCAAAGTCACTGCTGAATATCTTTCTGCTTCGAAAGACAGGTTCGTCGCACGAGACGGCGCTGGTGGCAGGGCTTTCCATGGCGCAGATCGGCGAGTTTTCATTTGTGCTTGCGGCCGCTGGTTATACGGCTGGTGCACTTGGTTATGACCTCTATCGCCTTTCTATCGCGGTGACCGCGATCACGCTGCTTCTTTCGCCGGTATGGGTCAGCCTAATGCATCGCTTTGAAAACTTGGCGAATGAAGGCATCCATAACTACCGTGCTGCGCTGGCCGAAGCCTACGCGCAGGAGCTTCACGAAGTGCAGAAGGGTGGGGCGGCGTTGTCACGTCTCAAGTGGAGCGCAAAGGTACGCTACAGAGCGCTACGGCGTGCACGCTATCAACGCGCCCTAGCCAAGACGCGTGCCGAGGAAAGTGCGGCCACAACGCAGGAAGACGGTGCCGTTGCCGACACCGCCTCCGAAGTTCAGAACTAAACGCATTTTGTTTCAGAGCTTATTGAGCAAGGCAGCTGTTGGCCAGCCATCAGCAGGCATACCAAGGCGTTGCTGTTCAACTTGAACCGCAGCGCGGGTGCCTGATCCCCAAATGCCGTCAATCTTGCCGACATCATGCCCGCGTTCTGTCAGCTTGGTCTGGAGTGACTTCATGGCAGTATCGCTCAAGCCAGCTTCGGGATTACCGGATTTGTAGGCTTCTGCACCTGCCAGCCGCGTCGCAAAATACGCTGCCGATGTTGTGTAAATGAAGGACTGGTTCCATTCCAGATAGATGTCGAAATTGGGATAAGTGAGGAAGGCTGGCCCAAATCGCCCCTGGGGCAGCACAAGTGCCGCATTGAGGCCCGCGAACTGTGTGTTGCCATCGCGTGGTTTCACACCAAGAGCAAACCAGTCAGCCGCGGTTAGTGTACCGCCCAGACCACTCTTCTCAAAAGGCAGGTCCTTTGGAATTTGAACTTCCTGCAGCCAAGGTTCACCACGGCGGAAGCCCAGATGCTGAATGAACTTTGCCGCCGTCATGATCACGTCTTCTTCAGACGTCTTTAGCCGCACATGCCCGTCACCATCGCCGTCCGTACCAAAGGCCAGGATATCCTTGGGCAGCATTTGAACCTGGCCAATTTCACCGGCCCAGGCGCCTGTCGTTGTTGAAGGTTCGACGTCCCCCTTGTGGGCGAGTTCCATGAAGGCGAGAAGTTGAGGGCGGAAGAGTTCCGGGCGACGGCAGTCATGCGCGAGTGTGAACAGGGCGTTGCGCGTGTTGAAATCGCCTTGCACCGCGCCAAAATCGGTTTCCAGCGCCCAGAAGGCTGTGATCACCGGTGCAGGAACGCCAAATTCGGCCTCAGCACGTTTGAACGTGGCTGCATATTTCTGCATTTTGGAACGGCCGATGTTCAGGCGCGATTGGCTGATGACACGACGCGAAAATTCCAAGAACGTCTGCTTGAAAACGCCTTGAGCACGGTCGCGGCTCAGGACTTTCTTGTCGACTGAAACTCCGGCAAGTGCTGCGCTGGCGCTGTCTTGCGGTATGCCCCTGGCAACCGCTTCAGAGACGACGCCGTTGTAGAAGGCTTTCAGGTCGCCACCGCACTCTGCGGCCTGGAGGGCCGTTGGCAGAATGGCGGCAGTTAGCCCCAAGGTGATTGCAAGTTTTTGGATGGATGGCATGTTTCCCCCTCTAGGTGTGTTCACCCCAAATGTATGCCGCCGCGCATAACGCGGCGGATGTACAATAATATGACGCATCAAGGGGCATACCTATTTGATGGCAAGGTGTCGGGCGCTATCGAACGGTCGCGACCCAGTTCAGCCAATTTGCTTTGTTGCCCGCAAATACGTTGATGTCTGTCTCGTTTTCGATGCCCGGAATAACGCCCGTGCTTGTATATTGCCAGAATGCCCAACGACGGCTTGCATAGGTGTCCTGCGGCGGGGCGGCCACTGAGCGAACCCAGAAATGATAGTTGTTGAAGTGGCCAACGAGATTGTCACGGTGGAAGTCCACAGTCGTGTAAATGATGGGTCGTTTGTCGTAGTGGCGCTCAACAATATCCATGAAGCGCTTCAACTCGGTGCGAACGACCTCGGGTTCGGGGTGGCGCTTGCAAGTCTTGGAGGAGTGGTTCCACTCTGCGTCCAGCACTGGCGGCAGATGCATGGCTGACTTCGGTACATTGCGAATAAACCAGGCAGCCTGTTCTTCAGGCGTCGAGCAGAAGTAGTAGAAATGATAAGGTGCATGGGCCACGTCGGCGCGTGCAGCACCACGCCAATAGTCGTCGAATTTCGGATCTACTACGTCTTTGCCTTCTGTCGCTTTGATGAAGGCGAATTCAATGCCCGCCCGCTTGACCTTGTTCCATTCAATTTCACCGTTCCACTTGGAAATGTCGATCCCGTGGATTTGCCGTTTTATGGGGCTGTCGCGGCCAAAATCCTGTGGATCGGTATCATGGTAGCGTGTCTTGATTTTCGGCTTGGAGGCCTTTGCCTCAGTGCTTGCCGTTTCCATCAGGTCGTAGGAGTTCGACGCCGTGCAGCCAGCTGCAAGAGCGAGAATAGGCAATAAGGCAAGAAACGTGCGGCGCATGTCTACCCCAGTCGTTACGCGATACTAATGTTTACTGTGGCGTGAGAATTTGTAAACCACCTCCGCCAAGCTGGTTATCGTCTATATGACACGGTGCCGGTAAAAAATGTTTTAACAAATGGTTTACGCCGTTGGTCGCGTTTTATCTATTTGCGGACTGCGTCTTCGCAAATCGGACTGCGTAATCATGGTGAATGTGACCTTTTGTGTATTCAGCGAGTCTCGCTATATTGCAATGCAGTAGTATCCCGGGGAACAGAAGTGTCACAATCAGGGGGACAAATTGAGCGCATATGATCTGATCGTGGTGGGTAGTGGGCCTGCAGGCAGACGGGCCGCCATTCAGGCAGCAAAACTTGGCAAGAGTGTTTTGGTGGTTGAAAAGGGCAAGCGCGTGGGCGGCGTTTCCGTCCATACCGGGACAATTCCGTCAAAAACACTGCGTGAAACGGCGCTTAATCTGTCCGGCTGGCGTGAGCGCGGCTTCTATGGACGATCCTATCGCGTGAAGCAGGAAATCACCGCGCAGGACCTGCGACAGCGGCTGCTCATCACGCTCGACCATGAGGTTGAGGTGTTGGAACACCAGTTCGCACGAAATCATGTGCAGCACATTCGGGCGCATGCTCGGTTCCTTTCGCCAACGAAATTGGAAATCGAAAAGGATGACGGCGAACGATCAGAGGTCGAGAGCAAAGCAATTTTGCTGGCTGTTGGCACAAAGCCGTTTCGACCTTTGGACATTCCATTTGACGGGAAACACGTTCTCGACAGCGACGATATTTTGGAAATTGAAGCACTGCCTCGCTCAATTACGGTCATCGGCGCAGGCGTGATTGGTGTCGAATATGCGACAATCTTCAGTGCACTGGACATTCCTGTGACACTGGTTGAGCCGCGCAACGACATTTTGAGCTTCATCGACAAGGAGATTGTCGAAGACTTCACCTATCAGATGCGTGATCGCAATATGAAGCTGATCCTGGGGCAGAAGGCCGAAGCCGTCGCCTTTGATCCCGCGACGGCGCGCTGTCAGGTGACGCTTTCAAATAGTCGTGTCGTGCAGTCGGAAATGGTGCTCTACACCGCAGGGCGTGGTGGCGCAGTTGATACGCTGAACCTTGAAGCAGCAGGATTGAAAGCAGACAGCCGGGGGCGGCTGAAAGTGAACCCTGAAACATTCCAAACCGAAGTTCCCAATATCTACGCCGCCGGCGACATTGTCGGCTTTCCCAGCCTCGCGTCGACCTCGATGGAGCAAGGGCGTATCGCGGCACGCCACGCTGTTGGCGCTCCAGCCAGTGACCCGCCAGCCTACTTCCCATATGGTATCTATGCCGTGCCCGAAATCTCGACATGCGGGCTGACGGAGGAAGAAGTTTGCGAGCGTGGAATTCCCTACGAAAATGGTGTCGGGCGTTTTCGTGAAACCTCGCGCGGCCATATTATGGGGCTGGAGACCGGGCTGTTGAAAATGATCTTTTCAACCAAGACCAGGCGTCTCCTGGGTGTTCATATTGTTGGTGAGGGCGCGACTGAATTGATCCATATCGGGCAAGCGGTACTCAACCTCAAGGGAACAGTCGACTATTTCGTTGAAAACACCTTCAACTATCCAACCCTGGCGGAGGCCTACAAGATTGCAGGATTGGACGCTTGGAACCGGATGGGTGAAAAACCTACTGATGTGGGCGACTGATTTTGGCGCTCCAGGCATAGCCGCGATACAAGGGTGCAAATTGCCAGTTGGCATTTTTCCGCTCGGCGCTTTCGCGAATGGTTGTTTCCAGTGTCGCGCGCGGTGTGACATGAAATTTGTGAAGCCATGCAATGAGAATTGCGCGAAACCAATGGGGTAGTCGCTCCTGTTGTCCGAAGTCGACAATGTGCAGGGTTCCTCCCGGATTGAGCGCGTCTATTGCGCTGTCGATTGTGTTTTCCCATGCCGGAATCATGGAAAGTGCATAGGAAATGAGGATGTGATCAAAACCGGAGCATCCGAAGCTGGATGCCTGAAACTGACTCGCATCGCCTGCAGCAAGGGTGGGTAAGGGCAGGTTGCGGCGTTCAAATCCTGCCCGTGCGGTCGCAAGCATTTGCTCTGAAATATCCAATCCAAAAAGTGCTGCTTGCGGAAATGCTTTTGCGGCCAGTCTGAGATTTCGGCCAGTTCCACACCCCAGTTCCAGCAATGTTTGCCCCGGTTTGACCTGCATTTCCAGCAAGACATTGTCACGGCCAAGGAGGTAGTATTTTCGCGTCAGATCATAGATGTGCCGCTGAAACCGGTACTGCCGGTCCATCGCTGATGCATGCGACACGCTTGCGGTATTCATGACTTTTCCCGGTAGATGTGGAAACCGCCGTAGATCGCAGACCGATCCTGTTCATGCAGTTCTTTGGAGCGCTGACGGTCGTAATCCCAATGACTTAGAAGTGTTGGTGGAAGTTTTGATTCAAGCGGGCTTTTGGCAGCGGCTGTTCGGAATATGACGCGCGCGCCTGGCCTTGCTGTGCGCTGTATTTCCTGCCAGAGCGTTTTCATCTGTTCGCCCGTCATCCAGTCTTGCGCATCCAGCAGCACGTATCGATCGATCGAGGAATCCGGTTTGGTGCGGAGAAGTTCTTCCAGGTTTGCGTGATGTATTTTGGCGCGGTCCACCGAGCGCCGAATGCTGTCGTAGTTTTCTGCCTTGAGATAACTTGGCAGCGGACCTTCGCCGTCCGTCGGGTAACGGCGGGCAAAGGCCTGCCAGGCGAAATAGTTTTCCTGCAGGGGGAAGTTGCAGGCCAAACGACGCAAACGGGCGCGCAATTCATTTGCCAAGTGCCCATCGCGGGCATCTTGAGCCAGTTCATCATATTGTTGAGGTGGAATTCCAAGGCCAAATAGCGAGCTTTTACGGCCAGTAATCCAGCGTATTGATTTGCGATCGAAAAGTGGCGCAACATGCTGATCGAAGAGCGTATTTTGCTCCTCCATGGTGCGTGCTTGCATAAAGTGCGAAATATTTTTGCCGTGCAATTTTGCGACTATGTGACCGGTGGAGATGAAACGACCCAGCAGACCGGTGCGGTAGATGTTACCGTTGAATACTGCGACACGGCGACGACCGTGCCAGTTTCGGCCATTCCAATAGTTCAAGGTGTCTTCATCAAGAAACGGTGCAATGAACCTGTCGAATGCTATCTTGTTGGTACGGACATTGGCCCCGGAGAACATGCGAACCACATCGCTGTGAGAGGGCAATGTGCGAAATGCGGCCAGCTTCAGCTTGTTGAGCGCGATGTGGTGGTGGTTGAGGTCAACCACATCAATGCGTGCAGGGCCAGCAGACAGGTAGGCCAACATATTGCATCCGCCGGACCCGATGGTGACGATATTGTGGTGCGGTTCAATCTCCATCGCAGCCATGTCGACATCCGGGTCCTCCCAGATTTGGGGATAAACCAGGCCGGAAAACAACAAGCCAAAGAGACGCTCCGACAATCCTTTGGAGCTTAACGCTCCATGTCGCTGGAATGCGGATTTCAGTCTTTCATTGCGTAGATAGCCGGAAATCGGGGCCATGCCAGTCATGTCGTATTTCCCATATGAATGTTGGGTAACGAATAATGACGATTCACAACGGTTTCATGACGCTGTGAACAACCCCAGCGCTAAGCAAAATTTAAGAAAGCCACGATAGCGTCGTCCTGAAATATAACAGGAGCGACGGACATGATGTTACGTACGTTTCTGCCGGACATCAAACAGCGTTATGTTTTCGCTGGGACGGCAGTTGGGGCGATATTGCCCATTACTTTCTATGGTTTTGACGTCTGGCAGGGCGGCACTTCGGGTCTTTTGACCTGGGCCTTGGAAAATCCTTCACAATTTACTCTCGCGGCCATGCCAGCCTGGATGGGCTTGGTAGGGCTTCAGTTTGGCCGTTCGCGCGTGGCACGGATGGGCGAGGAGGCTGAAAGGCGGCGTCATGAAGCTTTGCTGCATCATGCCGCCCACTTCGACAAACTGACGGGGCTGGCCAACCGCAACACGTTTGAGCGTGATATGTGCACGCATTTGCGGGCCGGACTTTCTCCCGCCATCTATCTGATGGATTTGGACAAGTTCAAATATGTAAACGACACGATGGGCCATGGTGCGGGCGATGAGTTGCTTGCTTTTGTCGCAAAACGGTTGGCGAAGCTAACGTCATTTGGTGTCGATATTTATCGCATGGGTGGTGATGAGTTTGTCTTCGTCGACGCTCAGGGGCGGGGCCAGGCGTTTGGCATCAGGCTGGCGGAAGAGCTTAAGGCCCTTTTTGCGTTGCCATTTCAGCTTGAGCAGGGGCCTGCGAGGGTCGGTGCCAGCGTTGGCGTCGCATACACCGAGCCGGGCGATGAGACCTATGGCGGGACACTGAAGCGTGCGGACCTTGCGCTCTACAAGGCCAAGGAGACGCCGGGACTTTCCTGTTGCTTCTTCGAGCAGGCTATGGCGGATGAAGCTATTTCGCGCCTGCGCATAGAGCGTGATTTGCTGGAGGCCATTTCAGGCGACGGGCTATTCCTGGCGTTTCAGCCGATCGTAAGTACCGAGAGCCGCAAAGTCCGCTCATTTGAAGCGCTTCTGCGCTGGCAGCACCCCGAATTTGGATTGATGATGCCTGATGAATTCTTTCCTGCTGCAGAAAAATCAGGCTTGATCATGCCGCTGGGGCGGTGGGTTATGCGTAATGCCTGCCTTGAAGCGGCGAAGTGGCCATCGCCGACAGGCGTTGCAGTCAATGTTGCCGGTGATCAGTTCGGTGATCCGCAATTCGTGCCATTTGTAAAAGCGTGCCTGGAGGAGGCGGGGCTTGCACCCGGACGCTTGACCATCGAAATCACGGAGTCAGTCTTTAGCGTTGAGATTGCCACAATCAAAGAAAGTCTTGAGCAGCTACGGGCAATGGGAATTCGCATTGCACTCGATGATTTCGGGATTGGGTTTGCGTCGATTAACAATCTGCGCGAGTTCCCGCTGGATCAGCTGAAACTTGGCAAGTCCTTTGCACAATCACTGTTTTCCGACGCCGACAGTTCGGAGCTGATGCACATTATGATGCAGCTCGGCGCGACCTTCAAATTGTCCACGACAATCGAGGGCATCGAAAATGAAGTGCAGATGGATTTTGTGCGCGAGCGCGGCGCGCAGGAGGTTCAAGGATATCTCTTTTCAGAGCCTGTTCGCGCGGAAGACGTCGAAGCGCTGTTGAAGAAGGAAGAGGCGGAGGGCAAGCATCGTGCGGCGTAAGCCGCGCGATGCGAAACTTGAGACCGCGGTCTAGTAAAGTTTTGAAAGGTAGCCTTTGCGCTTGGCAACATAGTAGTAGCCGGTGCGATAGAGCCAATCGGCCTGCTTTTCATTCTTGTCCGCTACGATCCAGGCATTGCGCAGGTATTTGACTGCGTATTTGAGGTTTGTTTCGGCGTCGAACAAGCCATTTGGTTTGCCGGTGTAGCCCATGCCTTTGGCCGTGTTGTAGCGGATTTGCATAAGGCCGTAATTGCCATTGTGATAGGCGCGCGGATTATAAGTGCTTTCGCGGTGGGCGACGTGGTGCACGAGCCGCTCCGGAACGCCATATTTGTTCGCATATTTGGAAATCAAACGGTTGATTTCCTCCTTGCTGGAACGGTGGTTGGTCGCAATATATACAGGCTTGATTTCTTTATCGACGGTCGCAATTGCCTGCTCAGCGGCATTTTTGGCCTCGGCGTTTCCGTCCACAAAGCTAAGGCTTCGCGTCAGTGGCGCATTGTCGTCTTCCGACACATTTGCTTCTGCAATTTCAGTTGCTTCGTCGACAGAATTTGCCGTTTCCTGCGCTGCTAATTCTGTCGCTTTGGCGCTTTCCAGTGCAGCCTGCGTGGAAGTGCAGCCGACAAGACCAATGCTTGCGACTGAGATTGCAGCCGCAAGGCCCACTATCTTATCCAGTTTGCGTTTCACGCGCTCAATCCTTTTTCGTTGGTGACTCATGCTGTGAGAGTCCCAGCGCCCCATGCCCGCCTTTGCGCAAGAATATGGCGGTATTGTGAATTGAACCAAATGCGGATGTGCAAAACCGCTCAGGCGGCCTTGCTGTAGATGGCTGTCACGGTGCCCGCAGATATCAGCAATGTCCCGCCAGTACGATTGATGGTTCGTTGCACTGATGCCTTGCGAATGTAGCCTCGGGCGAAGTCGGCCAGCATCGCGTAACCCAATGCGTTGATCGCGGCGAGAACCACAAATGTTGCTTCCATGGTCACCATCTGAGGAAGGAATGCACTCTCTGCATTCAGGAATTGTGGTGCAAATGCTACGAAAAAGACAATGCTTTTGGGGTTAAGGGCTGTCACGACAAATGCGTGCGCCATAACACGCAGGGGCGCGCGTTCAGGCAAATTGTCGTTGTCGCCAATCGGACCGTCAATGAGCGGTGCCCGCCACAGTTTTATACCGAGATAGATGAGGTAAGCGCCGCCGACCCAGCGAAGAAACATGAAGATGTCAGCGGAGGTTGCCAGCAAGGCACCAAGGCCCAGCATGGAGGCGGTCATGGCAGTGAAGTCGCCAAGTGCTACACCAGTGGCCGTAGACACAGCGGTTTTGCGACCATAACCGAGTGCGTATGACACGACGAGCAGAATGGTTGGCCCCGGAATCATCAGAATTATGATGGTTGCAAGTGTAAAGGCCAACCAGGTTTCAATGGTCATTGCAGCAGTCCGATTTTGTGTGCGGGTTTCCCGCATATGCGGGCGAGTGTCACTCTTGGCTTGTTGCCGGATACAAAGCCACTGAAATCGAACTGTGTCAACGGCCCGTCAGGCGTGTGGTTTCCAAGGTTGATCTACGAAGTCCATGACCTCGGCGAACCATTTTTGTGATGTGTCAAACGGCTTGCCACCCTTGATACGCGGAAACTCAATCGTCCGCAGTTTGCCGTTTTGTCCCTCATCGTGGCCCACAACGCCAGAAACTTTGTTCAGTCCGCTTTCAACAGCAAAATCAACCATGGAGTGGATAAGGTGGCGGTCTTCCGCATTCGCCGGGGCCGACCGTGCGTAGTAGCCTGACTTCTGCACCATGGCGCGCTCTGCACCAATGAGCGATGCAAACTGTTTGGCAAACCAGTCGCCGACATTGATGGAGTCGAGTTTCACATGGCCAAAAGCGTCGCGTTTGACCTCTTCGCCGTGAGCTTCCTTTTCTGCCACGATCTCGTCGAGAGCAGCACCTTCTGAGACGAAAATGGTCACGAAACCCGACTTGTCCATGATGTCTTTCAGACGCGCGGCCTCGGCCTCCAAATCAAAGGCAATTTCAGGCAGGTAGATGCCGTCAATATCCTTGAGATCCGTATTCATCATCAGGCCTTCAATATACTCGTTGTGGCGTGTGCGCTGAATATACGCGCGAGCAGTCGCGGCGGTCAGCCAGCCGCAATGGCGCCCCATAACTTCATGCACCACAAATGAGCGAGGCGCCGCACTTTGCTCATTGGAAACGTGATCGAAAAAACGGGCGCCCACTTCTGCGGCAGTCCAGGCGCCTAAAGATTGGCGTATCGGAACAACGTCATTGTCAACTGTTTTGGGGAGGCCCACGACAGTCAGGTCGTAGCCATTTGCACCAAGGTAAGCGGATAGTTCTGCGGCCGTCGTGTTGGTGTCGTCACCGCCGATAGTGTGCAGGATTGTCACGCCATCTTTGGCCAATTGTTCGGCGGCAGCCTGTAGCGGGTTGACGCCTGGCTTTACAAGGTTGCGCTTTTGACAATCAGCAGCGTTTGTCAGTTTGACGCGGCTATTGCCAATCGGTGATCCACCTGAATGGTGCAACCGATATGCGTTGTTGCGCATTTCAGGTGTGATCGCAATGATGTCGCCTTGCAGCAGGCCATGGTAACCCGAACGATAGGCGATCATTTCGATTTCCGGCGCGACATCATTGTATCGCTCGATCAGTCCGCCCACTGCCGATGAAAGGCAGGGCGCCAAGCCCCCCGCAGTCAGCATTGCAACTTTTTGCTTTGCCATAAACTCCATCCTCCATGAAAAGAATTGTGAGGCAGGGATGCTGTCGCTTTGACAAATTGTAAAGTGATTTTTTCAAGAAAATCCGTAGTTTCGTTGAAAATAACAGGCTAAATCGATTCAATTGGCGCACGTGATTGTGAACGGATTGTAATATAGCCATCAACAAAACTGACTTGCTTTTATGATCCAATTTTGGTCTGTCCCAATCATGATATTTGAAATCGCATATGGTCAGGTGCTTTCTATGCTGGATCGGGTAACCGGTGCAGTGGCGGATGCTGCGTCCAACGCACTTGCACAAGTGGTTGAAGGCGTGCGCACCGTGTTTGAGGGCGACCCGGAAACACGACGCAAAGTGGCCTTTTCGGTCGCGATGATTGCGCTTTCGGCCAAGATGGCCAAAGCCGATGGTATCGTAACTGAAAACGAAGTTGATGCATTCCGCGATATATTCGAGATTCCGGACGATGAAGCCAAGAATGTTGCGCGGCTCTATAATCTGGCGCGACAGGATGTTGCCGGTTATGAGGCCTATGCCGAAAAGATGGCGGCACTTTGCGGCACGGGTTGCGACAATTGCCCGGTGCTGGAAGACATACTTGATGGCCTGTTTCACATCGCCAAGGCCGATGGGCTTGTGCATGAAAACGAAATTGCCTTCCTTGCCCGTATTGCTGAGATATTTCACATTCACGAAGATCATTTCGAACGCATCATGGAGCGGCACATCCACAGCGGTGGGCAGGACCCTTACAAGGTGCTGGGCGTGACGACGGATATGACTTTCGAGGAGATACGCAAGCGCTACCGGAATCTTGCCGCAGAGCACCATCCCGATCGTTTGATTGCCCGCGGTATACCTGTCGAGTTTCATGGCATTGCCAATGACAGGATGGCGGCGCTGAATTCTGCCTATTCGACGATTGAGAAAGAACGTCGCGCAGCATGAGCAATATTGAAGCGGACTTTCCCGGCGCACGGGTCATTCCGTCGCCCAATCACGGCGAGCGTCGAGACGGCAAGCGGCCCAGCATTATTATTCTGCATTACACCGGTATGGAGGATGCGGCTTCCGCTCTTGAGTGGTTGCGCAATCCGATCAGCGAAGTGTCCAGCCATTATTTTGTTCACGAAGATGGTCGTGTTGTCCAAATGGTGCCGGAGGCACGCAGAGCGTGGCATGCTGGGCAGAGCTTCTGGAAGGGCGAGACCGACATAAACTCCGCGTCTATTGGCATTGAAATTGTCAATTCAGGTCACCCCGGAGGGTTGCCGCCATTTCCCGATGTGCAGATTGATGCGGTCATAGAGCTCTGCAAAGATGTCGCCGCGCGCTGGCAGATCCCGCCTGAGCGGGTTTTGGCACATTCCGATGTGGCCCCGGTTCGCAAGGTGGATCCGGGCGAAAACTTTCCATGGGGCAAATTGCACGCTGCGGGCGTTGGCCATTACGTAGAACCTGCCCCGGAAGGTGGAGTACCGCAGTATTGCCAGGGCGATGGCGGCCCTCCGATTGAGGCATTGCAGTCCATGCTTGCGGTTTACGGCTATGATGTGCCTGTGTCTGGCGAGTTCTGTGCAAAAACGAAGGGCGCGGTTGAGGCTTTCCAGCGTCATTTTCGCCCTGCAAAAATCGATGGCGTTGCAGATCGGTCTACATTGGACACCCTGCATCGCGTGCTGCGCGCCTTGCCCGTAGCGGAGAGCTGAGCAACTCGATATAACGTTTTTGCCATGCTTTTTCTTCGCATTGCCTTTTTTTCATCAAATTCAGGCCTATTAGGCAGGTTCTAAGAGGGGGTGAGCGGTCAGGGACCGTCGGACAATGTTGTCCCGCCTCCTGACCAGATTCAACCAAATTGGGAAGCGATGGATGTCGTGGGCAAGAGACAATGCTTGTCCGGTTGACGTTATCCGTTTGCTTCATCGAAGCTGGAGTTAAAGTTCAAATCATGAATTCGAGTATTGTTGCTGCGGCAGCGCTGGCGTTGAGCCTGTGTGTTGCCGGGTCCGGGGTTTCTTTTGCCAATGAAAACCTGAAGCCGAAGAAAGTGCTCTTCCCTGCCAAGGATCAGGTGGAAGAAGTGAGCAAATCCAAACATCGCAAAAAGGTGCTGTTTCCGTCCACTGAGAGTAAGGCAGAGACGGGTCACGGAGAGCAGCGTGGCGGGAACAAGAAGATTGCAAGCATTGTGAAGACCTATGCGCGCAAATACGGTCTGCCGAGCGATCTGGCGCATGCTGTCATCCGTGTTGAGAGCAATTACAATCCACGCGCACGTGGCAGCGCTGGAGAAATCGGCCTGATGCAGATCAAGCCTGCAACCGCGCGGATGATGGGATATTCCGGCTCTGCGCGTGGTCTCTATGACCCTGAAACCAATATTCGCTACGGCATGAAATATCTGGCGATGGCGTATGACCTGGGCGGCGGTGATACCTGCCGCACGATCTTGAAATACAATGCAGGGCATGCCGCCAAGCGGATGAACCCGGTTTCCGCAGCCTATTGCCATAAGGTTCAACGGATCCTGCGATAGCGGAATGCGCGCCCCGCCACATTTGGATGGTCGGGGCGTGTTTTCATTCTTGTATGCCGATAGGTTTCTTGAGAAAGTCGATTAAGCCTCTCTTGAAGTGATTCACGAATTTGTATCAACCTATTGAAAACAGGAAATTATGATGCCGCGACATTATCGCTATTTGGTTGTTGGACGCGGCATGATGGGGGCCGCTGCCGCACGGTATTTGAGCGCCGCCGAGCAATCGGTTGCTGTGTTGGGTCCGGATGAACCGATCGACAAGAATACCCATAAAGGTGTCTTTTCCAGCCACTACGATGAAGGGCGTATCACACGCACCATTGACCCGCATCCAGACTGGGCGTTGTTGGCAAATCGTTCTATTTCCCGCTACGCAGAAATTGAGGCGGCCTCTGGTATCAAGTTCTATCATGAGGTTGGCAATTTGCTGACGGGACCCGCGCGTGGTGGATCCAACGCATATATCGAGCAGATTGTTGAGGCGGCCCAAGCGCTGGGTGTTGATGCTGACGTGCTGGACGATGCTGGACTTGCCGAACGCTTTCCATTCTTCAGTTTCGTGGACGGAACCGAGGCCGTTTATCAGCGTAATGGAGCTGGCTACATCAGCCCTCGCGGTCTGGTGGCGGCACAGACAATTTGCGCCGAAAAGAACGGCGCTGACATTATCCGCGACTACGCGGTCGGCGTTGACGAACAAGGCGGCGTGGTGCGGGTGACGACATCTTCAGGAGATGTTGTCACAGCCGACAAGGTGCTGGTGGCTGCGGGCGGATTCACGATTCAAAACGGACTGTTACCCGATCCGCTTGATCTGACGGTTTACGCGCGCACCATCGCGTTTTTCGAAATTGGAGAAGACGAGGCCAGTCGGCTGCGGTCAATGCCATCGATGATCAACGAGACGATAGTATCGGCTGAGAGAACATACATGTTGCCTGCGATCCGTTATCCCGACGGAAAGATTTATCTAAAGATCGGCGGGGATCCCGTGGATGTGTGTGTGAATGATGATGAGGCACTGAGGGCGTGGTTCAGGAGCGATGGGTCGAATGATGTTGCCGAACATTTGACGGCGCGAATGAAGGCGTTGATGCCAGACCTTGCCATTCGCAATGTGACCTCTGGTTCCTGCGTGACGTCGTTTACGCCGAGTGGCGTTCCGGCAATCGGTTGGACCTCGAGTTCAAGGATTGCAGTTCTTTCCGGTGGCTGCGGTGCCGCTGCCAAAAGCTCTGATGAGATCGGGCGATTGGGGGCTGAGCTACTTCTCGAAGATAGAATCAAGACCACAGGCTATGTGACGGATTTTGCGCCGCAATTTCGCTAAAGCATAATTCGAGGTGGCAATCGTTCAACAAAAGCGCTAAGTGAGCGCCACCAGTTGGCCGGGCAGCCGCGCTTCACCAATGCCGAAAGGCGGTGGGGTGAGGAAAGTCCGGGCTCCACGGATACACGGTGCCGGATAACGTCCGGCGGGGGCGACCCTAGGGAAAGTGCCACAGAAAGCAAACCGCTCTGCATGCAGAGTAAGGGTGAAAGGGTGAGGTAAGAGCTCACCGCGCGACTGGCAACAGAAGCGGCAAGGTAAACCCCACCGGGAGCAAGACCGAATAGGGATGACGCGGGGCGCAAGCCCCAGCCGGTTTCCGGGCCAGTCATCCGGGTGGGTTGCGCGAGGCGGTGTGCAAATGCCGTCCCAGATGAATGGCTGCCACGTTCCGGGCAACCGGAGCCATACAGAACCCGGCTTACAGGCCAACTGGTTATTTTTAAATCGTATTTTCCTCCGCTGAGATGAAGTGTGTGGTGTTCGACTCAGTCGTGCAGATATGGAATCTCAACACTTCATTAAGTTTAACGGCTTATGAATATTAGGAACCGAATTGCGGTTTTAATAGTTGAGTTCCCATTGACGCCCATATGGTCCCATGGTATCCCATAAGTACACTTGCAAAGGGCGATTTATCGCTTTGCCGGAATGGCGAAAAAGAGATCCGGGGAAGGGTCGTTCGAGGCTTTTTCGCATGCGGTTGCCGCTTGGTGGCTTGCTTGTGCAGGGTGGTTGGATGAGCCGGCTGCCAGATCTGGAACCGGCAGTATCGCGTCATGAACCGCTTCCTCTCGCAATCGATAAACAGGATCGATACCAAAGGGCGGGTTTCCGTGCCTGCGGCGTTTCGTTCAGTTTTACTGCAAGAGGGGCATCAGGATCTCTACGGTTTTCAGGATTTCGTGTTTCCGGCAATCAGCATTGGCGGTCCGCCATTGCTGGAGCGCTTCGAGCGGCAGATGGCCGTACTCGATCCATTTTCGCTGGAAGCCAACAAGATGTCGCTCCTTATTCACGGCGGGGGCGTTTTTATGAAGCTCGACGCAGAAGGTCGGTTGATGATTTCGGATTTTATCCGGGACTTCACGGGGATATCCGATCAGGTCGCGTTTGTCGGGCGGGGCGAGTTTTTTCAGTTGTGGCAGCCGCAGGCATTGCAAGCGATGCAGGCGGAAGCAAGGGCCGGGAGAGTAGCCGGCAAAATGTAAGTAATGACGTTTGGAGATGCGGAATGGCGGCGGATCTTGGTGGGGGCTCATCGGAAGCCAATGGTGAACCAGTTCGCCATATTCCTGTCCTTTTGGCGGAAGTGCTGGACGCGTTGTCGCCAAAAGCAGGCGAAGTCATTCTTGACGGTACATTCGGCGCAGGTGGCTACACATCTGCCATCATGCAGCAAGGTGCCAATGTTATTGCGCTTGATCGCGACCCCACGGCAATTGCTGCCGGGCAGTCTCTGGTCGCTCAGTCTGGTGGCAAACTGACGCTCATTCAATCGCGGTTTTCCGAGCTTGCTGAACACGCTCCTGTCGAAGGCCTCGATGGCGTCGTCCTGGATATTGGTGTTTCTTCCATGCAGATTGATGAGGCAGAGCGCGGTTTCTCTTTCCAGAAGAACGGTCCGTTGGATATGCGCATGTCGAGCGATGGCGTTTCAGCCGCCGATGTGGTCAATCGTGCCAAAGTCGGTGAGCTTATCCGCATCTTCTCGTTTCTGGGTGAAGAGCGCCAGCCAGGTCGCATTGCCCATGCTATTGAGCGTCGCCGTGCTGAGAAGCCATTTGAGACAACGCGTGACCTGGCGAACCTGATTGAGATCGTGACGCCCCGCAAGGCCAAGGACAAAATCCACCCCGCTACGCGCGTCTTTCAGGCGCTCAGGATTTTCGTCAATGATGAGCTGGGTGAGCTTGCCAGCGCACTTTTTGCTGCAGAGCAGGCCCTGAAACCGGGTGGACGTCTGGTGGTGGTGACCTTTCATTCGCTTGAAGATCGCATCGTGAAGAAATTCTTTGCGGATCGTTCGGGCAAGGGCGGTGGCTCACGTCACCTGCCGCAAATGCATGAGAAGCCAGTTATTTTTGACTTGATTAGCCGCAATGCGATCACAGCCAGTGAGGCGGAGGCAGAGGCCAACCCGCGGGCGCGGTCTGCAAAGTTGCGTGCCGGCGTGCGCACGTCAGCTGCGGCCGGGGCTGACGATTTCTCGATTTTCGATTTGCCGAACATCTCGGGCATGGGGAGCTGAAGCGATGCTGAGAACTACAGATGTATTGCTGATCGCTATCATGTCGGCTGCGGCAACAGTGACCTATTCCATCAAGCACAATACGGAAAACAAGTTGGAAGCGGTGCATGAATTGGATGCCAAGATCAAGCTGGAGCAGGAGACAATTGATCTGCTTAAAGCAGATTGGGCATTGCTGAGCCAGCCAAATCGCCTGGCGCGTCTTGCCCAGACCTTCAAATCCGAGTTGAACCTTGAGCCAACCGAGCCTGATCAGATTGTTCAGCCTGAGGAGCTGCCCAAGTTGCGGGTGGAGCTTCCGCAGCCAGAAGGCGGCAATTTTGCAAGGGTTGATGACGGCAGCTCGAGTGTGATGGTGGACGGTATTCCTGTTCCGGTGTTTGCCAACCGCGCGACAGATCAGCTGATTACGGGGGCAATTGAGTAATGTCATTTCTCCATCGTATTATGGACATGAAAAGCAAGGCGCATTTTTTGGCTCCGCAGTCACAAACGCGCCGTATGGCGCATGCCGAGTTTGACGGTATCCGCAAGCGGACCAAGGGGCAGACGAGAAATCGTGTTGCACTCGTGATGGCAGGCTTTACTGCGCTATACGGACTTGTTGGCGCACGTCTTGTGCAATATGGCATGAGCCAGCCGGAAATCGTTTCCTCAATCGGTCCATCAGACAGTCTCATGGCGTCCAGACCGGATCTGCTTGATCGCAATGGGCAGGTGTTGGCCACGGATATTCGCACGGTCTCGCTCTATGCAGAACCGAACAAGATCATCGATCCTGATGAGGCGGTTGAGCAGCTTGCGTCTGTATTGCCCAACCTTGATACGAAAACTGCCTATCGGCGCCTTTCTTCCAATTCGCGGTTTCAATGGCTGCAACGCCAGTTGACGCCTAAGCAACAGAGCCAGATTCTCTCGCTTGGAATTCCCGGCATTGGGTTTCGCCCTGAAAAGCGCCGCTTCTATCCCGGTGGCCCGACGGCCGCTCACATTGTTGGTCTTGTGAACATCGACAATCGCGGCATCGCCGGCATGGAGAAATATGTCGAAGACCACGGTCTGGGAGACCTGGCTGCACTGGGCATGACCGATAACGCGCGTATGGAGCCTGTGCGGCTGTCCATCGACTTGCGGGTCCAGAACATCCTGCGCGAGGCGCTGGTCGCGGGCAAGGAGAAGTATTCAGCCATTGCTGCTGGCGGTGTGGTTCTCAATATCCACACTGGCGAGGTTATGGCGCTGGCATCCATTCCAGATTACGATCCGAATGATCCAACAGATGCGTTGAAGCCCGATCATCTTAATCGCATGACAGCGGGCACCTATGAAATGGGTTCCACATTCAAGGCCTTTACGGTTGCAATGGGCCTGGATAGCGGACTGGTGAGCATGCGCGACACTTTCGATGCGCGCAAACCGCTCTATATCGGCGGTTTCACGATCAATGACTTCCATGCAACGCGCCGCATCTTGAGCGTTGAAGAGGTGTTCACGCATTCCTCGAATATCGGTTCGGCGAAGATGGCCGATCTGGTTGGTGTGGACGGGCACAAGGCATTTTTGACCAGGCTTGGACTTCTGTCGCGGATGGAGACCGAGTTGCCGGAGGTTGCGACCCCCAACCAACCGTCGGAATGGAAGAAAATTAACTCCATGACGATTGCGTTTGGGCACGGTGTAGCGACGACGCCACTTCAAACAGCAGTCGCGGCTGCCGCATTGATGAATGGTGGCAAACTGATAGAGCCAACGTTCCTTCCCCGTACGGAAGCGGCGGCGAACGCCATAGCGAAACAGGTCGTAGACGAGGAAACCTCACGGAATATGCGTTACCTGTTCCGCGCCAATGTGCTGCATGGCAGCGGACGCCAGGCCAATATTCGTGGTTTTGACGTTGGCGGAAAGACTGGAACGGCGGAAAAGGTGGTCAATGGTCGCTATGACAGCAGCGTCCGGTTCAACGCCTTTCTCTCTGCATTTCCAATCGATGACCCTCAATATATCGTTCTCGTCGTCATTGATGAGCCGAAGGCTGCCAAGGAGGGCGGCGGCGTGACCGCAGGCTCGAATGCGGCCCCTATGGTGGGTGAGATCGTGAGAAGATCGGCGGCACTTTTGGGCGTCCAGCCGAAATTTGGTCAAGATGGAACTTCACTGATAGTATCCTACTAAACCATATCTATATTTTCGATTCGTCAGGTACCTTTTGCCTGGCGCGTCAAAGGCAAAGGCCGTCCATGAAGCTGCGTGATCTTGCTGGTACTGAATTTCCTGAAGTTTCTGAGTTGCTAGCCGGGCCGACCGGCGAGATTGAAGTGTCGGACATAACCGCTGATAGCCGCAAGGCTGCAGCGGGTTCGTTGTTTGTTGCGCTTCACGGCACAAAGGCGGATGGCGCTGCCTATGTTGCCGACGCCGTATCCCGAGGGGCGTGCGCAATTGTTGCCGGCGCCGACTATCAAGGCGCGTCAGATGTCCCGGTTGTGAAAGTGGACGATCCGCGCCGCTTTCTTTCGCTTGCGGCTGCGCGCTTCTTCGGCCTCCAGCCGGATGTAATTGTTGCAGTAACAGGTACTGCGGGAAAGACATCGGTTGCGTCATTTACCCGCCAGATCTGGGCCAGTGCCGGGTTTGCAGCGGCATCAATAGGCACGACCGGTGTCGTCGCACCAAAGCGCGAGGAAAGCGGCTCGTTGACCACTCCCGATCCTGTGACCCTGCATAAGAAAATGGCCGAGCTGGCGGGAGAGGGCGTTACGCATTTGGCGATGGAGGCCTCCAGTCACGGCCTCGATCAGCGACGCCTCGACGGCGTGCATTTGGCGGCTGCGGCTTTTACAAATCTTGGCCGTGATCACATGGATTATCATCCGTCAATTGAGGACTATCTGAACGCCAAGCTGCGGCTTTTCCGTGCGCTGACACCCAAAGGTGGTCCAGCGATTGTCTTTGCGGATGACAAATATTCCGATGCTGTGGTGAAGGCGGCGCGAGAGTCCGGGTTGGATGTGCGCACGGTTGGTCGCAAGGGTGATTTTCTGACACTGAAACGCGTGGAACACTTCCGCCACAAGCAATCGGCAGAGATCCATTGCAATGATGAGATATTTGAGGTCGACATTCCCCTGGCGGGTGATTTCCAGGTGTCCAATGCGCTTGTGGCCGCTGGTCTTGCCATGGCGACCGGGGTTTCAGCCGCTGCTGTGATGGCGTCTCTGGAAAAACTGACTGGCGCTTCTGGCCGGTTGCAGCTTGTCGGTCAGACAAATGATGGCGCACTTGCCTATGTAGACTATGCCCACAAGCCCGAAGCCTTGGAAAATGTGCTGCAATCTGTCCGTCCGTTTACGACGGGTCGTGTGATTGTGGTGTTCGGGTGTGGTGGCGACCGGGATAAGGGCAAGCGTCCAATTATGGGTGAAATCGCGAGCCGTTTGGCGGATGTTGTGATTGTGACGGATGACAATCCACGTACAGAAGTGCCGGAGACTATCCGCTCCGAGATTTTGGCGGCGGCCCCAGGGGCTGTTGAGATTGCAGATCGCGGCGAAGCCATTCGCGGTGCCTGCGCCATGCTGAAGACGGGCGATACCCTCATAGTCGCCGGCAAGGGCCATGAAGAAGGCCAGTATGTTGGTGATAAGGTACTGCCATTCTCCGATCAGGCCGAAATTGAAAAGGCCCTGCATGCGCTCACGGGAGGTGAGGCTTGAGTGCTCTGTGGGAAGCACGGGAATTTGTAGCGGCTCTGGCGGGCCGCCCTGTGGGTGAATTGCACACCGACATTGACGGCATTTCGATAGACTCGCGGACTATCACGAACGGCGAGGCGTTTTTTGCGATCAAGGGTGATCGCGTTGACGGGCATGATTATGCCTCGCGTGCCGCGGCAAATGGCGCGGCTGTGCTGGTGGTTTCTGAGGATAAGCTTCCTGCACTTGGTCGTATGACGGTGCCTCTCATTGTCGTTGATGATGTGTTGGAAGCACTGGTACGACTGGGCCGTGCGTCACGGGCGCGGGCCAAGGCAAAAATTATTGCTGTTACCGGCTCTGCAGGCAAAACGACGTCGAAGGAAATGCTGCGCAAGGTGCTGACACCCAGCGGCAGCGTGCATGCGTCGGTTGCCTCCTTCAACAATCATTGGGGCGTGCCGCTTACGCTTGCCCGAATGCCGAGGGATTGCGACTTTGCCGTTTTTGAAATTGGCATGAATCATCCCGGCGAAATTCGCGAATTGGTCGATATGGTTCGGCCCGAAATCGCGATTGTAACCACCGTGGTCGGTGCTCATCTGGGGCACTTTTCCGATGTGGCAGAGATAGCAAAAGCCAAGGCCGAGATTACCGAGGGAATTGTGCCCGGCGGGCATGTGATCCTCAATCGCGACAATGAGTATTTTTCGATTCTGGAAGATGCGGCAAAGCGCAATGGTGTTTCGCATATTCATACATTTGGCGAAAACGCCGACGCCCAATTCAGACTTGCTGAATTCAATGGACAGTCAGAATATAGCGAAGTGAAGGCGGTCATTGCCGGGCGCGCACTGGAGTGTGTCATTGGTGCGCCGGGTCGTCACATTGCGCAAAATGCTCTTGCGGTGCTTGGAGCGGCTTTTCTGGCGGGTGCTGACATGGAGAGGGCTTGTGAAGCCCTTGAGGGTTTTGCCGCTGAAAAGGGACGCGGTCAGCGACACAAGCTGTCTCTGGGAGGCGACAAGGGCAGCTTCACGCTGATAGACGAAAGCTACAATGCAAATCCTGGCTCCATGCGCGCGGCGATAGAACTGCTGACTGCAACTGTTCCAACTGGTGATGGACGGCGGATTGCCGTTCTCGGTGATATGCGGGAAATGGGCGAAGCCTCGTTAGAGGCGCATTCGGGGCTTGCCGAACCGCTTCTTGATGCTGGTGTGGATGAGGTGTGGCTGGCTGGGGAAGAAATGGCTGCACTCAAAGAGGCACTTGGCAGCCGCATCAATGTAACATACACAACCACCGCCGATGAACTGACGCCGTTTGTGCTGGAGAATATCAAGGCGGGTGATGCCGTCATGATAAAATCGTCCCTGGGTACGGGCTTTGTAAGAATTACAGCGGCAATATTGGATAAATTTTCACCTGCTGCATGAGCGGTGGGTGTGCAAATCATGGAAGTGCGTTGACTGACTGTCAGCTGTGAGCCTTGTGAGCAAAATGCGAGCTGGCCCAGCCCGAAGTGAAAATGATCGGTTAGCGCGCCAAACATCTGGAAGACACTTATGCTCATATGGCTCGTTGAACTGTCCGATCACCTTCAGTTCTTCAATCTGTTTCGCTACATCACCTTTCGGACGGGTGCGGCGCTTTTCACATCCGCGTTGATTGTCTTCCTGTTTGGTCCGGCCATGATCAATTCTCTGCGCGTGCGACAGGGGAAGGGGCAGCCTATCCGCGCCGACGGGCCGCAGACGCACTTCAAAAAGGCCGGTACACCAACAATGGGTGGTCTGATGATCCTGGCCGGGATGGTTGGTTCTGCACTCCTTTGGGCAGATCTCTCCAACGTCTATGTCGTTTGTACCTTGCTGGTAACACTTGGTTTTGGTGCGATTGGTTTTTACGACGATTATCTGAAAGTGACGAAGCAGTCGGATAAGGGGTTCTCCTCGAAAGCACGCCTTTTGATCGAGTTCACCATTGCCGGGATTGCAGTCTATTTCATGATGCGCAACGCCATCGCCGCCGCACCACCCGGCGCAACAAGCGGCACCTCCATAGCGTTTCCGTTCTTCAAGGACTTCATGCTCGACCTCGGCATCTTTTTCGTTTTGTTCGGTGCGTTTGTCATTGTTGGCGCTGGCAACTCAGTCAATTTGACCGATGGGTTGGATGGCTTGGCGATTGGCCCGGTCATGGTCGCTGCGGCGTCCTTCGGCTTCATTGCATATGTGGCTGGTAACGCGGTGTTTGCGAACTACCTTCAGATTAATTTTGTGCCCGGCACCGGAGAGCTTTCCGTTATCCTGGGGGCCGTGATCGGTGCTGGTATGGGCTTCTTGTGGTTCAATGCGCCACCTGCCGCCATCTTTATGGGTGATACGGGTTCGCTGGCGCTCGGTGGCCTGATTGGCTCTGTCGCTGTTGCGACAAAGCATGAAATCGTCATGGCCATCATCGGCGGCCTGTTTGTAATGGAGACCCTGTCGGTCATCATACAGGTTGGCTATTTCAAGATGACGGGTAAGCGCGTCTTTCTCATGGCACCGATCCATCACCACTTTGAGAAGCTGGGCTGGACTGAAAGTCAGGTTGTGATCCGTTTCTGGATCATAGCGGTGGGCCTTGCCATGCTTGGTCTGGCCACTCTCAAGCTGCGCTAAGCCCATGATCCCTGTTACGACGCTTGCTGGTAAGGATGTTGCACTCTTTGGGCTTGGCGGCTCTGGGTTGGCCACTGCCAAAGCTCTGGTTGCCGGTGGTGCCAGAGTTTTGGCTTGGGACGATAATCCCGCCAGTGTTGAAGGTGCCGCTGCGGCCGGTATTCCGGTTGTTGATTTGCGCACAATCGATTGGGCCGCGCAGGAGTGCCTGGTGTTAGCGCCCGGTGTCCCGCTAACACACCCCAAGCCGCATTGGAGTGTGGATTTGGCACATGCCGCTGGCGTCGAGGTTATTGGCGATGTTGAGCTTTTTGTTCGAGAGCGCCGCAAGCACGCGCCCGATTGCCCCTTCGTCGCGATTACCGGGACGAATGGCAAATCAACCACTACCGCGTTGATTGCGCATATTTTGCAGTCTTCCGGGCGCAACACACAATTGGGCGGCAATATTGGTCGCGCGGTGTTGACGCTTGATCCGCCGTCTGATGACCACTTCTACGTGGTGGAATGTTCATCCTACCAGATTGATCTTGCGCCATCCATTAATCCGACCGCCGGCATTCTGCTGAACCTGACGCCGGATCATCTCGATCGTCACGGCACAATGCAGCATTACGCAGACGTGAAAGAACGCTTGGTTGCCGGTAGCGGCAAGGCCATTGTAGGCGTCGATGACAGCTATTGTGCCAATATTGGTGAGCGTATTGCACTTGCGGGCGTTGACGTCGTCGCTATTTCGCGTCGTAAGGTTCTGGCAGACGGCCTTTATGCGGACGAAAGCCGAATTATGCAGGCCCGCGAAGGCCAGTTTGAACAAATTGCGGACCTCGCCGGAATTGACACATTGCGCGGTGGCCACAATGCACAAAACGCTTGCGCTGCTATTGCAGCTTGTTTGGCGGTCGGGCTTTCTGCCGAAGAGATTCAGGCTGGTCTTTCGTCATTCCCGGGACTCAAGCATCGCATGCAGCCGATTGCCCGGCGCGAGAATGTGACATTTGTGAATGACTCAAAAGCCACGAATGCCGAGGCGGCTGCCCCGGCGCTTTCCAGTTATGATCGCATCTACTGGATTGCTGGCGGGTTGCCAAAGGAAGGTGGTATTGCCTCACTCAAGCCGCTTTTCTCCAAGATTGTGAAGGCATATCTGGTGGGAGAGGCAGCGCCGCAATTTGCCGCGACGCTTGGCACAGACGTAGCTTACGAGATTTCCGTGACTATCGAAAACGCGGTGGCTCACGCCGCGCATGACGCCGCCGCCGACAGGGCTGATGCGGCTGTTTTGTTATCCCCGGCTTGCGCAAGCTTCGACCAGTATAGGAACTTTGAGGTCAGGGGTGATGCTTTCGTGGAATATGTGAGCGCGCTGCCTGACGTAACGATGCTGATTGATACGGATAAAGGGGCAAACTGAAATGGTAAGCCGAGCGGATAGGGGGAAAGTCGCAGACTGGTTCTGGACCGTCGACCGCTATTTTCTGTTCACGTTTATTTTGCTGTTGGGCATTGGCTTTATGCTTTCCTTTGCGGCCTCACCACCAGTGGCGGAGCGATTGGGGCTGGACACGTTTCACTTTGTGACCAAGCATGCGCAGTTTCTGCTGCCTGCGCTTGGCGTTATGGTCGGTCTGTCTTTTCTAGAACCGAGAATGGTGCGACGGACAGCGCTTTTCATGCTGGTGATTGCGCTTGCGATGATGGTTTTTGTGTTGTTTTTCGGTGCGGAAATCAAAGGAAGTCGTCGCTGGCTGTCCTTGCCCGGTTTTTCGCTGCAGCCATCCGAATTTCTGAAGCCAGCGTTCATCGTCATCAGTGCATGGCTTTTTGCCGAACACATGCGTCAGCCTGACATTCCGGGCAATCTGTTCGCGATTTTGCTCTACGGCATTGTCGCCGCGCTGCTGGTTGCCCAACCGGACTTGGGGCAAACCATTCTCGTCACATCAGTTTGGGGCGGAATGTTTTTCATGGCGGGCATGCGCTGGCTCTGGATAACAGTGCTTGGCAGTCTGGCGATGAGCGGCTTCATAGTCGCCTATTTTATGTTTTCCCACGTGGCAGAGCGCATCAACCGGTTTCTGACGGGCGAAGGCGACACGTTTCAGGTGGATACGGCACGTGAGGCGATATTCGGGGGAGGCTGGTTTGGCAAGGGGCCGGGAGAAGGGACCATCAAGCGGATTATTCCTGATGGGCACACCGACTTCATATTTTCCGTGGCGGCCGAGGAGTTCGGTATCATCTTCTGCATGGCTCTCGTGGCGCTTTTTGCGTTTGTGGTCATGCGCGGCCTCTTTCATGCTCGCCATGAGAAGAATGATTTCGTGCGCCTTGCTGTCGCCGGCCTTGCACTGCAAATTGGCATCCAGTCGTTCATCAATATTGGTGTAAACTTGGAGTTGCTGCCTGCGAAGGGTATGACACTACCATTCATTTCTTATGGTGGGTCGTCGATGTTGGCGATGTCTGTGACAGCGGGTTTTCTGCTGGCATTGACGCGTCAGAGGCCCGAAAAGCGGGCGCGAGAACGCAGCCTGTTCAAGCTGGCGTGAAAGGGAGGTTGGAGGGCGTATGAGCAAAGGCATAATCATGCTGACCGCCGGTGGTACCGGTGGACACCTCTTTCCAGCCGAGGCGCTTGCCGCGGAGTTGAAGGCGCGCGGCTTTGGCGTGCATCTTGTAACGGATAGTCGCGCGGAGCGTTATGCGGGCAAATTTCCCGCAGACCAAATACATGTCGTGCCGTCATCGACAATTGGATCGAAGAACCCGATTGCTGTTGCAAAGGCACTGTGGACCCTTTGGCAGGGACTGCGGCAATCCAAGCGGTTAATGCGTCGAATAAAGCCTGCCGCTGTGGTCGGATTCGGTGGCTATCCAACAGTGCCGCCTCTTCTGGCCGCTGTTGGGCTTGGCTTGCCGACGCTGATCCACGAACAAAACGCGGTCATGGGGCGGGCCAACAAGGCACTTGCTGCCAAAGTGCGCGCTATTGCAGGTGGTTTTTTGCCGGAAACCGACACTGCGTTCGGCGCGAAGACGGTCCAGACCGGCAATCCGGTACGTCCAGCAGTTCTGGAGGCCGCAGCAAACGCATATGTGCCATCTGGCCCCGGTGAACAGTTTCATCTGGTCGTTTTCGGCGGCAGCCAGGGCGCGCAATTCTTCGCCAGTGCGATCCCCTCTGCCATCTGCCTGTTGGATGAAGAAGGGCGCAAGCGGCTGAAAATCACGCAACAGGCACGGCCAGAAGACATGGAAAGTGTCAAGCAGTGCTACCAGGAACTTGCGCTTGATGCGGATGCGTCGCCGTTTTTCAATGACATGGCCGCGCGCATTGGTGCAGCGCATTTCGTGATTTGCCGCTCCGGCGCGTCCACTGTGTCAGAGATATCGGTTATCGGTCGCCCCGCACTCTTCGTTCCATATCCGCACGCTCTGGATCATGATCAGGCCGCCAATGCCGCTATGCTTGTGGCAAAAGGTGGCGGTGAAGTTATCCCGCAGGCTGAACTGTCGCCGGAGCGGTTGGCTGCAATCATTCAGTCTGCAATGGCGGAGCCGGATCGGTTGAAAAATATGGCTCAGGCAGCACGCGATGCGGGCAAACCCGATGCTGCCAGCTTGCTTGGCGAGCTGGTTGAGGCTATTGCGTCTGGCAAATCTGTTCAAGAATTCAAGGATGCGCGGAAATGAAGATGCCGCAGACCATTGGTCTGGTCCATTTTATTGGTATTGGCGGGATTGGCATGAGCGGTATCGCCGAAGTGCTGCATAATCTCGGCTATAAGGTTCAGGGGTCGGACCAGTCGGATGGTGCCAACCAGCAACGATTGCGCGACAAGGGTATTGATGTTTTTGTTGGACATCAGGCGGAAAACCTTGGCGACGCTGAGGTGGTTGTTGTTTCAACCGCGATCAAGAAGAACAATCCCGAGCTGGTGGCTGCTCGTGAGAAGCTTCTGCCTATCGTTCGTCGTGCGGAAATGCTGGCTGAACTGATGCGGTTCCGCAATGCTATTGCGATCGGCGGTACGCACGGCAAAACCACGACGACGTCTATGGTTGGCACGCTGTTGGAAGCCGGTGGAATGGACCCCACTGTCATCAATGGTGGTATCATCAATGCCTATGGCACTAACGCGCGCATGGGTGAGGGTGACTGGATGGTGGTGGAAGCCGACGAATCCGATGGCACCTTCTTGAAACTACCTGCAGATGTTGCCGTTGTTACAAATATAGATCCCGAGCATCTGGATCACTATGGCAGTTTTGATGCCGTGCGCGTTGCCTTCCGCCAGTTCGTTCACAACGTTCCCTTTTATGGTTTTGGCGTCATGTGCCTTGACCACCCGGAAGTGCAGTCGCTGGTGAGCCGCATTGAGGATCGCAAGGTTATTACCTATGGCGAAAATCCGCAGGCCGATGTGCGCTATTTCAATCTGCGCAACGAGGGGCCGGTTTCGATTTTTGATGTCGAAATTCGCCGCCGCCGTACAGGCGAGGTCATTGCGATTGACGGATTGCGCTTGCCGATGCCAGGCAAGCACAATGTTGCAAATGCCACAGCTGCCATTGCGGTAGCGCAGCGCCTTGGAATTTCGGTTGAGGATATTCGCAAGGGACTCGCAGGCTTTGGCGGCGTGAAGCGGCGCTTCACGCATATGGGCGATTGGCAGGGTGTTTCGATCTATGACGACTATGCGCACCACCCTGTTGAAATTCGCGCCGTATTGCGGGCCGCACGCGAAGCATGCTCCGGCCGTGTGATCGCGGTTCACCAACCGCACAGATATACGCGGCTTGAGAGCCTCATGGACGAGTTTTCTGCGTGCTTTAATGATGCGGATACTGTGATGATTGCGCCGGTATATGCGGCAGGCGAAGATCCTATAGAGGGTGTCAATGCGACCGAATTGGTATCGCTGATGAAGGCTGGCGGGCACCGTGATGCGCGTGAAATCAATGGATCTGAAGATATCGCTCCGGTGATTGCAGGGATTGCCAAATCAGGTGATTTTGTAGTCATGTTGGGAGCAGGCAATATTACGAGCTGGTCGGCGGCATTGCCCGGCGAATTGGCCAAGGTTTCAGGGTAAAATATGCGGCAGGTTGATGGTGAAAAGCTTCTGGCGTCGCTGGGAGCCGGTGCAAATGAGGTGCGCGGGCGCTTGACGCCGAACGCGCCGATGGATCGCGTGACATGGTTTCGGGCCGGTGGTCTGGCCGAATTGATGTTCCATCCGCATGACGAAGACGATCTTGTTACGTTTTTGAAGCTTCTGCCTGAGGATATGCCCGTTCTGGTGACTGGCGTTGGCTCCAACCTTCTGGTGCGCGATGGGGGCATCCCCGGTGTCGTGATACGCTTGTCGGCAAAAGGTTTCGGTGACTTGGAAATCGTCGGTGAGAATCGCATCAAGGCAGGCGCAATTTGCCCCGACAAGAATATTGCGGCGATGGCGCTGGACCACGGAATTGGTGGATTTTCCTTCTACTACGGAATTCCCGGGTCACTGGGCGGCGCATTGCGCATGAATGCCGGGGCCAATGGTACGGAAACAAAAGAACGTGTTGTCGAAGTGCATGCAGTTGACCGCCAGGGAAACAAGCATGTGCTGACAAACTCGGATATGGGTTATAGCTATCGCCATTCAGACGCGCCGAATGACCTCATCTTCACGCATGCGGTCTTTGAAGGTTTTGCAGACGACAAGGCAACGATCCGCAAGCAAATGGAAGAAGTGCGCCAGCATCGCGAAACCGTTCAGCCAGTGCGCGAAAAGACCGGTGGCTCTACGTTCAAGAACCCGGACGGGCACTCTGCGTGGAAGCTGATTGATGAAGCTGGTTGCCGCGGCCTGATGAATGGTGGCGCACAAATGTCGCCGCTGCATTGCAATTTCATGATCAATACAGGCAATGCCACTGCCCACGATCTGGAATATCTTGGCGAGATGGTGCGTGAGCGTGTGCTGGACCATTCCGGAATCAAGCTGGAATGGGAAATCAAGCGACTTGGCAATTTCATGCCAGGGCTGGAGATCAAGCCATTTCTGGGACGCAACGGCGAATAGGGCTGACCAATCCTGTAATGCAGGTGCGTTCGGCACCTGCAGCCGGGACAGCCTGAACATGGTCGCCTCCTGCTGCCTACCATCCACTCAATGGAAATGAAGGTCGTCGACGGCTGATTGCCGCGGCCTCGACTTTCGTTGAGTTCTTCGCACGGAGTCTTGCTGTTTCACCCCGATGCTTGCGGCGTTTAGTCGTGGCTGCTGCACTGCGCGCGCGGTAAGTATTTTTGCGCGTTCGCGCGGCGGGTTAACGAAAGTAAACGCTTCATTAACCAATCCAATGTCTATTGCTTAACAAAATCCAAACCTGTGCCCGACTCGGCGATTCAGCCTTGGGCAAGGTGAATATGGAAACGTTGTTTCTTGTTTTTGTTGAGGTTTTCATGTCCGCTTCGCATGTTGCAGTTTTAATGGGAGGGTTTTCCTCTGAGCGGCCCGTTAGCCTTGCTTCCGGCAATGCCTGCGCTGATGTGCTTGAAGCAGAAGGTTACCGTGTCACTCGTGTAGATGTGGGGCGCGATATAGCTCAGGTACTTGCGGAGCTGAAACCCGATGTCGCCTTCAATGCGCTGCATGGGCCCTTTGGCGAAGACGGCAAGGTGCAGGGCGTCCTGGAATATATGAGCATTCCCTACACGCATTCGGGCGTGTTGGCATCGGCACTCGCGATGAACAAGCAGCTTGCCAAGGCCGTTGTCAAAGCGGCAGGCGTTCCGGTTGCAGAATCGCGCGTTATGAACCGTTTTGATATTGGCAATGAGCATCCCTTGAAGCCGCCTTATGTGGTCAAGCCTGTTGAAGAAGGGTCCAGCTTTGGTGTTGTCCTGGTGCAGGAAGGTCAGCCCGCACCTCCGCAGATTATTGGCTCACCAGAATGGGCCTACGGCGATCAGGTCATGGCAGAGCGCTACGTTTACGGGCGCGAGTTGACGTGTGCGGTGATGGGTGATGTTGCCTTGGGGGTGACAGAAGTGTTGCCGCAAGGACACGCCTTCTATGACTATGACTCAAAGTATGCGGCAGGAGGCTCAGTTCATGAACTGCCGGCGAAAATTTCACCAAATATTTACCATAAAATACAACAATTGGCTCTTAAGGCGCATCAGGCGATTGGGTGCCGTGGCGTGAGCCGGTCGGACTTCCGTTACGATGATCGTTTCTCCGAAAACGGGGAGGTCATCTGGCTGGAGGTGAATACACAGCCGGGCATGACTGCAACCTCGCTGGTGCCTGAAATGGCTGCCCATGCCGGGCATTCCTTTGGTGAATTTTTGAAGTGGATGGTGGAGGACGCCTCGTGTTTGCGTTGAAGAGCCGAAAGGGGTCGAATGATTCCGCGCTTGACGCATTGAATGCGCATACTGGCGACAGTGGGCGGGTGTTGCCGCGGCCTCTGCGTCGCGCCGTCCGGCATGTCTATGGGTTGACGTCCGGTCGTGTTGCCATTCCGCGCTACGCTGGGCTTGCTTCAGCTTCATTGCTTTTCGCTGCGACCGGTCTCTACGGCATGGTGCTCGGTGGGCACACGCTTGCGGCGACGCAGGCGGTTGCATCCTTCGCTGGTTTTGGTCTTGAGAATGTTCGTGTTTCCGGCAATCAGGAAACGTCAGAAATCGATATTCTGCAACAGTTGGAGCTGGATGGCTCTGTTTCTCTGATCGGTCTGGATGTCGCGCAAGCGCGCCAGCACCTGCTCGTGCTGCCCTGGGTGCGCGATGCAGAGGTTCGTAAGATCTATCCGGACACTGTGGATGTGAAGCTGGAAGAGCGCACAGCATTTGCGATCTGGCAGCATGGCGAGGATCTCTCGTTGATCGAAGAGAATGGCAGCGTGATCGCGCCATTGAACGACAGCAAATTCACCAGCTTGCCGCTTTATGTGGGGCGCGACGCGGAAACCGCGGCGGCGGAATTCGACAAATTTGTCTCCAATTGGCCTGAGATCAAATCCAAGGTGAAGGCTTATGTTCGTGTTTCCGGGCGGCGCTGGGACCTGCAGCTTCAAAGTGGCATCGTAGTCAAACTGCCAGAAGAAAACGTTGCGCGCGCAATGCACACGCTCTCCACAATGGAGGCCGAGCAGCAGCTTCTAGAGCGCGACATTGCCGCAGTTGATCTGAGACTTGAGGACAGAACAAGCATTCAGCTTTCTGCAGATGCAGCCGCGCGGCGCGCCAAGCTGGTTGAAGAACGTGATCGTTTGATGGTGAAAGCGGAGCGCAATATATGAATTTTCTGAGCGATGTTCATATTGGTATTCCGCGTATCAAGTCGCCATCTGCAAAGCGGGCGCAAGTTGTTTCGGTTCTTGATATCGGTTCGACGAAGACTGTTTGCATGATTGCGCGTCTGACGCCGCGTCCGGAAAGTGAGGTCTTGCCTGGGCGGACCCACGACATTCAGGTTGTTGGCATCGGGCACCAGAAATCGCGTGGCGTGAAGAATGGTATCATCACCGACCTAGACGCTGCGGAAAATGTTGTGCGCCTCGCCGTTGATGCTGCAGAGCGGATGGCCGGTCTAACGGTAGATAGTCTGATTGTGAACGTCTCCTGCGGGCGACTGGGCAGCGACATCTACACGGCAACGATAAACCTTGATGGTCAGGAAGTGGACGCCGGCGATTTGAGCCGGGTTCTGTCGGCTGCAGGCCAGCAATCGCTCAAGCTGGACAGGGCGGTTTTGCATTCACTCCCAACGGGCTTCACGCTTGATGGCGAAAAGGGAATTCAAGATCCGGTTTCCATGTTCGGTGAAGTTCTCGGCGTTGATATGCATGTTGTCACCGCAGAGAGACCAGCGCTGAAAAACATTGAGCTGTGCGTAAACCGCGCCCACCTATCCGTGGAAGGTATGGTGGCAACGCCTTACGCGAGCGGACTTGCTGCTCTGGTCGACGACGAAGCCGAGTTGGGCTGTGCTGCAATTGATATGGGCGGCGGAACAACAACGATTTCGGTATTTGCCGAAGGTCGTCTCGTGCACACGGATGCGATCAATCTGGGCGGTCACCACGTGACGACAGATTTGGCCCGTGGCCTGTCTGCGGCAATTGAGGACGCAGAACGTCTGAAGGCTGTGCATGGTTCGACCATGAGCTCTTCAGGTGATGACAATGAAATTTTGTTGGTTGCGCCAATGGGTGACGACGATCGCGCCGAACCGATGCAGGTGCCCCGTGCACTCGTCAATCGCATTATTCGTGCGCGTATCGAGGAAACACTGGAGCTAATTCGCGATCGTATTCAGCGCTCGGGCTTTTCTCCCGTCGTTGGCAAGCGGGTTGTTTTGACAGGCGGTGCCAGCCAGTTGACCGGCATGCCGGAGACAGCGCGACGTATTTTGGCGCGCAACGTACGGATCGGGCGGCCTATGGGCGTGCGTGGGCTTCCGCCTGCAGCAAAAGGTCCGGCATTTTCTGCCGCGACAGGCCTGTTGATTTACCCGCAGGTGGCGGGATTGGAAACACATGCATCGCAAGGCGGGCTGATGGCCGCGCTGAACGGTGGTGGCGGCCGAATGGCCCGTATGGGGCAATGGCTGAAAGAGAGTTTTTGATCGCATGGCATGAGGCGGCAAGCGATCATCAGAGATTTAACGAGATTTGGCCGGGCGGCAAAGCGGCCGAGAACCAGGAAGGAACGGTAACATGACCATCAATCTGCAAAAGCCTGATATTACAGAGCTGAAGCCTCGCATCACCGTTTTTGGTGTAGGCGGCGGCGGCGGCAATGCCGTCAATAACATGATCAACGCGGGTCTGCAGGGCGTGGATTTCGTGGTTGCCAATACAGACGCTCAGGCGCTGACTATGTCCAAGGCCGAGCGGATCATCCAGATGGGTGTTCAGGTTACCGAAGGTCTTGGTGCTGGTTCTCAACCGGAAGTCGGACGGGCTGCCGCTGAAGAATGCCTTGATGAGATTGTGGATCATCTCAATGGCACGCACATGTGCTTCGTTACTGCTGGTATGGGCGGCGGCACCGGCACCGGTGCAGCGCCGGTCGTTGCACAGGCAGCACGGGCCAAGGGCATCCTGACAGTTGGTGTGGTCACAAAGCCGTTCCATTTTGAAGGTCAACGCCGTATGCGCCTCGCCGAATTGGGTATTGAGGAACTGCAGAAGTCCGTTGACACACTTATCGTGATCCCCAACCAGAACCTCTTCCGTATTGCCAACGACAAGACCACCTTTGCCGATGCTTTTGCCATGGCCGACCAGGTGCTTTACTCCGGTGTTGCCTGCATCACCGACCTGATGGTCAAAGAAGGCCTGATCAATCTCGACTTTGCTGACGTCCGTTCCGTCATGCGCGAGATGGGCCGTGCAATGATGGGCACAGGCGAGGCTTCCGGCGAAGGCCGTGCGATGGCGGCTGCGGAAGCTGCGATTGCCAACCCGCTGCTGGATGAAACTTCGATGAAGGGTGCACAGGGGCTGTTGATCTCCATCACGGGCGGTCGCGACCTTACCCTGTTTGAGGTTGATGAAGCCGCGACCCGTATTCGTGAAGAAGTTGATCCGGATGCGAACATCATCCTTGGCGCGACGTTCGACGAAGAACTCGATGGCATCATCCGTGTTGCTGTTGTTGCAACCGGCATCGACAAGGTTGCTAATGGAGAGAATGCCAGTCCAGCACCTGTTCGCACCACAATAAACCGTCCCGCAACAACGTCCTCTGCCAACTCCTTTTCCGAGCCAGCTCGTCCGGTTGCACCGGCACCCAAGCCAGCTCCTGAAATGAAGACTGAAGACAAGGTTGCCGATACAATTCGCAGCGCCGAAGCTGAAATGGAACGCGAGTTGGAAATTGCATTGTCCGACATCAAGAAGGATGAGCGCGCGCCAGCGGCTGAAACCTTCCGCCCGCAGTCGACGATTTTTGCAAGCCAGCCTGCGCCCAAGCCCGTCACGCCTGTGGCTGCACCAGTTGCAGCACCCGTCTCGAACGATGTGGTATCCGCATCGAAAGCTGAGGCACCTGCACCGGCAGAAGCAAGAGCGAAGCCAGAGCAGGCAGAGCACGAGCTTTCTCCGGTTCGTATGCCGAAGATCGAAGACTTTCCGCCGACTGTGCATGCAGAAATTGATCACCGTTCGCGTGAATTTCAGGCTTCCAATGACGAGCGCGGTCCGATGGGCCTTCTCAAGCGTCTGACGAACTCCCTGGGCCGTCAGGAAGAGGACGACGCGCAGACCACGGCAGCTTCCCGGACTTCTGCGCCAGCCGAGCCAACACAGCGCCGTCCGCTTTCGGCTGAAGCTAGCCTTTATGCTCCGCGTCGTGGCCAGCTTGATGACAATGGCCGCGCTGCTCCGCGCATGCAACCGATGCAGGAAGATGAGCTGGAAATTCCGGCATTTCTTCGCCGTCAGTCGAGCTAGGACTCACTGAGCACTTCAAAATTGAAGAACCCGGAGATTACGCCTCCGGGTTTTTTTATGCACTCGAAATACTCTCTAAGTCACTGTTTTAATAAGGTAACATTCCGAAAGAAACAGTGATTTGAAATACCGTGCATGCTGACTATTTTTGCCCACAGGGACTTGGGTGCGGCAAAGCTTTGGGGCTCTTGCCGGAACCTTTTGGAATATCTGATGGCTCTTGACTGATTGAGCCATTTGTAAAGTTGGTATCGACCGTTCACCCCGGGTGGGTGAGGGTCTGGAAAATTTGAGGCTGCCTGAATGTCTATTGGTTTTCTGGGATTTCAGACGACTATTGAAACGAGCTTTACGCTAAGAGGTGTTGGCGTTCATTCTGGCAGTGATGTAGCGGTGACATTCCATCCCGCTGATGCCGGTACGGGTATCGTGTTTCACCGTTTGCTCGGTGATAGCTATGTGGAGCTGAAGGCCGCAGCCTCCATGGTGGGCAACACCGATCTTTGCACCATGCTTGGTTTTTCCAAGGAGGCGTCTGTCGCCACCATTGAGCATTTGATGGCTGCACTTTATTCCATGGGCATCGACAATGTTATTATTGAAGTTGACGGTGCGGAAATTCCTGTTTTGGACGGATCGTCGGCATTGTTTGTTGAGGCGATTGAAGCGGTCGGCACACGCTCGCTTGGAATCAAACGCCGCTATATTCGCGTTGTTAAGCCGGTTCGCATCGAAGTTGGTGAATCCTGGTCCGAATTTCTCCCGTACGATGGTACCCGTTTTGAGGTCGAGATTGATTTCCCCCATGTGTCGTTGATTGGGCGTCAGGCATGGAAAGGGGACCTGAGCGCAAAGAGCTTCAAGGATGAACTTTCCCGCGCACGTACATTTGGCTTCATGCGTGATGTGGAGCGTCTGTGGAGTGCTGGCTTGGCTCTTGGATCGTCTCTCGAAAACTCTGTGGTTATCTCCGATGACAACAAGGTTATCAATGTGGAGGGGCTGCGCTATCCAGGCGATGAGTTCGTTCGCCACAAGACGCTGGATGCTGTGGGTGACCTGGCCGTCGCTGGTGCACAGTTTATCGGTTGCTATCGTTCATACCGCGGCGGGCACAAGGTCAACTCTCTGGCGTTGAAGGCGCTGCTGGATGATTCTTCTGCCTACGAGATTGTTGAGGCACCGCTGAATGACGGGCGTGTGAGGGCAGGCGAGCTGGTCGCGGTCAACGCGCCAGAGTTTTCGCCTTGGAGGGTCTGATTCTGCGGTTAAGACTTTTTCGGCACCCTGCCACAAAATTGCAGTAAAGCCGTGGTCATGGCATTGCCCTATAACCCGTTTTTGGGAAGAAACGTCGTCTGCGGCTTGCGCTTGTCGGTCGGCGCGGGTAATGGAGCATGATTATGGATTTGCGCAGGCTATGACGATGAGAAGAAGTTTTAGAGTTCTATATGCGTCCATCGCGTTGGTTTCTGCCGGCGGTGTTCTGACGGCCTGCAATAGCGATCCAGACTTGGATATTACCAAGTTGGGTGTGAATGTTGACCCGCCGGAAGTTCTGTACAACCAAGGTCTGGCGAATATGAAGGCTGGCCGCCTGACAGAGGCGCGGCGCAAATTCGATGCCATCGACAAGCAGCACCCATTCTCCGAATACTCGCAGAAAGCGCTCGTGATGAGCGCATTTGTGAATTACCGCCAGGGCAATAATGCGGGCGCAATCACATCAGCCAAGCGTTACCTGACACTCTATCCGCAATCCAAGGATGCTGCCTACGCGCAGTACATAATTGGTCTTGCATATTTTAAGCAGATACCGAGTGTGACGCAGGATCAGGGTTATGCTGCGCAAACCATCCAGGCGATGCAGGCGGTGGTAGATCAGTATCCTGACTCTGAATATGTCGATGATGCACGCGCAAAGATTCGCATAGCCAAGGATCAGCTTGCAGGTAAGGAAATGCAGGTCGGTCGCTACTATCAGGAGCGCCGCGAATTTCTGGCTGCGATCAGCCGTTACCGCAACGTTGTTGAAAGCTTCTCGACAACAAACCAGGTTGAAGAATCCCTGGCGCGTTTGGTGGAATGTTATTTTGCACTTGGCCTGGCCAGCGAGGCCCAGACGGCTGCTGCCGTGTTGGGTGCCAACTATCCAGACAGTCAGTGGTATGCCGACTCCTACAAGCTTCTGCAAACGGGTGGCTTGGAACCGCGCGAAAACCGTGGCTCATGGATTTCACGAGCTGCGAAGAAACTCGTGCTTGGGACGGAAAGCTGACGCCTCATGCTTGCTCAGTTATCGATCCGCGATATCGTGTTGATCGAGCGGCTTGATCTTGAATTCTTGCCGGGTCTTTCCGTTTTGACCGGTGAAACTGGTGCGGGCAAATCCATTCTACTCGACAGTTTGTCGCTGGCTCTCGGCGGGCGTGGCGACGGTGGTCTCGTGCGTCACGGTGCAGATCGCGGTCAGGTGACTGCGGTTTTTGATCTGCCTTTAGACCATGCGGCACGCAAACTGCTGCGCGAGAACGAGATTGATGATGACGGCGATTTGATACTGCGCCGCCAGCAGTCTGCCGATGGGCGTACAAAAGCCTTTGTCAACGATCAGCCGGTGAGCGTGCAGATGCTCAAGGAGCTGGGAAGCTTTCTTGTCGAAATTCATGGTCAGCATGATGACAGGGCGCTGGTCGATGCGCATGCCCACCGTGCTTTGCTGGATGCGTTCGCGGGAATTGCTTCTGATGCATTGCAGGTGGGCGAAGCCTGGCGCGGCTGGAAAGAAGCTGAGCGCAGCCTGAAAAAGCACCGTGAAAAAGTGGAGGCCGCCGCTCGCGAGGCTGATTTCCTGCGTAATGCTGTCGAGGAGCTGGAAGCGCTTTCTCCCCAAGATGGTGAGGAAGATGAACTCGCCGCGAAGCGTACAGACATGCAAAAGGCCGAGCGAATAGCCGGTGATATTTCCGAGGCTTCGGAGTATCTCAATGGCCAGCAGTCGCCTGTGCCGGAGCTGGCATCTTTGATGCGGCGTCTGGAGCGTAAGTCACAGGAGGCACCGGGCCTTCTGGAAAATGTGGTCGAACTGCTGGACAGTGCGCTTAATCAGCTTTCCGACGCACAGATGGAGATTGAAGCATCTCTTCGGCGCACGGAATTTGATCCCAGGGAGCTTGAGCGGACCGAGGAGCGATTGTTTGCTCTGCGCGCCGCATCGCGCAAGTTCAATGTTCCCGTGTCGGAGCTGCCTGCTTTGGCTGTTCGGATGATCTCGGATCTGGCCGATCTGGATGCAGGCGAAGAAAAGCTGACACAGCTTGAGCAATATGCACAAAGCGCAAAGACGGCATATTTCGAACTGGCGCGGGCGCTTTCTGAGAAGCGTCACAATGCTGCCGGTGCGCTGTCGGATGCGGTCATGAAAGAATTGCCGGCATTGAAGCTTGAGCGCGCGCGCTTCTTTGTGAACATAGATAGCGATGAGGCCAGTGCGGCGGCCAGTGGCATCGACAATGTGGAATTCCACGTCCAAACGAACCCTGGAACGCGTGCAGGCTCGATCATGAAGGTGGCATCCGGTGGTGAGCTTTCGCGTTTCCTGTTGGCGCTCAAAGTGGCATTGGCGGATCGCGGTTCTGCCCCGACGCTTGTTTTCGATGAAATCGATACAGGCGTGGGGGGCGCAGTCGCGGATGCTATAGGGCAGCGCCTCAAGCGGCTCTCTGGCACCGTTCAGGTTCTCTCCGTCACCCACGCGCCACAGGTTGCCGCGCGCGCTTCCACGCATTTCCTGATTTCCAAGGGACCTGCAGACGACGGATCCGGCAATATCTCGACCCGTGTTGCGACCATGAGTGCTGCAGACCGTCAGGAAGAGATTGCCCGCATGCTTGCCGGAGCCGAAATCACCGAGCAAGCGAGAGCTGCAGCAGCCAGCCTGCTTGGTGCGGAATAATCAGGCGACTTTCGCTGTCTTGGCATTCTTGTTGTTTGGGCGGGCCTGTGCGGGGTGCACATCATACGCGAAGATGGCGCGGTTTCTGCCCTGTTCCTTGGCAACATAGAGTGCAGCGTCTGCTGCGGCCATGAGAGCTATGGCCGATGAACCATCCCGTCCGGCTATACCAATACCAATGGAGATACCGACATCGGTTTGAGTTTCACCAATGTCGATGGGCTGACAGACATTGTGAATTATCTGATGGGTAAGCACAGTCAGGCGTGGTGCATCGACAAGCTCGTGCAGCAATATGACGAATTCGTCACCGCCCGTGCGAGCCACAAGCCCGGTAGAGCCAACGACCGTGCGAAGGCGATCTGCGATTGTTTTGATTACAATGTCACCCGCAGCATGGCCATAGGTGTCGTTGACGCTCTTGAAGCGGTCAAGGTCACAGGCAAGCACGGTGAATGGCGTGTCTTTCACGCCCTTCAGAGCAGCATCAAAGGCATGGCTGAATTGCGTTCTGTTGGCCAGACCGGTGAGGTTGTCGTGAAGGCTCAGATAGCGGTTTTGCTGCTCGCTTTTCTCCAGGCGACGTGACTGGCGCGCGATCAAAATTGTGAGAGTTGCCGTGGCTATTGTCAGCAAAATGCCCAGCATTGCGATGACAGGCAGGACCATTCGCCAGACAAGATCGCCCGGGCGACTTTTGAACCAGGTGAAGGACCCTGCATCTTTGCCGTCGAACGTTTTGATGAGCTGCCTTGAGATGTCGCGGTCATCTGGGTGCATATCGGGCGAGAAGTCAAACCCGGCGACATTTACAGTGGGTGCCATAGTGCGTGCGAGGTCGGATGACAACCGCACGCCAGCAATAAGTGCTGCCTTGCCATTGTTTGTCGCAATTCCAGACAGAAGCATTGGTTGGTTATCAACAAATGCAATGATTGCACCCTTGATCTGCAATGCCTCACCAGGCGGTCTCATTTCGCGGGGCGGTGGTGGTGACGCAGCGTTGGAAGGGCCTCGCGGGGCGGGGCGGCCGAATTGATTCATGATCGAGGGAGGCGGTCTTTGCCCGTCTTCAAATTGCAACATGCCGGGTGGTGGTGGCGGTCTGTTTCCAAAAAACTGACCACCCAAGCCCCTGGGCGGCGGGAATCTCGTTTCCCCACCTTGCACGTGATTTTCACCCTGTTGCGAAATATGGGCAGCGGCAACAGCGAGAGGATGATTAGTACCAATGTGCCAATTTGTCCGTGTCTGATCGTCGCTGATAACCACATTGTCGTCAGTGACAAAAAAGACGCGCTCCGCATGTGTGCCTTGCTTGATGATCTGCAGCTGAGACGATGAAATGACGCCGCCACTGACCTGGCCGTTTGCAAATGGGGTAAGTTGGCTCTTGAGCCTTCTGCCAGCTGAATTTAGCGCACGTGCCACATTACGCATTTCATGCTCTCTGGCGCTTCCGTTTGCTGCATCGGCGGCTCGCCAGCCGACATAAACCAGCGCGGATATTGAAAGCAGAATGAACAGTGCGGATAAGGCCATGACAAGCATTGTCAGATGGCTTGACTTCACCGAATGCGCTGGGGGCGTGCTTTGCTTTGCCAATGAACTACGCTCTCATCAATAAACAATATTCGAACCTTCGTAGCGTGCGCTTTGTTAATTTCAGTTCAAAGGCGCGGTAAATATGAGATATCCCGGTCAGAAGATGCATTCTTCATGAAGAGCCGGTTAATTCGCGACGTGTTGAAGCCGCGCGTTCGGCGATTTCTGCAAATGAGTGCTTGGAAAATGGCGTAGCGGAGGGAAGGCTGGCAGTAACGCATTGCTGGCAGACATCCCACTGGCTAAAACTGCATGAAACGAATCTGGATATCGTAATGTCTTTAACTTCAAAGCCTGTTTCTGAGTTGACACCAATAGAGGCCAGCGCCGAACTGCAACGGCTGGCGGGCGAGTTGGCGCGTCACGATACGCTCTATCACGGGCAGGATGCACCGGAGATTTCTGACGCGGAATATGATGCGTTGAAGCGGCGTAATGAGGAACTGGAGGCTGCATTTCCAGAGCTGGTGCGTGCTGACAGCCCTTCCAGGAAGGTTGGCTCTGCGCCTGTTTCCGGCTTTGCACAGATAACCCATGCGCGCCCGATGTTGTCGCTGGACAATCTGTTTGAAGATGAAGATGTGACTGATTTTGTCGGTGGCGTGTATCGCTTTCTGGGTGTGCTGCCGGACCAGTCCATCGCATTTACTGCGGAGCCGAAGATTGACGGTCTTTCGATGTCCATCCGCTATGAGCAGGGCAGGATGGTCAGCGCGGCGACCCGTGGCGACGGTGCCGTGGGCGAAAATGTTACGGCCAATATCCGTACCATTGAGGAAATTCCGCAGGTATTACCTGCCGGTGCGCCCGATGTGGTGGAGGTGCGCGGTGAAGTTTACATGACCAAGAGCGATTTTCTGGCTCTGAATGCGCGCATGGAAGCCGACGGCAAGCCGACCTATGTGAACCCGCGCAATACTGCCGCCGGATCGCTGCGTCAGCTGGATGCCAAGGTCACGGCCAGCCGCAAATTGCGTTTCTTTGCCTATGCCTACGGCGAGTTGTCGGAAGACATTGCTGACACGCAGATGGGGGTGGTTGAGAAATTCCGCGAATGGGGTTTTCCGGTCAACCCGTTGATGGATCGATTCAATTCCGCTGAGCAACTTATTGAGCATTATAGGAAAATTGGCGAAGAGCGCGCAGGCCTAGATTACGACATTGATGGCGTTGTCTACAAGGTGGACAGGCTGGATTTGCAGGCGCGACTCGGGTTTCGCTCGCGCAGCCCGCGCTGGGCAACAGCGCACAAATTTCCAGCCGAACAGGCAACGACATTATTGAATGATATAGAGATTCAGGTTGGCCGCACCGGTGCGCTGACGCCCGTTGCACGGCTTGAACCAATCACGGTCGGTGGTGTTGTGGTGACCAATGCCACGCTGCACAATGAGGACTATATCAAGGGCATTGGCAATTCGGGTGAACCGATTCGCGAAGGGCGCGACATTCGCGTTGGCGATACGGTGATCGTTCAACGCGCGGGCGATGTGATTCCGCAAATTGTCGATATCGTCCTGGGAAAACGTTCCGAAGAATCGCAGCCGTTCGTTTTTCCCAAGACGTGCCCTGTGTGCGGCAGCCATGCGGTGCGGGAGATCAACGAGAAGACAGGCAAAAAGGATGCTGTGACACGCTGCACCGGAGGCTTTGTCTGTTCAGCGCAAGCGGTGGAGCATCTGCGTCACTTCGTTTCGCGGAATGCATTCGATATTGAAGGACTCGGAAGCAAGCAGGTTGATTTCTTCTTTGCCAGTGACGACGAAGCGCTGATGATCAAAACAGCGCCGGACATATTCACGTTGGCAGAACGGCAGGAGACGTCGCTTGCCAAGCTGGAGAACCGCGATGGCTGGGGCAAAACAAGTGTCGCCAATCTCTTTTCTGCCATTGAAAGTCGGCGCACCATTGCGCTCAACCGCTTCATCTTCGCGCTGGGAATTCGCCATGTCGGCGAGACGACCGCAAAGTTGCTCGCACGTTCTTACGGCACCTTTGATGCACTTGCCTCCGCCATGAAAGCGGCAGGTGAATTTACGGGTGAAGCGTGGGAGGAACTGAACAATATTGACGGAATTGGCGAGGTCGTCGCGCGCGCAATCGTCGATTTCTTCAAGGAACCGCGCAATATGGAGGTTGTCGACCGTCTTTTGGAGAAGGTTACACCCGAGGCGGTTGAGATCGCCGATACATCTGGCTCTCCTGTCGCGGGCAAGACGGTTGTTTTTACCGGATCTCTCGAGAAATTCACCCGCGATGAGGCCAAGGCAAGGGCTGAAAGCCTGGGTGCGAAGGTGGCTGGCTCGGTGTCGAAAAAGACGGATATTCTCGTTGCTGGCCCTGGCGCAGGATCAAAGCTCAAAAAAGCCCAGGAGCTTGGCATCCAAACCATGGATGAGGACGAGTGGCTGGCGTTGATTGGTGGCTGATCTATGAAAGCAATTGCAATCGACTTCGAGACCGCGAGTGAGGAACGGGGCAGCGCCTGTTCCGTTGGTCTGGCTTTTATTGAGAACGGCAAGGTGGTGCGCGCGGAAGAGCGGTTGATCCGCCCGAAGTCCATGCGGTTTTCGCCCATGAACATCTCAATTCATGGCATCAAACCTGAAGATGTGATCGACGCACCGGAGTTTCCGGAGGTTCTGGAGGAGTTCGAGGAGGATTTTCGCGATAGTTTGATGCTCGCGCATAATGCGGCTTTCGATATGAGCGTGCTGCGCGGTGCATGCGATGCTTATCGCATGACATATCCCGAAATGACTTACCTCTGCACCGTGAAAATGTCGCAGAAGGTCTGGCCTCAATTGCCGTCTCACAAGCTCAACGTACTGGCAGAGCATATGCGACTGCGCTTTGTGCATCATAATGCGAAAGAAGATGCCATTGTCTGCGGATTGGCCGCGATTGCCATGGCGCAGGACTTGGGCGTTCCCGCCATCGGCGAGGTGCCTTCGCGCATCGGGATGCGTCCGGGACGGATTACCAAACGAGGATATGAAGCTTGCTCGATTGCAAGAAAATGATGCCTGTTCCCGAGGTAACAGCGCAGGCGGTAGAACTTTGCGAAAAGGATTGCGTCAGGCGGGACATCAGCAACACCAGTTTCGATCTGACACGCGACCCGGGATCCTCGGTTGGTAAACTAATCGTCCCACATTACTAACCGCCGGGTCGCATCTAACTCTCCCCAGTGATTGTTTTTTTGCAGCGCAAACATTATATGCGTTCCGTCCGTGACGGGAGGGACGCAAATGGAAATCATAAAGACCATTGAGGCGCTTCGTGCCAAGTTGGCTGTGGAACGTCGGGCAGGCCGCAAAATTGGTCTGGTGCCCACTATGGGTTATCTCCATGACGGCCATTTGACGCTTGTCGCTCACTCCAAGGCCGCTTGCGATGTGACGGTGGTTTCGATTTTCGTCAACCCGTTGCAATTTGGCGCCAATGAAGACCTGGCCAAATATCCCCGTGATCTGACACGCGATGCTTCCATGTTGGAGGCTGCAGGCGTGGACTATCTGTTCGCTCCCGAGGTGTCGGACATGTATCCCCGGCCAATGGAAACAGTTGTGGATGTGCCGAAGCTGGGTGCAGAGCTGGAAGGTGCTGTGCGTCCTGGCCACTTCGCCGGCGTGGCGACTGTTGTAACAAAATTCTTCAATATCGTGCAGCCGGATAGCGCCTTCTTTGGCGAGAAGGACTATCAGCAGCTACAGGTTATTCGTCGGATGGTCGAAGACCTCGCTCAGCCCGTGAAGGTGGTTGGCGTGCCGACAGTGCGCGAGGCTGATGGGTTGGCCATGTCGTCGCGCAATACATATCTCACCACGGAAGAGCGCGCTGCTGCTGCGATCGTGCCGCGCGCACTGGATGAAGCCGAACGGCTATACGCAGCAGGCATACGCGATGCGCGCGAACTGGAGGAGAAAGTGAAAGCTTTCATCGCCACCGAGCCATTGGCGACCCCCGAGGTTGTCGCAATTCGTGACCCTGAAACGCTTGAGGAAATTGAGGGTTTTGGCGAAAAACCGGTTCTTCTCTTGCTTTTCGTGCGGTTTGGCTCCACGAAATTGCTCGACAACCGTGTTATCGGCAAAAAATAATCTGGACGAGTGGAAAAAATGAGCGCAACGGCAATCAACAAGCGACTGACCGCATCGAATATTCTGGCAATGAAGGGTGAGCGTCCGGTCGTTGTCTTGACCGCCTACACTGCGCCGATCGCCAAGATACTCGACCAGCATTGTGACGTGTTGCTGGTGGGCGACAGCCTTGGCATGGTTGTCTACGGCATGGAAAGCACAGTCGGTGTGACCATGGATATGATGGTGGCTCATGGGAAGGCCGTTGTTGGTGCCACAAAGAATGCCCTGATTGTCGTTGATATGCCTTTTGGCTCTTATCAGGAATCCAAGGAGCAGGCCTTCCGCAATGCATCGCGTCTGATGATGGAAACTGGATGCGGCGCTGTGAAACTGGAGGGCGGAGAGGAAATGGCCGAGACGGTTGAGTTCCTCATCAAGCGCGGTATTCCGGTCATGGGCCATGTTGGCATGACCCCACAGGCGGTCAATACGCTAGGCGGATACCATTCTCTGGGTCGCAAGGAAGTTGAAGCAGAAAAGATCAAGGGCGATGCGCGCGCAATTGAAGATGCCGGGGCGTTTTCGTTTGTGATTGAAGGCACGCTGGAAACGCTTGCGCGTGACATTACAGAAAACGCGAAAGCAGTGACAATCGGTATTGGTGGTTCGCCCGCCTGCGACGGGCAGGTGCTGGTTGTAGATGACATGCTTGGGCTATTTACTGATTTCAAGCCGCGTTTTGTGAAGCGCTTTGCATCTATCGCGCCGATTATCGATCAGGCCGTCGCTGACTACGCTGCCGAAGTGAAAGCGCGTACATTTCCGGCAGAGGAACACACATACCAGATGAAGAAAATGCCGTTGTGACACAGCGCAATTGCAGCAGGTTCGATGCCTGATCTCCCTGCGGTGCGGTTTTGTTCCAGGAATTCAATTTTTCTGATGTGTCGGTCAAAGAAATTGACTTTTCGGTCAAGACGCCAGTGTCTACCTTGTGCGCTGTGCGGTTTCACTGATTTGAAGGTTTCAGATGGATTGGGGTGAGTTTAGGGCGGGTGCGCGTCGCATTCTGCCTGTCGTGTTTTCTGTTTCACCATTTGGGCTTTTGTTCGGTGCTCTCGCGGTCAAGAATGGTCTTACGGTGGGCGAAGCAACGCTTATGAGCGCGGCCATTTATGGTGGCGCGAGCCAGCTCGTCGGCATTGATCTCTTTAGTCACAAGATTGCGCCGTGGATTGTCGTGCTCTCCATTTTCGCCGTCAATTTCCGGCACGTGCTCTATTCAGCAGCCATCGCCCGGCATGTTGATCATCTTCCACTGGGACAACGACTGGCGAATTTTTTTCTGCTGACAGACCCCCATTATGCGGAGACTGAACGAGTTGGGGGGCTTGCGGGCAATCCAATTTCGTTTTCCTGGCTCATGGGGCTGGGACTCACGCTTTATATTCCCTGGGTCGCGCTTTCGCTCATTGGTGCGTTGTTAGGCGGGCTGATTGGTGAGCCGCAAACACTGGGACTGGACATTCTGCTGCCGATCTACTTTCTGGGGCTTGTGATGGGCTTTCGCTCCCGCAAAAACTGGCTGCCGGTTGTGCTTGCCAGTGCCGCTGGATCAATTCTCGCGATGAAGTTCGTTGGCTCGCCGTGGCATGTTTCCATTGGAGCCTTGTTTGGTGTTGCTGCGGCCATGGTAATGCCGGTGAAATCCAACGCCGTTGACGACGAGCAGGGAGCAAGCCAGTGACCCTGTTCCGTCCTGAAATGCTCGGCATCATATTCTTTGGTGCGCTGGCGACTTATCTGACCCGCATTGGCGGCTATTTGCTCATAAAGCGGCTGAAAACCATACCGCCGCGCATCGAAGCGGGGCTGGATGCGGTGCCTGCTGCCGTGTTGACAACTCTGGTTGCGCCGACATTTGTCACCGGGGATTTTGATGCCTCAATTGCACTGGCAATTTCCCTGGTCGCTGGCCTGCGCGTTACCGGCATTACGCTCATTGCCATTGGTTGGGCAGTGGTAATGGTGCTTCGCTACTTCACTTGAGTGCGATTTGGCAGCGGAGAGGTGACGTCTTCGAGCCAGGCTTTGATGTCGGCGTCTTCTATGAGCGGAAGCAGCTTGTCACGGGTCTCCTGATGATAATCATCCAGCCAGCGAAGCTCGTCACGAGATAACAGGCTCGTATCGATCAGCCGTTTGTCGATAGGGCAGAAGGTTAGCGTTTCAAACGACATCATCGGGCGGTCGCCGCCCTCGATCATTGCTTCCGGGCGGACGGCAATCAGATTTTCAATGCGAATGCCGAAATGTCCGGGACGGTAATAGCCGGGTTCGTTGGAGAGGATCATGCCGGGCATCAGTTCCTGCATGGCGGCGCGTGAAATGCGCTGAGGCCCTTCGTGAACGGACAGATAAGAGCCGACGCCGTGCCCGGTGCCATGCCCGTAGTCTGCTCCGGCCTTCCACAAAGCGATGCGCGCGAGAGGATCGAGGTCAACGCCGCGCGTTGCTTTTGGGAAATGGGCCTGCGAGATTGCGATCATGCCTTTGAGGACCAAAGTGAAAAAGCGTTTTTCCGTTTCTCCAACGTCGCCAATCGCAATGGTGCGGGTAATGTCTGTCGTTCCATTTTGATATTGGCCGCCGGAATCCACGAGATAAAGCTCGCCCGCGTTCAACGATCTGTCTGTGTCGGTTGTCACGCGGTAATGGATGATCGCTCCGTTTTCGCCAGCGCCTGAAATGGTGTCGAAGGAAATATCCTTAAGCGGGTTTTGCAGGCGCATCCCAACCGTACTGCGGGCGCCTTCCAACTGACGCACAGCTTCAACCTCGGTAACTGAGCCAGCGGGCTGCTGGTCCAGCCAGTAGAGGAATTCTACCATCGCAGCACCATCCTGCAGGTGCGCTTGGCGAGAACCTTGAAGCTCCACTTCGTTCTTGATGGCGCGGGGCAGGGCGCACGGGTCGGTCGCCTCAATAATCTTGCCGCCTGCGGCTTGGAACAGGCCAGCAAGCGCCTGTGGCGTGACGGCCGCGTCGAGGGAGAGCGTTTGACCAGCCTTGCCCAGTTCGGTCAAACGGTCGGTGATAGTTTCCGGCTCACTGATGGTCGATAGCTGTGTGAGATAAGCCTTAACCTCACGGTTCAGCTTTCGACTGTCGATGAAAATCTCTGCACTTCCATCGCTTTTGAGAATCGCTCTGGCGAGTGGGTGCGGGGTATGAGGCACATCATTGCCGCGAATGTTGAAAGCCCAGGCGACAGAAGAAGGATCGCAGACAAGAAGTGCGTCTGCGCCTTGGTCTTTCAAGCCGGCTGTCAGTTCTGTAAGTTTTTCGCTTGCCAGTTTGCCGGCAAGTTCAACCGGTTGGATAATAACATTTTCCAGTGGGGGCTCTGGTTGGTCATCCCACATGGCGTCCAGCGGGTTGGCATCCAATAGAATCAACTCACCGCCGATTGCGTCCAAAGCGTCTTTGAGGCGTGCGACCTGACCGGGTGTGTGCAGCCAGGGATCGATACCCAGGCGAAACCCTTGTGGTGCGTTTTGTTTGATCCAGATATGCGCAGGCGCGCCAATGAGATCGCCGCCCGTGAATATTTCAGGGTCAGTTTGGCCTGCCAGTTGGGTTACGTAACGTCCATCCACAAAGACAATTGCTTGACTCTGCGTAATGAGCGCTTCGCCCGCAGACCCCGTGAAGCCGGTCAACCAAGCCAATCGTTCAGCGGATGCTGGCACATACTCGCCCTGAAACTCATCTGCGCGCGGCACCAGAAATCCGTCGATGGAAAGTACGGACATTGCCTCGCGCAAACGGGTTACGCGTTCGCGGCCGTACTGCGGAGAGGCGGTGGTTTCGAAGCTCTGATACATTGGGCACTCCTGGATGATCTGCATTCAATGTCATGATGAGGGTGCATGGCGCAAGAGGTGAACAGGACGCATGACGATTCGCTTTTTTACCTTTCGGTCAAAGATTGCGAAAATTGCATAGCTCCTATTCGTCATTGTCTCTGTTGCAGTGCAAAAACCTGTTGTATTCATTGGTCATTCGAACGGGAATACGCTTTCCCAATGAAAGGAAATGAACATGTCTCTGTTTGGCAACGCGATGAAGAATGTAATTGCAGCCCGTGAACGTCAGGCTCAGCGTTATGTAAACCGCGTACTGGGAGAAATGGGTGTTGATGCACCGGTTTCCGGACGTAAGGACCGCAAGGGTCTCTAATAAAGTTTCGTTCTGGCTGGCTTCAGGCTCTATCTCCTCCTCCTCCCAAAAGGGCCTGCGGTATTCAGAACAAAGTGTTTGGTGTTTCCTCCTCCTCCCATATAACACCAGACACGATCAGCTTAGCTGATCCAAAGGCGATGCCACTGGCATCGCCTTTTTCTTTTGTCGAATGTTATTGAGGCTGATTGTGTCGCGTGTTGACAGGGCTACCTAGCCGCGAAGTTCGATGGTGACCCAGCCGTTACGCCAAATTGTGCGAATGTGCGAGAGGTTCTGATTTGAATATGCCGCCAGCACTTTCCAGCGCTGTTCGGCGAGAATTCCAGACAGGATGACCGTGCCGCCAGGGCGCAGGTTGCGCTTGAGCTGCGGCGCAAGCGCCATCAGTGGGCGTGCAAGAATATTTGCGATAATGAGATCAAATGGGCCGTGGTCGGTGAAGGCGCGGTGGTGAAACCCGGGCGCTGTTGCCGTCGTAATTCCGCCCGCGACGCCATTCTTGCGAGCGTTATCGTGAGCAATGTGCGTCGCCACCGGATCAATGTCCGTTGCAAGTATCGGAATTCGTGCCAGCTTGTGGGCGGCAATGGCCAAAACGCCGCTTCCGGTGCCAAGGTCCAGCGCATTGGATACGGGGCGAGAGCGTAGCACGCGATCTATAACTTCAAGGCAGCCCGCCGTGGTGCCATGGTGACCGGTGCCAAATGCCTGTCCTGCATCGATTTCGATTGAGATGTCGCCTTTGCGAACCTTGTCGCGATCATGTGAGCCGTGCACGATGATGCGTCCAGCCCGTACGGGCTTTAGCCCCTCCAGAGATTTTGCCACCCAGTCAACATCGGGCAGCACTTCTCGCTGGATAGTCAGATCGGCGAAGTCACCGTTGAGAAACGCTTGGAATCGCTCCTGGATTTCGGCTTCATCCAAGCGGGTGACATAGATTGAGGTTTCCCAAATGTCGTGGTCTTCGTTGATCTCCTGCGTTGCAACCGCAACTTCGCTTTCCTCTGCAAGTGGCTCAAGCAGGTTCAGCAGCGCTTCGCAACGCTTTTCAGTTGTGCTGACATAGAGACGAATCTCACTCACGGACTCACTCCCATTGGATTGTTTGTGTTGTTGGGCATGCTGTTACGACCCCTTCAGGAGATTTTCCAGCTTTTTTACCGCAACAGCCCCATCTTCACCGTAGGAAATAGTGCCTTTGAAGCGGCCGCCATTGTTTAGCAGAAACACTGATGCGGTGTGATCCATGGTGTAGTCACCTTCAGGATTATTTGCGTCTATCGGCACCTTCTTGGCGTATATGCGGAAGCCTTTCACCACGTCTGCTACTTTGTCAGGCGAACCGGAAATGCCGATAATGCGCTGCGAAACGTTGGATATATATTGCTTCAGCAGCTCTGGCGTATCTCTTTCCGGGTCCACCGTTACGAAGTAGGCTTTCATACGGTTGCCCTCGGGGTCGACTTGCTTCATCCAGCCGTCAAGCTCAAACATAGTTGTTGGGCAAACGTCGGGGCAATGTGTGTAGCCAAAGAACAATGCAACGGGTTGTGCGGCAAATGCGGCCTGTGTGATTGGCTGATTATTCTGGTCAACAAGTTCAAAGGGAACGCCAAAGGGCGCTTCGGCGAGATCTTCCTGCGTGCGCAAATATTCGCTCACAAACCAGCCTGCCAGTGCGGCGACAATCATCAATGCGATGGCGACGATCTTGTTTCGATTTGACATGGCTTCCAACTCTCGATGTTCATTCGGCGGTGTTCGATCTTCTATCGGGCGATATGGTGAAGACTACAAGGCCACATTAGTCTTTCTTTAATCTGTTTATGAAAATTTCGTGTGGAGTAGAGCGTCTTGGACGCATCAACGGCATGTTTGAAATCGGGACCGCGCGAAATGAGCAACGAAATCCTACAATCCGGCGCATATCTTGAGATTGTATCCTTCCATCTTGGCGATCAGGAATTCTGTATCGACATTATGGCCATTCGCGAGATCAGGGGGTGGGCACCGGTTACGCCGATGCCGCATACTCCTGAATATGTCCTCGGCCTTATCAACCTACGCGGTGCAGTGATACCGGTAATTGACATGGCGTGTCGCCTGGGCATGAACATGACAGAGCCATCTGAGCGCTCTGCAATCATCGTCACGGACATCAATGGTAAGCTCGTCGGATTGCTGGTTGAACAGGTATCCGACATGATGACCATCAAGTCAGAAGAACTGCAGCCGCCACCGGAAATTATCCCTGAAGCGCAGCGCGCATTCTGCCGCGGCATTGTTGCTCTCGAAAAGAGCATGGTATGCTTCCTCAACCTCGATACAGTTATCGCGGATGAGCTTGAGCAAGCTGCATAAGAGCTTCCGACAATCAGATTTTGGAAATCCCGTTTGGCTGCTGCCAAGCGGGATTTTTCTTATTTTGCGGCCGGCTTGCCGTTCTTCCATTCTACTGCCTGGCCGTAAAGCGGCACCGTAGAGATCGACATTTTGGCGGAACCATCGACGACTTCACGCGAGTGAACCAGATAGATCAAAGTGTCGTTCTTGGCATCATAGATGCGGTTGACCGCCAGCTTCTTGAATATCAGTGACAAGCCCGACTTGAAGATTTCCTCGCCGTCTTTGGAGAGGTCAATGTCGCCAATCGCGATCGGTCCCGTTTGCCTGCATGCAATCGAGTTGTTGGACGGGTCCTCGAACCAGTTGCCATTCTTAAGGCGGTCGATTACGGATCGGTCGAAATAGGTGACGTGGCACGTGACCCCGCTGACTTCGGGATCTGCGACTGCGTCAACTATGATGTCGTTCCCGACCCAGTCTACGCCAACTTTGCCAACTGTTTCGGCGTGTACGGGCAGTGCGGCGCAGGCCGCAAGCGTTGCTGCGATGACTAGTTTTCTCATTTCTTCCTCATATTTTGCCACCACAGCAAATAGGCGTTGTTGCAGCGAATGCAAGGCGAAATGACTTTGTTTAGGACATACAGATGCATCTATGTGTTTGAGCGAGATCAATGAATTTGGAGCTGGCTGGCGTAACTTGGTATGGTCTCATACATAGGAGTCCGACATGTTTCGTCTCGCAGCAGTCTTATACGTCCTTATTTTTACCGTTCTGGCAGGTGTCGGGGTGACCGCGCTATTGTCGATGAACCTGTTCGTTGCATCGCAGATCGTGTGGGTGGCGCTTGCATCGCTTGTGATCTCGTTGCCAATTACGTGGGTCATTGCAAAACAGGTTTTCAACGCGGTTCATCCGCATTGAATTAACCAGAGCCGAGCGCTGGGCTTTGAAGGTTGATTGACGCCGAACGGCGTCAGGCGACCTTGGATGTGGTTTGCGCGTTTGTGCCGGTTGAACGTTGGCCGGTCATGTGCGCGTTCCAGACTATGTCGCGATTCCTGCCGAAGAGTTTGGCTCGATACAGGGCGGTATCCGCTGCCCTGGTGCAGGCTTCAAGGGTTTGTCCCGATGCTGGTGCCATTGCGATGCCAGCCGAGAAGGTGACAGTCTTGCCATCAAGGCAGCTGAAATTCATCTGGTCGAGTGTCTGGTGAAGCTCTTTCAAATACGTGATGGCTTGAGACTGTGTGCAATCCGACATGTGAATGATGAACTCCTCGCCGCCGAACCGATAGGCTGTTCCAGCGCCCTTTAGGGTGCTGGTGATGGCTGCGGCGAATGCACAGAGGACTTCATCGCCTGCGGCATGTCCGCGCTCGTCGTTGACTGCCTTGAAATGGTCGAGGTCCAGCGCGATGACGGCTTGCTGGTTTGTCTGAGATGCTTTTTCAAGTGATCTGGCAAGATGTTGATCGGCATATCGTCTGTTATACAGACCGGTCATGAAGTCGCACGTTGCTTCCTTGTGCAGGCGAATTTGCAGCTCAATATTCTCCTGAAGCTGTGTCTGGAGGTTTTCGGTCGTTGCCGCCAATTTGTTTTGTGTGGTGTGACGGGCGGTGACATCCCTCAGGACTAACATTCTGCAGCTTCTGCGTCCCCATTGATCCAAAGGAACGATGGTTGCTTCATATATCCTGTTGATTTCGGGAAAATCGACGACGGGGGCGCGCATTCCTGTTTGCGCTGAGAGGATGTCGGCGATCGCATGATCTGCGGGCAAAATGGTACCCACCGGGCTCTCCTGGAAGCCTGGGATTTCCTGTGCCGCAGGATTGACCTCAAGAATAAGGTTGTTGGCATCCAATACAATCACCGGATCTGGCAACACCGCAAAAATGGCGTCGCGTGCGATAGGCGGAGCCTTGAAAAGCTGAATGCGTTGTTGTGACAGAAGCATTATCAGCGCCGTCAGACCAAAGGCGAAGGGTGTTGGATCGTCGTTCAACACGCGGAATTGAAACAGCAGGAACGCGGCATTTGCTACCCATGGCATCAACATGGCTGCGGCGATTGCCAGGAACTGGAAACGGTGCAGGCTGGAAGACGTGCGCAGCCGGGCAACCGCAGCAACCAGAGCGGTTGCCATGCTGGCGTAGGTCAGAGCAAGAGTTACATAAAAGAACCAACCATGCGAAAAGCTGGGTCGCTGATAGTTTGTGATGCCAGTGTAAAGCGCATGGTGGGCATCATTGGTAATCGCCACGGCAAGAACAGCAAGGCTTATAAGCCCCACAAGGACGAGATTGCGCTTCTTGCCAAAATAGGAATAGCCAGCGTAGTCCAGAAATCCGGATGCCCAGAATAGCGGTGTAGCAATAATTGCGAACCAGGCATATTCGGAAAGGCGGATTTTTGCCTCCAGATCCTCTACGCTAAGCCGCAGTGCAACGGTCGATATCCAAAGCAGGGCGGTCAATCCGCTGAGAGCAAACGCTACGCGACCGGGAGAGTTTGGTGAACTGAGAACACGCTTGCTGACAAGGGCCGAAAACACTGCCAAGCCGAGCAAGACCTGCGCTGCAACACTCATTTTCTCTTCCTAACGACTTCAGATTTTTGACTCATTCGAATGAGTCACCGTGCATTTGGGTCAAATTAGAGGCAAATGCCCTAAGAGATGATTTCTGAAATATGCAAATTTTTCATATGGTTAATGCTTTCTTTCCAAGGGGTGGTGCGAACGAGCCGTCTGTTTCGGCGGGTACGTGCTCGACGATTGACAGAAAGTGGACAGTCATATAGAGAACCGTACCGTACGGTACTATCTTTTGGAGAAGATTTTGTCATCAGTCGCAACAATGGAGCAGGGGTTTACGCCACGCCAGAACGCCGTTCTGGAGCAGGCACTTGCTTTGTTGGTTGAGGGTGGAGAGAAGGCGCTGACGACTGCCGGTGTAGCCCGTGCGGCCAATTGCTCCAAAGAAAGCCTGTATAAGTGGTTTGGCGACAGGGACGGTCTGCTCGCTGCCATGATCTCCTTTCAAGCGTCCAAAGTGAGGGCGTATGAGCCTGCAGGTGAACGGCTGACGGAAGAGGGGCTGCGTTCGCATCTGACAGATTTTGCGCGCGATCTTTTGGATGTGCTCTCCGGCGAGGTGTCTCTCGCGCTCAATCGCCTGGCCATTGGGCAGGCAAGTCGCGATGGTAGCAAGCTGGGTCGCATGATGCTTGAGCGTGGACGTGGTCAAATCGGGCGGCGTGCTCTTGGCCTGCTTGAGGCGGGACGCCGTTCTGGCCTTGTAGATTTTTTTGATGGAAACGAGGCCTATATGACCCTATACGGTCTGGCTGTTGGCGATGTTCACGTGCGAATGCTTCTGGGGCTTTCTCCAGAGGAGGCGCGTAAGGAATTCGGCGCGAGAGCGGAGAAGGCGGTAGACGCCTTTTTGCGGCTCTATGGCGCTGCAAATAAATGGGAAGAGCCTCGCATCAGACAGGTGTGAGGGGATTTCAAGAGTTAGACAGACAAGCAAATCAGGGAAGGAACCGAATAATGCGCGTCTATTATGATCGTGATGCTGATCTCAACCTTATCAAGTCCAAGAATGTGGCCATCATTGGCTATGGTTCTCAGGGCCGCGCGCATGCGCTGAACCTGAAGGACAGTGGCGCAACCAACGTCGTTATCGCTCTGCGTGCCGGTTCTGCGACTGCCAAGAAGGCAGAAGCTGACGGCTTCAAGGTGATGACCGTTGCCGAAGCTGCCAAGTGGGCTGACCTGATGATGATGGCAACTCCGGACGAGCTGCAGGCTGGTATCTGGAAAGACGAAATTGCTGGCAACATCCGTGACGGTGCTGCAATCGCGTTTGCACACGGCCTCAACATTCATTTCGGTCTGATCGAAACATCCGCGTCTGTCGATGTTGTGATGATTGCACCGAAGGGCCCTGGCCACACCGTGCGCGGCGAATTCCAGAAGGGCGGCGGCGTGCCGTGCCTGGTTGCTGTTCACCAGAATGCATCCGGCAATGCTCTTGAGTTGGCTCTGTCCTACGCTTGTGGCGTTGGCGGCGGTCGTTCCGGCATCATCGAAACCACCTTCCAGGAAGAGTGTGAAACCGACCTCTTCGGCGAACAGGTCGTTCTTTGCGGCGGTCTGGTAGAGCTGATCCGCGCTGGCTTCGAAACGCTGGTTGAAGGCGGTTACGCACCGGAAATGGCATATTTTGAATGCTTGCATGAAGTGAAGCTGATCGTTGATCTGATCTACGAAGGCGGCATTGCCAACATGAACTACTCCATCTCTAACACTGCTGAATGGGGTGAATATGTAACAGGTCCGCGCATCATCACGGCTGAAACAAAGGCTGAAATGAAGCGCGTTCTGCACGACATCCAGACCGGCAAATTCACCTCGGATTGGATGCAGGAATGGCATTCGGGTGCTGCCCGCTTCAAGGGTATCCGCCGCATGAACGACAAGCACCAGATCGAAGAAGTCGGCGAAAAGCTGCGCGGCATGATGCCTTGGATCAAGTCCAACGCTCTGGTGGACAAGTCCAAGAACTAATTCGATCCAATTTGGTTGAATGAGAAGCCGGGAAGGGCTGCCTTCCCGGCTTTTTTTATCAGTGACGGCGGTATCAATGATGGGGCGATGAGTGCGCAGAAACGGGCCTCGCGCGTTGTTCAGCTTGTTACTGCATGCCTTGTATGAGCATCCGGCATTCTGTGATTTGAAAACGCAGCAGAAATCTTCCCTGAAATTAGGTCAGCATTGTTGACATAAACGATGCTGCGTGTTTACCTCTGGCAAAACAGAAAATCGGGATGGATCCACCATGGAATGGGAAAAGATTTTTGCGTCGCGGGCCTCCCGCATGAAGGCATCGGAAATCCGTGAACTTTTGAAGCTTCTTGAGCAGCCCGACATCATCTCATTCGCAGGTGGTATTCCGGACGCCAAGTTGTTTCCGGCTGATGAGTTTTCAAGCGCGTATGCAGAGGTGCTAAGCGGTCCGGAGGCAATTCCAGCGCTGCAATACTCGGTTTCAGAAGGATACAAACCGCTTCGCCAGTGGCTGAAAGGGCAGATGGCGAACATTGGCGTTGAATGTTCTGAAGACAATATTCTTATTATGTCCGGCTCACAGCAGGCGTTGGATTATATTGGCAAGCTGCTGATTTCGCCGAAGGATACTGTGCTGGTCAATTGGCCCACCTATATGGGCGCGCTCGGTGCCTTTAATGCCTATGAACCAACTTTCGACAAGTTGGAGCCGATGAGCAATCGCGAACCAGCGAGTTACGCGGAAGCGGCTGAAGCTGCTGGCGGGAAGCCAAAAATTGCCTATTGCGTGCCGGAGTTCTCCAATCCTACAGGAGAAACCATTCCGCAAAGCGAACGCGAGCGTATTCTCGACCTTGCCGAAGCGCTGGATATTGCGGTCATTGAAGATGCTGCCTATCAGTCGCTGCGTTACGATGGTGAAAGTGTACCGCCGATAATGGCGCTTGATCTCGCGCGCAACGGCGGTGACATTGAAAAGACCCGCACGCTTTATTGTGGTTCATTCTCCAAAACGCTTGCTCCGGGTTTGCGTCTTGGTTGGATCGTTGCCGCGAGCGATGTCATTCACAAGTTGGTACTCGTCAAGCAGGCTGCTGACCTGCACTCCTCCACAATCAATCAGGTTGTTATGGGCAAGGTTGCGGGCAAGATATTTGATGAGCAGGTGGAGAAGGTTCGTGCAACCTACAGCCACCGGCGCGACAAGATGCTTGAGGCCATGGAAAAATATATGCCAGCAGGTGTTGAATGGACAAAGCCGGAAGGCGGCATGTTTGTCTGGGTCACGTTGCCAAAGAATTTCGATGGTGCAGAGCTGCTCGCCAAAGCAATCAAGGAGAAACGTATCGCGTTTGTCCCGGGCAGGGCATTCTATGCCGATGCTTCGGTCAACAATACGATCCGCCTTTCGTTCTCTTGCGCCGGAGATGAGGCCATTGATACAGGCGTGTCACGGCTTGGTGACTTGATCAAGGCGGAGATGGCTGCAGCCGCCTAAGCGCTTTCTTTTTGCAGATAGAGTACAGGGCCGCTCCACACAGCGTGGGGCGGCCTTTTCTTGTCCAGCTACGCGCCAGCCGGAAATGGCAATGTGATACAAACAGATTCAAACGGCAGTATCGCATGCGCAATCCGCTATTCACGCTCGGCAGAGCGGCAGTTTTCCTGGCTATGTTTGCCGCAGTTGCCGGTTGCTCACCAACCGTGCAGGAGAAGGTTGACTACGTGCTGGGAACACCGCGCAATCCAGCCGGGATTCCTCTGGTGCCCGACACGGGCAGCATGAACGCTGAACGTTTCGGCGATCAGACCTATCCGGTGTTTTGGCGTCACAGTGGGATGTCCACGGAGCAGGCTTACTATCCGGTGCAGACGTCCACGCGGCTTCGCACCGGCAATGTCGGGTTGCCCCAGTTTAACAAGGCTCTGGTCAGTCGTTATGGACAGCTTTGGGATGATGGTCGCGTTGTTTCCGCCATACCATATCAACGTGTAGACCCTCGACTGTATCGCCAGGTGGTGACATACGAGACGAACGAGCGCCCAGGCACTATCGTCGTCGACCGCAAGTCCAACTACCTCTATTTCATTGAGCCGGGCGGCAAGGCTATTCGCTACGGTGTTGGCCTTGGTCGACAGGGATTCGCGTGGAGCGGTCGCGGCACCATTCATCACAAGTGTAAATGGCCACATTGGACGCCTACCGATGAGATGGTTGCCAATGATGTTGACTTGAAGCCGGTATCTGCGGATCGCGGTGGCATGGTTGCGGGAGTCAATAATCCACTGGGCGCGCGTGCGCTTTATATATATCAGGGTGGTAGAGACACGCTTTATCGTGTGCACGGAACGCCGGATTGGCTATCGGTTGGCAAAAAGACCTCATCAGGCTGCGTGCGCATGTTCAATCAGGATGTGATCGATCTCTTTGATCGCGTGAGGGACGGCACGACGATTGTCGTTATGTAGTTGGCCCGTCGTCTGCCATGCAGGCGGAGTTTTCAAGTGAATCGCGCAATTGATTTAGACGCTCTTTGAGCTCGTAGGCATCATGCGCGCCACATCCCACCGACTTTACAATCGTTGGCGTTACCGTCGTCAACACTTCACCATGCAGTGACTTGCCTTTCATGGTCAGGCTGATGACAACCTGACGCTCGTCGCTGCTGTCGCGTGTGCGCTCCACAAAACCTGCTTTTTCCATCCGCTTGAGGAGGGGGGACAGCGTGCCGGAGTCCAGCCCCAGGCGCTTGCCAATTTCCTTCACGGGCTGCGCGTTTTTTTCCCACAATGCCAATAGCACCAGATACTGCGGGTAGGTTAGCCCTAGCCGATCCAGTAGCGGTTTGTAGATGCGATTGAAGGCATGTGCCGCAGAATAGACAGCAAAGCAAAGCTGATTGTCGAGCGTCAGTTGGCTGGAAAGGTCGTTCATGATGCTTCCTTGGTTTTGCGTATCATAACAAAATCACAAAATTTTGCAAAATTATATGGCGCACAATTAAATTGCGCGATATATAAAAGCCGAAAACAAGGAGAAAGTTATGAGTGTTCTATACACAGCAAATGCCGTTGCATTCGGTGGTCGCGTTGGTACAGCCAAGTCGGATGATGGAAACCTGGAAGTAAACCTGACTATGCCAAAGGGGCTTGGCGGTGACGGCGCTCCGGGCACTAACCCTGAGCAGCTTTTTGCTGCAGGCTATGCGGCCTGTTTTTTGAGCGCGCTGAAGTACATCGCCGGTATGGCCAAGATCAAGTTGCCGGAAGACACTGTTGTTTCGGCCAAAGTGGGTATTGGTCCACGTGAAGGCGGCTTCGAGATCCATCCGGAGATTTCCGTCGAGATCCCGGGATTGGACCGCGCGGTGGCTGAAGATCTGGTCGCAAAGGCGCATCAGGCTTGCCCCTACAGCCACCTGATCCGTACACAAAAGGAAATTCCGGCAGCGCTCGTCTGAGTCTTTTGCCCAAGTTACGACAAAGGCCGCCCAGTTTGGGCGGCCTTTTTTGTGATGGCCAACAGTTTACTTTTGCGGTCGGCAGGATACCGAGGCAACGCCATTATCTCGTTAGGCTGCCCAAAATTCCGCGAACAATCGCGCGCCCCAAAGAACTCGCCACCGAGCGCGCTGCGGATTTCATTGCGGCCTCCAGAACCGTCTGGCGCCCGGAGCTGCGGCGCGTAGATTTCTTCGTGCGGCGATCATCTTCTTCGTCGTCGTCATTGCCAAAACCGGGCAGGGTCCAGCGCGTTGCCTTTTCCTCGTCCTCCAGCTCGCGCTTTTCTTCGGCCTTTTGTTTTTCTTCCAGTTCCTTGGCTTTAGCTGCAAGGATTTCGTAGGCAGATTTGCGGTCCACGTCTTCGTCATAGAGACCAGCAACCGGGCTCAGTGTCATTAGCTTGGCACGCTCTTCAGGCAGCAATGGGCCGAGGCGGGATGAAGGTGGGCGAATGAGGGTACGCTCCACCACAGAGGGAATACCTTTGCCTTCCAAGGTGGAAACAAGTGCTTCGCCTGTGCCGAGATTGGTAATGACATCTGACGCATCGAAATCCGGATTGGGGCGGAATGTGTCCGCTGCTGTGCGCACTGCCTTCTGCTCCTTTGGCGTATAGGCCCGGAGTGCGTGCTGCACGCGGTTGCCGAGTTGGGCAAGAACGGTCTCGGGGACATCCATCGGGTTTTGTGTGATGAAAAACACGCCAACGCCTTTGGAGCGGATTAGGCGTACCACTTGCTCCACACGCTCAATCAGTACCTTCGGCGCATCTTTGAAAAGCAGGTGCGCCTCATCGAAGAAGAAGACAAGGCGTGGCTTTTCCGGATCGCCCACTTCCGGCAGTTCTTCAAAGAGTTCCGAGAGCAGCCAGAGCAGGAAGGTTGCGTAAAGGCGCGGGTTCATCATCAGCTTGTCGGCGGCCAATACCGAGATTGCGCCGCGTCCGTCATGCGTGGTGCGCATGATGTCGGCAATCTTCAATGCCGGCTCGCCGAAGAAATCTTCCGCTCCCTGACGTTCCAGTACGAGAAGGTCGCGCTGGATCGCACCGATGGATGATTTTGAGATCAAACCGAATTGGCTGGAAAGTTCTGACGCGTTTTCGCCCATGTAGTTCAGGAGTGCCTGAAGGTCTTTCAGGTCCAGAAGCGGCAGGCCACCTTCATCTGCAATCTTGAAGGCGATATTGATCACGCCTTCCTGTGCATCGGTCGCGTCCATCAGGCGCGAAAGCAGGAGAGGGCCCATTTCGGTGATGGTTGTCCTCACGCGGTGACCCTGTTCGCCGAACAGATCCCAGAATATGACCGGGAATTCCTGATAGTCATAGTCGTCGAAACCGATCATGGTTGCGCGCTTCTCAAGGAAATCCTTAGGCTCGCCCATGGCCGCGATACCTGACAGATCACCTTTGACATCAGCGCAGAAGACCGGGACACCGGCATTGGAGAAGCTCTCCGCAAGGATCTGCAGCGAGACTGTTTTGCCGGTGCCTGTTGCGCCTGTCACCAGTCCGTGACGGTTGCCGAATTTCAAGTCCAGATATTCAGGTTTGTTTATGGTGTCATCCGGCTTGCGGCTGGTGCCGAGGTAGAGTTTGCCGTCAAGCTGCATGGACATGAACATTCTCCCGAATTGTGTGTATGGCAATTTGCTTATACATGTAGCCATTGAATCGTATTCGGGTTTTTATAGAGTTGTAACGGTTGACCGGCAACAGCCGGATGATGCGCAAATTTGGACAACAAGGTATCGACGCCACTTGTGTGGCGTAGCGAATTGTATTACGTCAACGTCAAAGTAAATTAATCCAATCGGGAGATTTCCATGAGCGAACTGGTTTCAAAAGTTGCCGAGGCTGTTGGTATCGATGCTGAGCTGGCTGAAAAGGCTGTCGGCATGATGCTGGCTTTCCTTCAGAAAGAAGGTGATGACAGCGCGGTATCCGCGATGATTGCAGCGATTCCAGGCGCTGAGGAACTGGTTGCTGGTGCTTCCAGCGGCGGCGGTCTGCTTGGCAGCCTTATGGGCGGCGGCGTTATGGCGCTTGGCCAACAGCTCATGAGCGAAGGTTTGGGCATGGGCGAAATTACCACGCTTGCCAAGGAAACCATCGCGGTTGCGAAAGAATATGCTGGAGAAGATGTCGTGGATCAGGTGGTCGCTTCGGTGCCGGGCCTGAGCCAGTTCGTCTAAAAAGCATATTCCGGGCGCATTGCCCGCAATCTAGATATTTGAAGGGGCCGCAAGGCCCCTTTGTTATTTTTGCGCTACTATGAAGAGGCGGGGGAAGCGGAGCACGACTTCACCGCTAGTAAGAGCTGGATAGGCGGTCTCCAGCTTTTCGATGTAGCGTGCAATGAATGCCCTTTGCTCTTCCACGCCAAGGACATCAAGCCATGGGCGCAGGCCCGTGCCCTTGAACCACTCAGCAATTGCGGCAGCGTTTTCCAACCGGTGATAATAGACGGTGTGCCATAGATCGACATGCGTGGCGACCGTACTCAAGTGATCCAGATATTCGGATGGTGTTGGCAGCGTGGCGCGTGAGGCATCGGCCTGCGAGAAACTGTTTGCCCAAGGGCCTTCATTGGCGGTTTCCGCCATAAGCAAATGGCTTGGTTCGCTGAGGTTATCCGGCATCTGTATTGCCAGCACGCCGCCAGGCTGCAATCTTTCAATAAGCCGTGTCAGGATTGGCAGATGGTTGGGCAGCCATTGAAAAACAGCGTTGGAGAATAGCAGGTCGACGGGATCTTCGGGTATCCAGCTTTCGAGATCCGCCTTGAAGAAGGGGATATGCGGCAGGCGTTTGCGGGCAGCATTTAACATGTCCTCGCTGAGATCCGCACCTGAGATTTGAGCATCAGGATAGCGAGCGGCAATCAATTCAGTTGAGTTTCCCGGCCCACAGCCCAGATCGATCGCACTTTCGATCTCGTCGAGTGGCACATGCATGAGGAGATCGCGCGCCGGGCGTGTGCGATCATCTTCGAATTTCAGATATTGGCTGGACGACCATTCCACAAGGCACCTCCCAAGAGGCACCAGCGGCAACCTCTAGCAGATACCCTAGGCCAGACCGTGCAGTGTTGGCAATATGAGCGATGGCTTCAGGTCAGGGTACTCATCCGGCATACCGGTTCGATTGATCCAGACAGTGTGAAAGCCGAACTTTGTCGCGCCTGCCACATCCCAACGGTTGGATGACTGGAAAGACACCGCTTCCGGGTAGAGGCGATATTGTGTTGTCACTAGGTCGTAGACATCTGGTGACGTCTTGAACGTTTTCAACGCATCAACCGAGAATACGTCATCAATCATCATGTCGAGCGCTGAATTTCTGACTGCGGATTCGAGCATGGCCGGTGACCCATTCGAAAGAATGGCAATGCGCGCGCCCTCGGCCTTGAGTTGCTTCAAAACGAGCGGCACTTCCGGGTAGCAGTCGAGCTTCCAATAGGCTTCCAGCAGCTTATCCCTCAAGGTGGTGCTGACGGATGGAATGCGCTGGAAAGTGTAGTCCAACGCCTGTTCCGTCAGCGTCCAGAAGTCCTCGTAGGCACCCATGAGCGCACGTGTCCAGGAGTATTCAAGCTGCTTGGCGCGCCAAACCTCTGAAAACCATTGGCCATCGGGGCCAACGTCTCCAGCGTGGCGGCGCACAGCCGCGTGCACATCAAAAAGCGTGCCATAGGCGTCGAATACATAGGCGGCGTGGGACATTCCCGTAATATCCTTCCCGTGGCACGATTGCTTCGCGCCGTTTATTTTATTGTGCGGCGCACAATGAAACAGAAATGTGACAAGGTCAACATATCTATTATGCTCATTTGTCTGGCCTTTTCGTCTTGACCTGTGCGGCTCACGACGATTGACTGCGGAAAAAACAGGAGTCGCAAGTATGAGCGGGCAAGAAACGGAACGAACAACAACCTGGAACTATATTGACGGCGAGTGGCTGCCTGGGAATCCGGCTGTTGCCGGACCATCCACGCATGCCATGTGGCTTGGTTCCTCGGTATTTGATGGTGCGCGCTGGTTTGATGGAGTCGCGCCGGATCTCGATTTGCATTGCCAGCGCGTGAACCGTTCTGCGTTGGCTCTCGGTCTAAAGCCCACCAAGACGGCGGAAGAGATCGAAGCGCTCGCCTGGGAGGGTATCAAGCGTTTCGACGGAAGTTCGCCGCTTTACATTAAGCCCATGTATTGGGGCGAGGCGGGTAGCATGGGTCTGGTGCCTGTTGATGGCGAAAGCACGCGATTTGCGCTGGTAATTTTTGAAGCGGCAATGCCACCGAAGCAGCATCCGGGCATCAAACTTGCGCTATCGCCATTTCGTCGTCCCACGATTGAGTGCATGCCGACCAACGCCAAGGCCGGATGTCTCTATCCGAACAACGGTCGCATTATGCTGGAGGCGCGCAGCCGTGGCTTCGACAATGCCCTGGTGCGTGACATGCTGGGCAATGTGGCAGAAACCGGCTCAGCGAATATCTTTATGGTGAAGGATGGCATCGTTTTCACGCCGGCGGGCAATCAGACCTTTCTGATAGGCATCACGCGCAACCGCGTGGCCGGACTGCTGCGTGCGGATGGATACGAGGTTCGCGAGCAAAGCCTGAGCGTTGAGGATTTCATGAATGCCGACGAGGTGTTCATGACTGGCAACTATTCCAAGGTTCAGCCTGTGGTTCAACTGGATGAGCGACACTACGAGCAAGGGCCGGTTACTAAGCGGGCGCTGGAGCTTTATATGGCCTGGGCAAAGTCCTGATCATTTTTGTTGCGGGCAATATGATGAAAAATTCACATCTTGCCCGTTGCGCCTTTTGATGCCCCCACCTATGTTCCCAAACATCACCATCCCTTGAAAATGGTTTGAAATAGGAGAGACGAAATGGCTTTTGAATTGCCCGCGCTTCCGTATGACTACGATGCGCTTGACCCCTACATGTCCCGCGAGACGTTGGAATATCACCACGACAAGCACCACAATGCTTATGTGACTGTCGGCAACAAACTGGCTGAAGAAGCCGGTCTGGCGGACCTCTCGCTCGAAGAAATTGTCAAGAAGTCGTTTGGCACGAATGCTGGCCTGTTCAACAATGCGGCACAGCACTACAACCACCTTCACTTCTGGAACTGGATGAAGAAGGGCGGCGGCGGCACATCGCTTCCTGCCAAATTGCAGGCCGCAATCGATTCTGATCTTGGCGGTTACGACAAGTTCAAAGCCGACTTTATCAATGCTGGTATGACGCAGTTTGGCTCAGGCTGGGCATGGATTGCAGTCAAGGATGGCAAGCTGGAAATCATGAAAACGCCGAACGGTGAGAACCCGCTGGTTCATGGTGCTTCGCCGATTCTTGGTGTCGATGTTTGGGAACATTCCTACTACATCGATTATCGCAATCTGCGTCCGAAGTATCTTGAAGCATTCGTCGATAGCCTCATCAACTGGGACTATGTCCTGGAGATGTACGAATCAGCGACGAAGTAATCCTGCTGCTCGCATCGGGAACAAGGCGCGCGGACTTTCCAGTCTGCGCGCTTTTTGTTGTCTGCTGTTCACTAATAGGAGACGTAGCGTCAACTTGAGACAGATTTCCTATAAGGTTTTGAAATTACAAACCTTAATGTGGAATTGAATGAAAATCACGACACCTTCACCAAAATGTTATTTCAATTCCCGCCATCGGCAGCTAGCGTCGCGTTGGGTGGGCATATCAACAACTCATACGGAGCCAAACATGAAACTGAAAACTATAATTGCGGGTCTGGCATTGACGGCCATCGGTTTTTCCGCCTTTGCAAATGAAACTCATGAAGCTCGCGAGGATGCCATGAAAAAGGCCGGCGGTGCTATCGGCGTGATTGCAAAGATGACCAAAGGCGAGGTTGCTTTTGACCAGGATGCTTTGAAGGTCGCACTGACGAACCTCGTTGAAGTTGGCAACACATTCCCTGATCATTTCGGTCCTGGTACTGAAAACGCGGACAGCGAAGCATTGCCCGCGATCTGGGAGAACATGGACGATTTCAAGGCTCGCGCAGCCAAGCTTGCAAGCGATGCAGAAATGCAGTTGACGCAGCTTCCGACAGATCAAGCTGGCATGGCTGCCGTAATGGGTGCTATCGGTCCAAACTGTGGCGGTTGCCATGAGAAATACCGTATGAAGAAGCAGTAGTTTCTGCTCCAGCGATTTCGGAGCGGCCTGTCGTCGCTTCATTGTTTGACGGTCCGGTCACAGATTTGTGGCCGGTCCGTATATTTGAATAGTGACTTTGGAGACTTCTTGACGTGTCTGGCTTGAAGCGAAGATTTGGTAGTCTGTTTGCCATCGGTTTCCTAGCGGTAGGTGTCGGACTCTACGTCACACGGCCGCAGGCCTACGCAGATGGTGAGTTTGTAGTCGAGGGGGATCCTGATCCCGCTAATGGCGAGAAGCTTTTTTGGGCGGGCGGCTGCGTAAGCTGTCACGCTGCCCCAGGGGCCGAGGGTGACGCCCAGCTGGTATTGTCTGGCGGTTTTGCGCTCAAAAGTCCCTTTGGCACATTTTATCCGCCTAATATTTCGCCTGACCCCGATGCCGGTATTGGCGCATGGAGCTTGAGCGAATTCGCATCAGCTATGAAACGTGGCGTCGGGCCAGATGGCGAGCACCTGTATCCGTCATTCCCCTATTCATCCTATGTGCAGATGACGGACGAAGACATCAGCGACCTCTTTGCCTACATTATGACGCTGCCCAAAAGCTCGAATGTGACGCCCAGTCATGACTTGCCGTTCCCGTTCAATATGCGCGTGGCACTAGGGGGCTGGAAAATGCTCTACTTCACTGATGGTCCGCGTGTGGAGCTAACAGTGGATAATGAGCAGGTGCAGCGTGGACGCTACCTAGTTGAAGGGGCAGGGCATTGCGGGGAATGTCATACGCCTCGTGACGTTTTCGGCGGATTGAAGACTGGCGAGTGGTTGTCCGGGGCACCCAACCCGGAGGGTGAAGGGTTTATTCCCAACATCACACCCGGTTCCAAGGATATTGGCGGGTGGTCTCAAAGCGATATTGCCTATTATCTGGAAACGGGTTTCACGCCGGATTTCGATTCTGCGGGCGGCTCAATGGCAGAAGTTCAGCGCAATATGGCGCATTTGGAACCCGCAGATCGCGAGGCGATTGCCGCCTATCTGAAGGCCATCCCTGCCAAATAGTTTGAAACGCGGTCGGGGCGTTGACTTGCGATTACGAAGCAACCTATAGTCCGCCCGCAATGGTTTTTTGAAGCTAAGCTTCAAGAATGAAAAGGGAATACGATAGGGACTACCCAATAGGGGCCCGAAGCGTAGCTGCCCCCGCAACTGTTAGCGGTGAGTTCACTCTCATAAGCCACTGGGTAACCGGGAAGGCGAGGGCGGACGGAGACCCGTCAGCCAGGAGACCTGCCGTTGTGAAGTGGACCTGCGGTCATCAATGTGGCCGTATCATAACGACTTTTATCGTGGGGATAAGCATGTCATCTGCTGTTGCAAAAATTAAGACCTCCGCCAAAGCTGGCGCACTCGTACAATCCGCATTTGCTGTTGTCTTCGGTGTTTTCATCGTTGGCGTCACGGGTTTTGCTAATATCGATGTCGTTCACAATGCTGCGCACGATGCGCGTCATGCGAACGCTTTTCCCTGCCACTAGGCTTACCATCTGACTTGATTGCGGATTGAGGAAGGCTGCCGGGTGTACACCCGTTCGCGGCCCGAAAGGTTATGATTATGCAGATGTTACGCGCGATTGTTTTTTCAGCTGTGCTCGCGGGGCTTGGCGCCGGGTTATTCGTGAGCGCCATAGATATGTTTGGCACGACACCTCTGATTCTCGCTGCTGAACAATATGAACAGGCCGGCGGATCTGGCGGGCACCAGCATTCGCATGGAAGTGGTGACGAGGCCGCCGGTGCTGCGCATGAAGAGGCGGGCTGGGCACCTGCAGATGGGCTGGAGCGCACGCTCTACACCACGCTGGCCAACGTATTGACGGCTATTGGCTACAGCTTTGTGCTGGTTGGCATTTTTTCGCTGCGTGGCAAAACTGTGGGTCCGCGTGAAGGGTTGCTTTTCGGACTTGCTGCTTTTCTATCTGTGATGATTGCGCCGTCGCTCGGGCTTCCGCCAGAATTGCCGGGCACACCTGCAGGCGATCTTGTTGCTCGCCAGATTTGGTGGGCGGCCACGGTGTTCGGCACTGCAGGAGGACTGGCGCTGCTGGTTTTTGTTCGGGAAGCGTGGGCCGCTGGTCTGGCGCTTTTGCTCTTCGTGGCGCCACACGTCTACGGTGCACCTATGCCGCCTGCGGGTGAACATGCTCTTGCACCGGAAGAATTGTCGCATAGATTTATCGTGGTTGCGACAATTACCAACCTGTTGCTTTGGGCTGCGATCGGCGCACTCTCGGCATATTTCTTTGATCGATTTTCAAAGGCTGATGACTGATGGGGGACTTGTGGCGCGAGGATGTCGATGCGCTGCAATTTTCTGTCGATGGTAATGCATCATGCATGGTTCATCGCCTGGCATTTCGGGCACTCACTGGAATGCGTGAACCACAAGCGGAAGATTGCCTGCGCTTTTTTGCCGAACATCGAGCAGCATTTCTGTCGGCTGCCCGAGAAAAAATTGCCCGCACCGGAGGCCATGGTGCGGGCAATTTTCATCTGACCAGCCGCGACGTGCAGGGGGCGTCGGGCAAGTCTCAAACCATTAAAGATTGATCCGGTAGCGCATGCCGGTAACCGGTCGCGGCTTGAAGCCGTTTTGTTCATAGAAGTGGTAGGCGCGGAAATTGCCGGTGGCAGCCGCAACGGTCACATGACTGCACGCGTTTGAGGCGGCAAATCCTTTGACCTTGCTGATGAGGTGGTGACCGATGCCCCTGTCGCGGTGTTCCGGCTTCACATAGAGCTGATGCAGGTCGATACCGCGTTCGCCCTCTGTCGCACGATAGAGAGGGACCACAAGTGCGTAACCCAAAAGCTCGTCACCCAGTTCAGCAACGAACGCGGTCGCCCACGGCATGTCGCCAAAAAGGTCACGTTCCACTTTCACCGCAGAATTGGTGGCAATGTCGCCATGAAATGCGGCCAACGCCGAAATCATTTCGGATAGCTGCGAAGCGTCTGTTACGCGCGCGCGACGAATGGCGAGCATTGCTGCTGGCTCGATATGCAAATTGTTGTCCGGGTTCAGCACTAGCTTCTTCCTCTTTTCTGCCTTCGAGGAGAGCTTGAAACAACAAGGCCGCCCCGAAGGCGGCCTCTTGTCGATATGATCTATCGCGGCCGCCGGTTAACGGTAGCCCCAAAAATAAACTGCAGTGATGTGCGCGTTCTTGATCATGGTTAAATGCATTAGCGGCAAAGCGAGATGTGAGTCAAGCAAGTATTCAGAGAAAGTTTCAGGCGGTAGTGGCCTTGAGCGTTAGTGCCTGATTTTTCAAGAATGTGGCCAGCGGATCGCGAATTGCAGTTAGTCCCTTGTACCTCAACTGGTCGGCATCCATGGCCAGCAACTGTTCTGCCATATTGTCCAAAAGTGCGGCACCGCGAGGATCGGCAACAATGACGGAAAGCGGGTCGACATAGACACGGATGGTGAAAAGAATGTCTCCGCTTTTCGGCAAGCGCCGCAGTGTCTGGCGCTCCACACGAATGTAATTCGACATGGCCTGCAAACCAGCCACAGCGGGATCGTTGTCAACATGTTTGGAAACCGGCTGGGGCAGAGCGCCGTTGCCTTTGATCGACCAATTAAGTCGCGTTACGACTCGGTCTTCGCGCAAATTGTCGAACATGCGGTTGATGAGGTCGGCATTCCGGCTTCCGCCTTGAAACCCCGGCACTTGCTCATGCACGCCTTCCATGGGTTGCCCGAATTTTTCGGGCAATGACCAGGACGACGGGAATGCAACAAAGGCGGCGGAAAGGTGCCAGCCGGTATCCTTGCGGCGCATAAGAGCGAGGTCGTCTGCAATCATCATTCCGGCGCGGATGAGTGCTGGCACCTCGACGGCGTCCAACTTCAAGGATTGACCTGCAAACTGCATGACATTGCCAACACGGTGATATGTTGTGGCGTGGTCAGTCAAGAGATGGTCTGTGAGCAGTTCGAGCACTTCCTGTTGGGCATCTTCGGTGCCGGGTTCTGCTGCAAAGACCTCGGTATAGCGGGCCGACAATTCCTCCTGCTTTGATTTCAGATAGAAACCCAACTGGTCATCGGTCTCAATCCATTGTGATGGATCGAGTTGATTCAAACCGATCGTGAAGGGCGTGGCCGACCCATCATAGGGTGTGTAGGCTGGATGTTCGGGCAATTAGTGTTCTCCATTACACAAATTGTGCTCGGAAAGTGCCAGCAGCACATTGCACGACGCGGCCGCGTCATTGCAACAACCGCCCGCGATACGCTGCAGTTCAGTTTCTAATTTTTGCAGGCGATGAATACGCGCGCGCACAGCCTCAAGCTGGCGGTTGGCTATATGATCGGCGGTCGTGCAGGGTGCGTCGGGCGTTGCTTGCAGCGAGAGCAGTTCTCGAATGTCACCAATTGAAAAGCCCAGATCGCGCGCATGGCGTATGAAGCTCAACCGTTCCAGATGTTCCGAAGCGTAGCGCCGTTGATTGCCATCGGTACGCTCAGGCTCAGGCATCAGTCCGATTTCCTCATAGTAGCGTATGGTGGGCACCTTGACCTCTGAGCGTTGGGAAAGTTTTCCGATCGTCAGCATTTTTCAAAATCCCTCTTGAACCTCTAGTGGCTAGAGGGATTACGCTATGCCTGTTGAAATTGAAAGGGAAGTGGAAATGAGCGGATGTTGCGGTGATAGTCATGATTTTGACGGCATGTCGAGCGACTACAAGCGTCGGTTGGTGGCTGTAATTGCCATCAATGCGGCGATGTTCCTGGTAGAGATGACGGCAGGTGCGGCCGCTGATTCTCAGGCGTTGAAGGCCGATGCATTGGACTTCTTTGGCGACGCAATGACTTATGGAATTTCGTTGGCGGTCATCGGAGCGAGTGTGCGGGTCCGTGCGACAGCGGCTGCCGTCAAGGGCGTGAGCCTGTTCCTTATGGGGGTATGGGTCGCCGGGTCCACGCTCTATCATTTTTTTGGCCCGGGCATGCCCGTAGCACCCGTCATGGGAGCGGTGAGCTTCATGGCGCTGGCTGCCAATGTTGGAAGCGTGCTTCTGCTGGCAGCCTACAAGGAGGGTGATGCCAATGTGCGGTCAGTCTGGCTGTGTTCGCGTAATGATGCGATTGGCAATGTCGCGGTGATGGCCGCTTCTGGCGCTGTTTGGTTGACAATGTCGGCTTGGCCGGATCTCATCGTCGCGGCGATTATGGCCGGACTTTTCCTGAATTCAGCGACGCAAATACTCATGCAGTCCTACAAGGAATGGCGTCGGGGAGATGAAGTCGACCTCTCTGTCGGCACCTGCAGTTGCAGCCACGATCATTCGCATTGAAGATCTGGATCAGGTGCCGCAAAATGTGCGCGGCACCTCCTCATGTGGCAAGGGGGCTGCCTTGAAACGTTCGAATTCCGGCTGGTCGTCATAGGGGTTGGCCAGAACTTTCACCAATGTTTCGAATGGTCCGAAATCGCCATCCTCTTCTGCGGCCCTTATGGCTTCTTCTATTCGATGGTTGCGCGGTATGAATGCAGGGTTTGTGGCGCGCATACTGTCAGCGCGGGATTGGGCGCTTTGTCCATCGTCTGCGGTATGACCGCGCCAGGCAACCAGCCATCTTTGCGCCGCTGCGGGATCCGTGAATTCCGCGCAAAATCCGCCATCATTTTGGTCAGTCAGCGCGGCGTCAGAAAGCGCACGAAACGCGCGTGTGAAATCGGCATCGTTCTCCTCCATCAATTCCAGCAGGCTCTGGATCAGGCCAAGATCGTCATCCCGCGAACGCGCCAAACCCAATTTGGCTCGCATCACGGCGAGCCATTGGGTTTCAAACTCAGCTTGGATCTGCGGGATCATATCATTGGCCATTGCGACAGCCTGATCGCTGTCGTCAGAGAAAAGCGGCAGCAGGCATTCAGCCAGGCGGGCGAGGTTCCATTGCGCCACCAGCGGCTGATTGGCATAGGCATAGCGCCCGGCATGATCTATCGAAGAGAAGACCTTCCTTGCGTTGAAGCCATCCATGAAGGCGCAGGGGCCGAAGTCGATCGTCTCGCCGGATACCGCCATATTGTCTGTATTCATCACGCCATGGATGAAGCCGACACCCAGCCAACGTGCAACCAGAATGGCCTGACGTTTTGCAGCGGCTTGCAGTAGTGCGGGATAGGGGGCTTCCGTTGCCGCAAGTTCCGGGAAATGACGGGCGATCACGTGATCAGCGAGTGCCTTCACTGCGTCTTCGTCACCGCGGGCCGCGAAATACTGAAATGTGCCGACCCGAATGTGGCTCGCGGCAACGCGCGTGACAATTGCGCCCGGCTGCGCGCGTTCGCGGTAGACACGGTCTCCGGTTGTCACAGCGGCAAGGGAGCGTGTCGTTGGGATGCCAAGCGCATGCATGGCTTCTGAAACGACATATTCGCGCATCACCGGGCCAAGAGCCGCCTTACCATCGCCATTGCGGGAAAACGCTGTGGGGCCTGATCCTTTGAGTTGGATATCAAAGCGCCTGCCGTCAGGCGTTATCACTTCGCCCAGAAGCATTGCGCGACCATCACCAAGTTGCGGTACGAAATTGCCGAACTGGTGCCCGGCATAGGCAAGGGCGATATTGGCCGCTCCATCAATATGCTGCGCGCCGGAAAAAATGGCGGCGCCATCCCGCTTTAGCCCATCCACATCCAGTCCAAGCTCCCGCGCAAGTAGCGCGTTGAATGCAAACATCGATGGATCGGACGGCTTGGCAGGTTGGGCGGGCGCATAGAGTCGATCCGGCAGGCGAGCATAGGAATTGTCGAATCGAAACAGTGTCATGCGGGCGATCTTTCGGAGTTTGATTCAGGGTGTTGTCAAACGACTTCAACGTCCAGCGCGCCAAGGCCATCAATTGTTGCGTGAAGAATGTCGCCACGCTTGACCGGTCCAACCCCGGCAGGTGTTCCTGTCATGATGACATCTCCGGGCGCAAGCGTGAAGAGGTTTGACAGATAACTGATGGTTTCCGGCACTTTCCAGATCATTTGATCCAGATCGCCGGACTGGACTTCCACGCCGTTCACGGTGAGCGCAATGCGCCCGCTACTCGGGTGGCCTGCTTTGGCCGCTGGTATGATGGCGGAGCAGGGCGCGGAGTGTTCAAATGCCTTGCCAATTTCCCAGGGGCGACCGAGCTTTTTGGCTTCAGCCTGAAGGTCGCGTCGGGTCATGTCGAGGCCAATACAATAGCCAAAGACATGGTCCAATGCATCTTCGACGGCGATGTTCGCGCCGCCTGATTTCAATGCGACAACCATTTCTACTTCGTGATGCACGTCGTTGCTGGCAACTGGATAGGGGAATGTTCCGTCTGTGATGATGTTGTCGGGATTCTTTTGAAAGAAGAATGGCGGTTCGCGATTTGGGTCGTGCCCCATTTCAATGGCGTGATCTGCATAATTGCGGCCAACACAATAGATGCGTCGAACTGGAAAGCGCTGATGTGTGCCGAGTACTGGCATGCCGCTAATCGGAGGTGGTGTGACTATGAAGGGGCTTACATTTTCAGGATCCGGCATGCTTTTGTTCCCGTAGCAATACTGGTGGTGACAACAATCTGCATATTTCGCATCGTGTATTGCGTGCACGCTGCAAAGCAAAATGAGCAGACTGCGGATCACTCCTGGCGCCCGACCTAACGGGACGCCAGGAATGGTGTGACGGCGATTTGTCCTATCAGTGCTGTCTTGCGACTAAGCGCTGCGATCTTCAGTCAAGCCCACAACTTTGATGGCGAATGCATATTCAAGTGCTGTTTCTTCAAGACGTTGGAAACGCCCCGAGGCACCGCCGTGGCCCGCTCCCATGTTGGTTTTCAACAAAATGGGGGCGTCACTGGTTGTCATTTCGCGAAGCTTGGCAACCCATTTCGCGGGTTCCCAGTAGGTGACGCGCGGATCGGTGAGGCCTGCAAGTGCCAGAATAGGCGGATAGGGTTTGGCGCCGACATTGTCATACGGCGAATAGGCCGCGATGCGTTCGTAGTCTGTTTTGGACGTGATTGGGTTCCCCCATTCCGGCCATTCCGGTGGGGTGAGCGGCAAAGTGTCATCAAGCATCGTATTGAGCACATCGACAAAGGGAACCGCAGCAATGAAACCGGCAAATTTCTCAGGTGCCATATTGGCGACGGCCCCCATCAGCATGCCACCAGCTGAACCACCTTCTGCAACGATGTTGCCATAGGCGGTGAACCCCTCGGCGACCAGGTGGTCTGCAGCTGCCACAAAGTCCTTGAATGTGTTTTGCTTGCCTTCCATCTTGCCATCTTCATACCAGTGATAGCCCTTGTCTTTGCCGCCGCGAATGTGCGCAATGGCGTAGACAAAACCACGATCCGCCAAAGAAAGGGCGTTGGTTGAGAAGCTGGCCGGGATGCTGATGCCATAGGCACCGTAACCATAGAGCAGACACGGTGCGCTGCCATCCAGGGGCGTTGATTTTCGATACAGGATGGTAACGGGCACCAATTCGCCGTCGTGAGACGGTGCCTGAATGCGACGCGTCACATAGTCTTCCGCATTATGGCCGGATGGCACTTCCTGCGTTTTCAGCAATGTGCGTTTGCGCGTGGACATGTCGTAGTCAAAGACCTGACCTGGTGTGGTCATTGATGAATAGGAAAAGCGAATGACATCCGTGTCATACTCTGCAGCACCTTGAAGCCCGAGGGAATATGCTTCTTCCTCGAATGCGATGGGGTGCACGTCGCCGGTCCGTCTGTCCCGGATCATGATGCGTGGAATTCCATCCAGCCGCTCAAGCCAGATCAGATGGCGTGCAAAGGCCATGTGCGAGAGTATCAGGCGGCCTTCCTGATGCGGCACGACTTCTTTCCAATTCTCCTTGGATGGTGAATCAACGGGCGCCTCCATGATCTTGAAATCTTTAGCGCCATCGGCATTGGTCAATATGTAAAAACGATCGCCACCTTCAGTCATTTCATATTGCATAAGGGGCGCGCGTGCATGAACGACCATCGGCTCGGCATAGAGGTCTTTGGTGTTGATGAGGCGAATCTCTGTCGTATCGTGGTCGTGGATTGAGATAAAAATAAAATCATCCAGCAATGAGCCACCAACGCCCATAAACATACCGGTGTCGGTTTCTTCATACACCAGTCGGTCGTGGCTTTGGGGTGTTCCGATAACATGGTGAAAGAGCTTGGACGGGCGATGGTTCTCATCCTGCAATGCGTAGAAGAAGCTCTTTCCGTCGGGTGCCCAAACACCACCGCCTGATGTGTGTTCCACAATGTCAGGCAGGTCGTCGCCTGTCTCCAGATTGCGTACCTTGAGCGTGAAAAACTCGGAACCTTTGTCGTCGTAGCCCCAAAGACCGTGCTTGTGGTCTGACGAATGGGAGATGCCGGCCAGTCGGAAATAGTCCTTCCCCGCAGCCTCTTTGTCACCATCAAGAAGGATTGTCTTGTCGCCGCCGTGGCGTGGGGTGCGGAAATAGTGAGGCTGCTCGCCCCCTGTCACGAACATTGAGCCGTAGGCATAGGGACCATCACTCATCGGAACGGAAGAATCATCTTCTTTGATGCGGCCTTTCATTTCGCTGAAAAGAACCTTCTGCAAATCCTCGGTGTCGGCGAGGGCTGCCTTCATATACTCGTTTTCCGCTTCAAGGCAGTCGCGCACTTCACTGTCCAGTTTTGAAGTGTCGTGAAATACCTCCTGCCAGTTATCAACGCGCAGCCAAGCGTAGTCGTCCGTCCGGGTTATACCATGGCGGGTATCTGTCGTCGGTTTCTTGGCTATGTGAGGCGCTGCTGGCAGTTTATGAAAATGAGCCAATGCTAAATCTCCGGATGGTAAAATGTTGTGTTTTGAGAGATAATTTTTAACGAGGGCAACCGCAAGCCACGGAGAGGGCGAAATTAGACTCTTGTCGTGTTTGCAATCGTCAAGAAGTTATATATATAAATAAATATATAAGTGCACACATTACCCGGGAGGAGAGGGGCATGTGGCAATGAAACAAGTGTATGGAGGATATCATGGCACATGTCGTTGTTCTTGGAGCCGGGCTTGGTGGCACCATTATGGCTTACGAGTTGCGAGATAATCTGTCTCGCGAAGACAAAATAACGGTTATCAATCTTGGAGATACGTATAGCTTCGTTCCATCCAACCCATGGGTTGCGGTTGGTTGGCGTGATCGCGAGGAAATCGAGGTTGATCTGAAGCCTGTTTTTGCAAAACGCGATATTACGCTGCGTCCGGAAGGGGCCGCGCGGGTTCATCCTGATGAAAATCGTGTCGAGCTGACAAATGGTGAAGATGTTCACTATGACTATCTGGTGATCGCGACCGGGCCTGAGCTGGCTTTTGATGAAATTGAGGGCTTTGGACCAGAAGGCAATACGGAGTCCGTCTGCCATATTGACCATGCGCTGGGCGCTAAAGGTGCGTTTGACAATCTGGTGAAGAATCCGGGTCCTGTGGTCATTGGTGCTGTTCAGGGCGCTTCCTGCTTTGGACCGGCTTATGAATTCGCCTTCATTCTGGAAAAGGCATTGCGTGACGCCAAGGTGCGTGACCGTGTTCCCATGACGTTTGTAACCTCGGAGCCTTATATCGGGCATCTGGGACTTGATGGCGTGGGCGATACCAAGGGACTTTTGGAGAGCGAGCTGCGGAACCACCACATCAAATGGGTGACCAATGCAAAGGTTGAGAAGTTTGAGCCTGGCAAGCTGCATGTCGAAGAAGTCAACGACGATGGCTCCCCGAAAAAGAAGCACGAAATCGACTTTGCCTACACAATGATGCTTCCGGCATTCCGTGGTGTGCCAGCGGTTCGTGGAATTGAGGGGCTTACCAACCCGCGCGGCTTCATCGTTGTTGACAAGCACCAGCGCAATCCAAAATTCCCGAATGTCTTTGGCATTGGCGTGTGCATTGCCATCCCGCCAACGGGCCCGACACCGGTGCCGGTAGGGGTTCCGAAGACCGGATTTATGATTGAGTCGATGGTAACTGCAACGGCCCATAACATCGCAAATCTGGTGCGCGGTGAAGAACCCGATGCGCAGGGCAGCTGGAACGCTGTGTGCCTGGCAGATTTTGGAGATGGGGGCGTAGCTTTCGTTGCTCAGCCACAGATTCCGCCGCGCAACGTAAACTGGTCCTCTTCTGGCAAATGGGTTCACCTCGCCAAGATCGGCTTTGAGAAATACTTCCTGCGTAAGGTAAGGCAGGGCAAGTCCGAGCCGTTCTACGAAAAACTGGCGTTGCAGGTCCTGGGTATCGATAAACTCAAGGAAATCAAATTCGACTAACGCCTTCTGGCTATAAGACAAAAGCTCCCGATATTAAGTCGGGAGCTTTTTTTGCGCTTGTGCATTTTCACAAAGACATGGCAGGCAAGGTTGTACGCGCTCTAGGCCCGCTCTACAAATCCGTCCAGCACGCGTTTCTGACCAGCCTTGTCGAAGTCAACAGTCAGCTTGTTACCTTCAACAGCAGACACATTTCCATTGCCGAATTTGAGATGGAAAACGCGGTCTCCAACTGCGAATTGTGATGGTGTGTCGGAGACCGACTTGGCAACAAGTTCACCCTGGATCGTTTTACCACGCGGACCGCTTTCACCGTAACCAATGCGCTCCACTGCATGGCCTGAGCGCGAGCCCCAATTGTCGCGCGTTGCGTCGTTTCGGTTGCTCTGTGCGCGCTTCCAGCCGGGCGTCGAGTAGGTGTTCTGAAATGGTTCCTGTTTGTCAAAACGGCTTTGGCCGTAGGGGCTGCGTCCATAGCCGCCATAGTTCGACTGGTCTTCGGACACTTCCACATGCGCTTCCGGCAACTCGTCCAGAAATCTGGAGGGGATGGTTGACTGCCAGAGGCCATGAATGCGGCGGTTGGAAACAAACCAGATATGGGCACGCAGTTTCGCGCGCGTCAGCCCGACATAGGCCAGCCGCCGTTCTTCCTCAAGACCCGAACGCCCGCCTTCGTCGAGTGCACGTTGGTGCGGGAACAGGCCTTCCTCCCAGCCAGGCAGGAAGACAGTCTCAAATTCCAGTCCTTTGGCTGAATGGAGCGTCATGATGTTGACCGCATCCATATCCTCGTTCTGCTCAGTATCCATGACCAGAGACACGTGCTCCAGAAAGCCGCGCATGGATTCGAATGTATCCATCGAGCGGATTAGCTCTTTCAGGTTTTCCAGACGACCCGGAGCCTCCGCCGACTTGTCGTTCTGCCACATGGCCGTGTAGCCGCTTTCGTCAAGTATCTGCTCAGCCAGCTCGGTGTGGGGTGTGTTTTCCAGCAGCGATTGCCAACGGCGGAAATCATTCACGAGGTCGGAAAGCGCCTTGCGCGCCTTTGGCTTCAACTCCTCTGTATCGATGATTTCTGCTGCCGCAGCGAGCATGGGAATGTCGCGTGACCGCGCATAGTCATGTATCAGTCTTTGGGACGCATCGCCCAGTCCGCGCTTCGGCGTGTTGATAATGCGCTCAAAGGCCAAATCATCTGCGGCCTGACAGACGAGGCGGAAATACGCCATCGCATCGCGGATTTCGAGCCGCTCATAAAAGCGCGGTCCGCCAATGACGCGGTAGTTCAGGCCAAGCGTAACAAAACGATCTTCAAACTCGCGCATCTGGAACGAAGCGCGCACCAGAATCGCCATATTGTTCAATGCGTGTTTGTCGCGCTGAAGTTGCTCGATCTCTTCGCCAACGGCGCGTGCTTCCTCTTCGGAGTCCCAGGCCGCATGCACCTGAACTTTGTCGTGGTCTGGATCGAAGTGATCGGTGAACAGCGTTTTGCCAAGACGGCCTTCATTATGCGCTATCAGATGTCCGGCCGCGCCCAGGATATGCCCCGTTGAGCGGTAATTGCGTTCCAGTTTCACGACTTTGGCGCCGGGGAAGTCTTTCTCAAACCGCAGAATATTGTCGACCTCTGCCCCGCGCCAGCCGTAGATTGACTGGTCGTCATCGCCAACGCAGCAAATGTTCACGCTTGCGGCTGCGTTGCGTTTGTCGGCGTTAGCAGGTGCGAGCGAGATGTCGTCCGATCTGCTATTGCCAGATGAACCGTCGGTTTGTGATGTTTCTCCGCGCGATTTCGGTCGCTGTGCCAACAATCTCAGCCACATATACTGTGCGGTGTTGGTGTCCTGATACTCGTCGACCAGTATGTAGCGGAAGCGGGATTGATAGTCCGCCAGTATGTCGGGATTCATTTTAAACATGCGGATCGGGTGCATCAGCAGATCGCCAAAGTCACAGGCGTTCAACGTGCGGAGTCGGTTTTGATACGCTGCGTAAAGCTCTCGCCCCTTACCATTGGCAAAGGCGCGCGCATCGCCTTCGGAAATCTGCGCCGGATCGAGCCCCTTGTTTTTCCAGTTGTCGATCATCCCGGCAAACTGGCGTGCTGGCCAACGCTTGTCATCCAGACCTTCGGCCTGAATGAGCTGTTTGATGAGGCGGATGACATCGTCGGTGTCGAGGATTGTAAAATCAGACCTCAAACCTATCAGCTCAGCGTGGCGGCGAAGAATCTTCACGCCGATTGAGTGGAACGTACCAAGCCAGGGCATGCCTTCCACGGCACCGCCCACCAAAACACCAATGCGTTCCTTCATCTCGCGGGCGGCTTTATTTGTGAAGGTGACCGCCAGAATCTGGCTGGGAAATGCACGCCCGGTCGCCAGAATATGTGCGATACGTGTCGTGAGAACGCGGGTTTTGCCCGTGCCGGCACCTGCAAGAACCAGAACAGGGCCGTCCAGGGTTTCCACCGCTTCGCGTTGCTCCGGGTTCAATCCGGTCAGATAGTCGGGCGCTGAGGATCGGTCACGCGCCGCAAGTGCGCGCGCAGCCAAACCGCCAGTCGGGCGCGGTGTTTCCGGCTCTTCATCGAAGAAGGGCATGTCATCTATTCCACTCATTGGCGCTCAATGTAGCGATTCGGGTGAGAAAGGCAAAAGAAGAGAACAAAAGGTGGATATTTTTGTATTATATTTGTCGAAAATCACTGATTCCTCTCCATTATTACAATCATGTAATGCACAGTTAAACCAATTGCCACTTGTCGCAGAAAACCGGATATTGACTGCAGACAATGTATTTGTGTCAGGGACTCCGCATGCAATTCGCGAAACAATTCCTCATCAGCCTTATCGTCATAGTCCTTGGGCTGATCGTCTGGTTGAAATTCATTCCAGGTGCCGCCAGCCAATTTGCGTCTGTCGGCGTGCCTGCGGGATTGATTGCGCTGATTGCGGGCGACGACGATGATGCTGCCGGTGCAAAGGCTGGCGGAGGCGAAGGCCGACGTGGCCCAGGTGCTTTTGGCGCTTTCGGTGGTGCAGCAAGTGTGGTTGCGCCGCCGGTCACAACAGGGCGCGCGAATGACAGGCTGATGGCGATTGGCAACGGAGCAGCCTCGCGCTCGGTTTCTGTGACGCCAAACGAAGCAGGCAAGCTGTCGGAGGTGCTCGTCAAGGCAGGAGATCGGGTTGAGGCCGGCGATATCCTTGCGCGCATGGACAATCGCGAGCAAGAAATTGCTCTGCAACGCGCAGCACTTGACGAACAGGCAGCACAACAGAAACTGGAACGCTACACTAACCTGAAAGGCAACCTCTCTCGTGTGGAACTCGACGATGCTGCTGCAGCCGCGCAAACAGCACGTTTGGCCAAAAGTGCCGCCCAGCTGGCGCTCGACAATCGAGACATTGTTGCACCAATTTCCGGCATTGCGGGAATCGTCGATGTTAACCCCGGCGACAATTTGACAGCCTCGAGCGTGGTCGTAACGATCGATGATCGTTCTTCCCTGCTGGTTGAGTTCTGGGCGCCAGAACGATTTGCAGATGTGATGACGCCTGAAACGCCAGTTGTTGCCAGAGCGATAGCCCGTCCTGGGGTGGAATATGCCGGTGTAATCGAGGCCGTCGATTCGCGTATCGATGAGACCAGTCGCACCTTCCGCGTGCGGGCTCGTATTCCCAACGACAAAGACGAATTGCGCGCAGGAATGTCCTTCAAGGTGGAATTACGTTTCGAAGGCGACGAATTTGTTGCGGTTAATCCTGTCTCGATACAGTGGGACTCAAAGGGTTCCTACGTTTGGCGTGTGGCCGATGGGAAAGCTGTGAGAACGTCAGTGCACATCATTCAGCGCAATCCGGAAAACGTGCTGGTTGAAGGCGAACTATCTGCAGGCGACAGGGTCGTCAGTGAAGGTGTCCAGCGGGTTCGCGAGGGCGGTGCGGTCAAGATCCTGGGGGAAGACCAGGGCAAAATGCCCCAGGGTGCCAGCGACGGTGCATCCTCATGAGCAGCTCTAGCTTCGACGCAAAGGTTGAGAATGGCGGCTTTACCGCCATATTTGTGCGCAGACCAGTCCTGGCGCTCGTTTTGAATGCGCTGATAATCGTTGCCGGGCTGGCCGCCTATTATGGCGTGGAAGTGCGCGAGCTGCCCCAGGTCGACAGGCCTGTGGTGAGTGTCAGGACAACTTTCTCGGGCGCTTCACCCGAAACAGTCGATCGCGAAGTGACTGCTGTGATCGAGGGTGCTGTGGCACGCGTCTCGGGTATTGCGGATGTGTCGTCGAGTTCGCGTCAGGGCAGCAGTCGCGTCACGATTGAATTCAACGATGATGTGGATATTTCGGTTGCCGCCAACGATGTGCGTGACGCTGTGGGGCGTATCACCAATCAGCTCCCCGACGATGTGGAGGTCCCCCAAATCGTCAAGGCTGACGATGATAGCCAACCCATCATGCGCCTTGCGGTTACCTCGACAAATCTCAATCTCGAAGATCTGACTGTTCTGGTTGAAACGCAGATTGAAGATGAACTGGCCGCTGTCGACGGTGTTGCTGATGTGGCCGTTTATGGTGATCAGGACAAGATATTCCGCATCGACGTGGACCAGTCGAAGTTGGCGAGCAGGGGGCTGACCGTTGCCGATCTAGCTACTCAATTGAGCAATGTTACGCTTGATGTGCCTGCTGGTTCGCTGTCCAATGTCTCGCAAAATATTGTTGTGCGGGCGACCGCCAAACTGACCGAGCCTGAGCAATTTGAAAACCTGATGATCTCGGAGCGCATTCGTCTGGGCGATGTTGCAACTGTGACCGTCGGTCCTGCGAGCGGCTCTACCGCGCTTCGTGCGAATGGCAAGGCGGGCATCGGGCTTGGCATTGTCCGCCAGGCGCAATCCAATACGCTTGAAATCTCTCGTGGCGTTCATGCTGCGGTCGACAAGATCCGCAGCGCGTTGCCTGCGGGAACGACGATCGTTATTTCCAACGATGATGCGGTCTTCATCCAGGGTTCCCTTGATGAAGTGGTCAACGCTCTGTTGATCGCTGTGATCATTGTCGTGGTCGTGATCTATCTCTTTCTGAGGGATTGGCGGGCCACGATTATCCCGGCGGTTACCATGCCTGTTGCGCTGACTGGTACATTGGCAGCAATTTATCTGGCAGGGTTTTCCGTCAACATTCTGACGTTGCTGGCCATTGTTCTGGCGACTGGCATGGTCGTGGATGATGCGATTGTTGTGCTGGAAAATGTTGTGCGGCGAAAGTCAGAGGGGCTAGGGTTGCGTGCGGCTGCAGTTATCGGCACGCGCGAGGTCTTCTTTGCTGTCGTTACCACCACCGCGACGCTTGCAGCGGTTTTTGTCCCGATATCCTTCCTGCCAGGGCAAACGGGTGGTTTGTTCTGCGAATTCGGCTTTGTGCTGGCTTTTGCCGTCACGCTTTCGTCCATCGTCGCGCTGACCCTTTGCCCGATGTTGGCATCGCGTATTCTGACCGCGCATGCTGAGGAGCAGGCAAGCCATGTTGGCGTGGTTGGAGGTGCCTTCTCATCTATTTATGCGCGCATGTTGCGGCTGGTTCTGGGGCTGCCGCTCGTTGTTTTCGTTGCAGCCATCATTTTCAGCATTGCTGCTGGCGTCGTTTTTATGCAGTTGAAGCGTGAAGTAACGCCGCCGGAAGACCGTTCGCTTGCGCTGGCGCGTCTCACAACACCTCCAGGCGTTAGCCTCGATTATACGCGGGAACAGATACGCCGGGTGGAAGAGCAGCTCTTGCCAATGACCGAGAATGGTGAGTTGCGCAGTCTGTTCACGATTTCCGGTTTCGGTGGTTCCACCAACAGCGCATTTATGGTCATGCAACTTGCGCCATGGCACGAACGCGAACGCGGACAGGCAGATATTGTGCGCGACATCAACCAGCGACTGGCGAGCATTCCCTCCGTGAGGGCGTTTGCTTTTCAGCCAAACAGCCTTGGTATTCGCGGTGGTGGGCGAGGATTGCAGCTCGCAATTCTTGGCAATGATTATGATAAATTGAACAACGCTGCGGGCGAGCTGATTGCTGCGCTTGAAAAGACCGGAAAATTTGACGGCGTTTCATTGAACAATGAGCCGACACAGGCACAGCTCTCGGTGAGCATTGATCGCGAGCGCGCTGCCGATCTCGGCATATCCATTTCGGGCCTTTCCGTGGCCATTCAGGCTCTCCTGGACGGACGAAGTGTTGGCACCGTCTATGTTGACGGACGAGCCTTTCCGGTGACAATGCTGTCATCGACCACACCGATCAATGATCCCGGCGACCTGGAGAATATATTCCTTAAGACCGGTAACGGACGCATCGTGCCTATGTCGTCCATAGCGACGCTGAGCGAGGGGGCAATTTCGCCGACCCTGACACGCGATGAACAAATGCGCTCGGTGACGCTTTCAATGAACATGAATGGTGGATTGTCTCTTGGTGAGGGATATGACGTGGCCGCTGAAATCGCCGGACAGGTGTTGCCGAGCGGTATGCGCGTTGTCCCGTTGGCAGAGGCGGCGACCCTTGCGCAAAGCTCGGCCAGTCTTGCAACCACTTTCGGTTTCGCCGTGGTTGTTATTTTTCTTGTGCTTGCTGCACAATTCGAGAGTGTCATCAGTGCCCTTATTATCATGGTGACAGTTCCGCTGGGGTTGGCCTGTGCCGTGTTTGCCATGGCGCTTACGGGAAGCAGTCTCAACGTTTACAGCCAGATTGGGTTGGTGATGTTGGTCGGGATCATGGCGAAGAACGGTATCTTGATCGTGGAGTTTGCCAACAAGCTCAGGGATCAGGGGCAGGATGTGCGTTCGGCGATTGAAAATGCATGCCGCATTCGATTGCGCCCGGTGATGATGACGATGATTTCAACAGTATTGGGCGGTGTGCCGCTGATCATGGCCAGCGGCGCGGGTGCAGAAGCTCGCATAGCGCTGGGTTGGGTTGTTGTTGGTGGTCTTGGGCTGGCGACCTTGGTTACTTTGTTCTTGACCCCGGTTGCCTATCTGGCGTTTGCGAGATTTTCCAAGCCTCATGCAGACGAAGAAGCGCGCCTGCAGGCGGAGATGGCAAGCGCCACACGCGCTGCCGACAGTTGAAGAGATAGGCCGTTCCTTGTTGTCTCGACAATCTGCCGACAATCCTTAAAAGGTGGAGCGGCTAATGATGGAGGTGATCAATGAGTCTGTCCGATGTTCAGCAAGGCGTTCGCAATGATGAGGGAATCGCTGCCGCGCTCGCCATATTGAAGCAGACGTTTGGCGAACGGCTTTCAACCGGGCAATCAGTGCGTGAACATCATGCCCATACCACGACATATTTGCCTGCACAGTTGCCGGACGGGGTGGTGTTCGTCGAAAGTGCGGAAGAGGTTCAGGCGATTGTTCAAACCTGTGCCGAGCATCGCGTGCCCATCATTCCCTTTGGTGTTGGTTCATCGCTTGAGGGGCAGGTGAATGCGCCGTCCGGCGGCATTTCCATCGATTTTTCCTCCATGAACCGCATTCTCGAAGTCAATGCAGAAGATTTTGATTGCACTGTCGAACCCGGTGTGACGCGCGAGCAGCTCAATGAATATCTGCGCGACACGGGATTGTTCTTTCCCATTGATCCCGGTGCGAACGCTTCGATTGGTGGCATGACCTCGACGCGGGCATCCGGTACTAACGCTGTGCGATATGGGACCATGAAGGACAATGTGCTTTCGCTGACCGCTGTTATGGCAAATGGCGAGCATATTCGCACTGCGCGCCGTGCACGAAAGTCTTCAGCGGGTTATGATCTGACACGTCTCCTAGTGGGGGCTGAGGGCACACTTGGGGTGCTCACTTCGGTCACGCTGCGTTTGCAGGGTATTCCGGAGGTCATTGCGGGTGGCGTGTGTGGTTTTCCAACGCTGAAAGATGCAGCCAGCGCTGTTATTATGACCATTCAGCTGGGGATACCCGTTGCACGTATCGAATTGGTCAATGCGCAGCAAATTGCCGCTTGCAATGCCTATTCCAAGCTTTCCCTGAAGGAACAGCCAACGCTATTCGTTGAGTTTCACGGTAGTGCAGAAAGCGTACGCCTCCAGTCTGAGCAATTTGGCGAGATTACCGAAGAGTGCGGTGGTGGCCAGTTTGAATGGACTGTGGATGAAGCTGAGCGCAAGAAACTGTGGGCGGCGCGGCACAATGTTTATTGGGCGGTGAAGGCGATCAATCCTGCGCACGATGCAATGGTAACGGATGTTTGCGTGCCTATTTCGCGTCTTGCCGACTGTGTGGCCGAAACGGAGGCTGATATTGCCGAATTTGGCCTTGTCGCGCCAATTGTTGGTCATGCGGGTGACGGCAACTTTCATGTCGCCGTGCTGTTTGATGACAAAGACCCTGAGGCGATTGCAGGTGTGGAGGCATTCGTAGCCCGTTTGAACCAGCGCGCACTTTCCATGGATGGAACCTGCACCGGCGAACATGGTATCGGGCAGGGCAAGCAGGCGTTTCTTATCGATGAGTTAGGCGGCGCGGTGGACGTTATGCGACAAATCAAAAATGCGCTCGACCCTGACAATATTCTCAATCCAGGTAAGATATTTAAGCTGGATTGAAGCTGCTTACGCATTGATATTGCAGGCAGGCAGGTTACGGTAGTTGAAGGTTATTGTAGCGCGTAAAGAGGAACGGGGCGGTTGTTCGGACGGATACTGGTCTTCATTGCCGGTCTATTGGTTGTGGCGTTGTTCTCAGCGCTGCTGGGTCCATATTTTGTCGACTGGACTAATTTCCGTCAGGACTTTGAACGCCAAGCCTCATTTATTCTGGGAAAGAAAGTGGTCGTGCATGGTGATGTATCGGCCCGCATTATTCCCTTTCCTTCTATAACGCTTTCCGATGTTCGCATTGCACAGCCTGGCAAGACCGAACCTCTTGTAAGGGTCGAGAATTTCTCCATGGACATGGAGCTTGCGCCGTTTCTGTCAGGCGAGGCGCGCATATTCGAAATGCGGCTGGACAAGCCGACAGTTCGCTTGAAACTGCAGGAAGACGGTACGCTGGACTGGCTGCGCACCGGAACGCCCTCCATTCCCGCAAAGCTTGTTGTGCTGGAAAATGTCCGAATCAACGATGGCGAACTGATTTTCGAAGATGGACAGACAGGCCGCACACGTGTTGCAAGCGAACTGAATATGTCAGCTTCGGCAAAATCTCTTGCGGGCCCATGGCGTTTTGACGGACATGGTGCGTTGGATGGCGTGGCGGGTAATTTTTCGGTCGTGACATCAGCCTATGAAGGAAACGGCCTTCTGCGAGCATCAGTTCATATTGAGCCTGACCGGCAGCCGATGCGTCTCGACCTTGATGGCGCTTTGAAAATGGAAAACCAGCGGCTTGGCTACGGCGGTGAATTTTCTGCCGCTTATCGCGGAAAAGGCGATGAAGAAAGCCAGACGCCGGGGCCTCGGGCCAGTGGCAAGTTCGAGCTGGCCAATGATGCAATCAGGCTGCCGGAATATCGGTTGGAACTGGGCAGCAGAGCCGACCCTTATGTTGTGACGGGTGAGGCGACGCTTGATACGGGTCTCAATCCCCAATTCCTGCTGTTGGCGGATGGTCAGCAGGTGGATATCAGCCGCATTGGGGGCGTTCCTGCATCGGCGGCGGGACGTGCTGCCCCGCAAACCGCGATGATGCGCTATCAGGCCCTGATGTCTGTCCTGCGTGATATTCCCGTGCCGCCGGTGCCCGGTCGGGCGAGTATTCGCCTGCCGTCTATTCTGGCGGGCGATACGACTTTTCGCGATATTGAAATCGATGTTGAGCCGGTTGCTGACGGTTGGCACGTATCGCGTGCCGCCGCCCAGTTTCCGGGGCGAACTGTGTTTGAGGCATCGGGTGACCTTGCTTTGAAAGGGGAAACGTCTTTCCGTGGTGCCATGACCATCGCCAGCAATCAGCCCTCCGGGTTGGCGACGTGGCTGTCAGGGCAGGTTGATCCTTCAATTCGCAAATTGAATGCGGCGGGTTTTTCAGCTTCAGTTGAGTTGACCAACCGTCTGCAGCGTTTCGAAGCGCTGGAACTGGCTGCGGGTGGAGATATTTTGAGAGGACGGGCCGAGCGACTTGATAACGGCGATGGTTCGCCAACGCTGTCCTTTGAATTGGCCGGCGGCGAGTTGAACATTGGTGCTTTGCAAGCACTTGCATCCTTGGCATTTGGCGGCGATTCCACCCAAATGCTGGCGAGCCACGCAATTGCCGGAAAGCTGGATATTGATGCGCTTTCGGCCTTCGGCACGGTGGCGAGAGGCGTCTCCTCGGCCTTTTCATATGATCAGGGCGCTCTCAACATTCAACGCCTCGCGATTGGTGAGATTGAGGGGGCGAGGGTCAACGCCTCTGGTACCCTTGGGGGTACGCCAAGCGAACCGCAAATTGATTTGAACGGAAAACTTGAAGCTGCCGAAACCGGAGCGATGTTGACTTATATCGCCGGGAAATTGCCCAAGCATCCAGTGATGCAGATGCTCGAACGCAATGCGGCATATTACGGTGATGCGGCTCTTGGTTTTGCTTTGAGAGCAGGCGAAGGTGCCGATTGGCCATTTGAAGCCAACGTTGAAGGCGAAATTGGCGGCACATCTCTGACGGCTCACCTTGCCTCGGAAGTGCTTGGTATTTCATCGGACACGGCGTTTACACTCGACATTTCCGCCAGCAATGACAATGGAACCGCGCTTCTGGGTCAGTCTGGGTTTGAGCCGTTGCCATTTGTTGATGGTCAGGGCGGTGTCGTCGGCCTCCAGATCAGTCAGGTTGCTGGCGGTGCGGCAAACGTGTTGGTGAACTACACCGGCGAGACAACAAGCCTGAATATTGCCGGGGAAGGGGCGTTGACGGCAACGGGTCTTTTCAACGGACAATATGAGGTTAAGTTGGAAAGTGACGACCTCGAGCCGTACTTTGTCATGAATGGCGTTGCCATTCCCCAGCTTGGTGCCGGGTTTCCGTTTGAAGCGACGGCAAAGCTGGATATCGCAAGTGATCGTCTCACGCTGGATCGCATTGCGGGCAAGGTAGATCTAAACGAATTCAATGGGAAATTGACCCTTACACGCGGCGCGCAGCCGCGACTTGAAGGTGGGCTGAGCCTGTCAACGGTCGATGCCGCCTGGCTTGCCGAGAGTGTTGCTGGTCCGGTTTTGGATGCCGGCACAGGCGAGCTGTCTGCTGCCCCAATCGGTGAGGCGACGCTGCCGCCATTTGTCATTGATCTTGAGGTGAAAGCAGACCGCTTTTGGGCAGGCTATCAATATCCTGTAACCGGATTTGCAGGACAGCTTCATTTTGATGGAAAGTCAGTGAGTGTAACCGACGCAACTGGCGTATTTTCCGGCGCGCCGGCAAAGGGCTCGTTTTCCCTCAGTAATGCAGACGGGCAGCTTTTCCTGCGGTCTCAATTCTCTGCAGATGGCGCAGATTTCGCACCTTTGTCTTGGGAAACGGATGGGCAGCCGGTCCTTTCCGGTCATGCAGATATAGGCTTCCTTCTGGAGGGCACCGGGCGCTCCATGCGTGTCTTGTCGCAGCAGATCAGTGGTTCCGGCACACTGTCCTTCGATCAGGTTGAGGTGAACGGATTGAACACCTCCATTTTGGACGAGGTGCTTGAGCGGGCTGATGGCGTTGAGGACGAGTTTACTGCCGCTGTCACCTTGCCCTTGGTCAAAGATGTTATTGGCACGGGTAGTACGATCCTGAAAGATGTGTCTCTGCCCTTTACAGTCGCTGGCGGTGCGATGCGAATTGGCAATGTTGGCGCAGCAGACGAGAACGCCCGACTGTCAATTGAAGCGGTGGCAGACTTGAATGCGCGATTGCTTGACGCGAACTTGCGCGTTGCATTTTTGTCCGGCGACGAGGCTCTTGCTGCGGCAGAGCCTGCTGTGACGGTTTCCTTCACAGGCGCAATGGAGGCACCCGAGGTGTCCATTGATGCAGGTGAAATGGCGAGCTTCCTTTCTCTCAGAGCCTTTGAAAGAGAGCGTCGTAATGTGGAGCTGCTGCAAGCAAATATTCTGGAGAAACAGCGGCTCAGGCGGGAGGCGGCCTACTACAAGTCGCGGGAAGAGGCCCGTGAGGCCGCTCGACTGTTGGCAGAAGAAGAGGCGCGGCGTCGTGCGCTTGCAGAGCAAAGGCTTATAGAAGCGGCAAAGAGAGCAGCGGAGGCAGCACGCCAGGAGATACAGCCCCAGCTCAACCTTGATCCAAACGCGGTTATACGCGGTGGTGAACTTCTTCCACCAGCAAATTGATTGAAGCGCGCATGCGGCGCAAAAAAAAGCGGAGCACCGTTTCCAGCGCTCCGCTTCTCAAATTGTGATGGATGGGATGGGGTCAGACGCGTTCGACCGGGCCGCCTGCCATCTGCCAATGACCGAAGCCACCAATATTGTGCACATCTTCAAAACCAAACTGCTGCAGAGTGCGCGCAGCCATGGAAGAGCGGGCACCGGAAGCGCAGTAGACGGCGACCGTCTTGGAAGTGTCGAGCGCCTTGTTGAATTCAGGGCTGGATGGGTTGGCCTGCATTTGCAGAAGTGCCAGTGGCACGTGGATTGCGCCCTTGGCTTTACCGGTCATCTTGAGTTCGGAAATGTCGCGAACGTCGACAAGAATGACCTCACCTTTGGCGGAACGCTCAACGGCGTCTTTGACACTCAAGCCCGGTGCGGATGACTGGCGGCCCATCAGGAAATTCAGCATAGACGATACCTCAATATCTAGGTTGTGACTGGTCGCGCGGGGTTATGCGCAACTCATTTCGTTCTTGACGCACATCATATATATTGTTTTTTGAATGTTTCAAGTGGAGCGGTAGAAATCTTTTGAATTATTTTTCAGACCGTTTCAGCTGCTCCAGCACGAAGATACGTATGGCAGACGAGAGGTTTGTTTCGGGCGCACGCTGCTCGTCTATTTCCCGCAATAGAGCAGCAAAGGGAACATCGCGCTGAAGTGCGATGGCCCTTATTTCCTCGTAGAAAGGATCTTCGAGTGAAAACGAAGTGCGGTGACCGTTGAGCGTGACTGAGTGCTTGCGGATCAAATCTACTCGTCCGTTTCGCTCGGGGCACCGTCCAGGTGGCCCTGTGCAAAGTTGCGATCTTCTTTTTCACGCAACGCCTTGGTGAGATTTTTTTCGGCTTTGGTCCGCCCGTGCAAGATGCGGTTTTGCTCGGCAGTTTTTTCCTTGTCGTCGCGCGCTTTCTGCTTGCGGAATTGTCTCAGATTGACAACGTCAGCGCACATGGCAAACCCGCTATTGCTTCTTGCGGAATGCGTCGAGCGAAACCACGGAACCGGAAGGTTGTTCACCGTCTTCCGACTTCGGCTTCTCAGAGACCAACTCCGTCAGTTCGCTTTCATCGATGACAGGGTATTCGGACTCTTCTGCATTTGCGCCTTCTTCAAATGCCACATCGAATTCCAATTCGAAATTGACGGAAGGGTCGTAAAAGCCGCGGATCGCATTAAACGGGATGACGAGCTTTTCCGGCGTATCGGAAAAGGAGAGGCCGATTTCAAACTGGCTCTCGCTGACTTTCAGATCCCAGAACTGATGCTGGATAACAATGGTCATCTGTTCAGCATATTTTGATTTCAGCGCTTGCGAAATGCGCACGCCTGGCGCGCCTGTCAGGAAGGTGATGAAGAAATGGTGCTCGCCCGGCAGGCTTCCCGTCGCAGCAACTTCGCTCAATACTTTGCGTATCACACCTCGTAGAGCATCCTGTGCGAGAATATCGTAGCGAATATGGTCCTGCGCCATTTTTTACCTCTGTCTTATTTTCTTGTCGCGGTGCTGCGCCGCGCGCACCTGACTCGCCTGACCCTATATGCCATGTAATAGTCAGCTGAGGAACCCATCTTGATTGTTTGTACCATTTCAAATGACTAAATTGGCAATCAAATTATGACCGAGCAGGGTCAGCATATGCTGTTTATGGCACGCAGGGCCGCAATGCAGCACCAGATGGCCCGTTGGACGGCCAAATCAGGTCGAGGGAAATAAAAAAGAAGTGGAGGTTTCTGTTGCCAGGTACCTCCGAACCCCGCCTAGAGGGGCTAACCCCTAGGGCTTAAGTTCGGGTTTCCCGCACCGCCATTAGGCAGCGAGAGCATAACCCTGAGCGTTGTTGTCATTTGCAACTACACTTTTGACCCGATAACGGTGGTATCATGCCGAGCAAAAGTACGATCTTTACGCCCTTGTCGATCCTATATCGCCCCCATCAAAAGCTGTCCTGAACGCGCATTGCGGGCAGTTTTTGGTGGAGGCGCCGGGTACCGCCCCCGGGTCCAATAGGTTTATTTCATCGTCAGTTTATTGCCATAGACGGGCCGAAGCCCGACACGCTCTATATAGTGCGTCGCTGTCGTCATGAAAAGAGGCGATTGTCTTAATCCTCAAACATATGGACGGATAGGGCGAACAATATCCTTGACAGCGGGTGTATTTGGAAACTCTTATGCAATCTGAAATGTATCAGTCAGTTCAGACGGGAGGACACCATGACAGACTATTTGGCAGACGTGAAAAAGTACGACGCGGGCGCTGACGAGACGGTTGTCAACAAGATCGTGAAGCATCTGGGTATCGCGCTTCGCAATCGCGATTCATCGCTGGTTTCATGCTCCGACCCGAAGGAACTTGATCGCGTCAAGGCAAGCTGGTGCGGCAAGAAACTGGGCGTGACAGGCGATGCTGCAGACAAGGCGGTGGACGCTGTTTGTGCGACCATGAAAGACGACCGTTCAAAGAACCGGGTGACCTTCTACTATCTGACGGCAAAAGAGCTGGGCAAGCTGGGCGATTTGTAATCCTGGCTGCCGGATATTCATAAATTCTTGTATAGAGAGGCAGACCGGCTGGTCTGCCTTTTTTGTCTCGCCTATACTCTAACAGATTCGGTTTGGGCGGAACGAGAAGCGATACCATGAAGCAATATCTAGACCTGCTTGCGCATGTGAAAGACAAGGGCGTCGATCGTGGTGATCGCACTGGAACAGGAACGCGCTCTGTCTTTGGGCACCAGATGCGGTTTGATCTGAGTGATGGTTTCCCGCTACTCACGACCAAGAAGTTGCATCTGAGATCGATTATTCACGAGCTGCTATGGTTCTTGCAGGGCGACACCAATATTGCCTATTTGAAGGAGAATGGTGTTTCCATTTGGGACGAATGGGCCGATGAGAACGGCGATCTTGGACCGGTCTATGGCTCGCAATGGCGTTCCTGGCCAGATTACAATGGTGGACACATTGATCAGATTGCCAATCTTCTGCGCAGCCTGAAGGATAATCCGGAATCGCGGCGTCATATTGTGAGTGCGTGGAACCCCGCATTGGTGGACGAGATGGCGCTGCCGCCGTGTCATTGCCTGTTCCAGTTTTATGTGGCCGATGGCAAACTGTCCTGCCAGCTCTATCAGCGTTCGGCTGATGTTTTCCTTGGTGTGCCGTTCAATATCGCCTCCTATGCGTTGCTCACAATGATGGTCGCTCAGGTGGTTGGTTTGAAACCGGGTGATTTTGTTCACACTTTCGGTGATGTTCATCTCTATCACAATCACTTCGAGCAGGCTGAATTGCAGCTTTCCCGTTCGCCGAAGGCGCTGCCGACCATGCGCGTCAACCCTGATGTAACAGACCTTTTTGCCTTTAAGTTTGAAGACTTTACGCTTGAAGGTTACGAGGCCGAAGCAAACATCAGGGCGCCGATTGCGGTATGAAAAAGCCGATTGTTTCGATGGTTGTTGCTGTCGCGGCTAACGGCGTTATTGGTCGCGACAATGATTTACCCTGGCGGCTATCGGGTGATTTGAAGCGCTTCAAGGCCATGACCATGGGCAAGCCGCTGATCCTCGGTCGCAAGAATTTTGAATCGCTTGGCGGGCGCGTGTTGCCCGGTCGTCCCCATGTGGTGATTACCCGCAATCCCGATTTCGCTTTCGATCATGAGCAGGTGCATATCGTTCATTCGCTTGAGGCCGGACTTGATGTAGCGCGTGACCTTGCCGCAGCCGCCGGGGTTGATGAGGTTTGCATCATCGGTGGCGGAGAAATCTATCGCCTGGGCATGCATCTGGCAGATATTCTGCACGTGACACATGTGGATGCGGATGTGCCGGGAGACACATTTTTCCCGGAAATTGATCCGGCGGTTTGGGTTGCGGAAGAGGTCGGTAGCGCAGATGCCGACGAAAAAAACGAATATCCAGTGCGATTTGTAACATACCGGCGCAGGTGAGTGCGCGTCAGACGCTGGTTTTGGACAAAAACGACCCTCCGGCGCTGCATTTGGGTTTGTGCCATTGAAACGGTCACTTCGCGTACCTATAACGGGAAATGAGTGAACTCACATTGCAATAAATTATGAGGATTTGATGCCCTGGAGCAATCAAAACGGAGGCGGCGGCCCGTGGGGCGGCGGCGGAGGTAAAAATCAAGGTCCGTGGGGGCAAGGCCCCAAGCGACCATCCGGCGGCGGAAATCCGCCAGAGCTGGATGAAATCATTCGTCGTGGCCAAGAGGGTTTCAACAAGTTGATGCCAGGCGGCGCGAATAGTGGTGTGCTGGCCATTGGCGCATTGGTGTTGGTCGTGTTGTGGCTGTTTAAGGCAGTTTACACGGTGCAGCCGGATGAGCGCGGTGTGGAACTGCGTTTTGGTTTGCCGAAGGACGAGATTTCCGAGCCAGGTCTACATTTCCATTTTTGGCCGCTTGAGACTGTTGAACTCGTCAACATCACCGAGCAGCAGCTGAACATCGGCGGCAACACGGGCACCAACAGCGACCGCGGTCTGATGCTTTCGGGCGATCAGAACATTGTGGATGTTCGGTTCTCGGTGCTTTTCTCTGTGACGTCGCCGCAGGCATATCTCTTCAATGTGGAATCACCGCGCGATACTCTGCAGCAGGTTGCTGAAAGTGCCATGCGCGAGGTCGTTGGTTATCGTCCGGCGCAAGACATTTATCGCGACAATCGTCAGGCTGTTGCAGAAGATGTGAAGCAAATCATTCAAGCGACAATGGATGATTACAAGGCCGGCTTGTCGGTCAAGACAGTGGCCATCGAGGACGCTGCGCCGCCGCGTGAAGTGGCCGATGCCTTTGACGAAGTGCAGCGTGCAGAACAGGACGAAGATCGTTTTGTTGAAGAAGCCAACCGCTACGCCAACCAGAAGCTTGGTCGTGCACGCGGTGAGGCAGCTCAGCTTCGCGAAGAAGCAGCCGCTTATAAGGACCGCATTGTGAAGGAAGCGGAAGGTGAAGCGCAGCGTTTCTCCGCGATCTATGAAGAATACTCCAAGGCCCCGGACGTGACGCGCAAGCGTATTTATCTGGAGACCATAGAAGGTGTTTTGAAGAAGACGCCGAAGATCATCACGGATGAGAAGCAGGGGAGCACCGGTACAGTGCCGTTCCTGTCGATTAACGAACTGATGAAGAAGAACGAGCAGGAGGGAGCAAACTAATGTCCAATCGTTTTCCTGCTATCGTAATTGCAGTCGCAATTATCCTTGTGGCTGTCTATTCATCCGTTTTCGTCGTCAACGAGCGCCAGCAGGCGTTGGTGATCCGCTTCGGTGAAATTCAATCCGTGAAAACGGAGCCGGGCCTGTATTTCAAGCTGCCATTCGCATTCCTTGATGCTGACCGCGTTCAATATGTTCAGGATCAGGCGTTGCGCTTCGATCTGGACGATATTCGTGTTCAGGTACGCGGCGGTAAGTTCTATGAGGTTGATGCATTTGTGGTCTACCGCATCACCGATGCGCGCCTGTTCCGTCAGGCAGTGTCTGGCGATCGTGTTGTCGCTGAATCGCGCCTTCGCACCCGTCTTGATGCCGCATTGCGCCGGGTCTACGGTCTGCGCGGTTTTGAGGCGGCCCTTTCTCAAGAGCGCAGCGCCATGATGCGTGAAGTTCAGGCTGATTTGCGCAGCGATGCCGAAACCCTTGGCGTTACTTTGCTGGATGTTCGCATTCGCCGTACAGACCTGACCAAGGAAGTGTCTCAGCAGACATATGACCGAATGAAGGCAGAACGTCTGGCCGAGGCCGAGCTGATCCGTGCACGCGGTTCGGAAGAGCGCCAGCGCCGACAGGCGATTGCAGATCGTCAGGCGGTTGAGATCGTTGCCGACGCACGGCGTGATTCTGAAATCCTTCGTGGTGAGGGCGATGCACAACGGAACGCCGTCTTTGCGGAAGCATTTGGCCGCGATCCTGCATTCTTCGAGTTCTATCGCTCGATGACTGCCTATACTGCTGCATTGGGCGACGGCAATACGACTATGCTGATTTCGCCGGACTCTGAATTCTTCAAGTTCTTTGGGGCGTCAGAAGGCAGGAAGCCCGCAGCGAGTGGGGGGCAATAGGCTCATTAGGGCCTGCAGTACCCATGTCTGATTTTCTGACGGGATTTGCATTTTTCCTGATTATCGAGGGGCTAGTCTATGCACTGGCCCCTCGGCTTTTGAAAGAAATGGCAGCCATGCTGCCATCTATCCCTGACGATCAGTTGCGCCGCTTTGGCCTTGTTGCCGTGGCGCTCGGTGTCTTGATTGTTTGGCTGATCCGCCACAATCTGGCGTCTTAATCTGCTATTTTTCGCACTCACTGTTTTTTGAAGCCGCAACGCTTGTCCGGTGTGGCCACTGCGCCTAACAATGTTATGGCCCAGGGTCCGGGTGGAATTAGATTCGTGGAGTTGCGCATTTGATCTATCAAGTCGCTCGAAAGCTGAGGGTTATTGCTTCCGCCTTGATGCTGGCAGTCTGCGGCTTTGGCTATGGTGCCACAGCGCAGGATTTTGCCCGTGGGCCGGCTTCAATCGCTGACCTGACGGAAGGTCTGCTTGATGCAGTGGTCAATATTGCGATCTCGCAGCGTGTCGATGCTGATGAGGGCGGTGAGCCGTCGCCGCACGTCGAGAAAGACGCACCTTTCCAGGATTATTTTGACGATTTTTTCAGCCAGGATCGCAAGGCGGCGCGGAAGGTAAGCTCATTGGGATCAGGTTTTGTGGTTGATCCGGAAGGGTACATTGTTACCAATAACCATGTGATTGAGGGTGCCGATGAAATCTCGATCAATTTTGCGGATGGCAGCAGTCTAGAGGCGGTACTTGTCGGTACGGATCCCAAGACAGATCTCTCGCTCTTGAAAGTAGAGCCAAAAGCGCCGTTGGCAGCCGTGAAATTTGGTAATTCCGACAACATGCGAATTGGCGACTGGGTGATGGCGATCGGCAATCCGTTCGGCCTGGGCGGATCGGTGTCAATCGGCATTGTGTCTGCGCGCGGACGCAATATCAATGCTGGCCCCTATGACGACTTCATTCAGACTGATGCCGCGATCAATAAGGGCAACTCAGGCGGGCCGCTTTTCAATATGGAAGGCGAGGTGATTGGCGTGAATACAGCGATCATCAGTCCGTCTGGTGGCTCAATTGGTATTGGCTTTGCTGTACCTTCCGCGATTGCCAGCAATGTCGTCAGTCAATTGCGGGAATTTGGCGTCGCGCGGCGTGGTTGGCTGGGTGTGCGTATTCAGCCGGTGCCGGACGATCTTGCTGAAAGCCTCGGTCTCAAGAAAGCGCGCGGTGCATTGGTTGCCGGGATACTGGACGATGGTCCTATGGCAAATGGCCCGCTTGTCGCCGGTGATGTGATATTGGAGTTTAACGGCAAGAGCGTGGACAAGGTTCACGATTTGCAGAGGTTTGTCGCGGAAAGCCCAACAGGTCGGGATATCGCAGTCAAGCTTTGGCGTGACGAAAAGGAAGTCGATGCGACAGTGCGTCTGGCTTTGCAGGCGGGACCTGACGATGATGCTGTGCAGGCGGAAGTGCCTGAAGGTGCGGTAAGTCCAGAGGATGAACTGCTGTCAAATGACGCGACCGTTGAGTTGGGTATGGAGCTCATGGCGCTTGGTGAGCCCGAACGCGCGGAATTTGGGATTGATTCCAGTGTTGAAGGCGTTCTGATTGTTTCGATCGAGCCAGGTTCACCTGCCTCAAAGCAAGGTATCGTGCCTGGCGACGTGATTGTGGAAGTGGCGCAGGAGTTTGTTGACAGTCCAGAGGCCGTCAGCGAACGCATCAACCGTCTGCGGGAGCAGGATCGCAGAAACGCGCAGTTCTTGCTTTCCAATAAAGAAGGCGATTTGCGCTTCGTTGCAATTCGGCTCGATTGATCAAAGACCGACGAAATTCAACACAAGGATGGTCGCCAATATGCGTCCCTCTCACATTCTTCTGGCAGTCGCTGTCGCTCTGGTCTGGGGCGTTAATTTTGTAGTGATCGAGGTTGGTATCACCAACTTTCCGCCAATATTTTTCTCGGCGTTGCGCTTCTTCTTTGCCGCTCTTCCGCTGGTATTCATCTTACCAAGGCCAGACGTTGATTATCGCTACATACTGGGGATCGGGCTTTTTCTGGGCGTCATCAAGTTTTCCCTGCTCTTTGCAGGGATGAAGGTCGGCGTGCCGCCGGGCCTTGCATCATTGCTCCTTCAGGCTCAGGCATTTTTCACAGTGATATTGGCAATCCTTCTATTTAGAGAGCGCCCCACACCCCTGCAACTTGCCGGCATCGCCATTGCCTTTAGCGGCATAGGGATCATCATGACGGGGGCGGGCGGTGACGTTTCTCTTGTTGGTTTGTCTATGGTTTTGGCGGCTGCTTTTGCCTGGGCGTGTTCAAACCTGCTGATGAAGAAGGCAGGTAACACGAATATGCTGCGCCTCATGGTTCACGTCAGTCTGGTTGCCTCTATGCCGCTTTTGGCAATTTCCCTGATTGTCGACGGGTGGGATGCTGACGTTGCCGCACTTAGATCCATAACGCTGGGCGGAGTTGGGGCAATTGCGTATATTGCCTATGGCGCAACGATATTTGGTTTTGCAGCATGGGGTTTTCTCATCAAGACCTATGGTGCGGGGCAGGTCGCGCCTTTTTCGTTACTTGTACCGATATTTGGAATGAGCTCGTCTGCGTTGCTTCTCGGTGAGGAATTTGGTCCTGATAAACTGGTTTCCGCATTCCTGGTCGTCGTGGGCTTAGTGCTGGTGGTGATGAAGCGTCTGCCAGCCAGGCGGCAAATGCAGATGTAATGCCTTGCGTTCAGCAATTATTGAGAAAGCTGCGTAATCATTCTGCGTGGCAGAATTCGGCTTGCGAGGAGACAAATGGCATATTTGCGGCTGACTGTGGCTGTAGCGTTTTCGCTGATTTTTGCGACGGCGCAGGCGTCTGACTTTCACTGGAATTATGAGGGGCATGCTGGTCCGGAACATTGGGGTGAGCTAACCCGTGAATGGGCGACCTGCAGCAGTGGCATTGAGCAGTCGCCGATCAACCTGGATGAAGCAATTCATGGCGATGTCGAGCCAGTTCAATTGCATTGGAGTTCTGATGCATCGTGGATGCTGCAGAATAATGGTCACACGGTGCAATTGTCGCCCATGAAAGGGGAGGATGCCGGGTATCTGGAAATTGGTGGTGAGCGTTTTGAGCTACTGCAATTTCATTTTCACACGCCGTCCGAGCATGCGATCCATGATAAGCGCGCGCCTATGGAGCTGCATTTTGTTCACAAGGCACACGATGGAACCCTGGCAGTTCTGGGCGTGATGATGAATGGCGGCGGCGGGAAGGGCCTCTTTGATGAGATTGTGACTTTGGCACCGGCGGACAAATCGCTGGCAGAATTTGGCAAGGTAGATCCATATAAACTCGTTCCGGATACGAAAGGACGCTTTTACCGTTATCAAGGGTCGCTTACGACGCCGCCTTGCTCACAGATTGTCTTGTGGACGGTGCTGGAACAACCAATTCAGGTGAGTGATGACGCAATTCGCCTGTTTCAGAGCATTTTTCCGATGAACGCGCGGCCGCTGCAGCCCCTTAACAGGCGCTATGTGCTGACGCCACGCTGACGCCATTCCGATTCACTCAACCGATAGAGCACGTGGTGCTTGAGGTGCGGCTGGTCATCGCGCACCTTCGGGTGGATGAAATCACCTGTGGTATCACGCTTGAAACCAAGTCGCTTCATGACTGCCTGTGAGCGTTGGTTTTGCGGGACAGTGAACGAAACAAGCTCTTGGTGCCTGCGGTCTTCGAAGGCATGTCGCAGGAATTCACGGCCCATTTCGGTCACATAACCTTTGCCCCAGTGGGCGCGCGCCAATCGCCAGCCGATTTCGATAGCAGGCGTAAATGTGGCGCTGAACATAACCTCCGCAATCCCGACAATACCGGCGAACTCGCCTGTTTGCTTTAACAGGATAGGCTGGATCCAGATACCGAAGCGAGATTGGTATTCCATAGCCTTTTCGACCACGGTCTCGACAGTCTCGCGTGATTGAATCCCGCCCAGCAGCGCCATCACAACCGGGTCGGCGCACAAGTTTGCGAATGGTTCAATATCCGCTTTTTGCCATGGGCGGGAGACGAGGCGTTCTGTCTCCAACCGTGTCATGACGTGAAGTCTGTCTTGCGATAGCCCTGGATATAGAGAAGTGCTGTCAGATCGCCATGATTGATACGCATCCTGGCTTGGGCGGCAACAGATGGCTTGGCATGCAGAGCAACGCCTGAGCCTGCCAGTTGCAACATGCCAAGATCGTTGGCACCGTCGCCCACTGCAATTGCGTTGTCGGGGCTAATTGAGAGTGTGTTCGTGATCTCGTTCAGTGCATCCACTTTGGCCTGTTTGCCAAGAATTGGTTCTGCGACTTCACCGGTCAGCAAGCCATTTTCTTCAAGGAGAATGTTTGCGCGGTTCTCGTCAAAGCCGAGCGTTGCGGCTATCCGGCTCGTGAAAACGGTGAAGCCGCCGGAAACAAGTGCGGTGTAGCCGCCGTTGGCTTTCATGGTGGCAATCAGTTCGCGACCGCCGGGTGTCAGCGTGATGCGTTTTTCGATCACATCGTCGACCACAGAGATTGAAAGCCCTTTGAGAAGTGCGACGCGCTCTCGAAGTGCGGGTTCAAATGCAATCTCGCCATTCATGGCTCGGGCGGTGATGATTGCGACCCGGTCTTTCAGACCAACCTCAGCGGCCAACTCGTCGATGCATTCCTGTCCGATCATCGTTGAATCCATATCGGCAATCAGCAGTTTCTTGCGGCGCGTCTCCGCCTCCTGCACGACCACGTCAATTGCTGCGTCGCCAATTGCTTGGCGCAGCGTCGTGTCTGCATCTTCCGCAATTGTACCTTCGCGAAGGGCAATGTCGCAGGCGATACCATCTGCAAGCCAGTAAAGGCCGGAAGCGTTTACGGCTTCGGCAGCGTGTTCGCCGATGGCGGCGCTCAGAACAGGGTTTGACGGATTGGCTATCAGCGTGGCAACTAGGGACATCGAGACAGTACTTCTTGAAGAGTGAATGGGTTGAACGCGATCCTGATAACCGGGCCAACGGCGAGCGGCAAGTCTGCTTTGGCGATTGAGTGGGCCAAAAAGACTGATGGCATCGTTATTAATGCCGATAGCATGCAAGTCTATGACACTTTGCGTGTGTTGTCTGCGCGACCTGCAGAGGAAGAAATGCAGGGCGTTGAGCATCGGCTCTACGGGCATGTTCCGGCAACGACAAGCTATTCGACCGGGGCTTGGGTACGCGCGGCGGCAGATGAGTTGGCCCGCTGCCGTGAGCTTGGAAAGACACCGGTATTTGTGGGCGGCACAGGTCTCTATTTCAAGGCATTGACTGGGGGGCTTTCGGACATGCCGGAGGTGCCGGGGGAAATTCGCGAACGCCTGCGCAAGCGACTGGCAGAAGCAGGGCCCGAGGCACTCTATGCGGAGCTGGCCAGTCTTGATGCTGAGAGCGCTGCCGCGCTGCAGCCAGGCGATGGGCAACGTGTTGTCAGGGCGCTTGAGATACTGGAAGCGACGGGAAAGCCGATCTCGCATTTTCAGGCTCGCAAGGGCGACATCATCGTTGACCCTGCAGTAGCGCGAAAATTTGTGGTGCTGCCGCCGCGCGATATCTTGCACGACCGCATCAATCGGCGTTTTGAAAAGATGATGGAAAGTGGTGCGGTGGAGGAGGTGAAAGCGTTGCTTGCGCTTGATCCGGCACCTGATCTGCCTTCAATGAAGGCAATTGGCGTTTCCCAAATCGCCGCAATGTTGGCTGGCGATATGACGAAGGAAGAAGCGGTTAAGAAAGCCTCAGCTGCCACACGCCAATACGCTAAACGCCAGATGACCTGGTTTCGCAATCAAATGGATGACAGCTGGCAGCGGCTGTAACGCGGTTCAATCCCGGCGGAGGCTTGATAGCGGCTTCTTCAAAATGCTTTCACGGAGCGACATGCCTTGGGGACGTGTGCCCTGCGATGAATGTGCAGGCTGAAGCGGAGGTGGGTCCTGCATGGTTGTCCGTGGATATTGCGGTGTTGCTGCAGGCGGGGGCGTACGCCGTATCGATTGGTATTCACGCGGGCGCTCAGCTGCAACGGCCGCTTCTGCCTGCATGGAATTACTGCCTGGCAACATGTCGGGGCTGTAGTGTTCCAGTGGAGCTGGTTCACGCGCCGTTGGGATCGCGTGAAGATCCTCTTGCTCAACATATGCAGGCACGTCTGCGACCTGCGGGCGGGTCGCTGCCTCATAGCGCTCCTGGAAGTCTGATATGTCCGGCCTGGAATCGGTGGCGCGCATGCGGCCGATTATCTTCTTCAGGTCCACGGACTCCTGCGCTTCCATATCACCCTCGTGAATGGCTGTTTGTGCCTTAGGAAGTGCTGTTTCCGGAATACGTGTGAATTTCATGCGCATGGGGACCGCAACGGCTTCACCAAACGCGATAGCCTCGCCATTGCCGATAGAGGATATGAAGCTCATCGTGGAAGCGGATGAATCCGGAATGGCGGAACGAATGATTTCCTGGTCCCTGTCGTTTGCAAGGCGCATGGCGAAAACGGTCGAGCACTGCGAAAGGATCGTTTGGTCCAGTTCGCCGGGTCGCTGGGTAATTACACCAAGTGACACACCGTATTTACGACCTTCCTTTGCAATACGCGCAATAGCCTGCCGGGTAGGTGCGAAGCCAAGTGAAGGATCGGCGGGCACGTAGCGGTGAGCCTCTTCGCAGACCACGAGCAGGTGTACGGCACCGTTGGACCAAAGGCCGATCTCGAAAGCCATACGGGTCAGCACGGACGCAACCGAGTTGACGACTTCGGAAGGAATACCGGAGAGCTGGAAGGTGGCGATTGGTTTGCCATCACCGGGAATGCGGAAAATTGTCTGCACCGTTTCCATGATATTGTCGGAAATGGTGTTGGAGCGGAACATGAAATGATAGCGCGGATCGTTGACGGCAGCCATGATGCGCAGCTTGAGCGAGCGCAGATGCGGCTTTTCTTCTTTTCCTTCCAAGCGTCCAATGCGCTCGTCAATGAGCGCGAGCAGATCAGAGATACGGTATGGCACCGGCGTATCAGCGGTGATTGCACTGCGCTCATTCTGCTTGCGCATGTATGCGGATTCACCGCGGAAAGATTTCTTGGCGTCGGGAATGAGGTCTCGCAGAAAGTCCAGTTCTTCCGGAACTGCCGGGCGTCCGCGGAAAATAACCTCTGAGAACTCTTCCAAGCGCATGAGCCAAAACGGCAGGTCAAGCGTTTCCGTTTCAATGACCTCGGCAATGTCGGGGAAGGCGGCCGCAAATTCATTGTGCGGATCGAGTATCAGTACGCGAAGCTTCGGGTCGGTTTCCACGGCCTTGCGCAGCAGCAACGAGACAGTCGTCGATTTGCCGACGCCAGTGGAGCCGACCACCGCAAAGTGCTTTGAAAGCATGGAGGGAATGTGAATGGCGGCCTCGATGCTTTCATCCTGGGTCAGGGAGCCGATGACGCAGGTCTGGCCGCCCTGAACATCATAAATGCGACGCAGGTCAGAGGAGCGCATGCGGTGAGCGACGGCACCGAGATAGGGATAGCGGCTAATGCCGGTGGAAAAGGTTTCCTTGCCGGTTTCATCAACATAGACTTCGCCGAGCAGTTCAACATCGACAATAAATGCATTGTCTACGGATTCCTGCCAGTAAATCTCGTTCGTGTTCATTGACACGACGAGTGCGGCAATACGGTTTCTTCCAACAGAAATAGAGATGAGGCGGCCCACGGACCACAGTTCAGTCAGGTCGGTTCCGCCGTCACTGGCAACGGCCGCAATTTTTGCATGTGCACCCGAACACGCAACCACGCGACCAAGGAGACTGTTGCCAGCTGGCATAGTGCCACGCAACTCTCGACCGGCGTCGTCATCATATTCATGGTAGCTTTCGCCGACTGATTGTTCACTCATGAAACAGGAACCCAACTCATAACTATGCAATTCTGCACAGAAATGTATCAAATCGGCATTAACGGGAAGTTTCAGATTTTAGCGTTTGCAGGGCGGAATTAACGGCTGCGTTAATTTTCACGGTTGACGCACGCGTGCAGAGCATTTAACTCTTTTCGTCATGAATAATACTCGCAAAATTCTCGTGGTGGTGGGCAAGCGCATGGGCAGGATGGTGTAACCATCCGGCGAAAGCACCCATGCGCAACACAGGCTCCAAAAGGAGCCTTTTTTTATGTCCAAAAACCAGTTAAAGACCCCGGAAAACAAAGTGGATAGAGGCATGACGGGCAAAGATAATCAAATGACAGGCGCGGAAATTGTTCTTCGGGCGCTGAAAGATAATGGTGTTGAGCATATTTTCGGCTATCCGGGCGGTGCCGTCCTGCCGATCTATGACGAAATTTACCAGCAGGAAGACATTGAGCACATTCTCGTGCGACATGAGCAGGGTGCGGGCCATGCGGCTGAGGGCTATGCGCGCTCCACCGGCAAGCCTGGTGTTATGCTCGTGACCTCTGGTCCGGGTGCAACCAATGCGGTGACTGCGCTTCAGGATGCCCTGATGGACTCCATTCCGCTGGTTTGTCTTTCCGGCCAGGTGCCGACCAGCCTGATTGGTTCCGATGCATTTCAGGAATGCGACACCGTAGGCGTCACGCGCCCTTGCACCAAGCACAATTGGCTGGTCAAGGACGTCAATGATCTGGCACGTGTCATTCATCAGGCATTTCAGGTGGCCACAACTGGTCGCCCAGGCCCTGTTGTTGTCGATATTCCGAAAGACGTTCAGTTTGCGACGGGAACATATGTGCCGCCAAGCGCGGTGCCTGCACGCGAAGCATATCGGCCCAAGGTGAAGGGCGATCTGGAGCAGATTCGCAAGGCCATCGAACTGATGGAAGGCGCGCGTCGCCCGATCATCTATTATGGCGGCGGTGTCATCAATTCTGGCGTGGAGGCGACGCAGCTTCTGCGTGAATTTGTGGAACTGACCGGATTTGCCGTCACCTCCACCTTGATGGGTCTCGGTGCTTATCCGGCTTCCGGCGAGCATTGGCTCGGCATGCTCGGCATGCATGGCACATACGAAGCCAACATGGCGATGCATGATTGCGATGTGATGGTTTGCATCGGTGCACGTTTTGACGACCGTATCACCGGTCGCCTGGATGCATTCTCGCCAAACTCCAAGAAGATCCACATCGATATTGATCCGTCGTCCATTAACAAGACGGTGCGCGTTGATGTTCCGATCATTGGCGATGTCGGTCACGTTCTGGAAGATATGGTCCGTCTGTGGCGTGCAACATCCAAGCATTCCGACAAGTCGCATCTGGCTGAATGGCGCGCGATGATTGCCAAGTGGAAGGCCCGCAATTCGTTGGCATATGCCGCTAACAAAGACGTCATCATGCCGCAATATGCGATCCAGCGTCTTTATGAGAAGACCAAGCATCTGGATACCTACATCACCACAGAAGTGGGCCAGCACCAGATGTGGGCTGCGCAGTTTTATGGCTTTGAAAAGCCCAACCATTGGATGACGTCTGGTGGTCTGGGCACCATGGGCTATGGCCTGCCAGCAGCAATCGGCACGCAGATTGCCCATCGTGACAGCCTTGTTATCGACATCGCAGGCGATGCGTCGGTGCAGATGAATATTCAGGAGATGTCAACGGCGATCCAGTATGGCGCGCCCATCAAGATATTCATTCTGAACAACCAGTACATGGGCATGGTGCGACAGTGGCAGCAGCTTTTGCATGGTAACCGCCTGTCACATTCCTACACCGAGGCATTGCCCGACTTTGTGATGTTGGCCGAAGCATATGGCGGCCATGGCATTCGCTGTGAAAAGCCCGGCGATCTGGATGATGCCATCCAGGAGATGATTGATGTGAAGAAGCCGGTCATCTTTGATTGCCGCGTTGCCAACCTGGCGAATTGCTTCCCGATGATCCCATCGGGCAAGGCGCACAACGACATGCTGCTTCCCGATGAAGCGACCGACGAAGCGGTTGCCAATGCCATCGACGCCGAAGGCGCACGACTGGTTTGATGAAGAGGCCAAGGAGTTAGACAAATGAATGCACAGCACAAAGCATCCGGTTCGGCCTATTTCATTGCCAAGGATACTCAGGCCATTGAAAGCCACACGCTTTCCGTTCTCGTGGACAACGAGCCGGGCGTTCTGGCACGTGTCATCGGCCTTTTTTCCGGCCGGGGATACAACATTGAGAGCCTCACAGTGTCGGAAACCGAGCATGAGGCGCATCTGTCGCGCATCACCATCGTCACGCGCGGCACTCCGACGATCCTGGAGCAGATCAAAAACCAGCTCGAACGTATCGTGCCGGTTCACCGTGTGGTTGACCTGACTGTACGAGCACGGGAATTTGGACATGAACGTCCTCTGGAACGTGAGGTCGCGCTGGTGAAGGTCGCTGGCGCTGAAAGCAACCGGGTCGAGGCGCTGCGCCTTGCCGATGCCTTTCATGCCAAGGTGGCCGATGCGACGACCGGACATTTCATCTTTGAGATTACCGGCAAGCCGTCCAAGATCGACCAGTTCATTTCCATCATGCAGCCGCTTGGCCTCATCGAGGTCTGCCGCACCGGTGTTGCCGCAATGAACCGTGGCCCGCAAGGCATGTGATCTGTAACCGGAAATAGATAATCTTGAGGAGCCGTCCGGCGTTGTTGGGCGGCTCTTTTTGTTGTCAGGCAAACCACTCTCGAATGGTTATATTGCCACGGTGACAAAGTCCGGCTGGACGGTTTCTCGAGTTTAGGTCAGTAATGCTGACATAATAGATATACGGAGAGAAACATGCCCATTGAGACCTGGCTGGGTCTGCTGCTTTTTGCATTCACGACGTCTATCACCCCCGGACCAAACAATATGATGTTGCTGGCATCCGGCGTTAATTACGGGTTCCGGCGCACACTGCCACACCTGTTGGGTGTCGAGGTCGGTTTTGGCAGCCTGATCCTGTTTGTCGGGCTAGGGGTGGGGGCGATATTGCTCGCCGAACCGCGCCTCTATCTGGTTTTGAAAGTGCTGGGCGGCGGCTATCTTCTGTGGATCGCATGGAAGATTGGCACGACGCGGAAAATGGCGACGGCCGAGGGCAATGCAAGGCCTTTCCGCTTCGATCAGGCGGCTCTATTCCAGTTCGTGAACCCCAAGGCGTGGGTCATGGCAGTGGGGGCGAATGCCGCCTTTGCAGACCCGGCCCATTTTGTTCGTGATACATTGCTCGTCGTCCTCGCTTTCATGTCTGTGGGTGTTTTCAGCACCGGAACATGGGTCTTTTTCGGCACGGTAATGAAGCGTTTTCTGGAAGACGAAACGCGCCTGAAATGGTTCAACATTGTTATGGCGCTGTTGTTGGTGGCAAGCCTTTGGCCGATGTTAAAATAGAGCAATATCCGGGCGGGCGAGCATGAGCCAAATTATGGTCAGCACCGCAGCAAATGCGGGGAATCCACAGGCAAACCAGATGCGATAGAGGCGGTGATATTCGGTGGGCAGGACGTTGCCCGCCTCCGCCGCGTCTTTTGCCAGATCGCGCAACCTTATTTGTATCCACACGACCGGCAACCAGAAGAGGCCGGTGAGGACATAGAGGGCGAGTGACAGGACAATCCAGCCTTCTGAAAGCGTCCAGCCGATTTCTCCAGCCAAAAAGTAGCCGGTAATCGGCTGAAATACGACAGCCGTTGCAGTGAACATGGTGTCGGCCAGCACCACTGTGGCTGCTGTTTTGGCAATGAATGCCGGATCTGCGCTGCGATTTGCTGCTACCATGAAAAACGCAATGCCGGCGCCTGTGCCAAGCAGCACGGTGGCCCCTATGACGTGGAAAAAACGAAGCGCGAGTTCCATGTCCATCAGCGTTCATCCAGTGTCGCGAGCGCTATAAGAGTGAGCACTGCTGCAGGAATTGTCTTTACCATGGCCCCCAGCGGGTCGAGCCAGATAGCCGGTTCGATTATCAGCGATCCCGCCACGTAAGCAAATGTTGTGGTGAGCATACCCCAAAGTGCCAGCCGGGCAGTTGGCCGAAAGGTCAGTGCAGCGCCAAGGAAAACATCCAGCAGGCAGGTGGTGTAGGTGAGAAACAGTGCCGCGGGTGCGCCGAAGGCACTTTGCAGGCGTTCAGCGGCACTGGCAACATCTGTCAGGGGAATGATACCCGAAGCGATCCAAAAGGCTGACAGGACAAAGAAAACGAGTGGCTTCAACAGGTAGAGCCGGGCCGTCCAAATGTCTTGCACACCCGCCGGATTGCGAGCGAGAAAAGCGGCTGCTGTTTCAAGTGTGAACGGCAGGTTCTGGTTTGTGCTCGCGCTAACGCCGCCGCGCATGACCTGCATTGCTGTGCTGCGCAGAGGCGACCGCCAGCCAAGCCGCCCGAGTAGATCGGCAACATAGGATACGGGACGTGCCAAGGCGGCGGGCATCGAAACCACTGGCGCATCTGGCAGACCAAGCCACTGACGGTGCAGGGCAACCAGTTCCTGCAGCGATAGTACCTTGTCTGATGCAAGACTCATGTCTGTTCCGGTCGGGATCTGCCCTTCAATTATTTGGCTGACTACGCGTGCCACGTCGTCCAGTGCTACCGTCGCGGTCGGACTTTCTGCATGGATGAGGGGTAAAACGCCCGGAAATGCAGCTAGCGCCCGCAATAGCGCTGTTCCGCCAAATGCATTTCGACCAATAACAAGCGATGGTCGCAGGATAATATATGGCAGACCGCTTTCGGCGAGGACTTCGTCGGCTCGACGTTTCGTGTTGAGAAATGCGGTGGATCCGGCGGATCCCGTCGTTTCGGCTGAGATTTGCACTATGAGCTTAAGATTGGTTTCCTTCGCCGCTTCGTAGAGAGCGAGTTGCGAATGCGTTTGTACAGCTGCGAGCTTGTCATTGAGCCCATCCTGCAAGGCACCGGCGCAGTTGACGACCGCGTCAAAGCTGGCAAGTAGTCTATGCCAGTCGGAAGGTTTCAGCATTTGGCTCAAATCAGCCTGCAGCCAACTGACATTGGGCTGGCGCGCGCGTGCTCGCGCAACAGATCGACCAAGCCCTGTTACTTCATGCCCATTGGTGGCCAGCCATGTCGTGATGTGAGAGCCGATGAAGCCGGTCGCACCCAGAATCAGAATTTTCATTTGCGAAGTTTATCGCACGCGGAATTGGAGGGCGAGCCTATACTGCATTCACACATAGGCCACTCGCCCACCAAATGGCGTATCCTCGTCGAAATTTACGGTGCCGATGCGGTCGCTTTCGCCCGAGAGTGTCGAGTTTTCCATGTCGCGATAGGCGTTCGATTGGCTGGCGGTGGCGGGCATGCTCGCCGCTTCAGGTGCGCTCGCTTCTTCCGACTTTGCTGAAGAGAGTTCAGCCTTGAGGCCGAGAAGTTCAGCTCTCAGGCGAGGGCGCGTGTCAGCGCATTCGCAGTCATCATATTCAGTCTGTTTGGCTTCAACCTTGGCTTCGAGGCGCGCAACATCTGCACCGCTCTGCCCGGCAGGCGGCGGTGAGGGCGGCGGATAGCCGATCAGGGCATGCGAAATAGCAGAAATCATCACTGCATTCCTGTTTCATGTCTGGCTACTCAGAACACGCGAACAACACATCATGTGTGCGCCCAGTGAATGATTTAACGGCTAACATTCGGTTAATTTTGATAGGCTGTGGCAACACATTTGCGTGAGTTCTGTTCCGAATGTTCGCCAAATGTACTTGCCTTTTACCCCCGAATCCTGCCACTCGGTTGGCTATGGAATTTGCACCACAACAGGATGAGGCCCTGCAGGCTGTGTCGCGCTGGCTAAAGGAAGGGCGTTCGCCGCTCTTCCGGCTTTTTGGCTACGCGGGGACGGGTAAAACCACCTTGGCGCGGTATTTTGCCGAGCACGTTGATGGTGATGTACTTTTTGCCGCCTTCACGGGCAAGGCAGCGCAGGTTTTGCGCTCTCGTGGCGCGACAAACGCCACCACAATCCACTCGCTGATCTATCGTCCGCGCGGCGAGGAAGAAATCGCGGACGAGGAAACCGGCAAGACCTCTGTTACGCCGATGTTCTCGCTCAACCGGCAAAGCCCGGTCGCCAAGGCTGCGCTTGTGGTGATTGATGAATGCTCGATGGTGGATGAGGCGCTGGGGCGCGATCTGATGAGCTTTGGAACGCCCATTCTGGTGCTGGGTGATCCGGGTCAGCTGCCACCAGTAACGGGAGGCGGCTTTTTCACCGATTGCGAGCCTGACTATCTGTTGACGGATATTCACCGGCAGGCACGGGACAATCCCATTATTGAACTTGCCATGCATGTGCGTGAGGGCAAGGAAATCATGAAAGGCGATTGGGGCACGGCGCAGGTGATCTCGCGCAACGATGTTGATCAGGATCTTGTGCTGGAGGCCGATCAGGTGCTGGTTGGCACCAACAAGACGCGGCGGCGCTATAACAAACGCCTGCGTGAGCTGAAGGGCTTCACGGCAGATTATCCTCAGGCCGGTGACAAGCTGGTTTGCCTGCGCAATGACCCTTCCAAGGGGCTGCTGAATGGCTCACTGTGGCAGGTCATGACATCGTCAAAGGAGACGGTGAAGCCAGGCATCAATCTGCTGGTGCGCCCCGAAGACGACGATATGGATCGCGGTGCCGCCAAAATCAAGCTTCTGAAGGCTGCGTTTGAGGATATCGAAACGGAAATTCCATGGTCGACGCGCAAGCGCTATGATGAGTTTGATTATGGCTACGCATTGACCGTGCACAAGGCGCAGGGCTCTCAGTGGAACAATGTTGTGCTGTTTGATGAAAGCTGGGCATTCCGCGACATGCGAGAACGCTGGCTCTATACCGCGATCACACGCGCAGCCCAAACGCTGACAATTGTGCGCTAGGCTTCTTTAGCTCGCGACAATTCCCAACAGAATCGCCTTTGCCACGGCCTGAAAGCGGTTGTTGCTGCCCAGTTTGGCAATGACGGCCGTTTCCAACGCGTCAGCATCTTCCGATGACAAGCCGAGTGCCTGCGCCAGGCGAGCCTTGGAATAGCCCTCGGCAATAAGCGAAAGGCAGTGCATTTCCTGTCGCGTGAAATCCTGCGCGGACGTGTTGTCGTTCGTTTCCCGATCCTCTGTCGGGCCGACTCCATCGATCAGACTGCAAAGCTGGGTGAGCTGCCGCATGATATTGGATTGTTCGGCCTGCAGTTCGCGTCTTCGCGCCGCCAGAAAGGCAGAGAAAAGTGCGTCGGCTTCTTCCTGAGAATCTGCCGTGTCGAGGCTGGTCATAAGTTCCTGCAGAACCGCAACCGGCATACCAGTCTCGCGACAGGCATTGATAACAGACATTCGGGAGATCTGTTCGTCATTGTATACGCGCATGATGCCAGCGCGATCCGCTCGGATCAGACCTTTTTCCTCATAGAAGTGCAGCGTTCGATGCGTGACACCGAAAGCGTTTGCCATATCCGCTATGCCGACAGCACCGGAAACCAGGCCGTCAGGTAGGGGTAGTCGAGGCAAAAAACTCTGCCGACCAGTGATGGATGCAGTACCGCCGTGTTGGTACTGCGTTTTTGCTAGTTCTTCTGACATGAAACCGCCCTTCAGTCAGTATTGCTCGCATACATCATATAGCCGCTGCCGTTATTGCGGAGATTCTACATTTTGTAGATGCGTGCGTAGGTACTATATACATATTGCACGCAAAAGTACAGAAGGGTTGCTAGTTAATTCTTGGGGCGCTCCGCTTTATAGCGAATAGATATTCGGCAAGTTTTTGCTTTTTTAGTATAATTGTATATTAGTAAATCAATCAGGTTGGGTTGCCCGGTTCGTCCATGGGTTGAAATTTTCCATATCAATTTCTCTCATGGTTCATCGCTGAAATTTGCTGGAAATCATTTGTCTGCTGGAATAAATCATAGCCTCTGCGGGTTTCCAGCCGCATTGCCTGCGTCGTCGGATCGGGCAGGCAGTTCTCGCGCTACAGTGTTAGGTGCTCTATTTGGAGGTCGTGATGCCAGCCAAGCTTTCAGTCAATCTCAACGCAATTGCGATGTTGAGAAATCGTCGTGATTTGCCGTGGCCGAGTGTCACCAGTGTCGGGAGAGTTGCGCTGGCGGCAGGCGCTTATGGCCTGACGGTGCATCCGCGACCCGACCAGCGGCATATACGCTTTTCTGACCTGCCTGAGATTAGAACGCTCATCTACACAGAGTTCCCCAAGGCTGAATTCAATATTGAGGGTTTCCCCACGGAAGATTTCCTGACGCTTGTTGAGACACACAAGCCGGACCAGGTGACCCTGGTGCCCGATGACCCGTCACAGGCGACGTCTGACCACGGTTGGGATTTCCGTAAGAATGAAGCGCTTCTGCGTTCTGTGTGTGCTCGGTTGCGTGCTCAGGGCATGCGTGTTTCGCTATTTGCCGATGGCGACGGCGATGCGGAAGCTCTAGCACTTGCCAAAGACGTTGGGGCCGATCGCATAGAGCTTTATACTGGTCCTTATGGCGGCTGTTTTGATGACACTGCGAAAGCTGGTGAAATCTGCGAAATGCTCGGAAAAACGGCCGATATAGCTGCCGAACTCGGTCTTGGCGTAAATGCCGGGCACGATTTGACAGTGGAAAACCTGCCTGCCTTGGCGACGCGTATTCCGGCGCTGGCTGAGGTTTCAATCGGGCATGGACTCACTGCAGATGCTTTGATCTACGGCATGACCGAGACAGTGCACCGTTTTCGACGTGCATGCGGAGAGCGCATCTAGGTCCTGACCTTGGGTAGATAAAACCTGCCAATTGCGTTTGACAATTGGAGATCGGGTGGCCATTTTCACCCTGAAAAGGGGATTGAATGACTCTTCGCCTGGCGACCTTCAATATTGAGAATCTGATGAGCCGGTTTGATTTTTCCGGCTATCGGAATGAATTGAGACGTGATCGTGCGTTGCGCTTCTACGACATTCAAAAAGAAGAGCATTACAAACGTCTTGAAGAGGCCTTGCAGGTCAATCTGACTGACGACACACGACAAATGAGCGCCCAGGCTGTGGCTGATGCGGATGCAGACATTCTGTGTCTGCAGGAAGTCGACAATATGGAGGCACTGGCGGCTTTCGAGTACGGCTATCTGTTTCGGATGATGGGTTCGGGATACCGCCAGAAATATATTATCGAAGGCAATGACTCGCGCGGCATAGACGTTGCCATATTGATGCGTGAGGAAACGAGAACCGGAGAGAAGATCGAACTCGTCAATATCACTAGTCATGCAGCCGTGACCTATGAAGAATTCGGGCTCTTCAACCAAAAGCTGGCAGATCTTGGGCAGGAGCCTCGGGACAAAATTTTCAAACGCGATTGCCTTGAGGTCGATCTACGGATTGGCGACAAACGCATGTCGATCTATGTGGTTCATTTTAAGTCCATGAATGGACGTCGCGGCGACACGGATGGTCGAACCTCAACCATGCCGATACGTTTTGCCGAGGCACGCGCTGTGCGCAGGATAATTTCCAATCGCTTTGACACCAGTCCAACTTCGCGCGTCAATTTTGCCATTTGCGGCGATATGAACGACTATGGTGAGAAGCTGCAAATTGATGGTGACAAGCGCAACGGATTTGCGTTCACGCCGGTAACCGAGCCTTTGACCTCCCTTTCGGTTTTATCCGAAGGCGGATTTGCCGAGAATGTTGTGGGAAGGCTGCCTGTGGATGAGCGATGGACCCACTTTCACGCGCGCGGTCCCCAGGAACGTCACCTTTGCCAGCTTGACTACATCTGGTTGTCGCCACATCTGGCGCGATCAAACCCCAAAGCGATGCCTGAGATCATTCGCAACGGTCAGCCGTATCGCACGCCATTTCCGCCAGGGCAGGAGGTGGAACGTTACCCGCGCGTTGGCTGGGATCGTCCAAAGGCATCTGACCATTGCCCGGTCGTCGTCGAACTGAACATGATCTGATGTCGGTTTCGGTTGACGTGTTGATAATTGAGAAGCAAGGATGGGGAGTTTCCGCTTGCAGCGTGATTTCAACCCAAAAGCCTGAAATGGAGAATGACGGGAATGGTTTTGTCCTACGCCATCTATGACGTTTTTACTGAAACCAGACTTGCAGGAAATCCACTGGCGGTTGTCTTTGATGCTGACGAGCTGGACACCGAGCAAATGCAGTCCGTTGCTCGCGAATTCAATTTGTCGGAAACTGCGTTTGTCATTGCCAGTAGCAATCCGTCGCACACGGCGAAGCTGAGAATATTTACGCCGGGCCGAGAACTGCCGTTTGCAGGTCACCCGACGGTTGGCAGCGCTATTGCACTGGCCGAACAGAAGGCCGCAGGCACCTCTATGGAAATGGTCTCTGTATTGGAGGAGGAGGCCGGCGCAATCCGCTGTGCGATAAGGTTGCGCGAGGGTGAGTCAACATTTGCGGAATTTGATTTGCCGAAAAAGTCCGCCCAATTCAAGTTGACGGCGGGGCTGGACAAACAAGGAATTGCGGACGCACTTTCCATCAGCGTGAAGCACATTGGATTTGAGAATCATGTGGCCAGCGTGTGGAACGCCGGAATTCCGTTTTTAATGGTGCCCGTCAAGGATATTGGCGTGTTGGGTGAGGTAGAGTTTGATGCCGCCTTGTGGGAGCGAGTGGCACCGCTGGTCGGCGGACATTTGGCGTCTGCGTATCTTTATTGTCGCGGCAACAACGGCAACCAGTTTCAGGCGCGCATGTTTTCCTCCGATATGGGCATCGCCGAAGACCCAGCGACGGGATCGGCAGTTGCAGCACTTTCGGGTGCGATCCACCATTTTGATCAGCTAGTGGAGGGCTATCATCCTATCGTTGTTCGGCAAGGTGTGGAGATGGGCCGTCCATCGACGATTCACCTTCATATTGATACATCCGGAGGGGAGATTGTCCGAGCACGTATCGGCGGCCATGCAGTGCGCATCGCAGTCGGCAAGCTGGAAATCTAAGCCGCAAGCCCAAGCTTGGGTCTAATCAGCGGAAAATGGTATTAAAGGAAGAATGGTGGGTGATCACGGGCTCGAACCGTGGACCCGCTGATTAAGAGTCAGAAACTTTGCCTTCTCGAAGCATTTCACTCCTGCTCAATATCTGCTATATCCTATTGAAAATAAACAATGTTTATGAACATTCATGAACATAGTGTTTCACTCATTAAGTAGCGGAGTTCTGCGACTAAGATGCGACTAACAGACCTCACGATCAAAAAACTGAAAGTCCCTGAAACGGGGCAGAAGACATATTATGACGATGTGCTGTCCGGTTTTGGTGTCCGTATATCACAGGGTGGAAGCAAGTCTTTCGTGGTTATGTATGGCCCGAAGCGCCGCTTGAAAACCTTGGGCCGGTATCCAGAGTTGAAGTTGGCCGATGCACGTAACGAAGCTAAACGACTGATCGGCGACGCGACCTTGATGCCTGAGGTTGAACCCAAAAAGCAAAGCATATCATTTGCGGCAGCACGCGATTTGTTCCTTGAGGATAGCCATCGGCGGAACAAGGCTACCACTGCCGATGAGTATCAACGTTTGTTGCATCGACACTTCTCATTCGACAAACCGATTGACGAATTGTCGCGGAATTCTTTGATGCAAGCGGTAGCTGCCCTTTCTCACACTCCTTCGGTGCAAGATCATGCCTTCGTGGCTCTACGCACCATGCTTAACTGGTGCTGCAAGCAAGGGCTGCTCGATAGCTCGCCGTTACCCAAGCACTCAGTGCGGACAAAAGCACGAGAACGTTATCTTGGGCCGGAGGAGATCGTTGCGGTTCTGCAGCGAGCCGAAGGCTACACCTACCCATATGGACCGATTGTGCAATTGCTGCTTCTGACCGGGCAACGGCGAGGGGAGGTGGCTGCACTCGAATGGAAGTGGATAGACCGTGAGAGGCAAACGATCACCCTGCCAGCCTCACTCACCAAGAACGGACGGGAACACACTTTTCCATACTGTGATCTGGCGGAGGAGGTGTTTGCGAGTCTGCCGGTTCTTGGTGACAAGTTGTTTCCATCGCGCAGTTCCAAAGGCGACGTGTTTAGCGGTTGGAGTAAATGCAAAAAGGCATTTGATAAGAAATTGCCTGATCTGGAAGCGTTCACACTTCATGATCTTCGGCGCACTTTTGCATCGACGCTTGCTAGCCTTGGCACACCAATACATGTGACTGAAAAGCTTCTGAACCATGTGTCTGGAACCATCAGTGGCGTTGCAGCGGTCTATAACCGCCACAGCTACATGGAGGAGATGAGGGAAGCGGTGACAGCATACAGCACGTATTTACTGAGTTTGCAGAAGGCCAAACCAGAGGGGTTCCTTGGGTGATATAGGCTACGTACGCAAGTGCTTCGTCTGAGCTGGCCTGAAAGCCTCCTCGACTTGTTTGGTCGCTTGATGCTTGTCGTTTCGTTCTGGCAGTTGAGCACACTTTTCATCCGACTCAAGACAGCCGATCCTCATTTGCGACATGGTGTCCCAGGGGAAACAACTATTGCTTTTATTTTGTCGTCTTTTGGGTGACCTAATTATGTTGTTTTTGTTTTGATTTTTGGACTCTGCAGGTGGTTGCATAAATGGTAGCGTAAACATAATGTCTGATTTGCAACTTTAAAGGTCAATTAACAGCCTCATAGTGAGCGTCGAAGCATCTGAACAACCTGAGCGTACTTTCGCCACGATCTAGGGTTTCTCAGTTCGCAGAGCTACAATCGAAGTGTTGGAGTTAGCCAAGGCGAAACCAATACAAGGGGGTTATGTAGGTATCTTGTTATTGGTGTGGCGCTGCGGTCTTGTTTGTAAGGTTGTGTTGATTGGAGCTTGAAGAAGCTGGCAATGAATTGGGTCAGAAATGAATTGCTGCGAACGGGTGTAACGGGTTGTCTACTATGGCTCTGCCAAGATTTAAAAAAGGAAATAGGTGGAAGGTTCCGCTTCTGATCGTTTTGATTGGGGCCGTGACTTATCTCTATTGGCCGGCAAAGCTATATTCAGAGGTGCCCGGAAACATATCCGGCTATGTGCAGCTGTCTTCGGAAGAAACACATCCATTTTTGTTTTTGGGTAAGTTGCCTCCCGACAACAAGAAGGCGCTTAAAAGAGCTATCGCACAATTTCCAGATGTACGATCTTGTCTTGTGAGATCAGAAAAACACAAAGACAGGCCCAATCTTCTATTGCTCGATTGGAATGCAATGCACTCCGAAGAAGCAGTGGAAGTATGCATTTTTAGAATTATGAGTTCCATTCGCAATGTGCGCGAAAGCAGGAAATGGTTCGAGATACAAGGTTTTGATGAGACAATACTCAGTACGTCAACGATCTCGTTCAGCTGGAAGATAACGCGTTGGTCTCACGGACCAAGGTATCCCACCAATGGGTTAATGCGGTGGTGGATATACCTGATTTCTTATAGGCAATCTGTCGCCGTAACGTGGGACGCCGATCAAAATATCCGCGACGTCAATTTTACCACATACAGTCTTTAGGAGTGACGGCATGTCAACATTGAAATTATGCTCTGCGCCCCAAAAAACTGGATCGTTTTGAGTTAGAGTTTTCCGCGCAATTTTCCCCGCTGGGAGAAGGAGCGAAAGCAATGAAGGTATCGAAGTTCAGTGAAGCGCAGATTGCGTTTGTTTTGAAGCAGGCAGAAGATGGCATGCCGACTGCGGAGGTTTGCCGGAAGAACGGGATCAGTTCTGCGACTTTGAACAAAGAAAGGTGCTGATGCAGGAATGGGCGGATTTGCTGGATGAGTTGAAGCGAGGTTGACGAATTAGCTCGCCCGCTCATATGCGTATTGGTGCCAACGCAATCGGAAACCGCCATGCTCAAGCAATCTATGCTTTCACCTGCTATTTTCTTTGAGACAACTCTCGATAAAGAAAGTTTCCAAGGCAGTCCTATGTGCATCAACACGATGAAAGTGCTGCAATATCTTGCAAACAATGGCGGCGTTCAGCTTACCAAGTCCGGCAACTTCTACCGCAAGTTCGTGGAATGGGCAGCGGAAGATTTCCAGTGGCCGGGATATGAACCAGAAGAGCTGTACCGTTTGAATAAGGTGCTCAACGAGCCAGACTTTCTGCCGCTCTTCATGATGCATGGTGTTTTGATGAACGCCCGTCTCATTCGCCACTACAAAGGTCGGGCGTTTATTACTAAAGCCTGAGCCAAGCTGCTTGGCCGGTACTCTGAATTGCAGGCTTTGCTCACCGACGAGATGCTGCGCTCACCGCTCGACCATGATTCAGAATTCTGGGATGTTCTGCATTTCTTTGGTGTGATTGGCAACCGGCTTGGATCGCCAGTGCCGTTGGCTGACTTCGCAGAATGGGCCGTCCCAGTTGACCTGTTTCCGGCCAAGAGAGGTGTCGATCAACGGTTCGAGGCATTTCTGTTTGTGGCAATTGATTTGCTTAGACCTCTCAGTTGGCTCGGGCTGGTTGATGACCAGAGAGGGCAGAGATTTGCCATTTCTTTGGAAAAAAGGTTGATACAGAAGACCGCCCTGTTTGACCGCTTCGTGCGGATTGTCGAGCCGACAGCCGATGTCTCCACGATGTTGCATTAGCGTCTGATGAGAGTGTCCTTGTTGTTGGGCGGACACTCACCACATCCGCCTCGCCACCGCAAGCATCTCTCTGCCAGTGGTGTTGGTATATCGTTGTTGCTGCGAGGTAGTTATATCGTGTGTGAGGCCACGCATCTGCTTTGGGTGACCAAAAATGCTCGGCGTGATTGCATGGACGATACCGGTTCCTAGGCTAAACGGTGTACGCTGGTTCATTGTTGATTTGGAGCTAAATACAACGAATGTGTACCACGAATCTGGTGAGCCCGCACTTTCCTTTTCGTCAGTATATCAAACTGCAACGCCTTCCCAATCGGCCATTCGCTGCAAGTGCGCCCCTGGGCGAGAGAGAACTAACGCGATCGATTCAGAAGCGAAGTAGAACAACTCAATGGGGTTTCAAACTATAGTCATTCAGAGCCTATAGACTCGGATTGTGTAGGTGTCTGATTGGCTTCGTCTTCGTCTTCGTCTGCGTCTGCGTTTGCCACGGCGCGGCAAACCGCGCCGTGGATCCAAGACTGGCGGCTAGAGCCCCAGTCTTTCGCGGGCAATTTCCAGCAGTCTCTTCAGTCGAAAGATCAGTTCCGGAAGTAGTTCCAGAAGGATGCGAAGGACGGCAAAGATCACAAAAACCCAAGGATAGACGGCGTCGACAAGCGACGCGTCGTTAACCCATGATGTGGACAAGAAGCAGGTCCACAAATGGCATAAAAGCATTGAAAAGCCCAAGATTTTCTCCTTTTCGAGCTTTCCATCTGACCACAAGTCTTTGGAATAGTTGCATAAAATTCAGACTATGCTAAACTGACAGAGTCAGATGAAATTTCAACTAGGTTTGATGCTGACACCCGCCCGCGCAGCAGTCACTGCGCGGGCTTTTTGTTGTGAGGTGGGGCCCTTATCTTAGGCAACATTTCTAGCACTCCTGTTCCGAATACGGCGCCATTTTATACCTCTGAGATTCTATGCATACGGCCATACCCTCACCGCACTTTCACGAGATGAAATCTCTCAGATGAAGGTGTGGTGAAGGCATGGTGAAGGCATGGAGATTGCCTCTAATCCAGATTCTGCTTAAGGTTATCCCCGGAAGATGACGCAATTTATGGATGAGAGACCATCGCTGTGACGAGCCGGAAGCAAGAAAGGACAGGGCAGGTCTATGAAGTGGATCTCAGCAATGACGATGAATACAAGGAACTTGCAAAAAACATTGAACAATTACTTAAGTATGTCTCAGATAGAGGCGGGCGAGGCGGTAGGAAAACAAGAGAACTAAGAGAGCTGTTTAAGTTTGGGCCTAATGAAAACACAGACTTTAACAAAGGTACTTGGGAGCATCGAGAAAATGCCATTGACACGATTTCGCGATATATATGGATGTTAAATAGATACGGAGGGTACGAGTTTAATGGTAGATCTGTGGAAGACAACCAGAAAGACGTTGATAAGTTCAGAGTGCGGTTTTGGTCCGATCAATACAGACAACTTACAGAGCGCTACGTGGTTTGCCTTAAAGGCTTCCTCAAGGTAATTGCAGATCCGGACGTCTCAAGTCCTTTAACATTTGACAAGAAAAGAAAAAGCTCCCGAGATCCGGCTCAGATCACAGCAGCCTCCTCAGGTGGCCATTCACTCACATCAAAAATCGCGGAAAGAAACTTGCTCAACCTTGAAGTTAAGTTGAAGTCTCCCCCTGGTGTAAACTATGCTTCATATGACGAAAACGAGGTCCAAACCCGCGTTGTATCCATAAAAGGAACATTTTCAGAATATCCATTTCAATTGGATGGTTATGATGGACGAGAATACAAAGGCATAATGTCACTTATACTTGTTAATTTAGACTTGATGACTTCAAACCAAGATTTGTGCACGCAGCTTTTTGCTGAAAAATCTTATGAGATAATAGACAGGGTTGAGTTTTCACCATGCATGCAACTGGAAACTCCCCAAGTCGGCTATACTTGGTCTCTGAGATCAGGCGACAAAAGTTGGAGCATGGATAAAGCCGCACTCGGAGTGGACCTAGCAACTTTGACAGCGAAATTTGATGGCCACAGCCACGTCGAACTCAGAGTCGACCCGGTACAACATATCAATATAGATTTCATAAAAGAGTTCTCCCCCACGACCGAGTATAGCGCAAGGATCAAGCAAAGCGTCAAAGCACAATTGCTCCGAAAGTGCGTCATAAAGGGTTTGAATTTAATGTGTTCGGACAGTTGGGTTCTCGCAAAGGCAGTTTTAGACCTGGGGGCTGGTGATGAGAGTTGACAGTCGCACAGAGGTTCAGATTCACCAGTTAGACAACTCAACCGGTGGCGAATGGATTAGCCTTGTCCAACTAATAGGCGAAGATCCTTCCAGCTTTTTTGAATACGGAAATTGGTCTGACTGCGATTTCTCCATGAGTGACATGCGATCAGTTTCGTTCAAGGGCGCGATAATAGACAGATCTGTCTTTCTAAAGGGACACTGGCCGAGTGAGGCCAAAGAAGTAGCGCTCTCGGCCCTTGATGTTATTGAAGTTGACCAACCTGCAGTAATAGCTGATGAAATTGCAGAGCATTACGACAATACAGATTTGCAAGAATTGAAACAAGTGGTTGATATCCAGATCAATGGCGAACATCGGGATAGTCTCAACGACCTAATCTTTTCTGAAGCAACAAAGCAGGCAGCCATTTTGGCTGCTGGAAAATCCAGCGATGCTAGGTATTTGTCGAGACTGATAAAACGACATAGGACTTTTAGTTCTGCTTTGAGTAGCCTAGACGCGATCAGGAGGGCTGATTTTCGTCCAACCAAGGATGTAGTTGATGTCATTTCAAAAAAAGCACCCAAATTTGGTGACGCAATAGTTTTGATCCGACAGTTTCTCAATAAGAAACAAATGGAAGACGGCTTTGAATTCGTCATTCTGATCAAGATTGCATCTACGGTTGAGGAGTTTCGGGAGGCACTGCAAGAAATGAAAATTCACGGTGTGAAGGCAAACGATACACAGGCGGCATATTTCGCGCGCGGCATCAAATCCCTTGAGACCTTCTCAAATTTTCTAGGTGCTATGAAAGACTTTGATGTTAAGCCAGATTACCAAGTTTTTCATGCGGTTGCTCCAAATATTAGAGGTTTTGACGATGCGAAACGGCTCTTAGATTTGGCAAGAGCACATAATGTTCAAATTGATGATCACGTATTTGCGTCTTTGGCAAAAACTGTGAGAACCACAGACGATTTTGAAGAATTTAGTAAGTTCTATGAAGTGTTTGGTGTTGCGATAACCCAACAAACCTTATCCACAGTAGTCGCGAATTTTTCCAATTCAGAAGAGGCATTACTCTTACCAGAAAGAATAGACTTTCCAAAAAGCCAGCTGGGGGTGCATTTTTACAGCACAGTAATTGCAAAGGCAAAAAGCTATGAAGAAGCATACGGTATTTTTCTTATGGCCAAGAAAGAACTAGCTCAGCTTGATAATCAGTTACTATCCGCATTTGCCAAATACGTTGTAAACAGAGACCTGCTTGAAGTATTTATTAAAATGCTAGATGAAAATTCATTCGACGTAAATCCGGGGGTTTTTTCGACTTTGATCAAAGCGATTGGCACATATGAGGACGCAGTTTACATATTTGCTATTTTTCGAAATAGAAACGGAAAACCTACTCATCAATTGTATTCGGCTATGGTCAATCAAACACCCTCAGTGAAGATTGCTGAGGTGTATCTTGATGAAGCAATTGAACAAAGAGTCAGTAATGTAGAAGATGTCTACAACTGCGTGCTGAAAAAGGCCGGAACTTGGCTGGAAGCAAAGCGATTAATTGAGAAGGCCTACAAGAACAAAACTGTACCCAGCGATCAAATGATCGCAACGGCACTGGTATACAGGCCCGGGTTTGGTGAAGCAGCCTCAGTATTCGAGCGCGCTTTGGAGCGGGGAATGACACCCACCGATCAGGCATACACTGCACTTCTCGGGTGCGCCGAACAATATATCGACGTTTTAACGGTTATTGAGCATTTTCGAGAGTCCAGCACAACGTTCACTGATCGCATTCGAGACGCCGTATTTAAGCATGCGGTCGGGCCAGATGAACTAGGATCTGCGGTATCGATAACACTGGAATTTGGCAACCGCCCCGAAGAGAGGAACTTTTCTGCTTCACTGAAATCCTGCAGGAACCTGGAGGAATTTGATAGAATTTTTTCGATAATTCAGAATAATGGCGTTCCTTTTGCAAAGAATACCTACGACGAAAAATTACGCGTTTGCCAAAGCTACAACGATATTAAACGTGTAGTTTACGAGATGGAGCAGCGGAACATAGAACCCAACGCAGTGTCCTTAAACGCTGCCCTTTCCATGGTTAACAATTTCAGCGACGCGGCGTCTATCATCGAGATTTTCGCCAAACACGGAGCGACCCCAGACCTTAGCTCTGTTGCTGCAATCGCCAGGATGGAAATCAATGAAAGAGACAAAGTGTCTCTGACCAAAATTGCGATTTCTCATGGACTTCAGATCGAGGATACAGATCTTACAAAGGCTAGTGCAGATGTTGCGAGTCTAATTGAAGCAGCGACGTAGAAATCACCACATCCGCTTCGCCACTTCTAGCTCCTCGCGCCCCGTGGCATTGGCATAGATGGCGGTCGTACTCATCGACGCATGTCCCATCCACTTCTGGAGCATGTTGAGCTGCACACCGGTACGAATGGCATGAACTCCGAAGCCGTGACGTAGACCCTTGGGTGAGGCTTGCAGGCCGGTGATTTCGGCCTGTTCCATCATCACCTTGATATGATGCCACGCGGACTTCCGGCTCATTACCCAAAGGGGTTTGCTGGAAAGCAATTCATCTTTTTGTGTGATGGATATGCAGTGCACTTTGTCCAATCGCTCAGCTAGGCTCTTCGGGATTGGGACTTCTCGAATGGCCGTGTTCCCGTGACGCTTCTTCAGGGTGCGAAAGGCGATCAATTGTTCTTGTACCTGCACGGAGGCGATATTAAGCTCCAAGGCCTCGGAGATGCGGCAACCTGTGTAGGCCAAGGTGAGAGCAAAGGTGCCCGTGGGGCCTTTGCTCTCCCAGGCTACTTTCAGAAAGCGTTCTCGCTCCTCGCTATTCACATACAACCGCCGTTTCTCCCGGTCATAGAGTCTCATGCCGGACCCCGGCACCGTCGTTCGTTTACTTTGTCTCATGGTGACTTGTACCCACGCACATGCCCTCTGATCCCAGAGAGACGTGTGTCTCTTTGGTAACAGAATTGGCAATAGTGTTACGGGCTAGATAATCGGAAGCCTTATCAAGGCTTTAACGAATATGAGTATAGCACATTAACGTCTTTTGGGGCTTCCTCAAACCCAAAATACCTAGAAAAACCATAAAGATAAACAGAATTGCCAATAGTGTTACCGAGCATCGTCCAACGGAGGAAGACGATGAATATCCGTACACTAACCCTGGCCCTCACATTATTGGCTGCCCCCACCACCTACGCAGCAGAATACGAAGCCGTGGCCTGCCAGAACCAAGCTGATGCTGAAAGTATTCAAAACGCACTCCTTGGTGAGGTGTCACTGCAGGCCGGGGCAGACACTGGCAAGTCTGAAGCCTTCATTGACGCGCTACTCGCCAAGCAGGCGTGCCACACCGTTGCGCTCGATCAGTCTTCCTTGACCATCCTATCCACAACGCTCCACCAGGAGGGCGGAGCACAAATTGGTGTTGCCCGAGTAGGGCAGAAATACGCGGTCATTGTTGATTTTGAGAATTCCGTTTTGGGAGGCATTTGATGAGACGGGTTTTGTTTGCTGGTCTCACCATCGGGATGCTCTCAAGCCAAGCAATAGCCTTTGATGTGGTACTGAAACACCCGCCACGTGACGGCTGGCTGAAGGCCACTGTCTATCTCAAAAGCGGACAAACCAAATCCTACACATACAAGGCCTTCAAGCTTCTGAAACACAACACCAATCACAGCGTTATTGCCGTGATGAAGCTCCCTCAGTACCGCGCCAAAGACATCACCAAGGTCTGCTACAGGCCTCGCAGCCAAGGCGAGCGGTGCGTGTCCGTCAAAGATGATAGCTGGACACATATCTGGTTTAATTAGGAGAAAAAGATGAAAGCTACATTTTTCGCATTCACAATTGCTTATGTCTTTCTGGCCAGCCCGGCGCTGGCTGAAACTTGCACCGGTAAATGGGGACATCAAGACCTTCCACCCAAGTTTGAAATCCTGAGTGATAGCAGCCTTCAATATTGCCTCGACGAGCAGTGCTGGACTGAGAAATATCACCGTCATGACAATAAGGGCTTCTGGTTTCGGGTTGGAGACAGCGCCGCCATTATCACCGCTGAACCAATTGGTACTTCACGCTACCTGCTCAAATGGCAGGCCGGGATCGCCCACACCGCCGGATACTTCCACTGCAAATGATTTGATATTCTTGTCGACCCGCCGGAATGTTTCGGCGGGCTTTTTGTGTGGCATGTACCAATCTCGCATTTAGACGGGGCTGCCCTTCTGCATTCCTTCGATAATACTGGATAACCTCTTCTGTTTTGCTGCCTCTGGAGAGGTTGCAATAACTTCCTTCTCTTTGGATCCTAAGCAGCACAACGGTGATGTCGATGGCGTGTTGGCGAGATGAAGCTTGCGTGGTCCAAACAGACATAAAAAGGCACCCAAATTCGGGTGCCTTTCTGCGTCAGTATTCCGATGCCAACATGACCGTCATAACCCGAACGGTTCTATCCGGATCGGTCGGATCATCAGAATGATATTGCAGGGTGGGATCATAGTAGTCGATCTTGAACATGACCTTGTGATCCTGCCAATTGAGGATGGCGCAGTCATGTTCGCCATGCGGATCATTGTCTGCGGTGAATGCGTCGAACGCGGCCACAGCAGCGAGTATTTGCGCCGCTTGAATGTCGCCAAGTGCAGCAATGCCACGCGTGACCATAACCTGCCCACCTTGATGTGATTGACGCAGTTTGTCGTTGAGGCCACGGATGGCCAGAACTTCTGGTGAAAGAACTTTTCTCATGTCGTGTGTCTCCGTTCCTGTTCGCTACGCCCTGCTTGTTGAGGAGCGGCGCAGCGGTCAGGAACGGAAACCGTGCTCAATCTATCGGTGGTCCGTGACCTTTGGCCTTGGAGACGCTATCGCGTTTCTCGTAGCCGCAGAGCAAAGGACAAAGCCTCAAAGAGGATCATCCGTCGTGGCTCGGAGAGCCAGAGCTTCGGTTTCTTGGCAAGGCGTGGCAGCAGTTCCGGGAACTCCTCTGCCAGCGCCTTGGCCTCTTGATACTTGTCCCGATAGGCCTGCTGGCGGGCGGTAGTCACACTGGTGGCATCGCTGTTATGCGCCGTGCTGGTCACGGCTTCCATCAGGGCGATGGATTGTCCTCGCTTCCGCTTATTACTGCCCGGTTGTTCGGAGATGATGACTTCTGGTTTGAAGATCTCAATCAGCTCACGGGTTTTGGCGGTGGCTTTCTTTGGTGACTTGGCCGCTGCCACGGACACGCCCCAGTCTACCAGCTTGTCGTCCACTAAGAGGACATAGCCCATCCGGGCAGAGGATACCGCAATCCCCAGAACACGAAACTCAGACATGACGATTACGTTCAGCTGTTAATCGTTCACTAAGGCGCTCCAAGGTGTGTTGCCGGTTGAAGCGCGCCATCCAGCCACGGGTGCGCGGTGGTAGTGTGGCAACACGAGCGGCCAGATCAATGCGGACTTCATCGAAGATCGCACCAAACAGGCTTTCAAAGCTACGCCCGAAGATAAGCGATAAGCAGCATATCTCCGGCACACTGGGCAGGCTCCGGCCTGCCTCCAGCGCTTCAAGTCGGCGCTTATTGGTTCCCAATAAATGGCCGCAATCAGCTTGCGTGAGACCCGAACGACGACGTGCGGTCTTCAGGTCAAGAGCAAAAGAACTTTGCATAATTGTTGAATAGATATCCCGGTCGGCGCGATGGAATGCCGGTTTCCGGGGTTAGTTTCTAATCATTGTCAAAGAACGATCTTCTATTGTAGCGGTCGGTTTGGATTTATGTGGCGGAGGGTGACCCCTCCGCACCTGCCAACCGACCGCTCCAATAGTCTCGATACCCTCAACGTTTCCCATCGCCCGTACAGGGTATCGTTTTGTGTATCTGAAACAACTTGCCACCTTGCACAGAGAATCTGTATCTCGGTGAGCGGTTTGCAGCCGATCGCTTTCACCGTATGCTCTTGTTCTATGTCTCAAGACAAAGACAAATTACCGCCTGAAGTGGAGCGCTATCTGGCGCTCTGCAAGCGCACTTATGAGCGCATGGTCAGGGAGGGCACCTGGCCTTGGAAGGATTCGCCAAAATCTGACGATATGGTAGAGTCCAAAGATAATCCCAACGAGATATGAAACAGTGTTTTGGTTACGTGCGCGTCTCATCTATCAAGCAGGGTGAGGGCGTATCGCTGGATGCGCAGAAAGACGCGATCCTTCGCTTTGCCGAGCAAAACGGCATCAAGATCATAAGATGGTTTGAAGAGCAGCAGACGGCGGCCAAATCGGGCCGCCCGGTATTCAATGGCATGATCAAAGCCTTGAATGCCAATAAGGCTGATGGTGTGGTGATGCACAAGATCGACCGCAGCGCCCGCAACTTCTTCGACTGGGCCAAGATTGGCGAACTGGCAGACAGGGGCATTGCCGTGCACTTTGCCACCGAGAGCTTGGACTTCCAGTCTCGCGGCGGACGCCTTACCGCCAATATCCAGATGGCGGTGGCTGAAGACTATGTGCGCAACCTGCGTGCTGAAGTGTTTAAGGGACAACGCGGCCAGTTGGAGCGCGGCTATTATCCCTTCGGCGCGCCGCTTGGCTATCTAAACAATGGCAAACGCCAGCTCAAAACCATTGATCCGATCAAGGGGCCTTTGGTGAAACAGGCCTTTGAGCTTTACGGCAGCGGGCAGCATTCCATTCGTTCGCTGCGCCTCCAAATGGCGACGATTGGATTGAACAGAGGCCATGGCAGACCACTACCCAAGGGTAGCGTTGAGCGGCTTCTTGCCAATCCGTTCTACGCCGGTGTCATTAGCATCAAAACGACCGGCGAGACGTTTCAGGGGGCACACGAGCCGTTGATATCCATGGAACTCTTTCAAAAGGTACAAGACATCAAAGCTGGAAAATATGGAAAGAAGATAACCCGGCACGACCACCAGTTCAGAGGTCTATTCACTTGCGGTCATTGTAGTCGGTCGATGATACCGGAAAGGCAAAAAGGTCACGTCTATTACCGCTGCCAATTTCCAAAATGCCCACGGAACTGTGTTCGAGAGGAGCTGTTGGCCGATGCCATCATTGAGACGCTGGAAATCCAAAAGGCCCCACCTGCATTGTTGAAGCGGATTGCCAATCGAGTAGCAGCCTGGGCGCGCGAGAACAACGAACCCACAATCGACCGGCAAAAGGCTTGTACGCTGCAAATCGCAAAGGTTGATCAGCAAATGGAACGGTTGGAAGACGCTGCGATTGACCAGATCATCGACAAGGTTTCTTTCAATCGACGCAAAGAAAAGCTGATTTTAGAAAAGGCTGCGCTTGAACAAGAGAAACAGAAAATCACCAAGAAGTTGCAAAATCCCAACACCTTCCCGGGCTTTCTCGAACTCATAAAAAGCCTTAAAACACACTACGAAATGGCCGACCTCCCAACAAAACGTCAAATTGTCCAAATGACCGTCTCGAACCGGACTGTGTCTTCAAAAAACGTGTTTGTTGAGCCGTCTAACTGGCTAAAGGACACCCAAGACGCCTTGGGTGTCCTGCTTTGTGCACATACTCGACCCACATCTCGAACGTGCCACTCCTCAAATGCCGAGATGGACAAGTGTTTGCAGCAGCTTGCAGACCTCTCTCGGTCTCCGGAAGTTATTGAGCTATTCAAGTTGTTTATGGATGACTACCGCAACGCGGTAAAACATAGCGACACAGAACCATACCCTTGAACAGGTGACATTTCTGCATGTGCTTAGTAGCTTAGATCTATATGAAAACAGAAAAAGACGACGCCCCGTTACCTGCTGAAGTAGAGAGATATATTGAACTATGCAAACAGACCTACTCTCGGCTGGTGGCGGAGGGTAATTGGCCTCCTGAAGACATGAAGGTTACTTGCTCAAAGCCCGAGTAATTTTGCAAACCAACGCACAAATCTCTGCCAAAGGGTCAACGGGATTTGGTTGAATCGTTCTTCCACGGCCTTCCGGTCCGATCTTCGAACAGCCTCAATTTGTGCCTTGGAGAAAGCGCCACTCCAATCTACAACGTTATTTCTGATCCAGTAGTGGGACTGACACGGGAAGTTCCAATTACCTATTGAAGGGCTGAGAGATACTCTCCCATCTGACAAAACCTCAAGTGACCATTGTCCAGACTTTAGTGGTGTAACGACTTTAAGTCCGCAGCCACAGCAACACAGATGAACTGCTGTGCTGTATTTTCTTGAGATATATAAAATGCCTTCATCCGGACTTCCCGGTATCAAATCGACAAAAAGTGGTGTGATTTCATTCTTCTTGTTCATGGTTGCCTCGGAATGAGAGCCGGTTTGTTCCAATACTGTAGACCATATGATCGGGCTCATTGAAGTTGAAATAGAAACCTTGTGACTTCTTCCAAATAGAAACGGCCATTACTGCACTCATCATGTTGAGGTCTGCAATCTGAATATTCCTATCATATTCGTTTGGAACTTCTTCCGTTGAAAAAGACATCCGCGCACGAGCGCTTTCACGGTTGCTACTATTACTCGCTGTTGCTCTCAAGTTTCCGCCAATCGTATCATCCTTGGCGTAGAGTCCCATTCCAGTATCCACAAATTGGATGCCGTACTCTTCAAGCTTCTCGACAATGCGGCGCTTGGAAGCCGTTGCGTCCATTGAGAGAAAGACGAAATCCATTCCTTGGAGCTCAGTAAGTTTATCACCGTCCATATTGTCGGGATGTGGCACTATGCCAGTATGCATATTGGAATAAATTTCGGCGAGATATTCAACTTTGAATGGCTGCTCATGCAATTTCTCAATTGAAGTTGCCCCAGGTGCTCGAAAGGCATTGTGGGAAGCGAATTTGTCTCCGTCGTAAAGATGAATTTTCCTAACTGGAGTTTTTGCAATTAGATCGAGAATGTATGCCCCTGTGCCTCCAAGCCCAACAATCGCAACCTCATCCATTGATAGCTTTGCCGTTGCCATGCTGATTTCAGCTCGTGATGAGGCTGTATCGAGATATCGGAAGGGGGAGCTGTCAGGTTCTGGCTCAACAACCCGGAACGTAAGCGGAGATGCGTTTGGGTCTATCGCAACCGCCTGCGTAGTGAGGATGGTGGCGTACGTATTGAATTTCTCGTAGTAGTCCAGATAGTGACCACACTTCGGTTTGCTGGAAAAGTGAAATTGAGTACTGAGCTCGCCAGTTACCTGAAAAGTCGATGCGTCGGGTCTTATTGCATCAAGCAAAACGCCACTTGCTGAATATGGTCGTTCGCCGCCAAATCTTATCGTGTGATCAGAAGGTTGTATCGTCTTCTCGCCGGCCAAATCAATACTAGAGGCTAAAACACCATCAGTCAGAACCTCCCGCCGTTCGTTGACATAGGGAATATCCCGGACGACCAGATGATTGTTTTCTATGGAGACGTTATAGCCTTTGTCCCGCAAGCGCCGGAGGTCGTCATTAAGATCGATTAGTTTGTGTGACATCAAAAACCGTATGCTTTTTCTTTACTTGGACGGAACCACCTTCCTCTAATATCCCGTCATGAGGGCGCAGAGCATTGTCGAATGTTACCGTGTAGACAATATTGGGATCACTTGGATGACCTGGGAAGGCAAGCTCGACAAGATCAGAAAAAGTAACATCCGCCTCATCAAGTATGTGGGCCGTTCCATTTACAATTATTTCGTAGTCTTTATCTTTTGGCATAATTCACCTTTAAGGCCAGCAATTTAAGAATAATGTTCGATGTTGGCCAATCTCAGTAATAATACACGCGATTCGCACTATATAAAAATAAACAAAAGGCCTCTAACCTGTAAAAACCAGTGTTATCAACATATTATCTAATAAGTATATCTTTATGTCATTTATTCTCAAGCAGCAACATTCGAAAATACCGCCATATATGGTGATATTTTCGGTGACAGATTTAGCTATCTTCTACTGTGAGCATGTTCGACCCATTCATCGAACGCCCCCTCTCGCAAAAAGGGGTTTGAAGACAACGACAAGAAGGATTTGTCTAGATGCCACATGTGCACATGCTCGACCCACTTCTCGAACCTGCCACCCGTCAAAAGGCGAGGTGGATGAGCGTTTGCAACAGCTAGCAGACCTCGCGCGGTCACCTGAAGTCGAACAACTGCAAGCACTGTTCATGAACGGATATAGGCGCGCGTCAGGCACGGAGCTGGATGATGGACTTAACCAAAACGCGACATGAAACCGATCAAGGATGTCGTCACGACCATAGGCTTGACCCATGGCCGCCCTCCGCACCGCCCGTTCGGAATACTGCAAGCAGATCGCCTTTTCCATACATACATCATTGGTCAAACAGGAACCGGCAAATCGACCCTGATGTTCCAGTTGATCAAGCAGGATATTGCCCAAGGACACGGGTACTGCCTTATTGATCCGCACGGTGATCTGGCGAAGTCTGTGGCGGAGGTTGCCGGTGGCAACGCAGTCTATTGGGATGCCGTAAACCCGGATTGTCCGTATGGATATAATCCACTCACCTATGTTGCAGAACCATACCGACCGCTTGTCGCCTCTGGCCTGATCGAAACCCTCAAGAAGCAATGGGCCGATGCCTGGGGTGCTCGCATGGAGCATCTACTTCGTCACGCCCTCTTGGCGCTACTATCCCGTCCCGGATCGTCGTTTCAGGATATCATTCCTATGTTTCTGGAATCGTCGTTCAGACAGCAGGTTCTTCCCAAGGTAACAGACCCGCAGGTTTTGCGTTTCTGGGAGGAAGAGTTTCCCAAGATGAACTACAAGACCGCTGCCGATGGTGTGGCCCCGATTGCCAACAAACTCGGTGGTTTCTTGGCGCACCCCACAGTCCGAAGAGCAGTCTGCGAACCACAAACACCACTCCGGTTTCGGGAGATCATGGATCAAGGCAAAGTGTTGGTGGTCAATCTGGCCAAGGGTCGCCTTGGTGCAGACGTGGCCAACATTCTTGGTGGCCTGATCGTTTCGTCGGTGTCCTTGGCGGCGTATAGCCGACAGAACCAGCCCGAAGCGGAGCGCCGACCATTTTACCTCTACATCGACGAATTCCATTCCTTCACCACCACTGCCTTTGCGGACATGCTGTCTGAGTTGCGCAAGTACAGGCTCGGCTTAGTTCTCAGCCACCAATACACCTCACAGCTGGATAAAGGCGTGCTGGATGCAATCTTGGGAAACGTGGGGACGCTGATGGCGTTTCGGGTGGGTGCTTCCGACGCGCCGATCCTCGCCAAGCAGCTGGCAAGCAACAGGCCGGAGCCGCCTGATCTGGTGAACTTGCCGAACTACCAAATGTTTATGAAGTTGATGGTCTGCGGGCGGCAGAGTGGGGCGTTTTCTGCGTCTACGTCTTTTTGTGGCAGAAACAAATTGTGATCGCCTGAACATAGCAGAATCTAACTTTCCGCTGTTCCATATTCATGAAAATAGCGAGCAGGGACAAAGGTTTCGCACACTCATAACGTGGTGTCATTCGCAACCCTATGGAGAATGACACCACGTATATGAACCAACCGCAGATCATCGGATTTAACGACCACTCAGGCCTTGAAGCCGTATCGTCGGTTAGGCCTGCCGCTCCCTATCTTGGCGGCAAACGGCAACTCGCCAAGACGATCATAGAACGTATCAATCAGATTCTGCACCAAACCTATGCTGAACCATTTGTTGGGATGGGCGGCGTGTTCTTCCGCCGTACAATGCGGCCCAAGGCTGAGATCATCAACGACTTCAGCGGTGATGTAGCCAACCTGTTTCGGATATTGCAACGCCACTACGTCCCATTCCTAGAAATGTTCCGGTTTCAGTTGACCACGAGGAAGGACTCTGAGCGGTTGGCCGCGATCCTCAAAGGCAAGTTTATTATGTCTATCGGGGATACGCCGGAGGTAAGGCAGATATTCAAAGGGTTCCATCTTGAAGAAGTGGCGGTGACGTATACGGCGAATAACGCTGGGAAAAAGAGAGCTGGGGAGTTGTTGATTTCAGGCAGCACATCTGAAACCGTACCCTTCATCGACGAACTTCACTAATCGTCATCCAACTCGTCCGTTTCTCGATGATATCTGAAACCTCTGTATGGAGTAGTACCGGCGGCAGTTGGCTGAGGTCTTGTAAATACACGAATGGATTTATGAGTTTGAGGCAATCCGATCTATTCAATGCTGCTGCTGCTGGCAATTTAAGAAATATGCTATAATATGATATTGCTTGAGGGCTTATCTACTTATGAGAAAATTTTTCAACATGGCAAAAGGGCGGAGTCGGCAAATCGCGTGGATAGCTGGCTCAGATGACATTGAGCAGGGTATTTTCGGGGTGAAATCTTGCAACCTGCATAAAGCGGGGCTTAGAGGCATCGAAGTTCCCTCGGGGTTTTGCATATCGACACACCTTGCCAAGAAGATCGCGAAGGCCGAGAACAAAGACAGGTACCATAAAGTACTACACGAATATGTCTGCAAATTGATAGAAAATAACAAGGACGAAAGATTTATAGTTCGATCTTCTTCAATTTATGAGGACCGCAATGGAAATTATTTTTCTGGCCTATTTGATTCATATTTGAATATCTCAACGACCGAAGAAATAATAATAGCGATTGAAAAGATAATTGAAAACGCGAGGCACTCTTCTCTTCGACCATATTTTGAGCATGCTGGCGCGGATCAAACTGCAGATCACATGGCTATCTTGGTCCAGACTCAGATAAAAAAACCGGAAATATCCGGAGTTGCCATAGTAAGTGGCGAGACGGCATATGTTGAATACACAAAAGGCCACCTAGTAGGAATTATTTCAGGAGAAGAAAAGAGTAGCCGTCTCAACTTAGATCTGGCGATGTTGAAAGAGGATGTGAAAAGCCCCACATCAGCTAATTCAAAGCTTAGGAACTGGCTGAAGGCAGTAATAGAATCTTTTGACGCCGCTTCAGCGGACGAATTCGTGATCGAATTTGCCAGAAAAAAAGGAGACTTCTATCTCCTCCAAGTTAAGGAGATGCGGAAAGAACATTTCTCGGTCACTAACTCTCCAAATCTAGGAACCGCTGTTAGCGAAGGGCCTCCTTTTGAGGGCGCCAAAGCCTGGGCTATGAACTTTTTCAAGAAGAGTGGCTTATTCAGCAGGCCTTTATTGGTTCTGAAACCGCATTTGCCAATAGCCGAGATAGAAAGTGAATTGCGAAGGTTCTTCTTCAAAGAAGTTGCAGCAACAATACGATTTTCAAGTGGAAATTCTATTGGTTTGCCACGCGGGTTCATCTCTAGTTACGAGGAGGCCATGCATTTTATTCGAACATATTATAAAAAAAATTACGCAGTGATAGTTCACGAATATCTTGATGTTAAACGCTCATTTGAAATACTAGTAGACGATGATCTTGTTTTGATCGAGCATATACCCGGAATGTGGGAAAGTGAAAATAGCCTGCAGCCTGACGTTTTTATATTGAAGACAGACACTTGTACTTGCTATCGGTACAATGAATACCGGAAGGCTGTCTTGGAAAAAAAGTATCGAAATGTGCCAAGTCGTGTAAATTTTCCACTTAGGCGACGTGAAATGTCATACTTACTGAAAGCGTTAGTACGCGCAGTCGATATACTGCGGAGTGGAATTGAAGATGGCTCGCCGCTGAATGTTCATGCGATTTGGGACGGCACGTCAAAGAAGTTGGAATGTTTGAATATTAGAAGAGGTTTTCAGACCACGTTTAAGTATGACATTGAAGGGCCTTTTCATAAGGTAGAAACATTGAAAGATCTATCGACTTGGAACCGAACGTCATCAATAAGGCTGGGTCTAAGGACACGAAGAGGTGACGAGGCAAATTTGATTTCGATTGCGAAGGCCCTTTCGGGAACTAAAGCGTCAGTTGTTGTCGATTTTGGTCTTCTTTCTCATCCAGCAATGGTATTGAGAGAATATGGAATAGATTTGACACCTTCTTATCTTGTTCCTGACTGTTTCAGTGAAAGGGAATTCTCAAAAATGGAACTTCCACTTCTGGAGATTGAAAACCCCATTGAGCGCATTCAATCGGAATCGCCGGTGATCAAGAATGACAAATATCATATCGTTTATGATGGCGATCCGATAACCTTCAAGCACCTGCTGTGTGTTGGTAAAAGTACTGCTACCAGTGTTAAAGACGCAGATGATCCAGAAGACGTCAATAACTTGTTCAAAGAGTTAACCAGCGACGAATTTGGCTTTTTCTATGAACGAGGTAGAGCATCTTTTTGCACCAGCGAGTTTGCCCCTGCTCACAACCATTTCCATGTGGTGGCTGGGCTGGATGAGATTCAGACTTTTGAAAAGCTTCGCAAATTGTTCGGCGGACAGCTTGCGAAGACACTTGGCGAAGCAATTAAGTTTGCTCCCACAAGGGGTGAATATGTAATTTTTGGGTCCGGGCAGTGTGGATTTGCAGTGGCTTCGGTGAAAAATCCTCCGAAGAGAGCCTTGAGAGAATGTGCGGTAATTTTGGATAGTAGTCAGTAGAAAATCGGCGGGTGGCCTTTTTGGGAGTAGAGCTTGTGCCAGATGTTGAAGCAAACAAAATAATTGTTTCGGTACAAAAAAAGGTGATGCAAATTTGGCTGAGAGCGCGAACAAATGCGTTTGCTCATCGTGTAGCGTCTGACGAGTACAAACAAAAAGCGGAAAGGTATTTTAGAAGGCAAGTAATATCTGGTATATTTGGAATATTGTTTGTTCTTGCTGCTTACATTTCATCGAATATTATTACTCAATATACATTTTTAGTGCATTTCCAGCTCCCACTAATATTCACAATAGCTTCTGTTTTGTGTGCGGCGTACAGTTTGTTCGAAAGTATTATTCAAAATTACGAAGGCTACGAGGTGCTATTTCAGATACACAACCATAATCAACATTCCTATTTATATTTGGCCCAACGAGCGCGTGAAATTGAATGGCCGGATATAAATCAGGAAAAGGCGATAGCTATTCTGGAAGATTTGGAAAGAGATTTTCAAGTTTTGAAGGTAAGAGGTCATGAGCCTTCAGATTACCAATTCCGGTTGGCAAATAAACTTATCTCCGAGCTTCGAGCAGGCGGGATAAGCGAGATGCAAAGTTTTGGGGGCGCAAACGCTAAAGGGTGACGCAGCCGGAGCTCTTGGTTGAAGATTGATTTAACGAGTAGGCGGAGCCAAAGGCGGCAGAATATTCTGCTTATTTAGAATGTGACAACCTTATGAAGCACCACCAACGGGCACTTCAGTCCCCATTTCTCCTTGTATATCCCCCGCCCAATAAACTCTCGGTACTGCAACTCATTCCGTTCTTGGCTCTTCCGCGCATAGTTTGAGCTGGTCTTCGGCTCAGTCCCCCGGTCGCATTCCACGCAGTAGGCGCGGTACCTTGGTCCCTCCGGCGTATGGTAGCGTAGTGCAAAGAGCTGGTCTGGGATCAGCCGATGGCGTTCGCGTCTGCCGTTGTGCGGATTGGTAATGGTCAGATCAACAGCGATGTCGCTGGCTTTGTCGAGGAGCATCGAGGCTGGCAGGTAATCCGTCTTCGGATCATTCTTGCAATCCAGCTCTATCTTGGCCGTGGTGCAGGCCACCATCAATTGGTGTCGAAAGGGCCCTGTCGCCCGCACGATATCCTTGCGTTTCATTCCCAGCGCCTTCCAGCCATATTCAGATAGATCGTAAATCAGCGGTTTGTTGCGGGCGTCGATGTTGTATTGCTGCTGCGGTGGCCGGAGGAGATAGGCACCGCCGTGCGGCGTGTTGGTTTCCGAGGCAAGGTCCATGAGGCGCATTCGCGCTGCCTTCGCGCTGGGATGGGTGTCCTCGGTAAAAGCATGCAGATAATCTGATGGCAGTGGCCCATGCCGTGCCAGGAACTCCAGCCAGAGCAAGTCTCTCGGCTTCAGGTTTACTCGCTTGCCGGTGGAGGACGGATTGTACCGGTTGCGGCGATTGAGGGTGTCATGGGTTTTCATGGGAGCAGGATAGAACTGCCGTTTGTGCCCGTACACGTGCGCTATGGTGGGCTATCCACCCGTATGCGGTGCAATGCTGCCCGATGGTCAGCCGGTCACATTTTATTTCAGCTCCGGCGTCGGCGTTGGATCAAAGTCATAGGGATCATCGTCGGGCGGCGGTTTCTTGACCTTAGGCGCGGTAGGCTTCGGCTGCACCGCTTTGGCATCTTCCTGCTTTGCTGCCCGTCGTTCATCCTGCTCGCGGCGATAGAGTTCCCCTATCGGCACGGCCAACCTTTGCCGCATGGCGTCCCGGATGCGTTCCTGTTCGGCTGATGTGTGTCGCGCCATGCCTTCCATATGGCCAAAGGGAAAAGACAGGGACATGGCCCGCTTGGTCACTCCGCGCATAGTGGCGGCAAAGCTTCCGCGCTGCTGTCCCAGAATGAAGTCTGGCATCACCTGCATTTCACTGGCGAAGCTGCGAGCGTCCTTCGATGAGAGCCCACCGGCAAACTTGATCGAGGTATTGGCCATGAAGGCCGATTGCAGCCTTGGGGATAGCTGGTCCAGATATTGATGCGCCATCACCATGCCCACCTTGTATTTGCGGGCTTGGGAGAGAATGATCTGGATGTTGTCGTCAAAGTAATCCTGGGCTTCGTCCACATAGACAAAGGTGGGCATGCGATTTTCGGCTGGGATGGTGGCCCGTTCCTGTGCGGCCTGGGTAATCATGGCAATGAAGAAACGTCCGAATATCTCGGTGCCGGTTTCCTTGAGGAGGTCCTTGGCGGTGTTGATCAGAATGACCTTACCGGCATTCAACTCCGAGAATAGATCTAGCTTGCTGCGCGGATGGGAGAACATGCGGTTGAAGGCTTGGTTCTCCAGGATGCCGTAGAGCCGTCGCACCACCTGCCTTTTGGTCTGGGTGAACTCCCGGCTATCGAATTCCTCTTCAAAGAAGATGCGGGCGGTGCCTTCCAGCTTTTCGATATGCTGGCGATATTTGGCTGTGCCTCCCTCCTGGAAGAGGGCCAGCATGGTGTGGATGGTGGCATCGGGAATATGCAGCAGTAACCGGGTCACATAACGGAAGATCACACTCTGCTTCTGGGTCATCTCCGCACCAAGGAGCGAACCGAGCACAAAATCATAGAGTTCAAGGATGCCATTGAGCATCTGTTCCCGGTGGAGGAGCGAATAGGAATTGATCCGCTCCATCTGCACATCAAAGAGATTGAGACAGACCGGGAAGGCCACGTCAGTCGGGTCAATCAGGACCAGATTGTCTTCATTTACCAGCTTCAGCCTTTGAATGGTGCGAATGAGATCGCCTTGGCTGTCTATCACCACTACAGAGGCGCGATGACGCGCCGCTTGCTCCAGATCATGGGCGATCAGGTATTGCAGGGTTTGCGTCTTGCCGTGACCAGAACCGGCCACAATATGATGATGTTCGAAGCGGGTCTGCTGCGGAATGGTCACCGCGACTTCCCCATCGAAGAATTGTGTTAGAGGCGTGCCGCCAAAATAGGTGGCCAGCAACTCTTTGCGGTCAGCAATACCGGATTTGCTGGGCATGACAAAGGAACGCTTGAAAGCCTCCCCGCTATCGGGATTACCACCGGAGGCAATGATCAGATTGCGGTCCAACCGAGTGCGAATGCGGGCAAACAACCCCCGTTCGACATTATCCTGATCAAAGGGGCCTTCTAGCAGCTCCTCGAGCATCTCGGGCAGGGCGCTGAACACATCAAGCTTCGGTGCGGTGACGGTGATGTCTGTCTCGGACCCGCTGCGATGAAGCGCCGGTGTTTCTGCTGCCACTGTGGCAAAGAGATAAACCAGTGTGTTGGCCAGGCACTGGCAGTTGGCGTCGAAGTTCTTGGCTAGATCACGCTGAATGACAAGCTCGTCGCGCAGCTGCCAATATTGCGAGGTAGTGCGGCGCTCGGACCAGTCCGGCTCCTCCAGTACGAACAAGCCTTCATAGTCCATAATGGCGCGAACAATAGCGACGATTTGTTCCGGCGCAAAGGTTTCCGCTACCCTTGTGCCATGCTCGTAGACGTGTTCGGCCAGAGCCAGGATATGGTTTTCGCGCTCGGCGGTGGTGGCGATGCCGCAGGACACAAAGAGCTGTTTGGTTTCAGCAAAGACCGCGCGCGCCTGTGCTGAATCGCGCTTCCAGCCAAAGCCGTGGAGCCAGGCATGCAGTCTTTCGCCCCGGAGTGTCATAGGCCACGGATCATAAAGAGCTTGGCTTCACCTTTGGTCATGGGATCAATTTGTACGGTCTCAGTTCCATCCCAGTGCTTGGCACTTTCCAAAACCTGCCGCAGATAGCCGCAGATGTGTTGCAGGTAGTGTTCCTTACGCGCCAGATCGATGATGCTTTTGCAATCGAAATACCGTCCGTGAATGAGGTCACGCACGTAGATGGTTTCGCGTTTGCGGTCATAGAAGAACCATGTGCCAAAGGCACCAAGCAAACCACCAGCGATATATCCTGATGTTATCGAGCCAAGGAAGCCCGACGCAACTGCACCACCGACAACGAAGCACACAAAGCCAAAGAAAAAGGCCTTCCACAGCATACCCGGTTGCACCGCCGCCACCAGCAAAGAGTCGCCGAATTTGTATTTGTCGATGAGGAGGTACTCGTCGTTTTCGAGATCAAACTGAGCGCGCAGTTTGAAGGTTGGACGCCCCAGTCTTCCAAACGCGCTGGCAGTCTGGTTGCGTTTTAGTAGCAGTTTCATCGGCGTCCCCTCCCGATAGTATTAGTATCAATAAATGAAATTACCGGTTGAGAGTCAAGGAGGGTGGGTGGTATGGGTTGCTACTCTCATTTGAAGAGAAATGAGGTATGAAGTCACGGAAATGGGGTAAGGGCCGGTGAGGAGCGGTGCGTCGCTATGGCTGAGGATACAGGGAGACGAAAACTAGGGATACCGGGTTCAGGGGCGTATCCATACCTCAGTCTTGTGGTTGATGACACTTATATCTGAGAAGTTATGAAGCATAGTGTCGGCGTGGGCCGTTGTTTTAATTATCGGCGTATTCACGTTGCGCTGACCCGCTGCTGGAAATGAACCTGAAAGTGCCCCAGCCGCCAAAGTTTTCTGCACAGATACACGGCTTTCCGCTGCTGTCAAAACCCACCAGCGCAGGTCGACACTCAATGTTCGTGCTATTGACCTGCACCCGGAAAATCACTGTCGCAATAGAGAGACAGACTTCCCGCCAAAACGAATACCACTTCGATTCAATGTTCAAAGAACATGATCCAGGTGGTTTCAACGAAGCACGTAAAGGACTGACGCGAGAGTGACCACTATACCTACCCACATAAAAACTGAGGCAGCAGCGCCCTTCGCCTTAAGACCAACAAATTCAAATTCTTGATCGTTATCTATTAGCTTAAAAAGAAGAACAATGTTTATTGCCCCAATCGCAATATACACCACAGCCGAATACGAACTCAGTTGAGCCAAAGCGACGCCTTGAACTCTGGAAGAAGAATATTGCTCAGCTAGGAGTACAATTGCAGCGACGACATTGCTCAAAATTAATAGCGTTATCAACCTCGCGGTCGGTATAGATTTTCCAATTTCTTGATTTTCTTCGTCCGCACTTTTCGTCATGTCCACCCTCACACCGCGAAACTATATTGCTGCCGCCCAACCAGTTCTTTCCGGTATTGTTGCACCGCCACCTCCCATCGAGGTGGAAAAAACAATGAAGGAAACGGACTGTTGTTGGAACGATATTCCTGCTTTATTCGGGTTCTGCCAGCAACACCCCTAACCTGGGGATGAGCGACGCGTGCATATTTTGAAATCTCACAAAAAATATTTTGGCAGTCTATTGGCTGAAGAGGACGGTTGCCAATTCTTCTGAATCTTAATCCGAGTTCTTTAAAGGCGTCATCCTGCATAGAAGTGACCTCAAAAATTACTTCTTCTGGCGTTTTCCCGCCTGTATCAGTGAAGCACTTTGAAATACCATCAATGGCACCAGGGCCAGCTACGACCAATTCCGCTTCATCAAAGTTGAGCATTGCCGAGTAATTTAAATCAATGGCATATTGGAACGCCAAAAATCTGCCTATTCCCGGATAGCTCGCAAGGCGCTCAAAAACAGCAGCAAGGTTCGGCGCTTGCGCTAATCGGTCCGGAAGACGATCTGACATCATTTGTTCCAGCAAAGCGAGGTGATTGGCATGTTTTCGTGCATTGCCAAAATTCGGAGATGGCATGATGTATGCTGCGGAATATATTTTTTTCCCTCTAGAGAAGAGATAATCCAACCGTTTTTCGATATCCGAAATTTTTGTCGCTCTCCAGGAAATGTGCCCGAGCTCGCGCTCCAAGCTTTCCCAAGTTTCTATCTTATTAAAAACCTTAAATAAGATTGTTCTAAAAAATATTTCAGATGGTTCCTGAGAGCGGTCTTCTCTGTATTGAACTTCACGTACCAAATATTGGCTTACTCGGTCCAATATACGGTAAACATTCGTAAATTTGTATTTTGAAATGATAGGATCATTGGTCCACGGCCCCTGCTGATCGTGCAGACGTCGAAAGAAGACCTCCTGCCTTTCGGCGGCAAAACGCCAATAAGTTTCCATAACGGGAGTTGTAATCATTTTGCCCTCTGCCAAAGAATTACTATTCGAGCGTTGGCAGCGTTTATCGGACGCAGAGCCAGGGCGTCAATCTTATCTCAAAATAAGTTGCTTTTAGCTCAAGGTTGAGCCTCTACACTATCACCTCTATGCTGCTGCGTCTGTTGCAATTGGTGGAAGTTTTGAGAAAGAGATTTTTCCGCTGCGCAGCTCCTAACGCCCAAGGCGATAAGTCCTCCCACTATAAGGGCGGCTGCCCACTTAACTACGGCCTGCTCACGTTCAATTGTGGTCAACCTCTCAGACAGCTTTCTATCCGTATCATCGATCTTCGAATCCAGCCCCGCAAAGGACTGAACACCACCTTTGATCCGATTTATCAACTCAGCTGGAATTCCCTCATAGCCCGGCCTATTTTTAGTAGATTCATGATCTCGCAGATCTGCAAACCAGATATGGAAACACTTTTCCAAGCGCTCAAGCCTAACTTCTGCTGGACCAGCATTGAAAACCGAGAATATTAAGCGTCCGGAAAACCCAGGATCAACATGAAAGCCTGAAACATTAACAAGACCTTGAAACTTGTAGCTAGCACGCATTGAAATAAATGCAATTGCGTCACTTGGCACCGTAACCTTTTCTTCAGTTATCAAGAAAGCGAACTGCCCCGCGGGTATTACGAAATCATCTCTTGCCTCGAGCTTCTTCTTTGTTTTGTTTCTGGGGTCGTCCCGGGTTCCAGTGGGAGAGACATAGACTTCCGGGCCTACTCGAAGCGTATAGTTGGCCTTATCAATCAATTCTGTATCGTATGGATCAATCAGCGATGGCAATTGTCGCCGCAATTCGGTATTTCCCCAAAACAATGACTTCCTCCTAGCCCTTGGCAAATGTGCGATGAAAAATCGACCTTCGCTCAATAAACCGAAGCCTCTCATGATACAGCTTTGCAATATCAATTCTTTCGGAGCTTGCGAATACCACAATGGCCTCAAACAGTGCGAGGTTGCTTTCGCGCATCATCGTGTTGAATGATGACATCTCCAGGTGGTCCCATGACTCACAAGCCTTCGCGAGAAGGCCCGCAGCCTTTGCGTAGGCATATAGAAAACTAATGTAATCTCCCTTTGCCGGCCCCTGGCTTGAAGTGAAATTGAGAAGACTTTCTACTGTTTCCTCGTTCCTTAGAATAGCTAGACCCAGATCTTGGTTCAGAGTGTTTGCCGTTGCTAACGTGATTACAAAAGCATCTGTCAAAACGGAAATAGTGCGGGCGGCATCTTCGTTTTCCATTGCCTCGATGAAGTAGCCAACATATTTGGCGTTGTGCAACGCCATATGTTTAACTCGCTCCGCCAAAGGCATAATTATGATATCCTTGTGAAACATCTCGTCATGGCGAAGCTGATCCAGCTGGAGGGCGTAAATTTGCTCCTGTAAAAGAGAACGCGTATTGTCGTCTGTCATGCTGCCTCCATATGAGTGTATATTTTCTTGCAATTTGAAAGAAGCTCTTTGATGTCGGCAACACGCCAAGTCCCGTTGCCACTTTCGTGACCAGTATCTAGCTTTGCGTATGTCGAATTTATTGTTAGTGGGCCCACATCGTATCCGCTTTCATGAGCCAAAAAGTACTGAAGTCGGCCTAAACCAATCATGTTTCCCAACAGTCTCTGAATATAGTAATGCGACCTGTAGGTCGCATTGAGGCGAATCCGTCCATTGTCCACCTTAATGCTCACGTGGCTAAGACAAGGCAAATTGCCATATAAAGGTCTACGGTCAGTTGCAGCGTTGTAAATTGCTATGTCTCCATGCGGAGGCTCACTCTCCAATGGTTGCCCCGCCGCCAACTCAAACGTTGCCTTGTATTTCCCATGTTTTTGTAGTTTCTCAAGCAGTGCTTTCAGCGGATTAAAGACCTCACCATCACGATCTTTCTGCCTGAGTATTCTCATGGCGTAGCAACCCCAGCGTGCATCTGAGCGTGCGGCGTGAATTTTTTCCATGCGCTTGGGATAAGTTTCAAAAACCGCAGTTTTGCCTCCTCTGACATAATCTTGGAGAGGAAATATTGTTTCCGCAACAGTCTCAATCGGTAGCCCACCATGTTGCCTCAGAAACGCGTCGACCATCGCGATCACCTTTGCGTCTTCGGTGGAAAGAGCTATTGGAGACGACGTATTCAAAAATACGTCGAAATCCTCGCGCCCTTTAGCGGACTCAAGATAGGTAGCAGCTGCTAACCAAAGCTGCGAGACACTATTTCCCTTAACAAGTTCCATTTCGACATTCCTATACTGTTACGACAGCGGTATCTCTCAATTGCGCGTCAACATAAGCCTTTCGCAGCCAAGCATGTCCTTGATCACCCCAATGTGGACCCCAGCTATTGCGAATTAGGATGTGTTTGTTTTTGCTGCTATCCAACCCATAACCAACTGCTAAAACCGCGTGCCCTCCTCTTGCCCTGTCGTTCGCGATGATTGGAAGCACCCCGTCTCCATCAGCTCTCATGAAAGAATCTGTAATTACCAGCCCAAGCACAACAGCCTTACCTAGTTTCAGCTCCGAAATGATTTGCTCAAGCGTCAAAGTGGATATTGAGGCCTTCGCCAAATATATCGCGCTAAGTTTCGGCGGGGGCGTCCAATTAGGTGCCACTCCCTGAACCGCTTCATATGGCCAATCAAACTCCGGTGGCTGTCCGTCAAAAACCATCGCATCCGCAGCAGCCTTCATAACGGTACCACCAAAGGGATTGCCTCCGGGAGTTCTCGATATGGCGTGAAAGTAATGATATTCTACCGACAACTCACTTGACTGAGCTCCAGCATATTCATGAGCACTTGTGAAAGCGAACGACAAACAAGTTGAACGCGCTCCTTGATCGCGAACAGGCATGAAAGACTTACGGAGATCGATTTTGGGGCTAATCAAATTCTTTGCCCCAACCGTCGACGAAAGGCGCGAGAAAGCCCTCCGTCCTCTTTGCCATGGAAGTCCAGAAAGACTTCAAAGTTCGCGCGTTCTTCCGAATTCTCTAACCAGGGTTTGATTTCTTTCAGTTTGACTTTCGCTACGCCGGTCTTGGGAGGACGGGTTACCAGACTGCGGACAGAAGAAGCTCCGTAGTACATAGGCTCTTCAACGAAATGAGATTGGTCGTCTAGAATTTCATATCCCGCGTCTTGCAGCGAGGAAACGTTCCATTCAAATCCCCCCTGTACATGCTCCTCGAGATCAATACGTACTAGGTCGTCTGGATTTCCACTGAGACTACAGCCTTGATCATTGGTCGTAAGTTTCCAAACATCGGCCCAAGAATCTACAGGACGGTGCTTTCTGCCTATGTCGGTCTTTAGCCGCGCTAACTTTGCATTGCGCAGTATCTCGACATCGGCCGATGACAGAATTGAATGATTTGAAAGTCCCCAGCAGGTTGCTTCGTAACTAGCCCCCATACGCAAAGACAATTGGTAAACAACTTCAGGGTTCTTTAGATGTCCTGTACCCCAACCCTGGTTCGTTGCGTGATGAAAATAGAGCCAGCGTGGGAGCAAGAATTCCGCAGCAAATATATCCGCCTGAACCTCTTTGAGATCGCGCATGGAGCCAAGGGGAGATGGATCACGTTCCAATATTTCTTGATCAATACTGCCTTCATGATCCAAAATCACATGAGCAAGTTCGTGGGCGGCAGTAAAACGTTGGATGTGCAGGCCGCGTCGTGTTGTAATCATGATCCCACGCAACGGTTTTGGGAGGCAAAGCCCCAATGCAGAATCTAGCGGTTTGAAAATCAATGAAATATCAAGCTCCGCTATTACCTCAAAAACGTCAACTTGTCCGCCTCCCTCCTTAACCCTTGCCTCCAAATCGAGCCCTCTGTGCACCCGCTTTGCTGCGGCAACTGCGCTAAGTCTTGCGGCACTTGCAGCGGATCTAGCCATTCCACTACTCCTTGGGGCTTCGTGACTGCAGGTATTGAGCAAACCGCAACAGTTCTTGGCGGTCGCTATCCGACAATTCGTTGGCAGCTCGTGCTAGTGCCCGCACATTTTCTGGAAGAGGCGGGGCTTTAGATTGGCCAGTTAAAGCTTCCACAGTTTGTCCATATACCTTTGCAAAGCGCCCTAGTTCTACAGCGTCCACCTTCCGACGACCATTCTCAATAAGGGACAGAGCGGAGCGAGATATCTTGACAGCTGCTGCCGCTTCGTCCTGCGTCAGCTCCAAATATTCTCTTGCTTGCTTTAGCCTCTCGCCGATAGCTTGCCAGTCATCTTTTTCGTCACTCATGATCTTCCTTAACCTTAGCAGGCGTCGCAGCTACTTTCGGTTTCTTAATCTTTTGTTTTCCGGTGTAAACCTTCTCAAGTTTTGGCAGAAGATCGTCAATCATTTCCTGGCAGGTCTCGTATCCACCGGGTTTAATGATCTCAGGAGGCATTTCAACACCTAACACCTCTTCTGTGATACTCGTCGCATCCAGCACTCTTTTCGAATCTATCGCCGATCTTGCACTAATGATTGATCCGCCGGTCCCTGATGGAGCGGAATTTGCAATAACATCATCGATACTGGCACCTTCCTTTTCGAACCAATCTTCGAACGCTTTGATTAGCTCTGGAATCTTGCTTTGAAATTCCTTTTCTAACACTTCAACATTCATGGTCGCTTCGCCCTCAGCATATCAATAAGTTCGATTTTCGAACAAATTGTTGCTCATGACGTTTGAAAAGTCAACGCCAGGCTTATTGAGGGTTGTTATGGAGTCTTAAAACAACTCTATTTTGAGGTATTTCGGTTGGAACTTCCGCTTCCCGGCCTCCGCTAGTTATGGTGCAGTACGAGTTGTCCCACCGGCTATTCGTTCGGCAGCTTTGCGCCAAGTCGTGCTGTCGATTAACTGCGACCGCTTGACCTCTAGCTTCTCGCAGCCAAGCATCTCTCTGATCGTCTCGGTGAGGCTTTGAGCCTGGTCCTCGTAGAGCCAGGGATTGAGATAGACGGTATCAATCCACTTGTGCGGGCAGTCAATGAAGATAGCTGGCAGCTGGTCGGCATCTGTTTCGATGACGATCCGATATTCATTTTCATCTTTGAAGCCATAACGCTTCAAGAAGGGGAGCTCCATGATGCGATTGGGCGAGAGTTTTTTTACCTCATCTAGCGTCAGGTAATTGACCCCGTCGTATCTAATCTTAGTTCTTGGACCCAGTGGACGGCTGTCGAGATACGCTTCGAGCGGCTTCCGTTTCAGCACAAGACATACGCCAGATGCTCCGCCTGCGAATATCTTCCAATGGTGATATGTTTCGCCACGGAGCGCGGCACACATGCCGTACAGGCCACCTGCCTTCGTGTGGTTCTTGTACACCCGCATGAACAGCCGATCATTTCGGTCGTCCCAGCTCTCAGGGTTCAAGATGGCTAGCTTCTGCCGTCGAAGGGTGTCAATCAGTGCTGTAATAGGCATGTAACGCCTGATGAGAACCTCCTTCTTCTTGTCAGCTGATCGCATGTAGTCCTCCGTTGAATTCAATTCAGCCTAAAGTGTGTGAACGTGAGAAGGTTAGTTCACGAGTGACCGGCGTGGAGTATGTCTCCTTCAGCAAATCCTCTTGGATAGCCGCTTGCCCGGGTACGGTCCGAAATCGGTCGTCCGCTCCTTCTAGCAACAAATATCGTCACATCACAATAAAGTGAAGTGTTATCATCGTGATACGAGGCACGTCGTTTCCGCTCATACCTCCTCATAGCGCTCGGATACAGACATCAGATATGGTGCTATCTGAAAGACCCTCAACGAAAGGAGGGTCTAATGTATCCCATATCGGAAGCAGACTGGAACCGCTATCGCTCAGAGGTTCTGGATCATCATTTGAATGTGGCGGTGTTGCTGGTTACTCGCCGTCTTTTCCCTGCCAGTTTCGACGTGTCAGAGAGTGCACCGGACACATACGAGAAGCTGGTGGCTTTGTTTGAATCCAGCAAGCGCTACGTTGTCTATTCCGGTGGATCAGAGCAAACGATCTTCGGCGATCCCGATGTCAACTATCATTTCCGTGCCTGGCATGACTGGTGCCATTGGCGGGGAGGGTATGACTTCAGTATGCAGGGCGAATACAATACGCTTAAACTGCAGTGCCAGCATCTCACACAGATTTATGGCAACAACGCGCAAACACGCCGTTGGCGACGCATACTCTTTGCTGAGGTGATCGGTCAAAAAATCTTTCAACAACTCAATGGTCATTTTCCTGAAAACCAGCGGCGATTTGTTGATGACTATCTGGAGCGCGGGGTATTCGTCTTCAAAGCAACCAGAATGGCAGAAGCAGCATAGGTCTTTGCCATATGCAAAATGGAAAGGGCGGTGCCGTAGCACCGCCCCGCTCCCTCTCTGCAAAGGAGCAGTCGTGTGGATCATTCACGACGATCAAGGCGTTCTTTAAGCCATTCCAGCACTTCATCCTCAACCCAACCCACTCTGTTGGCTCCAAGACGTACCCGCTTGGGGAATTGTCCGGCAGCTTCCAGTCTGGCGATGTGCTGCGGTGAATACAGGACCAGCTCTCTCACCTGTCGCTTCGATAGTATCCTCATCACGATATCTCCTGTGATAGGAGCATCGCGATGCCCCGGTTAGACAACTCCCGGGACAAGAACGATAGCAGATCGCGTTATGGGTGTGAATATTAGGAATTTGTACATCTGGATATTGGTGCGCGCCTTGTGTCACCGGCGGCTTCTTCCTATCGCGTCACATAGAAAGTCAGGCAGAAACATACGATTTCTGCGACTAAACTGCGACTAACGGAAGTAATGCATCTCGTTAAGTTATTGAAAAGATTGGTGGGTGATCACGGGCTCGAACCGTGGACCCGCTGATTAAGAGTCAGCTGCTCTACCAACTGAGCTAATCACCCACACGCGGGAAACCGCTTTCGCGATTTCTTGGGCGGCGTATAACTGGGAAGAATGGACTTGTCCAGCCTTCTTTCACCAAAAAAAATATTTGTTTTGCCTGTGATCGCGCAAAGCCCTGAGATTGCTGGATTGTGGATAGTTTTGCTTGGAACCTACCGAATTGTAAGCGGAATTTTTATCGCTATATAGATATCAGTAAAAGGAAATATGCGGATGTCTGAGCGCGACGAAGTGGCGAACCCAAATGAGATTCTGAGATTTTGGTTTGAAGAACTCAGCGAGCGAGACTGGTTTGTGAAGTCTGAAGCCCTTGACGGACAGATTGCACGCCGCTTCGCGTACACACATCTCACATTGTCGCGCGGTGTGGCCGAGGAGTGGCGGCGCGATGCCAACTCAAGATTGGCGGCCATCATCGTGTTGGATCAATTTCCGCGCAACATTTATCGCGGCTCGCCGCTTTCATTTGCAACCGACCCGCTGGCCTTGCGTGAGGCGCGTCTGGCGGTTGCTGCAGGCGATGATCAATTACTCGACGAGCGTCGACGGCTGTTTTTCTACCTGCCTTTCGAGCATTCGGAAGATATTGCTGATCAGAGGCAGGCAGTTGAATTATGTGGCGGTCTGGGCGACGGTCGTTATCTCGAATATGCACGTGCACATATGGATGTGATTTCCAGATTTGGGCGCTTTCCGCATAGAAATGCCATATTGGGACGTGAATCCACGACACGTGAACTCGAGTATCTCGCGCAACCGGGGGCTGGCTTCTAGAGTGCGGAACCAATACTGTGGAATCAGTCCCGGGGCGCGGGGTTTTCACTTGCTGGAAAACGACTGTGGCGCAGATTGCTGCCTGTTCGTTTATGTGCGGGGGCTTTGTGCTCAGACAACGAAATGCAGGAAGCAACTATGAACTTCAGGAACTGGCGGCACGGCATATTGATCCTGGTATCCGTTTTGTCCGCTTTGATCTTGCTCACGAATGTTGGTGCGACATCTGCTCAGGATGCAGAGCGTGCGCCCACTGCGGCGACTTCAGCCCAGCTGCAACTCGACGACGTCGCGCAGCAAATAGCGGGATTTGATCGGGAGCTGGATTCTCTTTCCGACAAGGTCTCTGCAGATGGGGTTGGTGACACGGCTCTTTTGCGGTTGAAGGTTCAGGCAGAAGGCCTCTCCGACAAAGTTCTGGCGGTGGATCAGCAGCTCAAGGCAGAGCTTGAGGAAGTCGAACGCCGTCTGACGGCGCTTGGAGCAGTGCCCGAGGGTGGTGAGGATGCCATCGTTGCGGCAGAACGCAAAACATTGAACGCCCGGCGGGCGTCTTTGAATACGCTTTTGACGCATACTGCCGATACTTCATCGCAACTGGGCAAGGTGATTTCGGATATCAACGCCAAGCGACGCGCGATCTTCACTGACGCCATACTCGAGCGCACAACAATCGACGGCAATGTGTTTGAGCAGGCTTATGAAGAATACCAGAGCCAGTCATCAGTGCTTTGGACCAAGTTGAGCAGTTGGGGGCAGTTTGTGTTGAGCTTCAAGCGGTTTTCGCTGCTTGGTGCGCTGTTTCTGTCTTTGTCGGCTGCTTTGGTTCTGGTCGTTATTGGCTATCGTCTGTTTGGTCCGCTTCTTTTCCGTGACCCCGATGAGGAAGATCCGCCATATCTCAGTCGTCTCTCATTGGCGTTCTGGTCGACAGTGGTTCCGACCGCTGGCCTTGCTGTATTTTGTGGATTGAGCCTGTTTTTCCTCAACAGTTTCAATGTTCTGCGTGCAGACATAGAGCCGATGGTCCGGGCATTTTTGCAAGTCGTTGTGGTGTTCTTTCTTGTCTACAAGGTGTCCCGCTCGACACTCGCTCCGTGGCTTGCGAACTGGCGGCTTGTTCGGGTTTCCAATGCGGGTGCGCGCCAGCTCACCATTGCGATACTGATGCTGGCGGTGATCAACAGCATGGACTATCTGGCGAGCGGTGTTAGCGCCGCTCTGGGTGCAGCGCTTGTGCTTACAGTGGTAAAGAGTTTTCTGGCCGCAGTTTTATCAGGTCTTGTTATCTTGCGCATGGCATTCATGCGACCGCTGCTCGGCGCGGATGATGCGCTTTCGGCGGCGGGGCGACCGTGGCCACGGACCGTTGTCGCACTGCTGATTACAGTCGGTCTGACGCTTATTATATCCGCCGGTGTCGGCTATGTCGGATTGGCCGGGTTCATTGCATCGCAAATTGTCATCACCGGTGCGATCGGCGTGACGATGTATATCGGGTTCTTGAGCGCGCGCGCCGTATCGGAGAAACACGCATTTGCAGCCACTGCCGTTGGGAAAATGTTGATTGGCCGTTTCTCTCCGAGTGATACGACGCTTGACCAAATCGGTCTTGCTGGCGGGTTGGCGTTAAACCTCCTCGTGCTGGCGATTGGCTTGCCATTGATTTTGATGCAATGGGGCTTTCACTTTGTCGATATCTGGTTTTGGGTCTCCAATACGTTCTCAGAATTCACGATTGGCTCGATCAGCATTTCGTTGGCGGGCATCGTAACCGGGGCGGTGATCTTCTTCATCGGTCTTATGGCAACGCGCATGTTTACACGTTGGCTTGATGGCAACGTGCTGGATCGCTCGCAACTGGATTCCGGTGTTAGAAATTCTGTGCGTACCGGCGTTGGGTATGTCGGTATTGCCGTTGCTGCTCTTATTGGCGTTTCCGCAGCGGGGATAGACCTGTCGAGCCTCGCACTTGTTGCGGGTGCCTTGTCTTTGGGGATTGGCTTTGGTCTGCAAAATATCGTTTCCAACTTTGTCTCGGGGCTTATTTTGCTGGTCGAGAGACCGTTCAAGATCGGCGACTGGGTTGTCACCAGTTCAGCAGAGGGGTTTGTGAAGCAAATCTCCGTGCGCGCGACAGAAATCGAGACATTTCAACATCAATCGATCATCGTTCCAAATTCGGAACTCATCAATGCTGCAGTTGGTAATTGGACCCATCGCAACAGGCTTGGCCGTGCCGAAGTCGCCGTTGGCGTGAGTTATGACGCAGACCCCAGACGGGTTATTGATCTTCTCATTGGTCTGGCGGATGCGCATGATCTGGTTTTGAAATTTCCTGAGCCTTCGGTGGAGTTTGTCGGGTTTGGTGATTCTTCCGTAGACTTCATTCTGCGTGTTCATCTTGCCGATGTGCTTGACGGATTTGGCGTCAGAAATGACCTGCGCATTGCGATCTTTGAACGGTTCAGGGAGGAGGGTATCGAGATTCCATTCCCTCAGCGCGATGTCAATTTGCATGTGAAGACGCCGGAAACTGCTGCGCCGATCAAGGTCGACACTCCGCCACCCGTCCACGAGAACCCTCATCATGTTGCCGATACAATGGGCGAAGATGGTGGAGGCACTCAGTAGGGATAACTCGGTTTATTCAATATAATGTATTTATTTTATACCTGCGCCTCAGCTTAACGAAAATTCAATGAGATGCCCCTAATTCTAGTGATCGAATTAAAGTTTTGGGGAAAGCTATGTCATTTATCGGCATTTCCGGTATGCAGTATTCCGGCGGTTCATTGAAGGGACGCAGGATCGTTGTTGGAGAAGACTCCAACGTTTTTACGTCGATGATACGACTGAAGCTGAAAGAGCTTTTTGATATCGATATTGAGATCTGTGGGGATTTTGAAAGTCTCCAGGCGGCCTACGAACTCAATGAAGAGCCAATTGCATTGGCAATCACGAATATAAATCTACCAGGTGCAGAGAACGGCGAAGCGCTGAATTATCTGGTGGATTTGAGCGTGCCGACGATTGTCTTCACCAGTACGTTCAAAGAGGAAACCCGCGAAGGGCTTCTGGCAAAAGAAATCGTCGACTATATCATCAAGGATAATATCTTTGCTGTCGACATGCTGGCCGAGGCGGTATGCCGGTTCCTGACTAATCACGAGCATCATGTGCTGATTGTGGATGATAGCCCGACGGCCCGCGCACTTCTTACCAGTCGACTGAAGCGCTACAATTTCCGCGTCAGTGCCGCAGAAAGCGGTGCGAAAGCGATTGAAATCCTGAAAAGCACCCCCGATATCTGTCTTGTTATAACCGACTACAATATGCCGGATATTGATGGTTTTGACCTTACACGCCGAATTCGTTCGGTGCGCGGATCGCATGAACTGCGCGTGATCGGAGTTTCATCGTCTAGCGACAGGCATTTGTGTGCCCGCTTCCTGAAGGCCGGTGGTAATGATTTCATGTTGCGTCCATTCATTGAAGAAGAGTTCTACAGTCGAGTGAACCAGAACATCGATACTTTGCTGCAGATCAGGAATGCATCGGCCCGCCGTATGAAGAAGGCCAGCTGATATTGCGGGAACGGGGGGAAGCTCCCGTCTCGACTAACGTCAATGCTAGAGGATAGACCTTGAGCGGGATTGCAAGGGAAAGCAGGGGAGGTGCCGCAACGGCTACGGTGAGAAACCGTACGCGTATTGTCCTTGTTGAGGACACACGCATGTTCTCCCTTGCGTTGACGGCCCGCTTTCGCGAGGAACTCAACGTTGAAGTGGTTACTTGTCGGACGGTGAGCGAGTTTCGTCAGGCGACGGCCCCTGGCACGGCGCGGTTCACGCTGGCGGTTGTTGATTTGACGTTGAAAGACAGCGAGCATATGGAATCGCTGCGATATGCGTCGGAAATCAATCTGCCAAGTATTGCGTTCACCGGCAGCTTTGATTTTCAAAATGAGCTTGAAAGCCTTGGCAATACGGTAGTCGACTACGTCCTCAAAGACAGTGAACGCGTGTTTGACGCAATCGTGGGGGCGGTCAAACGGATTCTCACCAACTCCAATATACGGGTGCTGATTGTTAGTACTGACGAGGCTGAGCGGGCGGAGTTGCGAGACTTTCTGCTGCCCCAGCAGTTTCTGGTCAGTGAGGTGTCTACGGGCGCCGAAGCGCTTGATAAGATGGTTACGCATTCCGACATTGAAATCGTGCTCATTCGCGACAAACTGCCGGATATGAGCCATAATGCTCTGGTCCGCAAAATACGCGATGAATACCAGCTGGACCGGGTTCGGATCATTGGTCTGGTTGATCAAGGAGATTCTGCGTCAGGTGCAGAATTCTTGAAATGGGGCGCAAGCGATTTTGTCAGCATTCCGCTCAACCGTGAGGCTTTTCATCGTCGCGTTGCGCAGAACGTAGACACGTTGGAAAAGTTCAAGGAATTGCGTGCGGCAGCGTCACGCGACTTCCTGACGGACATGTATAATCGCCGCCACTTTTTTGAGCGTGGTCCTGTTTTGGTCAAGCATTGCCTGGAACGCGGAGAACCGGTTTGCGCAGCCGTGCTGGATATTGACCACTTCAAGAAATTCAATGACACATACGGCCACGAAACGGGTGATGTCGTTTTGAAGGTTGTTGCTCGAAGGTTGCGCGAGATTGTCGGTGACGATTTCCACATTTCTGCGCGGTTGGGCGGCGAAGAGTTTGGCCTTCTTTTCAGAAATATGTCGTTGAAAGATGCGACAGACTTTTGCGACGCGTTGCGTATCGCAATTGCGGAGACAAAGATCCTTGCCGAGGAGGAGGAGTTGTCGGTAACAATATCCGTTGGTTTGGCTGAGATCCTCGGTGATGAGACATTCGACAACTACCTGAACGCAGCGGATCAATATCTCTATATGGCGAAGAACTCCGGGCGTAACTGTGTCTTCTCAGACTATTCAATTATGCAGATGTTTGCAGCACGCTCTCAAGAGAAGAGCGCGTAACTGTCTGAAATAAAAGCCTTGGTTCTGGGCTGATGCCCGTTCTTCCGAATTTGAATCACGACATATTTGAAGCTGGCTTATCGCCAGATTTGTGCTGCAGCTTGCGCTCGGCACGTTCTTGCTGTGGTGAGCGCTCGTAGATCTCGCGATAGCACTTGGAAAAATGTGATGCCGAAACGAAACCACATGCGACTGCGACTTCCACGACCGGCATGGTAGATTGAAGCAGGAGGTGGCGGGCACGGTCCAACCTGATTTCAAGATAATATCGGGCTGGGGAGCGCCCCATTTCCTGGCGGAAAAGGCGTTCAATCTGGCGGCGCGACAGCCCTGCATAGTCCGCAATCTCCAGGAGAGAGAGCGGCTCGGAGAGGTTGGCTTCCATCAGTTCGATAATGGACAGTACCTTGTTGTTTTGAACACCCAGCCTCGCGCGCAACGGCAGGCGCTGGCGGTCATTCTTGTTGCGGACGCGGTCGGTTAGAGCTTGTTCGCAAATTCGATTGACGAGATTTTCGCCAAAATCCTGATCCAGGAGATGCAGCATCATATCGAGTGATGCTGTACCGCCTGCGCAGGTGTAAATATTTCCATCGGCCTCAAAAAGTTCGGCGCGCACGTCAATATCGGGATAGCGTTCACCAAAACCTGGCAGATCTTCCCAATGGATTGTACAGCGCTTGCCATTGAGCAGGCCTGCTTGGGCCAGAATATGCGCGCCTGTGCACATGCTGCCAACTTTGACGCCGCGGTTCAGTGCTTCGCGCAGCCAGGCGTTCAGCGTCTTGTTCCGGTATTTGTCGGCATTGGTGCCAGAGCAGACGAGCGCCATATCCGGGCGATTTTCGCCGTTCAGCCGCTTACGCTCGTCGGCCAGCGTACTGTCGACATCAACGCCAATTCCGCAGGACGAATAGACGCGTTCGCCCTCACTTGAAGCAATTCTCCACTTGTAGGCCTCGAAGCCCAACATTCTGTTGGCGATGCGAAGGGTGTCAATCGCCGCAGAGAAGGGAAGCAGTGTGAATTCGGGAACGAGGAAAAAGACAAGGGAACGCTTCAATTCTTGCGTCTTGTTCATGAGCGATTTCCGTGGCGCGGGCTGAGCTTCAGCTTTGGGTTGATTTTGTCAGGGCATCCCGCCGATAGCACTGCTTCGGGCGTTTCCTGATCGCGACATTGGCACGGAAGTTAATGCAGGAAAAGGGGGGGGATCTGGACTTGAAGCAATTTTTTTGCAGCACGGGCAGCGTTACTTTCTGCCCGTGTTCAGTGTCTTGAATGCATCAGCCCAAGTTTATCCGATTTCCGACTGGAAACTTCGGTTCTTGGGTTTTATGTAGCGCGTCGGGTAGCCAATATCCACGAGCTGCCAATCCGCGAGATCAGAAATCGCCTTTTCTGTTAGGCGTTTACGGTGTCTCGTTGTGAGCGCGATTGCCAGCGTCGTGGCATAACGCGATACTTTCATGAAAGTGCATACATGGGAGGCGAGGGCAGTTTGAACTGTTCCCGAATTGCGATCGTTGTGGACGATGGGCGTGTTCATTGAACTTTCCTTTCATACCTCACAGCAGTCTTGTCATTGGCCGTACCACTCAGTCGATGCGCCTCGGAAAATGTCGCGCATAGGAATGAACGGGCAAACAGACCGATGAAACTGGATTGAGATAGCGCCGCATGAGAGGGACGGTCAGCGTGATAGAATGTATGCATGGTCTAACTCCTTCATGGTTCGAGTGCGGCGTTCCGGATCGCCATGAAGCAAGCATGACAGGAGATTGTTAGTTCAATCAAATGAAATGCAATGACGGCTTAGTTCAATAATGTTGATCTCAACGCTTGACCTGTGGAGGGATAGGGGGTTCAATAGAATAGAAAGCGATGCAAGCGCCGTTCAATACTTTTGAAAGAGATCCGATGCCGACAGCACCTCGTCTTCCCATTCTGGATTTGGATGTTTTGAACACATTTTCCGCGATTGCCGACACCGGCAATTTTTCCCTCGCCGCTGAACGAGTGCTGCGAACACCTTCTGCGGTATCCATGCAAATCAAGAAGCTGGAAGAAATGCTGGGTGTTTCTCTGTTCAGGCGAGATGCGCGTGCGGTTACGCTGACGCATCATGGTGAGATACTGCTCACCTATGCACGGCGGATGCTGTCGCTGAATAGTGAGGTGGTTTCCAAGTTCATTCAGCCGGAAATGGCCGGTGTAGTGCGTCTGGGTGCGCCCGACGATATTGGTGGGATCGTGCTGCCACAAGTTTTGCGGCAATTTACCGAATCTTTTCCGTCAGTAATGGTGAACGTGAAAATTGATAGCTCGGCAAACTTGCGGCGTGGCGTGGAGACAGGCGAACTGGACCTTACCATTTTCAATTGCGGGAAAGAGGGGCTGCGGGCAGGCGAAGAGGTTCTTTTTCGAGATCGCATTGTATGGGCAGGTAAAAAGTGTGGCACGGCGCACCTGAAATCTCCGTTGCCCATTTCAGTTTGGGAGACGAGTTGTATTTGGCGTGAGAGCGCGCTCAAGGCGCTGGAATCGAGTGGCCTCGACTATCGCATCTCCTATCAGAGCGGTAGCCATCTGGCGCAGCGTGTCGCGATCCATGCGGATTTGGCGATTGCGCCGATTGGCCCTTTGCTTCTGGAGGATGACATGGTTGAACTTGGGCGCGAGGCAGGTCTGCCTCCGATGGGCACTTATGAGGTTGGGCTTGCAATGTGCGAGGAACCGAATGAACCGGTGCGCGCTGTGGCTGACTTTATCCGCAATGCAATTGCCACATTGGGCAATCGTTCTGAAATTGCCGCTTGAAGTTGCTGGAGTGAAATTTCATGAAAATTGATGACTTCGCGATGCGCAGCTTTGACAAACTGCGCTACGGGGATACCGACCGTCAGGGGCATGTAAACAATTCCCGATTTTTGACCTTCTTTGAGACCGGGCGCACCGAGTTTCTGTACGCGGATGGTATGGAAAAAGCAGATGAAGGCTGCTCTTTTGTCCTGGCGCGTGTGTTGATTGACTTCCGCGCAGAAGTTCTTTGGCCGGGCACGGTCGAGATTGGAACGCGGGTGATCAAGGTTGGCAATGCATCGGTTAACTTCGAACAGGCGCTTTTTCAAAATGACAAACTGGTCACGACCTGTGAATCTGTTCTGGTGCAGATGAACAGCACGACACGCAAATCTCAACCACTGACTCAATCTGCGCGAGCACGCCTTTTGGGGGCGGGCTCGGCAGAAGTTGCGTAGATCAGTCGCGTGAACGGCGGCGGCGGCGTCCGCCATTGTCGCTTGACTCCGCGTCAACGTTCTTGCGTTCGGGCAGGCTGATGACCTTCTCAAGCTGCGGGAAGGCGTCAACCTTGTTGGGAAATGCCATTGCCGCAACGAAATGACTTTGGAATTCCGGCTCCAACGCGGTTTCGATTTTTTCGATTTTGCGTACGGTCTCTTCTATTTCGCGGCGATAATCACGATTGAGCAGGCACATACGCGCGCCCGTGCCAGCGGCATTGCCAACGGCTTTGACCTTCTCCAGGTCGCAATCAGGGATGAGGCCAAGCACCATTGCAAATTTTGGATCAATGAAGGTGCCAAATGCACCCGCAAGGCCGATGCGGTCGACATGGCTTACACCCTGCTTGTCCATGAGCAGTTTGATGCCGGCATAGAGCGCGGCCTTGGCAAGCTGTATGGCGCGCACGTCGGTTTGTTTGACGGTGATCTTCTGCGCACCATCATGGAGCAGATATGCAAATGTGCGACCTTCCTGAAGAATTCTGTGCGTCTTGGCCGCCAGCGATCCATCCACCACGCCGTCCTGCGAAATGATTCCGGAAAGATACATCTCCGCAACAACCTCAATGATGGCAGAACCACAAATACCGGTGACGCCAACCGTTTCTGCCGCTTCCGCGAAGCCCGGTTCGTCCGACCAGGGGGTGATGCCTATCACCTTGAAGCGAGGTTCAAGCGTTTCAGCGTCAATGCGCACGCGTTCGATTGCACCGGGCGCGGCTCTTTGGCCAGACGAGATTTCCGCACCTTCGAAGGCCGGTCCCGTGGGGGACGACGCAGCAACTGTGCGCTGGCTGTTGCCCAGCACGATCTCTGCGTTGGTACCAATATCGACGAGCAGCATCATTTCGTCCTGGCGGTGCGGGCCTTCGGTCAGGGTGGCCGCTGCAGCGTCCGCACCAACATGGCCTGCGATACACGGCAGAATATATGTGCGTGCGCCGCGGTTCAGTTCCAGGCCTATTTCTGCCGCTGCGACGTGGACTGCGCCAGATACGGCGAGTGCGAACGGCGCGCCGCCAAGTTCCGTTGGATCAATGCCCAAAAACAGGTGGTGCATTACGGGGTTGCCAACAAAAACCGCGTCCAGAATGTCGGTCCGTTCGATTTGGCTGTCGCTGCAGACTTTGCCGATCAGATCATTGATGGCCTCGCGCACAGCAATTGTCATCGCCTCGCGCCCATCCGGGTTCATCATGACATAGGAGACACGGCTCATCAGATCCTCGCCGAAGCGGATCTGAGGATTGGAGGTGCCAGCAGAGGCAAGCGTTCGACCGGACAGAAGTGACGATAGATGCAGGGCAATGGTCGTTGAGCCGATGTCGCAAGCGATACCATAGGCTTCGTTCTTCAGCCCCGGATACAGCGCAATCAGGCGAGGGCGGTTGTTCTCACTGTCGCGGTGGATTGCAGCCGTCACTTTCCAGTCACCTTTGCGCAGGATAGTCTGGATTGACGGGATTAGATGAAAGTCGACATCTATGTTGTCCAAAGACCAGTCGGTGCTGAGTGCAGCCAATAGACGGTCAAGGTCACCGAGGGGCTTCTCCATGTCGGGTTCTTCCACCTCGACATAGCACATGTGGACAGCCGGGCTGCGCTCTATGTGGCGACCGTCGGAATCCTTGCGCACCACTTGCGCGTTGATGACGGTGTCCTGTGGCACATCAACCACCAGGTCGCCCTCAATCGTTGCAGAACAAGAGAGCCTGCGCCCGGCAGGTAAACCGCGCACCTTGTCGTAGCGCTCTTCCTTTGGGCCGCGTGGCGAAATGTGCTCGTTTGACGAGGTGATCTGATGTTTCGCGAAGTGGCCTTCCTGAATTGATATCTGACAGCGCCCACATGTTGCGCGCCCACCGCACACGCTCTCGACATAGACGCCAAGTGAACGAGCTGCATCAAGCACCGGCGTGCCAGCAGGAAAACGTCCACGTTTGCCCGAAGGCATGAATAGGACGAGATGATCTTCAGGGTTGGTCATGCGATGTAATCCAGGCTCCAATGTTGATCTGGCTTTGGATGATCTCGATGTAAATTCTGGCGATGCCAGCCAGAATGAGCATTGTGACAATGATTGATAATATCAACACGAAGGTTTCGCGCAGATTGCCGGACTTCTCTTCGAAGAAGCCTGTTATGTAATCATAGGTCATCCAGTAGATGTGCTTCATAAGGTGCAATACAAGCACCGCCATGCCGAGGGACAGCGGATAGTAGAGCATCTTGTCATAGGTGGAGACCGCATGCTTCCAGATAATGGCTGAAAGTGCGGCTATGAAAATGACGCGGGATATGAGAGCAACGTAATCGGCCAGGTGCTTGGCACTCTGGTAGTCTCCATGAGCGAACACTCGAAGACTTCGACTGAATTGGGCGGTTTTTTCAAGCACGGCTTCACCTTGACGTGGTTTTTGTCGAACCCGGTTGCCTGTTCTCTCCAGCGGGCATGCAGTTCAGCATTCTTTTGAGCACAGTCCAGATTGTTTTTCGGATCTTAGCGCTGCTTTGTTTCTTTTTGCTAAATTGCTATTCTCGCGCCGCCGATTTGCTCGGCGGCGTGATCCATCGTGCTAGCTAAATGAATAGCCGCAATTTATCGCCACAGTGACCACGACATTCTGCGCTTCGCGCGAGCCGGTTGCTTGCGCTGTGCTGGTATGCCGCTGCAAACCGACGAGCGGGCCAAAACGGCAGCCCAGTCTGCAGATAGGGGCGAATGTGGTTTTTGACGATTTGTGTTCATGATTGAGTTCCAGAGTATGCGGGGCCTGCTTTAGACCCCGCCAATGGTAGAGTTTTCTCAGGCAGCGCCGCCAGAGCCGATGCGCCCTGCACGGCCTCCGCGACGACCTCCGCGAGCGCCTCCTGCGGCAGTTGCAGCAGGGGCGGTTGCACCAGCCGCTGACGGCTGATGATCGCGGTAGTTCATGATCCAGTTTGCGCAGTTCTCATCTGTCGAGTTCAGCACATTGGCAGCACGCACCATTTCCATTTCCTGCGGACGGCAGGGGTTCATGATGGCTGAGGTCATGCCTGCGCCGATAACCATGGGGATGAAGCCAGCATTGATGCCGTGACGGTGTGGCAGGCCAAAGGAGATGTTGGAAAGGCCGCAGGTCGTGTTGACCTTCAGCTCTTCACGCAGGCGGCGCACAAGTGCAAACACCTGACGACCGGCGTCGCCCAGCGCACCAATCGGCATAACCAATGGGTCAACGACAATGTCTTCCGGCTTGATGCCGTAGTCCATTGCGCGCTCTACGATCTTCTTCGCCACAGCAAAACGCACATCCGGATCCATGGAGATGCCAGTTTCGTCGTTTGAGATCGCGACGACAGGCACATTGTATTTCTTCACCAGCGGCAGAATGGCTTCCAGCTTTTCTTCTTCGCCTGTGACGGAATTGACGAGAGGGCGACCCTTGGCGACCTTCAAACCGGCCTCAATGGCGGCGGTTACCGAGCTGTCGATTGACAGGGGAAGATCGACGAGTTCCTGCACGATTTCCAATGTCTGCACCAGAAGGCCTGGCTCGGTCGCATTTGGGTCAACAGATGTCACACCCGCATTAACATCCAACATTGTTGCGCCAGCTGCGGCCTGCTCGAGAGCATCTTTTTTGACAGTGTCAAAATTGCCAGCAGCCATTTCTGCAGCAAGTTTTTTGCGACCGGTCGGATTGATCCGCTCGCCAATGACGCAGAAAGGTTGGTCGAAACCGATGACGATTTCCTTGGTTTGAGATGCAACAATAGTGCGGGTCATGTCTCGTCCTTGCATTGCGTTGATGATATAAAGATTTCTTTATATCGTTATATCTAATGATTCAAGCGTCAGTTTTGATCTGCCTTGCCAGCGGCTTCTTTGGCCATGGTATGCGGATCTTGAATTTCACCTTCGCGGAGTTCGTCCACGCGTCCGTTGACAAATGCCTCTTCAGGAAGCGTTTCGCGCGTCCAGGGTTTTCTATCCTTCAATACGCCGGATTCGTGGACAATTTCCGCGACATGCTCTTCCTGTCGATAGGCCATAACGTGGATGCCGGAAACGCCCTCGATTTCCTTGACCTCATTGATGATGTCGATGCAGAGCTGCTTGCCTTCCTGCTTCTGCTTTTCAGCACCTTCGAGGCGTTTAATGACGTTGTCCGGGATGTGAACGCCGGGGACATTGGTGCGAATCCACTTTGCGGTCTTTGCAGAAGCGAGCGGCCCAACACCTGCCAGAATAAAGCACTTCTCATGCAGCCCGAGATCCACAACACGTTTCATATATTCGCGGAACATCGGTACATCGAAAATATACTGGCTTTGTACGAATTGCGCACCGGCAGCAATTTTCTTCGCCAGCCTGTAGGGGCGGAAGTCAAAAGGTGCGGCAAACGGGTTGATTGCGGCCCCCAAAAATACGCCTGGCGGTGATGTGAGTTTGCGCCCGGATAGAAATCTCGATTCGTCGCGCATGGTGCGGATGGTTTCCAGCATCGACATGCTGTCGAAATCGAAAACCGGCTTGGCGCCGGGTTGGTCGCCAGCCTGAACACCGTCGCCGGACAGGCAGAGAATATTCTGCACGCCCATGGCAGAGGCACCCAGCACATCGCCCTGTATGGCGATGCGATTTCTGTCGCGTGCAGAAATCTGCATGATTGGCGCGTAGCCCATGCGTGTCAGCAGTGCGCAAATGCCCACTGAGGACATATGGCAGTTGGCACCAGATGCGTCGACAGCATTGATGCCGTCCACCCATCCTTCGAAAATGGCGGCGCGTTCATAGACGTCTTCCGGATTGGCGCTGTCCGGCGGGTTCAACTCCGCCGTCACGGCAAACTCACCGCGGCGCAGTATCCGCTCCAGACGACCGCGTGAAGAGTGACCGGGAAGGGGATCCAACGGTGCACCTGGATCCTTGGAAGCGAGTTCGGTGTTAGTCATTTGACTTCTCCTCCGCGCGCGTTTTTGCTGCTTCTGCAGTCACGCGTAGCCACGCAGATGTCTCGCGAAGAGACTGATCGACTGGTTTTTGTACATTCAAGATCGCGTCGCCCTTAGCCATGTTGCGGGATCCAGACCAGGCTTGGACCCATACGCAGGGCATGTCCGGCTCAACCTCACAATGTCCATTTTCCCGCACGCCACCGCATGGTCCGTTGCGCAGCGATTTCGGGCAGTTCATCGGGCAGCTCATGCCGGTTGAAGATAGCACGCACTGACCGCACATGCGGCAATCGAAGAGCAAGCCTTTAACGTTCTTCTCGATGAATTTCACCGGGCGCTCGGCGCGGCCATAGCCAACCATATTCCAGAAGGGATGTAGCTTGAGGAACAGATCTGCAAAGCGTCGGTACAGGCCTTCCAGAATACGCGAATTGCGTACAGACCAAAGGCGGACAGTGTAGCGACTGCCGAGACGACGGCTCACTGATATGCCCGAAGGGACATAAGCCGTTTCTGGCGTCTTTTCGATCAGGCGACCGGAAATTGGCGGTCTTGTCAGTTCAGACATTATTGTATCCCCCGGCATTGACCATAGCTACCAGTCGCGCTTTGTCGTAGTTGGCTTCAAGTTCTGCAACGGCCTTGTCAGCTTCTGTTTCGAGATCGTCGGAAACTTCGATTGGGTCGGCACGGCGCCATTCGGACAGATAGTCATCAGTGCCTGCCATGCCTACGCGCATTGCGGCCATGTCTATCGCTTCTGCAAAGCGGCTTTCCAGCTCCCGCTTGGCGGTGCTGCGTCCTTTTTTGACAGTGATCTGTGCGGGAATATCCCGCCAGTAAACGATAGTGAGTTGTGCCATCTAATCTGCTTTGCCATTCGACCGATTTTTTCAGATTGCACGCGTTGCGGCATGCAGACTTCGCTTGTCGCGACGTCGCACAACTCAGAAAACGACAGAGTGAAAGAAAGTCAAGAAAGCGGCGCACCAAATTTATTTGCGCAGGGCGCAAACTAGCCGATGGCATTGTATTGCGCCGGGAATTCTATCGGCTTTTTGGTCTGCCATGTCCCGCAAAATTTGGTGCTGCGGTCAGTTCAAAAGAGCGTGCAGGAAACCATGCACCATAGCAGCGGAGGCGATTACAACGGCGGTTGCCAGGATGAAGGACGTAACGCCGGTTGCGACACCAATCAGCAGTGAGAGACCGTCACGCTCAGACAGGGCGAAGCCAATAATTGCCAAGGCAAGTGCAGGCAGCCAGTTGCCGAATGGAATTGGCAGAAATACCAGGACTGCCAGTGTCAGGCAGAATATACCAAACCAGCGTTCGGCGGTTCTGGTTGTCAGTCCCCAGTAGCGGGGTTTTACAAATGTCTCAGCCCAAGCCAGCCACGGGCCGACTTTCGTCATGCCACGTGCAAAACTCTCACGAGAGAATGATACGGCTTGAAGGCGTTTTGGCATCCAGACATGCGACTGTCGTGAAAAGATAATTTGCCAGGCGATCAAGATCAGCGGAATTCCCAGAATAAGCGTAGCGCCCGGTGGCATTGGAATGAGGTTGGGAATGCAGAAGACGACCAGAAAAGCACCGAAGGAACGGTGTGCCATTTCGTTGGCAATCTCTCCCAGAGTGACGCGCTCGCCGGACTCTTGCGCCAAGGCCTCCAGCAGGGCAGATAGTTTTTTGGGGCGCTCGCCCTTTGTTTTCTTTCTGGTCACAACGAAATCTGCACTTGTGTCGGTCACAGCCAATTCTTCCGAACTCACACTCCAAAACAGAAGTGTGCATCGCTAATATTTTCATTCTCGTTAAGGGCGCAGAATTTGGACAGCAACAGTTGTCAAGGTTAGATGACAATGAGCAAGCGCTCTTGGGGGAATACGTTCAGTTGAACTTAGGTGTCCGCCAAAAACGTTTCAAGGTCTCCGTAGCCAGTAAAGCGATATTCGTAGGCCAGTCCTAGAAAATCCGCAGCCCACTGCGCTTTTTTCTCCAGATCGGCGTCCTTGGTTTGCGCCAGATAGACCAATTTTTGATAATTGCCAAACATCATAGGGATCAACTCCGGATGCTTGTCAAATTTCATCGGTTCAATAATGAAGGCTTCGAATTGGCGGGCAATGAGATCTGTCAAATAGAAAGCTGTGATGTCGCTGTCGCCAAGCTCGGAGAATGCTTTCAATCCTGAGAAGAATGCATAGCAGTGGGGTCCGGCAATGCGTTCAATGCCTTCTTCGGCGCAGATCTTATCCACTTCACCCTGCGTGCCGCATTCCGCATAGCCGATCAGAATTTTCTCGTAGCCTTCTTCGCGAGCGTTAGCGATCTTTTCACGCAGCCCTGGGGCAATCTTGCTCGGGTGAATGTGCCAAATCGCGGGCAGGCAGGTCAGATCAATATGCGAAAGCCCGTGCTGATCACATATGTCGACGATCTCGCGCGCAATCGCTCCGCAGGCGATCACTTTCACCTTTTTCGTCGCTTTGTCGTCAATCTGGCTGCTCTTTGCCATATTATCGTCCGTTGTTGATGGCTTTGATGGCACCATCTAATAACATTCCTCGAGGGACATCTATGATTTTGTTTCAGTCTAAAGTGCGCCTGGCTGTTCTGCTAGTAGCGTTGGCGAGTCTTGCGTCTTGCGGCAACACAGTTCGAGGCTTCGGCCGCGATGCCGCCAACATGGTGGATGCGACGGGTGATGCAGCCCGCGACGTTGCGGGGTCCTTCTGATCAGAAATGCAAAAGGCGCGGCATTGGAAATTGCCGCGCCTTGTCTAACAGGTCAATGAATGTCCCGCTCAGGCGCTGTTGTGCTTGCGCAGCATGTATTCCTTGGCGATTTCTACGGTGATCGCCGCATCACGGCAATAAGCATCCGCGCCAACTGCCTTTCCGAATTCCTCGTTCAAAGGTGCGCCACCAACCAAAACGACCAAGTCGTCACGAATGCCCTTTTCTTTCAAGGTGTCGATGACTGTCTTCATGTAAGGCATCGTTGTTGTCAGCAGGGCTGACATGCCGAAGATGTCGGGCTGTTCTTTTTCAATGGCAGCGAGGAATTCATCAGCATCGGTGTTGATGCCGACGTCAACAACTTCAAAGCCGGCGCCTTCCATCATCATGCAGACGAGGTTCTTGCCGATGTCGTGAATGTCGCCCTTTACGGTACCAATCACCATCTTGCCTTGTTTCGGTGCGCCAGTCTCAACGAGAAGCGGACGCAGGATAGCCATGCCGCCCTTCATCGCATTCGCGGAGAGAAGAACTTCCGGCACAAAAAGAATGCCATCGCGGAAGTCGACGCCCACGATGCGCATACCTTCTACGAGGGCTTTGGTCAGAATGTCGTAAGGTGTCCAGCCGCGTTCCAAAAGGATGCGTGTACCTTCTTCGATCTCTTCCTTCAGGCCATCATAAAGGTCGTCCTGCATTTGCTGAACGAGGTCTTCGTCGGAGAGTTCGGAGAGGATGATTTCATCGTCGGACATTCACTTAAACCCCGGTTTGAAAGAATCTATGATTGAGGCGGTGTTTCGCCTTCATTTCGTACAGTTAGCTTTTGTCCATTGTAAAGCTCTTTTCGTCTGCGACGTGCGAACTGTCGGATTGCGACGGGGTGACAGAAATTGACGTTTCGCTATCAGCGCGGACATTGGCGCATTTAGAAATGTGCTGCGCACATCCTCGTTTAAGATCAGGCTACAGTTTTCCGGGATATCCGGTGCATAATCTTGAGGATTAAAATGGATCAGAGCGATGCAATGGGCGGCGAAAACGCCGTAGACGCAGATGAAGGTGGTCGCCGTGGCCGTGGTGCGGGCAGGGGTGCTGCCGCAAGACGAGCCTCGCGCAGTGGCGGTGGCCCAGGCCCGTCGCTTCCTTATATCACGCGCAAGATCCGTGAATATGAGGTTCTTGACGAAGAAGCTCTGAGCGTGATCGAGGCTAATGCTGACACGGTTCTCGAAGAAATCGGCATTGAGTTTCGCGATGATGCAGAGGCTCTTGCGCTTTGGAAAGAGGCTGGTGCCGATGTTAGAGGACAGCGGGTTCACTTCCCCAAGGGACTGTGCCGTGAGCTCTTGAAGACAGCACCGTCGAACTTCACCTGGCACTCCCGCAATCCAGAGCGTGCCGTTCAAATTGGCGGCAAGGCGACAGTTTTTGCGCCCGTTTATGGCCCTCCCTTTGTCCGTGATCTGGATGGAAACCGTCGCTATGCAACGATTGAGGATTTCCGCAATTTTGTGAAGCTGGCCTATATGGCGCCGTCGATGCACTCTTCTGGCGGGACAGTTTGCGAGCCCGTAGATGTTCCGGTGAACAAGCGTCACCTGGACATGGTCTACACGCACATGAAGTATTCCGATAAACCGTTCATGGGGTCGGTAACGGCGCCTGAGCGTGCGGAAGATACGGTTGAAATGTGCAAAATCCTCTATGGTGCGGATTTTGTCGACAACAACACCGTAACCTTGAACCTTATCAACGCCAATTCGCCGATGGTGTTTGACGACACGATGTTGGGTGCGGCGAAGGTCTATGCACGTAACAATCAGGCTTGCGTAGTGTCGCCGTTTATTCTTGCTGGCGCTATGAGCCCGGTAACTGTTGCCGGCACTCTGACTCAGATCCTGGCAGAGGTTTTGGCTGGTGCGTCATTCACGCAGCTGATCCGCAAGGGTGCACCGGTGCTTTTTGGTACATTCGCTGCATCTATCTCCATGCAGTCCGGCGCGCCGACATTTGGTACGCCTGAGCCTTCATTGGTTTCATATGGTGCTGCGCAGCTTGCACGTCGTCTCGGCCTGCCGTTCCGTACGGGTGGTGGACTTTGCGGTTCCAAGACTGTGGATGCGCAGGCAGCATATGAATCTGCCAATACGCTGAACATGACACTTTTGGCTGGTGCCAATTTCGTGCTTCACTCAGCCGGTTGGCTGGAAGGCGGACTGGTCTCGTCCTATGAGAAATTCATGATGGATCAGGATCAGCTCGGCATGTTGCAGAAAATGGCCGAAGGCGTTGACCTTTCCGAGAGCGGTCTTGCTATGGACGCTATCCGGGAAGTTGGCCCTGGCAGCCACTATTTGGGCTGTGCGCATACCCAGTCGCAATTCAAGACAGCGTTTTATCGTTCTCCGCTTGCTGACAATAACTCTTTTGAGCAGTGGGAGGCCGAAGGCTCCAAGCGTATGGAAGAGCGTGCGAATGCACTGGCTCGTACATGGCTTGAAAGCTACCAGGGTCCGGCACTTGATGTGGCTGTTGATGAAGCGCTTTGCGAGTACATCGACAAGAAGAAAAACTCCATGGCGGATGCGTTCACCTGAAAAGGGCCCGTATCCAGGGAGAGTGGCGGTGGCAAGGATGTTGCAGACTTGATTCAACGTCTGGTCTGGCGTCAAGGCTAACGGGAAAGGCATGTTAAATTGGAGCGGCTGAGCAAACGCCTGAAGGTTTTGCTGGGAGAAACCGGCATTTCGGTGCGTGGTGCCGTTTCATTTGCTTCCGGCGAAGGGCCGAGTCTTGAAAAAGGCGGTCACGCGCGGACAGTCATATTGCTAGGTAACGAAGGCGGCTCCGTGTGGGCCGCCTTTTCCAATTGGAGAGCGAGCCAAGCCGATGGCGGTGGGGAAGACCCATTGGACCGCTGGTCGGAGGAGGTAATCCTGCCGATCGCTGATGCCTTAGGCGCGACGGCCTATTTTCCTTCGCGGCGTCCCTATCAACCATTTCAACAATGGGCGAAGGCTGCAGAAAGCCTGCATTCCTCTCCCCTTGGCATTCTCATACACCCTCGTCTTGGGCTTTGGCACGGTTATCGCGCTGCACTTGGGCTGGCTGAGGCTTATGACGTGAGTGTACCGGATGCTGTTTCGTCTGTGTGCGAAACATGTCTGGAAAGGCCGTGTCTTTCTGCATGCCCGGTGGATGCGGTTTCCGACGATCGCTTTGATGTGCCCAAATGTCGGGACTACCTGAAGACGTCGGCCGGGCAGACCGGTTGCATGGTGGCAGGGTGTGCTGCGCGCAACGCATGTCCGGAAGCCGTGCAATATCGCTATAGTGATGAGCAGCTTCGGTTCCACATGGATGCATTCAGCGGTTAACTACACCCGGATCAAACCGGTGATTGTGGAAATGCCCGCTCCAGGCCACCTGACTTTTTCAGGCCTTCGCGAAACGCAACATGCACGGCGTGCTGACCGGATTTTGCGATTTCCATGAGACGGACCTGCAGCCTTGCGGGGGCATTGTTGCCCAGCCATTCGCCAACACTCTGCAGCTTTAGCGTATTGAGAAATGGTGACTGGGATTCCTTGTCCAGAAACAGGTGTAGGGCCTCCAACAACAATTCGTCTTGCGAGGCGTTATCGAATATTTTGGCAATAAGCGCTTGATTTTCCTCGCTAAGCGTTCCCAACTTTGTTGCGATAGTTTCTCTGCCTGGAAAAAGGGCTGGGATGTCGCTCATATCTCTCGCTCCGCCGAATCAATTGTTTGCGCTGAATTTTAGAGCAAAATCTCAAGGATGCAGCCATCTGAAAGCGTCGAGAGATGCGAGGCTCCGGAAACAAGAAAGGCGGAGACTGCTATTGCAGTGTCCGCCTTTGCTATCGAAAAGAAACCGATTATCAGGACCGGCGACGGCGTTCGCGTCGCGGCGGAGCTTCGCTGCCTTCGCCTGCGGCCTTATTGCGCAACGGACCAATTCGGCTCACCACTTCGTCGATGGTCGGGCGTGGGCCTGCGTTGTGGCTGTCGATTGCAGCGCGAATGGATTTCAGGTGTTCGCATGACGTACCGCAGCAACCGCCAATAATTTTCGCACCGGCGTCGATTGCCAGATGCGCATATTCCGACATGAGTTCAGGGGTGCCGGAGTAGACGATTTCTGCACCCTTATATTCTGGAATACCGCAATTGCCCTTAACGACGAATGTGCCTTCCGGGTTCGCCGCCGTCATGTCCAGCAATGTGGAAAGAATATCTGCAGCGCCAACACCACAGTTTGCGCCAACGGCGACGGGATGGTCGCTCATTTCGCCACCAACGGTGCCAATCTCTTTCGGATGCAGACCCATCATGGTCTTGCCGGCGGTGTCGAACGACGCTGTGTAAACATAGGGCATGCCAAGGGAGATAGCAGCTTCTGCGGCTGCGCGGATTTCATCCGTTGCAGACATCGTCTCAATCCACACAATATCAATGCCGCCTGCCTTGAGACCCTCGATCTGTTCCTTAAAAGAGGCCACTGCGTCATCATAGGTCATCGCGCCGAGCGGAACGAGAAGTTCACCCGTTGGGCCGACAGAACCACCAACGATCACCTTGTGATCCGCGCCATCGGCTACGCCACGTGCAATCTCGGCCGCCTTTTTGTTCAGCTCAAACACGCGATCATCTGCCTTGTGCAGTTTCAAGCGGTGACGTGTTCCACCAAAGGAATTGGTGAGAATGATATCAGCGCCAGCGTCAACAAAGTCCTGATGGAGTTTGACGATATTTTCCGGTTTGGACTCATTCCACAGTTCCGGCGCTTCGCCGGATTCCAAACCCATGGCAAAAAGATTTGTGCCCGTTGCACCATCCGCCATGAGGACACCTTTTTCAGCCAGGAGTTCTGAGAGCGGGTTGGGAGTGGTCATGACATCACCTTTCAATTTGCGAAGTTGTACATGATATAAAGATTTCTTTATGTCCATGCAAACGGAAACTTCTCACTAGGGTAATTTGACCCTCGTATCGCAGGCGCTCATTTTTTTTCACAGTTTACCAAAAAAAGTGGCGTTTTCATTCTTCATTAATCTCTCAATAACACTCCGGTAAGAATGAGCCGCTATTTGTGTTCTTGCAGCGGGCAAAACCGCTGGCCTTCCGGATCAAGTATTGCGTACCGGAAGTAGCGCTCGCCGCGCTAGTATTGTGGTGAGGCCTGCGTCTTTTGGCAAACCGTGCATCGTCTTTATGGCGTGCACGGTTTTCGCGTTTTTGGGTGCTTTTCCAAGGTTTAAATCGGTGCTACCACCGCAGTATGACAAAGACGATCATGCTGCAGGGAACAGGGTCAGATGTCGGCAAATCAGTGCTTGTTGCCGGTCTCTGCCGCATAGCTTCCAATCACGGGTTGAAGGTTCGCCCATTCAAGCCTCAGAACATGTCCAACAACGCCGCTGTATCTGATGATGGCGGTGAAATCGGGCGTGCGCAGTGGCTGCAGGCGCTTGCGTCAAGAGAGCCTTCTACAGTTCACATGAACCCCGTTTTGCTGAAACCGCAAAGTGAATTCGGTAGCCAGATTATTTTGCAGGGCAAAGTTTGGGGGCAGGCTAAGGGCAGGGACTACCTGCGCATCAAGCCTCAATTGCTGAATGCCGTTCTTGAGAGCTTCGAAGAGGTGAAGGCTGGTGCTGATCTGGTTGTTGTCGAAGGAGCGGGGTCTCCTGCCGAGATTAATCTGCGCGCCGGGGACATTGCCAATATGGGGTTTGCCACTGCGGCCAATGTTCCGGTGGTGTTGGTCGGCGATATTGATCGCGGTGGCGTGATTGCTTCGTTGGTCGGCACCCACGCGATTTTGCCGGAAAGCGACCGGAGAATGATCACCGGTTACCTGATTAATAAGTTTCGCGGTGATGTATCGCTCTTTGATGAAGGCATTGCGTCGGTGGAACAGTTTACTGGCTGGGCGTGCCATGGCGTTGTGCCGTGGTTACGTGCTGCTAGTCGGTTGCCCGCAGAGGATTCGGTGGCTCTTGAGCGGCTGGTGTCGACGGGCACAGGGGCATTGAAAATTGCAGTTCCCGCGTTGCCGCGTATTGCCAATTTTGATGATTTTGATCCTTTGATGGCGGAAGAACAGGTTGAACTGGTCTTTGTGAAACAGGGAGAACGCCTGCCGCAGGACGCCAGTCTGGTTATTATTCCCGGCTCCAAGTCAACGATTAGCGATTTGAAGGCGCTACGCGCCAATGGATGGGATGCTGATCTGCAAGCGCACATGAGGCGTGGTGGACACGTCATTGGTATTTGCGGCGGTTATCAGATGTTGGGCCGCCGAATTGCGGATCCCATGGGGCTTGAAGGGGATGAAAAGGAAGTCGCGGGCCTTGGTTTGCTTGATGTTGAAACCGAGATGGCACCCGAGAAGACCGTGCGTAACACACACGCGCATTCACTACAGTTTGACGTGCCCCTGTCGGGTTATGAAATACATCTCGGCAAAACCACGGGACCTGACTGTGAACGGCCCTCGGTATATCTCAACAACCATAATGACGGAGCTACCTCGCCTGATGGTCGCGTGATGGGGACGTATCTGCACGGTCTCTTTGGTTCTGATGCCTACCGACAGGCGATGTTGGCCCGCTTTGGCTTTGCGGCCAATGGCAGGTCTTATCGTGAGGGTGTAGATGCCGCACTGGATGATGTTGCCTCCGAGTTGGCGGCTCATTTGGATAGCAAGTTTCTCAATGACCTCCTGGGCAATGCCCGCTGAGCCTGTTGCCGAAATGCGCATTAACCGCTGACCTCCATTCGCCTCATTTGCTGGATGTTTTTCATATTCCAAAGTTGTGTTGCTCGTGATAAAGCCATCTAGGGTTGTTAATATTTGCGATTACTCGCAGGTTTGCCGAGATTGAGCGCTTGATGCATCCGTGCAGAAAAGTCTCTCTATTGAGATCGATTTCGGTGACTTGGAGTGTCGATTGGGGGACAGTCTTGAAGATATTTTTCAGAGGTATTTTGGCGCTTCTACTGAGCGTTTCACTTTCTGTGTTGCCTGCATATGCCCAGGCTGAACCGGTCAAAGTCACTCCCCCAGCCGCTCCGAATTCGGATATTCCCGTCACGAATGGTAGCAGCGTGGAATGGGAGCAGGAGTTTGCCTTGTGGCAGGCTGCGGCGGAGGGCAACACGGCGGTTGAGTATAACGCCTGTCTCGATGCCTATCCTGAGGGGAAATTTCACAAGATTGCGCGCTCACGCATCATGAGATTGCAGACTGAGGAAGCCGAACTGACTGGCGGTGCAGAAGGTATTGTTGATGAGGAGCCTCAGGTCATATTGACATCCGGTGTTGGGACGATTGAGACGGAACGCCTGTACCTCAATCGTGAGGGCCGTCGAGAGCTGCAGGGGCGTCTCTCTTCTATCGGCTACAATACGCGCGACGTAGATGGCATTTTCGGTCGCAATTCACGTTCGGCAATTGCGACCTGGCAATCGTCCAACGGTGCCGTGGTAACCGGCTTTTTGAACCTCGAACAAATGACAATGATCCGGCAGCAATCGGCAGAGGCTTATCCGCGTTGGCGCGCAGCGCATCGGCCAAAACGGCATATTGTTCGCCGCTATGATAAAAAGGTGAATAATCCGGCGCTGTTTCTCGGTCTCGCTGGGGCGGTGATTGGTGCCGTAGCGCTGGCCAGTCCCTGGCGGTAGCGGGGCCACAGCGCTTGCCAAGTCGCTCTGTGCGGTGTGCTTCAACAAGAAGCCGGGGAGAACAAGAGTTGTTCCCGGTTTTTGTGGCATTGACTCGCGCGCTCAATGGCGCATAACAATCGACAAACGTGAATGGTTCCGGAAGGTGTAAGCCGGAAGGATGCAAAAGGGAATGCGACGGGTGCTGCGGTGCCTTAATCGCAGCCGACTCCGCGACTGTATAGTAGTGAGGGTTGCCCAACTTCGGTTTGCTGCAAAATCTGCATGGTGCAGGTGAGGGTGGGCCGATGAAAAGCCACTGACACGGCGCAAGACGAGCAAGGGTGAACGCCTCTCATTTCTACGAATCGTTCACTTGTCTGAGGCCGAATTTGGTGTCGGGAAGGCGAGGGTAATCTGTTGAACTGCGAGCCAGGAAACCTGCCATTCGCCATTTGAAACCATCGCTGCCAGCACGGAGGTTGTCTTGGCACTTAGGAATTCCAGTCTTTTTGCCGGTGTGCGGCTTTGAACGGCGTTACTCTTGTTTTGGGTGGCGCGCGCTCAGGAAAATCGGTGTTTGCAGAGGAACTGATCGCGGCAAGTGGCTTGGCGCAGCACTATGTTGCGACGGGCCGCGCGTGGGACAGTGAGATGGAGCACCGTATTGCGACCCACCGCGAGCGCCGGGGCCGCTATTGGAAGACGCATGAGGCGCCCCTGGCGCTGTCCGAGACAATTGCGTCTATCGACAATGCCAACAATGCGGTGTTGGTGGATTGCCTGACGCTCTGGATTACCAACTTGATGATGGCAGAGCACAACATTGATGCGGCTTTTGAGGAGTTGCTGGCACGGGCTGCGCGATCGAAAGCGCGACTGATTTTCGTTTCCAATGAAGTTGGGATGGGGATTGTTCCTGAGAACGCGATGGCGCGGGAGTTTCGCGATCATGCCGGGCGGCTCCATCAACAAATTGCTGCCATTGCAGCTGAAGTCTATTTCGTAGCGGCCGGTTTGCCGCTCAAAATGAAGGGTTGAAATGATGCAGAAGATACCTGCAACCGTGATTACCGGCTTTCTGGGTGCTGGCAAAACGACGATGATCCGCAATCTTCTGGCGAATGCGGGCGGAAAGAAGATCGCGTTGATCATCAATGAGTTTGGTGACCTGGGTGTTGACGGTGAAGTGCTGAAGGGCTGCGGTGCGGAAAACTGCACCGAGGACGACATTATCGAGCTTAACAATGGCTGCATCTGCTGCACGGTGGCGGACGATTTCATCCCCACCATGGAGCGTCTTTTGGAGCGCGACAGCCGTCCGGATCACATCGTCATTGAAACCTCGGGCCTTGCGCTGCCGCAACCGCTTGTCGCGGCCTTCAACTGGCCAGGCATCAAGACGCAAGTCACTGTCGATGGCGTTGTGACAGTTGTCGATAGTGCCGCAGTTGCTGCTGGCAGATTTGCGCACGACCACGATGCCATCGATGCAATGCGTGTGGCAGATGAAGAGCTGGATCATGAAAGCCCGCTGGAAGAACTGTTCGAGGACCAGTTGATTGCTGCTGATCTGATCATCCTCAATAAGGCCGATCTACTGGACGACGCCGCACTTGCAGGGGTGCGCGAAACAGTCGCCGCTGCAACAATGCGCAAACCGCACATGGTGGAATCGCACGGCGGTGATGTTCCAGCGTCAGTGCTGCTGGGTCTTGGCGTTGGCACCGAGGATGACATCGCCAATCGTAAATCGCACCATGAATTGGAGCATGAGGCCGAGGGGCATCATCACCATGATCATGATGAATATGAGAGTTTTGTCGTAGAATATGGTGCAGTTGCCGATCCGGCAGCCTTTGTCGAAAGTCTCAAGGTTATCATCGACGAGCATGACATTCTTCGCGTCAAGGGCTTTGCGGATGTTCCGGGCAAGCCAATGCGACTTGTCATCCAGGCCGTGGGCAGCCGCATTGACACCTATTTTGATCGACCGTGGAAAGCGGATGAAGAGCGTAGCACAAAGCTGGTTGTCATTGGGCTGCATGACGAAATGGATGATGAGGCGATTATTTCCGCAATCAAGGGAATTTGATTGCCGGTTTCGCTCGGGAGTTAGTCATTGCATCTGTTGCTAGCGCAGAAGGGGTCGATTGCTGACGGCGGCGACGCTGTCGATCTTGGCCAGTCTCCGGGTGATATCCTGTTTCTGTCGGCAGCCGATACCGAGCTTGCGGCTATCGCTCACGCAGCTAGCGGTTGGCAAGGTCCATCGCTGCGCCTTGCCAGCCTGATGGCGCTGCGCCATCCAATGTCGGTTGATACATATGTCGAGCGCACATTACGCCATGCAAAGTTGATTGTGGTACGGGCGCTGGGAGGCGTGGGTTACTTCCAGTATTTGCTTGAAGCCTTTCATGCTTCAGCCCTGAAAACGGGTGCGAAAATTGCAGTCCTTCCGGGTGATGATAAACCCGATCCTGCACTGGGTGCATTTTCCAATATAGACGAAGAAGACCGGCTGGCGCTGTGGGCTTATCTTGTCGAAGGCGGCGATGCCAATGCGTATGGCTTTCTGGATTACAGCGCCGCGCTATTGTCGGACGAGACGAAGCCCGCTCCGGCACAGCCATTGTTGAAAGCGGGAATTTGGCAGCCGGGTCAGGGAGCTATTGGCGTTGATGCATGGTTGGCGAGTGTGGCTCCTGCAGCATCAACTGTTGCCATTTGTTTTTACCGCGCACTGGTTCAATCCGGCGAGACGGCGCCAGTATCGGCCATAGTTGATGCGTTGCGTGAACGCGGTCTGCGCGTTCTTCCCGTTTTTGTTTCAAGTCTCAAGGATGCGGTGAGCCAGGAGACCGTGCGCCACATATTCGGTGTGGCTAAGCCTGATGTCGTTATCAATATGACCGGATTCGCGGTTTCGGCACCTGGGTCCGCATATGAGCCGGGTGTGCTGGATGAGGGCGGTGCGGTGGTGCTGCAGGCGGTCTTGTCGTCGTCCTCAAAGGAGGCATGGGAGGCATCTCCTCAAGGCCTTTCTGCGCGCGATCTTGCCATGCATGTGTCACTGACGGAGGTCGATGGTCGCGTCATGACCCGTGCGGTTTCCTTTAAGTCCGCAGCACGTTTTGATGAACGCGTTGAGACCAACATTGTGTCTCATCAGCCAGAACCGGGACGCGTTGAATTTGTTGGCGAACTTGCGGCGAATTGGGCGCGGTTGAGGCGGAAGCACGCATCGCAACGTCGTGTGGCCTTGGTACTTGCAAATTATCCAAACCGTGATGGACGACTTGGAAACGGTGTTGGGTTGGACACGCCCGCCGGTACCGTGGAAGTGCTGAAGGCAATGGCTGGAGCGGGCTATCCTGCGGCAGATATTCCTGCCGATGGCGATGCGCTGATGGACTTTATCATGGCGGGGCCTACGAATTCCGGCAATGATGGGCGCGACGTCCGCGAGACGCTTTCACTGAGTCATTACAAGGCGTTCTTTGAAAAGCTTCCCAAAGAGATTCAGGGCGAAATTGTCGCCAGATGGGGTGAGCCGGAGGCCGATCCCTACTTCCTCGATGGCAAGTTTGCGCTACCGCTGTCAAAGCTTGGCGATGCGGTGATCGGCATTCAGCCAGCACGTGGTTACAATATCGATCCAAAAGAAACCTATCACTCACCCGACCTTGTGCCGCCGCATGGCTACTTTGCATTTTACGCCTATTTGCGTGAGGTGTTCGGCGCGGATGCCATCATACATATGGGCAAGCATGGCAATCTTGAGTGGCTGCCCGGAAAGGCACTGGCTCTCTCTGAAGGCTGTTATCCAGAAGCAGTTTTTGGGCCGATTCCGCAGCTTTATCCATTCATTGTCAACGATCCGGGAGAGGGCACGCAGGCCAAGCGCCGCACGTCCGCGGTTATTATCGATCATCTGACTCCGCCACTCACGCGCGCGGAAAGCTATGGTCCGTTGAAAGACCTGGAAGCACTGGTGGATGAGTATTATCAGGCAGCCGGTGGTGACCCCCGTCGCATCAATGTCCTTCGCAAGAAGATCCTTGAAATGGTGACCGATCTTGGCCTTGACCATGATGCCGGTATCCAGAAATCCGATAATGAGGACGCTGCCCTCACCAAACTCGATGCGTGGCTTTGCGACCTGAAGGAAATGCAGATCCGTGATGGCTTGCATATCTTTGGTGTTGCGCCGGAAGGGCGGTTGTTGACTGATCTATGCGTTGCCCTGGCGCGTGTTCCGCGTGGCTTGGGTGAAGGCGGGGACGCAAGTCTGCAGCGGGCAATTGCGCGGGATTGGGGCGGACGTTCGGATGTCTCCGGGGAAGTGGTTTTCGATCCCCTTGACTGTGCAATGGCAGAGGCTTGGACCGGAGACAGGTCCGAAATTCTGGCCGGCGTTTCAGGCGCTCCTTGGCGCACGAATGGAGATACGGTCGAGCGCATTGAGCTGCTCGCAGCGAAACTGGTATCGGGCGAGGTCGCATGCCCCGAAGGCTGGGTGGCAACGCGCTCAGTTCTGGATGAGATTGAAACACGGCTGAAACCTTCCGTTCAGGCATGCGGGCATGCGGAAATAGAGGGGATCCTGACTGGACTATCCGGGCGCTTCGTCGCACCAGGTCCATCCGGTGCACCGACACGCGGGCGGCCTGATGTGCTGCCCACGGGACGCAATTTTTACTCTGTTGATAGCCGCGCGGTTCCAACACAGACGGCCTGGGAATTGGGCAAGAAGTCCGCCGAACTGCTGGTGACCCGCTATGTTCAGGATCACGGTGACTGGCCCAAGAGCTTCGCGCTGACTGCATGGGGTACGTCCAATATGCGCACAGGCGGAGATGATATTGCGCAGGCTTTGGCGCTGATAGGCGTGAAGCCCGTTTGGGACAACGCATCGCTTCGCGTAACCGGTTATGAAATTATTCCTGTTGCTAAGCTTGGCCGTCCGCGTGTGGACGTGACGTTGCGCATTTCCGGTTTCTTCCGCGATGCCTTCCCCGAGCAGATTGCACTCTTTGACAAGGCCGCGCGCGCCGTTGGTGCGCTGGAGGAAGATGAGGGCGATAACCCGATTGCGGCCCGCATGCGCGATGAGCAGGCAACTCTCATGAGCGCGGGCCTGTCGGCAGCAGATGCCACACGTAAATCTGGCTTCCGCGTGTTTGGTTCCAAGCCCGGAGCGTATGGCGCTGGCCTTCAAGCTCTTATTGATGAAAAGGGATGGGACCGCCGCGACGATCTGGCAGAAAGCTATCTCGTGTGGGGTTCCTATGCCTATGGTGCGGGTGAGGAGGGTGCGGCAGAGCGTGGCATCTTTGAAACGCGCCTGAAAACGGTCGAAGCGGTGATCCAAAATCAGGATAACCGTGAGCATGATCTGCTGGATTCTGACGATTACTACCAGTTTGAAGGTGGTATGACGGCTGCTGTCGAACATTTGAAAGGTGACCAGCCCGCCGTCTATCACAACGATCATTCGCGACCCGAAAAGCCGGTGATCCGATCACTTGAGGAAGAAATCTCGCGCGTCGTGCGTGGGCGCGTCGTTAATCCGAAATGGATCGCGGGCGTTATGCGTCACGGCTACAAAGGGGCTTTCGAAATCACAGCAACAGTTGATTATATGTTTGCCTTTTCGGCAACGACTGGTGCGGTCAAGAGCCATCATTTCGAGGCAGCATATCAGGCTTTCATCATGGACGACGCCGTGCGTGATTTCATGAATGAGAAAAATGCGCCCGCGTTGAAGGAACTTGCAGAGCGATTCTTGGAGGCTATGGATCGAGGGCTTTGGGATCCAAGGTCAAATTCGGCGCGGTTCTCGCTTGAAGAGATTGTCAGTGCGGCTGACAAATTAGATGAGTGAAACGCTAAATTGGCGCTTGAAGCCGAGGTTAGCATTGCCGAAAGTCTTTTTGCAGGAAGACTACCGTAAAATTTGTCGGATTCCCTCTGTTGGTATAGCGGCACAGTGCATATGGTTCGCAATAAAGCAAAGCGATCGGAGAGGCAGTTATGAGCGATCAGGAACAAAGTGAAGGGCCGGATGACGCCCGCCATTCTGCCAAGATGGCCAAGAAGAAGGCCGCACGCGACAAGATTATGGCAACCAAAACGGATGAGAAGGGCTTGATTGTCGTTCACACCGGCAAAGGCAAGGGCAAGTCGACGGCTGCATTCGGCATGATTTTCCGCCACATTGCCTATGGTATGCCTTGCGCGGTGGTGCAGTTCATCAAGGGCGGCATGCAAACCGGTGAGCGCGAACTCATCCTTGGCAAATTCTCAGATATCTGTGAATTCCATACGATGGGTGAGGGGTTCACGTGGGAAACGCAGGACCGCGCGCGCGATGTGGCCGCAGCGCAGGCGGCCTGGGCCAAGGCCAAGGACTTGATAGCGTCAGGTGAGAAGTCCATGGTGCTGCTGGACGAAATTAACATTGCCATCCGTTATGACTATATCGATGTGAACGAAGTCGTGGACTTTCTGGTCAACGAAAAACCTCACATGACCCATGTCGTGCTGACGGGCCGCAATGCGAAGGAAGAGCTGATCGAGATCGCCGATCTGGTGACCGAAATGGAGTTGGTGAAGCATCCATTCCGTTCTGGCATCAAGGCACAAAAAGGGGTTGAGTTCTGATGGCGATGAACTGGCAGATTTGGGCTCTTTTATCTGCGGTCTTTGCCGCTCTCACCGCAATATTTGCGAAGATTGGCGTCTCCGGTATCAACTCAGACTTTGCAACGCTAATCCGCACATCGATCGTCTTTGTTGTGTTGACGGTGATTGTTTTGTCGACCGGGCAATGGCAACCTCTGAGAGAAATCAGCGGCAAGACCTGGTTGTTTTTGACGCTGTCAGCGCTGGGAACCGGTGCGTCATGGCTTTGCTATTTCAGGGCACTTCAGCTGGGTGATGCATCGCGCGTGGCCCCCATAGATAAGTTGTCAATTGTTCTGGTGGCCATTTTCGGCGTTGTTTTTCTTGCCGAAAAGCTCAGCCTTCTCCATTGGCTGGCAATCGCCATGATTTCGGGCGGTGCTGTGATGTTGGCGGTTTTATAAAGCGAGGAGTGTCGGCAGCAACGCGAGATCGGCACTGCCGACGACCGCACAGGCCGGCTATTCGTCGGGATTGCATTCTACAATTTCGCAGACGTCATATTGCGGTGTTCGTTTTGCACATTCGTATAGTGCCCGCTTTGCTGCAGCTGCGCGCGTTCTGTAGTCGTAGCTGTAGCCATAGGAGTCACTGCTTGAAACGGCAACGCAGCCCCAGGCGAGCGCAGATGATTGACTTGCCAGCAATGTTGCTGCGGCAACGAATGTCGCTCTTGCATATGTCGCGATACTATTCATGATTTCCCCCCAGTTTTGTCCCTGGGTGAATAGTTTACGCGAAAAAGCGGATGTTAGAAGAAAATAATATTGCTGCGGGAGGTTGCCCTCGCATGGGCGGAGCGTGTTACCGGCTTTGACCAGTGGTCAGGTTAGATATTCAACCATAATCTCAATGGGTTCGCTGGATCGCTGAGGAGCTTCACTGCAAGTGCCAGGCATGTGACGATCAGCAGTGGTCTGATGATCTTCGCGCCATTTCTCATTGCAAATCGTGCGCCTGTCTGTGCGCCTAAAATCTGGCCGATTGCCATTGCGATGGCAACTTTCCAGACGATAACGCCTGAAACGATAAAGACGAGAAATGCGCCGATATTGGACGAGAAATTCAACAATTTGGTGTGCGCTGTTGCTTTCAGGATGCCAAAACCTGCCATGGTGACAAAAGCCAGCATGAAGAACGATCCGGTGCCGGGGCCAAAAATGCCGTCGTAAAAGCCAATTGCCGGCACGAATGTGAGCCCAAAAACAAATGGCTTGATCCGGGCATGGCTGTCCACGTCGCCCATGGTGGGTTTCAGCGCAAAATAGGCGGCCACGACGACCAGAAGAAGCGGCAGGAAGGCCTGTAGAATTTCCGTTGGCAAATAGGTCGTGACTGTCGCACCCAATATTGCGCCCAACCCGGACATTACTGCCATTGGCAGCTGCTCTTTCAGTTTCACATGTCCCTTTGCTGCATAGGCAAGCGTCGCAGAGCCCGAACCGAAAAGCGATTGCGCCTTGTTGGTGCCGAGTGTTTCCAGCGGTGGAAGACCTGCAAGAAGCATGGCCGGGACCGTGATAAGTCCGCCGCCGCCAGCAATGGAATCGATGAAGCCCGCAAAAAATGCCGCCAGGAAAAGAAGGCCCAAGACCTGTAGGGATATATCTACCAATGGAGTGCTTTCACGCAATGAGATCGGATTGTGAGATGGCATGTGGCCTCGCAAAACGCAACGGCATTCTGTCTGGCGCAAATGTGCGTGTCATTGGCGCAATCCCGTTTGACGGTCTACGGCGCATCGGATAACACAGACGCCATCAATGTGCGGCGGTGCCCCCAGTTTTTTGGGAGCTGAATGAGTCCGGTGCGGCTGACCGAAGACGGGGTCATATCCGGAGCTGTCGAATGGGCCTTTTGGCGCTTTCAGTGAAGCGCTGGTGCTGCGTGCATGACAACAAGCGAGCGCAGGAGGCCGAAAATGGCAGAAAAGCTGGGAATTATGGTTTGCGGACACGGGAGCCGCAATCAGAATGCCGCGCGGGAGTTTTCCATCATCGCGGAAGAGCTGCGCAAGCGTTACCCCGATTTGCCTGTAGAATATGGCTATCTCGAATTTTGTAATCCGGTGCTTTCTCACGGATTGGATAAGCTGCGTGATGCTGGTGTGACCCGCATTTTGGCCGTGCCGGGCATGCTGTTTGCCGCCGGACACGCCAAGAACGACATTCCCTCGGTTCTCAATACCTGGGCTGCACAAAACCCTGACGTGACCGTGAATTATGGTCGCGAATTGGGGATAGACCTGAAGATGATCCGCGCTGCCGGTGATCGAATCCAGGAGGCAGTTGATGCCGCGAATGCGGAACATGGCGAGCTGTCGTTGCACGAGACGATGCTGATGGTGGTTGGTCGGGGTGCGTCTGATCCTGATGCAAATTCCAACGTTGCCAAAGTTATGCGCATGCTGTGGGAAGGTATGGGCTTCGGCTGGGGCGAAACGGCCTATTCCGGGGTTACATTCCCGCTCGTGGAACCAGCTTTGGAGCACGCTGCCCGTCTTGGCTACAAGCGTATCATCGTCTTCCCGTATTTCCTTTTTACCGGCGTTCTCGTGAAGCGCATTTATTCCTCCACTGACGATGTGGCTGCGCGGTTTGCCGACATTCAGTTTATCAAGGCGCCGTATCTGAATGACCATCCGCTGGTATTGGATGCATTTCAGGATCGCGTAAGCGAAATACTCGACGGTCAGGCAGTGATGAACTGTCAGATGTGCAAATATCGCGAGCAGGTTCTGGGCTTCGAAGCCTCCGTCGGTCAGGCGCAGGAAAGCCATCATCATCACGTCGAAGGCATTGGCGGTGGTCTGGAAAATTGCCCCTGTGGCGGCGACTGCGATGCATCGTGCCGGGACGAGGATTTTTGTCGGGAGCATGGCCTTCCGTGGACGCCAGTGCACAGTCACGCAGATCCGGCACCGCTGCAACCTGCCTTTGACTACACGCCCTCCATCACATTGGGTGGGAAATATGCAACTTTGGAAAATGTTGTAGCCGAGGAGCTGCCTGAAGCGGATTATGAGCGCGATGAGCACGTGCATGGGCCGAATTGCGGCTGTGGGCACGATCATCACGATCATCACGATCATGCTCATGGCCACCATCATGGGCATCACCATGATCACGACCACCATCATCATGACCATGACCATCATCACCCGCCATATCCCCACGCAGACCATCCGCTGGGACCGAAGAGCCTGAAGAAGAAATAGCGTGAGCGCGAATTTCGATTATATCCGCGATCCCGCCGCGATCTATGCCAAGTCGTTTGAAACGATCAGGGCAGAGGCAGATCTGTCTCGTTTCTTGGGCGGAATGGAAGATCTGGCCATCAGGCTGATTCATGCTTGCGGCATGACGGATCTGGCCGATGATATTGTCTTTTCGAATGGGGCTTTTGAAGCTGGGCAGGCTGCGCTATTGGCGGGAGCGCCAATTTTTGTGGACGCTGAAATGGTTTTGCACGGTATCATTCGACGGCTTCTTCCTATGGATAATGAATTGATCTGCCTGCTGAACGACGAACTCGTTCGTCCGTTAGCGGCAGAGCTTGGAATTACGCGCTCAGCCGCGCAGGTGGATCTGTGGGCAGATCGGCTGGGTGGTGCTGTCGCGGCGGTTGGTAACGCGCCCACGGCACTTTTCCGGCTGCTTGAGAATATTGCTGCGGGTGGGCCGAAACCTGCACTCATTCTGGGGTGTCCTGTCGGCTTTGTCGGGGCGGCAGAATCCAAGGCCGCGCTGATAGCCGATAGTTTCGGAGTTCCCTTTATTGCGGTTCGCGGGCGGCGCGGCGGTTCTGCCATGGCTGCTGCGGCAGTAAACGCACTTGGCGGAGGACTGGGTGCCAATGTCTGAGAAGAACGAACCGTGGCTCACGATCATAGGCATTGGCGACAATGGACTGTCCAGTCTTTCGCCCGCTGCGCTTTCACTCATCTGGCAGGCTGAAACGATTGTCGTTGCCGAGCGTCTCGACACGGTACTGGATGGCCTGCCGCCGAAGACGACGCTCAATTGGGCCGATGGTTTTCGCGATGTGCTGGATCAGATCATCGAACTGCGCGGTACGCCGGTCACGATTCTGGCGACGGGCGATCCGATGCATTTTGGTATTGGCGCAACGTTGCGGCGACATTTTGAGGCTGACGAGATGCGCATTCTGCCTGCGCCCTCGGCTTTTTCACTGGCGGCCAGCCGACTTGGCTGGGCGTTGCAGGACGTGGCGCAGATATCATTGCATGGTCGCCCGGTGGAAACCCTCAATCGCTATCTTCAGCCAGCCGCTCGCATCATTGCGTTGACATCTGATGCGCAGACGATTGGTGAAGTGGCAACGTTGATGAATGCCGCTGGTTACGCCGGTTCCTACATTCACGTTCTGGAACATATGGGTGGCGAGCGCGAGCGTGTGGGACGATACAGCGTCGAGGACATTTTGTCCCTCACGCATGATTTTTCCGACTTCAACACGCTGGGTATTCACTGTGTTCGTGCGCCAGAATTTCGCGCACTTGTGCCGGGTCTGTCTGACGACGCCTTTGAACATGACGGTCAATTGACGAAACGCGAAGTGCGCGCGGTCACTATGTCCCATTTGCAACCATGCCCGAATGCGTTGCTTTGGGATGTTGGGGCGGGTTGCGGTTCGGTCGGCATTGAGTGGATGCGCGCCGGTGGCCGGGCAATTGCCGTCGAGCGCCAGCCTGAACGTGTCGAGATGATGCGCGCCAATGCATCGGCATTGGGTGTACCTGCGCTTCAGATTGTCGAAAGTGCAGCGCCTGCAGCATTGGCAGATTTGAAAGCGCCGGATGCGATCTTCATCGGTGGCGGCATCACTGTAGATGGTTTGTTTGAGGCATGTTGGGAAGCGTTGAAACCAGGGGGCCGGTTGGTGGCCAACGCGGTGACGCTGGAGGGCGAGATGGCCCTGACCTCGCTTCATGCGCAGCTGGGTGGCGATATGGTGAGGCTGGCGGTGTCGCGTGCTGAGCCTGTTGGTCGATTTTCTGGTTGGAAGCCGCTGATGCCTGTAACACTTTGGGCTGTGCAAAAGGGGTGGGAATGACCGGCAAACTCTATGGTCTCGGCATAGGGCCGGGCGACCCTGAACTCATCACGTTGAAGGCGCATCGCATATTGACCGGCGCGCCGGTGGTCGCCTACCCAGCGCCCGACACTGGACCCAGTTTTGCACGCCAGATCGTGAGCCAGTGGATCCGTGAGGATCAAGTCGAGATACCCATGGTCATGCCCATGCGTGTAGAACGCTATCCCGCTCAGGAGATTTATGATCGTGCGGCTGAGGAGATCGCCACGCATCTGGAAGCCGGGCGCGATGTTGCTGTGCTTTGTGAAGGCGATCCATTTTTCTTCGGCTCGTTCATGTATGTCTTTGAGCGATTGCAGGGGCGTTTTGAGGTGGAAGTGGTGCCTGGCGTCTCGTCCATCATGGCAGGTGCCGCAGCACTGCAGCGCCCAATGACCTCGCGCAATGATGTCTTTACTGTCATTCCCGGCCCGGTTGATACTGCGGAAATGCGCGCGAGGATAGAAGCTGCTGGCGCTGTGGCAATTATGAAAGTGGGTCGTCATTTCAAGCGGATACGTGACTTGCTTGAGGAAATGAATCTGCTCGGCAAAGCGGGATATCTTGAACGGGTTACGTTGGGTAATGAGCGCGTCTATCCGCTTGCTGATGTAGCGGAGGATGTCGCTCCCTATTTCTCGCTCATCCTCATTTATAAAGGGCAGGAAGACTGGATCTCTGCCCTTCCAATACCGAAGAAAGACCAAAAGGCATGATGAAACCTGCGATCATTATTCTCTCTGAAAGCGGTGTAAAAACAGGTCGTGCCGTGGCCGATACTGTTGGCGGCACGCTGCATGGCGCGCGGGCGCGAGTGAGTGTGGCGGATAGTTTTTTTGATGATGTGAAGGTGGAGCTCCATGCGCTCTTCAGTGCAGGCAGGCCCATCATTGGCGTGATGGCATCTGGTGCAATGATCCGCCTTCTGGCTCCGTTGCTTGCCGACAAGATGAGTGAGCCTCCCGTGGTGGCGGTGGCGGAAGATGGCTCTTCTGTTGTGCCGCTTCTGGGGGGGCATCATGGGGGCAACGATCTGGCGCGCGCGATTGCATCCGCACTAGGTGGTCATGCGGCGGTGACAACTGCTGGCGATCTTCGTTTTGGCATCGCGCTTGATGATCCAATCAAAGGCTTACATCTGGCGAACCTTGAGGCGGCCAAGGCTGTCATGGCGGAGTTGGTTGCGGGTGCAAGTGTGAAGCTGACAGGGAGGAGCGATTGGCTTGTTTCCTCCGGGCTTTCATTTGCTGAGGATGGCAAGGTTAGACTTACAGTCACGGACAAGCCGCATGCGCCGTGCGCGCTCGAACTTGTCTACCACCCGGCGACGTTGGTGTTGGGCATGGGCTGCGAACGCGGCTGCGATGTTGCAGAAGCAATTGATCTGGCTGAGAAGGCGTTGAGCGAGAGCGGCTTTGTCCGTGAAAGTCTGGCAGCCATCTGCTCTTTGGATTTGAAGGCGGACGAAGCAGCTATTCATGCGGTTGCGCGTCACTTCGGCGTTCCTGCACGGTTTTTTGATGCTGCAACGCTGGAGGCTGAAACGTCACGTCTGCAGAACCCTTCTGATGTGGTGTTTGCCGAAGTCGGCTGCCATGGGGTTGCAGAAGGGGCGGCGCTGGCAGCAGTTGGTGCTGATGGCGCGCTTGTTTTCGCGAAGATCAAGTCCAAAGGCGCGACTGCAGCGATTGCACAGTCGCCCGCCATACTTGATGCGGCCAGCATTGGCCGGTCGCGCGGCAAGCTTTTCGTTGTTGGTATCGGTCCGGGTTCGGATGACTGGCGCTCTCCGGAAGTCTCCAAAATGGTTGCAGCGTCCACCGATCTCGTTGGTTATTCGCTCTATCTTGACCTGCTGGGGCCACTGGCGAAGGGCAAGGCACGACACGATTTCAATCTGGGCAAGGAAGAAGCACGCGTTGTCCACGCAATGGAGCTCGCGGGCCAAGGCAAGGACGTAGCTTTGGTATGCTCTGGCGATGCAGGCATCTATGCCATGGCGACACTGGTATTCGAACTCTTCGACAAGGGCGGCATTTCTGATGCTGCGTCTCGCATCGAGGTACAGTGTTCGCCGGGCATTTCAGCCCTCCAAGGGGCCGCTGCTCGCATAGGTGCACCGCTGGGGCATGATTTCTGCACCATCTCGCTATCTGATCTGTTGACCCCTTGGGAACACATTCAGAAGCGTGTACGGGCAGCGGGCGAGGGCGATTTCGTGATTGCCTTCTATAATCCGGTGTCAATGAAGCGCCGCACGCAGCTTGCCTGGGCGCGCGATGAATTGCTGAAACATCGTCCGGCGACTTCGCCCGTCGTGCTGGCGACCAATCTTGGCCGCGAGGGCGAATTTGTACGAACAGTGCCACTCGGCGAATTGGATATTGAAGAGGTCGATATGCTGACGGTGGTTGTCGTTGGCTCTTCGGAAAGCAAGACAGTGACGACCGGGGATGGCAAGACCTGGGTTTATACGCCGCGCGGATATTCCGGTAAGGCAGACAGCGGCATGAAGAAGGAAGCGGCAGAGTGACAGTTTATTTCATTGGAGCGGGGCCAGGCGCGGCTGATTTGATTACCGTGCGCGGTCTGCGGCTGATCGAGCGTTGTCCGGTTTGCCTTTACGCCGGTTCCTTGGTGCCGGAAGAAACCGTCGCATGTGCGCCTGAAGGTGCGATCGTGAAGGACACGGCCCCCATGCATCTTGATGAGATCGTGGCCGATATGAAGGCAGCGCATGAACGTGGTGAGGATGTCGCGCGGGTTCATTCCGGCGATCCTTCAATTTATGGCGCGATTGCCGAGCAGATGCGCAGGCTTGATGCGATGGAGATCCCATACGAGGTGGTGCCGGGTGTTCCTGCCTTCGCGGCTGCTGCCGCGCGGATGAATGCGGAATTGACGCTGCCTGAAATCGCCCAGACGATCATCATCACACGCACCGGCATGAAGGCATCTTCGATGCCGGAATTTGAGACGCTGGAGATATTGGGCAAGTCGCGGGCAACGTTGGCAATCCATCTGTCCATCCGCAATCTGACATATGTTCACGATGCGCTGGTGCCTTACTATGGTGAAGACTGCCCTGTGATTGTGGCCTATCGTGCCACATGGCCGGACGAGCAGTTCATCAGAACAACATTGAAGGACGTGAAGGACGATGTTCGCAAAGCCAAGATTACCCGTACGGCACTGATCTTTGTCGGCAAGGTGTTTGGCGATGTGGAATTCCGCGACAGCGATCTCTACAATGCCGGGTTCAGCCATGTGCTGCGTAACAAGGGAAAGAAAAAGGCGTCCGCTTGAGCCAATTCACATTTGAGGGTGAGATTTGGAAATCCGTGGGCAAGGGTGCGTGGCACTTTGTGACCGTGCCGCCTGAGATCGGCTTTGAGGTGCGCGCGACCACGCAGGGTGCGACGCCCAAATGGGGCATGGTGAAAACGCGGGTGACAATCGGGGATGTGTCTTTTGAAACCTCGATCTTCCCCGAAAAGAAAAACGGCAGCTATGATCTGCCGCTAAAGGCAGAGATTCGCAAAAAGTGCCGCCTGAAAGCTGGCGATATGGTGCGGATAGAACTGCAAGTCTTGATATGAATGGAAGCGGCGCGGCCGCAAATCGAAGGTATGGAACTGGAATGCACAAGGTAATTTACGATACGGATCCCGGTGTTGACGATGCAATGGCGTTGCTCTTTCTGGAGAACCATCCTGATATCGACCTCGTTGGTATAACCACCGTGTTTGGCAATGCTTATATCGAGGAGACGACCACCAATGCTCTTTATCTGAAACGCGAATGGGGCATTGCTGCACCCGTAGCCAAAGGCGCGGGAAAGCATTTTGTGCCAAGCCGCGTGAGCCACGAGCCGCCGCGTGCCATTCACGGCCCGACGGGTCTTGGCCCAATCGTCAATCCCGATATTGGCGATATGAAGCCGGAACCGCGTGACGCGGCTCAATTCATCATCGACACGGTGCGCGCGAATCCACATGAAATCAGCATTGTCGCGGTGGGGCGGATGACAAATCTGGCGGTTGCGCTGGAGCGCGATCCTGGCATTGCATCTCTCACCAAGCAAGTGGTTGTCATGGGTGGTGCGTTTGATCATCGCGGCAATGTGACACCGGCCGCAGAGGCTAATATTCATGGCGACCCAGAAGCTGCCGACAAAGCGTTCACCGCTCCGTGGCCCGTGGTGCTGATTGGCCTCAATATTACCCATCAGACGACAATGAGCCGCAAAGAGCTGGCCGAGATAGCAGCGGCCACAGGTGCGCGCGGTAAGCTGCTCAATGACCTGTCGCAGGAATATTTCGATTTCTACGACAGCATTGGCGATGAAGAGTTGGACGGCATGGTAGTGCATGACAGCTGTGCGGCTGTTTATGTTGCAGCGCCTGAGCTTTTCAAGACGCGGTCCGGTCCGGTGCGTGTTGTCTGCGGTGGTATCGCTGACGGCCAGACTATCCAGATGGACAAGAAAATCGGTTTCGCGATGGCTGACGAGTGGAAGACATTCCCTTCGCAAGAGGTTGCCGTTGAGGTCGATGCTGCTGGCGTTATGAAGCTGCTGCGCGAAACGCTGGAGCTTGTGAAGGGGTGATGGTCTTTATCGGTTGATCACTATGACCGGCAGTCCCAGCTCCCTTGCCGCTATGATTTTCGCATAGCCTGCGTTTCCGCCAGAGTTTCGTGCGACGACATGCGTGATGGCGCACTTCTTCAGGAGTGCGGCTTCATCCTGCCAATTCTCCGACGGTTTGGCGGCTATGATCTCATAGCTTGCGAATTCCAGTGGATGGTCCGGTTCGTTCACCATGCGGATCACAAAATGGCAGTCCTGGCGATCTTTGAATGCGTCCAGATATTGCCGTCCAAGCGCGAGAAATACGCGTGACCTGGCAGGCAAGGCTGCGGCGCCTTCGTGAAGTGACGTAACTTCAATCCACTTGTCTTCGGGCTGTCTTTCCCATGGTACGCGGGGGCGGACCTCAAGAGGCACCCCTGCCAGTTCGCAAGCGCAAGCGGCATTGGCCGAAATGGTTTTGGCGAAAGGATGGGTGGCATCAATCACCTTGTTTATGCCTTCAGTGCGAAGGTAATTTGCCAACCCTTCCACTCCACCGAAACCGCCTACACGCATCCGCCCAGCGACTGGTTCCGGCTCTCTCGTGCGGCCTGCAAGCGATGTCGTTACATCCCATTCACCGCCATCGACAAGCTCCCGGGCGAGGTCGGCTGCCTCCCGCGTGCCGCCCAGAATAAGCAGCTTTCTACGTTGCGTGAGCAATGATATCTCCGTCGCGCGAGACGATCAGAATGTCGATTTTGGTGGGTGCTCCCGCCATTTTCGATTGGGCGAAAATGCGTGCCTTTTCCGCGATTTGCGGCGCTATATCGATGCCGAATTCGCGAGTCATTTCGAGGGCTTCCAGCGCGGTGTTGGCAGATTGAATCCGCTGCTTCATGTTTTGATTCAAGTGCTCTGCAGGCACACATGAAGCAAGAAATTCCATGTCGACCTGACTGCGGCCGGAATGCAGATCCATCGCCCCTTGAGCAAGCTTTGTGATCTTGGCGAAGCCACCAGCAATCGTCAGCTGATCGACTGGATGCGCGCGAACATATTTCAACAGACCGCCCGCGAAATCGCCCATATCAATGAGCGCGCCGTCTGGTAGTTTGTACATGTCTTGCGCGGCTTTTTCCGATGTCGATCCAGTGGAGCCAAGTAGGTGTGTAAGGCCTTCCGCCCGCGCAACGTCGACCCCGCGATGGATCGAATGGATCCACGCCGAGCATGAAAACGGATTGACGATGCCGGTGGTGCCGAGAATAGAGAGGCCACCCGTAATACCGAGCCTCGGGTTCCATGTCTTTTCGGCCAGTTCTTCACCACCCGGAATGGAAATCGTTACCTCCAAGTCTGCGGGCAGCTCCGCGTCTTCGCAAAGCTCGGTAAATTCCTTTGTAATCATGGAGCGTGGAACCGGATTTATCGCCGGTTCGCCGGGTTCGATGGGCAGGCCCTTTTTTGTGGCAGTGCCGACACCGCTGCCAGCCTTGAACTGGATGCCGCTACCGGGGGGCATCGGTCGCACCGCAGCTATTACTGTCGCGCCGTGCGTGACGTCCGGATCGTCGCCTGCGTCCTTGATGACACCTGCGACTGCGTAGCCATCGCCAAACGATTCGAATGCGAGAGAGAAGGCCGGCTCCTCGCCTCCGGGCAGTGTGATTATGACGGGGTCCGGAAACTCGCCGGTGATGAGTGCCTCCAGCGCGGCTTTTGCCGCAGCAGTGGCGCAAGCGCCTGTTGTCCAACCCTTGCGGAGCTGGGTGGCGGGCTTTTCAAGCCGTTCGTCGTCAGTATATTCGAATTCGTCGTCCATGGGCGGACTATAGTTTGCGTTGGCGTGGAAAGAAAAGTGAAATGTGCTCGTTTCTCCAACTGCATAGGCTGTGGTGAGAGATTTCTGGCGTTGCAATTTGGTGCCCGCAAAAATATGAGTTTTGCATGATGGAAAAACTCTTCTCAAAGCTCCCCGACCTTGAAGCCGGTACTGTCTGGTTGACCGGCGCTGGTCCCGGCGATCCGGGCCTTTTGTCGCTTCTTGCAGTCAAAGCTCTCAGCCAGGCGGATGTCATTGTCTATGATGCGCTGGTAAACGACGATTGCCTGGAATTGGCGCGGAGCGATGCGGAACTGGAATATGCTGGCAAGCGCGGCGGCAAGCCATCTGCAAAGCAGGGCGATATTTCTCTGCGTCTTGTGGAGCTCGCAAAACAGGGCAAGCGTGTGTTGCGCCTGAAGGGGGGCGACCCCTTCGTGTTTGGTCGCGGTGGCGAAGAGGCTTTGACGCTAGTGGACCATGATGTGCCTTTTCGCATTGTGCCGGGTATCACTGCAGGCATTGGCGGCCTTGCTTATGCAGGAATTCCGGTGACACACAGAGAGGTCAACCACGCGGTGACATTTTTGACCGGTCACGATTCGACCGGCGTCGTACCCGATCGCATCGATTGGGAGTCATTGGGCAAAGGCTCGCCGGTTCTGGTCATGTATATGGCAATGAAGCACATTGGCGAAATCACGCGCCAGCTCATCGCGGCAGGCCGCTCACCGGATGAGCCAGTGGCCTTCGTTTGCAATGCATCAACGCCGGACCAAAGCGTGCTCGAAACGACACTTGCATGTGCAGAGGCCGATGTTGAAGCATCAGGACTCCAGCCGCCAGCCATCGTTGTGGTGGGTGAAGTCGTACGGTTCCGCGCAGGCATGGACTGGATGGGTGCTATGAATGGCAAGAAACTGACCAGTAATATTGCCGCGCGCACCAAGGCAGAGGTCCTCAAATGAGCGGATTGCTCATTGCCGCGCCGACATCGGGTTCTGGCAAGACGTTTGTTACGCTGGGGTTGTTGCGTGCATTGCGCAACAAGGGGTGCAAACTTGCACCAGGCAAGGCTGGGCCGGACTACATTGACCCGGCATTTCATTCCGCTGCGGCCGGTGAGGTCTGTTTGAACTTTGACCCGTGGGCTATGCGGCCAGAGTTTCTTATGAGCCAGGCTGCGGCCCATATGGCCGACGGCAGACTTCTCATTATTGAAGCCATGATGGGCCTTTTTGACGGCGCTGCAAGCGGTGACGGCACGCCAGCCGACCTCGCCAAGACACTGGATCTCAACATTGTTCTGGTGGTCGATTGCGCGCACATGTCCCAGTCTGTTGCAGCCATGGTGAAGGGTTATTTTGAATTTCGAAAAGACCTGCGGTTTGCCGGGGTGGTCTTGAACCGTGTTGGGAGTGACCGTCACGAGCAGATGCTTTGCCACGCCTTGGGGTCGATTGGCGTTCGGATATTGGGAATTGTCCGGCGCAATGAAGTGGTCAAGTTGCCCGCTCGTCATCTCGGCCTCGTGCAGGCAGGCGAGCATGAAGCCCTGGAGGCCTTCATCGAAAAGGCCGCAGAAATGGTGGAGGCAGAAAACGATCTGGACTCGTTGCTGGCGTTTGCCGGGGGGCGCTCGCTAACGGTTGCGGCCAATCAACCCGCCCCAATCGCACCACTTGGTTCTCGGATTGCCGTTGCGCGAGATCTGGCCTTCTCATTTTCCTACCAGCATATCTTGCAGGGATGGTATGCGCGAGGTGCGTCAATTTCCTTTTTCTCGCCTCTGGCGAATGAAGGTCCGGCGGATGATGCTGATGCTGTATATTTGCCTGGTGGCTATCCAGAATTACATGCAGGCAAGATTGCGTGCGCAGAAAAGTTCATGAGCGGCATGCAGGCGGCGCGTGATCGCGGGGCGGTAATCTATGGTGAGTGCGGCGGCTATATGGTGCTCGGCGAAGGGCTGATTGATGCCGATGGCGTGCGCCATCCGATGCTTGGGTTCTTGCCGGTAGAGACAAGCTTCGCCAAGCGCGAACGACATTTGGGTTATAGAGTGGTGAAGCCGGTTGCGGGTGGCATCTTTAATGCAACAATGAAGGCGCATGAGTTTCACTACTCAACAGTTGTGCATGAAGAGGTGCAGCAGGGAGTAACCTCAAGGCTCTTTTCTGCGCAGAATGCACGGGGCGACGACCTCGGCGGTGTTGGCCTCCAGCGTGGAAAAGTTGCGGGGTCTTATATGCATCTGATCGATCTCGCCGAGAGTGCGTCATGAGCGGGCTGATATTCCATGGCGGTGGGATTCACGCGGCGAGCCAGAGATATGGCGGGTACCCGGATGAATGGTTGGACTTATCAACGGGCATAAACCCATGTCCGCCGGAATTGCCTGAGATTGCGCCTGAGCTTTGGCACAGACTGCCAGACGTGGATGTCATGAACCGCGCCCGGCATGTTGCCGCTGATTACTATGGATCGCGCGTGGTTTTGCCAATTGCTGCGGCTGGAACACAGCCGCTTATTGCTGAATTGGCAAATCTGGCGGACGTGGAGCATCCTGTTGCAATACTTTCTCCTACCTATGGCGAGTATGCACAGGCGTTCAGGTCGCGCGGTTTCGATGTGGACGAGATTGCGTCACTTGAAGAAATTGTGCCGGAACATCGTGTTGTCGTGATCGTGAACCCGAATAACCCGGACGGGCGCATTTATTCTCGCGCCGATCTGTTGGCGCTGGCGCTTCAGCTTTCGGCAACCGGGGCGATGCTGATTGTGGATGAGGCATTTGCTGATTTGAATCCAGAAGTAAGCCTTGCAAACGTCGTCGAGCATAATCCGCATCTGGTTGTCTTGCGTTCCTTTGGCAAGTTCTTTGGATATGCGGGCCTTCGGCTTGCTTATGCGATAGCCGGGGACGACTATGCCGGACGACTGAGACACGCGATGGGGCCATGGCCGGTGTCAGGCCCGGCGCTTACCATTTCAGCAGCGCTCATGCGTGGACCTGTCGAGGCATTGCGGCAAACGATTATTTCACGCCGTGTTGCACTTGATGCGGTGCTGAAAGGTGCCGACCTGCAAGCAAAGGGCGGCACGCCTCTTTTTGCATTGGTAGAAACGCCGAAGGCAGCCTCACTGTTTGAGCACCTGGCGCATAACCGGATTCTGGTTCGCAAGTTCGACTATCGGCCAGACTGGCTGCGTATTGGGCTTTTTGCCAATGATGCACAAGGTGAGCGGCTTGCGGAAGCGCTATCGACGTTTGAAGGGCAGGGGTGATGCACGCACCCATCCTGGTAATTGCCTTGATATTGGATAGGGTGATTGGCGACCCCGGCTGGTTGTGGAGATATCTACCGCACCCAATCGTCTGGTTTGGCAAGGCGATCGAATTCGCCGACAAACGTTTCAACAGGACAGATTTGACTGGCAATGAACGTCGCCGCAATGGGATTTTTTCGATAAGCATGCTGCTGGTTGCCACCTGCGTGATAGCGGCTTTGCTAGCATTTGTGTTCAGCGCTTTGGGGCCTGCCGGAAGCGTGCTGGAAGTGCTGGTTGTGTTCGTGTTGCTGGCGCAGAAAAGCCTTGCGCAGCATGTGGGTGCCGTTGCGGATGCTCTGAAGCGCGACGGTCTTGAGGGGGGCAGGCGTGCAGTCGGGCTGATTGTTGGGCGCAATCCAGAGACACTGGACGCTGCTGGAATAGCGCGCGCGGCAATTGAGAGTCTGGCGGAGAATTTTTCCGATGGCGTTGTTGCTCCGGCATTCTGGTATCTGGTGGGCGGATTGCCTGGAATTGCCGCCTACAAGATGCTGAATACTGCTGATTCCATGATTGGGCACAAGAATGCAAAATATCTGGAATTTGGTTGGGCGTCCGCGCGACTGGACGATTTGGCAAACTGGATACCAGCGCGGTTGTCGATCTTGTTCATCGCCGCTGGAGCGCTTTTGTCATTCCGCGCAAAGGCAGCATTGGCAGCGCTCAGGGTAAGTCTGCGTGATCATGGATTGCACCGTTCCCCGAATTCGGGTTGGCCTGAGGCTGCGATGGCGGGTGCATTGGACCTGCAGCTTGGCGGGCCGCGTCAGTATCTTGGGGAGCGTGTTGAGGAGCCTATGCTCAATGCTGAAGGCAAATCGCAAGCCAGTGAGGCAGATATTGTCAAAGCAATCACGTTCTTTTTATCAAGCTGCGATGGCATGGTTCTGATCGTGTTATTTACGTTTCTATTTGTATGAACTAAAACATACGGCGTGCTCCTGGGAGAGCACGGAGCAGCATTTGTCTGCGTTAATCGAAATATAAGATCATTCGTTGAAGATGTGCGCCACGCAATTTGGTTGCATGAATTTGTTATCCGGATCAGTTGGCCGTTAGGCCTTGGGACGAATTGTCCGGAATTGTAGTGAGATTGTCGAAGGGGGCAGCTATGAAAAAGTTGATATTGGCCGCAGTGGCGGCAGCGGTCGTTCAGTTTTCACCGATTGGAGCGATGGCTTCTAATGTTGTCGCGAAAATTGATCTGTCGTCGCAAACGATGACTGTTTATAAAAACGGATTCCGCAAATACACATGGAAGGTATCCACGGCGCGCAAAGGATATGTGACGCCAACCGGTCGCTGGACTGTGAAATGGGCTTCCAAAAATCACCGCTCGCGCAAGTATAACAATGCGCCGATGCCGTATTCTCTCTTCTTCCACGGCGGCTATGCGGTTCACGGCACGACCGCATTGAAGAACCTCGGTCGCCCGGCCTCTCATGGCTGCGTGCGCCTGGATCCAAAGAACGCGGAAAAACTGTTCTCGCTCGCCAACGATGTTGGCCTGCGCAACACACGTATTGAAATTCGTCAGTAGCGATTAACCTGTTGATCGACTGATTCCGATGGGCGTGGTGTACAGACCGCGCCCATTTTGCATTTCACGGTGAATATTGAGGAAGTCGAATTTGAACTTTCACGAATCTGAAAGGACAAACGTATTTCTGAAAGACGCGGTGAGCGAACGACCGCCTCACAGTCTGCCGACACTATTCGTCGATGCCTGCAGCTGTGCGCAGCCTCTCCATGTTGGAGCAGGTTACGTGGCGGTTGTTTTCGATCTGTATGATGCTTTCTCTACGCAACTTGGTCATCTGACGGCTCACTGTTTCAATTGTGAGTCCCAAAAAGTCCGCAATGTCCGCCCTTGTTAGTGGCAGATCAAAAGACGTTGCTTCTTCAACTTCCGGGTCAATGTGCGTAGCAATGAGGTAGAGGAAGCTTGCGACTTTCTCGCGCGCCGTTTTGCGGCCCAGTGTCAGCATCCAGTCTCGTGCTTCATCCAATTCCTTGAGATTTTGCTGGTGGAGTTTGCGCTCCAGTTCCGGCGATTCGTTCACCATCCTATCTACGATCTGGCGAGGTAGCAGGCACACTTCTGTTTCCACCGCCGTTTCTGCAGTCAGCTGGCTTTCTTCAACATATGGGCGCCCCATGAAGTCGGGTGCAAACTGCAACCCAACGATCTGCTGGCGACCATCCGAAAGCATTTTCGACAGTTTCACAACGCCACGCAAGATATTGGAATACGCAGACAGCGTCTCGCCCTGTCCAATCACCTCAGTACCGCCTGCAAATTTCCGCCGCTTCGAATGCTTATTCAACTCAACGAGTTGGTCGGCGGTCAATGTTCCGCATATGCCCCGGTGCCTTGCTTCGCATGCTGAGCAAAGGGCCGGGACCTCGGAATTATGGATATCTTTTCTCACCACACTCAATCCGTTGATCATCTTCTAGCCTCCGATAACTCATTATGGCCATGAACGCGAGCCAAGATTGCGCATTTGAATCAAGACACTTTGAACGCATCTTCGTTATTTTACAATCGTCAAGTTTTAGCGATGTCTAATTCAGCGCATGCGAACTTGATCGAAATCAAGTTAGAATTTCGTTTTTATTACTATTAGTCTCCCGACGCAGGAGATCACGTATGCATAAAAATCTGACCGGGAAATATTCAGCTCCAGTACCGAGATACACGAGTTATCCAACTGCGCCGCATTTTGATGCAAAAGTTGATAATGAGCAATATCGTAACTGGCTAAACGCGTTGGAAAATGGCGCGAAATTGTCGCTCTATGTTCATATCCCTTATTGTGATCGTCTTTGCTGGTTTTGCGCATGCCATACCAAGCACACGCTAAAATATGAGCCTGTCGTCGTCTATCTTGAAGCTCTTTATAAGGAAATTGAGGCAGTTGCGAAGCAGGTTCGTCCGGGCGTGACGGTCAGTGCGCTGCATTTTGGCGGTGGATCGCCGACGATGTTGAAGCCCGAAGACATCATCGCTCTGACCACTTATATGCGCGATAAATTCGAGTTTGCCGAAGACGCAGAAATCAGTGTTGAGATGGATCCAAATGATATGGACGATGCTCGATATGATGCCTTGGCGGAGATTGGCATGACCAGGGCAAGCCTTGGTGTGCAAGACTTCGAGCCAAAAGTCCAAAAGACGATTAACCGGATTCAGACCTTTGAGCAGACGAAAGCTGTTGTAGACGCGGTTCGCGCTCGCGGCGTGCATTCGGTCAATTGTGACGTCCTCTACGGTCTGCCGTTTCAAACTTTTGAGACGCTTGAACGCACGGTGCGACAGATTATCTCACTTGAGCCGGATCGTATCGCGTTGTTCGGTTATGCACATGTTCCGTGGATGAAGAAGCACCAGACACTCATTCCCGAAGATGCATTGCCAGATGTTGATTTGCGGTTTGCGCAAGCACGACGGGCGGCCGAATTGCTGGAGGCTGCGGGTTACGAGGCGATTGGTATCGACCATTTTGCGAAGCCTGGTGATTCCCTGGCCATTGCGGCCCGCGAGGGACGCATGCGACGCAATTTCCAGGGGTATACCGATGATGCCGCCGATGCACTGATTGGGTTCGGTGCGTCTTCTATCGGCCAGTTCCCGCAAGGCTACGTTCAAAATATGGCTGCGACTGGCGAATACCAACGCATGGCCAACGAGGAAGGTCTCGCGGCTGTCCGCGGGATAGCACTGACTGATGATGACAGACTTAGAGCGCATGTGATCGAGCGGATCATGTGCGATTTTGCTCTCGATTTTGTGGACTTGAAAGCGCGTTATGGTGACTCTGCTCAAGAGATCATTGCTGAGGCGCGACAGTTTACCGCGTCCAATTCTGACGGCCTGGTGGAGATCAAGGATGATTTGTTCCAGCTGACAGAGATCGGCAAGCCATTTGCACGTACTGTTGCTGCCATATTCGATGCTTATCTGGCCAACGGCAAGGGTCGCCATTCCATAGCCGTGTGACAATCCTGCCGTGGTTGAATTGAAGCTTTTGGGCTTAGACCATTGGCAACTTGTTACCTTTTGACTATAGAACGCGCAAATACGAACGATATGAGGTAGAACGCGTGACTGCGACATTTGACAAGGTTGCCGATATCATTTCTGAAACGAGTGAAATCGATCGCAATGAAATTACACCGGAAAGCCACACGATAGACGATCTGGGCATCGACAGTCTGGACTTTTTGGACATCGTTTTTGCGATCGACAAAGAGTTTGGCATCAAGATCCCGCTGGAAAAGTGGACCCAGGAAGTCAATGAAGGCAAGGTTACGACGGAAGAGTATTTCGTTTTGAAAAACCTTTGCAGCAAGATCGACGAACTGCGCGCGGCCAAGGGCTAAGAGATTCAAGTCGACGCGATTTTTTTGGACGTCGGCCAGAACTGTTGCGCAAGCGAATTTGCAAAACGGCGATATTTTGCTAAGGCCGGTCGCGGAAGTGATCGGCCTTGAGCAATTCATGGCTGCCAATCTGGGTGCGATTTTATGCTGCTTGAATATTTCCAGATGATTGATGAGGTGACCGGTTTCGACCAGACCGCGGGCACTTTGACCGCGCGCTCAGTGGTTCCGGCGAAGAGTCCGGTATTTGAGGGGCATTTTCCGGGCATGCCGCTGGTTCCTGGCGTGCTGCTGATTGAGACCATGGCGCAGGCGAGCGGCTTCTTGTTGCTTGGCAATTCCAATTTTGCAGCCATGCCGTTTTTGATGTCTGTGGACAGTGCCAAAATGCGTGGCTTCGTGGAGCCCGAAGCAGAGTTGGAAATCGAGGTCAGGCTGGAGCACGATGGTTCGGGCTACGCGGTGACAAAGGCTAAAATAAGCGCGAATGGAAAGCGTGTATGCGATAGCCAGCTGAAACTGCGGACAATGCCGTTTGACGAGGTTCCGCTTGCCGCTATTGTGCGAAAGCGGGCAGAAGAAGTAGGCCTTGTTGCACTTATGGGTGCTGCGGGCGTTGAAAGGATTTGATGATGGCGCATTCAGCCAATGATGTTGTCATTACGGGCGTTGGTATTGTTTCGTGCCTAGGCGCGGGGCGTGCTGCGCATGAGGCGGCTCTCTTTTCCGGTGCTGCGCCAAAGGCGATCGTTGATGAGGAGCGTTTCGCGCCTTATCCAGTGCACCCGCTGCCTGAAATTGACTGGTCTGAGCAGATTGCAAAACGCGGCGATCAGCGCCAGATGGAAAATTGGCAGCGATTGGGTGTCTTTGCTGCAGGCCTTGCGCTTGAAGACGCTGGCATGAAGGACAATCTCGAGCTTTGCGGCTCCATGGACATGATTGTTGCTGCAGGTGGCGGCGAGCGTGATGTGAAAGTGGACTCACTCATCGTTGATGAGGCTCTCAAGCGCAATGATCGCGAAGAGCTGCTCAATGAAAAGCTGACGACAGAATTGCGTCCGACTCTGTTTCTGGCGCAGCTCTCGAACCTGCTTGCTGGCAATATATCAATTGTCCATAAAGTTACGGGTTCATCGCGCACATTTATGGGTGAAGAAGGTGCGGGCGTTTCTGCTGTGGAGACAGCCGCAGCGCGTATCAGAGCGGGCCAGTCCAGCCATGCGCTGGTTGGTGGCGCGTTTAACGCGGAACGTTCTGACATCATCCTGATGGTAGAGGGAATTCAGGCTCATGCGACAGGCAAGTGGGCACCCCTCTGGTCTCGTGACAAGAGTGCAGGCGGTGGGATGATTCTTGGCTCAGCAGGGGCCTTTCTGGTCTTGGAATCGCGTGCGCATGCGGAAGCGCGCGGTGCGAAAATTTACGCTGTGTTGGAACAGGTAGAAGGTGACCGCGGCACTCGTGATGCTGGAAAAATGGAAGCGCGGCTTGACCGCATGATGGACGGCGCTGCCGCGCCGCTTATCTTCTCCGGGGCCTCGGGCATGCATGACCTTACAGCGCGTGAGAAGAGCTATTTGGATGCGCGCTTCCCTCTGGCTGCTATTCGTGGTTTTGCCGGTGTTGTCGGTCATTCAGTGGAAGCGCAATTTCCCCTCGGGTTGGCGCTTGCAGCACTGTGTATCGACAAGGGTGAAATGCCGACCGTATTTGACGAGAACAATGAACGCGCGGTGGGAGATGCACCGGATGCTGCATTGGTGACTTTGGTGGGTCATCAGCGTGGCGAAGGGTTTGCGTTTCTAAAGGCTAACGGCTGAGGCGGGAGAACGATATGGCTTACACAGATCATCTAGGCCGCCCGATTGTTGCCGTCACCGGCATGGGCGTGATCACTTCTTTGGGGCAGGGGCTTGAGGACAACTGGCAAGCACTGACGTCAGGCAAGTCCGGCATTCATTACATTACCCGGTTTCCAACGAATGAAATGTCCACACGGATTGCGGGCACCGTTGATTTTATCGATATTCCAGTGGCCAATTCTGTTGAGCGCTCCTATGCCATGGCGCGCGAGACGACACTGGAGGCACTGGCTCAGGCTGGCCTTTCCGGCGATTTCAATGGTCCTCTCTTTCTGGCAGCACCACCAGTGGAACCTGAATGGTCTGCGCGCTTTGCGCTCGCTGATCGATCCGGCCCGGCGGTCAGGGAAGGTGATGCCTATGATCGGTTTCTAGCGGCTATGCGCCAGAAGGCTGATCCTGCGTTTCATGAGGCTATACTGTTCGGCTCAATTTCTGAGCGTCTTGCAGACCGTTTCGGTACTCGCGGATTGCCAGTCACTCTCTCAACCGCGTGTGCGTCAGGCGCCACTGCTATTCAGTTGGGTGTCGAGGCCATTCGGCAGGGACGCACCGAGCGCGCCCTTGCGGTCGCTACAGATGGTTCGATCAGCGCAGAAGCTGTTATTCGCTTTTCGCTCTTGTCTGCGCTTTCAACGCAGAACGACCCGCCGGAAAAGGCATCCAAGCCATTCAGCAAGGATCGCGATGGATTTGTGATCGCGGAAGGTGCCGCGACGCTGGTTCTCGAAACACTTGAATCTGCGATTGGCCGCGGCGCAAAGGTCTATGGCGTTATCCGCGGATGTAGCGACAAGGCGGATCATTTCCACCGCACGCGCTCTTCGCCAGATGGTGGTCCGGCAATTGCAACGATTCGCGCGGCACTGGATGATGCAGGTGTAGCGGAAGATGGCGTCGGATATATCAACGCGCATGGCACATCCACACCAGAGAATGATAAAATGGAATACGGTTCCATGCTTGCCGTTTTTGGTGACGCTTTGAAGTCTATTCCTGTTTCGTCCAACAAATCGATGATAGGTCATACGTTGACCGCCGCCGGTGCTGTTGAAGCGATTTTCTCTCTGCAGACAATACTGACTGGTACATTGCCTCCGACAATCAATTACACCAATCCCGATCCGCTGATTGAGTTGGATGTGGTGCCGAATGAAAAGCGCGATGCGCAAGTGAGTGCGGTGCTTTCCAACTCGTTCGGCTTTGGCGGTCAGAATGCCAGCCTGGTGCTGGGTGCTGAGCCAGCCTGATAAACTTAGAATGGAATAGATTACATGCGTGCATTGCAGCTCGTCGAAGACAAGCGTCTGGAAGCCGTTGAAGTGCCTGAGCCTGAGGCACCAGGCCCAGGTGAGGTGACATTGCGGGTGAAGGTCGTCGCTCTCAACCATATAGATGTATGGGGTTGGCGTGGCATGGCATTTGCCAAGCGCAAGATGCCGCTGACAATCGGCGCAGAAGCTTCCGGCGTTGTGGAAACAATCGGTCCGGGTGTCTCAAACGTTCTACCGGGGCAGCTGGTTTCAATTTATGGCGCACGTACCTGTGGTCACTGCAAGCCGTGCCGCGAGGGTCGCGATAATCTCTGCGAACATGTTAGTGGCGTTCACGGCTTCCACCTCGACGGCTTTGCGCAGGAGAAGGTCAATTTGCCAGCGCGTCTATTGGTGCCAGCGCCGCCCGGCGTTGATGCTGTAGGTGCTGCTCTGGCCCCGGTGACATTCGGTACAGTTGAGCACATGCTGTTTGATAATGCCAAATTGGAACCCGGCGAGACCATTCTGGTGCATGCCGGTGGTTCGGGCATTGGTTCGGTTGCAATTCAGCTTGCCAAGAAGATGGGCTGCACCGTTATCACCACTGTTGGCTCGGATGACAAGATCGAGAAGGCCAAAGCGCTGGGTGCTGACCATGTCATCAATTACCGTGAAGACCGATTTGAAGGCGTCGTGCGAAAGCTGACCAAGAAAAAGGGCGTCGACGTTGTTTTTGAGCATGTCGGGGCGGACACCTGGGCCGGTTCCATGCTGTGCCTCAAACGCGGTGGACGCCTCGTTACCTGCGGCTCCACGTCGGGCGTTTCCGCCAATATGAACCTGATGATGCTTTTCCAGCAACAGCTCAAACTGCTCGGTTCCTTTGGATGCCGTATGGAAAACATGGCTGATGCCATGCAGAAGATGGCTCGTGGCCTTGTGCACCCGGTGATTGATACAGAGGTAACGTTCGACGAGATAGGTGTTGCTCTGGAGCGTATGGAAAGCCGGTCTGTCTTTGGCAAAATTATCCTGAAAATGGACGAATAACGACCGTGTCGATGACTGGCCTCTATATTCGTTTCATCGTGGCGCGTCGAAAGACACGCTATTGGCTGGAAGCGCAACTTGTTTTCTTCGTCATGTGGATCATGGGCTTGATGTCCGTGGACAGAGCTATCAGTTTTGCGGGCAAGACGATGCGGCGTATAGGGGTGCGCTCGCGCCGTCACAAGCTGATGCTGGAAAACCTGCGCCGCTCTTTTCCTGAGAAGAGTGAGGCTGAAATCGAGGCCATTGCAAATGACGCCTGGCTCGCCATGGGCAGTATGCTTGCGGAATATGTGCACCTGGACCGGATTTTCGATTTCGATCCTGACAGGCCGGGTGAGGGACGTGTCGAAGTTGAGGGCGTACCGATTTTTCTCGATCTTCGGGATAATCCACGACCATTCATCGTGTTTACCGGACATACCGGCAACTTTGAGCTTTTGCCTGTTGCTGCGGCGGCTTTTGGGCTCAAGGTAACCGCGCTGTTCCGTCCACCGAACAATCCGCGCGTGGCCGACCGCCTGCATGAGTTCAGAATGGCCCGCATGGGGAATCTTGTACCCTCCACGGTTGGCTCATCTTTCGCGCTTGCCGGTGAATTGGATGCCGGTCGCGGCGTGGGCGTGCTGGTCGATCAGCATTTTCAGCGTGGGCTGCAAACGACGTTTTTCGATCAACCGGTTCGCACCAACCCGCTCCTTGGCAAGCTGGTGAGGCAATATGGTTGTGAAGTCTATCCCGCGCGCTGCATTCGCTTGCCCGGCAATCGTTATCGTCTAGAGATCGAGCCGGCGATAGAAATTCCACGCAACGCAGATGGCGACGTGGATGTCTCGGCGACTGCACAGTTGTTGAACGACAAAGTGGAAAGCTGGGTTCGTGAACATCCCGCAGATTGGCTGTGGTATCACGACCGCTGGAATATCAAGCACGAAATATTTGCCACGAAGTAAGGGGCCTTCATGTCTATTCAGGACATTGTGAATGAAGTCTATGAGGAGATGAAACCCCGTTTTGGTGAAGGCAAGGTTGCTGACTACATTCCGGCGCTGAAAAAGGTTCCACCGGAAAAGTTCGGCCTGGCTGTCATAACGACGGACGGGGAAATGGCCGTTGCCGGTGACGCGGCGGAAGCATTTTCCATCCAGAGTATTTCGAAGGTCTTCACCCTGACACTGGCATTGGGGCGCGTTGGCTCATCGCTTTGGAAGCGTCTGGGTCGAGAGCCGTCAGGCTCGCCATTTAATTCTATCATTCAGCTTGAGCATGAGCATGGAATTCCGCGCAATCCGTTTATCAATGCCGGTGCCATTGTCGTCGCGGATGTGTTGTTGGCAGGCCATCAGCCGCGCGAAACTCTGGGTGAGCTTCTGCAATTCATGCGCCAGATCAGTGAAGATGACAGCGTCTACATTGACAGCGAAGTTGCTCGCTCAGAGGAGGCCACAGGCTTCGGCAACATGGCGCTCGCCAACTATATGCGGGCGCATGGTAACATAACCAACCCGGTCGATCTGACACTTGGCGTCTATTATCACCAATGTGCAATCGCCATGTCGTGCCAGCAATTGGCGCGGGCGGGGCTGTTTCTTGCCAATGGTGGCAGAATACCTGGTTCAAAAACAACGATTGTCAGTGAGGATCGCGCACGGCGCATCAATGCACTCATGATGACGTGTGGTCATTATGATGCATCTGGCGATTTCGCGTTTAGCGTTGGTCTGCCAGGCAAGAGTGGTGTTGGCGGAGGTATCTTGGCGATTGCGCCTGGAAAGGCCTCAATTGCCGTCTGGTCACCAGGATTGAATGCGAATGGAAATTCAGCAGCCGGCACCCATGCGCTGGAAATTTTGGCGCACAAGACCGGCTGGTCGGTGTTTGGATAGGGTAGGTTCGATCTGATCAACCGATGCGGATGACTTCCGTTCCAAGCAGGAAGTCATGCAGCAGTCGGCTTTTCTCCGTGAAAAGGCCAACCAGCAGAGACAACGGCGTCAGCACAGCGTTGATAATCCAGAACAGCACTAGGTGAATGAGTGCGGTCAAGAAGTCGATTTGCTGGCCATCAAGTCTGCGGAACTGCAGCCCCATCGCACGCATGCCCGGAGTTGCCTGAAAGGGACCACTCATTGAAAGGCCAAAATAGAGCCCCGCGACAATGAAGAACAGAATTGGGTACAGCAAGAAGCCAAGGCCCAGCGTGATGACGCCCAAAAAGGCCACGATCACAGATGCCGGAATATAGAGCAGCGCCACAGCGATGTAGTCCGCGATAAACGCAATGGCGCGCTTCGACAGAACTCCGCTATAGGCATAGTCGTCGCCTGGAATGGTTGCGGGTTCAATGTTGCTCATTTTATATGCTCCTTCAAAAGCTGATAAGCCCCATATGGGGACATAGCTCGGCCATTTCAACGCGGTCTATTTCAGCTTGCGCGCAACATCCATCGCGAAATAAGTCAGAATGCCATCGCAACCGGCACGCTTGAAGCACAACAACTGTTCCAGCATTGCACGCTCTTCGTCGATCCAGCCTTGGGCAGCCGCGGCCTTCACCATCGAATACTCACCTGAAACCTGATAGGCAAAGACCGGCAGCCCATATGCCTCTTTCAGCCGCCAGCAGATATCGAGATAAGGCATGCCTGGCTTGACCATCAACATGTCGGCGCCTTCATCAACATCCAGCCCGGCATCCCGTACGGCTTCTGTGCCGTTTGCCGGGTCAATATAGTAGGTCTTCTTGTCCCCTTTGAGCAAACCGCCCGTGTTGATCGCTTCGCGGTATGGGCCATAGTGAGAGGATGCAAATTTGGTTGCGTAACTCATGATGCCAACGTCCTGATGCCCTGCGGCATCAAGCGCTTGGCGGATAACCCCAATGCGACCATCCATCATGTCGGAGGGGGCGATAATGTCAGCACCCGCTTCGGCCTGAATGATAGCGGCCTTGGCAATTTGGTCGACGGTGTCGTCATTCACGATAACGCCATCGCGCAGAATTCCGTCATGGCCATGGCTGGTGAACGGGTCCAGCGCGACATCCGTGATCATGCCAATTTCGGGAACTGCTTTCTTGACCGCCGCCGTCGCCAGATTAATGAGGTTGGCTGCCTCCAGAATATTGGAGCCGGTTTCATCGCGCTTATCCATCTCGATATTGGGGAAAGTGGCGATTGCAGGAATGCCCAGATCTGCGGCTTGCTTTGCCGCTTCAACGAGTTTGTCGACTGACATGCGATTGACACCAGGCATCGCCTTGATGGGATCGACGATGCCGCTTCCCGGTACCACGAATACCGGCCAGATCAGATCATCGACCGTCAATCGGTTTTCACTCACCAGCCTGCGTGTCCAGTCTGCTTTGCGATTGCGGCGCATACGACGGTGTCCTGTCACGATATCTACGGCGTGTGTCTTGTCGGTCATCTCATTCATCCCGGTTGTTTGGGGTTTGATTATCACGGCAGTCGGTGATCGACAAATGCGGCACGCTGACCTGTTTCACAACTGCACGTTCTGCTCAAACAACAGTTTTTTCTGTCTCGAATATGTCGTAAGACGAAGCCATGAGCGACGAATCTGCAAAAAATGACCTGAGCCTGATAGTCGAGCGGTTCTACAGTGGTTTTCTGCGACTGGTCGCAGCGGTCTGCTTTGTTTACGGGCTGAAATATTGGGCAATGCTCATAGGCTACTCTTATGGCGGCTTGGGACGCTTTGACCTTTTGAGCGCGCATTGGCGCTTGGTCGCTGTCTATATGGCTGCGTTCTATCCAGTTGCGTCCTTGGGCCTATGGACAGGCGCGTCCTGGGGTTTCGTTGTCTGGGTAGGTGCTGCTGGCGTTGAAGTGCTCATGCACCTTGTCTGGCCCTATTTGTTTGGTAACGCTGCATTGCTTGTTACCGGGCATTTTGTCGTACTCGCGGTTTATGTCGGTTTCCGAGGTGTGATGTATTATCAGCAGAGGCGGCGTAGCGGGTCGGTAATAAACAATTTACAATAATGCATATCGGTACTTGGGTAAGGTCTTGTTAATCTTGCGTTTTAAGTAGAATTTTATTTGTATTCGATAGTGTCTCACTCGAAGGCGGGAAGAAAAAACAACAGCCGCCGCATAAAACAGTGAGGCAGAAAATGAACACCAAGCTTAAAACAGATGTGCTCAGCGCTGAAACCGCAGCTGAAGATACTATCCAAAATCTCTATATGGAGTCTCTTCACCTCGTTGAACGCCTGCATCGTCGTCTTCTTGATGTGATCAAGGATGAATTTGACCGTCAGGGCCGTGCTGATGTGAATGCGGTGCAGGCACTCCTGCTCTTCAATATCGGAAATTCGGAGCTGACTGCAGGCGAACTGCGCAGCCGCGGCTACTATCTGGGTTCCAACGTTTCTTACAATGTCAAGAAACTGGTGGATCTGGGGCTTATCAATCACAATCGTTCTCGCGTTGACCGTCGTGCGGTTCGCATCAGCCTGACCGAAAAGGGACAGGAAATTGCTGAAACCGTTGCTGGTCTCTACGAACGTCATATTGGCTCCATCGAGCAGGTCGGTGGCATTGGCACCGGTGAGTTCGCGCAAATGAACCGACTGCTGCAGCGTTTGGACCGTTTCTGGAACGACAGTATTCTTTACCGTCTGTAAAGCTTGCGGTAACAATCGATGAATATGGTGAGGCCGGGTGCTAAAGTGCCCGGCTTCACAAGTATTTGAGCAATTGTTGGATGTTCACAGACACGCTTTGGCCATAATACTGTGAGACCGCGAAGTTAATGGTCGGCGCGTGACGTTTGTTTGCCGCTGGCGCAAGAGAATTGAGAGAGCCGCAATAACATCACGCGGCGGAGTGACTATCGATGCGAAACAAATTGATCAAATCGGCATTTTCCCGTCGTGAGTTTTTGTTAGGGGCGGCAGCAGGTGGCATTGCAGCTTTCGGAGGACCGGCGCTGGCAAATGATGAAGCGCTAAGCAACGTCATCAACGCACCACGCCGCGGTAGTTGGGATGATCAGTTCGATGCTCGTGCGATCAGCTCCGCTTCAGCTGTTGCTTCCAACAATCCAATTTTTGGTATTGGTGCCGTTGAAAATATTCAGCAGGCAATCCTCGATTATCAAAACATCGTCAATGCGGGTGGTTGGCCGCAGGTCCGTCCGTCAACCCGTTTGAAACTCGGTGCCTCGGACCCAATGGTGCGCACACTGCGCAAGCGCTTGATGATTTCCGGCGACTTGCCGAGATCTGCCGGCATCAACGATGTTTACGACTCTTTTGTCGATGGTGCCGTGAAGCGGTTCCAGGCGCGTCATGGTTTGCCGCAGGACGGCGTCCTTGGTGAATTCACTATCAAGGCCATGAATATTTCTGCACGTGTTCGTCTGGCCCAGCTAATGACCAATCTTGATCGTATCAAAGAGATCGACAAGGATCTTGGTCAGCGCTACGTGATGGTCAACATTCCGGCAGCCTACATTGAAGCGATCGAAAACGGGCGTGTTGTTCAGCGCCACACTGCTATCGTTGGACGAATCTCCCGCCCGACCCACATTCTTGATTCCAAGATCTACCGTGTGACGCTCAATCCCTATTGGACAGCGCCGCGCTCTATCGTGGAAAAGGATATTGTGCCGCTGATGCGCGAAGATCCGACCTATCTGACAAAGAACTCTATTCGTTTGCTGGATGGCAAGGGAAATGAAGTTGCACCAGAGACAATTGACTGGAATGCCGCGGAAGCGCCAAAACTGACCTTCCGTCAGGATCCTGGCAAGATGAATGCCATGGCGTCAACAAAGATCGAGTTCCACAATCCGCACGGCGAATATATGCACGATACGCCGCAGCAGGGGCTGTTTAACAAGCTTGCACGCTTTGAATCTTCTGGCTGCGTCCGTGTGCAAAACGTGCGCGATTTGACCACATGGCTTCTGCGCGACACGGATGGATGGTCCCGCCGCAGAATCGAGTCTGTAATCAAGACGCGCGAAAACACGCCGATTGTCCTGACGCAGGAAGTGCCGGTCTATTTCAAATATATCACGGCCTGGTCAGCGAAAGACCGTATCGTGCAGTTCCGTGATGATATTTATCAGATGGATGGCGATTCTGAACTGGCCCTGCAAACTGGCCTGAATCAGGAACCTGCCTGGCAGTAGAACAGGTGTGAGCGCAGCGCAGACGATTTCTGCGCTCGGTTCCTGTCTATTTGGTGAGAGCAAATGAACGCACCTGCGACACTGTCAAAACGCATCTTGTTGTTGATTGGCTTCGTGGTCGTTGTTCTTTTCGTTGGCATGCAGATAGGCATCGCCAACGCACCTGACGCTTGGTATCAAGCGCTTGTAAAACCTTCCTTTAATCCACCAAATTGGGTGTTCGGGCCGGTATGGAGCGTGCTGTACGTTTGCATAGCCGTTGCCGGGTGGCGGACATTTCTGTCTGGCCCTCGTTCTGTCGAAATGCGTCTGTGGGTTCTACAAATGGTGCTGAACTGGATTTGGTCTCCGGTCTGGTTCACGCTTCACGCACCTTGGAGCGCCTTCGTAATCATTTCTCTGATCTGGCTGGTCATCCTCGCATTCACATTCAGATCCTGGCGGGCTGATCGGATTTCTGCAATGTTGTTTTTGCCGTATTTGGCCTGGGTCAGCTTTGCGTCTGTTTTGAATTTTTCCATCGCGTATTTGAACTGATGTTGCGAGCGACGCGCCGTGATCGCGTCAGCTAATCGGTGATACCTTTGCATGAGGAGATGCAATCTACCGATTCTCCCGGTATGCTCGCACTGACGTGCGAGCGTGCCGCTAACTCCACAATCTAAGACGTATTCGCGTCTTGCTCTCAGGCCCTTGGAGCTTTAATAGCGTGAGTGAATTTTCCGCTTCAGACAAACAGAAGGTAGATGAGTGTGACGACAGGCTTTTTCACCACTCCACTTGCAGAGTCAGATCCAGAAATCTTTGGTGCGATTGAGAAGGAGCTGGGTCGCCAGCGCCACGAGATCGAGCTGATCGCTTCTGAGAACATTGTTTCGCGTGCCGTGCTTGAAGCGCAAGGCTCGATCATGACAAACAAATATGCTGAAGGTTATCCTGGTAAGCGCTATTACGGCGGCTGCCAGTTTGTCGATATCGCCGAAGAATTGGCTATCGAACGTGCCAAGAAGCTGTTTGGTGTGAACCATGCAAACGTGCAGCCAAATTCCGGTTCGCAGATGAACCAGGCTGTTTTCCTTGCACTTTTGCAGCCGGGCGACACATTCATGGGTCTGGATCTGAACTCAGGCGGTCACCTTACGCACGGTTCACCGGTCAATATGTCCGGCAAGTGGTTCAACGTCGTGTCCTATGGCGTGCGTGAAGAAGACCATCTCCTCGATATGGATGATATTGCTGCGAAGGCTGAACAGCACAAGCCGAAGCTCATCATCGCTGGCGGTACAGCCTATTCCCGTTTCTGGGACTGGAAGCGCTTCCGCGAGATTGCGGATTCTGTTGGTGCCTATCTCATGGTCGATATGGCGCATATTGCAGGTCTCGTTGCTGGTGGTCAGCATCCGTCGCCGTTCCCGCACTGCCATGTGGCAACGACCACGACGCACAAATCTCTGCGTGGTCCGCGTGGCGGCATGATTCTCACCAATGACGATGATATCGCTAAGAAGGTGAATTCAGCCGTGTTCCCAGGTCTCCAGGGTGGCCCGTTGATGCACGTCATCGCTGCCAAGGCTGTTGCATTTGGTGAGGCATTGAAGCCTGAATTCAAGGAATACGCCGCTCAGGTCGTGAAGAACGCCAAGGCGCTGGCCGAATCTCTCAAGGCGCAAGGCCTGGATGTTGTTTCCGGCGGCACAGACAACCACCTGATGCTCGTTGACCTGCGCAAGAAAAACGCAACAGGCAAGCGCGCTGAAGCGGCTCTCGGTCGTGCATACATTACCTGCAACAAGAACGGCATTCCTTTCGATCCCGAAAAGCCATTTGTAACCTCGGGTGTTCGCCTGGGCGCACCAGCTGGTACGACGCGCGGCTTCAAGGAAGCCGAGTTCACCGAGATCGGCAACCTGATCGTGGAAGTTCTCGATGGTCTTCGCGAAGCGAATTCCGACGAAGGCAATGCAATCGTTGAAGCGGGCGTTCGTGAAAAGGTCGTCGCGTTGACTGATCGCTTCCCGATGTATCCTTATCTCGGTTAAGCGGCAGGAGCGTGAAAGATGCGTTGTCCTTTTTGCGGATCGATTGATACCCAGGTTAAGGACTCACGTCCGGCGGAAGACAATACTGCCATCCGCCGGCGGCGCATTTGCCCGGATTGCGCCGGTCGGTTCACCACGTTTGAACGTGTGCAATTGCGCGAATTGACTGTGGTGAAGAAGACCGGCCGCAAAGTACCATTCGAGCGCGACAAGCTGGTGCGGTCGTTCGATATCGCACTTCGCAAACGACCCGTGGACAGCGAACGCATTGAGCGCGCTGTTTCCGGCATTGTACGGCGGCTTGAAAGTTCAGGCGAGACGGAAATCAGCTCAGAGCAGCTGGGCTTGCAGGTGCTGGAAGCCTTGAAGGCGTTGGATGACGTTGGCTTCATCCGTTACGCCTCTGTCTACCGTGATTTTACACATATTGAAGATTTCGCGCAGGTGCTTTCTGAGGTGAACGCCAAGATTGCGCGCGATTCTGGCGGTGACGGTTGATATGAGCTGCTTTTCCGCCGAAACCGACTACATGGCGGAAGCTCTGGCGCTGGCGCACGGGCATTTGGGGCTGACGGGCATGAACCCGTCGGTCGGCTGCGTAATCGTGAAAGACGGTGAAATTGTCGGGCGTGGCGTTACCGCCGCGTCTGGACGGCCGCATGCTGAAACAGAAGCCTTGAAAGAAGCTGGCGATGCGGCGCGGGGCGCAACCGCCTACGTGACGCTGGAGCCATGCTCGCACCACGGCAAGACGCCGCCTTGCGCGGATGCGCTTGTGGAAGCAGGTGTTGCCAAGGTTTTCGTTGCCATGGAGGATCCAGATCCACGTGTTGCCGGGCGCGGGATCAATCGGCTGCGTGAAGCCGGGATTGATGTGGAGCTCGGGCTTCTGCAAGATGTCGCAAGGCGTGAACTTGCCGCCTATTTGACCCGTCAAACCAAGGGCCGCGCTTTTGTCACGCTGAAAATGGCTGTCTCTCAAGATGGCATGATTGGCAGACTCGACTCCGAGCAAGTGCTGATAACCGGAGCCGAGGTGCGGAAGCTTGTTCATCTTCTGCGGGCGGAAAATGATGCCATTCTTGTTGGAATAGGTACCGTTCTTGGCGATGATCCCGAACTGACTTGCCGCTTGCCAGGCATGTTTGATCGTTCGCCGGTTCGCATTATCTTTGATCGTGATCTGCGGTTGCCTTTGGACAGCCTTCTGGTGAAATCTGCCGGGCAGGTTCCCGTGATGGTCGTTACTGACAAGTCCAATGAAGCGTTGGGCGAGCGTGTGTCGGCGCTTGAAGCGCACGGTGTTGAAATCCTTCGGGCCGAAGACCTGCACGGCCTGCTCGTGGCATTGGTGACGCGCGAAGTTTCATCAGTATTGGTGGAGGGCGGGGCCGAAGTTGCGACTTCTTTCCTGAATGCAGGTTTGGTTGATCGTATCGTGCTTTTCAAAGGTCAGGTGACTGTGGGTGAGGGTGGAATTGCCTCGCCAATATCATTTGATCAGGTTCCGGACGGTTTCGTGTTGGCAGAAGAAGGTGAGATCGACGGCGATCTGATGGCAATCTACGAAAGGGAAGGCTGATGTTTACCGGTATTGTGAGCGATATTGGCGAGGTCGTTTCTGCTCAGCCAATCAATGGCGGCGTCTTGCTGCGCATCAAGACAAACTATGATCCGGCCACGATCGACATGGGTGCTTCGATTGCCCACGCCGGAACGTGCCTCACAGTAACTCGACTTCCCGAGGATGGCTCCAATTCGCGTTGGTACGAAGTGGAGGCATGGGAAGAGGCTTTGCGTTTGACGACGATTGCCGGTTGGCAAACAGGGACACGCATCAATCTCGAACGCGCTTTGAAGGTTGGTGACGAGCTTGGCGGCCACATTGTGTCGGGGCATGTTGACGGCACGGCCGAGATCATCGCTATGGAGCCGGAAGGTGACGCGGTTCGGTTTGTATTTCGTGCGCCAGCGGAAATGGCGAAATTCGTTGCGCCCAAAGGCTCAGTTGCACTCGATGGCACATCTTTGACTGTCAACAAGGTCAATGGCACTGATTTTGACGTGCTGATTATTCGCCACACGCTGGAGGTCACCACATGGGGCGACCGCGAGGTGGGGGATTTCGTGAATTTCGAGGTTGATACGATGGCTCGCTATGCTGCGCGTCTGGCGGAGTTTGCCGAGTGATTGGCTCTCTGCTGAGGTCCAACCCGCCAGAAAAAGCTTGCCAACGATAATCTTACATGGTTTTACCGGCGCAGATGGGCCGCGCCCGCAATTCTCCCGAGGAAATTATGTCTAACGAAGACACCAAACCACACCTGCTTATTGTTGAAGCACGTTTTTATGACGACCTTTCCGATGCACTGCTGGAAGGCGCAAAAAATGCGCTTGAGGCTGCTGGGGCGAGTTACGAGGTTGTGACCGTTCCGGGGGCTCTGGAAGTTCCTGCGGCAATCGCAATGGCCCTTGATGGCGGCGACGAAGGCGGCGCGGAATATGATGGCTTTGTTGCGTTGGGTATGGTCATTCGCGGCGAAACATATCATTTTGACATTGTATCAAATGAGTCGAGCCGTGCGCTGATGGATCTGGCTGTGAGCGAGTCCCTGGCGATTGGCAACGGTATTCTGACAGTTGAGAATGAAGCACAGGCATGGGCGCGTGCGCGCAAGGATGAGCTTGACAAGGGTGGGTTTGCCGCCCGCGCTGCACTGACCATGATCGCATTGAAAAAGAAGTTTGGCGGCTGAGACATGAATACTGAACGCACTATCAAGTCTGCAAACCAGCGTGGTGCGGCGCGTCTGGCTGCGGTGCAGGCCCTCTACCAGATGGATCTGGGTGGCACTGGTGTGCAGGAAATTGTTGCTGAATACGAGACCTACCGTCTGGGGCAGGAAGTGGACGGCGAACAATACCTCAAGGCCGATGTTTCGTGGTTTCGTTCCGTCGTTGCGGGTGTTGTCCGTGACCAGTTGAAGCTTGACCCGGTTATTCACGGTGCTTTGCAGGATGACTGGCCGCTGTCGCGGATTGACACCACAGTTAGAGCGATCTTGCGTGCCGGTACATTTGAGCTTCTTGAACGCAAGGATGTGCCAATTGCTGTGATCGTCAACGAGTATGTCGAGATTGCTCAAGCTTTCTATGAGGGTGATGAGCCCAAGCTCGTCAACGCTGTTCTGGATCGCGTGGCCCGCAAGGTGCGTCCGCAAGAAAAGACGAAGAACTAATTCGTAAAGACACCAGTTAGCGGGGACGTTATGACTGCGGTTGAAATCGGTACAATGGAAGATACGCTGCGCAACGCCAAGCGCAATGTGTGGATTTTGGCGGCCGCGCAGTCCTTTCTTGGAGCTGTCTCGCCGATCTCTATTTCCGTCGGTGGTCTGATTGGATATCAACTTCTTGATAGCGATAAATCGCTGGCAACCGCTCCTGTAACGGGTTTTACAATTGGTACCGCATTTGGTGCAATCGTCATTGCATTTTTGTCTCGGTACCTCGGTCGTAAAGCGAGTTTTATCATCGGGGGATTGATTTCGATCTCAGGTGGTTTGGTTGCTGCACTGGCATTGTTTCGCGGTAGCTTCTGGCTATTCGCAGTCGGTTTGCTGGTCATTGGTCTTGCTGCTGGCTTTACCCAGAAAATCCGGTTTGCAGCGGCTGATATCTCTCCGTCTTTCTACAAACCCAAAGCCATCTCCTGGATATTGGCCGGTGGTGTCATTTCGTCGATCCTTGGTCCGCAGGTGGTTATTTGGACGAAAGACCTGTTGGAGCCCATCACTTTTGCAGGCGCATTTCTATCCATTATGCCCGTTGCTTTCATCGGCATGCTTCTTATTACGCTTGTGTCCTTCAAACCCTCAGTGGCGCATGCTGCTGCGAGTGCTGACGAGCGGGTGCGGTCGCTGCGCGAGATCGTTGTTGATCAGCGATTCATTACAGGCATGGTCACCGGCGTTTCGTCCTACGCATTGATGTCGTTTCTGATGACCGGCGCCCCCTTGGCGATGGTCGTTGGTTGCGGCTATTCCACGGACCTGGCTACGTTGGGTATTCAGTGGCACGTCATGGCGATGTTTGCCCCAAGCTTCTTTACCGGTCAGCTTATTGCGCGGTTCGGCGTCGAGAAAGTGGTCGCCATTGGCATCTTTTTGTTGATGCTATGTGCTGCTGTTGCATTGGCGGGCATTGAACTTTGGAATTTCTGGGGTGCGCTTGTTCTGCTTGGCCTTGGTTGGAATTTTGGTTTCATTGGCTCGACGGCAATTATCACCAGCAGCTACAGCGCCAAGGAGGCCGACAAGGTGCAAGGTTTCCACGATATCGTGCTTTTCTCGATAGTCGCGGTTGCGTCCTTCTCGGCTGGCAAAATGTTCAATGCCTATGGTTGGCTGGCGATGAACCTCGTCATCTGGCCAGTGGCAATCGTTTGCCTTGTGATGCTTTATGCGCTTGCGACAAAAAGACGGCGCACAAGTTAGAAACTCCTGACGGTTTTCAACGACGCACTTGTTGTTTGCTGATTTAGGTCAATCGGCGAAGTTTGCGATTCTGCCATAAAAAGTCCAATCCGGGCTGTCCGGATGAGTCAGGAACACCTGATTTCTCATAATTGTAATGGACTATTCTCCGTGGGACTTGACGCAGCGATATTGCCAAAGCAATCTCCGTGGCGATTTGTGGGGGAACGCATGTACTTGGTGCGCACAACCCTTCGAGTTGCTACCGCCGTTCCAGGGAGAGGGAACCGGCGCAAATACGGAGGAGTTTTCGAATGAGCATTCTATTGGGCGTTATCGTCTGCGGGCTGTTGTCCGTGGTCTACGCCATCTGGGCGACACAATCGGTGCTTGCTGCCGATCAGGGCAATGCCCGCATGCAGGAAATCGCGGGATTCATCCGCGAAGGCGCGCAGGCATATCTGACACGCCAATATATGACGATCGCGGTCGTGGGTGTGGTCGTATTCATTGCAGCATGGTTGCTGCTGTCCGGCATCGCTGCAATCGGCTTTTTGATTGGCGCGATCCTTTCAGGTGCCGCAGGCTTTATCGGCATGCACGTGTCGGTTCGTGCAAATGTACGCACCGCGCAGGCATCGTCCAAGAGCCTGGCAGGTGGCCTTGATATTGCGTTCAAGTCTGGCGCAATCACAGGCATGCTGGTAGCTGGTCTCGCACTTCTGGGTGTGTCCGTCTATTACTGGATTTTGACCGACGTCATGGGTTATGAGCGGGCTTCGCGTGACGTGATTGATGCACTTGTGTCGTTGGGCTTTGGCGCTTCGCTGATATCCATCTTTGCCCGTCTTGGCGGTGGTATCTTCACTAAGGGCGCTGATGTTGGCGGTGACCTCGTGGGCAAAGTGGAAGCTGGTATTCCGGAAGACGATCCGCGCAATCCGGCGACAATTGCTGACAACGTGGGCGACAACGTGGGCGACTGCGCAGGCATGGCTGCCGACCTTTTCGAAACCTACGCGGTAACAGTGGTCGCAACAATGGTTCTGGCTGCAATCTTCTTTGCAGGCACGGACATGTTGGAAAGCGCCATGATCTACCCGCTGGCAATTTGCGGTGGTTCAATCCTGACATCCATCGTTGGTACCTTCTTCGTGAAGTTGGGTGCGAGCGAAAACATCATGGGTGCGCTTTACAAGGGCCTCATCGTCACGGGCATTCTGTCCATCATTACGCTGGGCGGTGCAACATCCCTGACGATTGGTTGGGGTACTGTTGGCACGGTGAATGGCATCGAGGTGACAGGTATGAACCTGTTTATCTCGGGCATTATCGGTTTGATCGTTACCGGGCTTATCGTTGTTATTACCGAATACTACACTGGTACTAACAAGCGTCCGGTGAACTCGATCTCACAGGCATCTGTGACGGGGCATGGTACGAACGTCATTCAGGGGCTTGCTGTTTCTCTGGAGTCAACGGCACTGCCCGCAATTGTGATCGTTGGTGGCATTATCGCGACCTACCAGCTCGGTGGTTTGTTCGGAACGGGTATCGCTGTTTCGGCCATGCTCGGTATTGCAGGTATGATCGTTGCATTGGACGCTTTTGGTCCGGTGACTGACAATGCCGGTGGTATTGCGGAAATGTCGGAGCTGCCGAGCGAAGTTCGCAAGGTGACCGATGCTCTGGACGCAGTTGGCAACACGACGAAAGCCGTGACCAAGGGATACGCTATCGGTTCTGCTGGTCTGGGTGCATTGGTTCTCTTTGCTGCCTACTCCAACGACCTGCAGTATTTCGCTGCACACGGTGCGGAGTATCCATACTTTGCTGACGTCGGCACGATTTCCTTTGATCTTTCCAACCCCTATGTTGTGGCTGGCTTGATCTTTGGTGGCCTCATTCCTTACCTCTTCGGTGGTATTGCCATGACAGCTGTTGGCCGCGCTGGTGGTGCTGTGGTTGAGGAAGTGCGCAGGCAGTTCCGCGAAAAGCCCGGTATTATGGAAGGCAAGGATCGTCCTGACTATGGCCGTGCAGTCGACATGCTGACACGTGCTGCGATCCGCGAAATGATCATTCCATCGCTGTTGCCGGTTCTGGCGCCGCTGGTTGTTTATTTCGGCGTGTTGCTGATCTCGGGATCCAAGGCCTCTGCATTTGCTGCACTTGGTGCATCATTGCTTGGTGTTATTGTGAACGGCCTCTTTGTGGCTATTTCCATGACATCCGGTGGTGGCGCTTGGGACAATGCCAAGAAGTCCTTTGAAGACGGATTTGTCGACAAGGATGGTGTCAAGCATGAGAAGGGTTCGGAAGCGCATAAGGCTTCTGTGACCGGTGACACCGTTGGCGACCCCTACAAGGATACTGCGGGTCCCGCAGTGAACCCGGCGATCAAGATCACCAATATCGTTGCATTGCTGCTGTTGGCGGTTTTGGCCTAAGCCTGATTTCGGTCAGAAAACATTGCCTCCGGAGAAATCCGGGGGCATTTTTTATTAAGAAACGTCCATCCTGCACGATGTTGCACACAAAGAAAACCCCGGCAGAGCCGGGGCTTTTTGTCTCTGGAAATAATGCGCCGGGTTAGAAATTCCCGCCTGAGGTCCCGAAGATAGCATTGCCAACGGCGTTCTTTGCACTGCCCCTGCCACCAGCCAACAGCTGTTGCAGGAAGCTGAGATCCTTGCCGCCTGTTGGGGTCGTCCTGGAGATCATGTCAAAAACCTTGCCATCCTTCAGCGTGTAGTTGCCAATCCTTTCAACATTTCCATCTTTGTCAAAATAGTATGACAGCACAGATTGTTCGACGACCTTGAGCTTCATGAAGTCCACGGAGCGTTTGCGCTTCTGTGAGATGTAATAGAAGACTTCGTTGTCAAATGTCGCGGTTGAGGACGGCGTGCCCAACGACAGGAGGACCTGTTCGCGACTGGAGCCGACCGGAGCGAGTGCCAAAGTTTGTTCGTCAGCAACAAAGCCATTGTAAACAATGTCACCAGTGCTGGTGCAGCCGGTTGCTGTTATTGCAGCCAGTCCAAGCATTGCCACAGCTGTCAGACGTCCAGATGCACGACCTCGGATCGTGGATTCCCGTTTCACCAACGGTGCCTCCCTTTTCTTTTCCTTTACGGCAGACTTGCCATTCCTGACTATCTCGGTAAACCAGCTTTCATGATCATGCAACGGCAATGTTAGACGCTGGCACCTGTTCGTGCTTGCCGTTAACGGCAGTAAACTGGACTTTTTGATGTTCTTTGGCTTGTTTGGCAAAAAAAATGGAAACGCCGCAATTGTTGAGCGACAATATGCGACGCTGACGCAGGCGGCGCGTCAGCCGGTATTTTATCGCGATATGAGTGTTCCTGACACGGTCATGGGGCGGTTTGAAATGTTGAGCGCCATATTGATCCTGTATTTTCGACGCACCTCGAAATCCAATCGTAGCGGGCAGGAGATTGCTCAGGAGATTATTGACGCCTTTTTTGAAGATCTTGACCATTCAATCAGAGAGCTGGGCGTGGGCGATGTGAGCGTTCCCAAAAGAATGAAGAAATTAGCCGGTATGTTTTACGGCAGGCTTGAATCATATGCCAAAGCGTTGGATGAAGGCGATGCGGTGGCTCTCGCAGCTGCGCTCGAGCGGAATTTTCATCCGTCAGCCAGCGAAGGGCATGACATGAGTGCGCTTGCATCCTATATGCTGCAGGCAGAAGCGGCGTTGAACCTGGTCGATGAAGACCGTGTGGCGACTGGCACCGTTGAATTGCTGTAGACAGCAAGTAGTTGGGATTGTTGAGAATGACACAACAGATTGCGGGCGGTGAAGAGCCGTTTTCCTATTTCGTGAAAGTTGGCCACGTGTCGGCCAATCCTGTTACAGTGCAGCTTTCCGCGGATGAAAAAGAGTGTGCGGCTTTGGCCAAACATTGGGAAGTGGAAGACGTTAAGAGCGTAAGCGGCGAGCTGCAGATTGCGCGCTGGAAACGTGATGGTGTCCGACTCAAGGGCAAAGTGCGTGCGGAAATTGTGCAGGCTTGTGTTGTGACGCTTGAGCCGGTGGACAATGTCTTAGAGGAAGAGGTAAACCAGGTCTTCTTGCCAGAGGGCTCAAAACTCATTCGTCATCAGTTTGATGATAACGGGGAGATGGTGTTGGATCCGGAAGGTGATGATATTCCCGAAACATTTGTTGGCGACAGTATTGATGTTGGTGCCGTTGTGACGGAGTTCCTCACGCTATCGATTGATCCATATCCTCGTAAGCCCGACGTGGAATTTGAGGCCCATATAGAAAGTCGGGCCGATGATGATAAAAAGCCATCGCCATTCGCTGTGTTACAGAACCTGAAGAATGACTAGTGCGTTGCCATCGCAAATGAATGCGGGCAAAAGCCTCAAGTTTCCAATTTTCAAGTTGAGTGACAGCGGAAAATCGCTATTTTTGGCGGAATTTCGTCATGAGTGGCGAAAGAAAGGAAAACGGAACGCGTGGTAACTATTTCTCTTGATGCAATGGGCGGTGATTTCGGTCCCGACGTTGTTATTCCTGGTGCTGCAAAGGCGTTGGAACGTTATCCGGATATGAAGTTCCTCATGTTTGGGATTGCCGATACGTGTCTGCCTTTGCTGGATAAGTACCCCAAGCTGAAGGCCGCTACTGATTTTCGCGACTGTGAGGTTTCTATCGGTATGGATGAGAAACCCAGCCAGGCATTGCGGCGTGGGCGCTACAAATCTTCTATGTGGAATGCGATTGAGGCTGTGAAGGCGGGTGAGGCCGAAGCGGCCGTTTCTGCTGGCAACACGGGTGCCCTGATGGCAATGGCCAAATTCTGCCTGCGCACGCTGGCAACCATTGAGCGCCCGGCACTGGCGGGCGTATGGCCGACACTCAAAGGCGAAAGCATTGTGCTGGACATTGGTGCCACGATCGGCGCCGACGCGCAGCAACTCGTGGATTTTGCGGTGATGGGCGGTGCGATGGCACGTGCCTTGTTTGATGTGAAGCGTCCCACCATTGGTTTGCTGAATGTGGGCGTGGAAGAGGTCAAAGGGCTTGAGGAAGTCAAGGAAGCCGGTCGGCTTCTACGCGAAGTTGGCCTCGACAGCATTGATTACGCGGGCTTTGTCGAGGGGGATGACCTGGGGCAGGGCACCGTTGATGTTGTGGTCAGTGAAGGCTTTACGGGCAATATTGCGTTGAAGGCTGCGGAAGGCACCGCAAAGCAGATTGCGGAATATATGCGTGCAGCCATGTCACGCACCTGGCTTGCAAAACTTGGCTATATCCTGGCCAGAAGTGCATTCAATCAGTTGCGAGAGAAGATGGATCCTCGCAAGGTGAATGGTGCCGTTTTTCTGGGGCTCAATGGAATTGTAATCAAGAGCCATGGCGGCACAGATGCCGAAGGTTATGCGGCTGCAATTCGAGTTGGCTATGACATGGCGCGTAATGGGCTCAATGTGAACATCGAGCGTGAATTGAAAAAATACCATGCAAAACGTACCCCGCCTCCGGGGCCCGATGAGCATGAGGGCGAGGTTGGCGAGATATGATTCGTTCCGTAGTTGTTGGATGCGGCAAGGCGCTTCCAAAGCGCGTTATGACAAATAGCGAGCTTGAGGGGATTGTCGATACGACCGATGATTGGATCGTTCAACGTTCTGGTATTCGCCAGCGTTATATTGCTGGTGAGGGTGAGACAACGGCCTCGCTGGGCGAGGCGGCTGCGCGCATCGCGCTTGAGAAAGCTGGCCTTCAGCCCGACGACATCGACTTGATCGTCCTGGCAACATCGACGCCGGATAACACTTTCCCCGCTGCTGCAGTTGATATTCAGGCGCGTTTGGGCATTCGCCATGGGGCGGCGTTTGATGTTCAGGCGGTCTGTTCGGGTTTCATTTTTGCTATGTCGACCGCAGATCTTTATTTGCGTGGTGGTATGGCCAAGCGAGCCTTGGTTATCGGTGCTGAAACGTTTTCGCGTCTCCTGGATTGGAAAGACCGCACGACATGTGTGTTGTTCGGTGATGGCGCGGGCGCTGTGGTGCTGGAAGCGCGTGAGGCCGAGGGGACATCTGGCGACCGTGGTGTTTTGACGTCGCATCTGCGCTCGGATGGCCTGCACAAGGAAAAGCTGTACGTGGACGGCGGCCCGTCCAGCACTGGTACGGTCGGCCATCTGCGCATGCAGGGGCGCGAAGTTTTCAAACACGCTGTTGGCATGATCACGGACGTGATTGTGGACGCTTTCGAAGCGACTGGCCTGTCAATCGACGATTTGGATTGGTTGGTTCCACATCAGGCCAACATCCGCATTATAGAAGGATCTGCCAAGAAGCTTGGTATTCCGATGGACAAGGTCGTGGTCACTGTCGACAAGTATGGCAACACGTCGGCGGCGACAATACCCATGGCGCTTGCAGATGCCACGGAAGACGGCAGGATTGGTGAGGGCGATCTGGTGCTTCTAGAGGCGATGGGCGGCGGATTTACCTGGGGTTCTGTACTCCTGCGCTGGTAAATATCAGTGATAAAGATTGTATGCATTTATTTATGCAGCAAAATCACTGAGGCTTCTTGACCGTTGCCGTCGGGCGCAATAGTCTCCTGCGGCAGGGAAAAAAATAGAAAAGTTAGAGTGGGGAAATGAGCGGTAAAACTGTGACACGCGCCGATCTGGCTGAAGCTGTCTTCCGGAAGGTTGGGCTTTCCCGTGCTGAGTCAGCCGAACTTGTCGAATCCATTCTTGATGAGATCTGCAATGCAATCGTAAGAGGCGAAAGTGTGAAGCTTTCCTCATTTGCGACGTTTCAGGTTCGTGATAAGAACGAACGCATCGGACGCAATCCGAAGACAGGCGAGGAAGTGCCGATTTCACCTCGTCGTGTTATGACTTTCAAGGCGTCGAATGTTCTTAAGCAGCGCATTTTGAAGTCTCACCAGTCCCGCGCGAAACAAAAGACCTGACGGTTTTGCCTGCAATTGGGCTCGTCGATGCCTGTTGTTTATTACGTTACGTCATTTCCGCACATGCTTCCTTGAATATTTTAGCGTAACGCGCTGAAATAATGATTGATTCGCGCAGATGCACTAAGTTGACATTGACATGCTGGATGGGCTGGGAGGTCCGAACGTGGAAAAGAGTCCGGACGCATTTCGTACAATTAGCGAGGTCGCCGACGATCTTGACCTTCCGCAGCACGTTCTGCGGTTTTGGGAAACACGTTTTACACATATCAAGCCCATGAAGCGCGGTGGCGGTCGGCGATACTATCGTCCCGACGATGTCGAGCTACTCAAAGGCATTCGCCACTTGCTTTACGATCATGGCTACACAATCAAGGGTGTTCAGAAGCTGCTGAAAACCAATGGCATCAAGTTTGTCATTGCCATCGGCAATGGAGACCTCGAGGCTGTGGAGGCGCTGGCAGCGTCTGCTGCCACTGGCAACGAGGAAGCTCCGGCCAGTAACGAAGATGACCAGATGGTGGGTCATGCCAAGGCGCCTGGCAAACGCCGGTTTTTCGGTCTTGGTGGGCAAGGCGAGATGCAGGGCGAGGCACATAGTGCTGTCGGCAAAGAGGACCGCGCGCTGCTCCAGGAAGCGCTATACGATTTGCTCGAGTGCAAGCGTCTTCTCGATCAGGTGCGCTGATCTAAAACAATACAAATTTGCAAGAGTTTTAAATGGTCGGAGCGGCGGGATTCGAACCCACGACCCCTACACCCCCAGTGTAGTGCGCTACCGGGCTGCGCTACGCTCCGACCCAGCCTTGGTCAACAAGGCCCGCACTCAATAGCCTCACTGGTGTTGCCACGCAAGGGGGCTGGAGGAAGATTTTTCACTTCCATATTATTTGTCAGCAAGTTGCTCGTAGACAGCAATTGTCTGCTTTGCCATGTGAGCCAAGCTATAGTTGTCGCGTCGAAGTGCGGCTGCTGTGGTGAAGACTTCACGTGCGGTCGCGTCAGTAAAGCGAAGCATGGCATCGGCAAGTTCCGCCGGGTCGTCATCATTGCGAACCAAAATGCCGTTTTTATCGCATTCGAGTACGGTAGATGCTCCGCCAACATCGCTCAGAATCATCGGTTTGCCTGCGGCGGCGGCTTCAAGCATGACATATGACATCGCCTCGTAGCGACTTGGCATTACCAGCGCGTCAAATGCTTGCATGGCATGAGAGCCATCGACATCGTTTCGCAATTGCACTCGGTCAGTGAGATTCGCGTGGTGAATCTGAGCTTCAACATTCTCTCGCAACTCCCCCGAGCCGATCATGACCAATCGTGCCGAAGGCATTGCAGGTGCCACGCGCAAGAAAGCAGCTATGAGGCGTTCTGGGGCCTTTTGATGCGAGAGCCTGCCAACAAAGCCGAAAAGTGTATCTTCCGGGTTGATGCCCCATTGCGCTCGCAATTGCGCTCTTTGCAGCGAGGGTGGGCTTTCGACGCCGTTGACAATTGTTGAGAGGCGGGCGGCGGGTATGCCGAGTCGATCTCTTGCGTGCTCAAACTCGTCGTTTGAGACGCATATGATTTTGTCGGTCAGATACTTGCCTAGGAAGCGCTCAATTGTGCCAAATAGCAGCCGTCCCTTGGCACCCAGCGTCGGATCCATTGTGCGAAATGCGTGTGGGGTATAGACGCGCGGTGTGTGCGGGCCGGGCAGGCGCATTCGCGTCAACGCACCCGCCTTTGAGCTATGGGCGTGGACGATGTCGAATGGGCCAGCATTGCGCATCACTTGCCAGATAGCGACGAGTGCAGCGATATCTGAAGGGTGGGGCGCTCGACGCATGTTGATGCGGTGGACGCCATCGAGTTGCAGCGCCTCCAACTCTGCCACAAATCGTGCTTCCGCACGCATAGGTGAATAGATGGCCGTGACGTGATGGCCTTCGGCTTTCAGCGCACCGCAAAGGTCAACAAAGTGCCGACCGGAGCCACCACCACTGGGTTCGAGGACCTGAAGAATGCGCAGTGGTCGGGTAGGCGTCACGCAGCGCCTCCCGGCGCAAGATTGCGCTGGTAATTGAATTCCAAGGCACGACAACCCCAAATGATGCCGAAGAGCAGATAAAAATGGCGCCAGTGATCGGTGTCAATCACATTGCCTATTGCTGCGTGGCCGATAAGCACAATCCATGCAATCATGAGAAATGGTTGCCACGGCCTGTTTCTCAACAAGTGTTTGAAACCAGTTGAAACGGTCCATGCCATCAGCGTTATGTAGGTAACAAAGCCGAGCCAGCCATAGGTGGTGAGCATTTTCAGCCAGGTATTGTGTTCGTCTTCCGGGAAAATCTGGCTAAACACCATCGGACCTATGCCGAGAGGCTGTTCCATGGCGTTGAGGAAGCCGATTCGGTGACGTTCAAAGCGCCCCAAGTGTCCACTGTCATATGACTGGGCGAGCGTTGTTCTGGAGAGAAAAAGCTCGCGTACCTGCTCAAACTGCAGTGCAACAGCAAGACCGGCGACCAGTACGATTACGCCGATCAGGGTGAGCGAAATGACCTTCAGGCGAAAGGCCGATGTACGTTCCTTCAGCAGCATAATCACAATCAGACCGGCCACCGAGAAAAGAAACAACGCCCACGCGGCGCGTGAAAACGAAAGCAATACCCCAATTGCCAGTATCATCAGCGCGCCTGCACGCAACGGAACCAGGTATGTTTTGCCCGTCAAAATGCCGTAAAGCAAATAGAGCGACGGCGTGATGAGGAACGGGCCGAAAACGTTTGGATCCTGAAAGGCACCTTTCGCGCGATCATACAGTGTGAAGACTTCAGAACCTGGAAAAAGCTTGAAATATCCTGCAATGCCGAGCAGTGCGGTGATAAGTGCAGAGACGGTCCAAGCGTTGAAAATCAGCGTCAATCGCGTGTATTTTTCCTCGATAATCGCCGCATAGAATATGGCTGTTAGTGCAAGGAAGATGTTGACGGCGAGGTACATTGGTCCATCGGCAAGGTCCCGCATTTGTGTCAGCGACAAAAGGCAGCCAACTTCCAGCACAATGAACAGTGCGAGCAGCGGTGCAGTGTTGCGCGAGATTTTCAGACCGAGGATGAACCAAAGGCCAATCAGGCCAGCCATGAAGAGCTCATAGGGCGCTGGCTCGGAGATCACAAAGCCTGAGAGAAAGACGCCACATGCCACCGCCGCTGATCCCAGCAGGCGCAGCGTGGCGATTTGCGGCTTGAACTCACCGTTGTGATATGTGGCGAGCGTGCTCAATACGCGTTTTCCGTATTCAAGAGACTGAACGGAGTCAGGAAGAGGACCTTGAGGTCAAACCATAGCGACCAGTTCTCGATGTAATAGAGGTCAAATGCCGTGCGGTATTTGATCTTGTCATCGTTGTCGACCTCACCGCGCCAACCATTGATTTGCGCCCAGCCGGTGACACCTGGTTTGACCTTGTGGCGCGCAAAATAGCTTTCGACGATGTCAGAATATTTGCGGTCTGCGGTCTGCGCCAGAACAGCATGCGGACGTGGACCAACAAGCGACAAGTCACCGCGTAGAACGTTGAAAAGCTGAGGCAATTCATCAATAGATGACTTCCGGATGAAACGTCCAACCGGGGTAACGCGCGGGTCCCCCTTGGTGACAGCCTGACGTGCGGTCGGATCAGACATTTCGGTGTACATGGACCGAAATTTGTAGACGTTGATAATTTCATTGTTGAAGCCGTGGCGCTTTTGCACAAAGAACACAGGCCCTTTGGATGTGAGTTTGACTGCAAGTGCGGCGCCAAGCATGATCGGCCAGAGCAGGGCCAACGCCACAACTGAGAAGAACAGATCAAAGCCCCGTTTGGCGACCGAGTCCCAGTCCGAAATGGGTTTGTCGAACACGTCGAGCATGGCGACCTTGCCGACATGGGAATAGGACCTCGGACGGAAACGCAGCTTCGAGGAGTAACCTGCAATTCTGATATCGGCTGGCAGTACCCACAGCTTGCGGAGCAATTCGATAATGCGTGCTTCGGCTGTCAGGGGCAGTGAAATGATCAACATATCGATACGTGCCAGACGTGCGAATTCAACCAGTTCTTCAAATGTGCCCAACTTGGGATAGCCAGCGATCAGTTCAGGCGAGCGTTGGTCGCCGCGGTCGTCAAAGATGCCACAAATACGGATATCGTTGTCAGTTTGAGCTTCGAGTGAGCGAATGAGGTTTTTTGCAGGCTCTCCGCCACCGACAATCACGGCACGTCGTTCCATCAAGCCATTGCGGGCCCATCGCTTGAGGCCGTACGACGTGACAACGCGGGCCACCACAAAGTAGGCAATGCCGATCAGGTACCAACTTGCCAAAAAGACGCGCGAGTAGGTCGATGATTCCTTCATGAAGAAGAGAGCCATTACGATCCCGGCAAAGGTGAGGGTCCAGGCCAGTACCGAGCGCGTGATACTTTGACGCGGTGAGCGCAGGCTCGGCATCTGGTAAACATCGGCAAGCTGCATGAACAAAAGCGCGACCGCCGATCCGGTGCCAATCAAGCTTGAGTACGCAAATAGCTGCAGGTAAGCAGATACGACATAGAGCAGATAGACCGAAGCTCCGACTGCCAGTATTGCGGCGAAATCGACAAGCCGGAAAATGCCCAGCGTCATCTCTGGCGAGTAGCTTTCTTCCTGAAATTGTTTTGCAATTTGGCCAGCCAAACGACCAAGCGGGGATTTTGCCTCGCTATACTCTCCGTCTTCACGTGAACGCACGTGGATCTCCGAGACTTTTTTTCGCAAAGCATCAATATCGAATTGTTCCGGTCGCTCGATGTTGTTCATTGTCCTGCCCGAATTCAAATGTTTGCGAACAATCTAACAATGAGATCGTTCTTTTTGATTAAGGAGCGCGGCGCATCAGGCAATTCGTGAGGGTATGGTTTGCAATTGGTTAACTGAGCAAGTCTCGATAAAGTTCCAGCATGTCGGCGGCCATTTTTCTGGAGGAAAACTGTGCCTCGAAGCGTGCGAGGTCGGGCTTTGCGCGTTGCGTCCAATCAGCATTGTTCAGAGCTTCTACCATCCGTTGAGCAAGTGCATTTGCGTCGCCGGGACTAAAAAGGCCCGGATTGTTTGCGCCAAGCACTTCAGGAATGCCGCCGACGCTGGACGCGATGACTGGAATACCGGCGGCAACGGCTTCCAGGACAATGTAGGGCAGGGCTTCTGCGCGCGATGGAACAACTACGAAACGCGCTTGTGAGAAAGCAAGTCGGGGCTTGGTGGCCGGCATTATTTCGATCCGTTCTTTAACACCAAGTCTTGTTGCCTGTCCTTCATAGGTACTCTTTTCAGGGCCGTCACCGACCATGAGTGCGCTGAGCTGACGTCCGCAACGCCTTTCAGCCTCGGCAAATGCGTCAATGAAAATGTCGGGACCTTTCAGGTCTCGCATCATCCCGATGTAGAGAAAGTCTGCCTGCTCAGTTTGGGGTTCTATCGGAGAAAATTCGCTATCTCTGATGCCATTGAAAATGACATCTGAGCGGCGCGGCTTGCCAATCTTCTCGCTGTATGCGCGGCGCTCAAAATTGCACACAAACACCACCGCATCTGTCATGAAGCCGAGTACCCATTCGAGGATCAGGACGGCCATCCCGGAGGGGGACAGCGTCTTGAAGTGAAGGCTGCCCCCGTGTGGAGAATAGAGGCGGGCTACGCGATACTTTTTTGCCCGCAAGGCTGAACCGGATAGTCGAGCAATTGCGCCACCTTTGGCGCCATGCCCGTGCAGAATATCCGGCTGCAAACGCCTGATTTCTTTGTAACTTGTCCAAAACGCCCTGATGTCACCAATGCCGGGTGTCCGGTCGATTGGCATGCGTGTGAGCCCCAATTCCAAATGGGGACGGATCTCGTCGAAAAGCGCGTCTTCATAGCTTCCGCCAGTTGAACTATCGCAAACGATTCCGACTTTGTGTCCTGCAGCAGAGTGCTCCAGGACGAGATCTCTCACATGGCGAAAAATGCCTCCAACAGGTGATCTGAAACAATGAACAATGCGCAAACTCTTATCTGTACTCATGAATTGGACAGCCTCGTCCTCAGGGTTCAGAAAAGACGCTCACGCACATAGATGGTATCCCCGGCGAGAACAGGATCTGAAATCAGCACCCGACCGGTTATGATGTCTCCATTTATTTTTCTTGTGATATCGACATTGCCCTGGTAACCGCGCTGAGAAAAGCCGCCTGCCACTGCAATTGCATTTTGCACTGTCATGCCCGGCACATAAGAATATTGACCTGGCTGCCCAACTTCACCCATGACGAATATCGACCTGTACTGATCGATTTCAATGGATACATCGGGGTCGCGGAGATAGCCCTGTTTCAAACGGCTGGCGATATTGCCTTCAAGTTCTTGAACCGTGTGGCCACGCGCTGCCACCGCACCAATGAGCGGGAATGCAATGTAGCCAGCTTGATCTACATTGTAAGTATTGCTCAGATTGGCCTGCTCAAAAACGGTTATGCGCACGCGATCGCCCGAATCCAGTCTGTAGGGCTGAATAGTGGCTTCCTGAAAAGCCCTTGGCGCAGGCTTGTAGGATGCGCAAGAACTCAGCGGCGTAGCAACTAGCCCCAAGGCGATCAAGAATTGGCGTCTGGTTGTTGATGTTGGCATCCGAAGAACGGCTCCCGGAGATTTCTTATTGGAATCTATATGAGGGTTTTATGGTTAACGGCGGGTAAAGTTCTCGACCGTATTCCGCACGGTGCCAGATTCATTCTCGACAATTTCAGGAGGTCGCTCTGCTGTCTTGCCGGAGTTGCGTGCCCAGCGTGCGCAATTAACGCTTGAGTTACCATGTTTGCGTATCCTGCAGGCTGATTAGGTGTTGCGGAGTATGAGTATGTCAGGCGTATCGTCCAGCCAAGACGTTGATATTGACCTTGCCAGGCTTTTCCAGGCGATTTGGAAAAGGCGCTATCGTGTCGTTGTTTACAGCGTTGGTGCAGCAGCACTTGCGCTCCTTGGCGCCAGTCTTATTGCTCCCGAATACCGCAGCGAAACCCAGATATTGATAGAGCTGCGTTCGCCTGAGTTTACAACAGGTGACAACAACGGAACGGCCTCTTCTGATCCGGTTCTCGATGAGCTTGGTGTCACCAGTCAGGTGCAGCTTCTCCAGTCTTCCGACCTTGTGAAGCAGGTCGCTCGTGACATGAAGCTTTACGAGCTGGAGGAATTTGATCCCGCAGCCAATCCGTCGATTGTCGATACCTTGGCCATCACATTTGGATTGATGAAGAACCCACTGACCATTCCCCCTGAGGAGCGTATCCTCAAGGAGTTTATGAAGAAGTTGACGGTTTATCAGGTTGAGAAGTCTCGTGTCATCGGCATTCAGTTCTCATCTGAAGATCCCAAGCTGGCAGCCGCAATTCCCAACCATATTGCCGATGTATATCTGTCGCTTCAGCGGGGCGCTAAGCTGGACACGAACACCGAGGCCGCGCGATGGCTCGAACCCGAAATAGCCAATTTGCGCGAAAAGGTTCGCATTGCAGAAGGTAAGGTCGCTGCCTATCGGGCGACACATGATCTGTTGAGGATCGGTTCGGAGCAGACATTCTCCGATCAACAGCTCAACGATATTTCTGCCGAACTGGCCCGCGTGCGTGGTGAACGTGCAAACGCGGAAGCGCGCAGTGAAAGTGTGCGGCAGGCACTGTCATCAGGTGCGCCTACGGACGCGCTTGTGGAGGTCGTCGGCTCACCAACCATCCAGAGCTTGAAACAGCAGGAGGCGCAAATCCAGGGACAGGTTTCCGATCTTTCAACCTCATTGTTGGAAGGGCATCCGCGTCTCAAAGGTTTGCGCGGGCAGCTTGCCGGTGTCCGCAAGCAGATACGTATCGAGACTCAGAAAATCTTGCAGAGTTTGGAGAGTGAAGCCAAGGTTGCGCGGTTGCGCGAACGCCAGTTGGTAAGTCAGCTCGACAGCTTGAAGGCTGATTCCGCGCGCGCGGGTGAGCAAGAAGTGGATTTGAAAGACCTTGAACGTGATGCTGCAGCCCAGCGCGATCTTCTGGAGACATATCTTGGGCGGTATCGTGAAGCAACGTCGCGCATTGGCAATGATGCAACGCCTGCCGATGCCCGTATTATCTCCAACGCGGTGGAACCATCAGAGGTCAATTTTCCAAAGAAATTGCCTATAACGATTGTCGCAGGTTTGGCGGCATTCCTGATATATTCCGTGGTCATCATGCTTGGTGAATTGTTCAGCGGTCGCGGTTGGAAGAATACTGCCGCCGTTATCAGCAATGAGAACGAGGTCGTCACTGAGCGGAAGAACGCGCCGGAAGCAGGTCCGCGCGCGGCCGAGGTCGTCCGCGACCGTGCAGGTGCAGATGCACCAAAACGTCGACGTTGGCTAACGCGGAGCGAAAATATTGCGTCTGAAGAGGCGGCGGAGGCACCGACTGTGGCAGAGCGTCGTGGCATAGAGGTTCCCAAAATGGAGAGCTTGCTGTCTGCATATTCGACGGCACCGGAGGGAACGCCAGCGCCGCGTGCGAGCCGCGTGGATCGTGATAGTGAATTCTCCTTTACGGCTGTTGCGCATTTTCTGGCGGAGACTGATGCGGGCTTCGCAATTTGTGTTTCGCCCGATGGTGATTCCGGTTCGGCTGCATCGGTGCTGCTCGCGCGGGCGATGGCATCCAAGGGACGCAGAACTGTGCTGATTGATTTGACCGGCTCTGCCTACCCAACACGCTTGATGGCGCAATCGCCGCGCCTGGCAGGGATTACCGATATTTTGATGGGCGGTGTGCAGATCGCAGCAAGCATCCACGGAGACCGGTTGTCTGACGCGCACATAATTCCGCAGGGGAACTCTGATCCGGTGCGCGCGATGCGCGGCGCTGATCGTCTTCCAATGATTTTGGATGCTTTGGGTGAGGCATATGACTGCGTGATCGTTGAATGCGGTCCTGTGGATGTTGCCGGTGTTCAGCGGCTTGCACGCAATCTTGATACTGAGATCATATTGTCAGCCCCCGGCGTTGACGAGGAAGAACTGATGGACTTCATCGCGCAATTCGCGGATGCGGGCTTTGAAGAATTGGTGCTCATGACCGCGCCTTTGGGATCGCATCCCGGCGGAGCACCTAACTGGAAAGTCGCCTGACAGAAAATGTTAGGCGAAAAGGAAAAGCGCGGCTCTGGGGCCGCGCTTTTTTGCTGTCCGATTTCGATTATTCCTGGCCTCTGCTCGTCCGGATGGCGCGAATTCTCTGAACCAGGGAATAGACAAGCGGGTTCTTTTTAATCGCGGCTTTGGCGCGAGTGGCGACCTTTGCTATTTTGGCCAACGCATGACCTTTTGCAGTCAGTGGAATAAGAACGTCATATTGGATTGTTTCCTGCGGGCACCAGCTTCTCTTGTAGAGCATGTCGCCGATGCCAAAGTCGAAAACCTTTGTGCCTTCATTGTTGATCTGCTCGATCGCGAGGTGGAAGAGAAATTCTCCAGGGCTGGTTTCAGGTGCAATGGTGTCATCGATGGATGCAAATTGGCAGACGACGTGGCCGCCTTTGCGAGACATTCCGGCAATGGCGATGATGTCGCGTGTTTCGTTGTTGAGTCTCAATGCGTGCAAACGCAGGCAATAGTCGCCATCAACGTTAGACTGTTCTAGCGCCTCGTGAAAGAAGCTCTGAATATTTCTGGATTTGAAGACATCCGGTAGACCGGCTGCAGCAAACCGAGCTGCCTTTTGCTTGAAAAAGAGCTCCAGAGTTTCACGCTTCTCGTCGCGTGTTCTTGCGAGAATATGTTCGTACCCGCCGAGTTGTTCGAGACGTTTATGCGAGACGCGATATTTCTTGCGGCGACGTTTTGCGTTGATTTGCGTCAGCGTTTCTTCGAAACTATCAAGGAGTGGGAGTTGAAACGCATGGTTCTGGTTTTCAACGCGCGACAATTGGCAAAATGGATTGGGAACGCCCATCCAGATAGCAGGCATATTTCGCATAACAATCAGGTCGGCCTTGTCTGAAATGGCAGCCTTGATCTGTGCGACAATGTCCTTGATTTCGTCGTGGCTGACGGACTGAGCAAATGCCGGATCGATAATTCCGGTGTTGATGTTCGTGTAGTCTGCTGCAATGAAACGTGCGCTGCGACCGCCACGGCAAGGCGTGATTTCAAGCGGCAAAATGGCGACGGTATCGCCGCCGCGCTTGATTTCAACAATGGTCAGATCGTTTTGATTTGTTTTGACCCAGGCCTTGCACCAATCAAGTGATTGATGAGGGGAAACGCATTCAAATGCTTGGAGTTCTTTCCATTTCTGCTCAATGCTGGAAACCGTGTCATGGACGGTCACTGACAAGTCCAGTGACGGACCAAGCCGTGCTTTCAAATCGGCATCTATTTTTTCCAGTCGGCGCAGAGGATGTTCATCCTCTTGTGCTGTCCTATTGTGCGATGCGGCGGTGCTCACAACTATCCCCCGTGAATTTTCTTATTTGGCTTTATCACCCCACGATTGCAGCTTTACCGCGATTTTGTTCAAAAACGGTTTAAACTGGGCTGCAGCTACTGATTTGAAGTAGAAATTGAGAACGAAGTTACCGCGCGCTTAACGGCTATTTCTTCGCCGGCTTTTCCATCCATTTGATGATGAACATGGCGGGAATGATCCAAAGCACGCCGGAAAGCATAAAGTAGAGCAGGTGACCCCACCATGGCGCATCGCCCAGCCGGGCCGAAGCGACGGTGACCGCGAGAATGGCGTACACGATGACCAGGATCACGAGCAAAATCATGCCAATCATTTTTCTCAAGCGTGGATGCACGTGTTTTCTCCCGGCTGCGTCGGTTTGCCGCTTGATATGCATGGAGATTGCGGGCAAATCAACTGCGACAAATTGAAGTTTTGATAAATGGTAGGTTCTTGGATCATGATCGATGCGAATAAGCAGATGCGCAACAGGCGGGCAGTTCGAGTTTGGCTTGGCTTTGTCGTGTTCGCAATATTCTGTCTTGTCATCGTCGGCGGTGCAACGCGATTGACTGACTCCGGTCTGTCCATCACGCAATGGAAGCCGCTTCATGGTGCCATTCCGCCGCTTTCCGTCAGTGAGTGGGAAGAGGAATTTCGCCTTTATCAGCAAATCCCGGAATATGATCAGATCAACAAGGGGATGACGCTTGAGGAATTCAAGGGCATTTTCTGGTGGGAGTGGGCGCACCGTTTGCTGGCACGCTCCATTGGCGTGATTTTTGCGGTGCCATACATCTTCTTCCTTGTGACCGGGCGAATCGAAAAGCGGCTCAGATGGCCCCTTTTTGGCATATTTGCTCTGGGTGGCTTCCAAGGCTTTATCGGCTGGTGGATGGTGTCATCCGGTCTTGTCGACCGTGTCGACGTCAGTCAGTACCGTTTGGCAACGCATCTGGTGATTGCTTGTCTGATATTTGCCTCGTCAATCTGGATCATGCGTGGATTAACCCCGCACTCTGCTGATCGCGCCCCAGAGGGCGGCGCGAAATGGGCTGGAATTGTTGCTTTTCTCGTGCTTTTTCAAATTTATCTGGGCGCGCTTGTGGCGGGCCTTGATGCGGGGTTGAGCTACAATACCTGGCCGTTGATGGATGGTGCGATTGTTCCTGGCGGATTGTTCGTGCAAGACCCTGCCTGGATCAATTTCTTTGAAAATCCGAAGATGGTGCAGTTTGTCCATCGCACTGGCGCCTATGTGCTGTTTGCTGTTGCATTCATTCAGATGTTTTGGCTTTTCAGGGTCTCGCGCGGCAGCACGCATTGCAGGCGGGGTGTCGTGTTCTTTCTGCTCGTTACGTTGCAGGCTGGTTTGGGCGTTGCAACACTACTAACGCAGGTCCATCTGCACACGGCGTTGACGCACCAGGGCGTTGCTTTGGTCGTCCTTGGTTTTGCGGTTGCGCATTGGCGCGGTTTTTTCGGCGAATACGAAAGATAGCTGCGTCTTACATTTGGTGCTATGCCTGAAACTCAACTTGGGGGAGTGGGGATAGTGGACTGGTTTGCACCAATAGATATTTATTGCGAGCGGACTGCGGTAGGTTTCTGGAATGAACCGCTGAACGCGATCAGTAATGCAGCATTCATTCTGGCGGCCATCTGGGGTTACGCGGTGATGCGCCGTAATGCGTTGCATTCCGCGCCAATATTGATAGCCGTTGTGTTGGTGTTCCTGATCGGGGTCGGCTCGTTTAGCTTCCATACATTCGCAAATGGATGGTCGGAACTGGCCGATGTTATTCCCATCTGGACATTCGTTGCAACTTACCTATTGATTTCAATCCATTATTTTGGCGGCGTCAGCTTTGGTAAAATAGGCGTTGGCGTGGCAATTGTGGTTGGCGTGATAGCCGTGACCTATTGGGTCATGGCCGGTGGCCCCTCAACAAATCTGACGCCAGAGGCGGCAAGCGAACCAGATCCGCTGAACGGCTCCGGGCAATATGCGCCAGCGGTGATCGCATTCATTGTCGTGACAGTCTTGGCCTACATGCGCAAGGTCGATGTGCGCCATTGGCTGGGCGGTGCGGGGCTGGTTTTCTTGCTGTCACTGACGGCCAGAACAGTGGACAGGGACATTTGCGAAATGTTGCCCATTGGCACGCACTACATCTGGCACATGTTGAACGGCCTGACGATCGCGCTATTGCTGCAGGCGATCATCAGGCATGTCGTAAACAAACGCGTAGTGATGTGAAACCGCGACCGTGTGCTACTCCCAGCGGTAGGCGGAATAGGTCTTGTCGAGGATGCGGCCCTTGAAGACTTGTTTTGCTGCTGATTTTCCACCTGCGCCGGCGGCGACCATCACGGGCAGGAAATGCTCAGGCGTTGGAAAGTGGCAGGCTTGCGCATCGGGATTGTCCCACCAATGGGTGAGGGCTGTGTCACGCGTCTGGGTATCCGCGTTCTCCAGTGTATCCTTTAGCCAGTCATCAAAGCGCATGGATGCTGCCTCGTGGGCCGGGTGCTCCGTGCGAAATGCCCGCATATTGTGATAGCTCATGCCGCTTGCGAGGATCAGGATGCCCTGTTCCCGCAGCGGAGCCAGAGCTTCGCCGAATTTGATGTGGAATTCCGGGTCCAGGTCTCCGCGCAGAGACATCTGGACGACGGGAATATCGGCCTCCGGGAATGCGACCATCAGTGGAATGAAGGTTCCGTGGTCATAGCCGCGTGTGTCATCCGTTTTCACTGGGATACCAGCGGCCTGCATTGCGGCCACAACGTCATTGGCAACCTCCGGTGAGCCGGGAGCAGGATACTTGATCTCGTAGGTGTGGGGCGGAAAGCCGTAATAGTCGTAGTACATGCCCGGATGTTCAGCCGTGCTGACTGTCAGCGTGTCGACGTCGTCCCAATGCGCGGTGACCAGCAGGATTGCTTTCGGTGTTTGCGGCAATGATGGACGGATGGATTTCAGGAAGGCCGTCAGGTCCTCATAGCCACCACCCCAATGAGCGTCCATGAATGGCCATGGGCCGCCACCATGTGGAATGAAATATGTAGGTTGTCGTGTCATGTTTGCATAACCTCTATTCGTCGACCTAACATAAGGCACGCATCGTCAAATGCTACCGTCAATATTTTGATTGATCGTTCTGTATTGGTGAACGATGGGTTAGGCGTATGGACAGCTATTGCGCAAGGATTTCGGCCACCACCGGAATGAGCCTGGCGCGTTCACGTGCTGCGGCGAGGTCCTGATCCGTTGCGGTGTTCAGGCTCCATGCGATGGACGAACCGGCGTAGGCTATGACAAATTGAAGAATGCGATTGCGATTGAGATTCAGTGTTTCCGCGAGCATCAACGCCAATGCACTAACTCTGGCCGGATCATAAAGCAGGTCCGTTGCACCTATCGGGTTTGCAAACAGGTTTGCGACATCATAATGCGGATCGCCAAACAGGCCCTTTGGATCAATTGCCCGCCAGGTTTTGCCATTGCGGCTGACGATATTAGCATGGTGAATGTCACCGTGCAGTGGCCTCATGTCTTTCTGGCTTGCCAGAAGCCTTTCAGCCAGATCTGCCGCCATCTTCAGTGGCTCCCGCAATTCCTCTCGGTTTGTATTGGCGGCGTGCACGAAAAGGTCTGACATGGCTTCGTTGAGCGTCGGTAGGGAGGGCAAGGGGGGCTGTGGCACGGAATAAAGAATTGGCAGATATGACGCCAGAACGGCATTGGCGGCTGCGTCACCCTTGTCGCGATGCAATTGCAGAAGCGTTTGATCGCCCGCATCTTCCATCAGGCAATTGGTTCCGATCAGATCGTAAACCCTGACTGCGCCAAGACCATCGCGCCAGCGCAGATACTCGACGCCATTCAGTTCATCTTCGCCGGCTTGTTTTATGCATTTGACCACAACGCTTTCGCCATTTCGTTTGGCGCGAAACACATGTGATGTGCGGGTGTCAGCAATCAGGGTGGCATCCTGCAGATGCCACCGGGAAATGAGGTCGGCGCTGAGAAGGGCGGTCACCGGCTCAAGCCGAAAGCATCAGGTCCATATTCTGGACTGCGGCTCCCGATGCACCTTTGCCAAGATTGTCGAGAAGCGCCACGAGATTAACATGGTCGCCGCCCGGTGTGCCGAACACGAAGAGTTTCATTGTATCCTGCCCCACCAGTTCGACAGCATTGACACGCGGCATGGACGCAGAAGTTTCAAGCGGCACGACCTCAACAATGCTTTGGTCAGCGTAATGCGCCACAAGCGCCTCGTGGATGGTCTCGATCGTCTGGCTGCCACGGAGGTCTTCCAGAAAGAGCGGCACCTGAACGATCATGCCCTGTATGAAGCGGCCAACGGATGGCGAGAAAAGCGGCGCGCGCGTCAGCATTCCGTGTACCGTCATTTCAGGCACATGCTTGTGCTTCAAGGTCAGGCCATAGACGAAGTTCGGCGAGGAAATGTGATCGTCGCGGCTGTTGTCTTCCATCTGTGCGATCATGCCTTTTCCGCCGCCGGAATAGCCGGAGACCGCGTTGACGGAAATCGGATAGGCGTCCGGGATAATGCCAGCAGCTCTCAACGGACGGAGAAGAGCGACTGCGCCGGTAGGATAGCAGCCCGGATTGGAGACATGCCGCGCCGAGCGAATTTTTTCTGCTTGAGCCTTGTCCATTTCCGCAAAGCCATAGGCCCAGTCCGGGTTCACCCTGAACGCCGTTGAGGCGTCGAGCAGGCGCACATTGTTGTTGGCTGCGGTCATGTTTGCGGCTTCGATAGATGCGTCATCCGGCAGGCACAGAATGGCGATGTCGGCGGAATTCAGCAGGTCTTCTCGCATCGCGGCATTGCGCCGTTCCGCTTCCGGGATGGACAGCAGTTCAATATCGCGGCGTTCGGCAAGGCGCTGCCTGATCTGCAAGCCTGTTGTACCGTGTTCGCCATCAATAAAGATCTTAGGTGCCATCGTCCCGTTCCGATTTTGGGGGTGAATTTCAATTACCTGCGGCTAACCGCTCGGCGCGAAGGCCCAGCATATACATAGCTATGGTCGCGCCTGCAATGGCGGTGACATTGGCGTGGTCGTACGCAGGTGCGACCTCCATCACATCCGAGCCTTTAATGTCGAGTGAACCCAGTTGCCGTAAAATGGAGAGCACTTTGGCGCTGGACGGTCCACCTGCAACTGGCGTTCCGGTGCCGGGTGCGAATGCCGGGTCCAGACAATCAATGTCAAAGGTGACATAGCAGGGCACGTCACCGACATGTGACTTTATGACTTCGGCCAACTGTCCGGCACTCATTTCCTCCACATCATAACCATGGATGATTTTGATGCCGCAGGTTTCAGGCGCATGGGTGCGAATGCCGATCTGGATAGATCGAGTAACATCAATGATGCCTTCACGCGCGGCGCGGGCAACGAAAGAGCCGTGATCAATGCGTTTTCCATCATCAAACCAAGTGTCCTGATGGGCGTCGAATTGGACGAGTGCGAGGGGACCGTGGAGGGCAGCATGTGCTTTCAAAAGTGGCCATGTCACAAAATGGTCACCGCCAAGCGACATGAGGTATGCGCCGCTTTGCAATATGTTGGCCGCTTGGGTTTCGATGGCATCTGGCGTTGCCCAATGGTTGCCGTAATCCAGCAGGCAGTCGCCGTAGTCGATCACTGCCATCGCTTCAAAAAGGTCTCGTTCAAAGGGATATTGCGGATCGTTGTCAAAGATAGCGGAGGCTTGGCGAATTGCCTGTGGGCCGAACCGTGCCCCCGGTCTGTTCGACACGGCAGCATCAAAAGGAATTCCCCAAACCACTGCGTCTGCTGCAGAGAAGTCTTTGGTGTATCTGCGGCGCATGAAGGACAATGCCCCAGCATAGGTAGGATCCGTAGCCGCACTGGTAAGGTTTTGGGTCGTGAATGCGTGATCTATTGTTTTTTCAGCCATACTATGTCCATCAGGCAATTCGTACTATGTGTATTTGAGGCTTAATCTGGCCTATGGCTTGTTGAATGCAAGCCGAAAAAAGGCATGATCGGCTTTTTTTCGTCAAATTTCCAACTAGTGTAGGTTTCAGCTAGGAGCGGGGTATCGGCATGAACAGGCTTGTGGGAATTATCATTGCTATATCAATTGGTCTGCTTGCACTTGTGCAACAGGCAATGGCTGCGACTGATCGCGTTGCGCTGGTCATTGGTAATGGCAACTATCAAGCCGCCAACGCTCTACCCAATCCCGTAAATGATGCGAAGTTGATCGCCAAGACCCTAAAGGACATAGGCTTTGATGTCACCGCCGGCTACGACCTAGGCAAGGCCGATATGGTAACATATCTCGACCGTTTTACCGAGCGTGCCTACAATGCAGATGTGGCGCTCATTTACTATGCTGGACATGGTATGCAGGTTGACGGCGAGAATTATCTTGTGCCGGTTGATGCTGTGCTGAGTGAGCCTGCGCACCTCAAAACACGTACAATCAACATGCGTCAGATTTTGGCGGCGCTGCCGCTTGACCCGGCTGTTGGTATTCTAATCATGGATGCCTGTCGGGATAATCCGCTCGCGCGTTCTCTTGCTTCATCCATGAAGACAGCAACGCGTTCTGCAGCGGTCAATTCCGGTTTGGCGATGGTGCAGACTGCAAGTGAGGGTGACGGTACGGGCGGGCTTTTGATTGGCTATTCCACTGACCCCGGTGCTGTTGCCTTGGATGGCGAAGGGGGTAACAGCCCTTATACCGCAGCATTGGCACGGCATCTGGCGACGCCTGGCCTCAACATCCACTCAGTGCTGACGCGGGTGCGCAATGACGTGTCTGCTGCTACCGGCGGGCAGCAGCGCCCTTGGTACAATGCGTCACTGGGCCGTGACATCTACCTGGCGGGTTCGTCGGAAGCGGTTGCTGTCAACGATGGTGTGAGTGAGGCGGAGCAAGCCTATTGGGAGCAGGCGGTGAAGCTAGGCGATGCCGACTCATTCAAGCTCTATTTGAAAGACTATCCGAACGGGCATTTTCGCTCTATCGCCGAGGCGTCAATTGAACAGCTGGAGGGCGATAAGTCCCTGAAGGTTGCTGCACTCCTGCCACGCAATGCCGAGCTTTCGAAGAGCGATAACTCGGAGCCTGTGCTTGGTGGTGCTGACTTGCAGCTCGACAAGCAGCAACGTTTGGAATTGCAGATTCGACTGAAATCTCTGGGGTTTGATCCTAAGGGGATTGATGGCAATCTGGGGCCAGGAAGCAGAACGGCAATTGAAGCATGGCAGGCGAAAAACGATTTTGAAGCGAGCGGGATCCTGGATGGAGCGCAATACGCGATATTGCTGCAGCAATCAGATGATGAATTTGCGACTGCATATCAGGCATATGAAGAAGATCTGAAAGCAGCTGACTCCGGGTCCAAGGGCGACAACGTGATCGACGCTGCTTCTTCAGCGGTTAAGAATAGTGTGAAAAAGGGCGTATGCGGACTCCTCAAATGCTAAAGTGGCGGATGAATGCTGGCAGATCGAACGCATAATGCATATATCACTTGATATACGTTGTGTGATCAGGGACTGCCGCAATGGGCACTGAAGTTGAAAATCGTTATTGGAGTTCATTGAGCAGCGACGAACAGTTGCGCCTGAGGCTGGAATACCAACCCATTCTCGACACCGAGGTGCGCTCTTGTTCGATGGACGTTAAGACGGCGCGCTTTGCCCGTTGGCTCAAGACGCGTGGTGTATTGTTCTCAATGGACGATGTGAAGGGTTAGTCAGCGCTGCTAAAGCCGTAGGCGCGTTCCACTTTTGCGACGCGCAATTCGTATTGCTTGTACCACTTTTCCCGCCCCAACTTGCGGGCCGCCGTGTGCTCTACATTCTCTTTCCATGCGAGGATGGAGGCTTCGTCTTTCCAGTAGGATATGGTTATGCCCAAACCGTCGGCTTGCCGCACGCTCTCTGCGCCGAGGTAGCCCGGCTGTTTGGCGGCAAGTTCGTCCATGGAATTTGCCATGGCGGCGTAACCATTGTCACCATCTTTTCGACGGGTCGAAAAGATGACGGCGAAGTAGGGCGGTTCGGGCAATTGAGCGAGCGTAGACATGATCTCTCCAGCGACGGTTCAGCAATCATATACCACGGCGGACATGAGCTGACGCTGATGAACGCTGCAAATTATGTGATGAGTCCTGAATACTAGAGCGTTTCCGGTGAAAACGAGATCACCCTAAACGCTCTATCTATTTGTTTTTGCCGCATTGTCCGACGCCGAAGCGAACACGCCTCGGCTGGAAATGCTCTAACGTCTGAGCCAACCATCGGCTTCCGCGCGTTGCTCGGTTGTCGGCGTCAATCCAACATAGGCCAAAAGCATGTCGCGCGTTGATGGATCCTTGAGAAAGTTTTTGTATGCGATGGTGAGGTATGACTTGCTATCGCTTTGAAGGTAATCGTGGATCATGCCGTAAATTGCCGTTGCGCCCAGCTGCCCGCGCACGGGATGCCAGTTGCGGCGAATTCTTGTATTTTCGACGTCATCATATGGTCGTGTGACAACCACATAGCGACAATCGACGAGGCTGTTGAGAATCGGCAATAGGGTCGCCTGCAGTGGCTGCTTGATGACGATGCACGAGCTTCCGGCTTGCCGCGCCAGCGCCTTCTGCCTGTCGAGCCATGGTACAAAAAATGCTACGAAATCCTCAATGCGGCCTTTTTGCTGCAAAGTCATATTGTCCACGCATTTGGCGAGGGCTTCCTGGTATTCCAGTGGCTCGTATGCATTGGGCGTCAGGTCGTCGACAGTGTGAAGATGAGGCGGGCAGGTGTACGCGCCTGCTTTATCGAGAAAGCCGGCAACTGATGTAGAACCAGTGCTCCAGGATGAAAGTACCAATGTGACTTTGACATCTTCGCTCATGTGTCGCTCGCTTCTGTCCTTCCGATCTGTCTACAGTGTCTACCCAGTGGAACTTGCGCCAAGGTGAGTTCAAGTTTGGTGGCTATGGGCCGACCTTCTCATCGAACGTAAATCCGCGTTCAATGGCACCGCGAACCAGTGTTTCCATATCAAATGTAATGCCATTGACGATTTGCGTAACTTTTTCCGTCAGACCGGGTGGTGGATCAATCTTGTTTTCATTGGTCGGGGGCGGAAGGATCGGAGCCTGATCGTAACCCAGAGCTTTGAGAAATGTTGCCGCACCATCTTCTTTGACCGCTTCGTCCAAGGTGACTTCGATCATGTTGATGCGGTCGCCGTATTTCTGTCGATAATACTCCTGCCGGGCCGCCATTTCGTAGCTATACCATATCGGCGTCCCCAAGCCGCCTATTTTCAAGAATGGCTGAGGGTTGATAATGTTGCGTGTGTAGCTTGGGTGCAGGTACCACTGCCAGGCGAGGGTGATGTTGATAAAATCGTTGCGAACAAAGTAGCTCACGCATTGTTTGATCGTGTTGCGCTTTAACACAATGAGCGTTGCATCTTTAGCGAGTTCACTTTCGGCAAGGTTTTCCACCAAACCACATTTCGCCAAAGTGTGATTGGTCTCTGCGTAGACATCTCCAGTCAAACCGGAAAGCTTGTTGCGCCAGAAAGCTTTCACATAATCGTTGTTGCCGTAGTTATTGAAGCTGCGCATTGTGCGGATGTCGGGCATACGGGTGCCGAAATCGTCGATCCCCAAAGGTTCATGGACAGCGTCAATATTCAGGTTCCTGGAGAGGAACTCAGTGAGCCATGCGGATCCGGTACGTCCGGCAGTGATCGTAAAATAGGTTTTCATTCGGCGCCCCGCGTCATGTCCTTAAAGTGCAAGTTCATACCCAAGTGCAGCTATTTCCTGGGCGCAGACCTGTTTGACCAGTTCCGCAGCTTCGGGGTATTTCCTGTACATATCTTCAACGGCTGAACCCTGTTTGGGGCGCGTATTGCCCTTGGCGCGAATTCCCGAAAACGCATCCCACATGAAATCAATACCCGCACGTGTGAATTCGGCCTGCAGGTCCTCGTACTTCAGGTAGAAGTCGAGCTGACATTCGCCGGTGAGCGGCGCAATCTCGAGATTTTCGAGCAGGTGTGTTGGAAACCGCTGGAGGTAGGTGAGAAAATCCATGCCTGTGCGCTCGCCGCCTTTCCAATAGTATTTGGATATCGCAACGTCGAATGGACTGCGCAGAATGGTGATCTTTTTATAGTTCTGCCAGATGCGCGGCGGCACTGCGCGTTTTACATCGCAGGCGGGCATGTGATTGTAGAATTGACCGTTGGTTCTCACCCCATCTTGTTTCCAGACATAATCCTGGAAATTTTGTGCTGTGCGATAGCCAAGCGCAGCCCGGTGCTTTTCATCTGCCGGGGTAATCGGTGTGATTATGCAATCGGGACCGCAAAATTTTGAGATAGCAGTTTCAAAGGAGGTGCCGCCCGTTTTCTTTGTCTTGATGAAGATAATCTCTTTCTCGTGACATACGATCATCGGCTTGCCTCTTGTATCCGCCTAGCGGGTTCGGGGCTGCATTGATTTCGCCCAATCCGCTATTGTTCTCGAATAACTTGTCGGCCATGCCCGAAACTGACTTTGACACCCAGTTCTTGAGGCGTTTTTAGTATCCCAAACGAAAAAAAGGCCCGGACGAAGCCGGGCCTTTTCGAATGCATGTTTCCAGCGATTAGCGCTTGGAGAACTGGAAGGAACGACGAGCCTTGGCCTTGCCGTACTTCTTACGTTCAACAACGCGGCTATCGCGGGTCAGGAAGCCACCCTTCTTCAGAACAGAGCGCAGCTCAGGTTCGAAGTAGGTGAGAGCCTTGGAAAGACCGTGGCGAACAGCACCGGCCTGACCGGAAAGGCCACCGCCCTTGACGGTTGCGATGATGTCAAACTGGCCTTCACGGGCAGCTGCAACGAGCGGCTGCTGCAGGATCATCTGCAGAACCGGGCGCGCGAAATATGCGCCGAACTCTTTGCCGTTGATAACGATCTTGCCGCTACCAGCCTTGACCCATACGCGGGCAACAGCGTCTTTACGCTTGCCGGTTGCGTATGCACGGCCCTGAGCGTCAACCTTGCGAACATGCGCAGGTGCTTCAGCTTCGGTTGCGATTTCTTTCAGTTCAGAAAGGTCAGCCATGCTTAGGCGCTCCTTTTATTCTTGGAATTCAGCGCTGCAATATCCAGGACTTCCGGCTGCTGAGCTTCATGCGGATGGGCGGAACCGGCGTATACGCGCAAGTTCTTCATCTGGCGACGACCAAGCGGACCACGCGGGATCATACGCTCGATTGCCTTTTCGATGACGCGCTCGGGGAAACGGCCTTCAATGATCTGGCGCGCAGTGCGCTCCTTGATGCCGCCCGGGTAACCAGTGTGCCAGTAATATTTCTTGTCGGAGTACTTCTTACCCGTAAGAACGCATTTTTCAGCGTTGATGATGATGACATTGTCGCCATCGTCAACATGCGGGGTGAAGGTTGCTTTGTGCTTGCCGCGAAGGCGGTTTGCAACGATGGAAGCAAGACGGCCAACAACGAGCCCATCGGCGTCGATGATGATCCACTTCTTTTCCACCTCTGCAGGCTTCTGCGAGAAGGTTGCCATGTTAGTCACTCTCTTTGTTCAGGTCCCCATGATTGGGGCATTTCTTGTTGCTTTCGTTGGACTTTGCCAACAATGAAAACGGCCCCTTGAAACGGGAGCCGTGTTCTGGCGTGCTTATATGTGGAAGCATGTTGCGCGTCAAGACGAATAGAAATGCTTTTGTCAAATAAAAGTGTGCAAAAACAACACCTTAATAATGAGGTATTTTGTTACCCCATAAGCGATGCCGGAATCATCGCATTGGGGCGGAGAAAGTCGCTACCGCAGAGGCTATGAGCTGGCGCGTGTCTGTCCGCTCGATCATGACTTCCATCACCGAGATTTGCTTGCCGATTTTGAGAATTCTGCCGATTCCGTCGAGGGGTACAGGATCAGGACGATGCAGGAAGTTGATGTTCATGTTGGCGGTTACTGCGCCGACAACTGGACCAATATGCGCCAATAGCGTGACGTACGAGGCGACGTCAGCCAGCGCGAACATTGCCGGACCGTTGATTGTGCCGCCGGGGCGCAGGTGAAATTCTTTTGGTGTGAAGCGTAAGGTCGCGGTTCCGGACGCAACATTGACCACCTTGAACGGGTTGCCGATTGTGTTCATCTCGGTAAATTCGGTTTCAAGCAGTTCGTTGATTTGTTCCGCAGTCAAAACGGGTGTCATTCACAGCTCCTCCGGTCTATAAGCAGTTTCAGCAAGGCGCGGTGTGACCGCTGGCACGCTGCACTGTCTTTTGATCGTTCAACTATAAACAAATTTGGCGGAAGGGAAATATGGCAGATATCGTATCTTTCAATTCTTCTGGAGATGAGGGCATTTTGCTATCGCGCCAGGACGGAACCAATCTGCGTTTGACCCTGAACAGTCCGCCTGCCAACGCCCTTTCGATTGCCATGATGGAAGCGCTGAAAAGTGAGATTGAGCGCGCAGGCGCTGACCGCTCGATCCGCACTGTTGTCATTGCAGCAGAAGGAAAGGTGTTTTGTGCCGGACACGATTTGAAGGAAATGACCGGTCACCGCACCGACGATGATGGCGGCGAAGCCTTCTTCAAAAAGACTTTCAAACTGGTGGCAGATCTAATGCTGGCCATCACAGCATGCCCCAAGCCTGTTATTGCTGAGGTGGAAGGGCTGGCAACGGCTGCGGGCTGTCAATTGGTGGCGACTTGTGACCTGGCGATCTGCACCGATACGGCGACATTTTGTACGCCCGGCGTCAATATCGGACTTTTCTGCTCCACGCCTATGGTGGCAGTTTCGCGGGCAGCGCACCGCAAACAAGCGATGGAAATGTTGCTGACTGGCGAAACAATCGACGCGTCGACAGCCAAGGAATTCGGTCTCATCAACCGTATCGTGCCGAAGCAGTATTTGCAGCAGGTTGTCGATAAGTATTGCGGCGTTTTAGCATCCAAATCGCCCTCGGTGCTGAAGCTGGGCAAGCAGGCCTTCAACGAGCAGATCAATATGTCTGCGGAAGAGGCATACGAATATACGGCCCAGGTGATGACCGAGAATATGTTGTCAGCGCCAGCACAGTCTGGCATCGGAGCATTCTTGGATAAACGTCAGCCGGATTGGTCTGACGAGTAGAGATCTGCCGTTGCGCGTGAAAGCTCTGCCATCTTCGTGCGCAACTCCGGCGGCTCAAGAACTTCGACCTCAGGACCGAGTTTCAGCAATTCGGTTGCTGCTTGCCAGATGGCACCCACGGGCAAACGTGCTTCAAAACGTCCATCGTTTGAGCTCTTGTTCACGACCTCCATTCGTTTGACGGCGTAGCCGCTGGCAAAATGCCGGATGAGCTTTAGCCCCATGTCGGTGAGCAGGATTCGTGCGGTGAGCGGGTGCATTTCGGCATCCAGCCTATCCGTGTTGGCGGACCAATGTGCGGGAAGATCAAACTTGCTTGGTGGCTCGAATCTTTCCTCGGTGACATTGAGGTCGAGGATTCGCGAGACGCGATAGGTGCGAATGTCGCCATCAGTCTTTGCAGCCAGATACCAGGCACCACCCTTGAGCACGATGCCGAGTGGCTCTGTGGTGATATCCTTGTCCTTTTTCCAGGTGCGATAGTGCATGCGGATGCGTTTGTGGTTCCATACCGCATCGAATACAGCCTGCAAAAATTGTGGATGTTCTGCCTCGTTGTGCCAGCCCGGCGCATCCATATAGATTAGCTTGCTAAGCCGCCCAGCGCTTTCGCGCAGCGACTCTGGCAGGGCTGCGCGGAGCTTTGTTTCTGCATTGGCTATGACAGCTCCAAGGCCAAGATCAGCTGCCGGGCTGCCCGCCATATTACCCAAAAAGAGAGCTTCTGCTTCGGCCGGATTGAGACCGTTCAATTTCACGCGATAGCCATCCAGCAGTCGATAACCGCCTTCAGAACCGCGTTCGGCGTAAACTGGAATTCCTGCGAGCGACAGCTGGTCGATGTCACGATAGATGGTGCGTAGCGTTACGCCATTTTCCTCCGCAAGCTCTCTGGCAGTCACGAGACCACGTGCTTGTAGCGTCGTCAAAATGTTGATGAGGCGGGAAGCGCGCATAATTTTCTCCTTTTGGAGATTATCTCCTACCATATATGACAATTTCTGACAGGTATGGGGATTTATGCTGCGCATATTGAATGCAATCAGCAAAGAGAAGGAAGATCGAGAAATGCCAGTAGATGAGAAGGTCACGCTCTATTACATGCCGCAGACCCGCGCAGCAGGTACGAGAGTTATTCTGGAAGAGCTCGGCGTGCCCTACGATGTTCACGTTATGAATTTCAAGGCGGGAGAAAATCGGCAGGCCGAGTATCTTGCTGTCAATCCGATGGGCAAGGTGCCAGCTATCCGTCACGGTGATGTCTTCGTGACGGAGCAGATCGCGTGCGCGCTCTATCTGGGCGATGCATTCCCGGAGGCAAAGCTGGCACCGGTGATAGGGGACCCGCGCCGCGGGGCTTATTTACGCTGGATGATTTTCTATGCCTCGTGCTTGGAACCAGCGGTGACGGACAAGTCCATGGGACGTGAGCCGCCTCCATTGTCGCGTTCCTTTTATGGCGATTATGATGAGGTGATTGATGCTGTTGAAGCGGCGTTGCAGCCCGGTCCGTTCTTCTTTGGAGATGAGCTGAGTGTTGCCGATATTCAATGGGGTATGGCATTCCGTTGGCTGACGATGTTTGAACTGATACCCAAGCGCCCGGCATTTATGCAGCTTGTGGATTTGATCACTTCGCGTCCCTCCTTCAAAAAGGTGGATGAGGAGGACAAGCGTTTGGCTGCAGAGCATGAGGCTGCAATGAACTCTGCGGGCTGAGCCTCACAGGAGTTTCAGTGCCAGGGCACCACATGCAATGATGGCGCCCGCAAGATAGCGCCATTTGCTGGCGTCTTCCTTGAAAATGAATATGGATATGAGCAGCGCGAAGAGGATTGACGTTTCTCTGAGCGCTGCCACCAGTGCCACGGGTGCCTGTGTCATTGCCCAAAGCGCCAAGCTGTAGGAAGCAACAGAGCCTGCTCCGCCGATGATCGCTTTCCACCAATTGCTTCGCAGATGCTCGGCGATTTCTGCGGCATTGTGGCGATACAGTGCATGCGCATAGAGCGGCAGTGGAGGCAGGACTGTGATCCAGAGTGTATAAGAAACGGGATTGTGCGCCGTCCGTGCTCCATAGCCATCCACCAATGTGTAGAATGCAATGACACAGGCATTGAGCAATGCAAAGAACACGGCAGTAAGGCTGCCCTTTCGAGCATCAAAAGCCATCGTTAGAATGCCGGCGCTGATGGTTGCTATTCCGATCATTGCACCAAAGCCCACGCGTTCTCCCAGGACTTGAAAGCTTAAAAGCGCCACCAGGAATGGCGCGGTGCCCCGCATCAATGGATAAACCAGCGAGATCCCACCCCGCTGATAGCTGGCAGCGATCAAGCGGTAGTAGGCAAAATGAATTGCTGTTGACGCCAGGACATAGGGCCAGATGTGCCAGCCAGGCGAGGGGAAGAAAGGCAATGCCGCGATCGACACGGCAGATGCACCTAGCGCCACAGAGATTGAATCAAGGGACTTGTTCTGACCGCCGCGAATAATTGCATTCCATGTGGCGTGCAGGAGTGCGCCGATCAGGACCAGAAGCGTGACAGAAAGCGTCAAGGTGAGGGACCGCCCAATATAGGTGTAGGTTGAGTTTGCCAGGCTTTCAGCTGCGCCCGGCGGGCGTGTTGACTACGTCCGAGGTAACTTCCGCCTGTGCCGACTGCGGAATATCCTATGTGGCGGCCAGTCTGTGTCAAGATGACAAGATATGATCAGGACTCTTTTAATTCTGAATACCGACAAAACGAGGAAAAGGTGACCGATCAGCATAGCGCCACAAATGCTCCCCTATTCCAAACCCGCAGGCGGCTTTCGAGAAGGCTTGGTCATGCTTCATGATCGAAATACAACCCGCCATATACCCAAAATTGCGTGTGTAATTCTGCAGCTGACAATCTATAAGTTAGAAAAGCCTAATGTATTTGCCAATATACAAGGAACATACATAGAAATAATGGCGAACACATTGCCTGTTATCGCTACCTCAAAAAGTAACGGGCCAGCATGGGGGAAATCCCCGGGTTTCGCCAAAGCCTTTGAAATTTAGGGTTGCTTCGTTTTTCAACCTATGAGAAACAAGATTTTGAAATGGGAACGAAATAGGAACAAATTGAATGTCGATTGACAAGCGAATTTCAATTATAACGCTCGGTGTTGCCGATGTTGCAGCTTCCACGGAGTTCTACGAACGACTGGGCTGGGTCAAGTCGAGTGCATCGCAGGACGCCGTTACCTTTATTCAGCTAAAGGGCGCTGTGTTGGGCTTGTTTTCACGAGCTGCGCTGGCGGCTGATGCTGGCGTTGACGAAGACTGTGGATCATTCAGCGGTATCACGCTTGCGCATAATGTCAGTTCGGAATCCGGTGTTGATGCAGTCTTCAAATTTGCCGTTTCGTGCGGCGCAAAGCCAGTGAAGAAACCTCAGAAAGTTTTTTGGGGGGGGTATTCCGGTTATGTCGCGGATTTGGACGGATATCTCTGGGAGATTGCCTACAATCCGTTTTTCCCGATGGATGGTCAGGGCCATATCATTTTGCCGGAGTAGGCTGCCTTTGCCACGCTCGGTATTATGCTTCTCCGAGGATGGAAGTTTCGGCTTGTCCGCAACAGGCAAGCAGGGCAATGTCCGGGATGTCAGGATAGAGATATTTTTATTCGAGGAGTTTGGAATTGAACCACGATGCCTATAGCGATGAATACATCGTCGATATTCTCAGCAAGGTGAAGCGCATCGCAGTGGTTGGGGCATCGCCCAAACCCGAACGCCCGTCTTATGGTGTGATGCGGTTTCTGCTTGGCAAGGGATTCGAGGTGATTCCTGTGAACCCGGGGCAGGCGGGCAAAGAGATTTTGGGTCAAACCGTCGTTGGAAGCCTTGCCGACATCGAGGGGGACATCGATATGGTCGATGTTTTCAGAGCGCCCGAACAATTAGACAGCGTGGTCGACGAGGTGTTGGCGATGAAAGCGATACCATCGGTGATTTGGGGGCAACTCTCGGTTCGTAACGATGAGGCCGCGGCCAAAGCCGAAGCCTCAGGTATTAGCGTTGTTATGGACCGATGCCCGGCAATTGAGATGCCACGGCTTGGGCTTTGAACATCCGATCATTCGCGGAAAGATAAGAGCCGCCGTTGGGAGGGCGGCTCTTTCTGTCTCGCGGGTGGAAGGAGGAGTCCCGCGATAGCTCGTCAGTTTGCCAACATATCTGGTTGCGCACGCAACTCATTGAGTTTGTTGGCATTCAGGCAATATCCAAGATAGTTTTCGCTCGCCTGATCATTTTCCAGATCCGCGCGGCAAGCCGCTTTGTCGGGGCATTGCGCGCAACGAAGCTGCATGTTGTGAAATTCTGCCGGGTCCGCCAGTTCGACTGCAGTTGGATCAATATTGAGCGCCCGCATCATAAGATGCATTTCGTCGGCATCGTAAGTGCCGTTGGCGGCAATAGCGAGTAAGTCGCTTGGGGTTAGTCCACTATCTTTCGCGAGGCGAAAAAGCGCTTCCCGATCCAGGTCTTCCAGCTCGTGGACCGCACGCAGGGAAATACGACGTTCGGCCAACCAGTGGCTCAGTCGATCCAGAATGTTTTCGCTCTGTGCAGTCATGGCCAATTGCATTTTCCCACTCCTGGTTGGCCAATGTTTCTGGCCACAATCCACTCTCTTTGCCGAGTTTCGACGTATAGTAAGAGGAATAATAAGCTCTCGCGGCCTGTGAACTTTGATCTTGGTCAAATGCATCGGTGAATTGAACTGTTTGATCGTCCGGATAAATCCGCTATTGAAAAGCGACAGATCAAAGGGAGAAAATCATGACTGTGTCAAATGGTGGTTTTAACACTCGGGCAATTCACGCAGGGGCACAGCCCGATCCGACAACTGGCGCGCGTGCTACGCCGATTTATCAGACAACAAGCTTTGTATTTAATGATACGGATCATGCCGCTGCATTGTTTGGTTTGCAGCAGTTTGGCAATATTTACACCCGTATCATGAACCCGACTCAGGCTGTTCTTGAAGAGCGCGTTGCATCGCTTGAAGGTGGTACCGCAGCGCTTGCGACGGCTTCGGGCCATGCTGCCCAACTCCTAGTGTTCCACACTATCATGCAGCCCGGTGCGAACTTCGTTGCTGCAAAGCGGCTTTATGGCGGATCTATCAACCAGTTCGGCCATGCGTTTAAAAGCTTTGACTGGCAAGTTCGCTGGGCTGATCCGGCTGATATGGCAGATATAGAGCGCCAGATCGATGACAAGACGCGCGCGATCTTTATTGAAAGCCTTGCGAATCCTGGCGGTACGTTCGTTGACATTGCCGCTATCTCGGAAGTTGCCAAGAAGCACGGGCTGCCATTGATTGTCGACAACACGATGGCGACACCCTATCTGGTGCGTCCCATTGAGCATGGTGCGGATGTCGTCGTGCATTCGCTAACCAAGTTTATGGGTGGACATGGTAATTCCATGGGCGGCGTGATTGTCGATGCTGGCTCTTTTGATTGGTCGAAGTCTGGCAACTATCCGATGCTTTCTGAACCGCGCCCGGAATATGGTGGGGTTGTTTTGCACCAGGCACTTGGAAATATTGCATTTGCAATTGCCTGCCGTGTGCTTGGGCTTCGCGACTTTGGCCCGTCAATCTCGCCGTTCAATGCGTTTATGATCCAGACTGGCATCGAAACCCTGCCGCTTCGTATGCAGCGCCATTGTGACAATGCATTGGAAGTCGCCAAGTGGCTGAAGGGCCACGACAAGGTTTCCTGGGTTTCCTATTCGGCCCTCGATAGCGACGAAAATCATGCTTTGCAGCAAAAGTACTCACCCAAGGGTGGTGGCGCAGTTTTCACCTTTGGCCTGAAGGGTGGCCTTGAGGCTGGCAAAGTCTTTGTTGAAGCGCTGGAGATGTTTTCGCATCTCGCCAATATTGGCGATACGAGGTCACTTGTTATCCATCCTGCCTCAACAACACACCGTCAGCTGTCGGAAGAACAGCAGATCGCTGCCGGTGCGGGACCAGACGTTGTGCGGCTATCCGTCGGTATTGAAGATGCTGCGGATATCATTGCGGATCTGGATCAGGCTTTGGCAAAGGTCTAGGCGATTGCAGGTGAGGGCGCTTGCGCCCTCACCATTCGATTTCCAATCGATCCAAACCATGGAAGTGATAGACATCCTTCACCTGCGGTTTTGATCCAAGTCGCATCGCAGGTAACCTCTCGAAGAGAATTGGCAATGCAACCTGCATTTCCAGGCGTGCGAGGGGCGCACCAATGCAAAAATGAATGCCTGCACCAAATGACAGATTTTGCCCCTGATCACGTTTGGGGTCAAATTTCAGAGGTTCGGGAAATTTCTTTGGGTCCAGGTTTGCCGCTGCCAGCACAAGACCAACCTTGTCGCCCCTTTTGAACTGAATTCCCTCGATCTCGACGGGTTCTAACACCCAACGTTCGAAGATGTGAACTGGTGCCGAAATTCGGAAACATTCCTCAATAGTCAGCTCTGTTGATTTGTCGTCGGCAAACAGTTCCCCTGATGGCAGTCCACTTTCCAGGATAATGCGCACTGCATTGCCAATCTGGTGAACCGTTGCCTCGTGACCTGCATTGAGAAGTACAATGGCGGTGGAGACCAGCTCCTCCTCGCTGAGAATCTCACCCTTCTTATCTGGTTGCAGCATCAGGCTCAGCAGGTCGTCTTTCGGGGCCGCGCGTTTTTCGGCTGCGAGTTTCAGCACATAATCGGCAAAATCTGCAGCGGCCTTGTTGGCCCGGTGCTCGTCATCTTCGGTCTTTGCAAATTGGTACATGCGGACATAATCGTGCGACCAGTCGAGGAGCTGCTGGCACATATCCAGCGGCACACCCATCATGCGCGCGATGATGGTGACTGGAATAACCTCGGCAAAAGCCGAAAGCAGCTCAACGCGGCCATCTTTTTCAAATCCGTCGATAAGCTGATTTGAGAGCGTTGCAATGTCAGGACGCAACTTCTCAACGTTGCGTGAGACGAATGCTCGATTGACCAAGGCACGCAAACGGGTGTGCTCTGGTGGTTCCAGCTCAAGCAGTGATTTGGATTCGGCGCGATCAAAAGCCGCCAGGTGGGGGCAGGCGGGCGCCATGCCCAACTCTTCCCTGCTGGCGATATGGGTTATCTGCCGCCCGAGTTTGCGATCGCGCAAGAGTGCGTTGACCTGATCGTAGCCGGTAAAATACCAACGTTTCTGCTCCTCCCAGAAGAAGGTCGGGCATTCCGCGTGAAGGGCATCATAGGCTGCATTTGGCTTGTTATAGAATTCGGGGTCGCGTGCATCGAGTCGCACATGCCTGTTGGCAGCGTCGATCTTGAGAAATGGCAATTCATGCATTTCGTTCGCAACTCCAGTAGATAGTTCGTGCAAAGTCATTCTTCTTTGTGAATTGGCGTCGGTTTGCCGTTTTCGTCAAGCGCGACCATGATGAAAACCGCGTCGGTCACCTTTTCCATTTTGTCGCTGAGGTAGCGTTGTGCCCAGGCTTCGATCTTGAGCGTCATGGACGTCCGCCCCACGCTCTCAATGTCTGAATAGATGCAGAGCGTATCGCCGATTTTGACCGGCATCACGAATTCCATCTCTTTTACAGCCGCTGTAACAACGCGCCCGCGCGCCCGTTCGGCAGCTCTAATGCCACAGGAAAGGTCCATCTGAGCCATGACCCAGCCACCAAAAATATCGCCTGCCGCGTTGGCGTCGGCAGGCATTGCCAGTGTGCGCAGCGTTAGCTCGCCCTTGGGGCGCGGTCGGTCACTCATATCAGGCTCCAGAGAATCGCCAAGTATCGTGGTTTGGGAGTTTCAGTCTTTCGAGGAGCGAGTCAAATATTCAATTTGGTGCAATGCGTTGGTGGACGGCCATCCGATTCATACCTATTCTCCAAATCAAATCGCAATTCAGAGGCCATGTTCCAGCATTCGCTGGAGCGACCTCGTTTTTTCGCTGACTTGGACCGCAATAGGTCGAAAATCTGTAACGTTGCAGCCGGGCAGGCGTGGGAGGAAATATGATCGAGAAGCTACTCGATGAAATGACGTTGGAAGAACAGGTATCCATGCTATCGGGTGCTGATTTTTGGACGACTGTGGGTGTTGAGCGCCTAGGTGTGCCAAAAATCAAGGTCTCTGATGGGCCAAATGGCGCGCGTGGCGGTGGATCCCTGGTCGGTGGTGTGAAGGCCGCAGCCTTTCCTTGCGGAATTTCTATCGGCGCTAGTTGGAATACCGCGCTGGCCTACGAGATTGGCGGAGCGTTGGCGCAAGAAGCCCGCAGCAAGGGCGCCTGCGTTCTGCTTGCTCCTACGGTCAATATTCATCGTTCCGGACTGAATGGGCGAAACTTCGAGTGCTATTCAGAAGATCCGCATCTGACCGCGGAATTGGCGGTCGGCTACATCAACGGACTGCAGGACGGCGGTGTCGCTGGCACCATCAAGCACTTTGTAGGCAATGAGTCCGAGATTGAGCGCTTCACCATGTCTTCTGACGTTGGCGAGCGTGCGCTCCGCGAGATCTACTTTCCGCCATTTGAGGCGGCCGTAAAACGTGCAGGCGTCAGAGCAGTCATGTCGTCCTATAACCGCCTGAATGGAACCTTTACCAGCGAGCACGAATGGCTGCTCACCCAAGTGCTGCGGGTTGAGTGGGGTTTTGACGGTATTGTGATGTCCGACTGGTTCGGTTCGCATTCGACGGTTGAGGCAATCAATGCCGGGCTTGATCTGGAAATGCCCGGTCCCGCGCGTGATCGCGGCGACAAACTGGTTCAGGCGGTGAAAGACGGGCGGGTGCGGCCGGAAACTGTCAGGGCATCGGTGAAGCGCATACTGGAGCTTATTGAGTGGAGTGGCGCGTTTGAAAATCCCGGCATAGCGGACGAAACCGCTGAAGATCGGCCGGAGCATCGCGCGCTCATTCGGCGCGCTGGCGCAGAAGGCACCGTACTTTTGAAGAACAATGGCATTCTGCCCCTTTCTAAAAGTGGCCTGGGCACTGTGGCCGCCCTCGGACCAAATGCGGACGTGGCGAGGATCATGGGAGGAGGTTCGGCACAAATCAACTCTCACTACAAGGTAACTCCGCTCGAAGGGCTCAAAGCTGCTCTGTCTGGCTCCAATGCCATTTTTCATGCACCGGGCGCGGGCAATCGTCGGCTGGTGCGTATGTGCGAGGGCAAAATTGAGCTGGAGTATTATGCCAATACGCAGCTCGAGGGCGACGTCGTTTATCGCGAGGTGTTGGCGCAGAGTGAAAATCTCTGGTTTGATCCCAAGACTGATGCTTATGAGCTTGGCAATTTCTCAGCACGGGCGCGCTTCACATGTACTGCCGAAGAGTCGGGTGAACATCTCGTTGGTCTGGTGAGTTCCGGGCGCTCGCGCCTCTATGTTGACGGCAAGTTGCTGATTGAAAATTGGGATGGCTGGAAATCAGGCATCAACTACTTCACAACCGGCAATAATGAGGCTCGCGCAATTGTTGCCTTGGAAATGGGGCAGAAGCTCGAGATCATGGTGGAATATCGGAGCCCAATGCCGGGTGACGCCGAAATTGCGCTGCACGCGCTGCGCTTCGGTGTTGAGCGCCCGCTTGGCGCTGACGATCTTGCCGATGCTGTCCAGAAGGCGGCAGAGTGCGACGTGGCCATTATTTATGCCGGGCGCGACGGCGAGTGGGACAGTGAGGGCATTGATTTGCCTGATATGCGTTTGCCGGGCGGTCAGGAGGCTTTGATTGAGCAAGTAGCCGCCGTCAATGCGAATACAATCGTGGTTTTGCAGACTGGTGGACCGGTTGAAATGCCGTGGCTGGGTAAGGTCGCCGCTGTGCTTCAGGCCTGGTACCCTGGTCAGGAGGTGGGCAATGCAATAGCCGACGTGCTGTTTGGTGATGCCGAACCAGGCGGTCGTTTGCCGCAAACATTCCCGCTCAGGCTGGAGGATAACGCATCGATTACAGGCGATCCGTTGGTGTACCCGGGCAAGGATGGTCACGTCGTCTATCAAGAAGGCGTGTTCGTCGGATATCGCCACCACGATATAGCGAAGATCGAACCGCTCTTCCCATTCGGGTTCGGCCTTTCTTATACCAGCTTTGCCTGGGGTGAGGCAGCGCTATCCGCTCCTAACATGATAGACAGTGGCGTGACGGTTTCACTTGCGGTGACGAATACTGGCGAGCGTGCAGGATCGGAAGTGGTCCAGCTCTTCGTAGCACCAAAAGGCTCACAGGTTTCCAGACCGGAGAAAGAGCTGCGCGCATTCGCTAAATTGCATCTGGCGGCCGGTGAAACGGGCAAGGCTGAACTGATGATAACCCCGCGTGATCTGAGTTATTTTGACGAGGCTGCGAAAGCATTTATTGCGGAGGCCGGGGAGTATGAGGTTCTGATTGCAGCAAATGCAGCGGACGTCCGTCAACGGTTGCTTCTGCGCCTTGATGCGGAATGGCGTGAGACCGTGGTCTGACAAACATACGGGCGGGGCAAGTCCTCGCCCGTTTCATCTTTGCAGTATCACAGCTTCGGATGGGGTGCTGCAAGGTGAGAAGGGATACCGCGAACCAAGCCGCACAGTCCGGGTTGGACGGCGGCACCTGCATGCAAATAAGTCGAACTAGAAGAGTTTGGTGCGGACGACGGGAATCGAACCCGTACAGCCTATGGCCGAGGGATTTTAAGTCCCTTGCGTCTACCAGTTTCGCCACGTCCGCCTTGGCGGTTCACTAGCAAATGGTTTCAGCAAGAGCAATCTGCCAATCGCATGATTGTTGAAACTGCGTGTCATGCATCGGCAGAAGACTATGCCGCTGACTTCAATCTCGCCAGAAATGTGGTGTGAGGATCACGATCACGGTCAGTATTTCAAGACGTCCAAGAAGCATGAGAACGGCGAGAATATACAGAATGGAGTCCGGCATTGTCGAAAAATTACCAGCAGGACCAATGATCTCGCCGAGGCCTGGGCCGACATTTGACAGAGCTGTCAATGAGGCGGTGAGAGACGTAAGAATATCAAAGCCTACCAGAGAAATAACTGCCCCGCCAGCGAGCCAAAGGATGAGGAAACTGCTGAAAAACAAAAACACAGCGCGTTGCGTTTCTTCTTCCACGGTGACCGGCCCATAGCGTACGGAGTAGATGCTGTTAGGATAGATCAGCATTTTGAAGCCGGCGCGGATCGTATTGAAGATGATCACGAACCTGTAAGCCTTCATGCCGCCAGCGGTGGAGCCAGAGCATCCGCCCGCAAAGGTCGCCATAAAGACCAGCATGATCATGAATGGTCCCCATGTGGTGTAATCTTGTGAGGCAAATCCGGTGGTGGAAAGGATGGAGCTGAAGCTGAAAAATGAATGTGTGAGTGCTGGCAGCAACTCTGTGTGATTATAGATCCGGTTGTAGACCCCGCCCAGCAGGGCAAATACGACCAAATAACCCAAGAATACAACGATTTGCGGATCGCGCAGCGCATCAAGCCGTCCGCGCACGACAAAGACGATCAGCACCGAGAAAGGCAAGCTGCAAACTGTCATGAACAATGTTGAGGCCCACAGCAGTGCAGGCTTATCCGCGAAATAGCCAAATGATGCATCGTGTGTGGAGAAGCCGCCGGTGGGGACGGTTGTCAGCGCGTGATTGACCGCATCAAAATGCGACATGCCCAAAATATCGTAGGTTAGGACCGCGGCAACGGTGACCGCGACGTAGACGCCGATAAATGCGGCTGTGAAACTGGCCAGACGTGCAAATGGTTTGTCGCCAGTGTCTGACGATTCCATTTTGAAGAACGCAATACCGCCGACACGCAGGAACGGAAGAATGAATAGTCCCAAAGCCACGATGCCGAGGCCACCCATCCACTGAAGCAGCGAACGCCACATCAAAAGCCCTCGGGGCATATAGTCCAATCCGACCATCACTGTGGACCCCGTTGTGGTCACCGCAGATACGGATTCAAAAATTGCGCGGGCAAACGGCATTTTTGCCGAAATCATGAATGGCAGGGCGCCAGCAAGGCAGAAAACAATCCACAGAACATTGACGAGCAGAAAGCCCATTCGCTTGGAAAATCGCGGTGATGTACCGCGTGTCGCGGTACCTGCAGCAAGCGAAACGCCGCCCACGATAAATGCCGACAGTGCAAAATTCTGCCAGTCCCTATTGTCATAATAGAGATCCACCATAGCGGGAATGAACATGGCGGTGGCGAGATATAATCCGCACAAGGACGCAATGTAGGTTACGGGTCGTATGATGCTCGCGTTCAAGAGTTTGTTGTCCCGCTAATTCGTCTCGTGCCTGTTTGTTTAAGACGCTCGCACTTTCAATCAAACGGCGATGCCGTCTTGGACAGATGAAAAGGGTGGCCACTATCTTCATCCTATGCAATAGCCTTTGGACGAGAGAAACTCAATAATGAAGAGCAGACCTGTGAACAAGGCCGATGTAGACGCAGCCGCTGCAACAATGCGAGCGATTTTCCCTGAAACACCATTGCAACTCAACGATCATTTGAGTGCGCGCTTCGGTGCCAATATCTGGCTCAAGAGAGAGGACTTGTCACCCGTACGGTCTTACAAGATCCGTGGCGCGTTTAATTTCTTTCGGAAGTATATTGCCCAAAACGAGACTGCTTCGCTTTTTGTATGCGCTTCGGCAGGCAATCACGCGCAAGGTTTTGCGTTTGTTTGCAAGCATTTTGGTGTTCACGGCGTTGTCTATATGCCGGTTACCACGCCGCAGCAAAAAATAGCCAAAACACAGATATTTGGCGGAGATTTCATCGAGATCAAACTCGTTGGCGACATCTTTGATCAATGTTATGCGGCGGCAGGTGAATATGCCCGCTCAAGTGGCGCTTGCATGGTGCCGCCATTTGACAACGCGGACATCATTGAAGGGCAGGCGACTATTGGCTCCGAGATTGCCGAGCAACTGCCGGAAGGCGTATCCCCAGATATGCTGTTAATGCCTGTTGGCGGGGGCGGGCTATCTGCTGGGTTGACCGGGTATTTCAAAGACGTGATACCCCAAAACGGGTTTACATTTGTCGAACCTGCCGGTGCACCAAGTCTCAAGAGAGCGCTTGAAACTGGTGGACCTGTTACACTCGACAAGGTGGACAATTTTGTCGACGGTGCTGCCGTTGCGCGTATCGGTTCGCTAAATTACGAGGCATTGTCCGGTTTCTCGTCATCGCAGGTTATGCTTATCGAGGAAAATGCGCTTTGCGTTTCAATGGTTGAGATGTTGAACGTTGAGGGCATTGTCCTGGAGCCGGCGGGTGCATTGACATTGGCCGCGCTCGAGGCGCTCCCGGTCGAAAGCTTGAGGGGCAAAAACATTGTAGCCATTGTCTCTGGCGGCAATTTCGACTTTGAGCGACTGCCGGATGTCAAAGAACGGGCAATGCGCCATTCCGGGTTGAAAAAATATTTCATTCTTCGTTTGCCGCAGCGACCGGGCGCGCTTCGTGATTTCCTGAACCTGCTGGGCCCGGACGATGATATTGCTCGTTTTGAGTATTTGAAGAAGTCCGCGCGCAATTTCGGTTCGATCCTGATCGGTATCGAAACAGCACGGCGCGAGAACTTTGATGCATTGACGCAAGGTTTCGATGAAGCCGGGCTTGGCTATCAGGACATTACGGAGAATGAAATCCTCTCCAACCTCATTATTTGAGGTTGGCTATGTCCAGAGTGTTGCCCAGCCAGTCGAGTGTTTTCTCAACGAGTGGATCGGTCATTTGCGGTGACATGGCGTCGCCAGCCAGAACGTGGTGATTTTTCTCTCCACCGTTTCCGACATCGATTTTTTCATGTGGCCCGCCCCATCGATCAGCCAGTTCGCTGGTAACCTCCGGAAGAACAACTTCATCCAATGATGAATAGATGAAGAGGGCGGGTACCGAAATGTCTTCCACATCGCTGTCACTTGCCAATGTGGCAATGCGAATCATTGGGAAGAGCGCATCGACCGGGTAGTCATACGTCGAAATCTGCGCATGTAGTTCATTGCGAGGCTCAAAGGTACGACGTTCACCCAATATGGCATGGGTGATCTGCCGTGCCCATGGACCCAGCATCAGGAACGCACCATCAGCCTGAATGCCGTAATTTGGCGATATGAAAACCGCAGCCGCGACCTCCTTTGCAAATTCGTTCCGCGCAAGGCCCACCGTGGCAACGGAGCCACCTGTCGAGGTGGATATGAGTATCACCTTCCGGCCCAACCGCTTTCCGATTTCAATCGCTTCGGCGAAGTCATTCATCCAGTCGTGAACAGTGCCCTCGGCAAGTGCATTGGGTGCTGTGCGTCCGTGTCCCTTGAAGCGGGCAAAGTAGAGGTTGGCGCCAAGTGCGGCCGCCAATTTGTCCGGGAGAGGGCGCACCTCGCCCGCTGACGCGGAGAAGCCATGTAAATAGACGATGGAATAGTCGGTTGTTTTGCGCGTTGTCGGATCGTGCCAGACGATTTGACGTTCCGCACCAGAGCGAATGTCATTCCACGCACTCTCCACCTCATTGATATAGGTTTCAACATCCGCTCCGATTGTTGACGCGTCGAAGGTGATTTCCGTTGAGTAAGGAATTCTCGGTCCAAGAGCATAGACTGCTGCGGCAATGGCCAGCAGACCGACAACTACTCTGGCCGCTAATCGGGGCAGCGACGTTCGTGGCATTTTTGTTCCTCCCATCGCAATCGATGCCACAGCAATTATGTGAAAGCAATCGGCAGACTTGCATTGCGACCGGCGAAAGGAAAAGGTAGAAGGCAACAGTGTATTTGTTGAGGCAAATGCTGTGTGTTTTGGATTTGAAATTACGGAATGACTAACATGGCATCAATCTTCTCCAGGGTCTTTTCTGTCCTGAGGGGCAGTGTAGACGAAGAAGAAACTGACACTGGCACTTCAGGTCTGCATTTTCGTGAAATTGGCGGATATGTTGTGCTTGCCGCACCGATCAAGGAAGGCAGCAATTACCGGTTGGCGGGGCAGATAGAAAATCGCCTCGATGACGGAAGGACTTTGGTTCGCAGTTTTATTCGCGCCGATATTTTCAGTGATCAAACTGACGCCATTGAGGGCAGCTTCTTCAAAGCGGAGCAGATCATCGAGCAAAGCGGTAAATCGCTATTTGCTGACGATGTTGAAGAACGCCAAGTCTGAGTTCAACCGTCAACGCTCAGACGGAAACATTCGGTTTGTCGATAATTTCGCGCAACGCAAATGAGGACACGATTTTCACAACATGCGGTAAGGCCGACAGCCAGTCGCGGTGGATACGCTCGTAGTCTTCAAGGTCCTTTGCTGCCACGCGCAGCATGTAGTCATACTCTCCTGACATCAGATAGCAGACCAGTACGTTTGGGCATCTCTTGACGGCGGCCTCAAACTCCTGAAGTGTCTTGGCAAATTGTCCCGAGAGGGAGATATGCACAATCACCATCATCTTGTAACCAAGTGCCTTGTGGGCGATGCGCGCCTGGTAGCCTGCTATTGTGCCGGACTTCTCCAATACATCCAGTCGCCGCGAACAGGCCGAGGGAGAGAGGCCGATACGTGATGCAAGCTCCGCATTGGATATGCGACCATCCGCTTGAAGCTCTCGAAGAATCGACAAATCAATCGTATCAAGTTCCATTTGTGCAATAATCTCTCATTTGGTCGATATACACGCAATAATATTCGAAAATCGTGTTTGTGGCAACATCACTTTGCAAGGACATTTCATGTGGCCTCTGTTCTAATCGACACATCTAAAGGCGTTGGTGAAAACGTTCGTGCCAGAGAGGAAAGTAAAATGATTGTTGGTTGCCCTAAAGAAATCAAGAACCACGAATACCGCGTTGGCCTGACACCAGGCTCGGTGCGCGAATATGTTGCGCACGGACACACAGTTATCATCGAAAGCGGTGCCGGAATGGGCATTGGCGCAGGGGATGACGCTTACATCTCGGCTGGCGCGAAGATCGTTGAAACAGCCAAGGAAGTGTTCGAAAAGTCAGACATGATCGTCAAGGTCAAGGAGCCGCAGCCTGCAGAATGGGCGCAGTTCCGTGAAGGTCAAATTCTCTACACCTACCTTCATCTTGCCCCTGATGCGGCACAGACCAAAGGCCTGGTTGAAAGCGGCGTGACTGCAGTGGCCTATGAGACTGTCACTGACGCAAATGGCGGGCTCCCATTGTTGGCGCCGATGTCTGAAGTCGCTGGTCGCCTTTCTATTCAGGCTGGTGCGACAGCTTTGCAAAAGGCCAATGGCGGACTGGGCATGCTTCTTGGTGGCGTTCCTGGCGTTCTTCCGGCAAAAGTAACTGTGATTGGCGGTGGTGTGGTTGGCCTCAATGCAGCCAAGATGGCTGTTGGCGTGGGCGCAGACGTGACGATCCTTGACCGCTCGCTGCCACGCTTGCGTCAGCTTGACGATATTTTTGCGGGCCGTGTTCACACGCGTTATTCCTCCATTGAAGCACTCGAAACAGAGGTCTTCGCCGCTGACCTGGTCATCGGTGCGGTCTTGATCCCCGGCGCTGCCGCGCCGAAGCTTGTGACCCGCGAGATGCTGACAGGGATGAAGAAGGGTTCGGTCATTGTGGATGTGGCAATTGACCAGGGCGGTTGCTTTGAAACCTCCCACGCCACCACTCATTCCGATCCGACCTATGTTGTGGACGACGTAGTCCACTATTGTGTGGCCAATATGCCTGGTGCTGTGCCGGTAACCTCAGCGCACGCGCTCAACAATGCGACGCTTATGCATGGTCTGGCGCTGGCCGACAGAGGAATGGCGGCGATTGCGGAAGATCCGCATTTGCGCAATGGCCTTAATGTTCACAAGGGTCGCATCACCAACAAGGCCGTTGCAGAAGCGCTTGGCTACGACCTCGTCGTACCAGAAGCTGCGCTCAAGGTCGCGTAACTCTCAAATGCAATAGGAAATTTCAAAGTGCCCTGAGAGATCGGGGTACTTTGTCTTGGCGGTCCGGATCCATCCCCCGGGCCGCTTTCTTTTTGTGCTTTTCATCCGGTAGAACGTTGATACATATTCGTACGTCGCTAAGGGTGAGGACGAAATGAACACAAGAGTTATCGCAACGCTGGTTTTGTTTTTTGCGGCTTTTATTGGCGTTTTGAATGCGGCACGTGCTGAAGAGCGAAAGCTGAGTGATGAGGAAATTGAGGAGGCCTCGGCTTTCATTTTCCACAATGCGCTCTTTGTGGCGTTTCATGAAGCCGGTCACATGCTCATTTCCGAACTGAATATTCCTGTGTTGGGTCGTGAGGAGGATGCCGTCGACAATTTGGCGTCCATCACCATCCTTGAGGCGAACACAGAAGAGCTGGATGCCACAATTCAAGATGCTGCTGATGGCTGGTTTCTTATGGATGAGGCGAATGAGCAGCCCATTGATGACATGGCGCTTCTCGATACTCATGCGCTGGATGCGCAAAGGGCATTTGGCATGGTGTGCATGATGACCGGTGCCGATGCTGAATATTTTCAGTTGTTCGCTGATTCAATCAATTTCCCGGATGAACGTCGCGAGGAGTGTTCGATTGAGTACACGAAGGTTCGAGAGAGCTGAGAAACGGTCTTGTCGCCATATGTTCTATCAGATGATGAATCCGCCAGCAGGATAGATATAGAATATATGGAACCCGATGAAGACTATGCGGCTGTTGCGGATATTTTGCGCAGTGGTGGGCTGTTGGAGATATTAGCAGAGGTAATCGGAGGGACATACCGACTGGAAGACGGGATTCGATTTACCGCTCGCAACTGCGGCGACGCAAATGCATTCTGGAACCCCGCCGAGCGCGAAATCACCATGTGCTATGAATTTGCAGATCTGCATGCCGGCTTGATTTTGAAATATCTCAATGATCAAGCCACACAGAAGGAGTGATCTGCTCTCATCGCCTCACGGCAATTCAATGGGTTCAATGTCTCGTTTGGTCAAGTTCAAGAGTTCCGCATCTGAAAGTGGGCGGATCAATGCATCGCTCGTCTTGACCGGGGCAAAGCCAAATCGCTGATAGAGCTGCAGTGCGCGTGGGTGATCCAGCGTGTTTGTAGTGACGACGACTTTCTCCGGGGATAGTTCCCAAATTGCATACAGGGCCTGCTGGAGAAACCATTTGCCGACGCCCAATCCCAATGCGTGGCGCATGAGGCCGAAATGCGTAAGCTCTATTTCGCTACCGTCCAATTCATGAAATTCAAAGAAGCCCGCAGGTGCACCGTTGATGTAGAGGACATGGATATGTGTCTCTTGCGCGTGGAGGTGCCTGGCGAGCGTCACATCGTCCATGCGAATGCGATCCACCCAGTGCCACCGAGCACCAACCTGCCGATAGATGAAGTGGTAGAATGGCAGCGGAATCTCTGTCACACGCATAATGGCGGTGTGTATGTTGGCTGGCCGTTGCAGCGTAATTGCAGGACGGGCAGTCATCTCCAGATGGGTGATGTGGGCTTTCAGCGCTTTGGGCTTGGCTGCGGACGTCATATTGAGGCGTCTCCAGTGACGATTGGCGTGTCGGCACGCCCGCCCCATTCGGACCAGGAGCCGTCGTAGAGTGTATTTTCTTCATGTCCAAGCGAATGCAAAGCCAGTGTGATAACAGCAGCCGTAACGCCGGATCCGCAAGTGGTAACAACTGGCTTTGCAAGATCAAGTCCGCTTGCCTCAATGGTGGCTTTCAACTCATCCAGGCTCTTCAAATGGCCATCTTGCGAGAGTTCTGCAAATGGAAGGTTTCTGGCCCCGGGCATGTGGCCAGAGCGCATGCCCTCGCGAGGTTCCGGTTCGCTGCCGGAAAAACGTCCAGCGCCGCGGGCATCTGCGATCTGCACTCCGCCTTCTGCCACACTCAGCATCATGGCGTCGAAACTGGTAACCCATTCGTCCCGATATGCCGCGCGGAATTCTGCGGGTTGATGGGTTGGCGCAGCAGTTTCAACAGGACGGCCCTGTCTCTTCCAGCCGTCAAATCCTCCATTGAGCACATAGACATTTTTCGCGCCAAACAGTCTAAATAGCCACCAAACGCGCGGCGCGGTAAAAATGCCGGGCCCATCATAGACTACAATCGTATGGTCACCGGATATGCCGAGCATGCCCACGGCGGACGCGAAATCTTCTGCTGTTGGAATAGAATGCGGCAGTCCGGTGGAGTGCTCGGCAATTTCATCTTGATCGAAAAACACAGCACCGGGGATGTGTCCTGCCGCGTATTCGCCCGCACCATCTCTATTCTGGGCTGGCAGGTACCATGAGGCGTCAACAATGCGCAGCTCCGGCTGCCCGATTCTGGCTTCTAGCCATTCGGCAGACACAGTGAATTTGCTTGCTCGATTTTGCATAATTAAACCTCAATTTTTCGGCAAATCGCCGAAAGCCAGACGGAAGCGGCGGTTTTCTTTGCCCTTCTTTTCGATCTTGGCGATGTGAATGGAACCGACTTCCTGCGTTTCTGATACATGCGTGCCACCGCATGGTTGGCTATCGACGCATGAATCATCGCCAATGCAGACAAGGCTCACGCGACCCAACCCCGCAGGTGGTCGTACGTTTTTGGATTTGACGATGTCGGGATTGGCCGCCAGCTCTTCGTCGGTAATCCATTGGACGTAAACTGGATGATTGGCGGCGACCAATTCCATGAGCTTGGTGGTTACCTCGACCTTGTCTACTGTTTCGCTGATGTCAAAGTCGACACGGGAAACATCTTCGCCAACGGCTGCGCCCGTTATGGGGTAAGGGCAGACAACGGAAAGGAGGTGGCAGGCTGTGTGCATGCGCATAAGTTTGTAGCGCCGCGGCCAATCAATGTGGCAGACCATCTTTTCCCCAACTTTGGGAATTGGCTCTCCATCGCCAGGAAAATGCAGGACAACATCTTTTGTTGCGCCATGCGTGGTGTTGACAATAGAAATTGTGCTGCCATCGGCGCGTTCCAAGACGCCAATGTCGCCGGGTTGTCCACCAGACATGGCATAGAAGCATGTCTGGTCGAGTTCAATTGCACCGTCGTCGTGCAATGCCGTTACGTTAGCTTCGCAAGTCGATAGATAAAAGTCGTCTCGAAACAGAAGCTTAGTTGGCATATTTACACTCAGTCGACCGGCTGAAATGGCGGTATGATGTCGGGACTCGCTTTCATCCACTCTGGCACAGGCAAGCCTTTGCTTTCAAGGAATTCCGGATTGAAGAGCTTGGACTGGTAGCGATTTCCATAATCGCATAGAACCGTCACGATTGTGTGCCCCGGGCCCATTTCTTTGGCCATGCGAATAGCGCCTGCAACATTGATGCCCGAAGATCCACCAAGGCAAAGGCCTTCATTTTGCACGAGGTCAAAAATGATCGGCAATGCTTCGCTGTCAGGGATCTGATAGGCAAAATCGGGCGTGAATCCTTCCAGATTGGCCGTAATGCGGCCTTGGCCGATACCTTCAGTGATGGAGCCGCCGGATGATTTCAGTTCGCCATTTTTGTAATACTCATAAAGTGCAGCACCTTCCGGGTCCGCGATGCCGATCTTGATGTCAGCGTTGAATCCCCTGAGGCCCATTCCGACGCCTGCAAGTGTGCCACCGGAGCCTACCGCGCAAATGAAGCCATCAATCTTGCCATCGGTGTCGCGCCAGATTTCGGGTGCGGTCGTTGCAATATGGGCCTCGCGATTGGCTGTATTGTCAAACTGCTGTGCCCAAATAGCGCCATTTGGTTCGGTTTTCGCCAATTCTTCGGCCAGTCTGCCAGACAGTTTCACGTAATTGTTGGGGTTCTTGTAGGGGACCGCAGGAACTTCCACCAGCTCAGCGCCAAGCAGGCGCAACGCGTCTTTCTTTTCCTGACTCTGGGTTTCCGGGATGACGATAACTGTTCGATAGCCCAGCGCCTTTGCCACCATGGTAAGGCCAATACCGGTGTTGCCGGCAGTGCCTTCCACAATCAGACCTCCGGGCTTGAGCAGGCCCTTTTCTTCCGCAGCGCGGATAATGTAGAGCGCGGCACGGTCCTTTACGGATTGTCCGGGGTTGAGGAATTCAGCCTTGCCCAAAATTGTGCAACCGGTTGCCTCGGACGCCGCCTTCAGTTTGATCAGGGGCGTGTTGCCGATTGCCTCGATAACGCTGGGATGGGATGCCATTCTCTCACTACCTTCATTTTGGATCTGATTTGCGGCGCAGTTTTGCCGAAATGCACGCTTGCAGCAAGGAATACTGTTCCACAATCTGGTCGCATAGAGGCATAAATTCACATATACATCTATTAATTTATATTCATTATGCGGTTGCAAACACCATGACCGAGCTGGAGACCAGGAAAAGGCCGAGCCATCCGATTGGCTTCAGTTTCTGGCCGAAAAGCAAACGGCCCAAAATGGCTGTGCCGAATATGCCAGTGGCACCCAATATGGCGTAGGCGATGGCGAGATCCATGCCTTTGGCTGCTTCCGCGAGGAATGCAAACGCAGCAAGGACCAAAAGAATTGAGATTGCACCCCAAATGCGGTTTTTGAAGCCGTTTGATTGTCGGGACGCCAGGTTGGCGGCGACATCGAGCGCTGCCGCCAATAGTGCGTAGAGAAAATGAATATCGAGGCTCATTCTTGTTCCTCGTGAACTTCACCTGCATTGACGCAGATAATGCCTCCAATCGCCAATGCCAGACCCAGCATTTCACGACCGGTCAGGTGGTGCCCGAAGATGGCAACAGAGACCAGGGTAATCAGTGCAATGCCTGAGCCTTCCCACACGGCATAGGCGACACCGACCGATATGCGTTCAACGGCTTTGGCCAGGAAATAGTAAGACAGCGCGATGGCGCAATACATTGCGGCGTAACCCCAGTAGACGAGGCTTCCGTTCATCGCCTTCATCGCGGTAAGTCCGGCGACTTCCGTCAAGATAGCTGCTGCGAGAAACAGCCAGGCAGTTTTCATGTTGGTGTCCCCTGTGTCGGCGATACATGCATATGCTGTTTACCAGTCAATTCAAGACGTGGCGGCTACATTTGGCTCGTCTTGATGCGCTGAAATGCGTCCAGCGCGCGGGCCCTTGCTTTTGCGTGTTCGACAATTGGGCGTGGGTAGGAGTGGCCTAACGCAATGCCTGCCTTTTCGAGGACATCGGATGGGGCATCAAAAGGACGATGGATAAATTTGTCCGGGAGGTTGGCAATCTCAGGAACGTAGCGGCGGACATAGTCGCCATCCTGATCGAATTTCTCACCCTGAAGGATAGGATTGAAAATTCGAAAATAGGGTGCTGCGTCCGCGCCGCAACCGGCCACCCATTGCCAGCTTGCGGCGTTTGAAGCCGCGTCAGCGTCGACCAGTGTGTCGCGGAACCAGCGTTCTCCATAACGCCAGTCAATCATGAGGTGTTTGACGAGAAAGGACGCTGTGATCATCCGCACACGGTTGTGCATCCAGCCGGTTTGCCAGAGTTCGCGCATGCCTGCATCCACGATTGGATAGCCGGTTTCACCCTTTGTCCACCGGTCAAACAATGTTTCGTCGAAGCCCCAGGCGAAATCCGAAAATTTTGCGTTGAATTCCTGCGATTGCATGTCATCGGAATGGAAGAAGATGTGCCAGCAGAACTCTCTCCAAACCAATTCCTGCAGGAACTTTTCACTGTTTAGATCGACCTCATGTGCGAGCCTGGTTTCAATATGTTGCCAAATTTGTGTGGGGGTGATTTCGCCACACGCAAGGTGAGGGGAAAGTCGAGATGTGTATCGTTTGGATGGAAGGTCACGCCCGTCTCTGTAGCGATGCAAGGCGCTTGAAATGAAATCGTCGAGCGCAGACATGGCACCAGCTTCTCCGGGACGCCACGTCTCTTCAAATCCTCTGGCCCAATTCGGTTTGGTCGGTAGAAGTCCCCAGTCCTCAAGTCTCTCAGAGGGCGGGTATTGGGCCGGTGCAAGGATTTTGTTCGGAGCGTCGACCAAGCTTGGTAATTGCAGCTTGCCGCGAAGTGCTTTCCAAAACGGGGTGTAGACCCGATAATAGTTGCCCTGGCTGCTCTGTATGTTCGCGGGCTCATGCAGCAGGTTTGCTGCAAAGCTTCGCGCGTCAACACCATGCTGCAATAGCCACGTTTTCAACGTGGCATCATTGTCACGACCACGCTTGTGGTAGCGGCGGTTCCAGTAAACGGCAGAGGGGCTTACCGTCTTCACCAGTTCAGTCACGAGCAGATTTTGTTCTGCAGTCGCCAGGATAAAACGGTTCCCGGTCTTTTCGATTGCGCGTTGGAGTGCTGCAATGGAATGATGTTGCCACCAGCGTTGCGCAGCGCCAAGCGCACCGGAATTGGGGTCATCCGTCTCGCGAATATGTAGCAAAATGACAGGGCCGCCCCGCTCAATTGCAGCGCTGAGCGCGGGATTGTCAGCAAGTCTGAGGTCTTTTCGAAATAACACAATGGCAGGCGGGGCGGTTGCGCTCATATTGTTCAGACTTCTCTTCTTATCACGCTGAATTCTCTGTCTTGCAGGCCTGTAAATAGAGGGGTGTCCGGGTGAACCCCGTCAATCAAGCCCAGTCTGACTGCTGTCGCTATGACTTGTTTGTTGGAGACGGCATCGAGTGCATTTCTCACATTTGCCATGTGGTATCGGATAGTTCGTTCTGTTATCCCCAGAATTCGCGAGATTTCCCAATAGCTTTTGCCAGCTGCGGCCCATGAAAGCACTTCGCGTTCACGCGGTGTCAGGAGCGAGCGATTCTCTTGAGTGTCCTGTCCCTGGTCATTCCATTGCTTCGTGCTTTGGTGAAGATAACTGGCAAGAAGGGTTGGTAGCTCTCTGTAGAGTTTCAAGCGCACTTTTTGCCATGCTTGATCGTGGATGCTCAACGTCACCACAAAGATTGATGTTGTTTTTTGTGATGTTCTTATGGGGAAACTTACAACTCGCATGTTTTCGGTGGAAACGATCTTAAGTAGGCGGAGCAGGGGTTCGTTTGTGCTTATTTCAGTTGGAATGAACCGCGTGGTGCAACGCTGCAGTTCGCGCGCCAACTCCGGTTCGACTGGCGTTGACCTATCCGCTCTAGTTGCCTGGCCAGAGGCGTCTATCAGCAATTCAAAGTGATAGGCATCACTCAGGTCATACGCACTTTTCAATGTTGAAAAGAAGATCTCACTCTCAACTTTTTCCTGTGTTTCCAACCAAATGAATATTCGGTCGAAATCACTTTCGCCCGGCATTGTTTCACCCCACAAATTAACGGGTTTCAACTTGCCGGTGAATTGAACCCATGTCCATAGCATAGGTTAAGCCGGGCAAAGATATTTGCAGCAGTATCAATACATACTCGCCGCTAATATCTTGAAGTCATGTTGCTAATTTACGCTCTTGTGGATTTACGCATGGCAAGTCTTGGCGCGCCCGCAACCTCGAAATCGTTTTTCAGTCCATCAGATGACATGAACAATTTCGCCCCCTCTTTTTTGCGGGGAGGCAGATTTGGCTTGGTTCAATGCGCGGTGATGCGAGCTTTTGTTTAGTCGACGTCCGGCTGCGAGGCTTCAACGACCGCCAGTGTCGCCATGTTCACAACGCCACGCGATGTTACGGAAGGCGAAAGAATATGTGCCGGCATAGCGGCACCCAGGAGTATCGGGCCGACATGCAGTCCGTCGGTCATAGTCTTCACCAGGCCCAGTGAAATATTGGCTGCATCGAGGTTCGGGAAAACAAGGAGATTTGCCTCTCCGCTCAAGGTGGTGTTTGGCATAACGCGCTTGCGGAGCAGTTCAGATACTGCCGCGTCGCCATGCATCTCGCCGTCGACTTCCAAGTCCGGGCATTCATCGCGAAGAATTTGCAGCGCGTTTCGCATTTTGGACGCACTGATTGAATCGCGCGAGCCGAAATTAGAATGTGAAACAAGCGCTGCACGCGGGTTGATACCAAAACGCCGGATCTCCTGCGACGCAAGTTTCGTCATTTCAGCGATTTCTTCGGCAGTAGGGTCGAATGTGACATAGGTGTCAGTGAAGAACATGGCACCTCGCTGGGAAATCAGCAAACTGAGGCCCGAAAAATCGATAATGCCGTCCTTTTTGCCAATGATCTGCGACACATCCCGCAAATGACGCGCATATCGGCCTTCAACGCCACAAATCAGTGCATCTGCATCTCCACGTCGGAGAGCCAGAGCGCCGATTACGGTCGTGTTGGTGCGAACGATGGTTTTTGCAGCTTCAGGGATGACACCGCGACGACCAACGAGCGAGATATAGTCGTCTGCATATTGGCGGTAGCGCGAGTCAGATTCCGGGTTCACAAGTTCGAAATCCCGTTCCGGTTTGATGCGCAGGCCAAAGCGTTCCAGCCGCGCGTTTATCGGGCCTGGTCGCCCGATCAGGATTGGTTTGGCAATGTCCTCTTCAATGAGCACCTGCGCCGCGCGCAATACGCGTTCGTCTTCGCCCTCGGCAAATATGACGCGCTTTTTCTGGGCGTTCTTGGCTGCAGCGAAAAGCGGCTTCATGATGAAGCCCGAGCGGAAAACAAAGCGGTTGAGCTGATCTAGATAGGCGTCGAAGTCAGTTATCGGACGTGTTGCAACACCTGTCGCTGCGGCTGCTTTTGCCACTGCTGGCGCGATGCGCAAAATCAGTCGCTGGTCAAAAGGTGAGGGGATCAGGTAGTCGGCGCCAAATGTTGGTGTTTCACCAGAATATGCGCGTGCGGCAACATCTGATGGCTCTTCCCGAGCAAGGCCTGCGATTGCATGCACCGCGGCCATCTTCATTTCTTCATTGATTGTCGAGGCACCGCAATCGAGGGCACCACGAAATATGTAAGGGAAGCACAGTACGTTGTTCACCTGGTTTGGAAAGTCAGAACGGCCCGTGCAGATCATGGCGTCGGGACGAGCTTCTCGTGCGAGGTCAGGCATGATCTCTGGCGTCGGATTGGCTAGCGCCATGATGAGCGGCTTTTCAGCCATTTTGGTAAGAAGTTCCGGCTTCAAGACGCCTGCGGCAGAAAGGCCGAGGAACACATCCGCGCCGTCAATGTTCTCCGCCAACGTGCGCGTGTCAGAGTCCTGCGCGTAGACCGCCTTCCAAGGGTCCATAAGCGTTTCGCGCCCCTTGTAGACGAGCCCTTCAATGTCATGAACCCAAATGTTCTCGCGTTTTGCGCCCATAGCAACAATGAGATTGAGGCAGGCAAGTGCCGCGGCCCCCGCGCCAGAGGCGACGATCTTGACGTCCGAAAGTTTCTTGCCAGCCAGTTCCAGTCCATTGATGATCGCAGAGGTAACAATAATGGCTGTGCCATGTTGGTCATCGTGGAAGACCGGGATGTTCATCATCTCACGGAGTTGGCGCTCCACCTCAAAGCATTCAGGTGCCTTGATGTCCTCCAGATTGATCCCGCCAAATGTCGGCTCAAGTGAGGAGATGACCTGCACCATTTCTTCCACTTTGGGTGCGTTGATCTCGATATCGAAGACATCAATTCCGGCAAATTTCTTGAACAGCACCGCCTTGCCTTCCATGACAGGCTTGGAGGCCAATGCGCCGATATTTCCGAGGCCGAGGACGGCTGTCCCGTTGGAGATGACTGCGACCAGGTTGCCGCGCGCGGTATAAGCTGCCGCTGCTTCGGGATTTTCCTGGATGGCAAGACAGGGTGCTGCGACGCCAGGGGAATAGGCAAGCGCGAGGTCGCGCTGGTTGCCGAGTGGTTTGGTCGGGGTGATTTCCAGTTTCCCCGGTCGCGGGTATTTATGGAAGAAAAGCGCCTGTTCCTCAATATCCCCGACACGTGCGTTGTCGTTGGTCTGGTCCTTGGGCGTTTCCATCATTCAATCCTAAAATGTTCCCTTTGCTGTCCTGTTAAATTGGTTTGAGCTGAAAATCCATAGGCCGCGCCCGGTACTGCAATTGTTTCGCTGTCATTTTTTTGAAACAGGACTCTGCTTTTAGAGGGACATCGGAGAAGAGAGCTGTGCGATGGTGATGAAGAAGCAAGTGGAAACCAGAAAGTTTCGAACCCTGTTTATCTCAGATTTGCATTTGGGTTCGAAGGCTGCCAAGGCGGATTACCTGATTGATTTTCTCCGCCACCATGACGCTGAGACCTTTTATCTGGTTGGTGACATCGTGGATGGATGGCGGTTGAAGCGCAGTTGGTATTGGCCGCAAAGCTGCAACGATGTTGTTCAGAAGCTACTTCGCAAATCACGCAAAGGAGCCCACATCATATATATACCTGGCAACCACGATGAGTTTCTTCGTGATTTTCCCGGCTCACATTTTGGCGGTGTCGAGGTTGTGCTGCGTCACATTCATGTGGCCGCCGATGGCAAGCGCTATCTCGTGCTCCATGGCGATGAATTTGATCTCGTGGTGCGCAACTATCGTTTGCTGGCCTATCTCGGTGATTGGGCCTACGACGCCGCGATATTCCTCAATCGGTTTATCGCAGCAATCCGTCGCCGCATTGGATTGCCGTATTGGTCGTTTTCAGCTTGGGCAAAACAACAGGTGAAAACAGCCGTCAACTTTATTGGCGAGTTTCAGCATTTCGTTGCAGAAGAGGCGCGCCGCAGCGGTGCCGATGGCGTTATCTGCGGTCATATTCACCACGCAGTCATGGAGGACATTGATGAGATTCGCTACATCAATACCGGCGACTGGGTGGAAAGCTGCACCGCCATTGGTGAAAATTTTGACGGTACAATGGAGTTAATCCATTGGACTGGAGTTGAGGTTCAGACTGCGGGTATTGTCGCAAGTTTCGGCGCAATCCGTCAGGACAGCAAAGGCAAGAAGCGGGTGGTTGAGGCGGCGGAATAGTTGCCATACCTTCTCATCATAAAATTCACGGTTGGATTCGCGTCTCTGGGGGCTATATAAGACCACCAAGGATGCATTTTTGGTCGCGAAATTTGAGTTGGGAGAATGGCCTGTGGCGCTCGCCGTAGCAACAGCACTTTTGGATGTTGAGACCGGCAGTAGGGATGGTCCCGCACGGATTACGTTTTCCGGCGACTGGCGGCAGGGCGCACTCTCGGCGCGGCAGCAGGATCTAATCACACTTTCTGATCAGCTATCGTCTGACCGCCTTCATGTTGATCTGACCAAACTTGAACAATTGGACACATCCGGGGCGTGGTTCATCAGGCGGATGATTTCGCAAGCTGAAGGACGGGGCATTGCTGTTTCAGTTGAAAGTGACAATCAGCGCTATGTAGATTTGTTGAATGCGTTGCCACACGAACTGGCGACAGTGCAGTCTGTCAACGTTTCGCGAACATCAATTGCGGATCGTTTGCTTGCACCGGTTGGCAAGGTCACACTGGAACTTTGGCAAGATTTGTTGTCAGCAATGCATATTCTCGGCGCGACCGTGCGCGGTGCGCAGCTCAAGGTCGGACGTGGTTCTGGTATTTCGCCTGCATCTGTTGTTGAGCATATGGACCGCATGGGCGTTCAGGCGGTTCCCATCATCCTGCTCATGTCGTTCCTGATAGGGGCCATTATTGCACAGCAGGGAGCCTTCCAGCTTCGCTATTTTGGCGCGGAAATCTTTGTCGTGGACCTGGTCAGCATTCTGCAACTCAGGGAAGTCGGCGTCTTGCTCACTGCGATAATGGTTGCTGGTCGTTCCGGCAGCGCTATCACCGCTGAAATTGGTGCGATGAAAATGCGCGAGGAGGTCGACGCTCTGACCGTGATGGGGCTGAACCCGGTTGGTGTGCTCGTGTTCCCGCGCCTCGTTGCGCTTACTTTGGCTCTACCTCTGCTGACGATTGTTGCCAATTTTGCAGCGCTGATTGGCGCGGCTACTGTTGCGTGGGTCTATTCGGGGATCACTTTCGATACATTCCAATCCCGCCTTCAAGAGGCCATAGATTACACGACAATCGCCTCCGGCATGATAAAGGCACCATTTATGGCGCTGATTATCGGAATAGTGGCCGCCGTTGAAGGCATGAAGGTGGGGGGTAGCGCGGAATCGCTTGGCAAGCGCGTCACGGCATCTGTGGTGAAATCGATTTTCGTGGTGATCTTCGTCGACGGCATATTCGCCATGTTCTACGCAGCAATTGATTTTTGAGGAACTGGCGTGAGTGACAACGAACAGTCTAACAACGAAGCCATTCTGTCCGTTCGCGGATTGACGGTTGGTTTTGGCGACAAGATTGTGCTCGATAATCTCGATCTGGATGTTCGGCGCGGCGAGATTCTCGGCTTTGTGGGAGGCTCCGGCACCGGTAAATCTGTGCTGATGCGCACGATATTGCGGCTGCTCCCCCGCCGTTCGGGGCAGATTTCCATTCTTGGCGTTGATTATGATCAGTTGGGCGAAGATGAACGCGTGGCTCTTGATATGCGTCTGGGGGTGCTCTTCCAGCATGGCGCACTGTTTTCCTCGTTGACCGTAAAGGAAAATATCCAACTGCCAATGCGCGAATATCTCGACCTGCCAACCTGGATGATGGACGAGCTTGCGCGACTGAAGATTGAGCTTGTGGGCCTCGCTGCCGATGCTGGCGACAAATACCCATCTGAGCTTTCCGGCGGTATGATCAAACGCGCGGCCTTGGCGCGCGCCCTGGCGCTGGATCCTGATTTGGTTTTCCTGGATGAACCTACGTCGGGGCTGGATCCGATCGGTGCGGCCGAATTTGACGAATTGATTGCCAAATTGCGCGACACATTGGGTTTGACCGTCTATATGGTTACACATGACCTTGATAGTCTGTTTTCAGTGTGCGATCGCATTGCAGTGCTGGGCAACAAGCATGTACTTGTGGAAGGCACGATTGCAGACATGCTTGTCTGTGAAGAACCCTGGGTGAAGTCCTATTTCCGAGGGAAGAGGGCGCGGCAAATCGCCCATCACGCCACCGATGATGTGGCAAGTTGAACCGAAATTTGCGAACGAATGAGAGTATGGAAACAAAAGCGAATTACACAATTGTCGGATTTTTCACCGTTGCAGTTATGGCGGCGGCATTTGTTTTCGTATTCTGGATGTCGCAATATGGGCGTTCCGGGCCGACTGTCGAGTTGATGGTGCGGATTCCAGGGTCGGCCAATGGGCTGAGCATTGGGTCGCCCGTGCGGTTCAACGGCATTCAGGTTGGTGCTGTTAAATCGCTTGCGATTGACGCTGAGGACCCGAACTATTCTGTCGCCATTACAGGTGTTTCGGCCAATGCGCCGATCTATGAGAGCACCGAGGCAGTGTTGGAAGTTCAGGGCTTGACGGGCGCCGCCTATATCGAATTGTCAGGTGGTAATCCGGAAGAGAATAACATTCTGCAGGTGGCGGCAGATAACGACCAGATCGCCGTGATTAGCGCTGAGCAATCCAGCGTTACGAACCTGCTTTCCACGGCAGACAAAATATTGAGTCGCGCTGATAGCGCCCTGAAAGACATTCAGGAGTTCACCGCCGAAGCGCGTGTACCGTTGACCAACACGGTGAAGAACGTCGAGACCTTCTCTGCGGCACTGCGAGACAATGCAGATGGCGTTGATGAATTTCTCAAAAGCGTGAGCGCAATGTCGGAAACGGTGACGAGCCTTTCCGGGCGTCTGGACCGGGTTGTCGGTTCGGCAGAGCGTATTCTTGACGCTGTTGACGAGAAGAAGGTGGATAGTATCCTGACCAGTGCAGACAAGGTTGCCAGCGATATTGCCGGTGCATCTGGCCAAGTGGACGAGTTGATCGCAAGCTATAAGAAGGCTGCTGACCGGATCGAGAATCTGGGGGCCAGTGCCGAGAAAACGCTTGCACGGGTCGACAAGATCCTGGCTGCTGCAGATCCTGAAAAAGTCGGCAAAGCCGTTGATGATGCATCTGCAGCGCTTGCTGACGCGCGAGAAGCCGTTGCCGCCTTCAAGTCTGTTGCCGAGAGCATAAATGGGCGAAAAGAGAGCATCGACGCGACGATCACAAATGTTGCGGAAATGGCAGAGAAGCTGAACGCGGCTTCTACGAGGGTCGACGGAGTCCTGGCAAAGGTCGATGGGTTGCTTGGCTCCGATGATGCGGGTTCGCTGATGGCAGATGCACGCGATACCTTAAAGTCGATCAAAAAAGTGGCCGATACACTTGCCGAGAAAGTTGGCCCCATTGCCAATGGCTTGGCGGATTTTTCCGGCGGTGGCCTCAGAGACGTTGAAGCACTGGTGAGCGAGACTCGTCGCACAATGCGTAGTCTTGAGAACACCATTGAGAATTTCGACCAGAACCCGCAGCGTGTGATTTTCGGTGGGGACACGGTCAAGACCTTTGATGGGCGCAACCGACGTTAGTTTCTGCGTTCATTAATTCGCCCAATGGTCTTGCTCAAAACGGGTCACCGGGTTACATCAAATCGCAAAGAGTAAACGGTATTGAAATGCGCCAATTTTCCAAAAATCGAGGAAAGCTTCGCATAGCAGCTATTGCAGCCATCACTGCAATGGTGCTTGGCGGATGCGCAAGTTCTTCGCCAAAGGATACCTATGGGCTTTCTCTGCCGCATGTTGACGGCGGTGCTATGAAGCGTGGGCGGCAACTGCTGATTGCTGATCCGGTGGCGTTGAAGACGCTCGACAGCGAAAACATTGTTATTCGCGTTGGTTCGCAGGAATACCAATATCTGAACGATAGTCAGTGGAGCGACAAGCTTCCGAAACTTGTCCAGCTGAAGTTGGCACAGGCATTCGAGAACTCAGGAAAAATTGGCGGGGCAGGGCTGCCGGGTGAGGGGCTGGCGATCGACTACCAGGTCCAGACGAATATAAGAGCCTTCGAGATTTCAGTTGCCGAACACGCCGCTATCGTTGAGCTCGCTGTTCGTATTCTCAATGACCGCAATGGCACTGTTCGCTCGCGCTACGTCGCCCGTGCAGTTGTGCCAGTCGAGGGTAGTGGGAATACTGCCTATATCAAAGCGCTCGATCGCGCATTTGCGCGAGCAACCGACGATATTGTAAGTTGGGCGCTGGGGGTGATCTGACCGGAAATGCGTTGCACATTGTGCATCGGTTGAGTTTCGGCTTTTTGAACGTGTCGTCCGATGACGGCCCCTCGTTTCTATCGTAGGATTCAATACAACAAGCACAATGTGAGTTTGACGCCGTGACTGCGGCAGCAAATATCGCGATTTGTCGACTGCATATAGACAGTAAGCAAAGTGGCTAAGGGCGGAGATTTATATGAGCAACCAGGAAATTGTGACCGCAGCTATGGTTGCTATTGGCGACGAATTGTTGTCGGGCAGAACAAAAGACAAAAACATTGGCCATCTTGCAGATGTTCTGAGCCTTGCTGCGATCGATTTGAAAGAAGTCCGCATCGTCAGCGATGATCACGAAGCGATCATTGAGGCAGTCAACGCGCTACGCACGAAGTTCGACTATGTTTTCACTTCAGGCGGTATTGGTCCGACACATGACGATATCACTGCCGATGCGATTTCGGCAGCATTTGGCTTGCCTTGCATCAAGGACGATAGAGCGATGGAGTTGCTCAGTGCTATGTATGAGCGCCGAGGCTTGGAGTTTTCAGAAGCGCGTCAGCGTATGGCGCGCATGCCGCAAGGCGCAAAGCACATCGAAAATGCAGTGTCAGTTGCGCCTGGATTTCAGGTGGAAAATGTCTACGTAATGGCGGGTGTTCCTGCGGTATTTCAGGCGATGCTGAACAGCTTGCTGCCGACGCTGCGCAGCGGGACCGGGCTTATGGCCAGGACGGTCGTTAGTCCCTACGGTGAGGGTGATATCGGCTCCGCATTGGCGCAGGTACAGGCAGATCACGGCGAAACGTCTATTGGCTCTTACCCCAAATTCGATGGGAAATTCTTCTCAACAGACATTGTTGTTCGGGCTCGCAAAGAGGAGGTTCTGGATGCAGCCGTCGCAGCCGTGGAGGCGATGTTGCAGACAGTTGGAGCGCGCAAGGCGTCGGACAATTCGGGCAATGAGCCATAATTGGCTCCACTTGGATGGAATTGACTAAGATCAAAGACAAGTTGCGGCCACAGCACGAATGTGAAGCCATATCTTGCAAGGAGGCTAGCCATGGCAATTCGTACCATTCTCACGATCCTAAATGATCCGGCGTCCGCAAAGGGCATTCTGGACGTAAGTGTTGAAATTGCACGTCGCAATTCAGCGCATCTTATTGGTCTTTATGCCGAAGCGCCGGAACAAATATATGTCTATGCCCCGATGGAAGTTGCTAATCCCAGCGCCATAGCGGCGTTGCAAGAAGCCAGCCAGGAACGTGCCGACCAGATCGAAAGCTCTTTTCATGGTGAGGTCGACAACGAAGGTGTGTCCTACGAATGGCGCAAATTCCGTACCACCGGTGGCTTCACCTCAAATGGTGTCATCGATAGTGCCCGCAGTGCGGATCTGGTGATTTGCGGTCAGTTTGATGAGCGCACACCGAAGGCAATGCGTTCTGATATCGAAGTATTGATTTTTGAGTGCGGGCGTCCGGTTCTTATGGTGCCCTACATCAAGAAAGAAGCGGTAAACATCGACCGCGTGTTGATTGCATGGAATGGCTCGCGCGAAGCTGCTCGAGCAGCGTTTGATGCTATGCCCTTCCTCAAGACAGCATCGGCGGTGGAGATTCTGACCGTGGATGCCAAGGAGGACTCTTCGCAGAGCGCTGATCTCGCCGGTTCGGAACTGGGTGCAACATTGGCTCGTCATGGAATCAACGTCACAGTGAACAACGTGCTGTCCGGTGGAAACTCTGTTGGAGCCATTATCGAGAACCGCGCGTTCGACTTTGGTGCGGATATGCTCGTCATGGGGGCCTACACCCATTCCCGTATACGCGAACGGATTTTTGGCGGGGCTACCAACACGCTGCTGAACTCTATGGCAACGCTCACCTTGATGTCGCGTTGATAGCGGGAAAAGCTGTTGCAAACAGTTAGCGATTGCGGCAAATGAAGGGGCGAGGCCAAGTCGGTCTCGCCTTTTTTATTTTAGATTGTCGGAGCGTGACATGTCCTTGCCAGAAAAAGCATTTCCCGTATCATGGGATCAGTTCCACCGCGATGCACGAGCACTTGCGTGGCGGCTGGCTGGCATGGATCGCAAATTCAAATCGATCGTCTGCATTACCCGTGGCGGGTTGGTGCCTGCCGCAATTATCTCGCGCGAGCTGAATATACGGTTGATTGAAACGGTCTGCATCGCGTCCTACCATGACTATGTCAGTCAGGGCGAAATGAATGTTCTGAAGGGAATTTCAGCGGAACTTCAGGTCGCTGGCGGGGAGGATGTGCTCGTCGTTGATGATTTGACTGATTCTGGAAAGACCGCACTTCAGGTTCGGGAAATGCTGCCACGCGCTCACTTCGCATGTGTCTACGCCAAACCTAAAGGCGCACCCACCATCGACACGTTCGTGACCGAGGTTTCGCAGGATACATGGATCTATTTTCCTTGGGATATGGGTTTCACCTATCAGGAACCCATAGCAAAAGACCACAAAGGGTGAGGCGAACTTCGCCCTGAACTGGTTGGCAAGATTTGTGAAGAGTCTGTCTGAGTTTCCAATTCTGCGTTGCTGACACAGCAATACCTGCGATATTTATTCAATCAGCGCTTGTTGTCGTTGTGGCTATTCGCCATTCAGCCATGAATTTCGCATCTTCCCTTTGCCCATTAGTTCATTGCGACGGCCCTGAAGATTATTCAGAAACTGTGATGCGACAATGATTGCACAGATGATTCTTGGGGCAAGAAGATCCCTTGAATCTCATTTTCGCACGGTCTTCAGACCGTCACTTAAGCCGGACGCCATGACCTTTCGAAATCCGAGATTATTGCATTTTGCAATAATCGAGATCGGCGGTCGGTTTGCTCGCGGAAGGCCGCTCAAAAACCTGGCAGGTTGGGGGTGGTTATGAAGTTCTTAATAATGCGTCATCATAATTTATGATAAATGATAAGGGCGTTCGACAATGGGTTTCGCTTTGCTCTTGTCGGATAAAGCCAGCTGGAGGCATTGTTGCCGGTATCCCTTGCCTACCTGTCGCTTACTGCAACGCTGGCATCTGTTGTCGCTTCAATCAACGTGATTGGGCAGACTGCTTTCTCGGCTTATTTCTGGAACCAGCAGGCGCAATCTTCTCTGCGGGCAGCGAGTGGAGCATGTCGTCAGAGTGCCGAACAGTTTGCCTCAATTGTTGGCGGTGCTGTCGAACGGCTCTCGCTGAATGGCAAGGCACGTCGTTATGCCGGCATGTCCGCGCCTGATGTCGCTCATCAACATGTTGGAGTTATCTCGGCTCACGGGCACCTGTCGACTGCTGTGAAGGCCGAATGGGAAGAGTTTTGAGCGCTTGAGTTTACTAACAATAACGAAGCAAGTTTTGCGGATACGAGAGAGGAATTGCAGTATGAAAATGAATACATTCATTCTAGCCGCAGTTGTCGCGTTGGTCCCGTTCGGGGCAATGGCTGAGGAGGCGCATGTTGCGCCAGTTAAGGCATATGTCGAAGAGAACATCATGCCTTGGTTGTCCGACCCAATCGTGATTGATGCCATCAAGGCCCAAAACGCGAAGCACGCGGGCCTGTCGCAGGGTGATATTGACGCTCTGGATGCTCAATGGCGTGAGGGTGTCAATGGTGGCGACACGACCCTTATTGATGAAACACTCGCAAATGACCTTTCAGGTTTCCTGAAGGAGAAGCAGGCAGAGTCAGATGGTCTGATTACCGAAATCTTCGTTATGGACGACAAGGGCTTGAATGTTGGACAGAGCGATGTGACCTCTGACTATTGGCAGGGTGACGAGGGCAAGTTCAAGAATTCCTTTGAGGCTGGTGCAAATGCCGTATTCGTGGATGAAGCTGAGAAAGATGAATCCACCCAGAAGCTCCAGTCGCAGGCCAGCATGACCATTTCCGATGCAGACGGCGATCCGATTGGTGCCATTACTATCGGGATCAATCTCGACGAACTTTGATCGCTGAGTATGCGCGAGCGCAATTTGAGGATGGGCTTCAAATATACGCTGTCGATAATGAAAAACCCGCCGGATCGGCGGGTTTTTGGTTTGATGCAAGGCATGCTTTGCGTGCTGCCAAGCCGACGATTGTCGTAAACTACCGGTCGAAACGACCTGCTGCATGTGCAAGCATCGTGTAGACCTTGCCGGTGTCAGAGGTAAGGTACGACTGCGTGATTGATTTGTCACGATCATTGCGTGCGATGTCGGCCAGCAAATTCTCAAAGTCAGCTATGTAGCGGTCCACCGCTGTGCGGAACTCCGACTCGCGGTCATACTTGCGCTTGATTTCATCAAACGTCTGTTGGCCTTTGAGCGTGTAGAGTCTGCGGGTGAATACATCCCGCTCTCCGCGCTGATAGCGGCGCCACAGCTCGACCGATGCATCATGGTCAATCGCGCGCGCTATATCCACCGACAGGGAATTGAGGGACTCAACGACGTGGCGTGGATTTCTTGACGCAGCCTGACGTGGCTGACTCTGTGCCTCGGTGCGTTGTTGGACAATTTGCGCTTCTTCGCGTGCTGCACCGCGGATCAAATCGCTTATCCAGCCTGTCTGCTCGCCTTGAGCCTGCTGGCGAACAGGTGTTGTTTCCTGAGCACCACGCAAAGGTGTTTCATGTACAGGTTGCGGTGCCGGTGCCTGGGTTTGAACAGGTGCGGGCTGCGGTTCCCGATGAGGTGCTGCCGGAGCTGCGGGCGCAGAAACGGAAGTGGGGGCTGGAGCGGGTGCGGGAGCAGGAGCAGCTGTCGGCGCTGGTGCCTGAATGGCTGCAGTAGGTGTAGAAACCTCCAGCGCGATATCGGAACGGCCAACGATCTTTGATAGATCCTGCAAGGCTTGGATCTGCTCGGCGACGGCACGACGCATTGCTGCTGCGCTTTCTTTGGCCTCCGAAGGCAGGTCGAATGCGCCGCGCTTCAGCTCAGCGCGTGTCATGTCGAGTTCCTTGCGGATCTCATCCGACGAGCGTCTGATTTCGGTCGTAGCACCAGAGAAGCGGCTAATTGCATCTTCGATGGCAGCTTTGAGCTTTTCGCCCATATCATTGGCAGCTGCGTTGGACTTGCTGCCCGATTCTGCAAGCATACGTTCAATATCGGAGATCGAGCTTGCGAATTCGCCGCGCAGGCGATTAGCCAGACCAGCGGCACGCTCCTCGGCCTGATCGAGAACCTTGCCAGCATCTGCGAAGGAATCCTGAATTGTGGTGCGCAGCGAAGACGCAAACCTGCCAGTGCGTGTCTCTGCCTGATCAAAGGCATTTTGAACAGTTGCGCCGAGGGTCTGCATGACGCCTTCGATTTCTTCTGAGCGTTTCAACAGGCCAACCGATAGATCGCGCAGTGCTTCCTGTCGTTCATCCAGGGTGGAAGCGAGGTTGGATTGCGCTGCGTTAAGCAGGTCGGATGCCTGACCGAGCACCTTGGAATGGTCGTCAAAGCGCGCGGCAATGCCTGCGACCTGATTGAGTGTCTGGTTGGAAACGTCTTCCAGCTTACCGGACTTGCCATCCAGCATACGTCCTGCTGCAGAGAGTACATCTGCGGCGCGTCCGGTGCTTCCGGCAATCCGATCGGCAGTCTCGTTCAGGCGGCCCTCAACATTGATGAGGTTGTCGGAGGCTGAATTGACCAGATCAGAGAGGTTTTCATTGGACGATTGCAGACGTTCAATGAGTTGGGCAACCTTTGCACCCAAGCCCGACTCAGCCTCACTGAGGACATTTGCCGCCTGCTCGGTGCGTGCAGAAATTGCAGCAATAAGCTCGCCGTTAACATCTCTGATGCGCTCGGCATTTTGCGTTGCGGCCGCAGCGATGCGGTCGGCTGCTTCGTCGCCGGTCCGTGCGAGCATGTCGATCGCCGGGCGTGCTTTATCATCAATAATCTTGGCAAGCTCCAATGAGCGACCTGCCAGCATGGAGTTGAGCTCGCGGGTGCGCTCATCCAGTACAGAGCGGATGGAGTCGCCGCGAATCTCGAGTGCCTTCTCGGTGTTCGCAAGACCCTCGGAAATAGTCGCGGCCTCCTTGGCAACACGTCCAGTCGTTTCTTCGACGCGCTGGAAAATGTTGCTGGCTGTGCTTTCTGCGCGGCTTGCGAAGCTGTCAATGGTGTCGCCAAGCTTGCCAGCCAGAACTTCGCCAGCCGAGCCAAGTTTGGCGTCGGCTGCTTCTGCACCTGCTATCATGTCGCGTGCAGCATCGCGGAGAGTGAGTGCCAAGCCCGCAGCTTTGCCGTCAAGAGTTTCGTTTACACGGTCCAGACCAACGGACAATGCCTTGTCCATGGTGCTCAGGCGGTCGCCAAGCTTCTCGGCGCGCTGATCGATAGCATCGCTCACGCGGCCAATAGTCTCGTCGCTAATGCGGTCGAGTTCGCCAAGGCGGCTGGTGATCGCATCAGATACGCGGTTACCGGCTTCAGTAGATGCCATTGCCGCATTCTCGGCGGTCTCACGAATGGACGATTCAAGGGTAACGAGGCGGTCTTCAAGCCCTTTGCCCGTTTCTTCAATACGGCCAGCAAGAGAGTCGATTGTTTCGCCTACACCGCTTCTGAAAGTAGATGCAACGTTTGCGATATCGCCAGCACGCTGGGAAATCTCGTTTGTAATACCGCCCAGGCTCGCCTCAATAGAGCCGCGCAACGCGTCTGCCTGTTGCTCGACTGTCATTTCGATTACGCTGGAGGAGGCGGCAACTGCTGCACCGATGGACGCTGTCTGTTCGGACAATGTGCCGGAAATCTCATCCAGGCCAGCCTTGAGAGAATTCTCGATTGCTTCGCGGTTGCCCGAAAGTGTTTCAGTGAGCGCCTGCTGCCCCTGGTTCAGGGTCTCTGCCAGGGTGTTGGCAGATTCTGTCAGTGTGGATTCCAGGCGGTCATTTTGTGCTGCGAACCCTTCCTGACCGGCGCGAATTGCTTCGCCAAGCAGATTATTCGAGCGGCTGACAGTATCGGCAATTCGTTCGTTGCCAGCGGACAATGCGTTCTCAATGCGATTATGGCCACCAGCGATTGAGCTTTCGATGCGTTCGCTTCCGCCGATAATTGCTCTTTCGATACGTTCATTGCCACTGGCAAGCGCGCCTTCAATGCGCTCGCTCGCGCCGTTCAACGTCGCATCAAGTCTGTCGCCTGCATCACCCATAGTGGCCGCAACTTTATCGCTACCGCTGGTCAGCACTGCATCAATACGGGAAGCATTTTCATCGATCATGCCGCCCATGCGTGAAACATGACCTTCGAATACTTGTGAGGCCTTGTCTGCGCCTTCGTTGATGGCATCGTTGAAGCGGTCCGCTGCAAAGCCGATGGAAAGCTGCAAATCAGCGGTCCGGTCATCCAAAGTGGTGCCAATCGCTTCAAGGTTTTGCTTGAAGTCAGAGTCGATTGTCTGAGCGCGCTCGTCCAATCCCCCGAACAGGGCTGCAGAGCGTTCTGCAAGTACGTTATCGATCTTTATATGTGCGTCGGATATTGCGCCGGAGATTTCCTCGCGATGTTTTTCAATCGCGCCTTCAATCATTTCATTGCCTGCGCCGACTGCAGCAGCAAGTGCAAATGAATGGTCGCTGAGTGTGGTGCCGAGTTTCTCGATGCTGGAACCAAGAATGCCGTCAAATTCATCCTTGCCACTGCTGATGGTCGAGTTGATACGATCAAAGCTTTCACGCAGCTTGCTATCCAGTGAACCTGAGCGCTGATCAAATGCTTCTGCGAATGCAGCAACATTGTCGTCAAATGCCGAATTGATCTGGCTGACAGTACCCTGCAGGCGGTCTTCGAAAAAGCTCGAACGCAAATCCAAGTCAATGACGCTCTCGTCGACAGCGGATTTCAAACTCTGGCGGAAGGTGGCGCCTTTTTCATCAAGAGCTGAGTTCAGGGATGAAATGATGTCATCGAGGCCATTGGAAATCGCTTCCTGGCCGACTGTAAGGCTCTCAGAGAATTCCCGTGCACGTTCAGCCAGCAACTCGTTCAGCTGGTTTGTGCGTTCGTTGAGAACGGCATTCAGTTTGTCGGTGCTGCTATCCAGTGATGACGCGTGGGTTTCAAACTCCTGCAGCAGGTTTGCGCCATTGGCACTCAGTGTTGCTGTCAATTCCTGAAGGCGCGTATCAAACTCGTTCGACAGCGCCAGGCCAGATGAATTCAGCGAGGAAAGCAGGTCGTCGGATTTGCTGGTCAGCATGCTGCCGATAGTGTGTGTAACGCTATCGGTTTTCTCCATAAGGAGAGCGGTTCGCGTGTCGATCATTGAGGCAAATGCCTCTCCCTGCATCGCCATTTGTGCAGTGATCAACTCGTTGGCATTGTCGAGTTCGTCTTTCAGGCTTTCATGCGCGCCGGAAATCGATGAACGTAGACGTTCGGCGTGGGTGACAATAGCTTCGCGCTCGTTGCCCAGCTCGTTGACGAGGCTGCGAACACGCAATTCGTTGTCGCTGTAGGAGCGCTCCAGAGCGTTCACTTCCGAGTGGACAAGCGTTTCAAGCTCGGTCGCACGGGCAATCGTGCGCTCAATACCTTCGTTCATCGCGGAAACTTCGCGGCGAACGGCCTGGCCGATGGAGATAATGCGGTCAGAGGCGGCGGTTTCCGGCTCTGCCAGACGTAGTGCGACTTCAGCCATGGATTGGGCTGCGTTGCGCATTTCCTGCGCACGCGAAATCATGACGCCGAAACCGATGAAAAGGATTACGGGCGCGATGATTGCTGTGAGTAGCGGCAGGAAGCCCGCCATCCCGACAAGCTCCTTGATAGAGCTGACATCGAGAATTTCGGGGAAAAGCGTGATGTAACCAATGGCAAGTCCGCCGATTGTCCACAGCAGCGCAAGAGTGGTGGCGTTGCGCATAGTCGCACGGCTTGAGCGCGCCTCCAACGTGCGCAGTATGGCGGGTTGCAAGCGGCGATCCGGGTCGTTGGCTGCAGAAAACGAAGTACGTTTTGGCTGAGTGTCGCCCGGTGCACGCGGAGCCGGTTCCGGACCAAGTTCCTTGGCCAGATCTGCTTTGCCAGAACTCGTTACATTGGAAGCATCTGTCGACATAGTTTGATCTGTCCCGTCACTGTTGGCCACTTTGCGGACGGCATTGCCATCTTCTTCGAAATTGATTTGAAGGGCTTGATCCAGTGCATCTATTGCTTCCTGGTCGCGTCTCTTCTCTTCGTCATTTCCTGCCATTTGCCAACGCCTCGTTTATTCCCAATTGGCTGAAAGTCCACCACGCTTGCCGCCTGCAAAATGCGCGTATAACTTCATATTCAAGAAACGGGCCCGGCAACCAAGACCTGTCTTTGCTTCTCATAGATAGCGTCTTTGGGAAGATACAGCGAATCCATTGCATCACTTTTCCACTGCTATGTTTTGATATTGCAGTGATATTCCCATTGATCGTCGACCGCGTGAGGAAGCGAGCGCCTGTTTCTGTCATCCACCAACACGGCACCTCAACTTTGGGTCATGTGCCGTCATGACACATTAATGCAAATTTGAGGGTCGAATTGGAGTCCTTTGTTTGCGTGCTAGGGCGCCAAGGCAGCTGTGACGGTCAATGCACGCTAAAAAGTGCTGAGTTAACCGCCGTTTAGATATTGTTAACCATATCGCAATTTTTTCGGTTGCGACGCGGGATGTTAATCTGCTGCACACCCGTATGTGGTTTGTTTGTACCTGCTTAATTGCCAACTATAAATAACAAGGACAGGACAGATGGCAGCTTATATTGCAGCATTCGAGTGCCCAAACACTCAGGGTGGGGGCATTCCTTCCAGTGCAAATCCAATTGATCTGGTACACTTGGCACGCCAGACGCTTGGCGACCGTGCTGTTGAACTGGATGCGTTGAAACTATTCGCACGGCAGGCGCGTGAGTGTTTGCATGATCTGAGCGACGGTGGGAACTGCAACGTCAAAGCGGTGGCGCACAAGCTGAAGGGGGCTGCCCAGGCTATCGGTGCATTTCGGGTTTCCGATGCGGCATCAAAGCTTGAAAATGAGCCGGATGAAGCCGCCTATATTGCTGAAACTGGTGCTGCAGTGATGGAAGCCGAAAATTTCATTCTTAGACTTTCGCGCTGACCAGCCAACCCAAACGAACTCGACTGGTCAGTTGGTTGACTGACCAGCGATATGTTGAACCACGTATTGCTGACATAGCTATCTGCTGCAGTCGGTGGGCGCTATTCGCCCAAGCCATCTTGCTCTCATGTGATCATTTTTCACGCTGGAAGCCGTTCGGATTTCGCCGGGGCTTGCGCACTGCGTGTCGGGCTACTATTTGCTACTCAACATGACACGATTAACGGAAGAATTATGCCCAAGCTCTCAGTAATTGCATTTGACGGAACCCAGTTCGATCTTGACGTTGAAAACGGTACAACCGTTATGGAAAATGCCGTCAGGAATGCCGTTCCGGGCATTGAAGCAGAATGCGGCGGCGCGTGTGCCTGTGCAACATGCCACGTCTATGTGGATGATGCCTGGGTGGAGAAGGTTGGTTCGCCTGAAGCCATGGAAGAGGACATGTTGGATTTTGCTGTTGATGTACAGCCAAATTCGCGTCTGAGCTGCCAGATTAAAATGGCACCGGAACTTGATGGCCTAGTTATTAGAATTCCTGAACGACAGGCTTGAGCTCCCGGTATTTGCCAAAAAAAGCCCCGCTCTTCGTCTATCGTAGAGCGAGGCGAGTAGGGCGCACTGTGCAGGTGAGGGAGGAGAACACCTGATTTTGACGCGCGCCGGGAGAAACTCAAAAATCCACTGAAAGCGAATTGGGTAAACCAGCGCTTTCATAGTAAAACCTAAATAATTAACAAAACGCTATCTAGTGCAAGATTTGGGCGGTGAATACGTGTACGCGGATCCAGCCTGGAGTAAGTTTTGCACAGCTTTTGGTAGTTTTGGCTTACAAATATCGTACAGATGTCTGGTTAGACTTCACTGTCTGCTGGCATTGTAGCGCAAAAGTCGGGTCAAGCGACGACTGAAATTGACCGCTTCGATTCGGTCAAAGCGCGCCTGATCCTTGTCGTGTGCTTGGATTTTTTCATCCGTTATGACCTGCGCACGCGCAGTGAGCGCCTTGCAATCGCGCATCGCAGGTATTGCCAGCAATGCCTTTTCCAGTTTGCGTGCGTGGGTTCTGGCAATTTCTGCGTGTCGTTCTTCATGGCGCTTGATGTCAGCTGCCAATGTGTCCCAGACAAGAGCCATTCTTCTGTCGGCATGTTTTCTGTTTGTCCATTTTGGAAGAATGAGTTTTGTCGAGATAGTTACCTTTGCATCAGCAACGGAGCAGCGACCGTTACCTTCCTGATAGGCAATTTCTCCACCGAATTTGATTTTCGTAGCACCGGGGTGGCGGCCTTTTTTTCCTACAGAGGGTCCCCTGTTGAAAAGCTCACGATCAATGTCGTCGCTGGTTTTGCCGTGTATCGCAAAATACTGATAGGTCTTCGAATTGATGATCTCCGCTCTTGCTATTCCTGACGGAAGGATGAGCATCAAAATGACAAGCATGGCGATGGAATTGATTACGGGTTTAATCTTCATTCTCGTTGCGAAGGCCGTTGTAATTTGAATGACCATGCTGCATAGCCCGATTGGAAGCAATCGAAAAGTAGTGGGGATGCCAAAACAGATTTGGCAATGTGAGATGGGATATCAGGAGACGCAGCTCAGTCCGTTTCAGCCATTTGATTGGAGGTTGGCGCATGGCCGCCAGCTTACGTTGGGTCCATCGGGACATATAATGGCGATCGTTAACGTCACGCCAGATTCATTTTCCGATGGTGGGCACTATACAGCGTTGGACGATGCCATTTCTCATGCACTGCACTGTGTAGGTGCGGGCGCGTCAATCATCGATATCGGAGGCGAATCCACGCGGCCAGGTGCTGCTCAGGTCGATGCAAATGAGGAACAGGATCGGGTATTGCCGGTCATTGAGGCTTTGGCCAAGCGTCCCGATATTCTGATTTCGGTCGATACTTATCGCGCTTCGACGGCCAAGGCCGCGATTGAGGCGGGAGCGCATATAATCAACGACGTGCATGGCTTACAGCGTGAGCCTGAGATTGCTTCGGTGGCAAGTGAAACCGGGGCGGGGCTTTGCATCATGCATACGGGCCGCGACCGGCAGCAGAAAGCAGATGTGATAGACGATCAGTTTGAGTTTCTGCGCCATTCTCTCGAAATTGCTGCATCAGCAGGTGTGAGGGCAGACCAGATCATTCTGGACCCTGGCTTTGGTTTTGCCAAGGAGACCACCGAAATCAATGTTGAGCTGATGCTACGGTTGCCGGAACTTTTCCGATTGGGTTTTCCAGTGTTGGCGGGTACGTCGAGAAAACGGTTTCTGGGAGCACTTACCGGGCGAGAAGCTGGCGACCGCGATGTGGCGACTGCAGCAACGACCGTGTTGCTGCGAGGCGCGGGCGCGGCGGTTTTTCGGGTTCACAATGTCGCAATGAATAAAGACGCCTTGGCTGTTGCAGATGCTATGATTGCTGCAACGCTTGCATAGAAGGAAAATGCGCGATGACACGTTATACGATAACCTTGCAGAATTGCGCTTTCTTCGCGCGGCATGGAGTTCATGACGCCGAAGAGTTTCTCGGACAGCGTTTCTTCGTGGATGCTGTATTGGACGTGGAAGCGGACCGCCCACTGGATGACGATGATCTGGAAGGTACGGTCGACTACGGCTCAGTTTACCAGGTCATTGAGGCAATCATAACGGGGAAGCGTCGTTATCTGATTGAAGCGTTGGCTCTGGATGTTTCCAAGGCCATCTGTTCCCGTTTCCCGCAGGTTCGCCGGGCACATATAACGGTGCGAAAGCCCAATGCTCCAGTTCCCGGCGTATTGGATTATGTGCAGGTGAGCCTCGATTATGTTCCCTGATGGCGAAACTGTCAGCGTCAATCTGGGTTTCGGCGGCAATGTAGGTGATCCGCGACTAGCCATATCCCAGGCGTTGAACTTACTGAACGATCATGACGAGATACGGCTGAATAAAGTATCTCGTCTATTCAAGACACCGCCTTGGGGGAATGTTGATCAGGGGTGGTTCTTCAACGCATGCGCCAATGTTGAAACGACCTTGGATGCGGAAGCTCTGCTGGATGTCTGTCTTGGTATCGAGCGCGCCATGAAGCGGGAGCGGATTGAGCGGTGGGGGCCACGAACATTGGACATTGATATTCTAACATATGGTGACCAGCAAATCTCCACCGAACGCCTGACGATTCCGCACACATATATGGCTGAGCGCGCATTTGTGCTCAAACCACTGGCGGACTATGCACCCGAATTGCTGATCAACGGAAAGCGGGCCATCGATTTGCTGGCTCAATCAGATCAATCGGGCATTGAGGTTGCCAGTAACGACGCCAATTGGTGGCGCATATAGGCTTATTTGCCTGCAACTTTGTCCATTTGACGCTTTAGGCTCATGCCGATAACCGGGATGAGCTTTTCGCCAACACGCACAGAGATTGTAACATTCATGTCGTTACGCGTTTGCATGTGGGCGACCATAGCGCCATTAAGGTCCTTGCGCTGAATGCCCACGATAACTTTGTTGCCGCGGACATTGCCGGAGATAATATCAAGGCCCTTGCCTTTGGCTCCATCAAGGAATGTACCGCCATAGCCCGAATGGCTACGGACAAAGCTTGCATTCATGGGCTGGTTGAAGATGCCCACACGGCAGGAACCGTCGAGCGTCATGCCAGTTTTGCCGTCCTTGTTTGGATCACCTGACAATGTGCAATTGAATTTTGTGCCTTTGTATTTCCCGGCAACGATTTCGCCCGGACCTTTCCAGATTCCGGCGGTCTTCTCAAAGAAGTCACGATCTCCGGCCTGTGCCAAGCTTCCCGTAAACAATGCCGCTGCAAAAGTTGCAGCAATTCCGACTGTCCGGGGTAATACGCGCGATGCCATCATTGGTCCTCAAATGCAGATCGTTACATCCGCGAAATGTGAATGAGTTTGGTTAATGCTTTATTTCATTTTGCCGTCGTTTGCCAGCGCCCAATGGCTTGAAGAAATCTCAGTTTGGCAAAAGTTCCACCACTTCAATCGCTTGGCGAGAGAGCGATAATGTCGTTTTTTTTAAATTTTGCAATTTCAATCGGCTGTTGTGTCGGTTGATTTCATGAATGACAAGAAATCGACAACGCTTGGCCTCTTTTCGGTCACAAAATCCATAGGTCTGCAGAGTTCCATCGCTGATATTCCGAGCCTTGCGGTCATGAGTCCATTTGCGACGCCTTCACCAAGACGTGCTGAGACTTTGGATGCCAGACCGTGGCCAAGAAATTGCTGGATGACGCTGTCGCCAAGTGCGATGGTTCCTGTGACCGCCAGATGCGCAATGACGTTTCTAAATAGACGGAAAAAGCCAATCGTACCGGGCCGACCGCCATAAAGCACAGCAATGGACCTGACGAGGCGAGCCGCCTCGAACAGTACATAGCCGGTATCAATAAGGGCTCTAGGGCTAACAGCCGTGACCACGGAAACGCGCCGTGCCGCACTGGCAATGAGACGGCGTGCTTCTGCGTCGAGCGGGCGCATAAGCTCCGTCTCTGCAAGCTGAATTGCGGGGTTCGCGTCGATTATCTCGTCCATCGCTTCCAACATCACCTTGCGACCGCGTGCGGTCTGAGGTGTGTTTGCCAGGTGTTTGGATAGCTTCTGTACGACGAGCCGCGCTCGTTCGCTGTCGCCGGAAGATGCTTCTCTTGTCGCCGCTTTCAGCTTTTCAATATTGGCCAAGCCAAACATGCCTGCAAGTTCGCGTGCCACAAATGCAAAAAGGGCGAGTAGCAAAACGCCAAGGGCCGCTAGCGCGGCGTAACCCAACCAATCACTTCTCGAAAACAGATCCCGAATGAGCTGGTCGACCCAAAGCCCTAGTGCAAGAGAAAGAAGGAAGCCGAATGCGGACGCGAAAATGCCAAATAGCGGAAAACGCTTGTTTCGGCGTGGAGGCTCTCTGGAAATCTCCAGATCTCCCACCAATTCAGGATTCATGAACGGATCTTCCGTTTGCTCCGTCAGTTGAACGGCGTCGACACCTATAGGCGCGCGCTGCGACCGCTCTTCCTGTGCATCTTCAATCGGAAACGACGTTGGCGGTCGGTGGCTCTTGGGCTGGTTCATCTGAGGAAATCTCCGATGAGGAATTGAAGCGCTCTGTCGAGGCGAATATGGGGCACGCTGACATCAAGTGCGGCGTTGCCATCTTCGGTTTTCGGTGGCCTGAAGCGTATTATGTTGATCGGTGAAACGGCTTCGCCGTCGTTTGCCCCGGCAAAGAGCGCTCCCGGTTTTTCGGGCAGATCGCCTGGAAATATGCCGGTAAGCCGATTGCCGTCAAATGTTTCACCGTTGATCGTTTCCCCAGCTATCGGGGTGCCGGTTATGACTGGCAATGTTTGTCCGTTGTGGCGGGCAGTGCCCTCTCGAGTGGCGCGAACTGAGGCGAGGGCCAAAACGTCAATGCCATCACTGCCCAGCGACAAACGTGAGATGGCGCGCTGTACGATGCGCCGCGTTATTGCCTCCAGCCTGTCGTGGCTTTCGTGGTGAAGATGATCAGCCTTCGTGGCGGCAATCAATACCTTGTCTATGCGGCGCATGAAGAGTGAAGACAGGAAGCTGTTTTCACCCGCACGAAAGCTGGCGAGCACGCTGCCCAGCGCTGCCTCAAGATCATGCAGGGCATCAGGCCCCCGGTTTATGGCTTGCAACGCGTCCACAAGAACGATTTGCCGATCCAGGCGCGCAAAATGATTGCGAAAAAATGGCCTGACCACAATGTCCTTGTAGGCGTCGAAGCGCCGCTCCATCATGGCCTGCATTGAGCCTTTGGGCGCGGGCCCATCACAAAGTCGCGTTAGAGGCGAAAATGTGAGTGCCGGTGACCCCTCGAGTTCGCCTGGCATCAGGAAACGACCGGGCGGCAGAAACGACAGTGAATGCTCATCGTTTTTACACGCCTTCAGATAGGACGCGTATTTCTCCGCCAGCTCACGTATTTTCGTTTCATCTGCGGGCGCGGCTGGATCAATGGTATCAACAAGGCTTCGCCATTCAAGCGCCAGTTGAGCACGATTTGGCTGATCTGCAAGTTGCGACGCATTCTTTGAAAAGGCTGAGAATGTCTGCTCCAGCAGCGGCAGGTCCAGCAGCCACTCGCCTGGATAATCTACCAGATCAATGTGCAGTTTGCCGGGACGAAGCATTCTGTTCCAGCCACTTGCGCTTTCGTAGTGTATCGTCAAACGCAACTCCGAAATGGAACGTGTCGATGCTGGCCATACGCGCTTTTCGATCATTTCGATGAGGTGGTCTTCGTATTGAAAACGCGGGATGGCATCGTCGGGCTGGGGATCAAGGCGCACATTGGAAATCCGTCCGGAACGCATCGCGTCAAATGCAGGGAGGCGACCTCCTTTTAGCAAATTGTGGACCAGTGACGTAATGAAGACCGTCTTGCCTGAGCGCGAAAGCCCAGTCACGCCAAGGCGCACAGCAGGGTCTGTGATGTCGCTTGCTCTGTCTGCAAGATTGGCGACGGCTATGCGTGCGTCATCTGCGATTCTTGTGAATAGTCTGTCCAAGAGCGGGTCCGTGAATTGGTTTGAGTTCCATATAGGACTGGCACGTCGACTTTTGAAGATGGCGGGCCACGAACTGCTTTTGCGGCCTAACCCGGCAGATGAAGGCCCGCAAGCTTCCATTTCCCATGTTCTTGTGCGCCGAACACTGCAAGGCTGGCAGTCGCGTATCCGGCAAACCCATGACAGTCGTTGTCGGCGAGCCAAAGAAAAATGTCTTCAATCATGGGGTTATGTCCCACAATAAGTATCGTCTTGTCTGCCGCGTGTTTTTCGATGCGGTCTATATAAGTTGGCAGACCACCTGAGTAGAGTTCGATATCGAAATCAGTTTGGGGCTGGTTCTCCCAGAATTCAGTCGCCAGGGCGAGTGTCTCTCTGCAACGCGTTGCGGGCGAACACAGGATGAGGTCGGGAACGACACCAATTTGTTGAAGATGTTCGGCTACCGCCACAGCTTCCTGCCTGCCGACGTCGTCCAGCTTGCGGTCAAAATCTTTCTCGCCCGGATTTGGCCAGGCCGCGTGAGCGTGGCGCAGCAGCATGACACCAGGTTTGGATTTGACGTTTGCAGTCTTGGATGTGGACAGAAGTGTTTCCGGCATGCTGTACGATACGCTCTTGGTTTTTCAGCATTCTAGAATTACCTCCCATCCAGGGCAAGCTTATATCGGTCTGACCGGCTGTCGCAGGATGGTCTTCAGCTTTGCAGGTGCCGTTTTGCGCGGGTCGCTCAGATAGATTTCGTGATGCTTGCCGTTGAATGCCATTCCGGCACCAGGCATCACTTCGTGATGCAAAGCGTGCAGGACCGGGGCTTCTTCTGCATATGATCCAATATGCATGATCTGGAGGCACTTGCCTTCCTCCAGCGTTTCCAGGCGCAGCAGTGGTAGAGCGGGAAGCGACTTCTTGGATGCCGCCTTTGCTATTGCGGTATCGACCATTCCCTGCGTGATCCAATCGGGCTGAAGGATCATCATTGTCCAGCGCCACTCATCGCGTTTTCCTGCAACAAAAGCCGCCATATCGTCTGCCCACCAAAGCCCCTCCAGTGGCGGGACTGCGTAGTCCTTGCCGGGATCATTCTTACTCATGAACTTCAAGGTGTAGGCAATTGAGAATAGCGCTTCCACGGCTTGCGTGTAGCTCTGTGCTTTGTCAGGGTCGCCAATGCCATCAATCATCAAATATTGCAGCGGTGGCACTTCCACAGGGGTAAATTTGCCCTTTGGTGGCGCGTATAGCTCTTTGAAGTGCTTTTTGAAGTCGATTTTTTCCATGGCTCAACTCTCCAGAGCAAGGCAGATTTCTGTCATCAGCTCCGCCTCAGGCGTATCGTAAGGCGTGTTCAGGTAGATCTCCATCGGTGGAACATCCCTCAATTCGCGACCTGATTGTCCAATCCAGTCGTGATATAGCCACTGATAAGCTTCACTCAGGCTAGGATATGGGCCCTTGTGAAGGAGAACGGCGAATTCGCCGCCCGCTATATGATAAGCCTCAAGCCCCTCAGGAACATCTGCGCCGTCCGCAAGGCGGATGCAGGCCGCTGAGCGCAGTTCTTCCTGAGGCGCGGAAGCCGGATCATCGTAGTAGAGGCCAACCATGCCGCGCGAATGGGCGATGTTGCCGGTTTGCATAAATATGGTCTGCACTTTGTTGAAGGCCTCACCGATGTTCATGTAGGGGCCTGTGTGGGGGGTGCCTGCCAAAACAATGTCTGGCATTTGGCGAATGGAAATTTCATACATGGCAATACTTGCCTCCCGTATCTTACGAGTGAGGGGTATGTGCAAACCGGCCTTGCGAAATGCAGCGGGTGGTTTGCCATATTCGGACTTGAAGATGCGGTTGAAGGACTGCAGATTCGGGTAGCCGCAACGCTCGGCTATCCGCCCAATCGGCAACTCTGTCGCGATCAGTTCGGCTGCTGCGCGCTGAAGGCGCAACCTCTTGACTGTCATTGCCGGCGTTTCGCCCAGTATCCCGGTATAAACGCGATGCCAGTGGTAAGCCGACATGCAGGCAATATCAGCAAGCTTGTTGAGGTCCAGCTCCTCGTCCAGATGCTCATAGATATAGTCGGTGACCCGTCGAATGCGTTTTTCGTGAATGGTCCAGCTCTCGTCGTTCATGTCTCTTCACATCATCAAGTTGACGGGGAGAGATAAACATAAGCCGATTTGACAAATCTTGCGAAGTTCGGTGCTCGGTATTCATCTGTGGGTTTTCGGCAAGATACGGGTGGCATACGGTTCTTTTCTGCTAGAAACGGGATTGGACCCTGTTCAGGGAATCACTTCGAGTTCATCACGAGGCAGTGAAGATTGACGGCACGGATCGACATGGGAACGTCTGGCGGTAGGCCTGTGCCGCTTGATCTGGAAGAACTTCTGGCCACGCGTTTGCTGGTACAGGGCAATTCCGGTTCTGGAAAGTCGCATTTGCTACGCCGACTGCTGGAACAAAGCGCTGAATGGGTGCAGCAGGTTGTCATCGACCCGGAAGGCGATTTCGTTACGCTTGCAGACAAGTACGGACACATCGTTGTGGATGGAGAGCGGACTGAGGCGGAGCTTGTCGGCATAGCAAACCGTGTGCGCCAGCACCGTGTCTCGTGTGTCTTGACACTGGAGGGGTTGGACGTGGACCAGCAAATGCGGGCTGCAGGTTGGTTTCTTAATGGCCTCTTCGATGCGGAACGAGACTATTGGTATCCGGTTCTTGTCGTAGTTGATGAGGCACAGATGTTTGCCCCTGCTGCTGGCGGTGAAGTGGCAGATGATGCGCGCAAGCTGTCGCTCGGATCCATGACAAACCTTATGTGTCGTGGACGTAAGCGTGGTCTGGCCGGTGTGATCGCGACCCAGCGCCTTGCCAAGCTCGCCAAAAATGTGGCGGCCGAAGCCTCCAACTTTCTTATGGGGCGGACATTTCTTGACATCGACATGGCGCGCGCTGCCGACCTGCTTGGTATGGAGCGGCGCCAGGCCGAGATGTTTCGTGACCTGAAGCGTGGTGCATTTGTGGCGTTGGGCCCGGCTTTGTCGCGCCGCCCGCTTTCTGTTGAAATCGGAGCGGTGGAGACAGGAGCGCGCTCCACCAGTCCGAAGCTGATGCCCCTGCCGCAAGCGCAGCCTGAAGTGGATATGGAAGACCTGATCTTTACACCAACAGAAGAAGAGTTGGCCGCGCCACCAGCGCGCCGCGTGCGTCCTCAGCCAAAGCCATCCGCTGACATTCTGGCGGAACTTGCCAAAGCTCCGTCGGCGGCTGCACCTCTGGAGCCTGTCGAAGCGGCACCTCGCCAGAAAATTTCACCAGAAGAGAGGGAGGAGCGGATCAACACGGTGCTGGAGGAAATCATTTCTAATCCAGATGCTGGGTTCCGGTCCGATTCAGAACTTTACCAGGACTTTCTGGTGCGCGCTCGCATGCGGCGCATCAGCGGCACTCCCATGACACTGTCCGAGTTTCGCCGACGGGTTGCCATCAGTCGCTCAGGCGTCGATGAGGAAACGGCCTCAGGCGACGCATGGCAGAAGGTTCTAGCCTTGACCAAAGGGGTGACCGACGATCTGCACGGCGTGTTCCTGCTGCTTGCCAAGGCCGCCATTCTGGGTGAAGCATGCCCGCCGGATTCAGTTATTGCACGCGTATACGGCACGCATTCTGCGAGACGCGCTAGACGGCTTCTCAGTTACTTTGAGGAGCAGGGGCTGATTGTTCTGCATACCGATTTCGCGGGCAAGCGCATTGCTGCATTTCCCGACATTGATGCCGAAACCGCACCCGGCGATCCAGAAGCGCAAGATAATGCCCTTGCCGCCGAATAGTACGCCAGCGACCGACGCTGTGCGTAATGACAATCCCGACAACAATTGCGCCTGAGGCAAAAATTGGTTCCCTCCAAAAAAGGGCAGAGGCGCAGGATCAATTTTGAACTTTGGGTCCAAGGTGCCGGTCCAGGAGTTCAGAAACCTCCTCGTCTCTGGCCTGGCCAGATTCACCGCCCAGCACGACAGCAATGAGTCGCTTGCCGCCCTTTGTCCCAGATGTCACAATGTTATAGCCTGATGCCTCGGTATAGCCGGTTTTGATACCATCAACGCCGGGATAATGCTTGAGCGGACCATTGTGTCCATGCAGTTTCATGCCTCGAAATTTGAACTTCTTTGTAGCGAAAAGCTTGAACTCTTCTGGGAAGTCACGCATCAGCGATATGCCCAGAATAGCCATGTCGCGCGCGGTCGTAACCTGCTTTGGGTCCGGAAGCCCGGCTGGATTGGTGAAGACGGTCGATTCCATGCCGAGCGCATGCGCTTTATCTGTCATCAGTTTGCCGAAGGCTGCTTCTGAACCCGCCAGATACTCGGCAATGCCAACAGCGGCATCATTGGCGGAAATGACGATCATGCCGAGGACGGCCTCCTCGACGGTAATCGAATTGCCGGCGCCAATTGCGTATTTATAGGGGTCTTTACTCTCTGCATTTTCCGAAAGCACAATGCGATCATCCCACTTCAGGCGACCATCGCGCAATGCCTCAAATGTCAGGTAGAGGGTCATCATCTTGGTCAGTGATGCCGGATAGTTCAGTTCTCGGTCGTTTTCGGCTTCCAGCACAAGACCACTATGTACGTCCACAACCAGGTTAGCATGACCGGCGTTTGCATAAGTTACGCTGCTGACAACGGATATAAACGCAATTACGCCTGAAGACAGTGCACGAATAAGTCGATTCATGAAAGAACTCTGATGGTCTGGGTAGATTTGCTGGGGTTTGGTCCTATCATTGTGTCCAGACAGTGGCAATGCGCAGAAATTTCCGTTGACATGGGTGAGGGGAACGCCTAAAGACCCGCCAACGCCGGGGTTAACGCCCCGGTGTTTAGTTGACATGTCCCGTGATACCTCGCGGTTTGCGTAACCGTTGGAGATATCTGTCAGAAGTCTCAAAAAGGCTTCAGAGGAGGGCGTGTTTCCTTTATCCGGTCTGGAAACAGTCCGGTGTAACTGTCTATGAAGAGGAAATACGGATGAGCAAGCGCGCATCTTCCAAGTACAAAATTGACCGCCGTATGGGCGAAAACATCTGGGGTCGTCCTAAGTCTCCGGTTAACCGTCGCGAATATGGCCCGGGCCAGCATGGTCAGCGCCGTAAGGGCAAGCTGTCCGACTTTGGTGTTCAGCTCCGTGCCAAGCAGAAGCTTAAAGGCTACTACGGCGACATCCGCGAAAAGCAGTTCCGCGCAATCTTCGCAGAAGCTGACCGTCGCAAGGGTGACACCGGTGAAAATCTGATCGGTCTGCTGGAATCTCGCCTGGATGCGATCGTGTACCGCGCCAAGTTTGTTCCGACCGTCTTTGCTGCACGTCAGTTCATCAACCACGGCCACGTGAAGGTCAACGGCGTACGCGTCAACATCGGTTCTTACCGTTGTAAAGTTGGCGACGTGATTGAAGTTCGCGAAAAGTCCAAGCAGCTTGCACTGGTCATTGAAGCATCTCAGCTCGCAGAGCGCGATGTTCCTGACTACGTCGAAGTTGACCACAACAAGATGGTTGCAACGTTTGCACGTGTTCCGGCTCTGGCAGATGTGCCTTACCCGGTCATCATGGAACCGAACCTGGTTGTCGAGTTTTATTCTCGTTAATCGGTCCGTATTCGGATTTCGGAAAAGCCGTCCTTTTGGGCGGCTTTTTTATTTTGTGCGTTTGGTGCTAATGCGCTATCTCGATGCCGAAAAGAGGGCGACAGGATGCTGAAAGAAAATCCAGAATTGGTGATCGAAGACGGTGGTTTTGCGGGTGACGCGTCAATGACTGCGCTCTACCAACATGCGCCGGACAGCGCCAACTTCAACAAGCTGCGCAAACGCCTCCTGAGAAATGTTCGCCAGGCAATTGATGACTTTGAAATGCTCAAAGGCCAGGGACGCTGGCTGGTGGCGTTGTCCGGCGGCAAGGATTCCTATGGCCTGTTGGCGATATTGATGGAGCTAAAGTGGCGCGGTCTATTGCCTGTCGAATTGATTGCCTGCAACCTGGATCAAGGGCAACCAAACTTCCCAAAGCATATTTTGCCCGAATATCTTTCGTCGCTCGGAATTCACCATCGCATTGAATATGAGGACACTTATTCCATTGTGAAGGAGAAGATGCCAGCGGGGGCGACCTATTGCTCGCTGTGTTCGCGGCTGCGTCGGGGCAATCTCTATAGAATCGCGCGTGAAGAGGGCTGTGATGCTCTAATTCTCGGACATCACCGGGAAGATATTCTCGAAACCTTTTTCATGAACCTCTTCCATGGTGGCAAAATGGCGACCATGCCGGCAAAGCTGCTCAACGATGAGGGCGATGTGATGGTCATGCGTCCATTGAGCTATTGCGCGGAAGATGATTTGGCAAAATTCGCAACCGCAATGCAATTTCCCATTATTCCGTGCGATTTGTGTGGCTCGCAGGATGGATTGCAGCGCAATGCCATGAAAGCCATGCTTGCTGACATTGAGACGAGAATGCCAGGCCGCAAAGATGTGATGCTGCGCGCAATGGGCAATATCAACCCGTCGCATATGCTGGACAAGCGGCTGTTTGATTTCGCTGCACTCAAAACCAATATTGAAGAGGACTGAAAGTCTGATGAACGAGTTTTCCATGGCATTAGATGCTGTGGAAAAACAGGCGCGCAGCAACGCAAATTTGAGCCTGTATTTGTCGCGTTAGAAGCAGATCCGGCGCGGAGCGCTAGGCCAGTTGCCTTTGAATCAACGGAAGCAGGTGCTCACGTTCGAAGGCGATATGTCGCCGCATGCCTTCAAAGAATCCGCGGAGCATGTAGCCAATTGCCTCGGCGTTGATTTCAGATTGGCCATAGCCAATCTTGTTCAGCGTGTCGATCAGCTCTTCTGCAAAGCATTCATCTTCACAATGCTCGAATTTCAGGCGATCCAAGGTTGCCGGCAGATTGGGTTGATCCTTTATATTGTCACCGATCCAAGGGAAGAGTTGGCCTTCCTCGAATACGTGGATTTCCTTGATCGTCGGACCCAGGCTTTTTGCCGCGTAGATGCATTTCTGACGGTTGACTTCATTTGGCAGGCTATCAGCAATCTCTTCCAGCGCGGTGCACAGCTTCAGCATTTCGCCGTGGGCGTCGTTCAGCCAGGCGAGCATGCTGTGCGCCTTGGAATCGGACGTTGCTGCGTCGGAAGTTTTCTGAATTGTCGCCATCGCATCATCCTGCAAATCGATATTGCCGCCATCTTGGACGATAGTCTATCTATGAAAGGCAACTGAGATTCCTTGATCCAAGTCAAGGAGAGTTGCGGGGCATAATGCGATTGCTTCATCAGCCGCGGGAGGGATGAGTCTATTTATGCTTGGACTTTCCCGGGGATTATCAGCCAAGACGTTGGGGGAAACCAACAATGACAAATACTTTCGAACTCGTGGCGGTGGCTGCCTTCGCCTTCCTGGCATTGCTAGGGGCAGCTTTCGCTCAAGACAGCCTGTTTCAGGTGCATATGTGGGTACTGTTCGCAGTGCTCGCAATAGCGACAGTCTTCTTGCTGCGTCGTGTCTCCTTCTCTAAGTCAGAGGAAGACAAGTCCGGCTACATGGATACTGTTGTACGCTACGGCGTTATCGCGACTACCTTCTGGGGTGTCGTCGGCTTTTTGGTCGGCGTTGTTGTCGCGCTGCAGCTTGCGTTCCCTGACCTTAATATTGAGCCTTTCCTCAATTTTGGTCGGACACGTCCGTTGCACACATCGGCCGTGATTTTCGCATTCGGGGGCAATGCGCTTATCGCTTCTTCATTCTATGTGGTTCAGCGAACCTCGCGTACCCGCCTGTTTGGTGGCGATCTCGCATGGTTTGTGTTCTGGGGTTACCAGCTGTTCATCGTCATGGCGGCGACTGGATATCTGCTAGGCATTACCCAGGGTCGCGAATATGCTGAGCCGGAATGGTATGTTGATATCTGGCTCACCGTCGTATGGGTGGCTTATCTGATCACTTTCCTGGGTACCATTATGACCCGCAAGGAAAGTCACATCTATGTGGCTAACTGGTTCTACCTGTCCTTCATCGTGACAATTGCGATGTTGCACTTGGTGAACAATATGGCGATCCCGGTTTCGTTCCTTGGCGTCAAGAGCTATTCGGCCTTTGCCGGTGTGCAGGATGCGCTGACACAGTGGTGGTATGGCCACAACGCTGTGGGCTTCTTCCTGACTGCAGGCTTCCTCGGCATGATGTACTACTTCGTACCGAAGCAGGCTGGCCGTCCGGTCTATTCCTACCGTCTGTCGATCATCCACTTCTGGGCGCTGATCTTCCTTTACATCTGGGCTGGTCCGCACCACCTGCACTACACCGCGCTGCCTGACTGGGCTCAGACCCTTGGCATGGTGTTCTCTATCATGCTGTGGATGCCTTCTTGGGGTGGTATGATCAACGGTCTGATGACGCTGTCTGGCGCATGGGACAAGATCCGTACCGATCCTATCATCCGTATGATGGTTATGGCGGTTGCGTTCTACGGCATGTCGACCTTCGAAGGTCCGATGATGTCGATCAAGGCGGTGAACTCGCTCAGCCACTACACAGACTGGACAATCGGTCACGTGCATTCCGGTGCACTTGGTTGGGTTGGCATGATCTCGTTCGGCATGATCTACTATCTGACGCCGAAGCTTTGGGGTCGTAACCGTCTCTACTCGCTGCGTTTGGTCAACTGGCATTTCTGGCTCGCAACACTTGGCATCGTGGTTTACGCCGCTGTCATGTGGGTGGCCGGTATCCAGCAGGGCCTGATGTGGCGTGAATACGATGAACAGGGCTTCCTTGTTTATTCGTTCGCTGAATCGGTTGCCGCTATGAAGCCCTACTTCATCGTACGTGCACTTGGTGGTGCAATGTACCTGACGGGTGCGCTTATCATGGCATGGAACGTCTGGATGACAATCCGTGGCAAGGAACGTGCAGAAGCTCCGATCCCCGGCGCTATGCCTGCTGTTCAAGCTGCAGAGTAAGGAGAGGGACACATGTCTATTCTTGCAAAACACGAAGTACTCGAAAAGAATGCGAGCCTTCTCCTCGTGGCATCCCTTCTGGTCGTCACAGTCGGTGGTATTGTTGAAATCGCACCGCTGTTCTACCTGGAGAACACGATTGAGAAGGTGGAAGGGATGCGTCCCTATTCACCGCTCGAATTGGCCGGTCGCAACATCTACATCCGCGAAGGCTGCTATGTTTGCCATAGCCAAATGATCCGTCCGTTCCGTGACGAGGTCGAGCGCTATGGTCACTACAGCCTTGCAGCGGAATCGATGTACGACCACCCGTTCCAGTGGGGTTCAAAGCGTACCGGGCCTGACCTGGCACGCGTAGGTGGCCGCTATTCTAACGAATGGCACGTACAGCACCTTACTGAACCGCGCGACGTTGTTCCGGAATCGGTTATGCCCAGCTATTCGTTCCTGAAGTCCACACCGCTGGTCTTCGCGAATGTTGAGGGCAATCTGAAAGCCAACGCTATGGTCGGTGTTCCATATACCGAAGATATGTTGGCAAACGCAGAGGCCGATCTGGCCGCTCAGGCGGATCCGGAAGCCGATACGGATGCTCTTCTTGAGCGTTACCCCAAGGCTAAGGTTGGTGACTTTGACGGTGACCCAACGCAATTGACAGAGATGGACGCGCTTGTGGCCTATCTGCAAATGGTTGGTACACTGGTTGATTTCTCGACCTATGACGATGCCTCGGGCTATCGCTAAGGGAGGGTGAAATGGAAACGTACACAGCAATGCGTGCATTCGCTGACAGTTGGGGGATGGCCGCTATGGTCGTGTTCTTTGTCGGTGTGATCCTTTTTGCCCTAAGACCTGGCTCAAAGAAATTGGCCCAAGAGGCCGCATCCATCCCTCTGAAGGAGGATTAAAAGATGTCGGAAAAACATGTTGACGAACTCAGCGGCGTCGAAACCACCGGTCATGTGTGGGACGGTATTCGCGAGCTGAATAACCCTCTTCCACGTTGGTGGGTGTGGACATTCTATGCCACAATCCTTTGGACAGTCGGTTATACCATTGCATATCCAGCATGGCCCACTTTGACAGGGGCAACCGAAGGTATGCTTGGTTGGCACAGCCGTTCGGCAGTGGCAGAGGATATTGCCGCTGCACAGGAAAGCCAGAAGGTATTCATTGAGAAGATTGCAGCGACTCCGGTCACGCAAATTTCCAGTGATGCCGAGCTGAACAAGTTTGCTCTTGCAGGTGGCGCAGCTGCCTTCAAAGTGAACTGCACACCCTGCCACGGCTCGGGTGCCGCAGGCGGCGTTGGCTATCCAAACCTGAACGACAATGATTGGCTTTGGGGTGGTGATGTTGAAAGCATCTACACCACAATCGCTCATGGTATTCGCGATACAGCGGATGATGATACACGTGTATCTGAAATGCCGGTGTTTGGTGAGCTGCTCGAGCCCGAAGAAATCAAGCAGGTTGCGGCCTACGTCGTCAGCCTGAATGGTACGGCGGCTGATGCTGGTATGGTTGAGCCAGGCAAGGTTGTATTTGAGGACAACTGTGCAGCCTGCCACGGCGAAAATGCCGAGGGTGGTCGTGATTTTGGCGCTCCGAACCTGTCTGATGCGATTTCGCTGAAGGCTAGCACCGAGGCTCAAATCGTCGCACAGGTCACAAAGCCTACCCATGGCGTGATGCCTGCTTGGCAGGCTCGTCTGGGCGACTCGACCGTCAAGCAGCTGGCAGTCTACATCCATTCTCTGGGTGGTGGCGAATAAGCCAAAGGCTACATAACGAAACGGAACCGCCCGCTTGTTGCAAGCGGGCGGTTTTGTATTTGGGTCATGTTTTGAAAAAGGTTTTTCCATTGATCGAGATCAATGTTGCAAGGCAGTGCATGACTACATTCATTCATGACGCTGGTGGAGGCGTTGAGCCTTCATCACACTCATCGGCGTTCTGCCGAATCTTCTCTCCAGCATGATTTTCATCATGCCCCTTGCCACGCTCGTTTAGGGCGTGGCTTTTTTTTTGCCTTCGCGCCATTAGGCCGCATGTCAAATATGAATACGGTTATATATTGTGACGGCGAATGCCAAGCTTGACTTATGTCAAGGTGATGGACGCGGTGAAATGAGACAAGCGGGCACTAGCCAAAGGTGCGATAGATGAATACGGACACATCCAAACAAACGAATGAAACTGGACCCGCGATTGACCGGCTCGAAGCAGAACCAGTTAACGCCGCAGCAGTGCGCAAGCCTCTCTACGAAAAGAGAAAGAAGATATTTCCAAAGCGCGCGGAGGGTAGTTTTCGCCAATTCAAATGGGTTGTGATGCTTGTCACCTTAGGCATCTATTATCTCACTCCCTGGATACGCTGGGATCGTGGTCCATTTGCGCCTGATCAGGCTGTGCTCCTCGATTTGGCGCACCGTCGATTCTACTTCTTTTTCATCGAGATTTGGCCTCAGGAATTCTACTTTATCGCCGGTTTGCTGGTGATGGCCGGTTTCGGCCTGTTTCTGATTACATCTGCAGTGGGACGTGCGTGGTGCGGATATACGTGCCCGCAAACTGTGTGGGTGGATCTGTTTCTCGTTGTCGAACGTTTCATCGAGGGTGACCGAAATGCCCGTATGAAACTGGACAAGGGCCCGTGGACATTCGGAAAGATATCCAAACGTGTCACGAAGCATGCAATCTGGCTGGCGATTGCGGTTTCAACAGGTGGTGCGTGGATTTTCTATTTTGCGGATGCACCACAATTGCTGATCGATTTCTGGACGCTGCAGGCAGCTCCGGTGGCCTATATGACAGTGGGCGTTCTGACGGCGACGACCTATCTGCTGGGCGGACTTATGCGCGAGCAGGTCTGCACATATATGTGCCCATGGCCACGTATTCAGGCAGCAATGCTCGATGAAAACTCGCTGACTGTGACCTACAATGATTGGCGCGGCGAGCCGCGCACGCATGGTCGCAAACGCGCGAATGCGGAAAACAAGGCTGCAGGCGATTGCGTTGATTGCAATGCGTGCGTTGCTGTTTGTCCGATGGGTATCGACATTCGCGATGGTCAGCAGCTCGAATGCATCACTTGCGCGCTCTGCATAGATGCGTGTGATGGAATCATGGACAAGCTTGGCAGAGATCGTGGCTTGATTTCCTACGCAACGCTTGCCGATTATCACTCTAATATGGCGCATGCTACCGGCAACGGCACGCACGAGATCAACCCTGACCTTGTGCGCGACAGTGATGGTCATTTCCACAATAAGGTGATTCACTTTGACTGGCGGATCATATTCCGACCACGGGCTCTGCTCTATATGGGAGTCTGGTCACTTGTGGGTGTTGCCCTGATCGTGGCGCTGCTCATGCGCGATCGATTGGAGGTTAACGTTATTCATGACCGTAACCCGCAATATGTGATGGAATCAGATGGCTCCATCCGCAACGGTTACACCGTCCGTATCCTCAATATGATCCCGCAACCGCGCTCAATTGATTTCAAGATCGATGGCCTTCCAGGTGCGGTTATGAAGGTCAACGACATTGATCAGCCGGAAGGTCAGGATTTCACAATTGATGCTGGACCGGATCAGGCCACGACACTGAAGGTCTACATCACCCTGAACCCAGAAGATATCGATGGGCAAGCCATGCCTTTCAACCTGATTGTCACAGACCCTCAGGCAGGAGAGCAAGATATCTATGACGCGGTATTCAACGCACCGGAGAAGAGATAAGATGGTTGCCATGAGCAAATCTCAAAGTGATTTCACATTTACCGGGAAGCATATGCTGGCAGTCATGCTTGCGTTCTTCGGTGTGGTAATTGCTGTCAATTTCACAATGGCCTATTTTGCTGTGTCCAGTTGGACAGGGTTGGTGGTGGAGAATACCTACGTTGCCAGCCAGGAGTTCAATGCAAAGGCTGCAGAGGCCAGAGCGTGGAAAGATACCGGTATTCAAACGACGCTTGAGGCCTCGGCTCAGGGTATTCGCTATGAGGTGAAACATCCTGAAACAGGCCCAGTGGCCGGAGAACAGGTAATTGCGCAGTTCCGCCATCCGGTAGGGGAAGCGTTCGACTTTTCTCTGACCCTGACACCTGCCGGCAGCGGTGTATTCGTAACGGATCATCCTGTCAGTGCTGGGCAATGGATCGTTGATCTGGAAACCAAGGACGGTGACAAGACTGTCTATCACGAAGCTATACGCATAGTGGTCAAGTGATACGGGAGAAGGTGGATGAGCTGCTGCGCCGCCGGAGCTGAAGGGGCATTGGACGCTGAGAAGGCGGTGCATGAAACCCCGCCTGCTGATGAACTCTGGCTGGCAAGTCGTTCGCTGGATGGTGGACTGCGACAGACAGACCTTTCTGTTCCCGGTGTGCATTGCGGTGCCTGCATAACCACCATTGAGAAAAGCCTGAGAGCGTTTCCCGAAGTTGAACGTGCGCGCGTTAATCTATCAACGAAGCGCGTCTCCCTTGTCTGGAAAGAGGACTTTGAGGGGCAGAGAACCGATCCGCAACGGATCGTGGCAGCCATTGGTGCCGCTGGATATGAGGCGCATTTGTTCTCACCGGCGGCGGAGGATAGCCAACTCGAACGCAACCTCCTGCTGCGATCAATGGCGGTTGCCGGTTTTGCCACGATGAATATCATGCTTCTCTCTGTGTCGGTGTGGTCCGGGGCAGATGACGCAACGCGCGATATGTTCCACTGGATCTCCGCAGCAATTGCAGGCCCTGCGCTCGTTTATGCCGGGCAGCACTTCTACAAGTCAGCTTGGAATGCGCTGCGCCATGGGCGCATGAACATGGATGTGCCCATCGTATTGGCTGTCTCGTTGTCGTATTGCATGTCACTCTACGAGACATTCAATCACGGTGATGAAGCATATTTCGATGCGGCGGTCTCTTTGCTGTTCTTTTTGCTGGTTGGTCGCACCCTCGACCACCTGATGCGTGAGAGAGCCCGTTCGGCGGTAAGTGGTCTTGCTCGACTTGTTCCGCGCGGGGCAACCGTTCTGACTGCTGACGGCAAGAAGGAGTTTTTGCCCATTGAAGAAATTGATGCTGGCATGCTTCTTTCTGTCGCTGTCGGGGAGCGAATTCCTGTTGACGCGATGGTGGAAAGTGGAACCAGCGATGTCGATCGTGCGATCGTGAATGGGGAGAGTATGCCGGTTACGGTTGAACCGGGTGCGATGTTGCAGGCTGGCGTCTTGAATCTGACCGGACCGCTGCAGATACGTGCAGCTGCAGCAATGCGAGACTCCTTTGTTGCTGAGGTCATCAATTTGATGGAGGCCGCAGAAGGGGGAAGGGCGCGCTATCGTCGAATTGCAGACCGCGCCGCTGATATTTATGCACCCGCTGTTCATTTGCTGGCGCTTGCTGCATTTTTATTCTGGGGGTTTTACACCGGGGATTGGAAGTACGGTCTGACTATTGCCGTTGCGGTGTTGATCATTACGTGTCCCTGCGCCTTGGGTCTCGCAGTACCTGCCGTGCAGGTGGTCGCTGCGGGCAGGCTTTTCCAGAGTGGCATAATGGTGAAAGACGGCTCAGCCATGGAGCGGCTTTCTGAAGTGGATGCTGTCTTTTTTGACAAAACCGGTACGCTCACAGCAGGCAAACCTGTGCTCGTAAATCAGTTGGAGATCGATCCTGAAACTCTGACGATGGCTGCGACACTTGCGTCTCAATCTTCGCATCCGTTTTCCAAGGCACTTGCCCGATTTTCCGGTCATTGTGGCGTCGTGTATCGTGAAATTCGCGAAATACCAGGTGGTGGCATTGAAGCGCGAAGTGAAGCTGGGGTGTGGCGACTTGGATCTGAGGCCTTTGCAGGTGGGAATTCGGGTAGTGCGACGGACAATGGTTCGCAAAGCGTGTTTTCGCTCAACGGCGAAGTCCTGGCAGTGTTTCGCTTTGAAGATACAATACGACATGGTGCGCAGGCGGCTATCGCCAAGCTGCACGAAAATGGCTTCCACACGACAATTCTATCTGGTGATAGAGAAAGTGCTGTTGCAAGCCTTGCCAAGCGTTTGAGTATTCGCTCTTGGCGGGCCGGTCTTACGCCACGCGACAAGGCGGATGCCTGCAAGGCTGCGGGAGACGAAGGCCACAAGGTTTTCATGGTGGGCGACGGCATCAACGATGCTCCGGCGCTTGCAGGGGCCTATGTTTCGATGGCGCCGGCATCAGCCGCGGACGTTGGGCGACAGGCGGCCGATTTTGTCTTCATGCACGACGATCTCAATGCGGTGAACGAAGCAATACACATTTCTCGGAAGGCCGGGCAGTTGATCCGGCAGAATTTTGCGTTGGCGATCATATATAATGCAATTGCGGTACCTTTGGCGCTGTCCGGGCTTGTTTCACCGTTGATTGCGGCGGCGGCCATGTCGACATCATCAATTGTTGTGGTGTTGAATGCCATTCGGCTGAAAGGGGCTGGCAAACCTGATATGGCAGGACTTGAACGCGGTGCACCGCGTCCGGTAGCATTAGCATCATGAATACACTGATTTTTCTGATTCCCATCGCTTTATTCATGGGCGGGATAGGTCTTGCGGCCTTCCTATGGTCCCTGAAGAGCGGGCAGTATGAAGACTTGGATGGTGCCGGTTGGCGCGCCATTTCTGAGGATAATGAGAAGCCGCTGGACTGACGGTCTGGCAAGCGGGTCTTTTGCCGCGACAATTTGCTTTCACTGAAACCTGTCCAGGCATTGTTACGATAATGATCCGCTTTGTGCTTGCGTCGATTTGCGCACGGTGCAAAGAATGAGCAAATTTTCATCGGAGGTGACATTGGAAAAGGCAGAGATAGGCCTGATCGGTCTTGGCGTCATGGGCGCAAATTTGGCGTTGAACATTGCGGAAAAAGGCAATCGCATTGCAGTTTTCAATCGCTCTGTCGAAAAAACAGATGCCTTCTATCGAGATGCAGGGGCGCTTGCTGGTCAGATCATTCCATGCCGAACAATGGAAGAGTTCGTTGAGGCGATTCGCCCCCCGAGGCCTGTTATTATCATGATCCAAGCCGGCGAGCCGGTGGATCAGCAAATCGCGACACTGCGCGAGCATCTGTCGTCAGGCGATATTGTCATTGATGCGGGCAACGCCAATTTCCGCGACACCCGTCGCCGCTTCGAAACGCTGGATGGAACAGGCTTGACCTTCATTGGTATGGGTGTTTCCGGAGGCGAGGAAGGTGCGCGCCACGGCCCATCAATCATGGTTGGAAGCACGCCCGAGGCCTATGGACGGGTGGAAAATGTGCTCAATTCGATCTCTGCGAAATTTGGGGGCGAAGATTGTTGCGCATGGCTCGGTCCCGATGGGGCAGGTCACTTTGTCAAAACGATTCACAACGGCATCGAATATGCAGACATGCAGATGATTGCCGAAATCTACGGCGTTTTGCAGGATGGCTTGGGGCTTGATGCCAAAGCTGCAAGTAAGGTTTTTGGCAAGTGGAATGAAGGACGGCTGAATTCCTACCTGATTGAAATCACTGAAAAGGTCCTGGCGGCAGATGATCCGCTTGGTGACGGTGCAATGGTCGATATGATCCTCGATAGAGCTGGCCAGAAGGGCACTGGAAAATGGTCGGTTATCGAGGCCCAGCAAATGGGCGTTGCGGCGAGCGCTATTGAGGCAGCGGTGGATGCCCGAATTCTGTCGTCGATGAAAGATGAGCGCATTGCGGCGGAAAAAGTGTTTGGTTCACGTCCATCGGGCGCACTCAAGGGCGATGTCAGCGAAAGCGACATGGAGCTGGCTTTGTTTGCCGCGAAGATCGCGGCCTACGCTCAGGGCTTTGCTGTGATGGCTGAAGCGTCGCGCGAATTCGGCTGGAAGCTGCCAATGCCGCAAATTGCGAAAATCTGGCGCGCCGGTTGCATCATTCGATCACAATTTTTGGATGAGATCACTAAGGCGTTCATGGCTGACCCGGATGTTCCAAATCTCATTATGACACCCGCATTCACCGCTATGGTCAAAGAGGCTTTGCCTTCGCTTCGCCGGGTTGTCGCAGCGGCTGTGACCCATGGATTGCCAGTTCCTGCGCTCTCGGCTGCGTTGAGCTACTTCGATGCCTACACACAGGCACGTGGCACGGCTAATCTCATTCAGGCCCAGCGCGATTATTTCGGCGCTCACGGCTTTGATCGGTTGGATGGGAAAGACAGTCGTCATGGCCCGTGGGGCGAGTGGTCCTGAAATTCGCCCGGCTGCGCTATCGTTTGTAGTGTAGCCGGGTCCGCGCCTTCAATACGTGCGAGGATGGCGTGTGCAAGCGCGACGCCTGCCGCCTTCACGTCTTCCATTGAAGTTATCAGCTCAGGTCGAAACCAGTTCATGACTTCGAGAAACTGCTTGGCGGTTACATCGACTTCCCGACCGAGTTTATATCCCGCCGCTTCGAGACCTGCGGTGATTGCCATGGCGCCAGATGCACTTAGTGCGACAAAGCCGTCTGGTGGATTGTCGCCCATCATGAGTTTTCGTGCCGCCTCGAATGTCGCTTCGATCGGGGAATCCACGTGCACATCGTCAAATGGCACCTCCTCAACGGCAAAAGTCTCCAGCGCTCTCTGAAAGCCTTCCAGGGAGTGAACCCCGTAGCTCATATATTTTGGTGGCGCGAAAAGGGCGATGCGCTGCCTACCTAGTGATGCCAGCTTTTCAACTGACTTGTAGACAAACGCTGCATTGTCAAAATCGTGATAGGGGTGGATAATTCCCATGTCCGTGCGACCGTGCGTGGCAAATGGAAAGTTCCGTTCTGCAAGAAGCCGCACACGGGCGTCGTCTGGTACTGTACGCGCCATGATGATGCCATCGGCCGCGCCGGTATCAAGGATCTGATGAATTGGCTCCAACGGGTCGCGGTCATGGCGATATGGCGTGATGGTGAGATTGTACTGTGTGTCTGCCAGCACCGACGTGATTCCAGACACGATCTTGTCTGTATGACCGAGCAAATCTTCTTCTAAATCAAGTGCGAAGCTGATCACATTGGTCTTGCCCGTGCGCAGGCGAACGCCAGCGCGATTGGGTATGTATCCAATCTGCTTGGCGACCAGACGCACACGTTCCTTCGTCGCCTCACTAATGTCCGGCGCGTCCTTGAGTGCGCGCGAAACTGTCGTGACACCAAGGCCCGTCATGAATGCAATCGTCCTGAGCGTAGGACGTTGATTCCTGTTTGAATCTCGCCGACCCTGCTCACGCATGATCTTATCCTCCTCCGACAGTGCCAATTTATGGACCGTCTCTCCCGGTTCAAATCTGAAACGTTACAGGGCAAATGTCGAGATGCCAGATGAACTTTTTTTGGAGCTCATGACTGTTTCACTAATTGCTCGCAGTGCAGCATGTTTTTTTGCGCTGCCGAAGCCGAGAGTTTCTTTTGTTGAATGCTATATGTCAATTTTAATGTGTAAATACAATATGATAATTGGCATTTTTGTATATGAAAGCACGGGAATAAAGTGGCCGTAATCGTTTCTTTTCGGAGCGAAGGAGACCCAAATTAGGCTTGATAAAAAAAACTGAATGATTGCCTGTTGCGTCCGGGAAACGATTGGAATAAGTTTTTTTCCGGTAACGTTTCAGTGAGGGAGGAATTCACATGAAAATTCGTTCAATGATGGCCGCCTTGGCCGCATCTGTTGTTATGCCTGTCGCAGCGCATGCTGTGGATCTTGAAGTAACGCATTGGTGGACATCCGGTGGTGAAGCTGCAGCTGTTGGCGAAATGGCCAAGGCAGTGGAAGGCGCTGGAATCCATTGGGTTGATGGCGCGATTGCTGGTGGCGACAACGCTCGTCAGATTATCTTGAGCCGTATTGCTGGTGGCGACCCGATGGGTGCGACGCAGCTTAACACTGGTCGTGATGCTGAAGATCTCGTGAAGGCTGGTTTGATGACCGACCTGACGGAGCTTGCAGAGAAGGAAGGCTGGAAGGATTTCATTCGTCCGTCCAAGCTTCTCGACAGCTGCACCTATGAAGGTCACATCTATTGCGTGCCGGTCAATATCCACTCTTTCCAGTGGATGTGGCTGAACCGTCACGTATTTGAAGACAACGGTCTGCCGGTTCCGGCAAACTGGGACGAACTGTCCGCACAGGCTGATGCGCTGAAGGCAAAGGGCGTTATCCCGCTGGCAGTTGGCGGTGAGGCGTGGCAGATTTCCGGCATGTCCGGTGTGTTCCAGATCGGCTTTGGTGGTATCGACCTCTACAAGAAGATCCAGGTCGAAAAGGATGCTGAGGCTGCTGCAGGTCCGGAAATGACCAAGGTCTTCGAAGGTCTGGCCGCTGCCCGTTCGATGGTTGATGATGGTTTTGTTGGTCGTGCTTGGAACGACGCAACCAACATGGTTATCACTGGCAAGGCTGCCGCTCAGGTTATGGGCGACTGGGCACAGGGTGAGTTCTCTGTAGCAAACCAGGTTGCTGGTAAGGACTATGATTGCTTGCCGGGTCTCGGCTTCAATCCGGTTCTCGACACCGGTGGCGACGCATTCTACTTCCCGAAGCCAGCAGGCGACAATCCTGAACTGGTTGAAGCTCAGCTGAAGATGGCTTCGCTTCTGGTATCTCCAGAAGTTCAGGTTGCCTTCAACCTGAAGAAGGGCTCTTTGCCAATCCGCGCCGATATCGACATGTCTACGGCTAACGCCTGCATGCAGAAGGGTATCGAAATTCTGAACAACCCAGAGAACGTTCTGCCATCTGCTGAGCAGACTTTCTCTTCTGACACGCAGAAGCAGTTGGAAGATCTTTGGGTTGAATACTTCAATACGCCCGAAATGACCGTTGCTGAAGGTCAGGAACGTTTCGTGGAAATCATCAGCGAAGCTGATTGATCGACGCAACTCAACCCCGGTTCACGAACGTGCGCCGGGGTTGTCTTTTGTAGTTCTCCCTGTACGCTAGTGGCGGGAGCAGGGAGCATTTCTCGGCACAAGAAGAATAAGCGGGAGGGGACACTATGGACGTTGCAAAACGGCCATCATCGCTTTTTCGGAATTTGAGCGCAAAGATCGCCGCTCTTCCGATGATGTTCACAGCAGTGGTGGTATTCGCAGGCTGTTCGATTTGGACAGTCATATATTCGTTCACAAATTCCCGAGTTCTTCCGTCACTGGAATTTGTTGGTCTCAAACAATACACGCGCCTTTTCAAGGCTTCCCGCTGGGACATTGCCGTCGATAATATCGTCTGGTACGGGGTTGTCGCGCTTCTGACATCAATGGTGCTTGGCTTCATCATGGCCGCACTGCTTGACCAGAAAATCCGTTTCGAAAACGTGTTTCGAACTATCTATTTGTACCCCTTTGCGCTTTCTTTCATCGTGACAGGTGTTGCCTGGCAGTGGATTTTGGATCCGCAGTTTGGGATTGAACATGTCGTGCGCGGAATGGGGTTTGTCGACTTCGATTTCAATCTTCTGGGCAGCCGTGACACAGTCATGTACGCAATCTTGCTCGCGGGATTGTGGCAAGGCAGCGGCTTGACCATGGTGCTCATGCTTGCTGGTCTTCGCACTGTTGATGAAGAAATTTGGAAGGCCTCCCGGGTGGATGGCATTCCGAAATGGAAGACCTATTTGCTGATTGTGCTGCCAATGATCCGTCCGGTGATTATCACCAATTTGGTGATTTCTGCGGCTGGTGTGGTGCGCCTCTACGATCTCGTCGTGGCACTGACCAAAGGTGGCCCAGGCAACTTTTCTGACGTTCCTGCAAAATACGTGTTCGACTACATGTTCGGTGCAGGCAATCTGGGGCAGGGGCTTGCCGGTTCCACCATGATGCTCGTTTCAGTTCTTATCATCCTCATTCCGTGGATGTACTACGAATACGGCACGGCGAAGAGGAAATAGGTCTATGGCTATGTTGGAAGAAGGTCCGCGCGGACCAAAGCCGCGCACAGTTTTCAGCCCATCCAGGATCATGATTTATGCGGTTCTGTTTGTCGTGGCTGTCTACTATCTGGTTCCTTTGTATGTGATGATTGTGACGTCGCTGAAGGGGCTTCCGGAAATAAGGCTGGGCAATATTTTTGCACCTCCGGTGGAGATCACTTTCGAAGCCTGGCCAAAAGCTTGGAGTTCGGCGTGCACAGGTTTGGCTTGTGACGGTCTTGCGCCTGGTTTCTGGAACTCGGTTCAAATCCTTATACCCTCGACGCTGGTGTCGATCGCGATTGCGGCCGTAAATGGCTACGGATTGTCTTTCTGGCGCTTCAAAGGCTCGGAAGTTTTCTTCACGATCCTGATTTTCGGTTCATTCATTCCTTATCAGGTGATGCTCTATCCGCTGACGATCCTTCTTCGTGAGCTGGGTTCCTATGGAACTTTACGAGGGGTTGTCATCGTTCACACCATATTCGGTATGCCGATCCTGACCTTGTTGTTCAGGAACTACTTTGCGTCACTTCCGCAGGAACTCTTCTCGGCGGCGCGCGTGGATGGTGCGGGATTCTGGCAGATATTCTTCCGGATCATGTTGCCGATGGCGGTGCCGATTTTGACAGTAGCTGTCATTCTTCAGATCACCGGAATCTGGAATGACTTCCTGTTCGGGGTGGTGTTCGCTGGTCAGAAGAACTGGCCCATGACAGTGCAGCTGAACAACATCGTCAATACGACCCAAGGGGTGAAGGAGTACAACGTCAACATGGCTGCCACTATCCTTACAGGGCTTGTGCCACTGACGATCTACTTCATCTCGGGAAAATACTTCGTGCGCGGTATCGCCGCCGGCGCAGTGAAAGGCTGAAATAATGAACACAAGTGTATCTGTAAGAGAACTGACCCTTTCATTTGGTGCCGTTACGGTCCTCAAGAAGCTGGATCTCGATATTCATGATGGCGAGTTTCTCGTGCTTCTCGGTTCCTCCGGTTGCGGAAAGTCGACCCTGTTGAATTGCATCGCAGGTCTTCTGGATCCGACTGACGGCCAGATCTTCATCAAGGGCAATAATGTCACCTGGAAGGAACCGAAGGACCGCGGCATCGGCATGGTGTTTCAGTCCTATGCTTTGTACCCGCAGATGACGGTGGAGAAGAACCTTTCCTTTGGTCTGCAGATTGCAGGAATGCCAAAGCCGCAGATCGCAGAACGTGTGAAGCGCGCTTCCGAGATTCTTCAGATTGAGCCACTGCTGAAGCGCAAGCCGTCGGAGCTTTCAGGTGGTCAGCGCCAGCGTGTGGCAATTGGTCGTGCCCTGGTGCGTGATGTGGACGTATTCCTGTTCGACGAGCCGCTTTCCAACCTTGATGCGAAACTGCGTTCCGAACTGCGTGTTGAACTCAAGCGTTTGCACCAATCGCTGAAAAACACGATGATCTATGTGACTCACGACCAGATCGAGGCGCTGACGCTTGCTGACCGCATTGCGATTATGCGTGATGGCATCGTCCAGCAGCTTGATGATCCGATGACCATCTACAACGAACCAAACAACCTCTATGTTGCCGGCTTTATCGGTTCTCCAGCCATGAACTTTCTGCATGGTGAAGTAATCGCCAAGGACGGCGGTTTTGCATTCTCTTGCAATGGCGTGGAGTTCTCTTTGGCAGGGTATGCAGCAAAGAGTGAATTGAAAGCCGGTACCAAGGCAGTCCTTGGTTTGCGCCCCGAGCACATCCTTGTTGACGAGGTCAAAGACGGCGACGAAGTGCACGACGCCATCGTGGATATTGAAGAGCCAATGGGCGCGGACAGCTTGCTTTGGCTCAAGCATGCAGAACACACCATGTCTGTGCGTATTGGTGGTGCGCGCCGCTACAAGGCGGGAGCTCCAGTTCAACTAACCTTCGACATGTCTCTGGCTTCGCTGTTTGACGCTGAGAGTGAACTGCGCATCTGATTGATAGACTGGTCCGTCGCGACAGACGCCATAAGTCGCTATTTCTGCAGGAGTGATGTGGCACTTAGGCTGGATTGCTCCTGTATGCGTTGCAATGGACGAAATCAAAGGTTTTGGTATGGCTTTTAATGCTGCGGCCAATAAGGGCTTCAATCTTGACCTGGCGGGTCACTGGACGCTGAGTGCTCTCGGCAGCGATGACACGCTCGCGATGCATGTCCCTGGTGATGTGCATTCGGCGCTTTTTGATGCAGGTCGCATTCCCGATCCGTATTTTGGGCGCAATGAATACGCCTTGCGCGATATTGCGGACAAGGACTGGGTTCTGACCCGTCAATTCGAGGTCCCAGAAGTCCAGCTTGCGGGGTCGTGGTACCTCGACATCGATAATATCGACACCGTTGCCAGCGTCTATATCAACGATACGCTGGTGCTTGAGGCAGCCAATTGCTTTCGTCGCTATCGCCCGAGCATCTCTCAGACCCTCAAGGCAGGCTCCAATACAATACGTGTCGTAATTCATTCTTCCGTGAATGAGGCCGTGCGCCTTCAGGCGGAACAGCCTTTTCCAGTGCCCTACGTTGAGCATAATTGTCCGATTGCCAACGGCAACCTGCTGCGCAAACCTCAATGTCACTACGGGTGGGATTGGAACATTGCGTTGGCACCTTTGGGGCTCTACGGAACTGTTGCGGTGCGCCGTATGGCAGCAGCGCGCATTGAACACGTTCTGGCCAAACAGAAACACCTTGATGATGGTTCTGTCGATCTAATCGTGACAGTTGGCCTGCATGCTAATGAGGCCGGCATAACGTCACTTCATATTGGTCTGAATGGAGAGAGCGAACGTCTCGATTGCGGGGTCAACCCAGGCCTGACCGAGGTGTCGCACGTTATTCATGTCGAAAGTCCGGAACTTTGGTGGCCAAACGGGTCGGGTGATCAGGCCCTGTCCGAGCTTGTGGTGGAGACGCCCGAAGAGAAGCTGACCAAATTGATTGGCTTCCGCAAACTTGAGCTGGTCACGGACCCTGACGAAGTGGGCGCGCGTTTCGCATTCCGGGTGAATGGGCGTGAAATATTCTGCAAAGGTGCAAACTGGATACCTGCAGACGCGTTGTTTTCGCGTACAAGCCCCGCCAAAACTGAAGCCCTGCTTCAATCAGCAGTCGACGCGAATATGAACATGGTTCGCGTTTGGGGTGGCGGCTTTTACGAGGCTGACTGGTTCTACGACATGTGCGACCGTCTCGGCCTCATGGTCTGGCAGGACTTCATGTTTGCCTGCAACATATACCCAAGTACGAAGGCGTTCCTTGAAGAGGTGAAGGCGGAGGTTGACTATCAGGTCAAGCGGCTTTCCTCTCACGCCTCGATCGTTGTCTGGTGTGGTGACAACGAGCTGATTGGTGCCCTTTCGTGGTTTGAAGTGACGCGAGCAAACAGGGATCGCTATCTGGTTTCATATGATCGTCTCAATCGTACGATTGAGACTGGCATGAAGGCGGTTGATGCCGATTTGACCTGGTGGCCTTCCAGTCCAAGCCCGGGCATCCTCGATTTTGGTGATGCATGGCATGCTGATACTTCCGGCGATATGCACTATTGGTCTGTTTGGCATGAGAACAAGGATTTTAGCGACTATCGCAGTGTTAAACCGCGGTTTTGCTCCGAATTTGGTTTCCAGTCCTATACGTCAATGTCTGTGATTGAGACCTTTGCCGATGAAGCGGACATGAATATCGCTTCGCCGGTTATGGAATCGCATCAGAAGAATGTTGGTGGCAACGAACGCATAGCCGGAACGATGTTTCGCTATTTCCGGTTCCCCAAAGATTTTGCCAACTTCGTTTATCTGAGCCAGGTTCAGCAGGGTCTCGCTATCAAGACAGCCGTGGATTATTGGCGCTCCCTGAAGCCGCGGTGCATGGGGACAGTCTACTGGCAGCTTAATGACACTTGGCCGGTGGCATCCTGGGCGAGCCTGGATTACGGCGGAGGATGGAAAGCGCTTCATTATATGGCGCGGCGATTTTTCCAGCCGGTTGATGTCGCGGTTATTCCCGACGATGTCACGGGTTCGGTGAGTATCAGTGCTGTGAACGACACAAGCGATGAGGTGTCGGTGAAGGTTGAGAGCTGGCTTGTGTCGCTCGATGGGACACGCGAACCGCTTGGCATTTTCGAAGGTGTGTGCCAGCCGGATCGAGCTTGCATTCTCGGAGAGTTGTCTGGGGACACACTGCCAGAAGACAAGATTTTGTTCTGGCAGTTCACGGCATCAAATGGAATGGTGGGTGCAGGCCATCACGTCAAATCGACATATAAGGTGCTGGACCTTGTTCCGTCCAAACTCGCATATTCCTTGTCTGAGAATGCCCAAGGTGGCTGGAATGTAGAAGTGTCGACAGAGGCGCTGGCTCTCTATGTCGTCATTGAGACCAATCAGCCCGGGCGTTTTTCTGACAACGCATTTGATCTTTGCCGAGGCGAAAGTCGTGTGATTACATTTATTCCGGAAAATGCCGGCGGCGATGTTCCTGAGTTCAAGCTGTTTGATCTTCATTCCTGCTATGCGCAGTAGTTCAGATTGTGAATCATAAAAAGGGTGCAATGCTATGACTAAATTGAGTTTTCAGCTTTTCAGTGCTCGCGACTATACGCCGTGGCAGGATGTTTTCTCCAAGCTTGCCAATGCAGGCTTCAAAGAAGTTGAGGGGTTTGGACCCGTATACGGCGATATGAATCAGGCAGCGGGCAATTCATTGGCTGAAACGCTCTCTGGTCTTGGTCTGAGCATGCCAACAGGACACTTTTCCATTGATGCGCTGGAGAGCCGAAGCGCTGACGTGATTGCATTTGCGAAGGCCGTTGGCATGGAGTCGATCTACTGCCCATACCTGTTGCCGGATCAGCGACCTACAGACAAGGCCGGTTGGGTGGCGTTTGGTGCCCGCCTCGAGAAAGCTGGCGAGCCGATGCGTGACGCCGGCTTTGATTTCGGTTGGCACAATCACGACTTTGAATTCGCGACTTTCGATGATGGATCGACCGTTCTGGAGGCCATTTTTGAAGGTGGACCGAGCCTTTCCTACGAAGCTGATATTGCATGGATTGTGCGTGGCAAGGCGGACCCAGCTTTCTGGATTGAAAAGTTTGGAGACAGAATTACGTCGGTTCACGTCAAAGACATTGCGCCTGAAGGCACTTGTACTGATGAGGGCGGTTGGGCCGATCTCGGATACGGGGTTGTCGATTGGAAGACCTATATGCCTCTGGTGAAAGCGAAGACCAAAGCGGCCCATTTCGTGATTGAACACGATAATCCTAATGACCTCGACCGCGTAATCACCCGTTCAATTGCATCGTTCAATGCCCTTTGAGGAAAGTGTTATGTCAAAAGTCTATGGAGTGGGGATTATTGGTTGCGGAAACATTTCCACGGCCTACTTGTCGCTGATACCGCTGTTCAAGAACCTGCAGGTGGTCGCGTGCGCTGACATCAATCTTGATGCAGCCAAAGCGCAGGCCGAGAAGTTTGATGTCTTGGCGCAGAGTGTGGACGAGCTGCTTGCCAATCCCGATGTGGATGTTGTCGTCAATCTGACTATACCAGCGGCACATTTCGAGGTTTCAAAACGGGTCCTGGAAGCAGGCAAGCATGTCTACTCCGAAAAACCGTTCGTGCTTTCGCTTGAAGAGGGTAATGCACTTCGCGAGCTTGCCGACGCCAAAGGCCTGAAAGTTGGCTCTGCACCCGATACATTCCTTGGTGGCGCTCACCAGCTGGCGCGCAAGTTGATTGATGACGGCAAGTTTGGAAAGATCACATCGGGCATGGCGCGTGTGCTAAGCCCTGGCATGGAGGATTGGCATCCAAATCCGGATTTCTTCTTCAAGCCAGGTGGTGGCCCAATTCTCGATATGGGGCCTTACTATGTGACGAACCTGGTAAACCTGCTGGGTCCGGTTGCCCGTGTTACGGCCATGGCCACAACAGGGCAAACGGAGCGCACAATTAGAAACGGCCCGCGGGAAGGCGAAAAGGTGCCGGTTTCAACGCCGACGAATATTCACAGCATTCTCGAGTTTGAAAATGGCGCGTGCGTTGCGTTTTCAGCAAGTTGGGAATCCTGGGCCAACCATCAAGAAATGGAACTTTACGGCACAGACGGAACTATTTTCGTACCTGATCCCAACTTCTTCAGCGGGAATATGCGGATTGGCGGTCGCAAGCGCGCTGAGAGTGAACCTGTTGATATGTGGGATCATCCCTTCGTACCAGCCAATTATGACGGTCCCTTTGTGCGCTTCCCGAATTATCGCGGAGCTGGCCTTTCGGACATGATGGCGTCCATTGATGAGGGACGCGAGGCGCGTTGCTCATTGCCGAATGCGCTGCACGTGATCGATGTTTTGACGTCTATCTTGAAGGCTGCAGAGCTTGGCAAGGCCGTTGAAATTGAAACGAAATGTTCACAGCCGGCAGCATTGGGACCTGATGAAGCGCGGGCAATGATGCGCTAGGCTGGATGGCAGCGCAAAAACGGGAGTGACGAAATGGCATGGCAACCGGCACCTGATCGCTACGAGAATATGCGGTATAATCGATGCGGCAATAGCGGCTTGCGGCTACCTGCCATTTCCCTCGGCCTGTGGCATAACTTTGGTGAAGATTCCCGGATGGACAACAAGCGGGAAATCTGCCGTACGGCGTTTGACTTGGGCATAACCCATTTTGATCTGGCCAATAATTATGGGCCGCCACCTGGCAGTGCGGAAAGCGCATTTGGTGAAATCCTTCGCACAGATTTTTCTGGCTTGCGCGATCAGCTTATCGTTTCATCCAAAGCGGGCTACGATATGTGGCCAGGTCCCTATGGTGAGTGGGGAAGCCGCAAATATCTCATTGCGTCATGCGACCAATCCCTGAAACGACTTGGTCTGGACTATGTAGACATCTTCTATTCTCATAGGTTTGACCCCGATACACCGCTGGAGGAAACCTGCGGTGCGCTTGACCATATTGTTCGCTCGGGCAGGGCGCTCTATGTTGGTATTTCCTCCTACAATTCGCAGAGAACGCGAGAGGCTGTGGCAATTCTAAAGGCGATGGGTACGCCTTGCCTTATCCATCAACCAAGCTACTCAATGCTCAATCGTTGGGTGGAAGAAGATGGCCTGATCGACACGCTTGAAGAGCTGGGAATTGGGTCGATTGTTTTTTCGCCTTTGGCGCAAGGTATGCTGACTGGCAAATACCTCGGGGGAATTCCCGATAGCAGTCGCGCGGCTCAGGACAAGTCGCTTAATCCAGATTTTCTGAACGGGAAGAATTTGGGCAATATACGGGCCTTAAACGCCATCGCACAAAGACGTGGGCAGACATTGGCGCAAATGGCTCTTGCGTGGGTGCTGCGCGGCGGGCGCGTGACATCTGCACTAATCGGGGCCAGCAAAGCATCTCAGGTTGTCGATTGCGTGGGCGCTTTGGACAATCTCGATTTTAGTGCTGAAGAACTGGCTGAGATTGATACGCATGCACGCGAAGCCGACATCAATCTGTGGGCTGCATCTGCGGAGAGAAAAGGTCCAGCGAGGCGCAAGAAGAGATGATTGAGATGATCCAGAATCCCATATTGCCAGGTTTCAATCCAGATCCGTCCATATGCCGGGCAGGCGACGATTACTATATCGCGACCTCAACCTTCGAGTGGTATCCCGGCGTGCAGATCCATCATTCCAGAGATCTCACGAACTGGACGTTGGTGCGCCGCCCTTTGGAAAGGGCAAGTCAGCTGAACATGCTTGGAAATCCGGACAGCTGTGGTGTCTGGGCTCCGTGCCTGTCCTACGCCGATGGTTTGTTTTGGTTGGTCTATTCAGACGTGAAGCGGTTTGAAGGCAGCTTCAAGGATGTGCGCAATTATATCGTGACATCACCCACGATTGAAGGCGAATGGTCGGAGCCTGTTTTTGTCAATTCTTCTGGCTTTGATGCATCATTGTTTCATGACGACGACGGTCGAAAATGGTTTCTCAATATGCGATGGAACCATCGACCCGAAACACGCGGCACTGCAGCGCATAACGCTTTCGACGGAATTTTGCTGCAGGAATATGATGCTGAAGCGGGTTGCCTCGTTGGTCCAGTGAAAAATATCTACGATGGAACCGAACTTGGCTTGGTCGAAGGGCCGCATATCTTCAAGCGCAATGGATGGTATTATTTGACAACCGCAGAGGGCGGTACAGGTTACAGTCACGCTGTAACCATGGCGCGGTCGCGCAATATTTTTGGTCCCTACGAGACGCATCCAAACAAATATTTGCTCACTTCTAAGGACGCTCCGTCGGCCCCTTTGCAACGAACAGGGCACGGGCAGTATGTTGAGACGCCCGCAGGCGACGTATACCACACACATTTGTGCGGACGTCCGTTGGCACCCAACCGCCGCTGCACCTTGGGCAGAGAAACGGCTTTGCAAAAATGCCTTTGGCATGATGATGACTGGCTCTATCTGGAAAACGGTACGTTGGTTGGGGACTTGGAAGTCGCCGCGCCGCAAGGTGCGGTGAAACTGCCGGAGCCAGTAGAATTCACGACGGATTTTGACGATGCAAAGCTACCTCTCGAATTCCAGTGGTTGCGCACACCGCACTCAAACAGGATATTCTCTCTGAGTGAGCGCCCCGGACATCTGCGCATATTTGGACGGGAAGGTATTGGTTCCTGGTTCGAGCAGGGGCTTGTGGGGCGTCGACAAGAGCATCACTCATTCAGAGCAGAGACGTCGATCGAATTTGATCCTTCCAGCTATCAGCAGATGGCAGGAATAGCGCACTACTATAACCGCTATAAATTCCATGCTCTTGGTTTGACAATGGATGAGGAATTAGGCTTGTCGCTCAATATTCTTTCCTGTCCAGGCGCGCATCCAAGCGGAGCGTTGACCTATCCCATTGGCATGGGGATTGCAGCGCCTGATACACGCCTCCATCTGGCTATGGAAGTTCATAACACTGAACTGCAGTTCTACTGGAAGCCCGATATCGAAGCGGATTGGCAGGAGATTGGTCTTGTGCTGGATGCCAGCCTGATATCGGATGAAGCCGGAACGATGAACGAACATGGCTCGTTCACAGGTGCATTTGCGGCAATGTTTGCATTTGACACAAGCGGTGCTGGCTTGGCAGCGGATTTTGACAGCTTCGCATATCGAAGCAATGACTAGTCGTCATTGCGTCGATATACGGTTTTCGTGACTGTGGCCGCAGCCATCAGCTCCTGAATGGAGCTTCGCGGCTGGGGCGTGCCTCGACGTCAAAATGATCGGGTTTCTTTCCGACTTTTGCCTCTTGTGCCATCATCTCATAGGCAGTTTCGAGATGGCGGCAGAAGCGCTCGGCATCGAACAATGGTGCAGTAAATCTGTTCTCGACCAAGCGTCGCTTAAGGTCACGGACGGCACTCGGATCTGCGGCGAGTTTTGTCGCAAGGTTGACGAATCCCGCATTATCATCTGCAACAAGCTCGGGAACGCCCATGGCGTTCAGCAGGCTCTCAGAAACACGAGAGGCAAAATTGCGCCCCTTCTTTGTGATAACCGGAACTCCGGCCCAAAGCATGTCCGATGTTGTCGTGTGACCATTATACGGGAAGGAATCAAGCGCAATATCGGCCGCCTGCGCACGGGCGATATGCTCCTCATAGGAGGTTTTGCGCGCAAACTTGAAGCGGTCTGGCATGACGCCTTGCATCAAAGCACGCCGAACGATGTTTTGTTCTGCGTTGTCCGTGTTGGTCATAACCCAGAGGATTGAATTCGGTGCTGATTTCAATACTGAAATCCAAAGATCAATGGTCTCGACAGAAATCTTTTGAGGCGAGTTGAAGGACGCAAAAACCACCTTGTCTTCAGGTAGACCAAGTTCCTGGCGTGTCGAGGCCTTTGGAAGGGCGCGCGTGAAGGGATCGTTTGGCTGATAGCTGTCTGGAAGGCGGCAGAATTTCTCGTGATAGTAGGGCTTGGACGTTCCAGGCAGAACAAATTTGTCGCCGACAATATAGTCATAATCCATGTTGACGCATGAGCCAGGGTAGCCAAGCCATGAGACCTGGACCGGCGCTGCCATCCGGTTGAAAATACCTGTTCGCGCGCCGCCTGTGTAACCCTTCAGATCGATCAAAATGTCGACTCCTGCTGCCTGAATGGCTTTCACGGCGTCGTCATCATTCATATCGCGAATGGAAACGATACGCCCCCATTTGTCGCGGTCGGATTTTTCTTCAAGGAAGCGCTCGGGCGTATAGCAGAACAGCACCACCTCGAATTTGTCGGGGTCGTGCGCTGTCAACACGGAACGCATCAAGCGCATTGTGGCGTGGTCGTCCCAAAACTCGTTGCCCACATAGCCGACGCAGATTTTCTCGCCCCAAATATGCGGCTGCGCGCGACGCTGTTCACGCAAATCCGGGTTGGCGGCTGGCAAGTCGAAGATGTTCTCAGCCAGGCGATTGATTTTCTCGTCGCTTGTCCAAAGCAGGCTGTGACGTGGGAAGTCCTGTTTCAGCAACGCCTCATTGCCATTCTCTATTTCTTGTGCGAGTCGTTTTTGAAGGGACGCAAGAGTGTCAAAGTCGTTGAAGCTCCCGGCGAACTCCATGAGAGCAAAGAGAATTTGCCCCTGGTCGGGAACCAGTTTGTACAGTTTCTTGTAGAGACGGAGGTGGTCCTCGGTACTACCCTCACGGCCATATATGCGCGACGCAAGTGCAAGGTGATCCGGGTTGTCACTATCAATGAGTTTCGCTTTGAACGCGGCAAGGAGCTCAAATTCATTGCGCTCAAGCAGGCCAGCAGAGAGGAAGTAGATAACATCCAGGTTGTCAGGCAACAATTTATTGAGCTGCAGAGCGAGCAGGAACGTCTTTTCGGTGTTTCCGAGTCCTCCATAGAGCAGCATCGCTTTGAACATGCATTCAGTTGCTTGCGGTGACTCGGCCTGTGCAGCCTGTTCAAAAACCTCTGCGGCTTCCTCAGCCAATCCGCCTGCAACGAATGCCTCACCGAGCAACGGCAGGACCCGATCATCACTCGGGCCTTCGTTGGTCAATAATTCGTTGAGTATTTTGAAAGTGGTCTCAAGGTCTTTGGCGTTAAAAGCTTCAAGCGCTTCGGAGTATTTGTCTTCGGCCAAGGGTTGCTCCCTTTAGGGTTCGCTTGTCACTCGGCATAGGCTGTCCCACACGCCGACTCAGTTCTGCAAAGTGTGCAGAAGGCGACGGCGTGGAGCAAGCCCGAAGACCCAAAAATTGAGGCCATTCAGCGGGAAACAGCAGCCCAAAGGCTCTGGTAACTAGAGCTATTGGTGCGCAAGGCAGCCTTCAAGGCTGTCGCCAATACGTTCGATCAGCATTTCGTACATTTCAGGCCCGGCGGGAATATCTGCACCAATAGGATCCAGTATTCCGGTTTTCACGCCGGCACCTTCTGCGAGTCGTTGAGCGAGTCGTGGTTCAAACTGTGGTTCGGTGAAGATACACACGGTTCCCAGACGCTTCAGCTTGTCTTCCACTTCTTGAATGTGGGCTGCACTTGGTGGTGCGTCGGGAGAAATGGTGATCGATCCGCTTGCGTGAAGACCGTACCGGTGCTCAAAATACTGATATGCATCGTGGAACACAACGAAGGCGCTATCTGTAAGAGCACCAGTGCGTTGCTGCATTTCTTTGTCCAGGTCTACCAAACGTTGATCAAGCGCTGCCAGATTTGCATGGTAGGCTGATGCATGGTCGGGGTCCGTTTCTGCCAGAGTTAGAGCAATGGACTTGGCCGCTGCGCGGGCGTTTTCAGGATTAAGCCAGAAATGCGGGTCGACTTCATGATCATTATGCTCGTGAGCGCTCTCGTCTTCGGCATCATGCGCGTCATGTTCGTGTTCATGCTCATGACCATGGTCATGTGCTTCGAAATCTCCGCCCTCGCGCGGTTGAAGGATTTCCACGCCTTCAGCGTCTAGGAGCTCTACGCTCTTGGCGTTGCGGGCAATTTCCTCAAGTGGCTTTTCCAGGAAGCGTTCCAATTCGTGACCACCCCAAAAAACGATATCTGAATCTTCCAGCATGCGTGCGTCTGAGGGACGAAGCGAATAGGTATGTGGTGATGCGGCACCCTTGATGATGAGCTGCGGTTCACCAACACCGTCCATGACTGCTGCGACAAGGGAATGCAGAGGCTTGATGGATACTGTGACTTTGGGCGCTTCGGCGGCAAAGGAATTCACCGTGCTCAACGCTAACAGTGTTGTAGCTATCGTAAGCAAGCGTGGTGTAGTCGTCATGGTGGCTCCAATACGTTATAACATTACATATATTGTGTTATGGTATAACGTATGCCATTAAACGATGGCAAGAGACTTTGGAAAGAAATGTTGGAAATGTCAGACTCGAGCGATGTGAATGTGGAGAATGAACTCATTTCACTCTCCGGGGTAGGGGTGCGACGTGGGCAGCGTTGGCTGGTGCGCGGCGTGGATCTATCGGTCAAACGTGGTGAGATCGTGACTTTGATCGGTCCAAATGGATCGGGCAAGTCGACCACGGTGAAAGTGGCAACTGGCATTGAGAAAGCCAGCGAAGGTGTGGTCAGACGTGCTTCAGGTCTGAGAATCGGCTACGTGCCGCAGAAGCTTGCGATTGATTGGACCATGCCTCTGAATGTGCGGCGCATGATGACCTTGACTGGCAACCTCAACGATAGTGAAATTGATCAGGCGCTCGAGGATGTTGGAATTTCTCATCTTGCCCATTCTCAAGTCCAGCAACTTTCCGGAGGTGAGTTTCAGCGCGCACTTCTGGCCCGTGCAATTGCCAGAAAACCAAACCTTTTGGTGCTGGACGAGCCAGTGCAGGGGGTGGACTTCTCCGGCGAGATCGCGCTTTACGAATTGATTGCGCGTATTCGGCGGCAGTCTGGCTGCGGAATTCTGCTGATATCGCACGATTTGCACATCGTCATGGCGGAAACGGACACGGTCGTTTGCCTCAACGGTCATGTTTGTTGTCGTGGTACGCCACAGAGCGTGCAGGAATCCTCAGAATATATGGCGCTATTCGGCAGCAAGGCATCTGCATCGTTGGCGGTGTATGCACATAATCACGACCACACCCACTTGCCTGATGGGCGCGTGCGCCACAGTGACGGCTCAATCACTGATCATTGCCATCCGAATGATGGCCACCATGAGCACGAGCACGAGCATGCTCACCACGACCATGAAGGGCATCGCCATGCTTGATGACTTTTTTACGCGGGCGATACTTGCCGGTGTTGGATTGGCAATTGCGGCTGGACCGCTGGGTTGCTTTGTGGTTTGGCGGCGTATGGCCTATTTCGGCGACACTATGGCCCATTCGGCATTGCTTGGCGTGGTTCTCTCACTTATTTTCGAGGTCAATTTGATGCTTGCTATCTTTGTGGTTTCCACGATGGTATCGCTTGCATTGCTGGTTTTGCAGCGCCGTGGTGGCCTTTCCGCTGACTCCATTCTTGGAATTCTATCGCACTCAGCACTTGCTGTTGGATTGGTACTGACTGGCTTCCTGACCTGGATGCGTATCGATCTGATGAGCTATCTTTTTGGGGACATACTTGCAGTCGGTGGACTGGACCTGATCATCATCTGGGGCGGCGGGACTTTGGTCGTTGCTGTTTTGCTACTGCTCTGGAAGCCCCTCTTGGCCTCAACTGTCAATCACGAGTTGGCAGCGGCCGAGGGCATGAGGCCAGACGGTGCGCGTCTTGTATTTATGCTGTTGCTGGCATTTGTAATTGCGATTGCTATCAAGGTTGTTGGTATTCTTCTTATCACCGCGATGCTGATTATACCCGCAGCGGCGGCGCGACGCTTGGCCGGCTCGCCCGAAGCAATGGCGGTTTGGGCATCGGTGTTGGGGGTTGTGGCAATAGTCGCCGGGCTCTTTGGTTCGCTGGAATTTGATACGCCATCAGGACCTTCGATTGTCGTGGCGGCATTGTTGTTATTCCTGCTCGCTCAAATCCCGTCGCCATTTGCAAATCGAAATCTTGGGGGCAGCCAATGACTCAACAAAAGCTTACCAAAAACCAGGAGCTGGTATTTGGTGCGTTGACTGAGGCCAGCGCGCCGATGACAGCGTATGCGATCCTGGATGTATTACGTGATGATGGATTTCGTGCGCCTTTGCAGGTCTACCGGGCGCTGGAAAAGCTTGTGGCTTCTGGGTTGGTGCACAGGCTGGAAAGCATCAATTCATTTGTGGTCTGCGCGCACCCGCATGAAGACTGCACCTGCCACGGTTTGACAGGTTTTGCCATTTGTTCCAGCTGCGGTAAATCCTTGGAATTCCATCCACATGGAATTGACGAGCAGATTAGTGCGCTGTTGGCTAAGAAGGGGTTTCGCGTATCTCAATCTATTTTTGAGATACGCGGTGTTTGTGCCGCCTGCCAATAGGCGCGGCGCGGGCCAATGCCTGTGGCTACTCAGGGGACGAGCATGATCTTGCCAGCGCGCTTCGCCAACGTTGCGGGAAGTTTTTCCACGGCCTCAGACAGCGGTATCTTCGCAGAAATGTCTGTCGTCCATTTGCGCGAGATGAAACGATCCTGAACCTCGTTGATGACGCGAATTTGCTCTTCCAGAGGTGTTTCCTTGAACCACTTGGCTAGCCAAAAACCTGAAATTACCTTGTCCATGAATACGAACTGACCAAGCTCTCTCATTGTGATGGGGCTTGAGTCCAGTTTGCCGTAGATAACCCAGTTTGCACGGTTGGGCATGGACAGGAAGACATTCGCAGAGAGTTGGTTGGCAACCGCGTCCAGCATAACGCGCGGTTTTTCTTCCCGTGAGATTTCTGCAAATTGATTGAGAGCGTCTGGGTCCGTTTCGTCAAGCACGTAAGCTGCACCGAGCGCTTTCAAAGGCTCAATCATTTCCTTGCGGCGAACAAATACAATCGGGCGGAAACCTTCGTCGCGTGCCAGGGCAATGATCAGCTTGCACAACTGGCTGGCACCGGCGGTCAGAACAAAGCTTTTCGCGCCGTCTTTGCGGACAATATTGAACATCGCCATTGCGGTAAGCGGATTGACAACGTGACCAGCGGCGTCTTCGTCCAGCATTTCTTCTTTGACCGGAATGCATGCAGCAGCTGTTGCGACGGCATATTCTGCCCACGCCCCTGAGCCTTCTTGTACAACGGTGAAAGCAACACGCTTGCCGACGAGGCTTTGAGCGTAGGCGCCCACGCCGTCCTCAACAATGCCAACGCCTTCAAAACCCGCAGGTCTACCCTGTTGGCGGGGCTGTCCGTACTCGCCCTTAATGAAGTGCAGGTCTGAGGGGTTGATGTTTGCCATCGAAACGCGGACGAGGACTTGTCCTTCTTGCAGGGCCGGTACAGATGTTTCTCCATATTCAAGATATGGTTCCATGGAATCGAATTCGATACCCGTCTGCTTACCGGAATATCCATCGCCTTTTTGCAGCAGCGCATGCATTGTGGCGGGTGTGCCCATCGTCTTCTCCTGTTTGTTTTATTGGCAACAAGCCAAAATTCTTTGTAATTCGTTCAAGAATGAACTAAATAGGATTTAGCGTCAATGACAACGAAATTCAAATAGGAAGTTTGGGAGAGAAGCATGTCGGAAGGTTTGGAAGCGTATCTGCGTGGACTTTATGGTCTGGAGGGCAAGGTTGCGTTGGTGACTGGTGGTGCCACTGGGATCGGCAGGATGACCGCTGAAGCGCTGGTTCGTGCCGGTGCGCGCGTGATGATTGCGTCGCGCAAGGCGGCTGATTGTGCACGGGTGGCTGACGAGTTGAACGCGTTGGGCGCGGCTGGATCGGCTGAGGCCTTTGGTGCTGATTTGTCGACCGAAGAGGGCATCAATGCAGCAAGCGACGAAGTGAAGAAGCGTACCGACAAGCTACACATTCTTTTCAATAACTCCGGTGTTTCCTGGGGAGCGCCTTTGAAGGATTTCCCGCATGCTGCTTGGGAAAAGGTCATGAACATCAACGTTGCAGCAGCGTTTACGCTGACGCGTAACCTCCTACCACTGCTGAAAGCCGCCGCATCGGATTCAGATCCTGCGCGCGTGGTCAATATCGGTTCGGTGATGGGAATCATGCCCTTCTCCGATGGAGCCTATTCCTATTCCGCATCCAAGGCCGCAATTTTGCACCTCACACGAATTTTGGCGCAGGAATTTGCGGGACGCCGTATCACAGTCAACGCATTCGCGCCTGGGCCATTTCAGTCGCGCATGACCGAGTTTGCCACCGGCAGCGATGACAAGGCCGACAAAGTCGGGCAGGGTGTTCCCCTTGGACGCATCGGTTCACCGAAAGATATTGCGGGCGCGGCCCTCTACCTTTGCGGTCCAGCGGGCGCGTATGTGACGGGTGCGATCATACCGATTGACGGCGGTCTGCATAACGTCACCCATACAGGCTTGTTCGATCTCGACTGATTTTTCTCTGAATTCGAAGAGGGGCTGAAATCAAACTGGTTTCAGGCCCTTTTTGAATCGCTTCCAGTTTTCGACATAGTGTTTGGCGGATAGCGCCAGACCGGCGGCGCTCTTTTCGTCCAGGGTTCGGATTGCCTTGGCTGGCGATCCGACGATGAGTGAATTGTCAGGAAATTCTTTGCCTTCGGTGACGAGCGCGTTGGCCCCAACGAGGCAATTCCTGCCAATCTTTGCGCCGTTGAGAACGGTGGCTCCCATGCCAATCAGCGAATTGTCGCCAATGGTGCAGCCGTGAATAATTGCGCGGTGACCGATTGTGCAGCCTTCGCCGATAGACACTGGAAATCCCGGATCCGTGTGAATGATGGTTGCTTCCTGGATGTTGGTGTTTTTGCCCAGGGATATCGGCTCATTATCGCCGCGAAGCGTAGCGCCAAACCATATTCCAACATTTTCACCAATGTTCACCTGACCAATAACATTTGCGTCCGGCGCGACCCAGTAGTTGTCTTCACCCGGCGTTTCAGGTTTCATTCCATCAATTTCGTAGAGCGGCACGGCGTTTTCCCCGATCATTCATAGATATGCCTTTTTCGACCGAAATTGCTGTATGTGCAAGTGAGACTGAAAACAATCCGGTTGACATATTGCTTGCTAAGCGTCACCACTCGCGCGATTTGCCGCACCCTCTTCATACGATCCATTGTATGCATATATTGGTGAAAACCAAGGAGAAGCCCAACTTATGCCAGTCCTGGATATGACCGCGATTACCGCATTTTTCCAGGTCATCATGATTGACCTTGTGCTGGCCGGTGACAACGCAATCGTGATTGGCATGGCGGCAGCCAGTCTGGATGCGCATTTGCGGCGCAAGGCCATCTTGATAGGTATAATTGCGGCAACCGTTTTGCGCATTGTGTTCGCGCTTGTGGCATCGAAACTCCTTGCTTTGACCGGACTGCTGTTGGCGGGCGGCATTTTGCTTCTGTGGGTATCATGGAAGATGTGGCAAGAGTTGCGGGTGACGCAGGAACAATTGGGTGCCGGGGAAGAGGCACTTAGTGATACTGACCTGAATGCTGATGGCACCGTGGGTTCAGCCCGGTGTGGGAAGACACTGGGCCAGGCGGCGTTTCAAATTATCATCGCCGATGTGTCCATGTCCCTGGACAATGTTCTGGCGGTTTCGGGTGCAGCGCATGACCACCTTGGGGCGCTTGTCTTTGGCCTCGTATTGTCTGTTCTGTTGATGGGTGTCGCCTCGTCCTACATTGCCGGCTTGCTGAACCGGCATCGTTGGATCGCGTGGTTCGGGTTGCTTGTCATTCTCTATGTTGCTCTCAGCATGATTTACGATGGCACCAATGAAGTCATGGCCTTTGCTGCGGACCACAGTGTCTGATGTTGTTTCCGGCATGCCCCGCATTTCAGGGCATTGCTTGTGTCTTCCGGTCGAATATGCGAAGTGCTTTCCGATTTGATGAATTGACGGGTGAGGCTGACAAGTGGCCGGAAATTATGACGCTGGCAACTACGGAAAGTTCGCTGTTGCGCCTATGCTGGACTGGACCGACCGGCATTGCCGCTATCTGCACCGCCTGTTGACCCGAAATGCGCTTCTCTACACAGAAATGGTGGTGGCTGACGCGGCGATACATGGGACGCGTGAGCGGCTACTTGGGTTTGATGCGGCGGAGCATCCCCTTGCATTGCAGCTAGGTGGGTCGGATGCCAAAAAGCTGGCCGAAGCCGCGCGCATAGCGCTTGAATTTGGCTATGACGAGATCAATCTGAATGTCGGCTGTCCATCTGATCGTGTTCAGTCCGGGACGTTTGGCGCTTGCCTCATGCAAACACCGGACGTGGTTGCTGGCGCTGTGGCGGCGATCAAGAAGGTCTCTAATGTACCGGTTACGGTGAAATGTCGCATTGGTGTTGATGACCAGGATCCGGAAGTTGCCCTGCCGAGGCTTGTGAATGCAGTTTTGGCAGAGGGGGCCGATGCACTTTGGGTTCATGCCCGCAAGGCATGGTTGCAAGGGCTAAGTCCCAAGGAAAACCGGGATATTCCACCGCTCGATTATGAGATTGTCTATCGATTAAAGCAGGCACATCCGGACGTTTTCATCGGGATCAACGGTGGGATCAATACACTCGAGGAAGTCACAAAGCATTTAGAGCGTGTGGATGGTGTCATGGTTGGGCGTGCGGCTTATCACAACACCTCGTTCTTGGCCGGGGTGGATGCTGCCGTGTTCGGCGATCATCGTCTGGGGTTGACGCGTGACGAATTGCGCAATGAAATGATGGACTATGCGGAGCGGTGGCTTGCCTCCGGCGGACGTCTGCAACATATCACGCGCCATATGGTCGGGCTGTATCACGGCGAACCGGGGGCCAGACGTTTTCGCCAGGTACTGTCAACCGAGGCGACGCAGCCAGGAGCCGGGCCTGAAGTCATTCAGCGTGCATTTGATACGTTGCAGTACGTGGTTGCCTGACGCTCAAGTGTCTTGTGATTTGAGGTTCACCGCCTCAGATGCAGCTTCCAGAGATGAAAAGAACTCGACGTCGGGTTCGGATACGTTGTGGGCTGCGAGCATTTTTCTCGAATCTGCCGAAGCGCCAGCAATGATGTAGCGACGCCCCTGTCGTTTTGCTTTACGGACGGAGCCCTCGATCACGTTTGCAGCGGTGGAATCCATGAATGGAACCGCTGAACAATCGAGAATGAAGTTCTTGCGCTGGTCTGCAATTCGGTCAAGTACCGAACCAACGGTTGACGCAGCGCCGAAAAAGAAGACGCCGGATATGTGGTAGACAACCGTGTCAGGGTCACTTGCCAATATCGGATTTTCTTCGTCTTCCTCCGTGGTAAGGCCTGATGCCTTCTCATGTACCTGGATGTTTTTGCCCATCCGATCGATAAAGAGAAATGCTCCGAGCACGAATCCGACAATGATGCCCTCTGTCAAATCTCGGAAAACCACCAGCAGGAATGTCGCCATCAGCACGATCATATCTCCGCGTGATGAGCGCATAAGGGCAACAAATGCGTGTTTTTCCAGCATGTTGTAGGCCACAAATGCAAGCACCCCGGCGAGCGCGGCAAGCGGAATGTAACTTGCCAGTGGCGCGGCGATCAAAAGGAAGGCCAACAGGAACAAGGAGTGCATCATGCCGGAAAAGGGGCTGGTGCCTCCAGCGCGCACATTGGTTGCTGTGCGGGCGATGGTTCCGGTAACGCAGATACCGCCGAAGAGGGCAGAAACCATGTTGGCTGCCCCTTGTGCAACCAGTTCCATCGACGGGCGATGGCGACGTCCAGTCATGCCGTCGGCAACGACTGCAGATAGGAGAGATTCAATGGCTCCGAGCATCGTGAAGGAAATTGCGTCCGGAAGGACATCAATTGCCAAATTCCAATCGAATTCGGGTAAATGGGGCAGGGGAATGCTCTGAGGAATGCCGCCAAATTTCGTACCTATTGTTTCAATCGGCAGTGCCAGGATTGCTGTAAGAATTGATGCCAATGACACTGCAATGAGCAGGCCGGGCCAGTTTGGACGGTATGTCTTCAAACCCAGAATTATCGCGACAGTCAGGGCTGCAATTTCGGCGGCGGGAATGCTGATAGTATCTGAAAATTCAATTAGATATGGAATTTTCTCCAACAACGGTCCGGGTTCTTTACCTAACGTAGTGAGCCCAAGCAGGTCATGGATCTGACTGGAGAAAATTATGACCCCGATACCGGCAGTGAAGCCGACGGTCACCGGATAAGGGATGAACTTGATGTACTTGCCCAGGCGAAACCAACCTGCAAGAAGCATCATTGCCCCCGACATAAATGTCGCCAAAATCAGACCTTCAACGCCGTGCAGTGCCACGGTCGCGGCAACCAGCACAATAAATGCGCCAGCAGGGCCGCCAATCTGATGCCGACTTCCACCTAGAAGTGATACGATAAATCCGCCAAAGATCGCAGTATAGAGCCCCCTGTCTGGGGTAACACCGGAGGCGATAGCGATGGCCATTGAAAGTGGCAGAGCGACGATGGCAACTGTGAGCCCGGACAGAGCATCAGCCTTCAGCCGATCAAGGCCATAGCCTTCCTGGAGGACGCTGACAGTTTTGGGTTTCAGAATGTCAGTCATGCAAATCACAGCCCTTGTCGAAATTTAAAACCGTGCGTGCAAACTGCTTATTCAAAGCGCTAAGTTTCGGTGAGCCAAATTGACTTCTACCTTACGGGACAACTAACTGTGTCTTGGGCTTCGCGTTTGCAGGCGCGGCTTAGTGTATGGAAGGCTTTATCTATAGCGCGAGTCCTCGTGAATTGTAAAATGGAACGATGCATGCACGGCATCAACAGCATAGCTTGCGCCGATATGGGGCGAATTTGCCACTGATTTGAGGTGAGCATTGCAGGGATTGCATGGATTATTCGCTTCTGGTCAATCTTCGAGGCGACCGGGGTTTAGCGGTTACTGGCTTTTATTGTGGTGCAAATTGGCCTAATCAGGAAACATATTGCATTGCGAAATTTGGGGTTGAACCTATGCCACACGTTCTTTTGGCCGCGCTCGGCGGAGCTCTTGGATCATCATGCCGCTACCTTGTTGGTGTCTGGGCTCTGCGTTTCTTTGGGCCGGGCTATCCGTGGGGCACTTTCATCGTCAATATCGTTGGCTCATTTCTGATCGGTATTTTTGCCGAAACAATAGCCTTGAAGTTTAATGCTTCGGCGGAGATGCGGGTGCTTGCAGTCACCGGGTTTCTGGGCGGCTTTACGACATTTTCTGCTTTCTCTCTGGATGCTGTGTACCTTTTTGAACGCGGAGCGAATGTGACCGCTTTGATCTATGTTGTTTCAAGTGTTGCGCTTTCTATCGCCGGTTTGGTTGGCGGGCTGGCATTGGTGCGCAGTTTCGGGTAAAGCCGCGTCAATCAACATTGGATTTATGCGTTATGGCCGGAATTGAACATATTGAAGTGCAGGATGACGAGGCGGGCATGCGTCTCGATCGTTGGTTCAAGGTGCACTATCCCGGCCTCGGTTTTGGCAAGCTTCAAAAACTGCTGCGTTCCGGTCAAGTGCGCGTTGATGGCGGGCGTGTAAAAACGGACACCCGGATGCAGCCCGGTCAGTCGGTTCGCATTCCGCCGATGGACGTTGATTCAAAAGGGCTCAAGACGGGGGCGCCTTCAGGCAAAGAATTGAAACACTCCGGCGACGGCGAGTTGCTATCCCGCATGCTGTTGCACGAAGACGACAAGGTGTTTGTTTTGAACAAACCTGCCGGGCTTGCAGTGCAGGGTGGCTCCGGCGTGGTTCGCCACATCGACAAAATGCTGGAAGCCTGGGTGAGCAAGAAGGGTGAAAAGCCAAGGCTTGTTCATCGTCTCGACCGCGACACATCTGGTGTTCTTGTTATCGCCCGCACGCGTGGTGCTGCGCAGAAGTTGACGACGGCGTTTCGTGAGAGAGACACGAAGAAGACCTATTGGTCGCTGGTGAGAGGTGTTCCGAAAAAGCGCGAGGGCAAGGTTTCTTCTTGGCTGCTAAAAGAGCCGACCCCGGAAGGCGACAAGATGCGTGTCGTCAAGCACGGCGTCGATGGTGCTGACCACGCGATTTCCTTCTATCGCGTGTTGGAGCAGGCCGGGCAGAACCTGGCGTGGCTGGAAATGGAACCCTACACAGGCCGCACCCATCAGCTACGTGTCCATGCAGCACAGATTGGTCACCCGATTATTGGCGACCCCAAATATTTTGAGGCCGATGTCAATTGGAGCTTCCCCGGCGGGGTGCAGAACCGGTTGCATCTGCACGCCAGACACATCGATATTCCGCATCCCGATGGTGGACGTCTGAAAGTTACGGCGCCGCTGCCTCCACATATGGTGCAGACATGGAATTTGTTGGGATTTGATGTCGATCCTGAGGCGAATGAAAGATGAAGCTGGTTCTGTTTGACTGCGACGGCACGCTGGTAGACAGCGCCGCGCTCATACATGAAACCATGCGCCGAACATTTCAGGCATTTGGCAAACCGGAACCGCGTATCGATGCGACACGGAGCATTATCGGGCTGTCGCTGGATATTGCGATCGCGGATATGTTGGGGATGGACAGGCCAGACGACGAGTGTCGCTCGATGATGGCTTTCTACAAGGAGCAATTTGTTTCTGTCCGACAGGATGGCTTTGGTGAAGAGCTGTACGAAGGCATTGAACTCATGCTGAACGAATTGGGGCACCGGGACAATGTCATTGTGGGTGCTGTGACGGGTAAATCGCGTCGCGGGCTTTCATCGATTCTTGGACGCTATGACTTCGGCAAGCTCTTCTTCGTTTCTCGCACTGCTGACGATTGTCCGTCCAAACCACACCCTGCAATGGTGCTTGAGTGCTGCAAAGAAACCGGAATCGATGTTGATCGGACGGTTGTTATTGGCGATACCATTTACGATATAGAGATGGCAAAGGCCGCCGGTGCGCATACAATAGGAGTGTCTTGGGGGTATGGAGCAGTAGATGCTCTGGTTTCCGCTGGCGCTGAGAATATTGTGATGACCGCTGCGGAGATTATTGAACAGGTAGAACGGTTTTAGAGATATGCGCGAGATTCTGACTGACCTTTCAGACATGCTTTCAGATCCAGACCCAATGCAACGGGCTCATTTGAATATGAAACAACCGTTGCCCAAGCGGTTCTATGAAACTGTTGGTGTAGCGGGCGCTGACGACAAATGGTCGATCACGCTTGACGGCAAGTCGGTACGCACGCCAGCCAAGAAGGTTTTGGAACTGCCATCACAGGCGATTGCCGAACTATTGGCTACCGAGTGGTCGGCACAGGAAAAGACAATCGATCCAGCGCGTATGCCGCTGACCCGACTGGTAAATACTGCGATTGACGGTGTTGCGAGCGACCTGCAGGCAGTTCACGAAGACATCCTTCGGTTTTCGTCCTCAGACTTGCTTTGTTACCGCGCCGATAGTCCGCAGGAACTTGTGAACTTGCAGACGGAAAAATGGGACCCAATCATAGATTGGGCAGCAAATCACCTCGGTGCGCGTTTTTCACTCGCGGAAGGCATTGTTCATCAGGAACAACCACGTGAGGCAATTGCCGCGTTTGCTGTTACGTTGCGCAAGTATCATACATCGCTTGAGCTTGCGTGCCTGCATACAGTCACCACCCTTACAGGCTCCGCCATCCTGGCACTCGCTTTCGCCGAGGGGGAGGTTACCGCAGATGAGGCATGGGAAATTGCGCATTTAGATGAGGACTACCAAGCAAGCGTTTGGGGCGATGATGACGAGGCAATTGCGCGCAGAAAAAAACGCTACATTGAACATGATGCGGCCGCGCGTCTGTTTGAGCACGCGCGTTTTGCAATTCGTTAAACGACATTAGTTCTGACTAAAACTTCCTCTTGCATTCGGCAAAAGCACAGCGCACCATTGCTTTATAGGCGATGACTCCGGGAGGGGTGAGGCATTGCCGATAAAATGAGGGAGGTCGGAATGTCAGTAAAAGCCATATTGGATGCCAAAGGGCGCAATGTCGTTGTGATTGATAGCGCGCAGAGCTTGAAACAGGCGGCGGAGCTATTGAGTGAGCATCGCATAGGTGTGGTTGTCGTCGTTGATGACAGTGGTGCAATAAAGGGGATCCTGTCAGAGCGCGATATCGTTCGTGCTATTGCATCTGATGGCGCTGGTTGTCTTGATCGGCCGGTCTCCTCGGCAATGATCCCCAATGTGGTTCGCTGTTCAGAGGACATGACGATTGAAAAGGTCATGTCGACAATGAATCAGCACAAGTTTCGACATCTGCCGGTGGAAACCGATGGCGCGTTGGCCGGAATCGTCTCAATCGGAGATGTGGTCAAGGCGCATATTGCCAGCGTTGAACTGGAGGCGGAACAGATCAAAGCCTATATTGCAGGCTGATCTTTTCATGAATTTTGCAATTTCGCAGCCCTAGCTGTGGCGAATGGGCTAGGCTTTGGCTATAGCGTGTTGACTTGATTGGCGGCTTCGCCTTTATGAAGCCGCTGCAATAACACGAATAGTTGGTCCGATATGCTCGACAAAACATATGATGCCGCAACGGTTGAACCGGAAATTGCCAAAAAATGGGACGAGGCCGACGCATTTGCGGCTGGCGCGAACGCGAAGCCCGATGCCGATCCCTTCTGCATAGTGATCCCGCCACCGAATGTGACCGGCTCTTTGCACATGGGGCATGCGCTCAACAACACGCTGCAAGACATCATGGTTCGTTTCGAACGCATGCGTGGCAAAGATGTGCTTTGGCAGCCGGGCATGGACCATGCTGGTATCGCAACGCAAATGGTTGTTGAGCGTCAGTTGATGGAACGCCAGCTTCCTGGTCGCCGGGAGATGGGCCGCGAAGCTTTCGTCGACAAGGTTTGGGAGTGGAAGGCAGAATCAGGTGGCACGATCTTCAATCAGTTGAAGCGCCTGGGCGCTTCCTGTGACTGGTCTCGCGAACGCTTCACCATGGATGAGGGGCTCTCCGAGGCTGTGTTGGAGGTCTTCGTTTCACTTTACAAAGAAGGTCTGATTTATCGCGGCAAGCGTCTGGTCAACTGGGACCCGATGTTTGAAACTGCAATCTCCGATCTAGAAGTGGAGAACCGCGAAGTTGACGGGCATATGTGGCATTTCAAGTACCCGCTCGCGGGTGGTGAGACCTACACATATGTAGAAAAAGACGAAGATGGTAACGTCGTTTTCTCCGAAGAACGCGATTATATTTCCATCGCGACGACACGTCCGGAAACTATGCTGGGCGATGGCGCGGTCGCCGTTCATCCATCCGACGAGCGATACGCACCGATTGTCGGAAAGCTGTGCGAAATTCCGGTTGGTCCAAAGGAACACCGTCGTCTAATTCCGATCATTACGGATGAATATCCGGATCCGACATTCGGTTCGGGCGCTGTGAAGATCACCGGTGCGCATGACTTCAACGACTACCAGGTCGCCAAGCGCAACAACATTCCGCTTTACCGTCTTATGGATGGCACCGCCTCAATGCGTGATGACGGTGAAGCGTATGCGGATTGTGCGGCGCAGGCTTTGGAGATTGCCAAGTCCGGTCATGTTCCAACAGAGGCGGAAGTCGACAAGATCAACCTTGTACCGGAAGAGTATCGCGGTCTTGATCGCTACGAAGCACGCAAGTTGATCGTTGATGCTATCAATGCAGATGGGCTCGCGGTTACGGTCAAGGATGACGACGGCAACGACATTCCTTATGTCGAAAACAAGAAAATCATGCAGCCGTTCGGCGACCGGTCCAATGTTGTCATCGAGCCGATGTTGACAGATCAGTGGTTCGCCGACGCCAAGACGCTTGCGGAACCCGCGATTGCCTCTGTCCGCGAAGGTCGGACGAACTTTGTCCCGAAGTCATGGGAGAACACCTACTTCAACTGGATGGAAAACATCGAACCGTGGTGCATTTCGCGCCAGCTTTGGTGGGGCCACCAGATCCCGGCGTGGTACGGTCCAGATGGACAGGTTTTTGTCGAGAAGGATGAAGAGGCAGCGCTCCATGCTGCAATCCAGCACTATATCTCGCATGAAGGCCCATGGAAGGCCTGGGTCGAGGAGCGTCTGGAGGACTACAAGCCTGGCGATATTCTGACCCGAGACGAAGATGTGCTCGACACGTGGTTCTCCTCTGCGCTTTGGCCATTCTCGACACTCGGCTGGCCCAATAAAACGCCTGAGCTGGAAAATTACTATCAGACTGATGTTCTGGTGACAGGGTTTGACATCATCTTCTTCTGGGTTGCCCGTATGATGATGATGGGCCTCCATTTTATGAAGGACGAGCATGGCGAGCCGGTAGAGCCGTTCCACACGGTCTATGTTCATGCTCTTGTTCGCGACAAGAATGGTCAGAAAATGTCGAAATCCAAGGGCAACGTTATCGACCCGCTGGAATTGATCGACGAATACGGTGCTGACGCGCTTCGCTTCACATTGGCGATCATGGCTGCACAGGGCCGAGATGTGAAGCTGGATCCGGCACGCATCGCGGGATACCGCAATTTTGGTACCAAGCTCTGGAATGCCACGCGCTTTGCAGAAATGAACGGGGCCAAGTCTGACCCGCATTTCTTGCCGGAAGCATGTACGCTGACTGTCAATCGTTGGATTTTGACGGAACTTAAACAAGCGGCAGAGGGTGTTACCGGGGCGATTGAAAGCTATCGTTTCAATGATGCTGCGGACGTGGCCTATAAGTTCGTATGGAACCAGTTTTGTGACTGGTACCTGGAGCTGTTGAAGCCAATCTTCAGCGGTGAAGACGAGGCAGCCAAGGTCGAGGCGCAGGCTTGCGCGGCCTATGTTCTGGATGAAACATACAAACTGCTTCATCCTTTCATGCCTTTCATGACGGAAGAGCTTTGGGCGCGTACAGCAGATGATGCTATGCCGCGCGAAAAGCTGCTGTGCCACGCCGATTGGCCGCAGCCTGAATTCTCCGATGAGGCGGCTGCCGACGAAATCAATTGGTTGATCGACCTGGTATCCGGGATCCGTTCGGCAAGGGCTGAAATGAATGTGCCACCGTCTGCAAAAGCGCCTTTGATTGTTGTCGGTGCCAACGGCGTGACCTTGGAGCGTTTGGGTAGACAAGATGCGGCAATCAAACGGTTGGCACGTGTTGAAGATATCACGACGGCATCTGAGTCACCCAAGGGGTCTGCCCAGGTTGTTGTGCGCGAAGCTAGCGCATGCCTGCCGTTGGGGAGCCTGATTGACATAGCCGCAGAAAAGGCACGCTTGGAAAAGGCCCTTGGCAAGGTTGACGGTGATATCGCCAAGGTTGGCGGTAAACTTTCGAACGCCAAATTCGTCGCCAATGCGAAGCCAGAGGTGGTTGAAGCAGAGCGGGAACGCATGGCAGAGCTGGAAGTTCAGCGCGCAGGCCTCGCGACGGCTCTGGCGAGAGTCAATGAGGCAAGTTGAGTCTTGATGGAATTCAATTTCGCTGAAGCGAAATGAAAGAAATTGAGGAGGGCGGGTTTGTTGACCCGCCCTTTTTATATTCGTGTTTGCTTTTGTGACCATTTGGCAACACTTTTTCAGTTATGATCTGATATGGGTTGCGCGAACGTCGAGTTTGTCCATTTCCCGCCACAAAGCCGGAGCAACGTTTTCGGCATGATGCAGCAGAAAGCTGCGATGGCGGTATTTGAATAGACGCCCGACTTGGCGCAGAGCACGCGCAGTCAGACGGCGCAGGATATGAAGAAGTGATATGATGCCTGTATCTGGTGCGAGAACCGGCTTGTTTGCCTCGGCCGCTCTCCTGGTTACTTTGACAATGGCAGTACCGCAGCCTTGTGCTGCGTTCGACCCCGCGTCCGGGGTCAGCAAGGATTCCGGCCCCTTCGATCTTTTCAAGTTCGGCTTCAAGGCGTCGCAGGCAGGCCACCAATCGGATGCCGTAGAGGCGTTTCGTTATGCTGCCGAAAAAGGGCACACAGGTTCCCGCTGGAAGTTGGCTGATATGTATGCCAATGGCGACGGCGTGGAGCGGGATGCGTATGCTGCATTCAAGATGTATAGCGAAATTGCACGGAACGGCATTGAACCAGGTTCAGCCGACACTGGCTATTTCGTGAATGCCTTGATGTCGCTTGCCCATTATTATCAAAATGGCATTCCCGACAGCCCTGTTGAAGTCAATATCAACCAGGCCTATCAGCTCTATTTCCAGGTGGCGTCTACTTTTGGGGTTGCTGAAGCGCAGTATCAGCTCGCCCGGATCCTGTTGACGCGCGAAGACAATCGCTCCATTCAGATGGCCAAGAAGTGGCTCAATCATGCTCGCAAACAAGGGCACGTGGGGGCTACTGCACTGTTTGGAAACCTGATTTTCCAGGAAGGGCAGACTGTACGCGGTCTGGCGTTTATGACCGTTGCCCTTGAACGTTCCGCCCCGAAGGATCTTGGGTGGATGCGTGCCTTGCAGGAAGAAGCGTTTGCCTCCGCGAATGAAGAGGAGCGTCGCGTCGCTGTTGCTCTTTCAGAAAAGCTCATTTCAAATGAGGGCAACTAGAGGTTCAGCGCAGGCCGCATTCAATCATTTCATACCTGGAAATTGAAGTATCCGGCAACGGGCACATGGTCTGAAGGTTTCTCCCAATCCCGCACATGGGATTCGACCTGGATTGATCGAAGGTGATCGCTGGCTTCGGGCGACAAAAGCAGATGATCGATGCGAATCCCGTTGTTTTTCGGCCAGGCCCCAGCCTGATAATCCCAAAAAGTATAGGCCGGAACTTGGTCCCCTGATGCTCTCAACGCGTCGGCGAGTCCCAGGTTTTCAAGGCGACGGAACGCTTCCCGTGTTTGGGGGAGGAACAGAGCGTCCGTTGCCCATACGTTTGTATCAAAACAGTCGTGTGGCTCGGGGATGACGTTGTAGTCACCTGCCAGAATGAGCGGTTCTTCCAATGCAATGCGGTTTTCGGCAAATGCCTGTAAGCGCTCCATCCATCTGAGTTTGTAGGGGTATTTTACCGGGTCGTCTGTCGGATTTCCATTTGGCAGGTAGAGCGAGCATACGCGCAATGCCCCGTGTGCGGTAGAAAAGACACCCTCAATGAAACGGGCTTGTTCGTCGCTGTCATCGCCGGGCAAGCCACGGTTGATTTCGTCCGGCCGCAATTTTGAGAGGATGGCAACACCATTGAAGCCCTTTTGGCCATGTGTTTCGACATGATATCCAAGATCTTCGATAGGGCCGCGTGGAAAATTTTCATCAATGGACTTTATTTCCTGCAGGCAGACGATGTCGGGATCTGATTCCTTCAACCATGTCAGGAGGTTCTCAAGGCGCGCCTTGATACCATTGATATTCCAGGTGACGATCTTCATTTCTGCCCTACAGTTCTTGCGGTTTCCTGCATTTCACTTTGGCAGGTGATGTTGACCCGGTACAAGGTGAAACTTCTCTCATCAACGGGTTTCAGGTGATGTCGCGCTCCAGCTTCTTGGCTTGCTGCCAAAGTGCTTCCATACGCTCAAGGGTCGCCGCATGAATATCTTCGCCGTTCGTTTCGAGTGTGGTTTCAATATGGGAAAAGCGGCGGCGGAATTTCTCGTTCGTCCCGCGTAGTGCCATTTCCGGATCGCTGCCAACATGGCGCCCAATGTTGACCACTGCGAATATGACATCGCCCAATTCATCGGCCACAGCTCGTTTGTCGCCGTTTTTGAGTGCGGCACGCAACTCCTGAATTTCCTCTTCAACCTTGTCCAGAATTGGCTCTGGTTCTGACCAATCGAACCCGACTTTGGCAGCTTTTTCCTGTATCTTCAGCGCTTCCGTGAGCGCTGGAAATGAACGCTGCACCGCTGAAAGGAGGCCGTTCTCGGGTTCAATGTAGCCCGCACTCGCTCTTCGCTCCGCGCGCTCCTTCTTCTCCGCCTCTTTGATCTTGTCCCACTGCACTTTCACTGCATGCTCATCATTTGCATTTGAAGTTGCAAAGACATGTGGGTGACGACGGATCATTTTGCGGGTAATTGCCTCAACAACATCGCCAAACGCAAAGTGGCCAGCCTCCTCGGCCATTCGTGCATGAAAGACAACCTGCAGCAAGAGGTCACCAAGTTCCTCACACAAGTCGCCCATGTCGCCGCGTTCAATTGCGTCGGCGACCTCGTAGGCTTCCTCGAGCGTGTAGGGTTTGATTGAGGCAAAGTCCTGCTTGATGTCCCACGGGCAGCCAGTGTGCGGATTTCGCAGGGCGGCCATGATTTCAATAAGGCGGGTAATGTCCTTCGAAGCTTGCATGAATGCTCAATTCAGTGGGATTGTATTGTCGGATTTGCTGGTCTGATAGATACCGGAAAGACGGTCATATTCTTTTTTTATACGCTCTGTTTGCTCTTCAAGCGGTGAGCGTTCTGCTTCTGGTGCGGTAGCAACAAGATCACCAATATAAAAGCTTTTCCAAAATGCGTTTTGACGTCGGTAACCGCCTGGTTCCAGCCCGTAGAGCTCTTTCATTATCTTCAAATCGTGTGGGATCGCAAAAGCGTCGCGACTGTCCTCATGGCTGTAGAAATAATAGTAGTTATCAAATCCGGCCCATGTGATTGCGGACATGCACATTGTGCAGGGTTCATGAGTGGACAGGAACACAAGGTCTTTGGTGTCCGGTCGTTCAGGCATCTCGAAGAATTGCTTCAGAGTGTGCACCTCACCGTGCCAAAGCGGATTCTCGATCTCATTGTTGGTGCCGGCAATGACAAGTGAAAGATCGGACTTGCGAAGCAGGGCCGCACCGAAGACCTTCGCGCCGCCTCCAACGCCATTTTGTGTTAGCGGGAGAATGTCGTTCTCAATCACATCGAGCAGCCTTAGGGCCAATTTTTCGTTCGGAATCATATTGCGCCATTTGTTTAAGAGGATGCATCGACGATAGGAGCGGTATCACCCGATGTAAATTCCTGCACTGCGGCAAAGGGTGGATTTGCTCAAAAAAGCGCTACCCAAAGGAAAGAAATATCTGCCCATCCCGTTGGCCGCATTTCTATTCCTTCCGAATGAGGCTTGTGCGGGCGATATTTGCGGTAACTTAGCCAGGGTGAACCGAGTTGTCTCAGAGAAGCCAAAAATTGAACGCGTTTCCTGCCTTTTTCAAGGTGGTGGGTAAGGCATGCGTTGTATTTGGCGGTTCCACAGAAGCCTTTGCCAAGGTGCGTCTGTTGCTGAACACGAACGCTGACGTGCGTGTGGTCGCAGATCGACTGGAGTTGTCGTTTGCTGGCTTCCTCGATGGCGCTGGGATTGAAGTGTTTTCCGAGGATCGGAGGCACGAAGCAATGGAAGGTGCCGCATTGGCTTTTGCCGCCAGTGGGGATGCGGCACGCGATGCAGCATTTGTCGACTATGCCCGCAGCCTTTGTGTACCTGTCAATGCAGTTGATCAGCCGGAACTTTGCGATTTTTACACACCCGCCATTGTCAACAGGGCACCGGTAGCTGTGGCGATTGGCACAGAAGGTGCGGGACCAGTATTGGCGCAAATGATCCGTGCTCAGGTGGATCAGCTTCTGCATCCGTCGTTAGGTGCGTTGGCAAGACTTGCAATGCGTTTTCGCAATCAGGTCGAAAGTAGCTTGCCGCGTGGTTCTTCACGGCGTGAATTCTGGCGTCGTTTTTTCTCCGGGAAAGTCGCGGACGCCGTGTATCTTGGTGATTTGGATGTGGCGGAACGTTCCGTCAGCCGATTGCTTCAGGCCTCATCGCATTCATCTGGATATGTTTGGCTTGTAGGTGCCGGGCCTGGCGCAGAAGACTTGTTGACCCTTCGTGCGCAGCGCGCACTCATGGAAGCAGACGTTGTCCTTTATGATGCATTGGTTCCACAAACGATTGTCGATATGGGCCGCCGCGATGCGGTGCGCATCTCGGTTGGCAAGCGCAAGGGGTGCCACGCGAAGTCTCAGGACGAGATCAACGATTTGCTGGTTCAATTGGCAAACCAGGGGCAGCGGGTTGTTCGATTGAAATCCGGAGACCCATTGGTGTTCGGTCGCGCTGGAGAAGAGATGGCAGCTCTTCGTCAGGCCGGGGTTGGGTATGAGGTCGTACCTGGAATTACATCGGCTCTGGCCGCTGCTGCCGATTTTGAGCTGCCGTTGACGCTACGTGGTGTTGCATCTTCGCTCGTTTTCACCACAGGCCATGATATGGCGGGTGATGTCTTGCCTGACTGGGCTCGTCTGGCTGTTTCCGGGGCTACAATTGCTGTCTACATGGGCCGCTCAGTTGCCGCATCGGTCGCAAGTCGATTGATGCAGGGCGGTATGCCCGAGGAGACACCGGTGGCTGTTGTTGAAAACGCCAGTCGGACGAATAGACGATTGTACCACGGTACGCTTGGAGACTTGCCTACACTTGAAAGCCGCACTGAACTTGCAGGCCCGGTAATGGTTATCATTGGTGAGGCCGTTGCAGGCGTCGATATCGGACGTTCGACAGCGCTGGCCCGCGCACAAATAGAAGTTCCTCAGGAGATTTTACAATGAAACTCAAGGTATTAACGGCAAATCGCCTGACGGATGGCGTTGCTGTTTGGCTCGCTGAAGGTGGGCTTTGGCAAACATCCCTGCAGGGCGCGCGGGTTGCTGAGACGGCTGAGGAAATCGAGACGTTGGAGGCTGTTGGCAAGGCGGCCACGGCTGACAATTTGGTCGTAGATGTGAACTTGATAGACGTTGAGAACCTCGACGGTGTTTTGGTTCCACAACGCTTGCGGGAGCGCATTCGCGCCGACGGTCCAACAATCAACTATCTGCCGGTCTCCGGCTCTGTAAAATCTAACGCGGCCTGAGGTGTTCGATGTACCGTTACGATGAATTCGATCATGATTTTGTAAAAGAACGCGTTGCGCAGTTTTCTGACCAGGTTCAACGCCGGTTGGCTGGTGAGATATCTGAGGACGCGTTCAAGCCACTGCGTTTGATGAACGGCGTATATCTGCAGCTTCACGCCTACATGCTGCGCGTCGCTATTCCCTATGGCACGTTGAATTCACGTCAGATGCGGATGTTGGCTCACATCGCCCGCAAATATGATCGTGGCTATGGTCATTTCACGACGCGGCAGAATATTCAGTATAACTGGCCCAAACTCTCCGATATTCCCGACATCTTGACTGACCTTGCCTCCGTAGAGATGCACGCGATTCAGACTTCGGGCAACTGCATCCGTAATGTGACTTCAGACCACTTTGCGGGTGCTGCGGCTGATGAAGTGGCTGATCCTCGCCCGTACGCTGAAATATTGCGCCAATGGTCTTCCGTGCACCCGGAATTTTCATTCCTGCCACGCAAATTCAAAATTGCAGTGACGGGGGCAGTCAATGACCGCGCTGCAATTCAGGTGCATGACATTGGTCTTCAGTTGAAGAAGAACGATAGAGGCGAGCTGGGATTTGCTGTCTATATTGGCGGTGGGCAGGGGCGAACGCCTCTGATTGCAAAGAAGATTTGCGATTTCCTGCCGGAAGAGGATTTGCTTTCCTACACGACTGCCGTGGTGCGCGTGTACAACCTGCATGGTCGACGCGACAACAAGTACAAGGCGCGCATCAAGATCTTGGTTCACGAAACAGGTATTGATGAGCTTAAGGCACAAATAGACGCTGAATTCGCGCATTTGAAAGACAGCGAATTGAAACTGCCAGAAGCGGATATTGCTGCAATTGGCGAGTATTTTGCTCCGCCTTCACTGCCTGAACGCGCGGAAGGTTGGGGTCAGGTCGCAGCGTGGAAGAAGTCGGATCCGGAGTTCGCTGCGTGGCTTACCCAGAATGTACGTCCGCATAAAAATCCGGATTATGCTTCTGTCACGATTTCTTTGAAGCCTATTGGCGGCATCCCTGGTGATGCATCTGACGAGCAGATGGACCTCGTGGCCGAACTTGCGGAAGAGTTTGGATTTGATGAAATTCGCATCAGCCATGAGCAGAACATCATATTGCCGCACATAGCTCTGGCCGATCTTGAGACAGTCTATCGTGCGCTTGTGGGCGCGGGCCTGGCGACCGCCAATGCGGGTCTGATCACGGACATGATTGCTTGCCCGGGTCTTGATTATTGTGCGCTCGCCAACGCACGCTCCATTCCGCTTGCGCAGGAGATCTCCGAGCGTTTTGGCTCGCAGGAGCGTCAGGTCGAGATTGGCGAGTTGAAGATCAAGATTTCCGGCTGCATCAATGCCTGCGGACATCACCACGTTGGTCATATCGGCCTTTTGGGTGTCGAAAAGAAGGGCGAAGAACTCTATCAAATCACGCTTGGCGGTTCCGCTGATGAAAACACCTCTATTGGCGACATCATCGGAAGAGGATTTGAGCCGGAAAAGGTAACTGATGCGATTGAAACAATTATCGAAACTTATCTGAGTGTTCGCAACGATCCCTCGGAAATTTTTATCCAAACCTACCGCCGCGTTGGTGCGCAACCTTTCAAGGATGCGCTTTATGGCCCGACAACCAAGGTTGCTTGAGGATTTTTCTATGACGAAGATTTGGAATGAAACCGGCTTCATCGACGATGACAATTGGATTGTTGAAACCGAAGATCTGAAGGCCGCAGATGGAGAAAGGGCTTTGGTGAGCCTGGAAAGGTTCAAAGCCTTGGCGGCGGCGAGCAACGAGGCTGGCCTCGGTGTCGTGATACAGCCTGCTGACGACGTGGCTGAGCTCCAACCGTATCTTGACCGAATTGCGGTTGTAGCTGTTGTGTTCCCTGCATTTAGTGATGGTAGAGCATATTCTCACGCATTATTGCTACGTGATCGCTTCGGCTATGAAGGTGAGATCAGGGCCATTGGTGACGTACTTTTGGATCAGGTTCCACTCATGCTTCGCTGTGGCATAGACACATTTGCTGTTACCAATGAGATTGCTGTGAAGCGGCTGGGTGAGGGGAGCCTTCCCGATATTTCTCTGCACTACCAGCCAACCACACGAAGATCGACACGGCGTGGTGGATATAGTTGGCGACGTGTGGCATGAGGCATAAATGATCAGCGGGCGCAGGAGCGCCCGTTTTTCATTCAGGTGTTCGTCGTTAACTTGATATACATTGTGAAACGAATATATATCACTCGACTGCGCAGCATTGCGAGCATTTGGAATGGCATTTCGCACATTTGTGTCCGGAGAAAACAAGTTGCCTTCTTTCTTCGGGGTGAATGTAATATCTGCCTCTATAGAAAGATTGTTTTCTGGATTGGATTAATGATGGACGCGCAAGCCCTCAAATTGGAAGAACCCGGCAATGTACCTGCCAATGTGTATGTTGAAACAGTAACGGCTGTAGAACATTATACAGACCGTCTCTTTCGTTTCCGGATGACGCGTCCTCAGGGTTTCCGCTTTCGGTCGGGCGAATTTGTAATGATCGGCCTGATGATTGAGGGAAAACCGGTGTTTCGCGCCTATTCCATTGCAAGCCCGTCATGGGATGAGGAATTGGAGTTTTTCTCGATCAAAGCGCCGGATGGTCCGCTTACCTCTGTTCTTTGCGACATTAAGGTTGGTGACCAGGTGTTGATGCGCAAGAAGCCAACTGGAACATTGGTGCTTGACGCCCTTGTGCCCGGCAAGCGTCTATATATGTTCTCCACCGGTACAGGCATCGCGCCATTCGCATCATTGATCCGCGATCCGGAAACCTACGAGAAGTTTGAAGAAGTCATTCTGACACATACCTGCCGTGAGGTTGCCGAGCTGAAATATGGCTTCGACCTTGTGGAGGAGATTAAGAATCACGAATTCCTGTCGGAGATTGTTGGCGACAAGTTGCGTCACTACGCGACGGTTACGCGCGAGGACTTTCCGTTCAAGGGACGGATTACCGATCTTATGGACAGCGGCAAGCTCTATAGCGATCTTGGTATACCTGCTCTGAATCCTGAAGTTGACCGTGGGATGATCTGCGGATCGGCTGCGATGTTGAAAGATACCAAATTGCGACTTGAACAAGCAGGTCTCAATGAAGGTGCGAACAACAAGCCAGCAGAATTTGTTATCGAACGGGCGTTCGTCGATTGATGGCTTAGGTGCCATTGTCGGCATAGAGAGGGACTCTACTGCGCCAAGGGGCCTGCCGGGAACTCCTGGCAGTGTTTGGCGAGGATTATTGAGCCGATATGTGGTCATTGCGGGGCTTTTGTTGTGAATTCCCGGTTGGGCATAGTTTCGCCGGACGCACTGCTGTCGCTATGATTCGGATATGAGCGAATCAACAGCTGTCATTTTCGGGTGCAACGGAACGTCCCTCAATTCTGATGAGATTGCCTTCTTCAAAGAGGTCAATCCATGGGGGTTTATCCTATTCGGGCGCAATATCGAGTCGCTCGATCAGGTTGCGCTGCTGTGCGCGTCGCTGCGCGAGACTGTTGGTTGGCATGCGCCTATTCTGATCGACCAGGAAGGCGGGCGGGTGCAGCGGATAAAGCCACCGCTGGCGAGAAAATATCCATCTGGCGCGGTACTCGGAGATATATATGCCCAAGATCATGAGCGGGGGCTGAGAGCCGCCTGGCTTATGTCTCGACTGCATGCATTTGACCTTCATCGCATAGGTATCAATGTTGATTGTCTGCCCGTACTCGATGTTCCAGTACCAGGGGCACATGATGTTATTGGAAACAGGGCCTACGGATATGACGCCGATACGGTGAGCGCCATGGGGGCTGCGGCTGCAGATGGCCTGAAAGCTGGTGGCTTGCTTCCTGTTATCAAGCATATGCCCGGACATGGGCGAGGCGGTGCAGACTCGCATCACGCTTTGCCGGTCGTTGATACGACAGTTTCAGAACTGCAGGAGCAGGACTTTGAGCCTTTCAGACGTTTGAATGGCGAGCTGATGGCGATGAGCGCGCATGTGGTCTATTCGGCGATCGACGCCACGGCACCGGCAACCACATCATCGAAAGTCATCAATGACGTCATTCGCAGCTACATTGGTTTTGACGGCTTGTTGATGTCGGACGATGTTTCGATGAACGCCCTTGCGGGATCAATTGGCGAGCGGACTGCAGCTATCAACCAGGCCGGGTGTGATATGGTGCTTCATTGCAATGGCGTGATGGCAGAGATGCAGGCCGTGGCCAATAATGCTATTCTTCTTGAAGGTGAGGCCAAACGCCGTGCCGCGAATGTGGTGTCTGGCTTTAGGATACCGGATGCAAGCGATGAAGGTGCCTTGGCGGCGGAGTTCAATTCGCTGTTGCCAACGGTGTGAGGGCTGGAAATGAGCGAAAGCAAGGCAAGCTCCAAGTCTGGCGTCCCCATGGAAACGCTTTGGAGCGGAGAAAGGGCGGACGAAAGGGCGGTCAGCGACCCTTCGCTGGTTGTTGATGTTGCTGGTTTTGAGGGGCCGCTCGATCTGTTGTTGCACTTGGCGCGCAATCAAAAGGTGGATCTTGCCCGCATATCAATATTGGCGCTGGCCGAGCAATATCTTGAATTCGTTGATCAAGCGCGCAAGGTTCGGATTGAGCTTGCTGCCGATTATCTGGTGATGGCTGCCTGGCTTGCCTATCTGAAATCCCGACTGCTCGTTCCACAAGCGCCGAGCGATGACGAGCCTAGCGGCGAGGAAATGGCTGCGGTATTGGCATTTCGCCTTAAGAGACTTGAGGCAATGCGCGAGGCCGCAGGTAAGCTGGTAAATCGCGATAGACTGGGTCGCGATTTCTTTGCCCGTGGCGCGCCAGAGCACATTCCTTCTGAAAAGAAGTCTGCATATGACGCCAGCTTGTACGACTTGCTGACGGCTTACGCCTCTTTGAGGCAGCGGCAAGCTATAACCAATGTTGTGATTGAAAAGCGGAATGTTTGGTCGTTGGCCGAGGCCAGAGCAATTCTCCATCGGATGCTTGGTGAAATTACGGATTGGGTGGAGCTGGATGGCTATCTAATTCGCTATCTCGTGAATCCTGCGGAGCGGCGGACAATGATTGCCAGCTCGTTTGCGGCGTCATTGGAATTGGTGCGGGAAGGCAAACTGGAATGTCGCCAGGAAAAGGCATTTGCGCCCATATTCTTGCGCCGCGGCCAGCGTGCTGTGGATTTGACTGCAGAGAGCGGGGGCAGCACCGATGTCTAGCGATCTTGATCCCGAGATAGATCCGCGCGACGCTCTTGACTTCAACGATCAAAGGGTCGTGGAAGCATATCGTATTGCTGAGGCGCTGATCTTTGCCTCTGAAGCTCCAGTCTCAACCGAATATATAGCTGAGCGCATTGCTGAAGACATAGACGCAAATGGATTGATGCTCGGCTTGCAGAAGGATTACGAGCACCGGGGTGTGCATCTGGTACGGGTTGAAGGGAGTTGGGCGTTTCGCACTGCCCCGGATCTTTCATTTGTAATCCGAAATTCTGATCAGGAAGCACGCAAACTGTCGCGAGCGGCGCTGGAAGTTCTGGCCATCATTGCATATCACCAGCCGGTGACGCGGGCCGAGATCGAAGAAATTCGTGGTGTTCAGACATCAAAGGGCACACTGGATGTTTTGATGGAAGCCGGTTGGGTGCGTCTGAGAGGAAGAAGGCGTACTCCCGGTCGACCGGTCACCTATGGCACGACGCGCGATTTTCTTGATCATTTCGGCCTTGAGGAGCTTCGCGATCTACCTGGGCTCGAAGAGCTCAGGGGAGCAGGATTACTATCAGGCCGGATTCCCGCCAATTTCAATGTGCCTTCGCCCATGACTGATGACGAGCTGGGGGACGATGAAGATCCGATTACCCAACTTGATCTTGAAGAATTGGGGATATTGGTTCCCGGTGGTGCGCCTGAGGAATAGTGGGGAGTTATGCGCTGCGAGAGCACGGAGCCAAGTAGGTGGCGAAGCCGCTGATTACGATGCTGTTCCGGACCGTTGGCAAGCCGAGGCTCTTTATTGCCGAAAAGGGTTATGATGGTGACATCGTCCGAGAAGAACAGCTGCCCCAAGGGATCGAGCCAGTCATCACACTGAAATGCAAAGCCCTGACGTGCAAGAAGTATGTTATTATTGCAGAATGGCTCGGTAAGGAACTCAGGTTTGGCTTGTGTATCTTGACACTTGGCGGCAGGACGCCGAATAAGGCGGCATAAACGGCGGCGAACAACCTGCCGAATGAAGAAAATGTGCGAGATGGGAAACCGTTGGTAGAATTGGAAACTGGGCAATTGGGTTTGTCTATCGCAACGCCTCAGCGCAAGACGGGTGTCTCATTTGCTGAGTGTCTGATGTTTGACGCGGTTAGTCACTCCTATCATGGAAGAGAGAGTATTTCCGACATCTCGCTTACAGCGGCTGCTGGCGAAGTGCTGTGTCTGCTTGGACCTTCGGGCTCTGGCAAAACCACGCTTCTGCGCATAGCTGCCGGGATTGAGGTGCAGGGAAGTGGTCGTATCCTGCTTAACGGTCGCGAAATCTCCGGGCCTGACGTTTTCACGCCACCGGAAAAGCGCGGAATTGGATTGATGTTCCAGGATTTTGCGCTCTTTCCGCACATGTCAATTCTTGACAATGTTCGCTTTGGATTGACCGCATTGCCAACCGAAGCTGCAAGGGCGGAAGCCTTGAATGCACTCGACAGAGTGGGACTGAAACACGCTGCAGAGAAATTCCCTCATGCGCTTTCTGGGGGTGAACAGCAGCGCGTTGCGCTGGCGCGGGCTTTGGCTCCGCGTCCCACGGTTTTGCTGATGGATGAGCCATTCTCTGGTCTTGATTCGCGTTTGAAGGATGCCGTACGTTCGGACACACTTGCGATCTTGCGGGAAAGCCGTGCAACTGCAGTTGTTGTTACGCACGATGCAGAAGAGGCAATGAGAATGGCCGACAAGATCGCCTTGTTGAAAGATGGAAGGCTGGTGCAGTTTGGCACATCGGACGACCTCTATCGGCGACCGGTAAACTTGTTTGCCGCAGGTTTTTTCTCGGAAATCAATCGATTTGAAGCGCGTGTGACCGGCGGATACGCGGTAACACCCGTAGGCAACGTTGCTTGCGATGGTGTCGCGGACGGACGCATTGTGGAAATCGCTGTCCGTTTGGCCGGTCTGGAAGTTTTCGAGCAAGGCGGCGCTATGCCTGCACGGATCGTGTCACGCCGTTTCCTGGGCGTTGTGGAACTGCTTGAACTGGCCGTTCCGGGCTTTGAACAGACAGTTCGGGCGCGTATTCGTGCCGATCAGTTGCCGCAAGGATTGCGCGATGTCACCGTTGCGGTTAATGAGCGTGACATAATGGTGTTTGAAAAAGACATCTGAACAGCTTACATCTCGGTTATGGGAATTACAGGAGTAGCTTCATATGGGTTCTTTAAGTCTGGTTCACTGGCTCATCGTCTTGGTCGTCGTGCTTATCTTTTTTGGCCGTGGCAAGATTCCGGAGTTGATGGGTGACGTTGCCAAGGGCATCAAAAACTTCCAAAAAGGCATGAAGGACGAAGATGCGGCAGAGAAGGCCAAGACTGTCGAGCACAACAAGGACGAAGCCTGATCTGTTTGCGAAAGCAGTCGCCGTCATAGAGCTCGATAGAGGTATTGTTTGATGCTGGATATAGGCTGGCCAGAGCTACTGGTGGTCGCCATCATTTTGATTGTCGTGGTGGGTCCAAGAGACTTGCCGCCCATGCTTCGCGCGTTTGGACGTATGACATCCAACTTGCGTAAGACTGCGGGAGAGTTTCGTTCGCAGTTTGACGAAGCTTTGCGTGAGGCCGAGCTTGATGATGTAGCGAAGACGATCGGTAACGCACGCAAGCTCAATCCCATGAGCTCAGTGCGTGATGCCCTGAACCCGCTTACCAAGGCCGGGAATGATCTGAAGTCCGAGTTGAACAAGGCTGTCGCGGAGGTGGATTCTGATTTTGCTTCCGGGTCAGTGGACAAGGCTGATGATTCAGTGAAGGTGCCGGAACCCTCTATGAAGCTGGACGGGCAGGCGCCGATTGTTTCTGATGGTGCCTCCACCAACGAAGCGACGGTCAAATCGACGCCAACAAAGAAGACTGCTGCCTCCAAAACGAAAGCGCCTGCGCGGACGAAGGTGGCCGGGAAAGCTGCTGCGGAAAAGGGCGGAAGCAAGACGGCTTCAGACACAAAGCGGGCAACGGCTGCCAAACCGGCATCGGCCAAAACGCCCGCCAAGAAAGCCGCCGCTTCGAAGATCGCTACGGAGCGCAAGCCTTCGACCAAGACTGCTGCCAAACAAACAGCGACCAGAACACGCAAGCCGAAGACAACAGGTGACGACGCATGAGCGGTGAAATTGAAGACAAGCCGCAGCCGCTCATGGAGCATCTCGTTGAGCTCAGAAGTCGTCTCATGTGGTCGATTGCTGCCTTCTTCGTTGCTTTTGTAGTCTGCTTCTATTTTGCAAAACAGCTATTCAATCTGCTGGTGCTGCCATATCAATGGGCCGTGAGCTGGGCGGACCTCGATATCGCTGGCTCAGGTTTGATTTATACCGCTCCACAGGAGTTTTTCTTCACGCAGATCAAGATTGCGATGTTTGGTGCGCTCATTATCGCGTTTCCGGTGATCGCAACGCAGGTCTATAAGTTCGTTGCGCCGGGTCTGTACAAGAATGAACGCCGGGCCTTCTTTCCGTTCCTGGTTGCGTCACCGCTGTTGTTCCTGACTGGTGGTGCGTTGGTGTATTTCTTCTTCACACCCATGGTGATGTGGTTCTTCCTCGCGATGCAGGAAACTGGCGGTGAAAATCAGGTTTCCATTCAGTTGCTGCCCAAGGTTTCAGAATATTTGGGTCTGGTCATGACCCTGGTATTCTCGTTTGGCCTGGTGTTCCAGTTGCCGGTTGTTACGTCGTTGTTGGCACGCGCTGGATTGCTGAGTTCTCAAGCGCTGGCCGATAAACGGAAATACGCAATTGTAATTGCGTTTGTCGTTGCTGCGGTTTTGACTCCGCCTGACCCTGTTTCACAGATCGGTCTTGCGCTGCCGACAATCCTTCTCTACGAAATCTCCATTTTTGCGGCACGACTCATAGAAAAGGGACGTGCGGAGCAGCGGGCAGCGGAAGAAGACGCGGCGGAAGACGACGAGGAATCCTCAACCGCATGATTTGACCGCGCGACGGTGAAAACGTCCCGCGGACCGCCGGGGCAGGGTGTTGAGTAGACGTGACCCGAACCGGTTCTGTCAGTTTTATTCGTCTACATGGAACCTGTAGGGCCCTAAACCATGCTTGATATTAAGTGGATCAGAGAAAACGCCGCATTGCTGGATGAAGCACTCGCCAAGCGGGGCGCTGAGGCTATTTCCGCTGAAATTCTGTCACTTGACGAAAAGCGACGTTCTCTCGTTCAGTCTCTTCAGGAAATGCAGTCGCGTCGTAATACAGCTTCGAAGGAAATTGGCCAGGCGATGGCCGCCAAGGACAGTGATCGTGCTGAGGCATTGAAAGCAGAAGTTGGTGAACTGAAGGCTAGTATGCCTCAAGTTGAGGAAGACGAGCGAGCTGCGAGTGCTGCGCTGGCCGATGCTCTGGCGCGCATTCCGAATCTGCCTTTGGAAGAAGTGCCCGTGGGCGCAGATGAAAATGACAATATTGAGGTCAGGGTTTCTGGATCGAAACCGGTCTTTGATTTTGTGCCGAAGGAGCATTTTGACCTGGGTGAGGCGCTTGGCGGAATGGATTTCGCCACTGCTGCGAAGATGTCAGGCGCGCGTTTTGCCCTTCTCAAGGGAGGCATTGCGCGTCTGGAGCGTGCGCTTGGCCAGTTCATGCTGGATGTTCACACGCAGGAGCATGGTTATACTGAGATTCAACCGCCGCTATTGGTGCGCGATGAGGCTGCTTATGGCACTGACAAGCTCCCGAAGTTTGGTGATGATTTGTTTCGTACGACAGACGGTCGCTGGTTGATACCGACTGCCGAAGTACCACTGACTTATACAGTTGCTGAGGACATTCTGGACCAAAGCGCGCTGCCCATACGCATGACCGCGTTGACGGCCTGCTTCCGTTCGGAAGCCGGTTCGGCGGGCCGCGACACCAGGGGCTATCTACGCCAGCACCAGTTCTACAAGGTCGAAATGGTTTCGATTACGGATGATGAAAGCTCGCTGGAGGAGCACGAGCGCATGACGAAGTGCGCCGAGTCGATTCTGGAGAAGCTTGGACTTCATTTCCGCACAGTCGTTCTGTGCACCGGCGACATGGGCTTTGGCGCCCGCAAGACCTATGACATTGAGGTCTGGTTGCCTGGTCAGGAAGCTTACCGCGAGATTTCTTCCTGTTCCGTTTGTGGCGACTTTCAAGCCCGTCGCATGAATGCACGCTTCCGCAAGGAAGGTGAAAAGGAACTACGCTTCGTTCACACGCTCAATGGTTCCGGCATAGCTGTTGGTAGAGCGCTGATTGCGGTTATGGAAAACTACCAAAACGCTGACGGTTCAATTCGTGTGCCTGAGGTGTTGAAGCCTTATATGGGCGGCCTGGATGTGATCGGGGCCTGAACTGGAAAGCCGTTGCAATGCGTGTCCTGCTGACAAATGACGATGGAATTCATGCTCCTGGACTTGCGGTTCTTGAGCGGATAGCGCGCACGCTTAGCGACGATGTGTGGATTGTAGCGCCCGAAACCGATCAAAGCGGCTTGGCGCATTCGTTGACTTTGTCAGACCCGTTGCGTCTCCGCAAAATATCGGACAAACACTTCGCCGTGCGCGGCACGCCGACTGATTGCGTGATCATGGGGATCCAAGAGGTCCTTGACGGCAAGCCGGATCTGGTACTTTCGGGCGTCAATGCCGGTGCCAACATGGCCGATGATGTAACCTATTCAGGTACGGTGGCTGGCGCTATCGAAGGGGCATTGCAGGGCGTTCGTGCCATCGCATTGTCGCAAGCCTACGACTTTTCAGAGGGTGTGCGACATGTGCCTTGGGACGTGGTGGAAACGCACGCGCCGGAATTATTGAAGCAGCTCATTGGTGCGGAACTTCCAAGAGGATCATTTCTGAATGTGAATTTCCCGAATTGCGCGGTGGACGCAGTCGAGGGTGTTGAGGTGACGGCGCAAGGCAAACTTGAGTTTGGCCTTGTTGTCGAGAAACGCAACGATGGTCGCGGGTTCCCGTATTACTGGCTGAAATTTGATGGCCGGCGTGGCGATTTTCGCGCTGGAACGGATATTCATGCCATTCGAGATCGCAAAATCTCTGTAACACCACTGCAGTTAGACCTGACGGATCACGCTGCATTTGCCGCAGTCAACAAGGTTTTGGGCGGAGCTTGATAGTGGTGGCAGCCGACGTGCAACAAAGGGAAGGTTTTGCTGCGTTGGTGATGCGGATGCGAGCAGAAGGAATTTCCGATACGAGGCTCCTGAAGGCTTTCGAACTCACGCCCCGCAAAACATTCGTTCCGGTTCATTTTCAAGACAGCGCATGGTCAACGGCGACAATTCCTTTGGAATGCGGATCCTTCCTCGAGGGTGTCGATCTATCTGTGCGCCTGCTTCACTTGCTGGATCTAAAAGATGGGCAGCGGGTCTTGGATATAGGCACCGGCAGTGGATATCTTGCCGCCGTGATCTCGCGTCTTGTCGAGCGTGTGTTGACCGTTGATCGATACAGATCGTTGACGGAAGGTGCTCATCGTTGCTTCAACCAGCTTGATATGAAGAACGTGGTGTCTCGTCAGGTGGATGCCAAAGACGGTTTGCCGGGCGAAGGGACCTTCGACCGGATCATCGCAACAGCAGCATTTTCGACAACGCCACGTGCCTTCGTGGATCAATTGGTTGCTGGCGGTATGATGTTAGCACCAATTGTAAGGGAAGATGGCGAAGTGATCATGACCCGTTTGACCAAGATTGGCAGCCGGTTTGAAAGAGAAGATCTTTTTCAGGTGCCGTACTTGCCATTGGTGCCAACCATCGCGTCAGCACTCTAGTAGCTCAGACGGAAAAACTGGTTCCGCAGCCGCAACTTGCTACAGCATTTGGATTATTAATCTGGAATGATTGGCCCAGAAGGTTGTCTACAAAGTCGATCTCGGCACCGCCCATAAAGTTTAGTGATAGGGGGTCGATCAGAACCGTCGCGTCATCACGCTCGATGACAACGTCGTCTGCGTTCTTGTCAGCCACTAGATCGTATTTGTAGGAAAATCCGGAACATCCGCCGCCTTCCACACTGACGCGCAATGCGGACTTTCCCGGTTCGGATGCCAAAATCGCAGCGATTCTTTTTGCCGCAGATTCGCTGAGTGCCACTGAAACTTCGCTCATTCGCGCTCTCCTGCCGGGTTCAAGTGCCGGTGAGTTGCCATTACACCTTCAGATTTGGTGCTTTCCTGGTGGAAAATCAAGCCGTAATGCGACGATTTGGCAAAAAGAAGCCACGGAAGCGTGATCGAAATGCTGAGGCAAGCCCTGGAGTGCTATGGCTTGTGAGGAAGAGCATTGGTGAACAGATGAAAGTCGATACAAACAAACTGGGCTACGGTGGAGACAGAGCCAAATTTGCGACTGACCCATGGTCATCGCGAGGACGCTTCTACCCTGAGGCCAATAGTCCTACGCGAACCGAGTTCCAGCGTGACCGCGATCGCATTGTGCACACGACAGCGTTTCGGCGCCTCAAGCACAAAACACAGGTCTTCATTGCTAATGACGGCGATCATTACCGTACTCGTCTGACGCACACGATTGAAGTTGCGCAGATTGCGCGCGCATTGGCGCGTGCATTGCGCCTTGACGAAGACTTGACTGAGGGCGTCGCACTTGTTCACGATTTTGGTCATACGCCCTTTGGACACACCGGCGAGGATGCGCTGCACGAGGAGCTGGCGCCCCATGGAGGCTTTGACCATAATGCACAGTCTCTTCGCGTTGTAACCAAGCTGGAGCGCCGCTACGCGGAGTTTGACGGTGTTAATCTGACCTGGGAAAGCCTCGAAGGTCTGGTGAAGCACAATGGTCCGCTTCTGGATGAGGCTGGCAATGGTCGCAAAGGACCGGTTCCTCAGCCAATTCTGGATTATTGCGAACTGCATGACCTTGAACTGCACACATATGCAAGTCTGGAAGCTCAAGTGGCTGCCATTGCCGATGATATTGCCTACAATACGCATGACATCGATGATGGTCTGCGCTCAGGTTACCTGACGTTTGAGATGCTTGAGGAAATACCCTTCCTTGCTGGGCTGATTGGCGAGGTGAGGGGGCGGTATCCTGGTTTGGACGATACGCGCCTCGCCCACGAGATTTCGCGTCGTCAAATCACACGCATGGTTGAAGACGTGATTTCCGTTGCTCAGATGCGACTGGATGAGATCCGTCCGGAAAGTGCTTTTGATGTCAGGATGGCAGATAAGGCAATTGCCGAATTCTCGGATGAAATGCGTACCGTCGACAAGCAGTTGAAGGAGATGTTGTTTTCCCGGATATATCGACATCCGGAGATCATGCGTATCCGCGAAGGCGCTGCCCAAATTGTAAAGGATTTGTATCGGGCCTATATGGCGGATCCGACCTTGATGCGTAAACAGCATTGGTTTGACCATATTTCGGAGCTATCCGAGGCGGCGAAGGCACGGCAGGTTGGTGACTACATCGCGGGTATGACCGATACATATGCGATTGCTGCGCACCAGCGCCTATTTGACCACACACCTGATTTGCGATAGGCCACGGCGGAAGACCAAATGTACCGCCCGCATGCGCGTTTCGTTCGCATCGTGAGGGCCGCAGGAACGGACATATGAACCTATTCAACGACTTCACCATTAGAATCAAGAAGGCAATTGAAGGCATTGATATTTATGCCGAAAGTGATGCTAAGGTCGATCTGGCGCGCGTCGCTGTGGAGCCGCCTCGTGATTTGGCGCACGGCGATGTTGCGACCAACGCTGCGATGGTGCTGGCGAAGCCTCTTGGTACGAACCCTCGTGAATTGGCTGGCAAGATTGCTGCGGCGCTCGAGAACGATGTCGATGTCGACAGTGTTTCAGTGGCCGGACCTGGTTTTATCAACATTCGCCTGGCGAAGAGCTACTGGCAAAAACTTCTGGTCACGATGGTTGTCGATGGAGAGGACTTTGGCCGGTCCAACCTTGGTGAAGGGCGAAAGGTCAACGTGGAATATGTTTCGGCAAATCCGACGGGTCCAATGCATGTCGGTCATTGCCGCGGTGCAGTTGTCGGTGACACGCTCGCGAATCTGCTGAGCTACAGTGGTTATGACGTCACCAAGGAATATTACATCAACGATGCCGGCTCTCAGATCGATGTGTTGGCGCGCTCGGCCTTCTTGCGTTATCGCGAAGCATTGGGTGAAGATATTGGAGAGATACCTGCTGGGCTCTATCCTGGCGACTATCTGGTTCCGCTTGGTAAGGCGCTGGCGGATGAATTCGGCGGAAAGCTGAAAGCAATGCCGGAAGCTGAATGGCTGCCGATTTTAAAAGATCGCGCCATAGACGCGATGATGGATATGATTCGGGAAGACCTTGCGGCGTTGAATGTTCGCCACGATGTGTTCTACTCAGAACGTACCCTGCATGAGGGTAATGGCGGGCGCATCTTGTCTGCGATCAATGATCTGACATTCAAGGGCCATGTTTACAAGGGAACGCTTCCGCCGCCAAAGGGGCAGGTTCCGGACGACTGGGAGGATCGCGAACAAACGTTGTTCCGTTCCACAGATGTCGGTGACGACATGGATCGTCCGCTTATGAAGTCTGACGGCACCTTCACATATTTTGCTGCGGACGTTGCATATTTCAAGGACAAGTATGACCGTGGCTTCAATGAGATGATTTATGTTCTGGGGGCAGACCATGGTGGCTACGTCAAACGGCTTGAGGCTGTGGCGAAGGCCGTCTCCAAGGGGGAGGCTACGCTGACCGTATTGCTTTGTCAGCTTGTGAAGCTGTTCCGCGATGGTGAGCCAGTCAAGATGTCGAAGCGTGCCGGTGACTTCGTTACCTTACGTGACGTTGTTGATGAGGTTGGGCGGGATCCCGTTCGTTTCATGATGATCTATCGCAAGAACAGTGAGCCGCTGGATTTCGATTTTGCAAAAGTGACGGAGCAATCCAAAGACAATCCGGTATTTTATGTCCAATATGCGCATGCGCGATGCCGGTCGATTTTCCGCCAGGCTGCAGAGACCTTTGATGGTGACACGCTGGAAACCGCCGAGTTTGGCGCGGAGCAGGCAGCACTTATCGATGATCCTGCGGAGCTGCAGTTGATTGCCAAGCTTGCAGAGTATCCCAGAATAGTAGAAGCTGCGGCCCAGGCTCAGGAACCACATAGACTTGCGTTTTACTTGTACGATTTGGCCAGCGTATTCCATGGCCATTGGAATAAGGGCAAAGAAAATGCGGGCTTACGGTTTGTTAACGATACGAACCGAGAATTAAGTATTGCCAGACTCGGTCTTGTGCGGGCAGTCGCAGCCGTTCTGCGCTCTGGCCTCGGGATAACGGGGACAGATGCGCCTGACGAAATGCGCTGATTGTCACTATTTCCCCACATTGCGCTGGCAATAGAGATCTGTTGTTTTCAAGTGGGTAAAGTATGTCGGACAATAATGGGGCTAGAAGCGCAAGGAACGAGCAAGATCATCTTGATGAAAATGATCCGCTCGCCCAGTTGGCACGCTTGATCGAATTTGATGAGCCTTCAAATGGAGGCTCTGCAACTCAGGTCGACTCTGATTTCTCGTCGAATAACATTGTCAAGTTGGCCGACGACGTCGTTTCTACCTCAGAAGGCTTCTCAACGTCTCCGGCACTTGATCTTGAAGGCGAGCTTCTGGCCGAATTCGAGCGTTATGATGCGTCCCATGACGTTAGTGAGGCTGATACAGCTGCAGCTGTCCAAGTTGTCGAGCCTTTGGATGATGTCGAGCTTGAGACGACTGCGTTTGAGGCAGATGGAGCATTGGAGCCAGATGCGGGTGATTTGGAAGACGGTGCATTTGACATTGAGAGCGCTTTTTCCCAGGCCGCCAGCGAAGTTGAAGCCGAAGCCAGTTTCGAAGGTCCGGTTCCTGATTTTGATTTTGGAAGCGACGCCTCGTTTGATGGTCCCGTACCGGACGTCGCATCCGACGCTGATGCTTCTTTTGACGGCCCCGTTCCGGATTTTGATTTTGGGGCTGAATTCCCGAGTGCCAGCGGTTCGGATATTCTGGATAGTTTTGGCATAGATGAAGGCTCTTTGAGCGCAGATGAAATGTTGGCGGAGGAGCTCGAGGCTTCGTTGGCCATCGAGAAGGAGCCGCCCGCGCAAAGTGAACCGGTGACTGCGTTTGCCGAGTGGAAAGCTGAGCGTCTGGTGCCACATGACGATGGGCTCACCTCTGTTGTCGCGCCTGGTTGGGTTGCAGGTCCGGTTTTGCGAACATCTGAAGGGGTGGTTGCGACAGACGACTCCGTGCCCGAAGCCGCGCCCGAGACGATTGTCCACAACGCTGCGAATGACGTTAGAGCGGAGGATTCTGAGCAAGAGGCGGCGCTTGATCCTTTTTGGGAGCTGCAGCAGGTAATGGCGGCCGCGCCTCAGGCTGAGGTAAGTGCGCCTGTTGCAGCATCAGAGATTGACGCCACTATTGATGATTCCGAACTCACTTTCGACCTTGATTCAATTGCGGATGAGCTTTCCGATATTGAGGATCCACTGGCCGATGATGAAGTTTTCGCGCAAATTGCCGGGATGGGTGTGCCGTCGAGCGAAGCCGTTCCTTTCGACACATCCCTGATTGGGGAAGTGGACACTCAGGTAGAAACGACCGCAGAGCTGCGCGTGCCTGAGCTTGGAGTGGAACAGGAAGAGCCGGAAATGCCGACAACCTCTGAGTTCGATTTCGACATCGATTCAGAGATGGCTACTTTGCTTCATGGCTCCGAGCTGCCTGCCGCCAGCGTTCAGGCCGATGAAACAAAGGACTCGTTGGTTGATGCGGATAACGACTCGTTTGGTATTGACGAGAAGTTTTTCAACGAAAATGGGTTGGACGAGTTTGAACAGGCGCTGGACAACGAGGTGCGTAGTGCGAATGGCTGGAGCGAAAACGCATTTACGCGCAACGAGCAGGCCGGTGCCGAGGATGTCAGCTTTGCAGATGCGGAAAAGAATGGCTTTGACTGGCGTCGTATGATTGCGGGTGTGGCCGCTGTATTGCTTGTTGGCGGCGGTGCTTATGCGTTCTTTGCCCAATCAGGTGAAGGGGAACTTGGCGTCGGTTCAGGAAACGAGCCACGGATCATTCTTGCTGAGAACGAACCAATCAAGGAAGCCCCTGAAGACCCCGGTGGAAGCAATGTACCCAATCAGGACAAGGCAGTTTATGACAAGGTTGCCGGTGACGACAATCCAGGCCCGCAACAGGAGAGCTTGATTTCTTCTGACGAAGCGCCCGTCGATGTCGTGCAGCGGACATTGGTCCCTGAGGCACTGCCGCTGGAGGGTGATGAGGGCACATCGGAGCCTTTAGTCGAAGATCGATTGTTGCCAGATGACGGTTCGAATGTTGCCGATAATTCTGCGACCGCAGTGCCGGGTGGAATTCCGCCGCGCAAGGTGAAAACCATGATCGTTTTGGCAGACGGATCACTGGTTGCTCGTGAGGAACCTGCAGTAGAACCTGAGGCAGTAAGCTCAAATTTGGATGACAACACCGTACCATTGACTGAACCGGTGAATGGTGTTGCGTCTGAATTGAAGACGGATGAGGCAGCGCCCGAACCTATCAGCGAAGAGAGCGTCAAGCAGGAAATTCGCATTTCGCCTGCTTCAGATGGCGCTGATGTCAACCAGAACAACGCAATCGCTGATGTCGCCAATGTCAAGGTGGAAGAAACTGCTCCCGTTCGTTCGGTTCGCACGACAACAGTAACGCCGGTGCCGGAGTCACGGCCTGCTGAACAGCCTGTCAATATTGTTGGAGTTGCTGGTGACACCGCAAAAACGGAGCCGGCGGCGCAATCCAAGACGGAACAGCCCGTTGCAGCTCCTGCTGAAACACAGGTAGCAAGCCTGCCAGCTGGTACATACGTGATGCAGATTGCTTCGCTGCCGTCTCAGGCAGAAGCTGAGCGCGCTTACAAGAATTTGAGCACGCGTTTTGCTTCGGTTATCGGCGGGCGCGGTGTCGATATCCGTCGAGCGGATATTCCCAATAAGGGCGTATACTACCGCGTACGGGTTCCCGTGGGCACGCGAGCGGAAGCAATTCAACTTTGTGAACGCTACAAAGGTGCGGGCGGCAGTTGCCTAGTCTCCAAATAGTGTAATGGCCGCCTTGCGACACGTTGCAAGGGGGGCGGATGTCCCAAAAACTGTTGCCTGACTAGTTTATGCTATGAAAAACTCCTCTGCGGCTTGCTGCGGGGGAGTTTTTCTGTATGGAGATTTTACTTCGCCGGAGACAAAGCGAAGGTCGCTATTGAAGCTGTCTATAGCGACTTTTACAGCGAGACTGCGGCAACTTTGCTGACTCAAATCTATCAGTTAGGACGTATGAGAGATGGACCAATATGTATTGACGGTTTCGTGTAAGTCTTCCAGAGGCATTGTTGCTGCCGTATCCGGTTATTTGGCCGAGATGGGCTGCAATATTGTAGACAGTTCCCAGTTTGACGATCTGGATACGGGCAAGTTTTTCATGCGCGTATCCTTCATCTCAGAGGGCAACGCCGGCCGTGATGAAATAGCAAGCGGATTTGAACCGATCGCTGAAAAGTTTGGGATGCAAACAGAGCTGCACGACGAGAGTCACCGTATGAAGGTGATCCTTATGGTCTCCAGATTTGGTCATTGCTTGAATGATTTGCTTTATCGTTGGAAGATTGGTGCCTTGCCGATCGATATCGTGGGTGTTGTGTCAAACCACCATGACTACCAAAAAGTGGTGGTCAATCACGACATTCCATTTCACCACATCAAGGTGACAAAAGAGAATAAGGCGCAAGCTGAGGCCGAATTGCTGAGGGTCGTGGAAGACTCTGGCGCGGAATTGGTGGTCCTCGCACGCTACATGCAAATCCTCTCTGACGCGCTTTGCAAGAAGATGTCTGGTCGTATCATCAATATTCACCATTCCTTCCTGCCTTCATTCAAAGGGGCCAATCCTTATAAGCAAGCCTATGAGCGGGGTGTGAAGCTGATTGGTGCGACGGCGCACTACGTCACCGCGGATCTGGATGAAGGGCCGATTATCGAACAGGATGTTGCCCGTATTACGCACGCACAATCGGCTGACGACTATGTCTCCATTGGTCGCGATGTCGAAAGCCAGGTGCTGGCACGTGCGATCCACGCGCATATACATCACCGTACCTTCATCAATGGCAATCGCACAGTTGTGTTTCCGCCAAGCCCGGGTTCATACAAGTCAGAACGAATGGGCTGATTTCAAATCAGATTGAACCTGCAAATGAGGCACCGCAGCACTGCGGTGCCTTTTGCATTTGGGTGTGTTGACAAATGAGAACAAAACAAGTACTAAAAGTGAATATACCAAATACAAGGAGCCGGAATGATGATGGAATTTGTAAGAGATGTCGCCGCTTTCACCTCTGTTATGATGTTTGTCGCTTCAATGTCTATTGTCGTGATGGCGCTGTGAATTCTGTGCAAATGACGGCTGTATCTTTCGTGATAGCTTGCATAGAAAGATGAGTATCGATTTGATCCTGTCAAAGTGGAGTTTTTGACTCGCTGGTTGATTGGTTGAGAGGTGCTTGTGATGACTGCAGAGGCCGAAACGGCTGGCTTTGTGCACCTTAGGGTACATTCTGCGTTTTCTTTGCTTGAGGGGGCGTTGCCTCTCAAGAAGATTATTTCCGCTGCGGTGGCTGATCAACAGCCAGCGATTGCTATCACAGACACCAACAATCTCTTTGTCGCTTTGGAGTTTGCGCAAAAGGCCGTTGGTGAGGGAATACAGCCGATTATCGGTTGTCAGTTGGATATCGATTTTGAGGATGGCTTGGGCGACAAACGCCAAAATGGCGTCATTGCTAAGTTGCCATCTATCGTTTTGCTGGTTTCCAATGATGTCGGTTATGCCCGTCTCGTTGACCTCGTAAGTCGGGCGTATCTGTCAGGCGATACTCCTGACCGTGTTGCGGTTCCTGTGCGATGGTTGGAGGAGGGCAATGAGGGGTTGATCGCTCTGTCTGGCGGCCCATCCGGTCCAATCAATATGGCGCTACTGGATGGTCATCTAGATGTGGCCGGAGATCGTCTGGATGCGTTAAAGCGTTGTTTTCCAGGCTGCCTTTACGTGGAATTGCAGCGGCACGGCGAGTACGACAGGCGGACAGAGCAACAGTTGTTGTCATTGGCTTATGCGCGTGATCTGCCTTTGGTCGCGACAAATGAAGCGTTTTTTCCGAAAGCAGAGGATTTTGAGGCGCATGACGCTTTGATGGCCGTCGCGCATAATGCGATCATCTCTGATGACAGCAGATTTAGTTTGACCCCCGATCACTATCTCAAGAGCAGATCAGAGATGCAGGCTCTGTTCTCAGATCTGCCGGATGCTCTTTCCAACTCCGTCGAAATTGCTCAGCGCTGTTCGTTTCTCCTGAAAACGCGTAGCCCTATTTTGCCGCGTTTTACCGGCGCAACTGATGATCCAGGCGAAGCGGAGCAGGCCGAAGCTGATGAGTTGAAGCGTCAGGCTCGGGAGGGTTTGACCAGGCGATTGGAACTTCTTGGTACGGCTGAAGGGTATAGTCGAAGCGACTATGATGAGCGACTGGAATTTGAGCTAGGCATCATCGAGAAGATGAAGTTTCCAGGTTACTTCCTGATCGTTGCTGACTTCATCAAATGGGCGAAGTCCCAAGGCATTCCGGTTGGTCCGGGTCGTGGTTCGGGAGCGGGTTCTCTCGTCGCGTATGCGCTGACGATTACTGACGTCGATCCGTTGCGCTTTTCGTTGCTCTTCGAACGTTTTCTTAATCCCGAACGCGTTTCGATGCCTGACTTTGATATCGACTTTTGCCAGGACCGCCGGGAAGAAGTCATTCGCTATGTTCAGCGCAAATATGGCAGGGATCAAGTCGCGCAGATCATCACGTTTGGTTCGCTGCAAGCGCGTGCGGCCCTCCGCGACGTTGGCCGAGTGTTGGAGATGTCCTACGGTCAGGTTGACCGTATTTGCAAACTGGTTCCAAATAATCCGGCCAATCCGACACCGTTGCACAAGGCAATTGAGGAAGAACCAAGATTTCAGGAGGAAGTTGATCGTGAGCCTGTAGTTGGCAGGTTGCTGGATATCGCCCAGAAGATTGAGGGTCTTTATCGACACGCGTCGACCCACGCTGCTGGCATCGTGATTGGTGACCGCCCGCTTTCACAGCTTGTCCCAATGTACCGCGATCCGCGTTCTGACATGCCAGTAACCCAGTTCAATATGAAGTGGGTTGAGCAGGCCGGTCTTGTGAAGTTCGACTTTTTGGGACTCAAGACGTTGACGGTGCTCAAGACCGCTGTCGATTTTGTCGCCAAACGTGGGATTGAAATCGATCTTGAGGCTTTGCCGCTCGATGACGCTACGACCTACGACATGCTTTCGCGTGGCGAAACTGTCGGTGTTTTCCAGGTTGAAAGTGCTGGCATGCGCAAGGCGCTGATTGGGATGCGGCCAGACCGTATTGAGGACATTATCGCTCTTGTTGCCCTCTATCGTCCTGGCCCGATGGAGAATATTCCCGTCTATAATGCCCGCAAGCATGGTGAGGAAGAGGTAGCCTCCATTCATCCGATGATCGATCACCTCCTGGCGGAAACGCAGGGTGTTATCGTCTATCAGGAACAGGTGATGCAGATCGCGCAGGTTCTCTCGGGTTATTCGCTCGGTGAAGCTGATTTGCTTCGTCGTGCGATGGGCAAGAAGATCAAGGAGGAAATGGACAAGCAGCGTGCCCGCTTCGTGGATGGCGCGATTAAGAATGGGGTGTCCAAGCCTCAGGCTGACTTGATCTTTGATCTGTTGGCGAAGTTCGCGAATTACGGCTTCAACAAGTCCCATGCTGCGGCCTATGCAATCGTCTCCTACCAGACTGCCTACATGAAGGCGCACTTTCCGGTAGAATTCCTTGCCGCGTCTATGACGCTGGATATGGCAAACACCGAAAAGGTCAACGACTTCCGCCAGGACGCTCGGCGCTTGGGAATTGACGTTATTCCGCCATCGGTTCAAACGTCGTTTCGACATTTTGAAACTGGAGAGAAGCGGATTTACTATTCGCTTGCTGCGTTGAAGGGTGTTGGCGATGCAGCCGTGGAGCACATTGTTGCTGTGCGCGGGGACAAGCCCTTTGCCTCACTTGAAGACTTCTGCCTGCGTATAGACCCGAAAATGGTCAATCGGCGTGTGATTGAAAGCTTGATCTTCTCAGGTGCGATGGATTGTTTTGGTTTTGACCGCGCGGCGCTTGCTGGCGGCGTGGATCGCATATTGGGATATGCGCAACGTGCCAGCGAAGACAGAGCAAGCGGCCAGTCGGATATGTTTGGCAGCGGTGGTGCGGGGCCAGAAGAGATCGTTTTACCGTCATTTTCGGGTTGGCTGCCTTCGGAGAAGCTACATAAGGAATTTCAGGTTCTCGGGTTCTATCTTTCCGCTCACCCGCTTGATTCATATGCTGAGCTGCTGACCAAAATGCGTGTGCAGAGCTACAGCGATTTTGTGCAGGCGGTCCGCCAGGGTGCGGAATTTGGTCGGCTAGCTGGAACGGTGACTGCCAAGCAAGAGCGCAAGACCCGTAACGGGAACAAGATGGGGATTATTGCCTTTTCGGATTCGTCCGGGCAGTTCGAGGCTGTTTTGTTCTCCGAACAACTTAATCAGCATCGACATCTGCTGGAGGCTGGCAAGTCTCTTGTGCTCACAGTATCGGCCGATGTGCGGCCTGAAGGGATCGGATTGCGCATCCAGACGATTCAATCTCTTGAGGAAAAGTCGACACAGATGCAGCAATCGCTTCGTGTGTTTTTGCGCGATTCAAAGCCTCTCCGCCATCTCGCCAATCACCTCAATCAGAAGGGTGATGGCTCGGTCTCATTCATCATTGTGAAGGATGATGGAAAACGGGAAATTGAGGTGGAACTGCCCGGTCGCTATCGGATTTCGCCGGAAATTGCGGCGGCCATGCGCGCGACTCAGGGGGTGCTTGATGCTGAGTTGGTGTGATCTTGGCCAGGGCCACCTGCATTTCATCGCACCGCTGCAAATTGCCGCAAGTTTCGGCGTCCTAAATGTTTCTTAAACCATATTGGCTTTACTGCAGGTTGGCTGCGGTGTCGTGCGTCACTTTGACTGCACTGTTTGCGTGGCTTTCATATTTCGGCAAAATGCGCTAACAGCGTTAAAAGTGCCAATTTGGCTGCAAGCGGAAACCACAAGGGCGGCGTGTCTTGAATTGGAGTGCATCAATGTATCTGTTGCGTTTGGGGACGGGTACACGACTTCTGTCTGTGGCGCTGCTCAGCGCTGGACTTGCTGCTTGCAATACGACTGACGTTGCGCAGGAGAAGGTTAAACGCGGAAATACGAAAGAATACTTCTCTGAGAAGGCCTATGGCGTGGCTGCCAGCCCCATTGTGACCGACAATAAAGTGGTTCGCAAAGGTGGTGGACGCAAAATGGTTGGGCGCCCCTACAAAGTCAAAGGCAAGTGGTACGTTCCCAAGCTCAACGAGAGTTACGACAAGGTTGGCTATGCGTCCTGGTACGGCAGTGCTTTTCATGGTCGCCTGACTGCGAACGGTGAGATTTACGACCAGTACCATTTGTCTGCAGCACACCCAACGATGCCTCTTCCCAGCTATGCACGTGTCACAAATCTGGAAAATGGAAGCTCAGTTGTGGTTCGCGTAAATGATCGTGGGCCGTTTTCTCGCGGACGGATCATGGACTTATCAAGCCGTACCGCCGAAATGCTTGACATGAAGGGCAACGGCGTCGCGAAAGTTCGGGTCCAATATGTCGGACCTGCGCGCATGGACGGCCATGATATGGACTATCTCATGGCTTCCTATCAGCCAAATGGTCTGCAGTCTCCGGGTTTTGCTCCAGGCGGCGGAAATGCCGTGATGGTCGCGTCAAACGAGACTGAAATGGTCGTACCACAGGCTGTTGTTAACGCCGATCCCCAGATCGGGGACGCGCTTGCCCTGGTTGCGCCAGAGCAGACAAGTGCTGCTTTTGAAGAGGTTATTGCTGAGGTTGTCCTTCCGCTTGTTGGTCCAATTCCAATGGAAAAACCCGTGCTGTTGGGCCGGCAAGGCGAAATTCGCAGTGGTTTGACTCTTGGATACCTGCCTTCAACCCGCGATAAATCGGTGCCATTTGGGGCCGTTCTCTCAATGCAGGCGGGGTTGACAACAGAGTCTGTTATCCGTTCCCATCAGCGCCGCGGGGCGGGGCCAAAGTAGTTGCATATCGCGAAGGCGGTTCGCGGGAGCTATCTATGCATTTTCGAGAATTATTGGCGACGTCGTTCTTTTTGCTTTGCTTCATCGCAGTTCGTCCGGCGATTGCGGAGCCTGATTTCACGACGAAAGCCTCCCAGGTTTACCTGGTGGAAGCGCGTACAGGTGCCGTTCTCTACGCAAAGGGCGAGGACGAGCTTGTAGCGCCTGGCTCTGCAGCAAAGCTGATGACGGTGGAATATATATTAGACCTCATTGAAGACGGAACTCTGAAGCCGGAGACCACCTATGAGGTGTCAGAATATGCATGGCGCACGGGTGGGGCATTGTCTCGCACGGCCACCATGTTTGCGGGATGGCGTACCCAGGTTCCTGTTGCAGATCTTCTTAGAGGTGCGATGGCCTTAATGGCTAACGATGCCTGTTTGATCCTTGCCGAAGGTACCGCCGGATCAGACGAAAAGTTTGCTGAGAAATTGAATGAACGAGCCAAGGCGATTGGGCTTCGAGATTCCTATTTTGGTAATTCTACCGGCTTTGCCAGTGGTAATTCGAAGGTGTCGATGCGCGATCTGGTGAAGTTGGCAATCCGCTTGAAGGTTCACTACCCGGACTATTACGCCAATTACGCGCTACCGGCATTCGAATGGAATGGTATTCGGCAGTTAAACAAGAACCCTCTACTTGGTTCTGGTCTGGGTGTGGATGGGTTGGTTGCCGGATACGATGAGTCCTCCGGCTATCTGGCCGTTGCTTCTGCTAAAGGCGAGGGGATGGAGTTGGTTCTGGCCATCGCTGGACTGGACAGTGAAAAAACACGGCAAACTGAGGCCGAACGGCTTATCCGTTGGGCATTTGAGACCTTCAGTCAGCGCCTCGTGTTCAAGTCTGGCGAGAACGTGACAAGCGTTTCTGTCTACGGCGGCAATGTGGGTCAAATTCCAGTTTCTCCTCGTAATGATGTCTATATCTTTGAAGACCGGATTAACCCGGAACGCGTCAGCGCCAAAGTGGCGTATAAGTGGCCTTTGAAAGCTCCGATCGGCAAAGAAGATCAGATTGCCGAACTGCGTATCTACAATGGAGATCATTTGCTTCAGCGCGAGCCATTATTTGCCGATGCGAGTGCCGGGCAGGGTAGTCTGGCAGGGCGGAGCATTGATGCACTGGTTGCTTTGCTGTTTTCCTGGCTTTGGTAGCGTGCATTGATGGACTTGTTTCCCATGACGATTTTCATCGGGTTCAAGTTTGGGTATGGATGAGCTAGTATGGTTGCAGAGCGAATCTGAGCCATCCGGTACATGTTTTGAGATTGTTTAGTCGGATTTCGTGCGACAACGCCGGGACGAATTGAAATTTGCCATTGAGAGCTTACCGTTCTTTGATGGAGTAAGGTTGCCAGGAAGAGTGCAGTGCTAGGATCATCAGGCCTGTTTGTGACGTTTGAAGGCGGCGAGGGGGCTGGAAAGTCAACCCAAATTCGCCTGCTTGAAAGCGCATTGAAGGCCCAGGGCTACAAAGTGCTGGTCACGCGTGAACCCGGAGGTTCGCCTGGTGCCGAAGCCGTTCGACATGTCTTGTTGTCTGGCGCAGCAGAGAATTTTGGTGTTCGCATGGAAGCAATTCTCTTTGCCGCTGCTCGCAATGATCATGTGGAAGAGGTTATCAGGCCCGCATTGCTTGATGGCTATGTGGTTCTGTGTGACCGCTTCATGGATTCTTCACGGGTGTATCAGGGTGTAACTGGCAATCTTGAGCCGTCTTTTGTTTCTTCATTGGAACGTATTGCAGTCGACGATGTGGTTCCTGACTGCACGTTGATACTGGATCTTCCTGCAGCAACAGGTCTTGCCAGGGCGCGTGTTCGTGGTGAAGACACCGCACCGGACAGATTTGAGAAAGAAGAACTCTCGCTTCATGAGAAGAGACGTGATGCATTTCTCGACATTGCGGCCAGTGATCCTTTGCGTTGTCGTGTGATTGATGCGTCGAGGGACGCTGACTTGATCGCGCTTGATGTACTCAGTCTTGTAGAGCCTCTGCTGCCTATCAAAGCGCGCCAGCCCAATGAAGGCTTTGCCTAAATGGAATTGGCAGATACGCTCGATGGCGCAGTTTCTCCAGCGCAGAACCCGAATTTATTCGGACATGATGAGGCTCTCTCATTCCTGGGGCATGCCTATAAGTCCGCGAAGTCGCACCACGCGTTTCTGATTGAAGGGCCGGAGGGTATTGGCAAAGCAACGCTGGCTTTTCGCTTTGCGCACCATATTCTCGCACACCCTGAGCCCGAAATGGCGCCAGACGTTATTGGTATTCCTGACCCAGAGGCGCTTTCCTACAAACAGGTGGTTGCTGGTGCCTCTCACAATTTGCTGCATCTGCGACGCCCATATGACGAGAAAGCCGAACGGTTTAAAAGTGCAATCACTGTTGACGAAGTGAGACGCACAGGCCGCTTCTTCGGGCAAACTTCAGGATCGCAGAACTGGCGCATTGTTATTGTAGATGCTGCGGATGATTTGAACCGTAGCGCTGCAAACGCAATATTGAAGATGCTAGAAGAGCCGCCGAAGCGATCGCTCTTTTTGGTGTTGTCTCACGCGCCGGGGCGGCTTCTGCCTACAATCAGGTCTCGTTGTTTGCCATTGGTGTTGAAGCCGCTTTCCGATGACAATCTTATGCGGGCTCTGGAAAGTCTGGGACTTGCGATCGATGACGACGAGCGAGCGCATCTGATCCAAGAGGCAAATGGCAGCGTTAGCGAGGCGATCCGGCTTATCAATTATGGCGGGCTGGAGATATTGAAGGCGATCGATGCGGTTTTGACAGACCCTGAGGGGCAACGGGGTCAGATGCACAAGATCTCGGATACGCTTGCGGCACGCGACAATGATGCTTTATTTGACCTGATATCAGCATTGTTGTTGAGACGTCTTGAGCTGGCGGCGCGCAACTCTGCACTTGGTGGTGATATCGAACGTTCTGCGAGAATCGCGAATTTGGTGAGTGATTTGCGAGATAGGCTCACGAATGCTTCAGCATTCAACCTCGACAAGAAACAAATGGCGTTGAGCCTGATTGAGTCTTGCCAAGGGATTCTATAGCAGCATTTTTAGTCCGACTGCCGCGAGCGTTACCGCAAGAATAGGGCGGATGATGTGTTCCGGTATGCGTGGCGAAAGAAAGCTCCCCAGAATAACGCCCGGTACCGAGCCAAGAAGTAATGACGCCAGCATGGAAAAATCGATGCTTCCGATCATCCAGTAGCCCGCGCCAGCGAGCAACGTGAGCGGAACTGCGTGTACAATGTCCGAACCAACGATTTGGCGTATTTTCATGTGCGGATAGAGGACAAGTAGCACAGTTACACCGATGGCACCGGCTCCGACGGATGTCATGGTTACAAGTGCACCGATCAAAAGGCCCAGCAGCGTAGTCAGTATCGCGGTTGTCCCCGCGGTTTCTTCGTGGTGACGCTGGCGGAACTGTGCAACATAGGACACAATCTTATTGCGAAACAGCAGCAGAACCGCAGTCAATAAGAGAACGATGCCCAATGCAAACGTAATTGATTGTCCTTGAGCTGCAGTATCGCCCCGGCTGTCTGAGAGCCACCAGATCATGAGGAGCGACGCGGGGATGCTCCCCAGAGCCAGGTTGCGCACAATTCGCCACTCAATGGTTTTGTTACGTCCATGCACAACTGTGCCCACTGATTTCGTAATGGCAGCGAAAAGCAAATCTGTACCGACTGCAGTGGCAGGATGAACGCCAAATAGCAGTACCAGAACGGGTGTCATAAGCGCGCCCCCGCCCACACCTGTCAGGCCCACCAATATTCCGATAAAAAAGCCGGTGGCGGAATATAGAAATTCAAGCTCGTTCAAAAGGTCCAAATCGAATCCTTCCCGCTCAGATGCTTGTATATGGTTATGGACACCTGAATTGTGTGTCAATGACACGGTCCAGCGTTTGCTGCGTAGCTCGATAGCGTCTCGCAGTAGTGTTCTGGTATCTGCAAGACAATGAAAATGAGGTTTCATTTCAGCTCAAACTGCTCTAGTAAGCGAGAAAATCTCCTGGAAACAATAGAAGAAGCAAGCTTCGCAATGACTGACCGTCCGCCATTTTATATCACTACCGCGATCTCATACCCGAATGGTAAGCCGCACATGGGCCATGCCTATGAGTTGATCGCCACGGATGTTTTGGCGCGCTTTCAGCGCCTAGACGGGCGTGAAGTATATTTTCTGACAGGTACAGATGAACACGGCCAGAAAATGCAGCAAACTGCGCGCAATGAAGGTGTGACACCGCAGGAATTGGCAGATCAGAATTCCGCCGAGTTCCAGCAGATGGCGACGGTTTTCAATGCGTCCAATGATGACTTCATTCGTACAACGGAAAAGCGTCACCATGAATCCGTGACCGCGATTTGGCGGAAGATGGTTGAGGCGGGTGATATCTACAAGGATTCTTACGCTGGTTGGTATTCGGTGCGTGATGAGGCTTATTATCAAGAGTCCGAAACCGAGGTGAAGGACGATGGTGTTCGCTATGGCCCACAAGGATCACCGGTGGAATGGGTTGAGGAGGCGAGCTATTTCTTTCGCCTGTCGTCATATGAAGACAAGTTGCTCAAGTATTATGAGGACCATCCAGACTTCATAGGCCCGGCTGAGCGCCGGAATGAAGTTATTTCTTTTGTGAAATCTGGCCTGAAAGACCTTTCGGTATCGCGCACCACTTTTGACTGGGGTGTCAAAGTTCCTGATGACCCGGAACATGTGATGTATGTCTGGGTTGATGCACTGACAAACTACATTACAGGCATTGGTTATCCAGATACGTCCAATCCACTTTGGAAGTTCTGGCCTGCAATCCACATCATTGGCAAGGATATCATCCGTTTTCATGCGGTCTATTGGCCCGCATTCCTCATGTCTGCTGGGCTGCCACTGCCCAAGCGTGTGTATGCGCACGGCTTTCTGCTGAACCGCGGTGAAAAGATGTCGAAGTCAGTTGGCAATGTTGTCGACCCGTTCAATCTAGCGAAGCATTTTGGTCTCGATCAACTCCGCTATTTCCTGATGCGCGAAGTGTCTTTCGGACAGGATGGCAGCTATAGCGACGAAGCTATTGCAACTCGCATCAATTCAGATTTGGCGAACGGGATTGGCAATCTGGCCAGTCGCTCGCTTTCGATGATTTTCAAGAATTGTGATGGGAAGATCCCCGAGTGTGGACCATTGACGCCGGAAGATGAAGCGATCTTGAGGACAGCGGATTGCGTTATCGACAGTGCACGACAGGATATGGAGAATTTCCAGATTCACAAAGCGGTGGCGTCCATCATCGCAGTGGTCGCCGACGGCGATCGCTATTTTGCGTCTCAGGAACCTTGGGCGCTGAAGAAAACAGACCCTGACCGTATGGCGACAGTGCTCTACGTCACGGCCGAGATCGTGCGTGAAATTGCTATTTTGTTGCTGCCGGTCATGCCCCAATCCGCAGCAAAGCTGCTCGATTTGGTTGCTGCGCCGGAGGATAAACGAGACTTTGCGGCTCTCGGTCCAGCAGGCCGCCTGGTTTCCGGCACTGAAATCTCCAAGCCGGAGCCGGTATTCCCGCGTTATGTTGCACCAGAGGTCGATTGATAAGATGCTGATTGATACCCATTGCCATCTTGATTTTCCGGACTTTGCTGAGGAGCGCGATGCGCTCGTCGCACGTGCGATGGATGCGGGGGTAGGCAGAATGGTGACTATCTCAACGTTGATCTCGCGGCAGGAGCAGGTCAAAGCGGTAGCAGACGTCTATGACAATGTATGGTGCTCTGTTGGCACCCACCCGAACCATGCTGCCGAGGAACCCGATTTCCCCTTGGAGGCATATCTCGAAGCTGCCGAACACCCGAAAGTTGTCGCAATCGGCGAAGCTGGGCTCGATTACCACTACGATTACGCTTCTCCTGAGGTGCAACGTCCGGTGTTTTTACGACAGATTGATGCAGCGCGGCGTACTGGATTGCCATTGGTAATTCACAGTCGCAGTGCGGATGCAGATATGCAGGCAATCTTGCGCTCGGAAATGGAGAAGGGGGCATTCACGTTCATTCTGCATTGTTTTTCCTCCGGTCGTGAGCTTGCTCGCACCGGTGTGGAGCTTGGCGGGTATGTTTCATTTTCCGGAATTTTGACATTTCCAAAGTCTGTCGAACTGCGTGAGATCGCAGCGGAAATTCCGCATGACCGCTTACTCGTAGAAACCGACGCGCCGTATCTTGCTCCCAAGCCATATCGCGGCAAGCGAAATGAACCTTCATATGTTGCCCACACGGCCGGTGTGCTTGCGGAGACTGTCGGTGTCAGCAAGGACGAGATTGCCGATATCACCACGGCCAATGCATTGCGTTGTTTCTCGAAAATGCCAGCGTTGTGAGATAGAAATTGCCTCTTAGACGTTTCACCATATTGGGCTGCGCATCGTCACCGGGTGTTCCTCGTGTCAACGGAGATTGGGGGGCATGCGATCCTTCAAATCCCAAAAACCGCAGAACACGTGCCGCTTTGCTTGTTGAGCAATTTGGCGATGACGGCGGCTGCACGACGGTGGTTATTGATACTGGACCCGATTTTCGTGAGCAAATGATTGCTGCGAGGGTTCAGAACATCGACGGTGTCGTTTACACGCACGCGCACGCAGATCATGTGCACGGTATCGACGATTTGCGAGGCTATTTTCACAATCAGCGCAGCCCTATTCCGATCTATGCCGATCAAAACACGATGGATCGCATCCGCGAAGGGTTTGCGTACTGCCTCGAAACGCCTCCAGGGAGTGCCTATCCGCCAATTGTCACCCCACATATTATCGAGACTCCCGATAGTATTGTCACAATTGAAGGTGAGGGCGGTGCAATCACCCTAATGCCACTGCTGCAAGTGCATGGCTCAATAAATTCGCTAGGGTTCCGGATCGGCGATGTTGCCTATTGCCCGGATGTCAGCGACTTTCCTGAAGCGACTGCCGCCAAGATGAAGTTTCTGGATTTGTTGATTATTGATGCGTTGCAGGAACGTCCGCATCCCAGCCACTTGTCGATTGGCGAAGCACTCGACTGGATCAGCAGACTGAATCCGACAAACGCAGCTTTGACCCATATGCATGTGCCGCTGGATTACGACACTGTGATGGCTTCAACACCTGCCAATGTCGTACCGTCATACGATGGGTTGATATTTGAATATATGATATAATATCAAATATATATCGTAGTTTTTTGAGGTTTCTGCCGTTCTATTTGGTGAAGTAGGGGGCCAAATTACGCCTGATCCGGTCGAGAATTGGTGCCTCAACCTCCCATGTATCAAACTCCTCACCAGTGATGGCCTCATAGGCCTTGATATAAACCGTCGACGTTTCGCGCACCAGGTTTTCAGGAATTTCGGGAATCTCATCTGCATATGGATCGCAGCGCTGAACCACCCAGTTGCGCACAAAATCCTTGTCAAAACTTTCCGGTTTTTGGTCGGTTTCAAAACGCTCCTGATAGCTGGCGGCTATCCAGTAGCGGCTGCTGTCAGGCGTGTGAATTTCGTCTGCAAGAATGATCTGGCCGTTTTCGTCCACGCCGAATTCGTACTTGGTGTCAACGAGTATCAGACCGCGGTCCGCCGCGATTTCCTGACCGCGCGCAAAGAGTTTCAGCGCATAGTCCTGCAGCGTATTCCATTGTTCCTGCGTCACAAGCCCTTGGTCTACAACTTCTTTTTCCGACATTGGTTCATCATGGCCACCATCGAACGCTTTGCTGGTGGGTGTGATGATGGGCTGTGGCAGTTTTTCATTTGCCTTCAAGCCATCCGGCAACGTGATTCCATACATCTCGCGCTTTCCGGCTTTGTAGAGCGTAAGAATGGATGTCGATGTTGAACCAGCAAGATAACCGCGCACAACGATTTCTACGGGCAAAATGTCCAGGCGTTTTCCCACGACAACATTGGGGTCGGGATATTCAAGCACATGGTTTGGGCAAATGTCAGTTGTCTTGTCGAACCAGAAGCGCGCAATCTGCGTCAGGATTTGGCCCTTGTATGGAACAGATGTCAGGATGCGATCAAAAGCGCTGAGCCTGTCTGTGGCGATGATGATCCTGCGGTTGTCCGGCAAGTCGTAGTTTTCGCGCACTTTGCCATTGTACCGATTTGGGAGTTCCGGGATATGCGCGTCGGATAATACTGGGGTCCGCATTGGACATAGGCTCCGTTTCAATTCTGCAGCACGGATTGTAACAGCTTTGAGTGCGTGTCAAGGGAGCGTTGCATATAGAGCTGCATATATGGCAGCTTCAAGTGGATATGCTGCAAACCCACGGACTAGCCGCAATTCCACACCCGTTGTAGTTCCATAATCTATATTATGCGACTTTTGTTTGGTCAGATGTTTGCCGGGACAAATGTGGAAATGGCGCGTTCTGGCCTGGAGGATACAAACTGCGTTGCATTGGGCAATGCGCGCCGCAACTCAGCTATGTAGTCAGGGAATTTGAGAAAATGGCGGATGGGGTGGGATTCGAACCCACGGTACGGTCTCCCGCACGCCGGTTTTCAAGACCGGTGCCTTAAACCGCTCGGCCACCCATCCGCGTGCCGCCTTATTGCTTGATACGTTGAGATTTTGCAAGATAAAAACTGACGCACTTCATAAAACATTTTTCGAATTCGGTGAAACGGCAGGGCGACGGTGCTTGGCCGCGCTCAAGGGCACATAAAACGCCCTTCCCGCCTTCAATTTCACTTTGTTTTCCTTTAAAGAACGCAACAAACATATGCGCAGAAGCTGCGCGTTAGAATCGCTTTGAGGAAATATTCGATGATGGATCTGCTGCGCCGCGGCGCAAAAACCTGGATCGCAAAGTTGTTTTTTGTGCTTCTAGTCGGCTCATTTGGTGTCTGGGGTGTTTCCAGTACCATCCTTTCGCCCACAGCGACTGCAGTGATCAAGGTTGGCGATCAGTCGATCGGCGTGCGTGAATTCCGGTTGGCATATGAACGGCAAATATCTCAGCTTTCCCAGCAGTTCGGTAGCCGGATTACGACGGAACAAGCACGTGCTTTTGGACTTGACCGACAGGTCTATTCGCAGCTTGCGGCGGGTGCGGCGTTGGATCAACTTTCTGAGGAGATGCGCCTCGGTCTTTCCCAAGGCCGCCTTGCGACGCTCATTGCCGAGGAACCCGCATTTCGGGCGCCCGGCGGTCGATTTGACCGCGACATGTTCTCGAGAATCCTGCGTAGTGCGGGGCTGACCGAGGAAGATTATATCAACAGTCAATCAAAGGCAGCGGTTCGCAGTCAATTGGTTGATTCTGTTGCGGACGGCTTCAAAGCGCCGTCTACCCTTGTCGATGCCATGAGTGAATATCGCAACCAGACGCGTGACGTGTCCTACTTCCTGTTGTCGTCGTCAAATATTGAACCGGTGGCGGATCCTTCAAATGATGAACTCGCCAAATGGTATGAAGAGCACAAGGCAAACTATCGTGCGCCTGAATATCGTGAATTCACCTATTTGAAGCTGGAACCTTCTGACATCATGGATCTTAGTGCTGTTTCAGAAGATGATGTGAAAGCAGACTACGAACGAACTAAGGACCGCTACACAAAGGCAGCAACCCGCACCATCGAGCAGTTGTCCTTCCCGGATCAGGCTGCGGCTGACGCAGCTGCAGCGAAGCTTGCTTCTGGCGAGGCGACTTTTGACACGCTTGTAGCGGAAAGTGGTCGCACCGCGCAGGATGTTATGCTTGGCAATTATACCAAGGACAAAGTGCCCGATCAGAGTGTTGCAAATGCAGCTTTCGATATTGCAGAGGACGGTGGCACCAGTGGTGTGGTCCAGGGTGTATTTGGTTACGTGATACTTCGTGCAACCCAAATTCAGGCTGAGACTGTAAAGAGCTATGACGAGGTGAAGGATGAAATTCGTAAGTCCCTGGCTTTGAGCCTGGCGGCGGACGAGATTCTCAACGTTCACGATGCCTACGAAGATGCTCGCGCCGGCGGCGCAACGCTTGAAGAGGCTGCGGCACAACTCGATTTGAAACCTGTCAAGATTGGTCCAGTTGACGCACGCGGCAACGACGTAAACGGCAATTCCATTGGGGATCTTCCTGAAAAAAACAAACTGCTTTCAGGTGTCTTTGATACTGATATTGGCGTTGAGGCGCTTCCGGTTAATTTGGGTGCGGACGGCTATGTTTGGTTTGAAGTCAATGAAACCACACCCGACCGTGATCGGGATCTGAGCGAGGTTCAGGAGAAGGTTCTGGCAGATTGGCGCGCAGAGAAGGTAACTGAGGCGATTGAGGCCAAGGCAAATGCGGCTGTGGACGACATAAAGAACGGCAAAAGCCTGGAACTGGTTGCTGCAGACATGGGCCTTACAATGGAGGTAAAGTCTGGCTTGAAGCGTTCAACGGCAGACGACGTTATTTTCAGCAACACTGCGGTTGATGCGGCTTTTGGCGGCCCCTCGGGCTTCGTAACCCACGCGCCCTCCTCTGACGGAAGTGCTCAGATCGTCATGCAAGTGACGTCCAGTGACGTTGATTCCTCTATCAACGCAATGGAGGATGATCGTGCGCAGATTGAGCGCCTTGCCGATGCTGCTGGTGACGATATTCTCGACCAGATGGTGGGCAAGCTGCAGGACGAGTACGGGGTGACGATCAACCAGACTTTGGCGCAGCAGGCAATGATCCGCTAACCGATTGAGTGAGGTAGAGATGGCAGACTTCAAACAGTTTATCGCCAAAGTGGCCAATGGTGAGCCGCTTTCAGTTGCGGAGTCCGGCGAGGCTTTCAATATCCTGATGTCCGGGGATGCGACGCCATCACAGATCGGTGGTTTCCTGATGGCGTTGCGCGTGCGGGGCGAAACTGTGCCGGAAATTACCGGTGCTGTCGGCGTGATGCGCGACAAAATGTTGAAGGTTGATGCGCCCGCCGATGCCATCGATGTTGTTGGTACGGGCGGAGATGGTTTGAAGACCTACAACATTTCAACCCTCGCCTCGATTATCGTTGCTGGTGCTGGTGTGCCTGTTGCCAAGCATGGCAATCGCGCCCTCTCCTCAGCCTCAGGTACAGCAGATGCGCTGTCGGCGTTGGGCGTAAAGCTTGATATCGGTCCTGAGCTGATTTCGCGTTGCATCCGCGAAGCTGGCATTGGTTTCATGTTTGCACAGATGCATCATTCTGCGATGCGCTTTGTCGGCCCTACCCGTGTGGAACTCGGCACTCGTACGATTTTCAATTTGCTTGGTCCGCTTTCGAATCCCGCTGGCGTCAAGAGACAGCTTCTCGGCGTGTTTTCGCCTCAATGGCTCCAGCCGCTTGCGGATGTACTCAAGGATTTGGGGGCGGAGAGTGTTTGGGTTGTCCATGGCCAGGGTATGGATGAGATTACCACGACTGGAACGACAGAGGTCGTCGCACTTGAAGATGGCAAGACACGCTCGTTCAGTCTATCGCCCGCAGACTTTGGTGTTGCACAAGCGAGCCTTGATGATATTCGCGGTGGCACTGGCGAAGAAAATGCAGCAGCACTGCGCGATGTGCTGAATGGTGCCAGAAATGCCTACCGGGATATCGCTTTGGCGAATGCCGCAGCGTCCCTGGTTATTGCTGGTCGCGCAGATAGCCTCACGGATGCCATGAAAGTGGCAAACGACGCATTGGATGGCGGCGCAGCCGGCAATGTTCTCGACAAACTTGTTGCAATTTCAAATTCCTGATTGTGCGGTGTATTTTCAAGCATGACTGACATCCTGAGAAAAATCGAAGCCTATAAAAGCGAAGAGATTGCAGCTGCGAAGTCGCGCTTGCCCTTGGCCGATGTCAAGGCAATGGCGGCTGATCAGGCCGCGCCGAGAGGTTTCTTCAATGCATTGAAAGCGAAGAAAGATTCTGGCTCTTTTGGTCTAATTGCGGAGATCAAAAAGGCCAGCCCTTCCAAGGGGTTGATACGAGAAGACTTTGATCCGCCGTCATTGGCTGCGGCCTACGAGGCTGGTGGAGCCGCCTGCCTTAGTGTGTTGACTGATACACCTAGCTTTCAGGGCGCGCCCGAGTTCCTCGGCCAGGCGCGTGATGCTTGTGCCCTGCCCGCGCTGCGCAAAGATTTCATGTTTGATACCTATCAGGTGCATGAGGCCCGTGCATGGGGCGCCGATGCCATTTTGCTGATTATGGCGAGCCTTTCTGACGATGATGCGGCGCGCCTGGAAGATGAAGCATTTGCGCTTGGGATGGACGTTCTCGTTGAGACGCATGATGCGGCGGAGATGGAGCGCGCCTTGAAACTGCAGTCGCCTCTCATTGGTATCAACAATCGGAACTTGCGCACATTCGAGGTGAGCCTTTCGGTCAGTGAAGCGCTGGCTGCAATGGTTCCCGATGATCGCCTGCTCGTTGGCGAAAGCGGGATATTTACATACGAAGACTGCCAGCGTCTGGAGCGTTGTGGCATTTCGACATTTCTTGTTGGCGAAAGCCTCATGCGGCAGGCGGATGTAGCGGCAGCCACCAAGCGCCTGCTCTCCGGGGCCGATGACGTTCAGGTTGCGTTATGAGTGAGAAGAAGCTCACCCACCTGGATGAAAGCGGTGCCGCCAATATGGTTGATGTTGGCGAGAAAGCCGTGACTGAACGCGTTGCCGTGGCAGAAGGCTGCGTGCGAATGTCTGCTGAGACCCTTGCTCTCATCCTCGAAGGTACGGCCAAAAAAGGTGACGTCATCTCCACGGCCAGAATTGCCGGCATTATGGCGGCAAAGAAGACATCCGACCTCATTCCCCTTTGTCACCCGTTGATGCTTACCAAGGTTGCAATCGACATCGACGCGGACAGCGCTTTGCCCGGATTGCGCGTGAAGGCTACTGCGAAACTGAGTGGCAAAACGGGTGTTGAAATGGAAGCATTGACCGCAGTTTCCGTTGCGTGCCTGACGATTTACGATATGGCCAAGGCTGCGGACAAAGCGATGGTGATTGGGGATATTCGCCTTGTTCACAAGTCGGGTGGAAAGTCTGGCGACTATAACATCGGGGTTCAGTGAATGTCTTTGATGCCGGTTGCAGAAGCTCTGGAACGTGTGTTGAGCATGGCTCAACCTGTGTCGCGGACCGAGACTGTCAAACTTGGCGAAGCGCAAGGTCGCGTTCTGGCGTCTCCGCTGAAAGCCATGCTGACACAGCCGCCATCGGATAAGTCTGCGATGGACGGTTATGCATTGCGTCATGCGGATATTGTTGACGGTGGAACTTTGCGTGTCGTGGGTGAATCTGCGGCCGGACACTCATTCAGTGGTACTGTGGGAGCGGGTGAGGCTGTACGCATCTTCACTGGCGCAAATGTTCCCGAAGGTGCAGACACAATCCTCCTGCAAGAAGATGCAGAGCGTGGCGACGACGGCATTCTTCGTGCGATGGAAGTTCCGGCCAAAGGTCGTCATATTCGACCGCGCGGCCAGGATTTTGTTGAGGGAGAAGTTGTTCTGGACGCTGGCTCTCTGATGGATGCAAGCCGTCTCATGCTGGCGGCCAGCGCTAACAATTCTCACGTTGAGGTTTTTGCCAAGCCGGTGGTCGCGATTATGGCCACGGGAGACGAGCTGGTTGAGGTGGGCCAACCCGTTGGCATGGACCAGATTGTTGCATCCAACAATTATGCGATTGCAGCGATTGCACGAGAGTGCGGTGCAGAGGTGATAGATCTTGGCATTGTCCCTGACAGTCGTGAGGCAACAACACTTGCAATTGAACGCGCCAAGGCTTTGCAGGTTGACATGCTCATAACGCTTGGAGGCGCATCGGTCGGTGACCATGATCTGGTCCAGGATGCGCTCAAGGCAACCGGTATGGAGCTTGATTTCTGGCGCGTCGCTATGCGTCCTGGCAAACCAATCATGGCTGGAAAACTGGGCGATGTTGCGGTCATCGGCTTGCCAGGCAATCCGGTTTCGGCGGCTGTTTGCGGTCTCTTGTTCATGCGTCCGGCGCTGAGCCGAATGTCCCATCTCAATCTTCCATCCTTGGAGGATGATGTGGTGGTGTCAGTGGACATGGCGGAAAACGACAAACGCCGTGATCATATTCGGGCAACCCTATCGCGTGGCACCGACGGTCGACTGGAAGCGACCCCTTTCGACAAGCAAGACTCATCAATGATGAAAACATATAGCCGTTCTGATTGCTTGATTATTCGGGAACCTTTTGCACCGGCTTTGAACGCCGGGGAAACAGCGCGCGCGATTATTCTACGCTGAACAATGCGGAGCTGATTTCCTCTGCCAGGGTTTCCGCAGTCAAGCCCTCCCCGAGATTAGCACCTGTTTTGCCATGCAGCCACACGCCTGCGGCAGCAGCTTCATGTGTGGGCATGCCTTGCGCCAACAAAGCACCGATGGCGCCAGCAAGGACATCGCCAGAGCCAGCAGTAGCAAGCCAGGGTGGTGCATTGGTGTTTATCAAAGCACGCCCATCGGGAGAGGCGATGACCGTATCCGCCCCCTTGTAAACAACTGTCGCGTTGGAGCGCGCTGCTGCAGCAAGCGCCTGCTCAACTTTTGATAATGATCTGTCAGCAGCAATATCGGGAAATATCCGTTCAAATTCACCATGATGTGGTGTCATGACCAAGTGGTCAGGCGATTGAGACAATTGATCGAATAGTTCTGTTGGCGTTTTGCTGAATGCTGAAATGCCGTCGGCGTCGAGTACAATTCGCTTGGATTTCAAGACTGCGACAAGCTCGCGCGCGCGGGTGAAATCTCCAAATCCGGGGCCGATCACACATGCGGTGACACGTTGATCCTCTTCGAAGCACCCCGTGTTTTCTGCGTTTTCCTCGCGGATCATCACGGCCGTCAAGTGCGCGGACGCGTCAGCAAGCGCATTTTGCGGTACGAGCAGGGTGACTGCCCCTGCCCCGGCTTTCAATGCGGCAGTTGCTGCCAGCCGCGCCGCCCCCGTGGTGCCGGTCGGTCCTCCGAATACCGCAAGATGACCTCGACTATATTTGTGTGAACTGTTCGTGGGGTTTGGGAGCTTGTCGCGCCAGAGCATTGGGCTGTTGATATGAAGCCCATGTTGTTGCTCTGTCACGTATCTCGCTGGAATCCCGATATCGACGATACTCACATCCCCGCAATAGTCGCGCCCCGGCAACAGCAGGTGTGCCGGCTTGTGGCACATGAAGGTGACAGTATGATCCGCTCTGAATGCGCCTCCAAGCGGTCTGCCTGTCCTGCCATCGATGCCAGATGGCAGATCAACAGCTATGACTGGCACGGCAGCGTCGGCAACACTGGAGGCAAGTATTCTTGCGTCTTCGGGCATCTGGCGGGACAGTCCTGCACCAAATAGCGCGTCAATGACGACATCGCCCGGTTTTGGTCGATAGTGTTCAAGCGCTTGGGTTTCTTTGGCCCAAAGGTTGCGGGCCAGCGCCGCATCGCCGCCCATGGCAACCTCACCCAAATGGAACACTGAAACGCGGGCGCCGGACGAAGCAAGTCGATGGGCGGCAACATATCCGTCACCACCATTATTGCCAGGACCCGCGAGAACAACAAAATGCACAGCCTCAGGGTATGCCGAGAGGGCCTTGGCCGCGACAGCGCAGCCAGCATTCATCATCATCCGCCACATATCAATGCCGCCGTCTCCGGCGCGGCGGTCAACCGTCTGCATAGCTTCAGGATTAAGTATTAGGGTCGTCAAAGCGGTGTCATGCATTGCATGATATGACCGCGAAAGCGCCATTTATGCAAGGTCGGTTATTTGCATATATTTTAGCCATTTGATGAGTTTTTATGCTCATAACTTGGCGAAAATGGGCATTGCCTCCTTGGCAAAGGGAGTGAAATCTGATGAAGAATAGATATTGAGCAAATTGCGCTGGCCATTTGCAGGTGATTGCAGGATGTCTAACATGAGCTGTTCGAAATCTTACGCCTGCCCGCCGATTGGTGTTGATCTGGCACAATATCTGCATGTTAATTGCGGCGGAATGTTCCGCAGCAACGGGAGATAGAGAGACATTTTCTCATGAAGAAGATCGAAGCGATCATTAAGCCATTCAAGCTGGATGAAGTTAAGGAAGCGCTGCAGGAAGTTGGCCTTCAAGGAATTACCGTTACCGAAGCGAAGGGCTTCGGTCGTCAGAAAGGGCACACTGAATTGTATCGTGGTGCCGAGTATGTTGTTGATTTTCTACCCAAGGTGAAGGTCGAGGTCGTATTGGCTGACGAGAACGTCGAGGATGTGATCGAAGCAATTCGCAATGCAGCCCAGACCGGCCGCATCGGTGACGGCAAGATCTTCGTTTCAAATATCGAAGAAGTCGTTCGTATTAGAACCGGCGAAACCGGCGTGGATGCGATTTAATAAGCCCACAAATCAAAGGGCGCTGGGGAGAGACTAGTAAATAACCAGGAGTGGAGAAACACCTATGGCGAGTGCACAAGACATTCTAAAGCAGATCAAGGATAACGATGTTAAATTTGTAGATCTGCGTTTCGCCGACCCGCGCGGCAAGATGCAGCATGTCACTATGGACGTGAGTTGCGTCGATGAGGACATGTTTACCGACGGCGTGATGTTTGATGGCTCGTCCATTGCTGGTTGGAAGGCCATCAACGAGTCTGACATGGTGCTTATGCCCGACCCCGAGACGGCGCATATGGATCCGTTCTTTGCACAGTCAACCATGGTTGTGATGTGCGATATTCTGGACCCTATTTCCGGCGAATCCTACAACCGTGACCCGCGCGGCACGGCCAAGAAGGCGGAAGCCTATCTGAAGGCCTCAGGTATCGGCGATACCGTTTTTGTGGGCCCTGAGCCTGAATTCTTTGTTTTTGATGACGTGAAATACAAGGCAGACCCCTACAATACAGGTTTCAAGCTGGATTCCACTGAGTTGCCTTCCAACGATGATGCGGATTATGAGACCGGCAACCTTGGTCACCGCCCGCGCATCAAAGGCGGCTATTTCCCGGTGCCGCCGATCGATAGCATTCAGGACATGCGCTCTGAAATGCTGACGATCCTCGCTGAAATGGGTGTTGTGGTTGAAAAGCATCACCATGAAGTTGCGGCAGCCCAGCACGAACTCGGCGTGAAGTTCGATACGCTTGTGCGTAACGCTGACAAGATCCAGATTTACAAATATGTGGTTCATCAGGTCGCCAATGCCTATGGCAAAACGGCAACCTTCATGCCGAAGCCAGTATTTGGCGACAACGGATCCGGCATGCATGTTCACCAGTCGATCTGGAAAGATGGCAAGCCAACGTTTGCTGGCGACGAATATGCTGGCCTTTCGGAGAATTGCCTGTTTTACATTGGCGGTATCATCAAGCATGCCAAGGCTTTGAACGCTTTCACGAACCCGTCCACGAACTCCTACAAGCGCCTTGTTCCAGGATTTGAAGCACCAGTGCTTCTGGCATATTCGGCACGTAACCGTTCCGCATCATGCCGCATTCCGTTCGGTTCCTCGCCAAAGGCCAAGCGTGTGGAAGTTCGCTTCCCTGATCCGACCGCCAATCCATATCTGGCATTTGCGGCCATGTTGATGGCTGGACTTGATGGCATCAAGAACAAGATCCATCCGGGCAAAGCTATGGACAAGGATCTCTACGATCTTCCGCCGAAGGAGTTGAAGAAGATCCCGACGGTATCTGCCTCCTTGCGCGAAGCGCTTGAGTCGCTCGATAAGGATCGCAAGTTCCTGACTGCGGGTGGTGTTTTTGATGATGACCAGATTGATGCCTACATCGATCTCAAGATGGAAGAAGTGTTGCGTTTCGAAATGACGCCTCACCCGGTTGAGTTCGACATGTACTATTCAGTCTGACGCGATCAGACATTTCGAGCAATTGTGGCGGGACCTTCGGGTTCCGCCATTTTTGATTCCATTGACTGTGCTGCGGACGTGCCGCCCTTGAATTTGACTTATTTATTCCCAAATAATCTTGGGAAAGGACATGTTCATGAAACAGTCAAACGCGAAGTTCCAAATTGGTCAGGTCGTGCGTCACCGCGTATTCCCGTTTAGGGGCGTAATCTTCGACGTTGATCCGCAATATGCCAATACAGAAGAATGGTGGAATGCCATCCCTGCCGAGATACGTCCGTCCAAGGAACAGCCATTCTACCACCTCTACGCTGAGAATGAGGATATGGAGTATGTGGCGTATGTATCAGAGCAGAACCTGATAGCCGATGCCAGCGGCACGCCGCTTAGACATACGCAAGTTGCTGATGCTTTCACTCCGGTTGGAGAAGGATTGTACAAACCCAGGTCAATTGTGGCGCATTAATTTTTGGCAACAAAAAAGCCCGCATTGGCGGGCTTTTTAATTTCATCAAGTGGAAGAGTGCTTACTGCTGCTTGGCAGCCTTTTGAGCTTCTTCAAGTTTCTTGCGGCGCTCTTCGGCTTCCTTAAGAGCCTTTTCCTGAAGAGCACGCTGTGTTTCTTCAAGCTTAGACTGTTCGACTGGCTCACCATCAAACGCACCGGTGAAGCCGGACAGCGAAATCTTGATCGGGTTTGGCGCGCGCTGGAAGTTTACGGAAGTAAATACAACTTCCCCACCCTTCTTCATGGAAGCAATCATGCCGTCGGTCAGCGGTGCTTCTGCGATGCACTTGTCAGGCATGCAGACACCGTAGTCGATTTTCTGAGCCTTGCCGCCATCGATCTGCATTGCGATGCCCGGAGGAATTGCACGTGCTGAAGGCACCGAGATCTGAATGAGCTGGCGGTTTACCTTGCCCGTCACGCTGATAAGGCCAACAGCAGTGAGAAGCTGACCATTTGCGGCCTGCTGGATGTTCTGCACGACGCAAACATCATTGTCTTCCTGCTTGGTGCAAACCTTAAACCAGCCCTGTGGGACCTGCTGTGCTTCCTGTGCCAGCGCTGGTGCAGCAAAGGCCGATCCAGCAATTGCAGCAGCGGCAAAGCCAAGCACGGCGCGTTTGTTTACGTTCGTTGCAACTTTCATGTCGTTATCTATCTCCCGGGTATTTGCAAATGCAGTGGGGCTGCATAGTTATCGTAGATCATCCTGACGCGCTCTCTGCCGGGCAAATGAGGCGATTACATGACCCTGAATTCGTTGACTCCTGTTACCCTGACATCAATCAGAAATCCACCCACCCCGTGTAAATTTCGTGCCATTGCTTCAATTAATGCTTATCAAGCCTGAAGATTTCGATGCCCAATGGGGAAATGCTAGTCTTGGTGGCGATTCGTCGCACTGTACACAGGAGGATAACTTGAAGAGATTTCTGGTCACCCTTATTGCGCCTTTCTTGTTCCCGCTCATGGCAATGGCTGATCCGTTGCATGGCATTGCGATGCATGGTTCTCCCCAATTGCCTGCTGACTACAGCCATTTCCCCTATGCAAATCCCGACGCGCCAAAAGGCGGCAGCATTACCTATGGGGTGGTTGGAACTTTCGACAGCCTGAACCCCTTTGTCGTAAAAGGCATGCGCACAACGGCCCGTGGAATGTGGGACCCACAGTTCGGTAATCTGTATTTTGAGACGCTCATGCAGCGATCACGTGATGAGGCTTTCACCATGTATGGATTGATAGCTGAAAGCGTTGAGTGGGATGATGAGCGGAGTTTTATTCAGTTTAATATTGATCCTGATGCGAGATGGAATGACGGCGAGCCACTGACTGCAGATGATGTCATCTTTTCTTTCGAGTTGTTGCGTGATCATGGCCGTGCACCCTACTCATCCCGACTCAAGCGGGTGGAAAAGATGGAGAAGGTGGGTGAGAATTCGGTGCGCTTCACTTTCAATGGAGAGGCAGACCGCGAATTTCCGCTCATTCTCGCGTTATCGCCTGTACTGCCAAAACACGCAATCAATCCCGAGACATTCGAAGCTGGCGGATTGACTGAGTTGCCCGGATCCGGACCATACCGTATCAAGGAGGTTAAACCCGGTGAGAAAATTGTCTTTGAGCGACGAGACGACTACTGGGGAAAGGACAAACCCTCCAAAGTCGGCTTTGACAATTATGACCAGATACAGGTGAACTACTACTTGCAGGAGGCCACCCTATTCGAGGCGTTTAAAAAAGGTGATGTGGACGTCTATTTTGAGGGTGATCCGCGTAAATGGGCGACCTTCTATGATTTTCCTGCGGTCAAATCAGGGGACGTAGTGAAGGACTCTTTCAAGGTTCAAACGCCGTCCGGGATGCTCGGTTTTGTATTCAATACACGCCGCCCGATCTTTGCAGACCAAAATGTCCGCGAGGCCTTGTCCCTTGCATATGACTTTGAGTGGGCGAACAAAAACTTGTTTGATGGTGCCTACACACGCACCCAGAGTTTTTGGCAAAACTCAGACCTTTCGAGTTTTGGTGTTCCGGCGAGCGAGGCAGAGTTGGCGCTTCTGGGTGACGCGGTGAACACGATGGCGCCCGAGTTTATCGATGGCACCTACAAACTGCCGACCACAGATGGTTCGGGCCGCGACCGAAAGATATTGAAGGATGTGGTGACGAAATTGCGCGCTGCTGGCTACACCATCAAGGATGGAAAGATGGTCGACTCAGCGGGTAAGCAGCTCGCGTTTGAAGTTCTGACCCAAAATGCTGAGCAGGAGAAATTCACCCTGCCCTTCCAGCGCACTTTGGGCGCAATTGGCGTGGCCGTAGCGATCCGCACTGTTGACGATTCAGGCTATCAATTGCGAACTCAGCAATATGATTATGACGTCGTGATCAAGTCATATGCCTCATCTTTGTCTCCTGGAGCTGAGCAGGCCTGGCGCTGGAGTTCTTCGGTCAAGGATGTTCAGGGGTCATATAATTTTGCCGGAGTGGCAGATCCTGATATTGATCGGCTTATCGAAGCAATTGTAAATGCGCGCGAGACAGAAGATTTCCAGACAGCGGTCCGCGCCTTTGACAGATTGCTACTGTCACGGCACTACGTCGTACCACTATTTCATATCGGCGAGGAGCGCATTGCGCGCCGCGCAAATATACAACATCCCAAAGAACTGCCACTTTATGGAGCTCAGCTGCCAACGTGGTGGGACGCAGACGCGAAATAAGGAGAGCCTGTTGCAGCCCGTAACCATTGATATTGTTTCAGACGTGATTTGCCCCTGGTGCTATCTTGGCAAAGCCAGATTGGAGAAAGCACTTGAGCTCGTTGCCGGCCAGGCGGAGGTGGTGACTGTATGGCGGCCCTACCAACTATATCCTGAAATAGTGGATGACGGCGTCGATTATCATGAACGTCTGGCTGTGAAGCTTGGTGGCAACGAAAACGTAGAGCGGGCTCACGATCAGATTACGGAACTTGGCAAGGAGCTGGGCCTTTCTTATGATTTTGCGGCCATCAAGCGTACCCCGAATACGCTGGACGCCCACCGTGTCATGCATTGGGCGTTGGCCTCCGGACCCGAGACTCAGAACAAACTGGCAGACCTGCTGTTCAAGGCGAATTTTGAAGGTGGGCGCTTCCTGGGCGACAAGGCGGTCCTGATTGAATTGGCCACTGAGGCCGGAATGGAACGCGAGGTCGTGGAAACATTGCTCGACAGCGACGCGGACAAGGAAGCCGTCCTCGCCGAAATCAACACGGCGCGCCAAATGGGCGTTAGCGGTGTCCCGACTTTCATTCTGAATCAGAAATATGCGATTAGCGGTGCTCAGATGCCTGAGACGTTGGCAGGCGCTATTTTGTCTGTTGCGAGTGAAGGAGAGGCAGCTCCAGAATCCTGATGCTGCCTCAATGACTACGTTCTAGCCAGCAGTGCTGGCGATATCTGCGAGCTGCTTCATGATGACTGCGGCAGCATTCAAACGCTTTTCCGGGGTCGGAAGATCCCGGTTCAGATAGATGCTGTGATCGGGGCGGATTTTCGCTGCCACGCTTTGGCGAGCGATATAATCGACCAGCCCTGCGGGGTTCGGGAATTCCCTGTTGCGGAATTGCAGAACCACACCCTTTGGACCGGCATCCAGCTTTTCGACATTGGCCTTGCGGCAAAGTCCTTTGACGAAGACAATCTTGAGAAGGTGCTGCAATTCGACCGGTAGAGGTCCAAATCTGTCAATCATCTCTGCACCGAAATCATCAATGTCGGCAGCTTCAGTGATGTCGCCAAGGCGCCGATAGAGTCCAAGGCGTAAGTGAAGATCTGGCACATACTCTTCGGGGATCATTACCGGCGTACCAACAGCAATCTGCGGCGACCAACCAGTGTCTTGAGTCTCGTTTGTGCCGCGCATCTCGGCCACTGCCTCTTCCAGCATCTGCTGGTAGAGTTCAAAACCAACTTCCTTGATATGCCCTGACTGTTCTTCACCGAGGAGGTTACCTGCGCCACGGATATCGAGATCATGGCTGGCGAGCTGGAACCCGGCCCCAAGCGTGTCGAGTGATTGCAGAACCTTCAGCCGCCGGTCTGCGGTTGCCGTCAGCTTGCGATTGACCGGTAAGGTGAAAAGCGCATAGGCGCGCACCTTTGAACGCCCTACTCGACCGCGTATCTGATAAAGCTGGGCGAGACCGAACATATCAGCGCGATGAACAATCAACGTGTTTGCAGTCGGGACATCGAGTCCCGATTCGACAATCGTCGTTGACAGAAGAACATCATAGCGACCCTCGTAGAAGGCCGTCATCACATCATCAAGTTCACCCGGCGGCATTTGACCATGTGCAATCGCGACCTTGAGTTCCGGCACTTCTGCCTGCAAAAATTCGTGAATGTCACTGAGGTCGGATACCCGCGGACAAACGTAGAAGCTCTGGCCCCCGCGATAATACTCACGCATCAGGGTTTCACGGATCACCAGGCCATCAAATGGCGAAATGAATGTTCGCACTGCCATGCGATCTACGGGCGGCGTTGTGATCAGCGACAACTCACGGACACCAGTCATGGCAAGTTGCAGTGTGCGCGGTATTGGCGTGGCGGAAAGCGTCAGCACATGCACGTCTGACTTTAGATCTTTCAGACGCTCCTTGTGCTTCACACCGAAATGCTGCTCCTCGTCGATAATCAGCAGCCCAAGATTTGCGAATTTGATTGTCTTGCCGAGCAACGCATGTGTGCCGACAATAATGTCAGTCTTGCCGCTTTCAATTTTCTGCTTTGCGAGCGTCAATTCCTTGGATGACACCAGGCGTGAAGCCTGGCTGATGCGTATGGGAAGACCGCGAAAACGTTCGGTGAATGTCTTGTAGTGCTGCCTTGCAAGGAGCGTGGTCGGAACAACGACAGCGACTTGAACGCCATTCATCGCGGCCAGAAATGCCGCGCGCAAGGCCACTTCTGTCTTGCCAAACCCGACGTCACCACAAACCAGCCGATCCATCGGCTTTCCAGCCCCCATGTCTTCGCGAATTGCTTCAATCGCGCGAAACTGATCTTCTGTTTCTTCATAAGGGAAGCGCGCAGCAAATTCGTCATAGAGCCCCTCCGGGGCGATAAGTGCTGGAGATGTTCTGGTTGCACGTTCTGCGGCGATGCGAATAAGCGCGCCTGCCATATCCAGCAGTCGCTTCTTCAATTTGGCTTTTCGCGCCTGCCACGCCACGCCGCCCAATTTGTCGAGCTGCCCATCATTGAGGTCTCCACCGTAGCGGGAGAGCAGCTCAATGTTCTCTACTGGCAAAAACAGCTTGGCGTTATCTGCGTATTGCAGCTCCAGGCATGCATGCGGCGCACCCGCTGCCTCGATGGTGCGCAGTCCAACAAAGCGGCCAATACCGTGTTCAACGTGAACGACGATGCTGCCCTCATCTATACCGGAAACTTCAGAAATTACGTCGGCATCACGTTTGCGACGCTTTGCGCGACGAACCATTCGGTCGCCAAGAATATCCTGTTCGCCGATGATGACGAGGTCGCCGCTTTCAAAGCCTGATTCGAGGTTGAGAATCGCAGCGGCAGCTTCGCCGCGTTTCAGCTTGCCAATTTCACTAAGGCTTTTGATTGGCTTGATGCGTTCAAGCCCATGTTCTTCCAGCACTTGCAGAAGTCGATTAAGTGATCCTTCGGACCATCCCGAAATAACCACTTTTGCGCCATTGCTGCGCTTGTCGGCTATATACTTGACCGTGTCGTCAAATACGTTTGTCTTCTGTGCGGTCCGTTCTTCACTATCGCCCGCCAAACGCGCCCATCGAGGACCTGTTTTGGCATTGAGCGCAATAACCTTTTTGCCCCCAAGTGCATCTTCAACAAATGGCGTCACGCGTATCGCTGCGACACTTTCAAGCGATGCGACAACATCCTTCGCGCCAAGATAGAGCATATCAGGTGGTACGGGCTTATAAGGCGCGCTGTGTCCGTGACGGCCCTTTTCTTCAGACGAGGCCTCCTTGCGGGCATCATAGTAGTCGACGATCAGTTTTTCTCGTTCGGATAGTGCTTCACTTAACGTATGATCCGTCACGATACGGAAGGCAGAAATATAGTCGAATACAGTCTCGAGTTTCTCGAAATAGAAGGGTAGCCAGTGTTCCATACCGGCATATCGCCGACCTTCAGACACCGCCTGATATAGCGTATCGTCGCGTGTGGCCGCGCCAAACATAGATAGGTAGTTTCGACGGAAACGACTGATTGCATCAGCAGTCAGTGTAACCTCGCTCATGGGATTGAGATCGAGTGAACGCGCCTGCCCTTTGCTTCGCTGTGTGGCAGGGTCGAAGTGTCGGATGGTTTCGAGCTGATCACCAAAAAAATCCAGACGCACAGGTTCGCTGTGTCCCGGCACAAATACATCGAGGATACCGCCGCGCACTGCAAACTCGCCTACCTCACGCACTGTCGGCACACGCTCAAATCCGCTGTTTTCCAGTCTAAGCGCGATATCCTCAATTCGGATTATCATGCCCGGTCGGGCCGAAAATGCCAGTTCCGAAATTGCATCGCGTGGCGGCAAACGCTGCATCAGTGCATTGGCACTCACCAGGATAATCGCGGCATGTGGAGACCGCTGGTGATGTACGAGCGCGGAAAGCGTGGAGAGCCTACGAGCGGCGGTGTCGGCACTTGGTGACACGCGGTCGTAAGGAAGGCAGTCCCAGGCAGGCAGGGTCAGGACTGGAATGTCCGGAGCGGTGAATGAGAGCAGCTGCTCCAAATCACCTGCATGCTGCCCATCTGACATCAGGTATGCAATTGGAGTTCCCTCGCGTGCCATTTCGGCAAGCAGGATCGACTCTGCACCCGCAGGCACATTGGCAATCGTCTGGGCGCCGGTGGCGGCCAGTATCTTCTTTGCATCAAAACCGGAAATCATTGTTTGCCGCTTAGCTTCTCTTTTGTCACCGGATCAAAGTCCGGACGGTAGGAGGCAATTCTATGGTAGAGCGGCGTATCAAATTCCGGTGGCACAGGCTTCTCCCCGGTGATCCACGTCACCAGGTCACGGTCCTGCTCCGCCATTATCCGTTCCAGCTCATCGAGTTCTGTTTCGGAAAGGAGCGCGATGTGATCGTCGGCAAATTGTCCAAATACGAGATCCATTTCTCGTATGCCGCGATGCCACGCGCGGAAGAGTACGCGCTTGCGCCGTGGCGAAATGTCTGCGCTGGATCGTGTGGTACCGGTCATGTGAAGCTTCCTTTTGCCTCTCTATAGCCTCTGGATATTTGCTTGTCAGCCTTGCAATGTGTGGTTTTTCAGAGAAGAGTTGCGGCCATGCGTCCATCCGTCCTTGACCCACTATTCGCGCCTCTATCTGTCCTGCCTGGAATCGGGCCGCGAACAGGTGCACTTTATGCGAAATTGCTGGGGCGAGAGAGTGTGGACGATTGCCGTGTTATCGATCTCGTATTCCATTTGCCACATGGTCTCGTTGACCGGCGCTTTCAACCGACGATCGCCAATGCGCCGGAAGGCGTGATTGTAACAATCAGAGGATATGTAGACCGTCACCAACCGGCCCCTCGTGGTAAGAGTAATGTGCCGTACCGTGTGTTTATTGTCGATGACACGGGTGAGCTTTCCCTGACCTATTTCCGCGGCAAGCAGGAGTGGCTTTCGAAGCTGTTGCCTGTTGGCGAAGAAGTCATCATTTCGGGTAAAGTCGAGTGGTTTAACGGGCGACCTTCTATGGTTCACCCTGACTTCGCAATCTCAGCAGAAAAGGCGTCCGAACTGCCACTTGTCGAGCCCGTCTATCCACTGACTGCCGGTCTATCCACAAAGGCTTTGAGAAAGGCGGTACAGTCAGCTCTGGAGCGTATTCCCGCGCTTGACGAATGGGATGATCCGGCGTTCGCGAAACAACAGAATTTTCCGACCTTTCGTGATGCAGTGCAAAGACTACATCACCCGGACGATGAGAGTGATGTCGATCTGCAAGCGCCTGCTCGCAGGCGCCTCGCCTATGATGAGTTTCTAGCCAGTCAAATCTCGCTTGCCTTGGTTCGCAAACGCATGCGCAAAGCTGCGGGCATTCCTGTGCATGGAACAGGTGTGCTTTCAAAGATAATCCGGCAGTCGTTGCCGTTTAGCTTGACCAACTCACAGGAGGCGGCCGTCGTCGATATTCTGCAGGATATGGCGGCTGAGGACAGGATGTTGCGACTGCTGCAGGGGGATGTCGGTTCGGGAAAAACTGCTGTTGCACTCATGGCAATGACAGCCGTTGTCGAAGATGGCGGGCAAGCGGTGTTGATGGCGCCAACCGAGATCCTTGCAAGGCAGCATTTGGAAACACTGACAAAGTTCGCGAAGGTTGCCGACATAAATGTTGAGATTCTTACCGGACGCCACAAAGGCAAAGAGCGCGAGGCGATCCTGGAGAGGATAGCTTCCGGTGAAACACAGATCATCGTAGGCACGCATGCCCTGTTTCAGGATACAGTCGCCTACCATAATCTCCGATTGGCAGTCGTTGATGAGCAACATCGCTTTGGTGTTCATCAGCGTCTCTCTCTGACAGCAAAAGGTGTGGCACCGCACATGCTTGTCATGACGGCAACGCCTATCCCCCGCACGCTTGTGCTTGCCGCATTTGGGGACATGGATGTGTCGCGGCTGACGGAAAAGCCTGCCGGCAGAAAGCCGATTACAACGGCGGCCATCCCTCTTGAACGTATTGAGGAGATCCTCGAACGGCTGAGAATAGCAATTGCAGAGGGAAAGAAGGCCTATTGGATATGTCCGCTTGTGGAGGAGTCCGATGTTTCAGAGTTGATGCCAGCGGAGGTTCGCTTCGAAAGATTAGGCAAGGTATTCGGTAATCAGGTGGGCCTGGTGCATGGAAAAATGGTTGGCACAGACAAGGATGCCGCGATGGCTGCCTTCAAGCGTGGGGAGACCCGCTTGCTTGTTGCAACGACCGTGATTGAGGTTGGGGTTGATGTGCCGGATGCCTCGATTATCGTGATTGAACATGCTGAGCGCTTTGGCCTCGCGCAACTACACCAATTGCGCGGTCGAGTGGGCCGCGGCGACGAGGCCTCGACATGTTTGCTACTCTACAAGTCACCGCTCAGTGAAAATGGGCGTGCACGGCTGAACATCATGCGAGAAACAGAAGATGGTTTCCTGATTGCTGAAGAAGATCTGCGATTGCGTGGCGAAGGCGAATTGCTTGGCACACGGCAATCCGGCACACCAGGATTCAATCTCGCAAATCTTGAGGCTCATGCCGATCTATTGGAAATTGCACGCAAAGATGCAAACCTGATTATTTCAACAGATGAGGCATTAACAGGTGAACGCGGTCAAAGAATACGGACCTTGCTATATCTTCATCGGCGCGATGAGGCTGTTCGGTTCATCAGGGCCGGTTAGAGGTCGATGAAGCGCTTTCCAATTTGAAATCTGGTGTCACTATACCGCCGGAAATCAGGAACTTTGTCGCTTCCTCCGGTGTCATGTCGAGGACTCGAATTTTTGATCGCGGAACAAAAAGCAGAAAACCGGCGGTCGGAATGGGCGTTGGCGGAACGAAGACGCTCACCATTGGTTCGCCGATATCCGAAAGCTTGTGTGATATCTCACCGCCCACGTCAGACGAAATGAAAGCCAATGTCCAGGTTCCCTCACGCGGGAACTCGATCAACCCAACCTTGCGAAAAGACGTGGATTGCTCGTTGAGGACCGTCTCAAATATCTGTTTCAGGCTCTTGTATAGCGAGCGCACCAACGGCATGCGATGGAGGATAGATTCACCAAAACGCACGACCGACTGGCCGATCAAATTTTTCGCCAGAAAGCCAACGATTGTGATCAAAATGATTGCTATGAGCATGCCCAGCCCAGGCACTGCAAATGGCAGGTATTCCTCCGGGGTCAACTCCAGAGGTATGTATGGTGCGACCCAGCTATCCGCCCATTGAATGACAGACCAGGTAAGCCAGATGGTGATTGCAATGGGCGCACAAATGATAAGACCGGTCAGGAAATTATTCCGTAGGCGCGCTGCTAAAGACACCCTCTCCGGCTTTTCGGTCATAAACGTTGTCCCTGTCTAGTTGTCACTGCTGGCAAATCAGTTTGGATGCAAGATGAAACAATGCCGCCGGCGTTTCAAGTGCAACGCCAGATGAATTTTGCAATGCAACAATTGCGGCGTCTATTCGACGGTGACTGATTTCGCAAGGTTGCGCGGTTGGTCAACATCCGTGCCCATGAATACGGCGGTGTGATAGGCCAGCAGCTGGATCGGGATCGAGAAAATCATAGGTGAGACAAGCTCATGCACGTTTGGCAGTGTGATGGTTGCCATTGTCTCCAGGTTCGAAGCAGCAGCACCCTTTTCATCCGTAATGAAAATAATGCGGCCACCGCGCGCAGCAACTTCCTGCATATTGGAGATCGTCTTCTCAAAAAAGCGGTCGTGCGGTGCAATTACGATCACCGGCATCGTCTCATCAATGAGCGCGATCGGTCCGTGCTTGAGCTCACCGGCAGCATATCCCTCCGCGTGAATGTAGGAAATTTCTTTGAGCTTCAAAGCGCCTTCCAAAGCCAGCGGATACGAGGTTCCTCTCCCCAGATAAAGGACATCCTTGCACTTGGACAGCTCGCGCGCCAGCTCTTCAAGAGGAGGCACAATTGAATTGAGAACACTGCTGAGCAGGCGAGGAACTTCTGTAAGCTGGTGAACCAGCTCTTTTTCTTCCTGCTCTGAAAGGTGGCCTCGTGCTCGCCCTGCGGCAATCGCCAGTGCCGCCAGGACAGTGAGCTGACACGTAAAGGCTTTTGTGGATGCGACGCCAATTTCCGGGCCTGCCATGATGGGAAAGACGGCGTCGGATTCACGTGCCATCGTCGATTCACGAACATTGACCACGGATGCTGTCTTTAGGCCGTGTTCCTTGCAGTAGCGCAACGAGGCAAGCGTGTCTGCGGTTTCGCCAGATTGGGAAATGAATATGGCTGCGCCATCCTTGGCCAGTGGCATCTCCCTGTAGCGAAACTCTGAGGCAACGTCGATTTCCACAGGAAGACGCGCGTAGCGTTCGAACCAGTATTTGGAGACCAATCCGGCCAAATAGGCCGTTCCGCAGGCGGAAATGGTCAGGTGAGAGACATTGGCGAAGTCAAGCTCGGCGACCTCATCATTGATCCGGCCTTCGGAGAGGTCGACATAATGAGCCAGAGCGTGGGAAACCACTTCGGGCTGATCAAAGATTTCCTTCTCCATAAAGTGGCGGTGATTGCCTTTGTCCACAAGGAAAGCGGCTGCAGATGAGATCTGGCGAGGCCGCTCAACCGGATTACCTTCGAAATCCAGAATAGATGCGCCGTCTTTGTGAAGAATGGCCCAGTCACCGTCATGGAGGTATGTGATCTCGTTGGTAAACGGAGCAAGTGCAATGGCGTCAGAACCAAGGAACATTTCACCTTTGCCATAGCCGATTGCCAAGGGTGGCCCGGAGCGCGCGGCCATAAGCGTGTCTGGATCGTCCTCAAACATCAGGGCGATCGCATAAGCGCCGGTCAACCTCTGAAGCACGGTCTTTACGGCTGTCTGTTTGTCCATACCATCGCGCAATGCCTTGGCGACGAGTTGTGCGACGACCTCGGTGTCAGTCTGAGATTTGAAGACAACACCACTTTGAAGCAGCTCGTCACGCAGAATAGAAAAGTTCTCGATGATACCATTGTGAACAATTGCAACGCCGTCCGCGAAATGCGGATGTGCATTGGGTTCAGTGGGAGCACCGTGAGTTGCCCAGCGTGTGTGTGCTATACCTGTATTTCCAGCGAGAGGCGTGTCGGAAAGTACTTTTTCAAGATTGAAAAGCTTGCCCTCGGCGCGCCGACGATCAAGTTTTTCGCCATTTACCGTCGCAACGCCTGCGGAATCATATCCCCTATATTCAAGACGTTTCAGGGCCTCTACGAGACGGTTAGCTACAGACTCGCGTCCAACGATCCCAACAATTCCACACATGCAATACATCTCCACAGCGATTCAACCGCAAGCAACTCTTCACTCAAATTTGGCGCGATTGCAAACTGTCACGATCACTTTCAATTACGAGCGTTAATTTGACGAGCGTGCCTTATTGCGCTCTTCTTTAAGCGCTTGATTTCTAGCTCGTATTTCGACGGCCCTGCCCGGCTTGTTGCTTTGCCGTGAACGGGCAAAAGCAACCGCATCGTCGGGCACATTCTCTGTAATGACACTGCCAGAAGCAACATACGCCCCATTACCAATGGCAACAGGTGCAACAAGAGCAGAGTTGGAACCGATGAACGCGTTATCACCAATCTCTGTCAAATGCTTGTTTATGCCATCGTAATTGCAGGTAATCGTGCCTGCACCAATGTTAGCGTGCGCACCGATGACGGCATCGCCGATATAGGTAAGATGATTTATTTTCGCACCAGGGCCAACTTCCGCTTTCTTTACCTCACAGAAGTTGCCGACCTTTGACCCTTCGCCGAGGTCAGCGCCAGGTCGCAGGCGAGCATAAGGGCCTACGGATGCTCTGGATTTTACATGCGCGCCCTCAAGATGGCTGAATGCATGAATGGTGGCCCCGCTCTCAACTGTGACGCCGGGACCGAAGACAACGTTTGGCTCTATCAAAGCGTCCTGTCCGATCTTTGTGTCCCATGCCAAAAACACGGTCTCGGGCGCAATCATTGTAACGCCGGTGAGCATCAACTCTTTCCGTCGACGTACCTGCCAAAGACGCTCCAACTCTGCCAACTCAACACGCGTATTGCAGCCAGCCAGTTCATCTTCGGGAGCCTTGATTGCAACGCATTTGCCACCCTTGCTGCGCGCAACTTCGACAACATCTGTCAGGTAATACTCGCCCTTGATGTTGTCATTGCCGATTTCATCAATCAACGAGAGGGCTTTAGCCCCGTTTAGCGCCATCATCCCACCATTACAAAGTGTGACCAAACGCTCTTCGTCAGAAGCGTCTTTTTCTTCCCGAATAGCAATGAGTTCACCGTCTTGCATCAGTAGACGACCGTAGCCAAACGGATTTTCGGTTTCAAAACCTATGACGCCGACATCGGCGCCTTCTGCGAGGGCTTTTCGCGCCTTCGCGAAGGTTTCGGGCTGCACGAGCGGGCTGTCTCCGAAAACAACGAGAATATCGTCGTATCCTTTGGCGATAGCTTCTCTTGCGGCAAGTACCGCATGTGCTGTTCCAAGGCGTTCCGTTTGCTCAAAAGAGGAAATATCGAGGTCAGAAACCTGCGCCGCGGCTTCCACCTTTTCGGCATCGCGACCAACAACAAGTGCAACGGCGTCGATGCCTGCCTGCGCCAAGGCTCCAGTCACATGTGCAATCATTGAACGACCGGCTACAGGGTGGAGCACCTTTGAATAGGTCGATTTCATACGGGTGCTGTCGCCCGCAGCAAGAATAACAGCAAGGCAGCTTCGCGCCATTTTACGTCAAGCCCTATGTAGAAATATCTCAATTGCTATTTGCAGATGCTCTAGCAGAGCTCAACTCTGAGAGCAAATATTGAAAAAGCGCCCACGAGGGACGCTTTTCCGTATGCCAATTCGTCTTTGGCAATTTGATTTTGGCCTTATTGCGGCAGTTCGCCTTCAACGCCTTCTACGTAGAAGTTCAAGCCACCCAGAGCGCCATCGTCAGCGGTCTCACCTTCAGCAAGCCAAACCGAGCCATCCTGCTTGTTGAGCGGGCCGGAAAATGGCTTGATTTCACCAGACTTGATCTTGGCTTCGGTCTCTTCTGCCATCGCCTTCACATCGTCAGGCATGTTTGTGTATGGCGCCATGGTCAAGATGCCATCTTTGAGGCCATCCCAGCTCATCTGCGACGTCCATGTGCCATCCAAATAAGCATTGACGCGCTTGATGTAGTAAGCACCCCATGTGTCCTTGATAGCAGAGAGCTGCACGTCCGGACCCGCTTCGATCATGTCAGAGGCCTGTCCAAATGCATAAACACCACGCTCCTGAGCGACCTGCATTGGCGCTGTGGAGTCTGTGTGCTGGGTGATGATGTCGACGCCCTGGTCGATTGCAGCCTTCGCTGCATCCGCTTCTTTGCCTGGATCGAACCAGGAGTTCACCCAGATCACCTTCAGCTTGAAGTCAGGGTTGACGCTACGTGCACCGGTGACAAAGGAGTCGATGCCCCGAACAACTTCAGGAATCGGGAATGACGCGATGTATGCGGCGGTGCCGCTCTTGGACATCTTGGCTGCAATCTGGCCGATGATGTAGCGACCTTCATAGAAGCGCGAGCCATAGGCTGTCACATTGTCAGCTGTCTTGTAGCCAGTCGCATGCTCAAACTTCACGTCCGGGAATTTGGCGGCAACCTTGAGTGTTGCATCCATATATCCGAATGAGGTTGTAAAGATCATGTTGCAGCCAGAACGGGCCAGACGTTCGATGACGCGCTCGGCGTCCGCACCTTCGGGAACGCTTTCGATATATTGCGTTTCAATCTTGTCACCCAATGCCGCTTCAAGGTCCTGGCGACCGTGATCGTGACCCTGTGTCCAGCCACCATCTGTCGTGGTGCCGACATAAACAAAGCAAATCTTTGCCTTGTCTGCTGCCGAGGCGGCAGTGGCCGTGAAGCCGATTACTGCAGCGGTTGCAGTGAGGGAAATGAGGAGTTTCTTCATGTTTAGCCTCTTCTGGTTTCGTGTTTGTGTGAGTCTTACCTGTCTGGCACAAAGCTTTTGCCAAGTGAGGCAGGCGTGTTGATGAGTGTCATGCGACGATTTCTGGAAATAAGAATAAGGACGACCACCGTCGCCACATAGGGTAGCGCGGTCAGGAACTGCGCGGGTATGGAGATGCCGTAAGCTTGCGCGTGCAACTGACCAATTGTGACCGCGCCAAACAGGTAGCCCCCAGCGATGAGACGCAGCGGACGCCATGATGCGAAGACCACCAGCGCAAGCGCGATCCAGCCTCGACCCGCCGTCATGTTTTCTACCCACTGAGGGGTGTAGACCAGTGAAAGATAGGCACCCGCCAGGCCAGCACAGGCGCCGCCATACATCACAGCCAAGTATCTAATCTGGACGACTTTGATTCCAAGCGCGTGGGCTGAGCCGTGATTATCGCCGATTGAGCGAATAACCAGTCCCGGTCGGGTATAGAACAAAAACCAATGCGTGAGCCCTACAAGCGCGATTGAACCGTAGAAAATGAAGTCTTGATGGAACAGCACCGGACCGAGGAACGGAATGGAAGCGAGGCCAGGAATCGCGATAGGCGCAAGCTTGACGCCGGACATCCCGACAAAGGGCTCTCCGAGCATTCCTGAAAGGCCCAGGCCCAAGATAGTCAATGCAAGACCGGTCGCGACCTGATTGGTAACAAGGGTCAAAGTCAAGAAGCCAAATAGCAGTGAAAACAATGCGCCAACGATCAATCCGGCCAAAGCGCCGAGTGCGGGCGATCCGGTTATCTGCGCGACTGCAAACGCGCTTACAGCGCCCATGACCATCATGCCTTCAACGCCAAGATTGAGAACACCTGATCTTTCGGTCACCAATTCACCGGATGACGCGAGCAAAAGCGGTGTGGAGGCCGTAATGATGGTAATGAGAATGGACTGTGCAGCTTCCATTACGCCTGCCCTCCTGCGCGCTGGGTGACGCTATTCCAAACCAAACGAACGCGATAGAAAATCAGCGTATCGCAGGACAGCACGAAGAATAGCAACAGGCCTTGAAAAACGCGCGTCAGTTTATCGGAAACACCCATTGTAACCTGAGCCGCCTCGCCACCCAGATAGGTGAGAGCCAATACAAGGCCAGCTAGAATTGCTCCAATGGGATTCAAGCGGCCAAGAAACGCAACAATAATGGCCGTGAAGCCATAGCCCGGCGAGATAGATGGGCGAAGTTGACCGATCGCGCCGGCGACCTCGCTTATGCCAGCCAGCCCAGCCAACGCACCTGAAAGCATGAGAGAAAACCAAACCATGCGCTGTGAGGAAAAGCCAGCGAAGCGTCCTGCCCGCTCAGACTGTCCGAGAACTTTCACTTCAAAGCCCTTCAACATGTATTTCAGCATGAACCACACGAAGATTGCGGCAAGCAAAGCCAGAACGAACCCCCAATGAGCGCGACCAGATGCGGGCATAATTTCTGGCAATATTGCATTGCTTGCAAACTGCCGGGTTTCGGGAAAATTCATCCCACCCGGATTTCTCCACGGACCGCGTACAAGGTAGTCCAGCAATAGTTGAGCCACATAGACAAGCATCAAGCTGGTGAGGATCTCGTTGGTATTGAATTTGGTCTTCAACAGCGCTGGAATTGCCCCGTAAAGTGCACCGCCGGCCAAGCCCATCAACAGCATTAGCGGCAGAACAATAGGCGACTGCCAGCCGCTGAAAAGAACCGGGATGACTGACCCGGCAACTGCCCCCATGATGAACTGCCCTTCGGCACCGATATTCCAGTTGTTGGATCGGTAGGCAACCGAAAGGCCTGCCGCGATCAGGATCAAAGGACCGGCCTTGATTGCCAATTCATGCAGCGACCATACTTCGAGAAGCGGCTCCACGAAGAAGCTATAGAGGCCGAGCAACGGATCCTTGTCCAGAAATGCAAACATCAGCAGGCCGCAAATCAGCGTGAGAGCAAGCGCCAGCAAGGGGGAGACAATCGTGAAAATAAACGAGGCCTTCGGTCTCTTTTCAAGTTCAATGCGCATGGGCAGCCCCTGCAGGTTCTTCATGCAATCCGCCCATCAACAGGCCAATTTTCTCACGCGTCATTTCGGAGGCCGGATATGACGCGGACAACGCACCATCTGATATAACAGCGATGCTGCTGGCGACCTCAAATATCTCGTCAAGATCCTGACTGATCACAACAACTGCGGAGCCTGCTTTCGCCAGATCAACAAGAGATTGGCGAATTCGGCTCGCTGCACCTGCATCTACACCCCATGTGGGTTGGTTCACCACGAAGACATCTGGTTGACGCTCCAGCTCGCGCCCCACAATGAACTTCTGGAGATTGCCACCCGAAAGCGACCCCGCTTCTGGATCTTCGCCGCTTTTGCGGACGTCCATGTCGTCACAAATTCGGCGCGTGGCCTGCTGAAGCGCGTCGCGGTTTATGATTTTGGCCATTCCACCGGACAGGAAGGAATCTTTGTCCGAACGATGGCGCGACAGTACAAGGTTTTCCGAGAGACTAAGCGTCTTGACAGCAGCGTGACCGTGACGCTCCTCCGGCACAAAACTCGCACCTGAGAGGCGACGTTCATTAATTCCGAGCCGACCTACAGGCTTGCCCCGCAGCATTATGGCATTGTTGTCACTGACCGGATACTCACCGGACAGGGCATCAAACAGCTCCCCCTGCCCGTTGCCCGCGATACCGGCAATGGCCAGGACTTCACCGGAATGCACTGTCATATTGATATTCTTGAGCGACACTGAAAATGGTGTTCGACTTTTTGCTGAAAGCCCGCGAACCTCCAATCGGGCCTCGCCCATTGCGTCCCCAACAAGTCGTGTAACTTCGGCAACGTCGGAACCGACCATCATGCGAGCCAGACTTGCAGGCGTTTCTTCACGCGGACTGCAGTCGCCGGTCACCTTTCCATGGCGCAACACTGTCGCGCGGTCACATAGACGTTGAACTTCCTCCAGGCGGTGGCTGATATAGAGCACCGACTTGCCCTCGCTGCGCAACTTCTCCAATGTTTCAAAGAGACGGTCAGCTTCCTGCGGGGTGAGAACGGAGGTCGGTTCGTCAAGAATAATGAGCTTCGGGTTTTGCAGCAGCGCCCGCACAATCTCGATGCGCTGGCGCTCTCCTACCGACAGATCTGCGACGTGAGACTGCGGGTCAAGAGGCAGACCGTATGCCGCTGACAGATTGCGGGCCTCTTCGGCCACACGTGCCAGAGGAATGCTTGAATCAAGAGAGAGAGCAATGTTTTCGGCAACAGTCAGCGCCTCGAAAAGTGAAAAATGCTGGAAGACCATGCCAATGCCGGTCTTTCGTGCAACTGCAGGAGATGCGATGGAAACGGCATTGCCTTCCCAAATGATTTCTCCCTCAGTCGGCATCAAAACACCGAAGAGCATTTTCACAAGGGTTGATTTGCCAGCGCCATTTTCGCCCAACAGAGCGTGAATTTCACCCGGTCCAATCTCAAAATTGATCTTGTCGCAGGCAGCAAAGGACCCGAATTGTTTCGTCAGATTTCTGACTGCGAGCAGCGGAGCACCGCTACCTTGTTCCCCAAAAGACAATAGCTGTCCCTTTTTAAATTGCGCTCCGCTGACTTTTGTCTGTCCTTATCGGATCTGGACGGAATGCAATGATCTATTGTTCCACTCTATGGGTCCAACACGTAAACGGCGTCTTTCCCAAGCTGGGATATTGATACGTTTTTGTTGCTGCGCACAACACAAAAATGCAAGAAATTTCCCATCTGGAAAACTTTTCTGTTTATGCCTTCTTTCCAAGAGCGGGAAAGAACTGAAGAATCGCTCCAATCACGTAGAGGTATACGCCCGACAAGGTCACGCCCCAGACCAACCAATTGGGCGAATTGAAATGCAGAATAAGCGCGTATGCACTGAGCGCAGACCAAACCGCGAAGACCGAGAGATTGACGACACGAAGCCGCACGACACGTACCGGGTGGATGAAGTTGATCGGGAAGAAGGTAAGGATCACAGAAACGACAACAAAGACCAGGGCAACAGTTTCGCTGGGGCGAACAACGAAGAAGGTGAATACCACCATATTCCAAGCGATCGGAAAGCCTGAAAAGAAGTTGTCGGCTGTCTTCGTGCCCATATCAGCGTAGTAGATGGCGCTGGAAACAACCATTAGTCCGGCCGCGACAAAGGACCAATACTCACCCAGCATGTGGCTCTGATAGAGTGCAAATGCGGGCAATAGCACATAGGTCACATAGTCGATGACATTGTCCAACATCGTCCCTGACCAGTTTGGCAGGACTTCCTTGACTTTGAGCTTTCGTGCAATCGGGCCATCAATACCATCAACAGCAAGCGCCAGACCCAGCCACCAGAACATGTCGATGAAGCGTTCTTCTGCAGCGGCCACAACCCCGAGAAATGCCAAAAATGAGCCAGACGCAGTGAGCAAATGAACTGCAAATGCACGGATTTCGGCGTAGGGTACGCGCCTGTAATTAAAGATCTTCATGATGTCGCTGACGGCCTCTACCTGCTCTGGAAAAGTTCACATTATTCCAATCTGACGTTGGATGCGATGTTTCGGCTCATGGATTCAACAGAATTTTGCGGTTATGTGTGTTGTTGTTGCATAGAGGACGACACATGGAAAACTTTGACATAGCTGTGGTGGGCGGTGGCCTTGCGGGTAAAATTGCAGCAATTGCGCTGGCCCATGCCGGCTACAATGTTGCTTTGGTAGGCCCGAAGGGGGAACGAGCGGATGGTCGAACTACGGCCCTTATGGCGCATTCCATTGCGTTCATGGAAAAGCTTGGCCTATGGCAGCGAATCGCTCCCCATGCCGCGGCACTTTCCACAATGCAGATTGTTGACGGCACGGATCGTTTGTTCCGTGCGCCGACAGTACCGTTCCGTGCCGCTGACATCGGACACGATGCTTTTGGATATAATTTTCCCAACGCCCCTGCACTGCTTGCTCTCGATGAGGCCATCGGAGAAACCGAGAACATTACTCTATTCAGCGAGAAGGTCGTCAACGCCGAAGTTACGCAGCAACCTGTTCGTCTTGAATTGTCCGATGGTGAGATCATCTCCGCTGCGATAGCCGTTGGTGCGGATGGTCGTGAGTCCCCGCTGCGAAATGCTGCGGGTATCGGCGTCAAACGTTGGTCATACCCGCAAACGGCGATTGTCCTGAATTTCAAGCATGAAGTTCCGCATGGAAACGCGTCGACCGAATTTCACACCCCAAGCGGCCCATTCACGCAGGTGCCTTTGCCCGGCATGCGATCCAGCCTTGTCTGGGTGCTGGATCCACAAGATGCAGTCATTTTTCTTCAGCTTTCAGCGAGGGAAATGGCAGCAAGGATCGAGGCGCGCATGCAATCAATGCTTGGCAAGGTTGAAGTGGATGGCGGTGTGCAGGCATGGCCCATGGCGGGAATGACCGCGAACCACTTTGGCAAAGGGCCATTGGTTCTGGTGGGCGAAGCCACTCATGTGTTTCCGCCTATTGGCGCGCAAGGCCTCAATTTGAGCCTTCGCGACATTATGGATATTTGCGACCTTCTCGGTGAAAAGAAGGATGACATGAACATACCAGCGATTGGTGACGCATTCGACCGCCGACGCCGACCCGACGTGTTGAGCAGGACAGCAAGTGTACACATGCTGAACCGCTCACTTCTCTCATCTTTCTTGCCTACGCAGTTTATGCGCGCGGCTGGCATGCATGTTTTGGATCACGTGCCGCCATTGCGTAATATGGTGATGCGAGAGGGGATAGCGCCCGGCGAGTCGTTGCGTTCGATCACTTCGTCATTAAGGGAAAAGATCGGGCGGAAGCGCGCCTGATTTTATAAGGAATAACAATCCGGACACACTGACCACCGAGATTGCGGTGGTGATGAGTATTGTTGCAGAGGCCCGCTCCTGCCACACGCCATATTGCTGCCCCAGCACGAATACATTCGTCGCGGTTGGCAGTGCGGCAATCAGCACGGCAACTTGAATCCATACAGGGTCGAAATTACCCAAAGCACTCAAGAACAGATACATCAGAAATGGCTGCAACAGCAGCTTCGCGGGTACAATGTAGCCGATTTCCACCGGGACGCGTTTCAATGGGCGCAGCGCCAAAGTAACCCCCATTGCAAAGAGAGCGCAGGGCGCTGCTGCCTGCGCCAGATAGTCTATCAATCTCTGAAGTGCCATAGGCGGTTGGTAGTGGAACGCTGCGGCGAGAAATCCCGCGAATGTGGCCAAGATGAACGGGTGCAGCACGATGCGCAACGTAATGTCTTTGGCCAATTGTAGGGGTGGACGTTTGTCACCACCGCCCAGCGCAATCAACGCAGGCCCGACGATAAAATGGGCCATATTTTCAAAACAGAAGATCAGCGCTACCGGCACGGCTGCTGCCTCGCCAAAAGCCAACAATGCCAGCCCCGGCCCCATATAGCCGATATTGCCATAAGCGCCACCGAGCCCTTGAATGGTGGCTTCAGCCATGCTGGCCCGGCGCAGAAAAAGGCCTGCCAGGAACACCAGCAGAAACACTGTATATGTGGCGGACAGGTCTGTCAGGATGAAGTCAAAACGGGTCAGTTCATCGACTGGGGTCTTGCCGATGAGCTTGAAAAACAGGGCTGGCAAAGAAATATAGATGATGAAGGTATTGAGCCACCCCAAGGCATCAGGCGTGTCTTTCTTGAATCTTGCTGCCAGATAACCCAGCAAAATCAAGCCAAAAAACGGCAGCACCAATCCTGCAATCTCGGCCATCTATGTCCCCTTGCGAAACCCGTTCCTGATTATCCGATTTCCGCAAGAAATGGAAAGGTCTCCTGGAACCAATATGAGACGTCTGCCACAAAACCGGTGAGAAACGCGGTTCCGGCAAGAACAAGCAGGCCACCAATAATCTTTTCAACCAAGCCCATATGTTTGCGAAAGCGGACGAGGAAGGCCATGAATGCATTGGAGAATAGTGCCGCAATCCAAAATGGCACGGCGAGACCAAGAGAATAAACTCCCAGCAAAAACGCGCCCTGCCCTGCAGTTCCGCTCCCCGCTGCAATGCCCAAGATCGCGCCTAGGACAGGTCCAATGCACGGTGTCCATCCAAATGCAAATGCCAGGCCCATGACGTAGGCACCAGTGAGCGTTGCAGGCTTCGCGTTGGACTGAAATCGAGCCTCTCTGGACAGTAGACCGATTTGAAAGAGGCCAAGAAAATTCAACCCCATAAGTATGATGATCACGCCGCCAACTTTGGCCAGAATATCAATATACTGCCTGAGGAACAGCCCCGCAGTGGACGCGCCAGCACCAAGGGCAATAAATACAGTCGCAAAACCCAGAGTAAAGGCGAAAGACGCAAATATCACCGCTCTACGCGCGATTCGTCCGTTATTCCTATCGTCGGCATTGCGAAAATCATCCATGGAGATGCCAGCCATATAGCACAGATAAGGCGGCACCAACGGCAATACGCACGGGGACAAAAATGACAACGCGCCAGCCAATAACGCACTGAGTAGAGAAATGCCTTCGATAGTCAATTTTCAGCTCCTGTTTGTGCACCTCATAGCGTTTTGCAGGCATAGCAGCCAATCACCTTTTTGGCACTGCGGCAAAAATGGAACTTTTTGCAATTTCCGGCTTGACCATTGGACTTTGCCTGCTATGTTCCGCGCACTTTCAGGACGGCACTAACGCCGCACTTTGGGAGCGCGTAGCTCAGTTGGTAGAGCAACTGACTTTTAATCAGTAGGTCCAGGGTTCGAATCCCTGCGCGCTCACCACCATTCAGTTTTATTTGCAGCTCTTGTGACGATTGACCGGGTCGGGTCGATCAAAAAGTACGCGCGTTGTGCACTGGAAACATACGCTCAAATGCCGGCTGGATTTCAAGTCAGGCAGTACCGGTGATTTGGCCGAGGCGACTTTCATTGACTTGCTTCATATTGCTCCAAAAAGCGCTGACAAAAATTGGACTTGCGGAACACAAATAGAACATATAGGGTTTGTTCTGGATTTGTTTATGTGATTCCGAGGTATCGCGATGTTGACCCGAAAACAGCAAGAGCTTCTCTTGTTCATACACGAACGAATGAAAGAGTCCGGTATTCCGCCTTCATTCGATGAAATGAAGGACGCTTTGGACTTGGCCTCCAAGTCTGGCATTCATAGGCTCATCACCGCCTTGGAGGAACGTGGTTTTATTCGCCGCTTACCCAATCGCGCCCGTGCCCTGGAAGTGATCAAACTGCCGGAGGCTTATTCAACAAGCTTGCAGCCACGACGCGGGTTTTCGCCCAGCGTTATTGAAGGTAGCCTTGGCAAGGCTCCGCCTGCCCCAACGCCAAGTGCCACTGCGGTTGATGAAAACTCGGTCTCGGTTCCTGTGATGGGGCGGATTGCTGCTGGTGTGCCGATTTCCGCAATTCAAAACAACACGCATGACATTTCTGTACCCGCCGAAATGCTGGGTGGTGGTGAGCACTATGCTTTGGAGGTGCGCGGAGATTCGATGATTGATGCCGGCATTCTTGACGGCGACACGGTTATTATTCGCAATACAAACAGCGCAAGTCCCGGTGAAATCATTGTCGCTTTGGTGGATGACGAGGAAGCAACCCTGAAGAGGTTTCGCAGAAAAGGCGCGTCAATCGCGCTGGAGGCAGCAAACCCGGCCTATGAGACGCGAATTTTTGGGCCGGATCGCGTGAAAGTTCAGGGCAAACTGGTTGGACTTATCCGGCGTTATCACTAGTCGAGTGATACGGGGCTGAGAAACGCCCCGTACGCCAATCATAATATCTGTGCTGGTTCCATGCCCTGTCGGCGTTATCGAGTGCCCCCTGCATTGTCCATATTGGTTTCTTGGAAGTCACGTTTTGTGAGTGCGGCTGGATGTGAATGGCGATGGAACCGCGCTGCTTAAGCGTCGAAAGATCTATGATTTGTGCGCCTGAGCGGCATTTTTTCAGCTTGCTCCATGATTTCAAAATGATGATGTCTGCGTTGTCGCAAGCTTGGCCTACGAGCGATGCCTGACTTATTGTCGCTATTCTAAGCCCGCTTTGATGTCGGGCCTCACAGAAGCCATTCTCATTACACATGAATTTGGCGCTCGTACCGTGAGACTTGTCTATTGGTGCATCAGCTATCCGTTGTGCATAGTCCACTTCTTTCAGTCCGTATGCTCGCTGCCATTGTTCGACTGTGAAACGACCGCCGCGATACATGCTGATGTAAACACGACCCTTTTCGAGCAGTCCAACGAGCCGACCGTCCTCGGCGACTATAATGTCTGGCTTGGTGCTATCGGACATCCCTAGGAGCGCTATCGGCAAGGCAAGCGCAAGAATGCCACCAATCCAGCGCAGATTTGTTCTTGGTAGGCAGAGCGCTATCAGAGCAAGTGCTGCCAGGGGAAGAAACCATTGTGGTGGTTTGCCCAAATACCAGGCGCTGCCCAGGTCCGCAAACCTGTGAGCAATTGCCATTGTGAGGTCCAGACCGGCACCCATCACTTTTAGAAATGGATATTCCAGGCCAAATGGCATCGCGAGCACTGAAATGAGCGCCAATGGCATCACGATCAGCGAGAATAAGGGCATCGCGAGAAGATTGGCCGCTAGGCCGTATGCGGAGACGGTATAGAAATGTGCCAATGCTATCGGCGCAGTTGCCAGTCCGCCAATCAAAGACGTCAGCAGAATACCGCTCATGAACTGACGAAGCATCCTAGGTATCTCTCGCATTGGGCGAATTGATTTTGCCGCTGAACGTTTGCGCCACAATTGGTAACCTGCGATAAGGGCGATGGTTGCAGCAAAGGACATCTGAAACCCCGGTCCAAGGACCGCAGATGGCGTGAGACAAATGATTATGATTGCTGCAATAGCAACGTTGCGCAGGTTGAATGCGCCCCTATCGTTGAGTACGGCGAGCAGCATAATAGCCAACATGACATAGGCGCGGCGGGCGGAAACCGGCGCGCCCGACAGAATGAGATAAATAGTTGCGGCGGCAAGCGCGGCAACGGCTGCATATTTCTTCACTGGATGCGACTGGGCAAAAGCCGGAAAGAAAGAAAACCCGGCACGGATTGCCCAAAAGAAAAGCCCGGAAGCGAGTGCCATATGCAGTCCGGAAATGGCAATGACATGCGCCAGTCCCGATGCTCGCAGTGCGTCCGCTGTATCTTGCGATAGTCCTCGCCTTTCATTCACAATAATAGCAGCTGCAAACGCACCAGTATCGCCCGGGAGCGCCGCATAGATGCTTTGTGCAATGGCATTTCTCACGCGGTTCACAAACTGGATCGAGCGATCCAATGGATCGATCTTCGCATTTGGTGTTTTGCTTAGCCGTTTCGGCGTTCCCAGCGTGTAGCCGTAGGCACCTGTCTTTTCGAAGAATGCGCCAAAACCAAAATCGTGCAGGCCAGGTGCAGCAGGCCCGGAGGGCGGCGACAGCCGTGCGCGTACCTCTATGTTATCACCGGTTTCGATTTTCGCGCCTTCAACGCCCCGTGCAGTCAGGTAAATCCGTTCGGGAGGTCTTCGAAGTTCTGGATCGCGCGTGGAATCTACCGCGAGCAGATAGCGTTGTCGTCTGCTTCCTATCGTCTCCAGAGAAATCACGCGCCCGCTGATCACCGTGGTAACTGGCCCGTCCAGGATGATGGTTGACGATCTGTTGGTCTCAAAGTCGGCTAGCAACGCGCCGATAACGCCAACAGCCAGCAAACGCAACAGATACCCCGTCAATGGACTGCTGCGCGCTGTCCAAATGGCAAGAGCTGCAAAGCTCAAGCACGCAAAGAGGACACCTCTGTCAGGCTGGGTTTTGCCGACAAACCAAATTGCGGCCCCAACGCCCAAGGCTACAGGATAGAGAAGAAACAGGTGGCCGTAATCGGCCTCCTCTTGATATGCTTTTCGAAGGCCAACCCAAGTGTGTGCAAATGCTGACTGTCCAATGATACGAATGTCACGCGCGGAAGATCTGGTATAGATTGATGTGTCAGCCGCTGCTATAGGCGATTGCTGCCGGAAATCCGCGCCTTGCGTGTCGTTTGAGAGCACGAGGCTATCTGGACCACTGGCGTCGTCGGATTGCTTGCTTTGATTGAACCTCATTATGCGACATGCCCCTTCGCGTGCATAATGTTACCATGGCAAGAAAGACTCAACTCAAAACGACACAGCAGGCATTGACGCAGCTTTTTCCTTGGAATTTCAGTTGATTGGACCAAATTTTGAGGGTTAATAGGGAAAAATTGACGCAAACTGCTACTTTAGGCCTATGCCGCGATGCACAATTTGCACTGCAACAGCTTGGCAGGAGCGAAGAAATCATATAGCAAAATCACAGATTTCTTTGATGCGCAGCGACCTGTCTGCGCAGTTCAGTGCAACCGGAGGAATGAGATGACAGAGAAGAAAGCGGCGATAAATCTGGGCGATAGCAATGTCGAACTGCCGGTGCGCGGTGGAACCTTGGGACCAGATGTTGTCGATATTGGCACACTCTACAAGCACACCGGTGCATTCACCTACGACCCCGGTTTTACATCGACTGCATCTTGTGAATCCAAGATCACTTTCATCGATGGCGACAATGGTGTGCTCCTTCACCGCGGCTACCCGATTGACCAACTTGCTGAGCAAGGCGATTTTCTTGAGGCGTGCTATCTTCTGCTCTATGGCGAATTGCCAACAAAGGCACAAAAGCAGGACTTTGATTATCGCGTAAGCCATCACACGATGGTACACGAACAGATGTCTCGCTTCTTCACCGGCTTCCGCCGTGACGCGCACCCTATGGCCGTTATGGTTGGCACCGTTGGTGCGTTGTCGGCATTCTATCATGATTCTACCGACATCACCGACCCGCATCAGCGGATGGTTGCCAGCTTGCGTATGATCGCAAAGATGCCAACCATCGCGGCGATGGCCTACAAGTATCACATCGGTCAGCCTTTCGTTTACCCTAAGAACGACCTGGACTACTCGGCAAACTTCCTGCGCATGTGTTTTGCTGTGCCGGCCGAAGAGTATGAAGTTAACCCGGTTCTTGCGCGCGCTATGGACCGCATATTCATTCTCCATGCTGACCACGAGCAGAACGCATCGACATCAACGGTTCGCCTTGCCGGTTCTTCTGGCGCCAACCCGTTCGCGTGTATTGCTGCTGGCATTGCATGCCTTTGGGGCCCGGCTCACGGCGGTGCAAACGAAGCAGCTCTCAACATGCTTGCCGAAATTGGCACGGTCGATCGCATCCCTGAATTTATTGCACGCGCGAAGGATAAGAACGATCCTTTCCGCCTGATGGGCTTTGGTCACCGTGTGTACAAGAGCTACGATCCGCGCGCCAAGATCATGCAGAAGACAACGCATGAAGTTCTCGGCGAGTTGGGCATCAAGGACGATCCGCTTCTTGACGTTGCGATGGAGCTGGAGCGTATTGCGTTGACCGATGAATATTTCATCGAGAAGAAGCTTTATCCGAATATCGACTTCTATTCCGGCATCACTCTGAAGGCTATGGGCTTCCCGACCACCATGTTTACGGTGCTCTTCGCGCTCGCTCGTACCGTCGGCTGGATCGCCCAGTGGAACGAGATGATCGAGGATCCACACCAGCGCATCGGCCGTCCGCGCCAGCTATACACTGGCTACGCGGAACGCGAATACGTTCCGATTTCCAAGCGTTGATATCAAATATAGAAAAAGCCGATCTTAGAGATCGGCTTTTTTGTTTTCGATAACGTCCAATATTGCGTTGGTAGCGGCCTCCCCTGGCGGCACATCTACGGCCATTTTCTGCCAAACATCTTCGTAGCCCGAAAGCATTGCGCTGCGAAAAGGGCTATTGCCGTCCAGAAGCTCGATCATCCACCTGGAAAGTGCGCCCGGCCTCACAGCCTCGTTGAGATACTCAGGAATCAACGGACGGTCTGCGATCAAATTGGGCAATGCCCCCGTCCATGCCTTTATTCGACTGGCGAGCGCGCGCATTATGATGTCGGCTTTATAGACCGATATAGTTGGTACCTGGGCCAGAGCCAATTCCAGGAGCGCAGTGCCAGATGTGGATATTGCCGCATCTGCCCGCGCGAATGCCGCCCACTTAAACTCATCTCCAGCAGCCCATTCTGGTTTTACGGGCCACTTGTCAATCTCTGTCTCAATGAGAGCACGTTGCCGGACGACTGCCGGCAAAAGAAACGTCGCATCCGGTATTGCAGACTTAATCTCTGCTACCGCCTGACCCATGATTGGGGCAATGCGTGTGATCTCACTGGCACGGGAACCCGGTAGAAGCAGCACCGTGGGCGCGCGCTGTGATGTTTCGCTCGCTCTGGTTTGCCGCACTTTCAAGATGTTTTCGTCTTGTATCAAACGATGCCCGATATAGCTTGTCTCAGGTCCATCAAGCCGTCTCATGATCTCGGGTTCAAATGGCAGCACGGCAAGCACCCGGTCGACATAAGGCTTCATTTGCTGCGCGCGATATTCTTTCCACGCCCAAACGCTTGGGCAGACATATTGAACAATGGGCAAACCTGGCATCGCGGCTCTAACCTTGCGCGCCACCCTGTGGGTGAAGTCCGGACTGTCGATCAAGAGCAATGCATCTGGTTTTGCCGCAATGATTGCGTCAGCGGTTTGGGAAATACGTCGCAACAACTGCGGGAGACGAGCAAGAACTGCAGTGACCCCCATGATTGACAGTTCGGTATAGTCAAACAGGGATACGAGACCTGCTGCCTCCATCCGTTCACCGCCCACACCGAGCAGCTCCAGGTGGGTGATTTGCTTTTGCAACGCGCCAATGACGTCGGCACCAAGCATGTCGCCAGACGCCTCTCCGGCAATGACCGCCAATTTGAGTGAGGCTTGGTGCATGTCAGGCCCCTTCATCGTCAGGTGCTAAACCATACAAGAATAGTCCGGATGCGTCCGCCAGGCGTGTCGATTCTTCGCGATCAAGGACAAAGGAGCGTCCGGCTTCAATAGCTATCCCATTGAGGCCAGCGGCTTTCGCGTTTTCGATTGTTGAAGGGCCAATAGATGGCAAATCGGCGCGCATATCCTGATTAATCTTGCACAGCTTGACGAGTACGCCCGGATGACGAGCTGAAATGCGCCCATCTTTACGCATTTCAGCCACGCGTCTTAGCATCGCGTCAGTCCCCTCGGGCCCCTCCAGAGCAACGACACGCCCGCCGACGGCTACAGCCCCCTGCCCTATGTCCAAAGCTCCCAGCATACGTGCAGCTTTCGTCGCGACGTCAATGTTTCCAAGAGCATATTTGTCAAGCACGACTGCATTGAGTGGTCCGAGTTCTGCCACAAGCGAAGGGACAACCTCTTGCGCGCCAATGACACGTCGTCCATTCTTCTCTATGAGGCCAATAACCATGCGCAGCACAGTATCATCACCACCAGTTGTGAGGGCCTTGAGAATACTGGGAATCTTGGCGATTGTCGCGAATGTCGGACGGATCTCTCGCCACGCTGGACGACGCTGAATGGAGCCAGACAGAATTACCCGGTCAACGTTGGCACGATCCATCTGACGTTCAATCTGAACGACATCACCAATTGAAATTTCACTGACTTCGCACCCATCAACTGCGTTGATGCTGCATTCGCCTGATATCGCCAATATAAGTGGGTCTTCACCCGCCGCAACGGCGGCTTCGGCAACATATTGAGGCAATTTGCCGCCGCCGGAGATGATCGCTAGACGTCCCTTCTTCTGCGGCCCGCCCATATCACTGTCTACCCCTTGCGCTTTCTGGCAGGTGACGAGAGTGCGCGATCTGCATCAAATGCGATGAAGTCCAAAATCTCTATTGCCTGGGCGCAGTCCAGGTAATCATCACGGATAGCAGCTGCATTGGCCCGTATATTACCCTCGGCTTCAAATATCGCCTTATAGGCGCGGCGAACCTTGTGTATGGTCTCGCGGTCTACTCCACTGCGGGTCATTCCGACAACATTCAGCCCGCCCAATATGCCAGGGTTACCGTTGAGCATACCGTATGGAATAACATCGTAAGATACCGCAGAAAGCCCGCCTATGAAGGCTTGCTTTCCAATGCGGGTAAACTGGTGCACTGCCGAACCGCCGCCCAATATTGCGCGATCTTCAACGGTCACGTGGCCTGCAAGCATCACATTATTTGAAAGGATGATGTGATTGCCCAATCTGCAGTCGTGCGCCACATGCGAATAGGCCAGAAACAGGTTGTTGTCGCCAACGATTGTCTCACCACCACCATCCTTAGTGCCGGCGTTCATGGTGACGCCTTCACGAATTGTGCAGTTCTTGCCGACACTTAATGTGGTATGTTCGCCGCCGTGATGAATGCTTTGCGGCTCCCCACCGATAATGGCTGAGGGAAAGATACGCGTACCTGAACCGATTGTCGTGTGACCAGTCACCGACACGTGACTTTTCAACTCGACATTATCGCCAAGCCTGACATTTTCGCCAACGTGGCAGAATGGACCGATAACACAGCCATCACCGATGATTGCACCATCCTCAATCACGCTGGAGGGATGGACGATCGAAGTTGGCAAAGAGGTGGACATTCAGTTTTCCTGCTTCGTAAGCATCGCGCCAATATCGGCTTCGGCTACCAATTGCCCGTCAACTTTGGCGTCACAATGGAACTTCCAGATATTACCGCGCTGTTTCTGCTTGGTTACATGATATTCAAGGCGATCGCCGGGGATCACGGGCTTGCGAAACCGAGCATTATCAATTGTCATGAAGTAGACGAGATTGTCGCCAGATCCGATGGAATAGGCACAGATTGCACCTGCAGTCTGTGCCATGCCCTCGATTATGAGAACGCCCGGCATGATTGGATGGTCAGGAAAATGGCCCATAAATTGCGGTTCGTTGGCAGTCACGTTTTTGATGCCTATTGCGGAGTTGTCTCCGTCAATATCCACAATTCGGTCGACGAGCAGGAAGGGATACCGGTGCGGCAACAGCTCCAAAATCTTCTTAATATCAGCGCTGTATAGCGTTACCTGTTCATCGCCCATCAATTCTACCCCTTCGTCTTGTTCTTCGCCGACGCTCGTACCATCACCTCAACGGTCTCTCTCAAGAATTCCTTGAAAGGACGCGCTGGATAGCCTCCATATTTTTCGCCAGCGGGGACGTTGCTGACCACACCGCTCATGCCGGCAATCTGCGCACCATCTCCAATATGAATATGCCCCTTAAGGCCCGCCGCTCCACCGATGACGACACCGTCGCCAATCACAGTGCTTCCAGCAATACCGACCTTGGCGACAATGATGCAATGACGACCAATGCGGACATTATGACCGACCTGCACAAGATTATCTATTTTTGTGCCGTCGCCAATTATGGTGTCGTCGAGAGTTCCTCGGTCAATTGTCGTGTTGGCACCGATTTCCACATTGTCCTGTATGATGACACGCCCAATCTGGATCACTTTTTGCAATCCACGCTTGCCTGGCGCATAGCCAAACCCGTCCTGGCCAATACGGGTACCGTTATGAACAATGACATTATCACCGAGAATAGCATGCAAGATGGTTGTCCCGGCTGCGATGGTCGAGTTGCGACCAATTTGGACGCCCTGCCCGATAACGGCACCTGGTCCAATTCGGGATCCACGGCCAATGGACGCACCAGCCCCAATCACCGCGAATGCCTCCACGCAAACATCGTCTTCCAAATGGGCTTCCGGTGAAACCTCCGCCTTCGCAGACACGCCATCAGCGTCACTTATGTGCAGAGGACGCATTGCGTCTGGCATCAGCAATTCGCCGGCGCGGGCAAAGTCACCGCGCGGTGCAGACGAGACAATTGCACTCATATGCGGTGGAACAATATCCAACACCGATTCAGAACAAATAACGGCTCCCGCTTGTGAGGCCTGCAGCTCGGCTTTGTAGCTGCGGCTCATAGCGTAGCAGATTTCGTCATCTTTCGCGGTTGCGATTGAAGCCAGTCGCCGAACAATGACTTCACTATTCGCCGAAGTCGCCAGCTCAAGATCGAGAGCCTTGGCCAAATCGGCCAAGGTCATCCCGTCATGTGATCGAAAAAACTGTTGATTTTCCATGGTCCACCGCCCCAGAACAGCGCTCGAGAATACAGTTCTGGACTGCAGCGATCAGAAGCTTGTCTGAATACCGAATTTGAAACGCTCAACTTCGTCGTGGGCCTGCTTTTTGACCGGAATTGCGTAGTCGAAACGAAGCGGACCAAAGGGCGACGCCCAGATCAAACTCGCACCCACCGACGCACGCCAGCTCTGCCCAATCCCATTCGCAGTATCTGCGCCCAAGCTTACGGAATTTCCGTATAGAGTACCCGCATCCGCAAAGATTGCACCGCGAATACCGGCTTCCGGAGAGAAACCAGGCATTGGGAATGTAGCTTCAGCTGAGGCAACAAAGTAGCTCGTGCCACCAAGCACGTCGCCATTGCTCATCCGCGGGCCGATACCAGTTGAACTGAAACCACGAACTTCGTTTCCGCCAATCTTAAACTGGTCGAATACATTTGCAGCACCACCAAGCGCCCACATCTTGCCGGCACCAACAGTCAAAGAACCTACGATATCAGCATCTTCAGACAGCAGCTGGTAGTAGCGCAGTCGACCGCTGAGCTTGTAGTACTTGGAGTTACCGCCCAAGCCCGCATATTCCTGTTCAATTTGACCAATGAAGCCTTCGCGGGGATCAGAGAAATTGTCCAGGGAATTATAGGTAAACTTGTGAGTAACCGAAGAGCGAATCCACGGGCTGCCGTCAACAGCATCCTTGTAGGGTTGAGACAGAGCTGCGTAAGAGTCAGTCGTAAATTTCAGCTGACGGTATGTGTAGGACAGCGATGTAGAAAGCTGCTCAGTAATGGGCGCGTTCATACGCAGGGTGAAACCCTGATCTGCATAGCTGTAGTTGGTTTCCGTCGAGTTTGTTGAACGGAACACATCAAACCCAGCAGCAAGACGGTAGCCAAGGAAATACGGCTCTGTGAAATTGATGTTGTAATTGCGCGTGCTCTTGCCGCCACTTGCGGAAACACGAATAAATTGCCCACGTCCGAGGAAGTTCTTTTCCTCAATAGACGCTTCGAGGATGACCCCTTCACCGCCTGTTGCATAACCGACACCGAGACCAAACGAGCCGGTGGACTGGTCCTGAACATCAACGATAACAACAACACGGTCAGGTGAACTACCCGGAGCCGTAGAAATGGCAACATTTGAGAAGAAACCGAGGCGATCCAATCGACGCTTCGCCGCAGAAATCATCTCCTGATTAAATGCATCGCCTTCCGCAAAATCAAATTCACGGCGGATGACATAGTCACGGGTGCGGGTATTGCCGCGGATCTCAATACGCTCAACATAGGAGCGATCACCTTGGTCCACCAGATATTCGACACCAATTGTGTTTGTTGCGAAATCGCGGTTACCGCGTGGCGTAACACGTGCAAACGGATAACCCTTTGATGCCACCTTGCGCGCAATCGCCGACATTGTCTGCTGAACGTCGCGGGCATCATAGGTTTTGCCGGTACGGCTTTCGACAAGCTTGGAGAGCTCCGCCGAATCGATACCGTCAACTGTTGATTCAACAACAACATCGCCGAACGTGTAGCGCTCGCCCTCATCAACGGTGATGGTCACCGTGTATTCATTTGTTGCCTCATTCAGTGTCGCATCAGAGGAAATGACACGGAAATCGGGGTAGCCATGATTATAATAGAACTGCCGCAGCGCTTCTTCATCGGCGCGCAGCTTGCCCTGATCATACACATCCTTTCGGGACAAGAATGTGAAGATGCCGGATTCCTTCGTGCTGATAATTCCGCGCAAGCGACGATCGCCGTAGGCCTGGTTCCCAACAAAGTTGATGTCAGCAATCTTCGTGCGATCACCTTCATTGATCTGGAAAGCAACATTTACACGCCCCTGCCCGACAGATGCGGTCTGTGTCGTGACGGTAACGTCTGAGCGGCCAATAGCAGCATATGCCGCACGAATTGACTGAAGGTCAGCCTCCAGAAGGCTTTCGCTAAATGCCCCCTGCGAACGGGTGCGCACCAATCCAGCGAGCTTTTCGTCTTTGATCTTGCGGTTACCATTGAAGACAACCTGATTAACAAGCGAATTCTCGGACACAGACACAACGAGTGTGCCGCCGGAAACATTGATGCGAACATCGGAGAAGAAACCAGTCGCATAGAGCCGCTTTACCGACTCGTCGATGTCGGAATTATTGAAGCTGCGTCCGGGAACGATCGTCAGGTTGGAGCGAACCGCGTCAGCGCCAACGCGCTGCGCACCGCGCACAGAAATCTGACGAACGACTGCCGCTTGAGCCTCCTGAGTGGATACAACGAGTGCACCTGCGCTCACAGTGACAAAACTGGCAGACAGCGCAACCGCTGATACCGCGTTCAGAAACCTTGAACCTGCCTTCATTTCAATACTTACCTTTTGTTACCTCGCGGGCACACCCAAATACGCGAGTCCTGTCCCGATTGTCGTTTTAACCGCTTTTGCTACACAAGCAAGCTTCAACGTTAAATTCTGTTTACTTCATTACAATGCGTGACCAAATCGCCACGCTAATTTGCGGTATGGTAAACAAAACCTAACCCTCAGCGCCCTGCCAAAACACATGCATAATGTCGTTCCAAGTTGCGAATACCATCAGCGAAAGGACGAGCGCCAGTCCTACGCGAAACGCGATGTCCTGTGCCTTTTCCCCAACAGGTTTTCCACGAACTGCTTCTATTGCATAGAAAACCAAATGGCCACCATCAAGTACGGGAACCGGCATCAAATTCAACAAGCCAATTGACACTGAAAGAACTGCGGCCAACTGGAGAAGCGCAGCAACACCGATAGACGCCATTTGACCGGAAGCCTGCGCGACCCTGATTGGGCCACCCAGTTGGTCTGCATCCATACGCCCGGCAAAGATGCTGCCTATATATTCAAATGTACCCGCAACAATACCCCAGCACTGCGACACAGCCTCTTTCATGGACTGCGTCACGCTGAGAGTGACCATCCGGAAATTTCCAGTGTCTGCATCGGTAATCACACCGATGATACCGACCTTCATCTTGTTCCCAAAGTTGTCTTCAATCTCTGTGCTTTGCGGGGTCAGAGAGAAGCTCAACTCCGCGTCACCGCGCATGACAGTCGTGTTGATTGCGACACCAGGACGCATGCTTACATAACGTTGAATGTCCGAAAACGTCGTGATCTCGTAACCATCCAGCGCTGTTATTCTGTCGCCCGGAAGAATACCTGCAGCTTCCGCCGCACTGCCGGGACGCAAGTCCGCAACGACAGGATCAGAAACCGCTTTGCCATAAATGGACAGCAACACAGTGAAAATCGCGAATGCGAGTACGAAGTTTGCTGCCGGTCCTGCAGCAACCGCCAAAGCACGCTTCCAGAGTTTGGCGCCCAGAAATGTTGTTTCGCGCTCTTCTGGCGTCATATTCTCCAGCCCCTGAAAATCCGGCTTGCTGGCCGCATCTTCGTCACCAAAGAATTTGACATATCCACCCAACGGGATCGCAGAAATCTTCCATCGCGTTCCGTGACTGTCCGTCCACCCCAGAATCTCAGGACCAAAGCCGACAGAAAACGCAACAACGCGAATACCGCACCAACGTCCAGCGAGGTAGTGGCCCATCTCATGGATAAACACGATTAAAGACAGCACCAAAATAAATGGAACTATGTAGCCACCCAAGAATGACGGTATGGTCGCCAAGAATTCCATCAATTCCCCTTCACCTGATACCAAGCAACAATGTGCCCAGTGAGCTGTCACCTGTGCCGCTGATCTGTAATGCTGCAACAGCGATCAAAAACGCTGCAAAACCGGCAAAAACAAGACCATCCACGCGATCCATAACGCCACCATGACCGGGGATGAGCTGGCTCGAATCCTTTACCCCGAATCGACGCTTGATATGAGATTCAAATAGATCACCAAGCTGGCTTAAAACTGACAAGACGAATGCAATCGCTATAAGTCCAATGCCAACATCCCGCAGGAAAACCGCCACAACCAGTGTCGATGCAATGACAGCGACGACCGCGCCGCCGATGGCTCCAGACCAGGTTTTGCCGGGTGAGATGCGTGGAGCGAGCTTTGGACCGCCAATTGCCCGACCTACAAAATAGGCCGCAATGTCGGTTCCCCAAACCACCGCAAATAGAAAAATCATGGCAACCAATCCCGCAAAATCATCGCCACGCAAGGCTGCGAGAGAGATTCCGCTGAACCCGGCATAGGCGAACCCAACCGGCAGCCAGCGCCCACCATTCAAAACCGGCGACAGGATCGCCAAAACAAGAATGCCGACAAGGACAACCACAAGCGCGATGGGAAATCCAAATTGCAGCATTGCCAAGATTGTGGCGACCAGCAACGCCCATCCAAGTGCATATGCGCGAATTACCTTGGCCGACCCGGTGATCGTGCACCACTCGTAATAGACCAACAATCCAATGATATGGGCGACGGCAAAGAACCAGAGTCCGCCCAGCCAGGTAGCACCCAAAATGACAATTGCGAGTATTACACCCGAGATAATGCGAAGCTTCAGTTCCTGGCTCATATCAGGAACCTGCCACAACGTCGCGGACGGGTTCAATGCCGCCAAACCGACGTTCTCGGCTCGCATATTCAGAAAGTGCCTGCCCGAATACATCACGATTGAAGTCCGGCCACAGCGTGTCAACAAATACCAGTTCCGAATAGGCGGCCTGCCAAAGCAGGAAATTTGACAAACGCTCTTCTCCACTGGTGCGGATAATCAATTCAGGGTCCGGAATGTCGGCCGTATCGAGGTTCTGGTCAATCAAATCAGGAGTCAGTTCATCAACACTCAAACGCCCGTCCGCGACGCGCTGCGCGAGCTTACGAACAGTTCGCGCAATCTCATCACGCGCTCCATAATTGAACGCAATGATCAGCACCAATCCCGTATTATTTCGCGTCCGTTCTTCAGCCTCCACCAGAAGCGGTAGAATGTCGCTAGACAAACCGCGCCTTTCACCAATGACCCGGATTCGAACATTTGCTGAATGTAGCTCCGCCAAGTCTCGGCGAATGAAGATCTTGAGCAATCCCAATAGATCTGAAACCTCGGACTCCGGCCGCCGCCAGTTTTCCGATGAAAACGCAAAGAGAGTGAGATACTCGATGCCAAAGTCGGCCGCCGCACGCACTGCATTTCTTACAGCGCTTACGCCTTCACGATGCCCCAATGTGCGAGGCAGCCCTCTCTTGGCTGCCCACCGCCCGTTGCCATCCATTATAATGGCTACGTGCCTTGGCACGTTCGGATTTGCACCCTCTTGCATCGGTTTTCCCACATCATACATCGGTTGTGGCCAGTCGGCTCAAACCTGCATGATTTCCTTTTCCTTCTCGACGAGCAGCTTGTCAATTTCAACAATCATCTCGTCTGTCATCTTTTGAATCTTCTCGGAAAGAGTACGACTGTCGTCCTGGCTTATGTCGCCATCTTTTTCGGCCTTTTTGAGATGGTCCATGCCATCACGGCGAACATGGCGAACGGCAATTTTGCCCTTTTCCGCATATTCATGAGCGATCTTTACGAGCGAGCGACGACGCTCTTCGTTCAATTCCGGCAAGGGAATGCGCATGGTGGTGCCGTCAATGATCGGGTTCAAGCCAAGATTGGATTCACGAATGCCACGCTCTACAGCGCCAACCATAGACTTGTCCCAAATGGACACAGAAAGCATACGGGGCTCTGGAACTGATATATTGGCGACCTGATTGAGCGGCACCTTCGACCCATAAGCATCAACGAGCACGGGATCGAGAAGATTTGCAGACGCCCTGCCTGTCCGCAATGACGAAATATCACTCTTGAATGCGTTAATTGCACCGTCCATTCGGCGCTTCAGATCGCTCATGTCGATGGCATCACTCATTTCAAACTCCCGTTTCGATATACCCGAACGTAAACATAACAGAATCAGTCTTCGGGACTGTCTTATTTGTCGTGCACGATGGTCTTCCGTCCGCCACCGGTCAAGATTTGCGCAAAGCCGCCCTTCTCGTGAATCGAGAAAACGATGATTGGAATATTGTTCTCGCGTGCAAGTGCAACAGCGGCAGTGTCCATGACTGCGAGATTTCGGCCCAACACCTCATCGTGGGTCAATTCATCGAAACGCGTGGCAGTGGGGTCCTTTTTGGGATCGGCGGAATAGATGCCGTCAACCTGCGTACCTTTAAATATTGCCTCCGCACCCATTTCTGCCGCGCGCAACGCGGCTGCGGAATCTGTCGTAAAGAACGGGTTGCCTGTACCACCGGCAAAAATAACCACCCGGCCAAAGGACAAGTGATAAAGCGTTGCCCGCTGGGAGAAACTCTCGCAGATTTCCGGCATTGCAATAGCCGAAAGGACGACTGTTTCAACATCCAGTTTGCGCAGCGACGTCGCCAGCGCCAGCGCATTGATGACTGTCGCCAACATGCCCATGTGATCGCCAGTTACGCGGTCTCCGCCTTTGGAGGCCACGGCCACACCGCGGAAGATATTACCGCCGCCAATCACCACCCCAACCTCAACGCCCATCGCTCTCACTTCGGCAATGTCAGCGGCCATGCGGTCAGCAACGGTCACGTCGATACCAAAGCCCTGCCGCCCCATGAGGGCTTCACCAGATGCTTTCAAGAGAACGCGTTTGTAGATGGGAGATGTGGACATAGAGGCTCCTGGAAATGGATTTCATATTCGGCGTAAATGCGATTCCACCAAACCAAAAAATGACTGAAGCCCGCATACACGAAGGGCGCCCCGTTGTCACGCGACGCCCCATAATTTTGGAAAGTTGTCAGGCCAATTAGCCCTTGGCAGCAGCAGCAACTTCGGCAGCGAAGTCGCCCTCTTCCTTTTCAACGCCCTCACCGAGAAGCAGGCGGGCCATGCCGACAACTTCGATCGGTGCGCCAACTTCCTTTTCAGCTTCCTTGACGGCAGCTGCAACAGTCAAATCGGGGTTGATGACGAAAGCCTGAGAGAGCAGCGCTACTTCTTCGAAGAACTTACGCATACGGCCTTCAACCATCTTTTCGATGATGTTGTCCGGCTTGCCGGATTCGCGAGCCTGCTCAACAAAGATCGCACGTTCGCGATCAGCAGCAGCCTGGTCCACATCTTCTGCACGAACAGCCAGCGGTGCTGTAGCTGCAACATGCATGGCAACCTGACGACCAATCGCGTTGAGAGCGTCCTTGTTGCCGGAAGACTTCAGTGCCACGAGAACACCGAGCTTGCCGAGGCCATCAGCCGTTGCGTTGTGAACGTAAGTTGCTACGACACCTTCGTCGACAGACAGAGCCGCCGAACGACGCAGCGTCATGTTTTCACCGATTGTTGCGATTGCATCAGTGATCGTATCAGCAACAGACTTGCCGGATGCCGGATAGGCAGCAGCAGCCACGGCATCAACGGTACCATCGGTACCAAGAGCAACATCAGCAATACCACGTACCAGCGCCTGGAACTCGTCGTTGCGGGCAACGAAGTCAGTCTCGGAGTTCAGCTCAACGACGACCGCCTTGTTGTCGGCGCTTGCGATACCGACCAGACCTTCTGCCGCAGTACGGCCAGACTTCTTGTCAGCCTTGGCAATGCCCTTGGCGCGAAGCCAGTCCATAGCTGCTTCCATGTCGCCATTGGTTTCACCAAGTGCTTTTTTGCAGTCCATCATGCCTGCGCCGCTCTTTTCGCGCAGTTCTTTCACCATTGCAGCTGTAATGCTCATCTTAGCCTCTTTTCTTCGGCGGCGCGTGGGAATCCAGCGCCAAATCAAGTGGACCCGTCATCGCGGGATTTGGTAACAGCCCTATGACAGGCCGATATGGAAAGGCCGCCTCACGTTCCAAAACGCCGGCGGCCCCGGATCACGTCCAACTCAGGGGGCTTTCGCCCGGGACCGGAATTCTCAGGCTTCGCCTGCAGCTTCTTCCAGAGCCGGTTCAATCGGGGCTTCTTCAGAAGCGCCAAGGTCCCGACCGCTTGCACCCTGCTGACGCGCGATGCCATCGATAGCTGCGCGAGCAATCAGGTCGCAATAAAGCGAGATAGCGCGCGACGCATCGTCGTTGCCCGGAATTGGGTAATCAACAACGTCCGGATCGCAGTTCGAGTCGATAACTGCAACAACCGGAATGCCAAGACGCTTGGCTTCGTCGATTGCGATCTTTTCCTTGTTGGTGTCGATGATGAACATCAAGTCCGGAGTGCCGCCCATGTCGCGGATACCGCCGAGAGCCTTTTCAAGCTTCTCACGTTCACGCTCCAGGTTCAGGCGCTCTTTCTTGGTGAAGCCCTGAGCTTCAGAATTCAGGATTTCGTCCAATTTGCGCAGGCGCTGAATGGAATTGGAAATCGTCTTCCAGTTGGTCATCATCCCGCCGAGCCAACGGGAGTTCACGTAGTACTGTGCGGAACGCTTTGCAGCATCAGCAACAATTTCAGACGCCTGGCGCTTGGTACCAACGAAAAGCACACGACCGCCACCAGCAACGGTGTCGGAAACAACCTTCAGCGCCTGGTCCAGAAGCGGAACAGTCTGACCGAGGTCGAGAATGTGGATGTTGTTGCGGTCACCAAAGATGTAAGGTTTCATCTTCGGGTTCCAGCGGTGTGTCTGGTGACCAAAATGTACGCCTGCTTCAAGCAGCTGGCGCATGGTAAAATCTGGCAATGCCATGCTTGTTATCCTTTCCGGTTTAGCCTCCGTGAAAGATTGAAGCGCTAAGCGCCACCGGTGGAACCGCCGGATTTCTCCCGGACAATCCCTTCCTTCACGTGTGGAATGGGCGTGGCCATATACCGGAAATGAAACAATTGCAAGCAACAGAAGCCATATAGATCAAATTTAGGTGCATTGCGCCACGGGCAATTACTGGCAGGTGTCAGGTTCGGCAAGTTCAAGTTTTGCCAGGTTGCCTGTCAGCACGAAGTCCCCATAGTCCAAAACCAAATCACGACTCACGCCATTTTCGTAGAGTTTGAATGACATGCGATAGGTTGGCATGGGATCGTCTTCGTTCGCCTCATCATAGTAAGCGATACTCACGGGCCAATAGCTCTCGTTAGAAAGCGGCCCGGCATTTTGAACATCGTTGCCTGCACGACCTCTCTTAGGCTCCACCCTGTCGCCCAGCACAGTCGCCGCTATCATTGATTTGTCGCCTTCGTCGGCCCCATCAAACAGGCGCGCTTCAAAGAAGGTTTCGCCTTTGCGTGCGCGCTCAATCACTTCACGCATGTGTTCAGTGGGAAAACGGCTAAAGGCCAGTTTGATGGCTTTTTGATCCGGTGCCGTGAGTTTTACCCCCAGATGCTGACCTTCCTGCTTGGCTTCGCCACGCACTTCCTGGGAAATTGAATCGCCCGCATAGGACTTGGTATCGAAGCTGAATCGACCACTCTTGATATCCTCAAACGTCGTTGTCCACTGATCGGTGGTACGGCGCTCACCTTGCGTGTCGACAACGGTTACCAGACGGAAATTGACAGTGTACCCGGTGCAGTCGCCACCCTCGAACTGATAGACCATCCGACCAGTCATACCGTCGATGCCGGAACGTTCGGACGCGTCTGACAGCTCAAGGTCGTAAACAGCAGTATGCGGGATGAGGTGAACAGGCGACGCCGCAACAGTTGGCTGAGCACCGAACATCAAAAGCATGACGGATGCCAAACAGGCAGCCAAACTTTTTTTATTCATCCCAATCCTCCTATTGCGCATTGCACCAAATCTGTAACATTGATGGACAAATGAATGCGCTGCGTCGTTTGTCCTGATTGCCGCATTTTTCCAGAAATTACAACAAACCGGAGACCTGAATGTCAGCGGATATCGAAAAACGCCTCGTGGATCTGGGCATCACCCTGCCCCAGGCTGCCGCACCTGCCGCAAATTACCTGCCGTACAAAGTCAGCGGATCAGTCCTTCATCTGTCTGGACAGCTTCCCATGGAGGCCGGAGCAATGGCGGTAACAGGTCTAGTCGGGACAGAGACAGATTTGGATTCTGCCCGCCGTGCTGCAGAACTCTGCGCGATCAACCTTCTGGCCCAGGCGAAGGTTGCGTTGGACGGTGACCTTTCACGAATCAAACAGGTCATCAAAATCAACGGATTTGTTGCGTCCGCGCCGGGATTTACCAGCCAGCACCTGGTTATCAACGGTGCCTCCGATCTTCTTGTTGCCGTTCTTGGCGAAGCAGGAAAGCACGCGCGTGCAGCAGTTGGCATGGCCTCGCTGCCGCTAAATGCCTCAGTTGAAATTGATGCAATCATGGAAATCGCCTGAATGTCCGCGTTGAACTGGCTGATTGAGAAGCCGATCGCACACAGAGGCTTTCATGACATGAACAAAACCGTCTGGGAAAACACCCAGTCGGCATTCAAACGGGCACTCGAAGCTGGCTTCGCAATCGAATGCGATTTGCAATATGCCGCTGACGGTGTCCCGGTCGTCTTTCACGACTTCGACCTTGTCCGGTTGTGCGGGATCAGCGGAGACGTGCGCGACAAGACCTCCGTAGAGCTGCGACTGCTTTCAGTCGGCGGCACCGCAGACAAGATCATCACGCTGAAAGAACTCCTCAAGCTTGTTGATGGCAAAGTTCCTCTTGTGCTCGAGCTAAAAGGGCGCAACGGCGATGACGAGGGTTTTGCAGCAGCCGTCTTGGATGACATTGATGGCTACCAGGGCAAGCTCGCACTCATGAGCTTCGATTTTGAACTTCTGGCGGAACTTAAAGCCTTGGAAGCGCAGTGGCCCGTTGGGTTGACCGCAGAAGGCAAACGCCCACAGCACCTGGAACCACATGCAGAGGCCATGAAACTCGGACTCGACTTCATCTCATATAACGTTTTTCATTTGCCAAACGCATTTGTGGATGGCGAACGCGCAAAGGGCACAACCGTGATAACATGGACTGTGCGTGATGAGGCAGGCCGGACGCTGACCGAACAATATGCAGATCAAATGACTTTTGAGGGATTTGATCCACGAAAAGCATAGGACGAATGGGCAACAGTTATTCGTATCGAACAATCGCGTCTCTGAAGGACGTATCAGCCGATGCCTGGGGGTGTTTGACAGCAGCATCGCGGGGTCAGGTTGATGCATACAACCCGTTCGTTTCTTATGCCTTCCTGTCCGCATTGGAAGACTCCGGCTCTGTTCAGCCGAGAGCCGGATGGCAAAGTCACCATCTGGTGATCGACGATGCAAAAGGCAACCTACTGGCAGCGGCGCCTTGCTACGCGAAGGGCCATAGTCAGGGCGAGTATGTATTCGACCATAGTTGGGCGGATGCCTATGAACGCGCCGGTGGACATTACTATCCAAAGCTTCAGTGCTCCGTGCCATTCACGCCTGCCACAGGCCCGCGCCTCCTGATCACAACAAATGACGAAGATGCCGTTGAACGTCGACAGGCGTTATCGGCAGCGCTGCGTGCGGAAACTGATCGCCTTGGGCTCTCGTCTGCCCATGTGACATTTGCGGCGCAACCGGACATAGACATTCTCGCAGCTGATGGTTACCTGCATAGGCAAGACCAGCAATTCCATTTCCAGAACGACAACTATGGCAACTATGAAGGTTTCCTGGAAACGCTGGTGTCGCGCAAACGAAAGGCACTGCGAAAGGAACGCAGATCAGCACTCGAAAACGGCATATCGATTGACTGGCTCACCGGGCGCGATCTGACCGAGGACGTATGGGATCAGTTCTTTGCATTTTATATGGATACCGGCAGTCGCAAATGGGGACGCCCTTACCTCACACGTGAATTTTATTCGCTAATCGGTGAGCGCATGCCCAACGACATTTTGCTGGTGATGGCAAAACGGAATGGTCGTTATGTTGCCGGTGCGATCAATTTCATTGGTTCTGAAACTCTGTTCGGGCGCCATTGGGGCTGCATTGAAGATCACCCATTTCTGCATTTTGAAGTGTGCTATCATCAGGCTATCGACTTTGCCTTGGAGAATGGGCTGAAGACAGTTGAGGCAGGGGCACAGGGCGAGCATAAACTGGCACGCGGCTACCTTCCTGTCACAACGCACTCACTGCACTACATTGCGCATCCAGGATTGCGGCAGGCCGTTGCCGATTATCTGGTGCACGAGCGGGAGGCCGTTGCTCAAGGCGGTGAATACTTGCACCAGCACAGCCCATTTCGCAAAAACGGGTCTTGAAGTCTCCCTGCATACGCCGCAAGACTATTGCGAATAGATGGGAGATTCCGTGATGACAGAAGCTTACGACAACGAGAATATCTTCGCCAAGATCCTGCGAGGAGAGATTCCGGCGTTCAAAGTCTTTGAGGATGAGCACACGCTCGCGTTCATGGATGTTATGCCACAAGCCCCTGGACACACGCTCGTTATCCCCAAGTCTCCGTCCCGCAATCTGTTGGATGCAGACCCAGCCGCGCTTGCCAGCGCAATTAAGACCGTCCAGCATGTCGCGAAGGCGGTGAAGAAGGCATTTGACGCGGACGGGGTGCAGGTCAATCAGTTCAACGAAGCGGCATCAGGTCAGACTGTCTACCATCTGCATTTTCACATCATTCCACGTATCGAAGGCATTCTGCTGAAACCCCACACTGGAAAGATGGAAGAGATGGACGTACTGGCGAGACATGCAGAGATGGTCAAGGCCGCGTTCTAAAAGCCGGTCCAGTAAAGGCCAAAGCCCAGAAACGCGAGTGCAGCGGCAATTCCAAGCGCCATTCTTTTCCCAAAGGCAAGGAATATGGCAAAGCCGAATATCGCTGCGACCACGCGCAGCGAAACGAGTGATTCAGCCAATATTCCACTTGGATAGAACACGTGCTTGGCAATAACGGCCGCAACCAAAGCCGTTGCGGTCGCCTTCACCCAAGTCAAAGCCTCGGATTCCTCGGTTAGCCTCTTACCGGCGACAACCCCCAGCCAACGCCACATTTGGGTCGCCAAAATTCCCGCCACTGCAATGAAGATGTACGGCCAAAGCGTTCCATGCGTCATATAGGTGTCGCCCGCCTGCGCAGAATTCGATCAACAACATACGACGCGGTTCCTGCAACCAGCCCGGTCAAAAGCATTTCGAATTGCGGTGCCAGTGTGTGAAATACCGGCATGACAACAATTCCAGCGATTAGCGCGAAATGTATGACACGGTGGCCTGCAGACCCCCATAGCGACGTCAGGAAATACATCGGCGTGAGGAAATACAACAATGCAGCTGCAATGGGCGGTAGGGTTGAGACAACGCCGTAGAGCAGAAATACTGCCAGGGTATTCACGAAAGTCAGGGTCAGTGCAAATCCGGCAAAGAACGCCATGCGGCCCTCTCTTGGCACATTCCCGGCATTTTGCAGGGTAAACACCCAGGTTGTAATCGCCACAAAGCTGGAAAGGACCAGAAGCGTGATGGTCTTTGTGCGCTCCCCTCTGATCACAGGTACGAGCGCCGCAATCATTGGGGTAAAGCGAATTGCGGCCAGGCAAACAGCGATAAACGTCGCGATGAGCCCGGTTCCGGCATGCATTGCACTCACCAAAATCAGTTGCGACGGCAACGCCCAGACGAAGCCTGTCATGAAAACAGCTTCACCTCTCGTCAACCCTGACTGATATGCAAGCGCCGTAAAGCCCGTCATTGCTGACAGCAATATCAGGACTGGCAGCGAGAAAATTCCTGCAGCACCGGCAAGGAACCATTGCCGCTTGGACAGCGCTTCATTTTCAGTCATCGCATAGCGCCTTGCAGATCACTTCTTCTCGCGTGGCACTTTGGGTACTGACTTGCTCTTCTTTGCTGTTTTCTGGTCGTCCGAGCCTGAGGAAGAATCCACGGCCGCCACCGCCTCCGCCTTCTTTGCCGGTTTCTTGCGGCTGCGAGCAGGTTTCGTTTCCGTCTCCAACTCTGGCTGCGGCGTCGCAGGTGTGCCTTCCGGGAAATACTCCATCAGCAGTTCATCAGCTGTGTCACTGGCAGATACACGCACAATCCCGCCCTTGCGCAGCTTGCCGAACAGGATCTCGTCAGCGATCTTCTTCTTGATGTGTTCCTGGATAACCCGACCCAATGGACGAGCGCCCATCTTGTCATCGTAGCCCTTCTTGGCGAGCCATTCGACTGCGTCAGGCTTAAGATCGAATGTCACATTGCGTTCAGCGAGCTGTGTTTCGAGCTGCATGACGAATTTCTGCACGACCTGATGGATTACACTCGAAGGCAATGATGCAAACTGGATTGTCGCATCGAGACGGTTTCGGAACTCGGGCGTGAACAGCTTGTTCATCGCTTCGATGTCTTCATCCGTACGCTTCGATGACCCAAAACCAATCGCTGGCTTTGCCATTTCGGCAGCACCGGCATTGGTTGTCATAATGAGGATCACGTTGCGGAAATCGATCTTCTTGCCGTTGTGATCGGTCAACGATCCATTGTCCATAACCTGCAGCAGAACATTGTAGACATCCGGGTGGGCCTTCTCGATCTCGTCGAGCAAGAGCACGCAATGCGGATGCTGGTCCACACCATCGGTCAAAAGTCCGCCCTGGTCGAAGCCAACGTAGCCGGGAGGCGCACCGAGAAGCCGCGACACTGTATGCCGTTCCATATATTCCGACATATCAAAGCGAATGAGTTCCACGCCCAATGACGCAGCGAGCTGCTTTGCAACTTCAGTCTTACCCACGCCTGTCGGTCCGGCAAAGACATAGGAACCAATCGGCTTATTGGGTTCGCGCAAACCTGCGCGCGCCAGCTTGATGGCTGATGAAAGCGCCACAATCGCCTCATCCTGACCATAGACGACAGACCGCAAATCCTTCTCAAGATTGGCCAGAACAGCTTCATCGCTCTTGGAGACAGATTTCGGCGGGATACGCGCCATCGTCGCGATGGTTGCTTCAATCTCTTTTTCCGAAATTGTCTTGCGGCGGCGTGAGACTGGCAGCAGCATTTGGGCCGCCCCAGCTTCATCAATGACATCAATGGCCTTATCGGGCAGCTTGCGATCCGACATGTAACGCGCAGAGAGCTCGACAGCCGTCTTGATCGCATCATTGGTATATTTAAGGCCGTGATATTCCTCAAAATAGGGTTTCAGGCCCTTCATGATGGCAATGGCATCTTCAATGCTCGGTTCATTGACATCGATTTTCTGAAAACGCCGAACAAGAGCCCGGTCTTTTTCAAAAAACTGCCGATATTCTTTGTAGGTCGTCGAGCCGATGCAGCGAATTGATCCCGAAGAAAGGGCTGGTTTGAGGAGATTGGATGCATCCATCGCACCGCCGGACGTCGCCCCAGCGCCGATAACCGTGTGAATTTCATCAATGAAAAGCACAGCGCCATCGAACTCTTCCAGCTCCTTGACAACCTGCTTGAGCCGCTCTTCGAAGTCGCCGCGATAACGTGTACCGGCAAGCAACGTGCCCATATCCAACGAAAATATGGTGGCATCCGCCAAAGCATCCGGCACCTTGCCCTCAACAATGCGTTTGGCCAAGCCTTCCGCAATCGCGGTTTTGCCGACACCTGGATCACCCACATAGAGCGGATTATTCTTGGAACGGCGGCACAGGATCTGAATGGTTCGGTTCACTTCGTCGTGGCGGCCAATCAGTGGATCAATCTTGCCCTTCTGAGCTTTTTCATTGAGGTTGACGCAATAGGCTTTCAGCGCCTCCTGCTTCTTCTTCGGTTCTGCCTCATCATTCATGGAATGTGAGTTGCCTTCCGCGTTCGGTTCATCCTCGGCACCGCGAGGAGACTGATTTTCCGACGACCCCGGACGTTTGCCTATGCCGTGCGAAATGTAATTGACGGCATCGTAGCGTGTCATTTCCTGCTCTTGCAGGAAGTAGGCTGCATGGCTCTCACGCTCAGCGAAAATTGCCACCAACACATTGGCGCCTGTGACTTCCTCGCGTCCGGAAGACTGGACATGAATAACGGCACGCTGAATTACACGCTGAAACCCTGCGGTCGGCTTGGAATCCTCATCATAGCCCGTTGCCAGACTGGACAGGTCATGGTCGACATAATCGGTAACAGTCTTGCGCAGCTTGTCCATATCAACACTGCAGGCGCCCATAACCGCCGATGCATCCACATCGTCAATCAGCGCTAGCAGCAGATGCTCGAGCGTCGCGTATTCGTGATGGCGCTCATTGGCATAGCTCAGTGCCTGATGAAGCGCTTTTTCCAAACTCGGCGAAAATGTCGGCACGATGAAACCTCACTTCTTTTCCATGACACATTGCAACGGGTGTTGATGCTGACGCGCAAAATCCATCACTTGAGACACTTTGGTCTCGGCAACTTCATAAGTAAAGACCCCGCATTCCCCTACTCCATGATTATGCACGTGGAGCATGATGCGTGTCGCTGCGTCGCGATCTTTCTGGAAAAAACGCTCCAGAATATGAATGACAAACTCCATGGGTGTGTAGTCGTCGTTGAGCAGCAAAACCCGGTAAAGACTCGGTCGTTTCGCCTTCGGCTTTGTGCGTGTGATGACATCTGTGCCGCGTCCAGGCACGTTGTCACCATCCTTCTTGTCCTGCATTGTGATCGGCGTTGCGATCATATTCCATTCTCTCCAATATTCCGGCCGCAGAATTGCTGCGCCAGGTGATGTCTTCCAACATATATGTATCCTTGACGATATTTTAAGCGTTCAAAACGCACTCGCAACGAAAAAGCATATGTTCCTCCGCCATATTTAGTAGGCGCACCTTGCCCGGAGCAAAACAAAAGGGGCCGCGCACTATGTGCCAGCCCCTTCAAAAACGTCGATGTTTCGCAAATGCGATTAGGCGGCTTCAGCGGCCTCTTCAACAGCTTCTTTGACCTTGGAAACAGCGGCTTCATACGGCTTGTATGCATCCTTAGCCAGGTCCGCATACATCTCGTTCATCTTGGTCGCCTGCGCTACAAAGCTCTCAAATGCTGTCTTGGCAAATGCAGTCTGCAATTCAACAGCAGCTTCAACGCTTTTCACAGCTGCAAGCTTTTCAACATGCGCGACACCGTCTTCAAAGGACTTCTTGGAGTAGTCAGCAGCTTCAGTTGCAATTGCCTGAAAATTCTTTGCTACGTCAGCGTAGTTTTTCATCATTGCGTCCATGGCTTCCTTGCCTTTCTGATTAGCTTCTTCAAAGTTAAACATGTCAGCCTTCCATCGTTTCGATACTATGGTCACAGCTTATGTGCGGCGCACAATCATGTCAAGCATTTTGTGCGGTGCACACTCGCCAGCGCAACCATTAACCGATTGAAAAACTGTTATATTTTAGAACTTGTCCAAGCTTTATCATTGAAATCACAAGGCAATTATTCTGACGTACGCACCTCAAAGATCGATGTCGAGAATGGCCATCGAGAAGTTGAAGGACAGGTCTCCGTCTTCATCATCCCGGAAAACGATACCCAGGAACTCGTCATCCAGGTAGACTTCCGCTGAATCGTCCTTGCGGGGCCGCGCTTTGACAACAATCTGCGGATTGAAGGTGCGCTTGAAGTAGGCTTCCAGCTTTCTGATTTCTTCGGGTTTCACGAGTTCAATCTCCTTGTTTAAAGTCCGCCGCTTGTGGCACGGGCAAACCTTGGCTGTAAAGCCCTGCACTGAGATGTCACCAACGATGTCCCCTCGCCCATCGGCTTGACCCACATTTTTCTGCGGTACAAGCATAATCGAAATGTGGACCAGTGGCGAATTTGACTGGTTGGTGAAACCCTTTGCCGTTATGAGTTTCATCAAACATCATGGGGTTTGCTCCAATGCAAGGGGTGGCTTACTTCGCCAAACGATAACACTGCCAGTCAGGATACCGGGGGATAACAATGGACAACAATGTCATCTATCAGGCCGCGTTGGTCGCAGTCGGATATTTCCTCGGGGCGATCCCCTTTGGTTTGGTACTGACGCGCCTTGCCGGTCTCGGCGACGTGCGCAAGATCGGATCAGGCAATATTGGCGCAACCAATGTACTGCGCACCGGCAATAAGAAGCTGGCGGCCGCGACATTGCTGCTCGATGTTCTCAAAGGAACAGTGGCCGTGTTGATCGCGGAATGGTTTGTTCCAGGGATGGGTATCTTCGCTGGCTTTGCGGCTTTTCTCGGACATCTCTTTCCCGTGTGGCTTGGTTTCAAAGGCGGCAAAGGCGTTGCAACATACATTGGCATCCTGCTCGGGTTTGCACCCTGGCTGGCGCTGGTCTTTGCTGGCTTTTGGCTCGCAAGCGCCGTCATTACCCGATACTCGTCATTATCCGCATTGGTTGCAACTTTGATGGTTCCGGTTGTAGACTGGTTATCCGGGGGAAATATCTCATCCGCCGTCCTCGCGGCTATGACGGTCATTAGCTGGTGGCGGCACAAGGATAATATCTCTCGCCTGATGAATGGCAGTGAAAGCAAGATCGGAAAGAAGTCCTAGTGGAAGCAAGGAATGCGGAGAAGAAAGGCATTGAGCTTTCGGAACGACAGAGAATAGCCTGGTTGAGGCTTATACGTTCCGACAATGTCGGCCCGGCCACTTTTCGCGAATTGATCAACCATTTTGGCAGTGCTGAAACTGCGCTTGCTATGATCCCGGAGCTATCGCGTCGGGGCGGCTCCAAAAGAGCAATTCGTGTTGCCTCCGAAGACGATGCAATTCAGGAAATGGAACTTGCACGCAGAAACGGCGTTCGTTTCGTTGGAATTGGCGAGCCTGACTACCCTTCCGCACTGCGCCAGATTGACGGACCTCCCCCGCTACTTGCATTAAAGGGGAACAGCAGTGTGACCAAGGCCCCCTCTCTGGGCATAGTTGGTTCGCGTAACGCATCGGCTGCCGGGGCCAAGTTTGCTGCCATGATTGCCAGAGAATGCGGGCTGGCCGGATACTCCATTACCTCGGGCCTGGCGCGAGGCATCGACACTGCAGCACATAAAGCCAGCTTGCAAACGGGAACGATTGCCGTGCTCGCAGGCGGCCTAGATCGTATTTATCCTCCAGAAAACCAAGCTCTATTCGACGCAATTTGTTCCGGCGCAGGCACCGCTGTTAGCGAAATGCCGATGGGTTTGGAGCCGCGAGGCCGCGATTTCCCTCGCAGAAACAGAATAATCGCCGGCATTAGCCTTGGCGTTGCTGTCGTTGAGGCAGCCATACGTTCAGGATCTCTCATCTCGGCACGGCGAGCGGCAGACTATGGTCGGCTGGTTTTCGCTGTCCCTGGTTCTCCTCTTGACCCCCGGTGCCAAGGCACAAACGCACTAATCAAGAATGGCGCATCGCTTACCACGTCAGCCGATGACATTCTGGAAGCACTTGCACCACTGAGCCAAATTGATCTTTTCAGCCAGCAGACTGTTTCTGAACCGGTAGATGAACGGGCGGAACGCATTGCGCCGCCGCCGGATGAGAGCGAGCGTCTTCGAATAATCAATTCGCTTGGCCCAAGCCCCGTCGAAGTTGATGACATCATCAGACACACAGAGTTGAGCGCTTCGGCTGTCTATCTTGTCTTGCTTGAGTTGGATATTGCTGGTCGGCTATGCCGACATCCTCGGGGGCTTGTCTCGCTTGACCTTGGATAACTCGGCCGGACGCCTGCCCGCTTGAATATCACCGGCTTCCATATAGGCCATCTCAATCAGATAGCATAGCATGTCGGCACTCTCGCCTTTGGCAACCAGCCGCAACTCACCCAGCATCTGGCGGATGTAAGCAATGTTATCCTGCTCCTTGCTGGAGCCCTGCTCCTTGCTATCGCCATTTGAAATCATTGCAAACCCAGTTCACTATCTGTCTAGTTACCGCACAAAAGCCCAAGAAATTGGGTCCCCCGAAAGAGTCCTTAAGTTGAAATGCAGAATACCATCAATATTTATAATTGCAATTGAGAATTCAATCTTCCTCTGGTTGTATATGATTGCATTTACGAGAAAACTTCCGTTAAGGGCTTGACCACAGGGCGTTCCCTGTACATTTCGATGCAGGACGGATCCTTTGATAAGGTTCCTGCAATTACGCCGGTTGCTCTAGTGCGGAAATTGTAGCACATGCAGTTGCGCTGAAATCAGGAAATGAAATGAACGTTGTTGTTGTAGAATCGCCTGCCAAGGCCAAGACCATCAATAAGTATCTCGGTTCAGGCTATAAGGTTCTGGCCTCATTTGGTCATGTCCGCGATCTTCCCGCCAAAGATGGATCCGTGCTTCCGGACCAGGATTTCGAGATGTCGTGGGCAACAGACGCGGCCTCGAACAAACGTATCAAGGATATTGCTGATGCGCTGAAAGGGTCTGACGGCCTTATTCTCGCAACCGACCCTGATCGCGAGGGAGAGGCGATTTCATGGCACGTTCTGGATGTTTTGAAAAAGAAACGTGTGTTGGGCGACAAACCTGTCCAACGTGTTGTCTTTAACGCGATCACGAAGAAGGCCGTGCTAGATGCAATGGCCAACCCGCGTCAAATCGATCAACCGCTTGTTGACGCTTACCTCGCTCGCCGCGCGCTTGATTATCTGGTTGGATTCAACTTGTCGCCCGTTCTTTGGCGCAAGTTGCCCGGCGCGCGATCGGCGGGCCGTGTACAATCTGTCGCCCTTCGTCTGATATGTGATCGCGAGGCGGAGATCGAGCGGTTCATTTCAGAGGAATATTGGAACCTCTCGGCAACGTTGAATACGCCGCGCGGAGATACGTTCATTGCGCGTCTCGTTTCCTCCGATGGCAAGCGCCTGCAGAAACTTTCGATCAACAATGGCGACGACGCCGGCAAGATCAAAGAACAACTCGAAAATGCGGTCTACGACGTTGTTTCAGTCGAGGCAAAGCCTGTAAAGCGCAACCCGTCCCCGCCCTTTACAACATCAACACTTCAGCAAGCGGCCTCGTCGCGCCTGGGATTTTCTGCGTCGCGGACCATGCAGGTGGCGCAGCGTCTCTATGAAGGTATCGACATTGGCGGAGAGACTGTTGGTCTCATAACCTATATGCGTACCGACGGCGTTCAGATGGCACCTGAAGCAATTGATGCATCACGCCGTGCGATCACAGCGCAGTTCGGCGACCAGTATTGCCCCGAAAAGCCGCGGTTCTATTCCACCAAGGCGAAGAATGCGCAGGAAGCTCACGAAGCAATTCGCCCGACAGATTTCTTCCGCACGCCTGATGAAATGCGCCGCTTTTTGGATGCTGACCAGCTCAAACTTTATGATTTGATCTGGAAGCGTGCTATCGCTAGCCAAATGGCCCCTGCGGAAATTGAGCGCACAACCGCAGAAATTACGGCCAAAAACGGCAGTTATGTTGCAGGGCTTCGCGCCACAGGCTCCGTCATTCGATTTGATGGTTTTATTGCTGCCTATACGGATCAAAAGGAAGACGGCGAACAGTCTGACGACAGTGACGAGGATGGCCGCCTGCCTGAAATCAACGCTCAGGAAGTGCTTGCGAAAGAGTTGATCAACGCCAGTCAGCACTTCACCGAGCCACCGCCGCGCTATAGCGAAGCGACACTTATCAAGAAGATGGAAGAGCTCGGCATCGGTCGACCTTCAACCTATGCAGCGACGTTGGCCACTCTGCGTGACCGCGAGTATGTTGCAATTGATAAGCGCAAGCTCATTCCGGAGTCTAAAGGTCGGTTGGTGACCGCATTTCTCGAAAGCTTCTTCTCGCGCTATGTCGAGTATGACTTCACAGCGGATTTGGAAGAAAAGCTCGACCAGATTTCCGCAGGTGACCTACAGTGGAAAGACGTTCTCCGAGATTTCTGGACGGCATTCGCTGCCAAGATAGATGAGACCAAGGAGCTGCGTGTTTCCGAGGTGCTGGATTCACTCAATGAAGAGCTCGCTCCACTGGTTTTCCCAAAACGCGAAGATGGCTCCGATCCGCGCAGCTGCCAGGTTTGCGGCACGGGTAAACTCTCCTTGAAGCTCGGCAAGTTCGGCGCATTTGTCGGCTGCTCAAACTACCCGGAATGCAACTACACGCGCCAGCTTTCAGACTCCAACGGAGATCAGGCCGCAGCATCCAATGAGCCCGTGGAATTGGGTAAAGACCCACATACAGGTGAAGACATTACGCTGCGCACCGGGCGGTTTGGCCCATATGTCCAATCTGGCGACGGCAAAGAGGCCAAGCGTGCGAGCTTGCCCAAGGGCTGGAAGCCAGACGAGATCGACCATGAAAAGGCGCTGGCACTTCTGTCACTGCCGCGTGACATTGGAGCGCATCCTGAAAGCGGCAAGATGATTTCTGCTGGCATTGGTCGCTATGGACCGTTTGTGCTGCATGACGGCACATATGCCAATCTTGAATCTGTTGAGGACGTGTTCTCAATTGGTCTCAATCGAGCGGTGACTGTTATCGCTGAGAAAGCGACAAAGGGCGGTGGCCGTGGCCGTTCCGCACCAGCGGCATTGAAGGCACTTGGTGATCACCCGGATGGCGGCGAGATCACAGTCCGCGACGGTCGCTACGGCCCTTACGTGAATTGGGCGAAAGTGAATGCAACATTGCCAAAGGGCAAAGACCCGCAATCCGTGACACTTGAAGAGGCCTTGCAGCTCATCTCTGAAAAAGCAGCAAAAAGTCCTGCCAAGAAGACTAAGGCCAAAGCCGGCGCGAAGAAAAAGACCGCCAAGAAAGAATAGATGTGGCTCACAGGCACTCCAATACCAAGGGCAAATCTGGTCCAAAATCCTACAAGGGTGGCGACGGGGCTGCCGAATTGAGTTTCACCAAGGGAGAGTTGCCTGCTCGTGAGGTTGTGCTCCGCTTCATCGCAGACAACCCGCAGAAAGCGTCCAAGAGGGAGCTTTACAAAGCATTTGGCCTCAAAGGCCCCGCCAGGCTTGCCCTGAAAGACATGCTCCGGGACTTTGAAGAAGAAGGATTGGTGGAAAAACACCGGAAATCCCTCACGCGGCCAGGATCGCTACCTCCAGTCACTGTTCTTGATATCACAACACGGGACAGCGAAGGTGGTCTCGTGGCCAGACCGGCCGAGTGGCTGGATAGCGAAGGTGTCGCACCTGCCGTCTCCATACGTCAGCCCTCGCCCGCTGGCCGCCGTGACAAGAAGCCACCGGCAGCTGGCATTGGTGACCGGGTTTTGGCAAAGATTTTCCCGGCGAAGGAAAGAGGTGGTCCTGCCTACACCGCGCGCATCATCAAGGTCATAGACAAGCGCAAGAACGCGGTTCTTGGCGTCTTTCGGGATCTGCCTGATGGCAAAGGCCGAATCATACCCATCAACCGGCGCAGCGAGGAAATGGAAATAGACAGCGCCCATGCGGGCGATGCGCGCGACGGCGACTTGGTCGAGGTGGAAGCCTCACGTGTCGGTCGATTTGGTCTTGCAAGAGCCAAGGTGCTCTCCGTGGTTGGGTCGGTTGCCTCGGAACGGGCCATCTCCATGATTGCTATCCACGAACATGGAATTCCTCACATCTTTCCCGACGCAGTAATCGAACAGGCCGAAGCCGCATCGCCGGCAACCATGAAGAGCCGGGAAGACTGGCGCGATGTGCCTTTGATCACCATTGATCCGGCCGACGCCAAGGACCACGACGATGCTGTTTATGCAGAGCCCGACACAACGCCCGAAAACCCCGGTGGTGTGATTGTTACAGTCGCGATCGCTGATGTGTCCTGGTATGTGCGGCCAGAGTCTGCTCTGGATCGTGAAGCGTTGAAACGCGGCAACTCGGTCTATTTTCCTGACCGTGTCGTTCCGATGCTGCCAGAGAGGATTTCCAACAACCTTTGTTCGCTCCGCGAGGGCGAAGATCGCCCTGCTCTGGCCGTTCGTATGGTCTTTTCGAAAGAGGGCCGAAAAGCAGGACACACGTTCCATCGCATTATGATGAAGAGTGCCGCGAAGCTCTCCTATCAACAGGCACAGGACGCTGTCGACGGCAAGCCGGATGACAAGACCGGCCCCCTCTTGGAGCCAATCCTGAAGCCTTTGTGGCATGCCTATCGCATTATGTGCATCGGGCGCGACCGTCGCCAACCTTTGGAACTTGATCTGCCTGAGCGCAAAATCAAGCTGAAGGAGGACGGTACAGTCGACCGCGTCATCGTCCCCCCTCGCCTCGACGCGCATCGTCTCATCGAAGAAATGATGATCCAGGCCAATGTCTGCGCCGCAGAGACGTTGGAGAAGAAGCGACAACCACTGATCTACCGCGTGCATGACGCTCCTTCGTTGGCCAAACAGGAGGTGCTGCGCGAGTTTCTTCAAACGCTTGACATGTCACTCGCAAAAGGCGGCAATATGCGCGCCAATCACTTCAACGGGATATTGAAGAAGGCGCATGGTACTGCGCATGAAACAATGGTCTCCGAAATGGTGCTGCGCTCACAGAGTCAGGCGGTCTATAGCCAGGACAATATCGGACATTTTGGCTTGAACCTGCTGCGTTATGCGCATTTCACATCGCCTATTCGTCGCTATGCAGACCTTATCGTTCACAGGGCTCTGGTCGGTTCGCTGGGGTTTGGCGAAGGCGGGATCACAGCCAAGGAAGAAGGCGAATTGGCGGACATTGCCGCCGAGATTTCCACTTTCGAGCGGCGTGCAATGGCTGCAGAACGTGACACTGTTGATCGTCTGATCGCACACCATTTGGCGGCACGTGTTGGTGAGGAGTTTGACGGACAGGTGGGAGGTGTCACCAAGTCGGGACTTTTCATTTCCCTACCTCAATTCGGCGCCGACGGATTTGTCCCGATCTCGACGCTCGGGCGAGACTACTATATCTATGACGAGGCTCACCAGGCGCTTTCAGGCGAAAAGACAGGCCTGGGCTACCGACTTGGCGACAAAGTCGTTGTGAGGCTCGCAGAGGCTGCGCCATTGGCTGGTGCGTTGAGATTTGAGATGCTGAGTGAAGGCACCAAGCAGCCGGTTGCCCAACGCTCTTTCCACAAGTCCGGCAAACGCGGGAATTCCCGCCCTGCCGGAAAGCGGCGCGGACGAAGGTGATATGATGAGCGAATTTGATTTTGTTGATGTTGTACGCGGCGAAGAGCCGCGCAGTGTTGGGCAGGCCATCAAACGTGGCGTACTCAACAGCTGCCCGGCCTGCGGCTCATCAAGGCTATTTTACAAGTTCTTGAAGCCCGTGGACGCCTGCGAGGCTTGCGGTGCAGAAATGCACCATCATCGTTCGGATGACTTGCCGCCCTATATTGTTGTGCTGATCCTGGGGCATGTGCTGATGACCGGATACATGCTGACAGATCGCATCATGCCGGACTCTCTCTGGGTGCACCTCGCTGTGTGGCTTCCTCTAGTCATCATAACCGCACTGATTACGATCCAACCCGTTAAAGGCGGCGTTATTGGCCTTCAGTGGGCATTGAGAATGCACGGGTTTGGCGAAGGCCCGGATGGAGCGGAGCCGGACGCCTGAAATGCGTCACCGCATAGACGCGTCCGGTCCTGGCGACAAAATCCTGGAAAAGGGCGCTCGGGTTGTTGATGCAGCTTCGATCATCATCCTTGATCGCTCTTGCGAGCCATTTCGCGTTCTTGTGGGGAAGCGAAGTGCCAAGCATAAATTCATGCCGGGTGTCTATGTCTTTCCAGGCGGGAGGCGCGATCGCCGTGATTCGGCACTACCGGTTATTGGCGATCTCCATCCATCGGTGGAAGACAAACTGCTGACAAAGGTGCGGGTCACCACTGGACCTGCACGCGCCCGAGGCATTGCCGTTGCCGCGGTCCGAGAAGCATATGAAGAGACTGGTCTCGTGATTGGCGACCAGAGCGGCACCCAAGGTTCACTGCGACCAGACCTAAGCAAGCTTCGCTTTGTGGCGCGTGCGATTACACCGCCAGGCCGTATTCGTCGCTTTGACACACGCTTCTTTGCTATGTTTGCCGACGAAGCGGATCTGGACATTTCGCAAATCCGTGCCAGCGATGAGCTGGAAAAACTCGATTGGCGCGAGGTCACCCGAGAATCACAGCTTGATATTCCCGAAATCACACAGATAGTGCTATCGGACCTGCGGGGACAACTTCGGGACAATAAGGCTTTACCATTTGGAAGGCCGGTACCGTTCTACTACGCCCGATATGGGCGATTCGTTCGAGAGGAGCTTTGAACGGGATGGAGACTAGGACGGACGCAAAGATTACGCGCGTGGAAACCATCCACTGGCCCGCATTCATCGCTGCAGCGACATCCGTTGCCGCCATTGGTCTAGCCATTGGTCTGGGCCTTCCTCTTTTGAGCATAATCCTCGAGAAGCGCGGTTTCTCCTCAAGCCTTATTGGCCTCAACACCGCCATGGCCGGTGTTGCCTCAATGGCTGCAGCGCCAATAACAACCAAGATTGCACATCGGATTGGGGTGCCCCAAACGATGATAATTGCAGCCATTATTTCCGCCATCAGCGGCATGGGTTTTTATTACGCTGACGAGTTTTGGATGTGGTTCCCGTTGCGATTTGGGTTTCATGGCGCTGTCACTTCAATGTTCATTCTGTCGGAGTTCTGGATCAACGCCTCAGCGCCGCCGCACAGACGTGGATTCGTCCTGGGGTTATACGCCACCGTCCTCTCACTAGGCTTTGCTGGAGGCCCGCTCATATTCTCGCTCGTTGGCAGCGATGGATTTTTGCCATTTGCTCTTGGCGCTGTCATTTTGCTGGCATCCGCGATACCGATTGTCATTGCGCGCAACGATTGCCCGGTATTGAGCGAAAAGCCGCAGATGCATTTTATGCGCTACATTTTTCTGGTCCCTACAGCGACCGCTGCCGTCTTTGTTTTCGGCGCGGTGGAGGCTGGCGGACTATCTCTATTCCCGATCTACGCAACCCGCGTAGGCTTCTCTGAAGCGCAAGCCGCAGTGCTACTCACAGTCATCGGGATTGGAAATATGGTCTTTCAGGTTCCAATCGGACTCATTGGTGACAAGGTGCGGGACAAGCGCGGGCTGTTAAGCCTCATCGCACTGATCGGTCTTATTGGCACCTTTGCATTGCCCGTGTTGGTGGACAATTGGCTCTTTTTGGCTGTCGTGCTGCTGTTTTGGGGTGGTTCTGTGGCTGGAATGTACACTGTCGGACTGAGCCATTTGAGTGCGCGACTCTCTGGCGCCGATCTTGCTGCGGCAAATGCAGCATTCATATTTTGCTACGCGCTTGGCACCGTCATCGGGCCGCAAGCCATCGGAAGCGCTATAGATAAGTTCGGAAATCACGGATTTGCATGGTCAATTGCGTTTTTCTTTGGCCTATATGTGCTCCTTTCGGTCACAAGGCTCATATTCCGACCAAAACAGACTTGACTTTTTCCGCGCGATTTGTAGTTTCGCGCCAGAATTCGCCGTGGGCCTCGCTAGGTCAGTCACGGCTTCATTTTTCTTAGAAGGCAGAATAGACCATGGCGAAAGCAACAACTATCAAGATCAAGCTGCTGTCGACGGCCGATACGGGTTTCTTCTACGTCACAAAAAAGAATAGCCGTACGATGACGGAAAAGATGACGAAGACGAAATACGACCCGGTTGCCAGAAAGCACGTTGAGTTCAAGGAAACAAAGATCAAGTAATTCACTTTACAGATCTGGTCGTTTCGAGAGGGCGCGAAAGCGCCCTTTTTGTTTGCCGGTTTTTGGACGCTGCAACTCTACGCAGTCCCCCCTGCGCGGGATGCGCATGGTGGGAACTTGAAGCACTTATGATGAAGGGAATTAGCGGGCCGGTTGGTATCAATACGGCACGAGGAAACCGTCACAACTCAATACCAACCGGCCAACCCCACGACCCAGGAGATGCGGCGGACCTGAGCATCATGGGGTGTTGGAATATCTTCCATACTCGATGTGTCCAACATTCGCGCGAAATGAGATAAAAATCAATAAATTCTTAACCCTGCGTCAATTAGTTCTTTTGTTAAAGTTAATTAGCGTAGTTACAACAGTTCCAAAACTAAGCAGCACGCCGCTTAATATAGTGGTATTATATGGGGTAATTCCTCTTTATTTTCATCTATTTGGCCACTCTATCCGCGTTCAATCATTTTCGGAAATACGTGCAACCATTTGTAATTACACATCAATATCGAAATGACTACACTCTTCTTCTTATTTGAATAACTATCCAGATATACAGGCACATGGCCGGCAGCGTATGAACTGCCGTCACCTCTCCGGTTGAGAATACTACATTGTGGAAAACTTTGCGGACAACCGCGCTGCGTGCCGAATTGATACAAAATTGCAATCGAGGGCGTGAAAAAGGTAACGCAATCAATGCGTCACCTAAGCGTAGATGGTCCAAAGCTACACGCTAGGCGGCGGCGGCGACTACTCGATTTCGGCCGCTATTTTTTGCTTCATAGAGTGCGAGATCAGCCTGCTTCAAAAGTGCTGCCGGGTTGTCCGCGCCAAACAAGTTGGCTGAAATACCCAAAGATGCAGTAACGTCGAGTGAAATTCCCTGTTGTTTGATGACAAAGGGTTCGTCTTCGATTGCGGCTCTCAGACGTTCGGCGATATTGGAGGCCACATCTGGCGGCGTATCAGGCATCACGACAACAAACTCTTCACCGCCGTAACGACACGCCAGGTCAGCACCGCGTACTGTGGCTCTTATACGGCGAGCAAATTCGCGCAAGACTTCGTCGCCAGCGTCGTGCCCATAGTTGTCGTTGATCAATTTGAAACGATCAATGTCTGTGATGCAAACTGATAGCGGGCGTTGACGCGCTGAAGCACGATCAAAAAGCAACTGAAAGTGATTTTCGAGATACCGGCGATTGTTGAGCCCGGTAAGGCCATCTGTTACGGCCAGCTCAATGGTTTGCTGAACGCTCAGGCGCAGCTGCTCATTATAGTGCTTCCTGCGAATCTGCGTCAGCGAACGGGCTATCAGTTCATTTGGATCGACTGGACGAATGATGTAGTCGTTCACTCCAAGATCAAGCGCACGGCTCACCAGATCCTCACGGCCTTCTTCCACGACAATCAGCACAGGGATGAACCTTGTGCGCTCCAGCGTACGTAACTGAGAGCAGAGGCGCAGCGGATCGTAATCTTCGAAGTTCGTGTTGACGATGACCAGATCAAATTCTGATTCCGCCGCTTCGAAAACAGCGGCTTGCGGATCCGACATCGCCACGACATCGGCTATTGGACGAAGGGCTTTGGACAAACGTTCCTGTGATGTGGCACGCCCATCCACGAGCAAAATATTTGCATTTTCGCCCTGCCCGGCTTGTGAGTTGGAAACCCCGCCAAACCCGAAGGACTGCGCCGTTTCAGCACGCATTCGAAGCTCGTCGCTGAGCGCCTTCAATCGTAGTAGGCTCTTCACGCGGGACATAAGCTGCAGATCGTTCACAGGTTTGGTTAGAAAGTCGTCCGCACCAGCCTTCAATCCACGAACGCGGTCTGCCGGTTGATCGAGCGCTGTGACCATGACAACCGGAATGTGAGCCGTACGCGGGTTCTCTTTCAACCGTTCACACACTTCGAACCCATCTATGCCAGGCATCATGATGTCGAGAAGAATGAGGTCGACTTGTGTGGAATTGCAAATATCGAGTGCGTCATAGCCATTCTCGGCAGTTAGCACATCAAAATACTCTGCCAGCAGGCGTGCCTCCAGCAGTTTCACATTGGCAGGAATATCATCGACAACGAGAATACGCGCGGTCATACTAAACTAAGCTCCTCAAGCGTCGCCGAGATAGGTCTTGATAGTTTCAAGAAATTTGGGAACCGAAATGGGTTTGGAAACATAGGCTTCGCAACCGCCTTGCCGAATACGTTCCTCATCACCCTTCATCGCGAAGGCCGTCACCGCAATTACCGGAATTGTGTGCAATTCATCGTCTTCTTTCAGCCACTTAGTCACCTCCAGTCCGGAGACTTCAGGTAGCTGGATGTCCATCAAAATGAGGTCTGGACGATGGGCACGTGCCAGATCCATAGCATCCATGCCGTTGCGTGTCTGAATGGTGGAATAGCCGGAAGCCTCAATCAGATCTCGAAAGAGCTTCATATTCAGCTCATTGTCTTCGACAATCATTACCTTTTTCGTCATCTGCTCAGCCGTTTCCAATTCACTTGTGTTCGCATGGTGCAAAACTCGATATAAATTGGCGATTCTATCGCTCAATTTGATAATAGGGGCGATTCATTGAAAAAAAGGTAACCCGGCAAAAAATATGGGAAGCAGCAGCAACAATAACCAGAAAATGGCCAAGGGACAGGAAGTCGCAATCGCCGTTTTGGGTTGGCTCAGTACCGAAGATGAGATGATGAACCGTTTCCTAGCCATGAGCGGACTGGACGCGATGGACCTGCGTTCGTTGGTCTCCAGCCGTGGTTTTCAGGCCGGCCTGCTGGACTTTGTTATGGCGCACGAGCCAAGCCTCATGGCATTCTGCAGCGCATATGGATACTTGCCCGAAGAAGTCCAGCGCGCATGGCAGCAGATTTCCGGCCCGCAATATGGCGGCACTGGAGCTTGATGCATGCCTGATATTAGCCATGTCATTCTTGGCGGTCGTCCTGTCATTGTCTGCGATGTAGACGATGTCGTGCTCAAGTTTATCGAACCATTTGAGAGATTTCTCAATGCGCAGTCACTACGTTTTGTGCCGCGATCATTCCGACTGAATGGCAATATTGAGCGCTACGATAGCGGCAAAGCCATTGACGATTCACAGATCGGTACATTGCTGCAGAACTTCTTTGAAGCGCAGCAAGAATGGCAAACACCCGTCGAAGCTGCGCTGTCCGCTTTGGTTGAACTGCAAGAACACGCGGAAATCGTGTTCCTGACAGCGATGCCACCCGAGTTCTACCCACATCGCCGCGCCCTGCTCGACGAATACGGCTTGCACTACCCCATGGTGGCCACACAGAAGCCAAAAGGGCCCGTTGCCGCACGCATTCTGAATGGCAGCGGCGTCAAATGCGCCTTCATTGATGACATGGCGCATAATGTGGACTCCGTTGCAGAGCACTTGCCAGATTGCCTGGCCATCCATATGCCGCCAGACTACGAAGTGCATCGGATGGCGCCAGCAACAACAAACAAAAATGCTCATAAGGCAAGTGGTTGGGCAGCTGCGACCCCGCAGATATTGCGTTACTTTGACGTCAAATAAGCAATAATTTCGGGTGACAAACCCCGTCGCACACCAACATCGTTCCGAAATGGGTGCACCAATTGTGTCTTCGCAATTTTCGAATTGTCACTTATTGTCTGCTGGCCTATACAGACTACGTGTTCAATGTTTGTTCTCAAGTCCATGGCCGATGTCGCACAAGGAAAAGGGTTTTGTAGAGACTGTCTGGAAATGCAGCCGGCGGGCCTCAAGCGATGCAGAAAATGCGGCGGCCCTCGCCTCGTCTATCATGACGAGCTATTCGAGCTTACACTGGCGCATATCGACTGCGACGCGTTCTACGCAACAATAGAAAAGCGTGACAACCCGCACATTGCAGACAAACCCGTCATCATTGGCGGCGGAAAACGCGGCGTTGTCTCAACTGCATGCTACATAGCCCGCATTCACGGCGTGCACTCGGCAATGCCTATGTTCAAGGCTCTTGAGGCTTGCCCGGATGCGGTGGTCGTCAAACCCGATATGGAGAAATATGTTCGCGTTGGGCGTCAAGTACGGGCGATGATGCAAGAACTGACACCATTGGTGCAGCCAATATCGATTGACGAGGCGTTTCTCGACCTCTCCGGCACTGAGCGACTTCATGGAGATCAGGCCGCACGCGTGCTGGCACGCCTTGCCAAGCGAATTGAGGATGAGATTGGCATCACCGTTTCCGTTGGCTTATCCTATTGCAAATTTCTCGCGAAGGTCGCCTCGGATATGCAGAAGCCGCGTGGCTTCTCCGTTATTGGCCAGGCAGAAGCTTTGGAGTTTCTCAAGCCGAAGCCCGTGAAGCTTATTTGGGGGGTGGGAAAGGCATTTGCCGAGACGCTGGCGCGAGATGGTATATCCACAATCGGCCAATTGCAGACAATGGAAAAGGAAACGCTCATGCGACGCTACGGCGTTATGGGCGAGCGGCTCTACGGTCTCTCTCGTGGTCAGGACAGCCGCAAGGTTCATCCAAATGAGGGCGCCAAAAGCGTTTCAGCAGAAACCACATTTTTTGACGACATCAGCGATCACGCAGCATTAGTAACCCATCTGCGCGCGCTATCTGAGAAGGTTTCGTCCCGGTTGAAAAAGAGCGGACTCTCCGGTCAAACTGTGACACTCAAACTCAAAACGGCCGATTTCAAGTCTCGCACCCGTAACATGTCACTCGAAAGTCCGACCCAACTGGCAGACCGGATATTCAGATCCGGCGTTTCCCTTTTGGAAAAAGAAACCGGTTCAACAAAGTTTCGGCTGATCGGGATTGGCGTGTCTCACCTCGCCTCCCCGCAATATGCAGATCCCGCCGATCTGGTTGACGCGCAGGCAGGCAAGCGTGCCGCTGCCGAAGGTGCCATGGACAAACTCCGTGACAAATTCGGCAGGGCAAGCATTCAGACCGGCTATACGTTCAAGCCCACGAAGAAATAGCCGACATCACGCGGCTTGCGGCGACTGAGCGGGTGCGGCTTGCGATGCCGCGATGACCGGTCTTTTGTCGGACTCCGCAACAAGACCAGCCACCATATCCGCAGTAAACGCAGACAGTGTCCAACCCAAATGCCCATGCCCGGTATTGTAAAAGACATTGGCGTTCCTGCCCTGCTCAACTCTGGGCATCATATTCGGCATCATTGGCCGCAATCCCGCCCACGGCACGAATTGACGCGTGCTCATTTCTGGAAAATAGCGGTTGCACCAAGCCACCAGGGGATCAATACGCGCCTTGCGAATATCGTAGTTGAAGCCGTTGAATTCCGCTGTGCCCGCAACGCGGAACCGGTCCGCGCCCAACCTGCTGGCTACGATCTTCGCATCATCATCTAGAAGGCTGACCCACGGCGCGGCCTGACGGTCCTTGTCTGTGGCCAGATTCACGGTGATGGAATAACCTTTTACCGGATAGATATTGACGCGATCCCCAAGTTGATTTGCAAACTTGCGAGAGGCCGTTCCCGCACAAACAACAACCTTCTCAAATCGATCAACGTTAGACTGAATGTTATCGCCAGCGTTGACCGGTCGCGACGCAATCGTCACACCTTCATTGTCAGCTATCGCGTTTGTGACGACAGTTGACAAGCGCATCACAGCACCGTGGCGAATGCAGGCCTCTGCCAATCCGACAGTGAATTTATGTATGTCGCCAGTAAAATCACTTTCAGTGAAAAAACCACCGACAAAGTCGCCATTAAGAGCGGGCTCAATATCACGAATTTCAGCAGGACCAATTTCACGGCGTTCAACCCCGCCGCGCCCCAGCAACTTGTTCACATCCCGCGCGTCAGCCAGGTCTTTCTCTTTTCGATAGAAATGCAGGATGCCACGGTCTTCACGATCAAAGTTGATGCCCTCAGCCGCTGCCATTTCGGTGAGGTGGCGACGGGCGGCCACAGCCATGCGAGCGGTTGCGACCGTGTTGTCATCATGCCTGCTGATCGCGGCCAGAAACTCGACCATCCAACTTAGTTTATGCCAAGACGGCTTAGGGTTTACAAGCAGCGGTGCCCCCGGCGAGAACATCCACTTAATGCCCTTGAAGACGGTCGCCCAACTGTTCCAGACTTCAGCATTGGAGGCTGAAAGCTGCCCGCCATTGGCATAGCTGGTTTCCATCGCCGGATAAGACGCCGCATCAAAGATGGTAACATCGTAGCCAGATTGTATCAGCTTGTAAGCCGTCGTAATTCCAGTCACGCCAGCGCCAATTACAGCAACACTATTCCTGATTTGAGTTTTCATAGGCACACCTTCCCGCCGCAGCGAGTTTGTGCCCCCTCTGTCATTTGCCTGAGAGATTTGCGCCGCTCCCCCATGGAGCGAGCACTTACACCGTCGGCGGAAGTCATCTGGACTTCACTTTTCAGAGTGCTTCAAAAAATTGCGGTTCTTTTGCCTGAGAGTTTCCGGGGCGGTTGCTCCTTCGGCGCGATTAAAAAATCATCTCTCCCGCAATATGCTTATACGGATGGCAGACAGTTTTGCCTTTGTCAAGCTATGAGGCTTTGTGGCATTGTTGGCCGTATATTTCCCATTTCAAATAAATGTGATTGCAAATAATCTTTAAGCTTCAAACGTTAGATTGCAGTATTCTGTCATGCGTTGGGGATCGAACATGCGTAAGAATTCACTATTTCTGAGTGGTGCCGCGCTTGCATTTTTTATGGCTTCTCAAGCACTTGCAGGCTCAGGTCAGGCACTCAAAATTATTGTTTCAAAAGATCAACAGCACCTCGTTGTGTACGAAGGTGCAAATGTTATTGCTGAATCGAATGTATCAACCGGCAAGCAGGGACACTCCACGCCGTCGGGAATTTTCTCCATTTTGGAGAAAAAGAAGAAGCACTTCTCCAATCTTTATGATGACGCGCCGATGCCCTGGATGCAGCGTATCACCTGGTCTGGAGTTGCATTGCACGAATCAAATCATGTGCCTTCATATCCGGCCTCGCATGGCTGCGTGAGAATGCCCCGCGCATTTGCCAAAGAGCTATTTTCGCTCACCGAGCGCGGCGCACATGTCATCATTACAGACGAGCCGGTCGTGCCTACGCTGCTTTCGGGCAGTGCTTTGTTTGTGCCACGCAGCAACAAGCCAATTCTGAACGACGTCTCCCTTCGCTCTTCGATCAACATTAATGGCGAAAAGCCTGTCGAGATTGCGATGAATGACGCGCACGACACCAGCGCTCAAGATGTCGAGCCACCGCGCGAGCCGATTTACATTCTGATCACACGAAAGCCTGCAGGAATGCCAGACCTGCGTATTCAGCAGGAACTCTTCAAGCTTGGTTTCGATCCAGGCCCTTTCGATGGCGTCATCGGTCGCAAAACCCGTGATGCAATCGCAGACTTCCGCCGCGTAAATGGCCTTTCGAAAGATGGTGGCAATGATGTGGAATTCCGCGCCAAGCTTCTCGAGCGCGCTGGTCTGCCACCGGAAAAGAACGGCATCTTAAAGATCCGACAGAAATTCAAAGAGATCTACCAGGCTGAAGTTACCATCCGTGACAGCCAGATTGCACTGGGAACCCACTTTATGGAGGCCAATAATGTGTCAATCGAAACAGGCTCGGTTGAATGGTACGGCATGACGCTCGACAACCACATTTTGGAGCAAACTGCCAAACGCCTGGGCATTTCTGACACATCAAGCGCCGCCTTCAACTCGCCTGTGCGCGCACTTGAGCGCATCGAAATACCAGAGGCAGCGCGCAAGAAGGTCGAGACACTTTTGTCTGAAGGGTCGTCTTTGACAATCACCGACACAGGACATCAGCGCGAGACCGGTCTTGGAACCAATTTCGTGACAATCACACGCAAGACACCTGCTGCAAAGGGTTGAGCCAGCTATACTGGCTCAATATCTCCGCGCGCCCAATTCTCCATCGTCTCATCGTAGAAATCTGCAAAACGATTTTCTGCGATGGCCGCGCGGATGCCTTGCATAAGCTCTTGGTAATACGCCAGATTGTGCCAAGACAGCAGCATTCCTCCCAGAGCTTCGTTCGCCCTCACCAGGTGATGAAGATAAGCGCGGGAGTAGTCTCTGCTCGCCGGACAGGATGACTGTTCATCAAGTGGGCGCAGATCTTCCGCGTGCCGCGCATTGCGGATATTAACCTTGCCACGACGCGTGAACGCCAGGCCGTGGCGACCGGATCGGGTTGGCATCACGCAGTCGAACATGTCGATGCCGCGCGCGACGGATTTCAATATATCCTCCGGTGTACCAACCCCCATCAGATATCGGGGCTTCTCGGCAGGCAATACCGGCAGGGTTTCTTCAAGCATGCTCAGCATCACCTCTTGTGGCTCACCGACTGCCAAACCGCCGACAGCATAACCCTTCAAATCAAGGTCTTTAAGTGCTTCGGCCGAACGAATGCGCAGAGCAGGAATATCACCGCCCTGAACGATACCGAACATAGCCTTGCCCGGCTGATTGCCGAATGCGACCTTACAGCGTTCTGCCCAACGGATGGACATCTCCATCGCGCGTTCAATTTCTTTGGGTTCCGCAGGCAGGCGCACACATTCATCAAGCTGCATCTGAATATCGGAATCCAGAAGCCCCTGGATTTCGATTGAACGCTCAGGCGACATGTGATGCAGGCTGCCGTCAACATGGCTTTTGAAGGTAACGCCCTCCTCATCCAGTTTCCGCAATCCTGCCAGAGACATCACCTGGAAGCCACCGCTATCTGTCAAAATGGGCCCGTCCCAGCGAATAAGATTATGCAGACCGCCCAACCGCGCAACACGCTCGGGACCAGGACGCAGCATCAGGTGATATGTGTTCCCCAGGATGATATCCGCACCCAGATCCTTCACCTGATCAAGATACATGGCCTTGACCGTGCCGACAGTACCAACTGGCATGAAGGCGGGCGTTCTGATTTCACCGCGCGGCATGGAAATCTGGCCCAGTCGTGCCTTGCCGTCAGTGTTTTTGAGTTCAAACTTGAATATGTCGCTCATTGGTCATTCCGAAAAAGAAGGCTGGAGTCGCCATAAGAATAGAAACGATAGCCGGATTGAATCGCATGGGCATATGCCTGCTGCATCGTCTCCAATCCGGCGAATGCTGAAACCAGCATGAAAAGTGTGGATTTGGGCAAATGAAAATTCGTCATCAGGATATCAACGGCTTTGAAGCGATAGCCCGGTGTAATGAATATGTCGGTTGCACCCGACCATGCCGCAATGCTGCCATCTGCCTGCGCAGCACTCTCCAAAAGCCTGAGTGAAGTCGTTCCAACAGAAACAATGCGACCACCACGCGCCTTGACCGCATTCAGTGCGTTCGCAGTCTCACCTGACACAACACCACTTTCAAAGTGCATCTTATGCTCACTGGTATCCTCTGCCTTGACGGGCAAAAAGGTTCCGGCACCAACATGCAAGGTTACAAAATGACGCTCGATACCTTTTGCATCCAAGGCCGCAAATAGCCTGTCCGTGAAGTGCAACCCCGCTGTTGGTGCCGCTACGGCCCCGTTCTCGCGGGCATATATGGTCTGATAGTCCTCCGCATCCTTTGCGTCTTCTGCGCGCTTGGCAGCAATATAGGGCGGCAATGGTATGTGACCGGAGGCATAGATTGCGTCATCCAACACAGGACCGGAAAGATCAAAAAGAAGCGTTATTTCAGCATCTTGCCGCTCTTCAACCGTTGCATCAAGCACCCCTGATAGGCAATTATTCCCATCATAGCCAAAACTTATGCGGTCGCCGGGCTTGAGGCGTTTTGCCGGACGAGCGAAGGCTTTCCAGCGCGCACCGTCAATGCGCATATGAAGCGTGACAGACACCCTCGCCCCCTCGCCGCCTTCGCGGTAGCGCATTCCCTCAAGCTGAGCCGGAATAACCTTTGTGTCGTTGAACACCATGGCATCACCAGGTGAGAGAAAATCCGGCAAGCTGGAAACAATGTGGTCGGAGAGCTTTTGCTCTGCCTGTGGATCAACAACGAGAAAGCGTGCACTGTCGCGCGGGTTTGCCGGGCGAAGCGCAATATTGGCCTCAGGAAGATCAAAGTCGAATAGGTCTACGCGCATGGTCTCATACAGCAAAAAGCGCCCCGGTGCCGAAGCGACCGGAGCGCATCAATCTCGAAGCTACCGATCAGGCGTCAGCGGCAACCTTCATGGAGACGATCTTGTCGGGATTTGCGACAGGCTCGCCACGTTCAATCTTGTCGACATTATCCATGCCTTCAATAACCTGACCCCAGACCGAGTACTGACGGTTCAGCCATGGCGCCTCTGTAAAGCAGATGAAGAACTGCGAATTTGCGGAATTCGGGTTTTGCGAACGCGCCATCGAGCAGGTTCCACGAACGTGATTGACGTTGGAGAATTCAGCCTTCAGGTCCGGCTTGTCGGAACCACCCATGCCAGCACGACCCGGATTGAAGCTCTCGCCACCGGTTTTCCCGAATTTCACATCGCCAGTCTGCGCCATAAAGTCTTCGATCACACGGTGAAACACCACGCCATCATAAGCACCTTCACGTGACAGCTCCTTGATGCGGGCGACGTGACCTGGTGCGAGATCAGGCATCAGTTCGATGACAACCTGCCCCTTTGTGGTTTCCATGATGATGGTGTTTTCCGGATCCTTGATTTCGGCCATCTGGCTTCTCCTTCGTTAAGATTAGTTCGGGCGCCCTACGGTAACCTTGATCATGCGATCAGGTTCGTCCACTGCGCCATTGGCGGCTTCATTGCCAAGCTTGATATTGTCAACATGCTCCATTCCCTCAACGACCTTACCCACAACAGTGTACTGACCATTGAGGAAGTAGCCGGGTGCGAACATGATGAAAAACTGCGAATTCGCTGAATTGGGATCAGACGAGCGTGCCATACCAACAACGCCGCGATCAAAAGGAATATCGGAGAACTCCTGAGGCAGATCCGGCAAATTGGAGCCGCCCATGCCAGCACGACGCGGTTGGAAATTCTTCTCCATATCACCGAACTCGACATCGCCGGTTTGCGCCATAAAGCCCTCAATCACGCGGTGAAAGGCAACATTGTCATATTCACCATTTTCAGCAAGCGTCTTGATGCGCTCGGCATGTTTCGGTGCGACATCAGTCGCTAGTTCAATGACGACCGGTCCATCTTTAAGCTGAATGGTAATGTAGTCTGCAGCACGTGCAATGTTGGCCAGCAACATGCTTGCAACGGCGAAAGACCCAGCAACGAGAATGCGGCTAATTTTCATATTTTCTCCATGGATATCACGGCTTCGCGCTTTTTGCAGCGAGAGCCTTGAGAACTGGGGGTGGCACGAATGCACTGACATCTCCACCCATTTTCGCGATCTGACGCACCAATGTGGCGGTAATGGGTCGTGTGGCTGCGCTGGCGGGCAAAAATATCGTTTGAATTGAGGGTGCCATCGCAGCATTCATGCCCGCAATCTGCATCTCATAATTGAGGTCAGTTCCGTCGCGCAAACCGCGAACAAGCACGTTTGCACCGTGGTCAACTGCTGCATCGATGGTCAAATTGTCAAATGAAACAATTTCTACATCGGCGGTTACACCGTGATCAGCGAGACTTTGCCGGATCAGACTGGCGCGCTCGTCAAACGAAAACACCGGTGCCTTACCCGGATGCACGCCGATGCCTACAATCAGGCTGTCGAATAGATCAAGCGCGCGCACGAGCACATCCATGTGACCGTTAGTCACCGGGTCAAATGTACCTGCGTAAAAGCCGACTGCCATACTGCGTTGAACTCGCGATTTTCATATATATCGCCTGCCTTTTGTCACTATTACGGCTAATCTGCAAGTCAATTACAATTGTAGCGGCAGGCGGCCGCATGCTGGCACAAAGCAAAGGGCCGGGATTGATAACCCCGGCCCCTTAGCAATATGCGCAATTTCCAATCAAGCGGCTCTGTCTGCCGATGTTTGATTGATATCCAGTCGGAACTGACCGACAAGCTGGCTTAAGAGATTGGCCTCCTCAGCAAGCTGTTGGGACATGGCGTTGGTTTCTTCCACCATTGCCGCATTGGCCTGGGTCATCTGGTCCATTTGATTGACGGTACCGTTGACCTCATAAAGGGCGCTTGATTGATCATTTGCAGCGGTTGCGATGCCGTCAACATGCCTTGCAATTTCCGCGATTTCCCCGGAAATGCTGGAAAGCACCCGACCCGTTTCTTCAACATGGGTGACACCTGAGGCAACCTCACGTACAGCCGCATCAATCAAGCCCTTGATTTCGTTCGCGGCTCCGCCTGAGCGCTGGGCCAGTTCGCGAACCTCTTGGGCAACAACCGCAAACCCCTTGCCAGCGTCGCCAGCGCGCGCAGCCTCAATGCCTGCGTTGAGTGCGAGGAGATTGGTCTGGAACGCAATGTCTTCGATGACGTCGATAATCTGTTCGATCTTCTTCGAGGCATCTTCAATGCGTGACATTGCGTCAACAGCGTTGCCAACAACCGTCGAAGAGCCATCTGCACTCTTCTTGGTCGCCGCCACAATGGTGTTTGCTTCATGCGCTCGAGCGGCCGAGTTTTTGACGGCCACCGTGATTTGGTCAACTGCCGCGGCAGTTTGCTCCAATGAAGCTGCCTGGGATTCCGTACGGCGAGCCAAATCTTCCGCCGACGACCGCATCGTCGCGCCGTTTGCCTGGATGCCGATCGCATTGCCCTGAATTTGCGTAAGCGTCTCACGCAACCTGCCCACAGACTTGTTGAAATCGGAGCGCAGACGATCCAATGAGCCGACAAACGGCGTATCAATTGCCTGCGTCAAATCACCCTGTGCCAGGCGTTCGAGCGCCTGCGCCAATGCTGAAACGGCAAAGTGGATCTGTTCTTCGCTCTGACGCTTCTCTTCATCGTTGCGAGCGCGTTCCGCATCGGAGGCCGCGCGCTGAGCTTGACTGCTTTCTTCCATGCGAACCTTTTCAAGAGCATTTTTCTTGAAGATACCAAGCGCACGCGCCATATCGCCGATTTCGTCGTTGCGCTTGTCGCCGTCAATTGCTGTTTCCAACTGACCATCCGCGAGTTCGCGCATCGCATTCGTTATGCGGCCGATCGGCCCCTTGAATGTGGCAATCAGACCAACACCCGCAAGCAATGCAATCAAAATACCGGCTATCGTTGTGCCAACAGATATGGAGTTCGCCTTATTGCGTTCAACGTCGGCGCTGGCTTTTTGAACTGCAGCAAACTCTGTCAGGTTGTTCCAAATGCCGTCAATTTCCCGGGCCGCAACCTCAAATGCCTTGCTGCGCTCCTCGTTTACGTTGAGCAATGTCTGCGTATCGGTTGTCATCTTTTCAATTGATGGCAGCAGCTTTGCTTGCAGCTCGTCGAAGAATGCTTCGCCCTTCGCCGCCCATTGCAGGGCCTCCATGTCCTTCGCGATGATCTGGAATTCCCGAATGAGCGCGTCGCGAGCTTCTGCAGTGGGGTCCGCAAGCAGGCGAGCCAGCTCAATTTGAATGGAATAGATGGAACGCGACACCTTACCGGAATCCGCCAACATGCCCGCAGAGCGAATCTTCTCCGGCTCAAGGGCAGACAGAGCAGTGAGGCCTTGAAGAAGGGGCGCATCATTGAGCTGGTTAATTGCCCTGGTCAACGCCGCAATTTTGTCCATGGCAACTTGCAGATGAATGAGCGTCAGCGGATCCGCCGATCCGCCGGCTATTTCTTGCGCCTCTGCGATAGCCGCCTTCATATCTTCAGCAATCGCCTTATTTTCCTTCGGCAAGCTTGAGCTCAGCTTACGCATGAGTTTCTTGGTATTTCCCAACTTCTCGGTCACATAGCCCTGCTTCGTCTCGATTGTGTCCGCAGCCATGTAGCCAGAATAGATTTCACCAAATTCGAGACCAATGCCCAGCAGCCGAGCCGCAGTAGAAAGCTGCGTTTTCACGCCGCCCTCCTCGACCTGCAGCTGCCTTTGAGAGGTTGTCGCATTGTTCTCAAGGATCAACTGTGCAGCGATCATTCCGTTAAGGTCTTCTGTGATGGCGGCGCGTACTTTCACCTCGGATTCATGCAATCTCCAAAGCTCGGCCATTCCGCCTTCCACTTTGGCTGTAGAATCTATGGCCGTCTGCAAGCTTTGCGTACCCTCTGCGTCCGGAGCCAAATCTCCCAGCGTACCTTCAAGAATTTCCTTCTGCTCACCAATTCGGCTCGTAATTTCCTGGTAGCTCGCCTCGCTTGCCTCACTTAGGAACCGACTCATCGACGCAGATACATCTCGAAACCCGCTCAACGATGTCATTACCCCATTGGAAACAGTCAACCGCCCCTCGAGCAAACCGGCTGCATAGTAACCGACAAATCCGACAGACAAGATACTGATAACAAATGGCAAAATGAACGCGAGAACCTTGGTTTGAATCTTGAACCGAGAGAGCAGAGCGTCGATATTCATAGTTGAATCCTACCTAATTTAGCGACAATTGCGCGTGGCGTGATTCTTATGTCCAACCAATAAAAAAATGGTGAATAGTTAGTTTTCATGTGCTGTGTCGCTGAACGCTGGATGAACAACCCGTTCAAAACCGCTTCAGGCAAGCATCGCTAATGTCCTAGTCATACCGCAGCAACTGGCTGTCGGGACGACACTTGAAAGGACAATCGCATGCTAATCGTTATAACCGCGCTCTTCGTCTCTGCAGCGTTTTCTGTCGCCGCAACGATCGAACTGCTGAAAGAACTGATTAGCGAGCGCCGACTTGTAACTTCGGTAACTGAAAAAGTCCGCAGCGTGCGTCATTAATCAATTCAAGCTCAACGACACGCGAAAGGAATGGCAATGTTCGTACTTACAATCACGATGGCATCAATCATCGGCATTATGTTTGCGGCCACTGCTACTGCAGCAATCATGGAGCTCAAGCATGAAAATGAAAGACGCGAGTCGGTAAGAACGCACTACAGCGTCTTTTGACCAAAATGAAACAATAGATTTCCTTTGTGATCTCCAGTCACAAATTAAAAAAGCCGGATGGTCCCTGCCACCCGGCCTTTTTTTATCGACAACTCACGCTTGGCAACTATTCGGTCGCCGGGTCACCATCTGATTGCTGTGGCGCGTCTGGCGCGACTGCGTCTGCCCCTTCGACACCTCCAGCTTCCAGCGCCTCCAGTTCTTCATCGTCTTCCGGCTCACTAATGCGCTCAACAGACACGACTTTCTCATCCTTCGCGGTCGAGAAAATTGTGACGCCCTTAGTTGCACGGCTGGCAATACGGATTCCATTGACTGGCACCCGGATTAGCTGACCGCCATTGGAAACGAGCATGATCTGGTCGCCATCCTCAATTGGGAAGGCTGCGACAAGCTCACCAATTTCACCCGTCTTCGATGTATCTGTTGCGCGGATGCCTTTGCCCCCGCGCCCGGATATGCGGAAATCATATGACGAAGAGCGTTTCCCGTAACCGCGTTCAGACAAGGTTAGAACAAATTGTTCACGCGCCTTGAGTTCCTGATAGCGCTCCTCGCTGAGCGTGGTTTCCTCGCCTGCGTCCTCGCCGACAAGCGCAACTTCCTCATCATCAGCACCCAATGCTCGACGTTCAAGCGCCGCACGTTTGAGATAGGCCGCCCGCTCCGAAGCGTCCGCATCGACATGCGAAAGCACCGTCATAGAGATCATTCGATCCTTTTCGGCCAGGTTAATGCCGCGTACACCGATGGAATTACGCCCGGCAAAGACGCGAATATCGTCCACACGGAACCGGATCGCCTGACCCAGCGCCGTCGTCAACAACACATCGTCGAGCTCTGTGCAGGTTTCGACCGACAGGATCTCATCGCCTTCATCGAGCTTCATGGCGATTTTGCCATTGCGGTTCACCTGCACGAAATCGGACAATTTGTTGCGGCGGACTGTGCCCTTGGTCGTTGCAAACATAACGTCCAGATTTGCCCAGCTTTCCTCATCAGTCGGCAGTGGCATAATCGTCGTAATGCGTTCCCCCGGCTCAATCGGCAACATATTGATCAACGCTTTGCCACGTGATTGCGGGGTACCGATTGGCAGGCGCCAGACCTTCTCCTTGTAGACAATGCCACGAGAGGAGAAGAAGAGGACTGGTGTATGCGTGTTTGCAACAAAGAGGCGCGTCACAAAATCTTCGTCGCGTGTCGACATTCCTGAACGCCCCTTGCCACCACGGCGCTGAGCCCGGTAGGTCGCAAGCGGCACACGCTTGATGTATCCCCCATGAGAAACGGTCACCACCATTTCCTCGCGGGCGATCAGATCCTCATCGTCCATATCAGGACCGCCTTCGGCGATCTCTGTGCGGCGCGGCGTTCCAAACTCGTCGCGAACGGCAATCAGCTCATCCTTGACGATGCCCTCGATGCGCAACCGCGAACCGAGAATATCAAGGTAATCGCTGATTTCCTCACCGATAGTATTGAGTTCGTCACCAATCTCATCACGCCCCAACGCTGTAAGACGAGACAAACGCAGCTCAAGAATCGCACGCGCCTGCTCTTCCGAGAGGTTATAGGTCATATCCTCGTTGATCTTGTGGCGCGGGTCATCGATCAGACGAATGAGCGATTCAACATCCTGGGCAGGCCAGCGGCGCGTCATCAACTGCTCGCGCGCAGTCTGCGGGTCGGGCGCACGACGGATCAGGTTGATAACCTCATCAATGTTGGCGACGGCGATTGCCAGTCCCACCAACACATGCGCACGATCACGCACTTTGCGCAGCAGGTATTTGGTTCTACGGCTCACGACCTCTTCACGGAATGCAACAAAGGCCTTCAGCATGTCGACCAGGTTAAGCTGCTCTGGCTTGCCGCCATTGAGAGCTACCATGTTGCAACCAAAAGAAGTCTGCAGCGGTGTGTAGCGATAAAGCTGATTGAGAATGACATCAGCCACTGCATCGCGCTTCAACTCGATGACCACACGATAGCCGTCTCGGTCAGACTCATCACGAATGTCGGAAATGCCCTCAATACGCTTGTCGCGCACAAGTTCCGCCATCTTCTCGATCATCGTCGACTTATTCACCTGATAGGGAATCTCGGTGATGATAATCTGTTCGCGATCGCCACGCATCGGCTCAACAGTTGCGCGACCGCGCATGATGACCGACCCTCTGCCTGTCTCATAAGCAGACTTGATGCCGGAACGGCCAAGAATGAGAGCGCCAGTTGGGAAATCCGGTCCAGGCACGTGTTCCATCAATTCCGGCAGTTCAATTGCCGGATTATCGATCAACGCGATACAGCCATTGATGACTTCCGAAAGGTTATGCGGCGGAATATTCGTTGCCATACCAACGGCGATACCGCCTGCCCCATTGACGAGCAGGTTCGGAAACTTTGCCGGCACCACCACAGGTTCGGAAAGTGTGCCATCGTAGTTTTCTCGAAAATCAACCGTTTCCTTGTCGAGGTCGTCCAGCAGCGAATGCGCGGACTTCTCCAGACGGCACTCGGTGTAACGTTCAGCGGCAGGAGGGTCACCATCAACAGAACCAAAATTGCCCTGACCATCGATCAGCGGCAGTCGCAGCGACCAGTCCTGCGCCATGCGTGCCAGTGCATCGTAGATCGCGGCGTTGCCATGCGGGTGATATTTACCCATGACGTCACCGGTAACACGTGCGCACTTCACGTATTTCTTGTTCCAGTCGACACCCATTTCCGACATGCCGAACAGGATGCGGCGATGAACCGGCTTCAGCCCGTCACGCACGTCAGGAAGCGCTCGACTAACGATTACGCTCATCGCGTAATCGAGGTAGGAACGCTGCATTTCTTCAATAATGGAAATCGGCTCGATATCGCTCGGCCCGCTTCCGCCGGGGGGGATGTCTTGCGCTGTCAAATTTCTTCACAATCTCTGTTTGGAATCACTGTGTTTTTATAGCCGAATCCCGCTCGCGAAGCCAATTTATGACGAGGTTTTAAACAGTCTTTTCAACCGCTGCGTTGATGCGCACTGGCTATCGATCAAAATACGGGGCACACTGGCTCGAATTCGATTGAAAAACAAAGTGAATCGGGGGAACAGAGGCGTAAATGGGTAGCTTTGATTTGTTGTTGAATTCCTTCGTGACACTCGTCGTCACAATTGACCCACCCGGCCTTGCACCAATCTTTTTGGGACTCACCGGCGGCATGTTGGGCAGGCAGCGTCGGCAAATGGCGTATAGAGGCAGCCTGATTGCATTTTTCATTCTTGTGTTTTTTGCAGTAGCTGGAGATTTGCTGCTCGAGACGCTTGGCATTTCTCTGGGTGCCTTCCGCATTGCAGGCGGTCTTCTGCTGTTTGTGATTTCATTCGAGATGATATTTGATCGGCGCGAAGCGCGGAAAAAGAAGACGTCGGAAGTTGCTGTTCAGGATGACAATAGTCACGACATTGCGGTATTTCCTCTCGCCTTGCCGCTGATTGCCGGGCCAGGAGCCATCTCAGCAACCATACTGCTTGCGGGCTCATTCCCCTCACCGCTTGAACGCCTGTCACTGATTGGTGTCATTGCGATCTGCATAGCACTCGTCATGATATCTCTCACCATCGCCGGGGCTTTGGATCGGCTCTTGGGGCACACCGGGCGCAACATACTGACCCGTCTACTGGGTGTCCTGCTGGCAGCGTTATCGGTACAGTTCGTTATCGATGGATTGCGCGCAGAGTTTCCAATTTAAGAAACGCCTGCAAACCTTGATCGGCTAGAGGATCACTGACTGCAAATTTTGCTAATCCCAAGAAGCTCCAATGCGATCAGCACAGACAGCAGACCGTTCTTGCCCTGCCACATGCGGCAGTTGGAGAAAATGTTCGCGACACCGATGGATCTGACAGAAAAGCTCGGCGTCATCGGTTTGCAGAAACATGCAGACACGGCAAAAAAACCTGCCGAAAGACCTAGGTCCTTTCGGTCGCCACCCAGCAGACGCAGCTAACGTGGGAACCCCACACTGCGAACCATCACGCCGGACAGCGACCTGAAACTTATCCGGCCCGGCGTGAATTTAATCCTCTGTCAATTCAATTCCGCGCCTTTGCATCAAAGGGCGATGAGCGCATCGTCAACACACGACAAGGCGCTATATTGAAAATGTAGCTGCTTTCGCAGCCCGACCAATATCAAAACGGAATGTCGTCATCCATATCACGGGAGAAACCACCGCCTTGGCTGCCGCTCGGGCCAGAAGGCTGGCCGCCAAAATCATTTCCGCCGTAGCTGCCGCCAAAGTCACCACCACGTGACCCGCCGCGCGCTTGACCGGCATTATCATCGCGACCATCAAGCATCGTCAGGGTCGCATTGAAGCCCTGCAGAACGATTTCAGTCGAGTAGCGATCCTGACCGTTCTGGTCAGTCCACTTGCGGGTCTGGAGCTGCCCTTCAAGATATACCTTCGAGCCCTTCTTCAGGTACTGCTCGGCAATCTTGCAAAGCCCCTCGCTGAAGATCACCACACGGTGCCATTCAGTCTTCTCCCGACGTTCACCGGAATTGCGATCTCGCCAGCTCTCAGAGGTCGCAATGCTCAAATTGGCAATAGGCCGACCATCTTGCGTACGGCGAATTTCCGGATCTGCACCAAGATTACCAACCAAAATGACTTTGTTTACGCTACCTGCCATGACCAACACCCTGTCCAATTTCGAATTTGGCCGCATCTGGCCAGCTTGTGCCGCACCTTAAATGATCGCGTCCGTCAACGCGCCTCACACACGACGTAATCCACAATTGAATTTGCAAAAAATCGATTGCAATATTTGTTCTTTTTTTGTTCTATTGTGACCTGTGGGTTTTGTCAACAGATTCGTCGATATCTCAATCTAACGTCCAATCCGTCTCGACATGACATGCGTATTCATTCCATAAGGTAGCGAAATCCCAAGGCCATCAGTGTGACTTATAATGAGTGAATTGAAGACGATCTCCGTTCGTGGCGCGCGCGAACATAATCTCAAGGGCATAGACCTCGACTTGCCACGCAACAACTTGATTGTGATGACCGGTCTTTCGGGGTCCGGTAAGTCGTCGCTGGCATTTGACACGATTTATGCTGAGGGCCAGCGCCGGTATGTTGAAAGCCTGTCGGCATATGCAAGACAGTTTCTTGAGATGATGCAGAAGCCGGATGTCGATCAGATTGATGGGCTGTCTCCTGCGATATCAATTGAGCAAAAGACAACGTCCCGCAATCCACGTTCAACTGTTGGCACGGTCACCGAAATCTACGACTACATGCGCCTTCTGTTCGCGCGCGTTGGCGTTCCCTATTCCCCCGCGACGGGCCTGCCAATTGAAAGCCAGACAATCAGCCAGATGGTTGATCGCATAATCGGCTTTGGTGACAGTACGCGTCTCTTTATATTGGCGCCCATCGTGCGCGGACGCAAAGGTGAGTACAAAAAGGAACTCGCTGAGCTGATGAAGAAAGGCTTTCAGCGGGTCAAAATTGACGGGCAATTCTACGAGATCGCCGACGCGCCGGCGCTGGATAAGAAATACAAGCACGATATTGATGTCGTTGTTGATCGTATAGTGGTGCGCGACGACATGGCAGCACGACTGGCCGACAGTCTTGAGACCTGCCTGCATTTGGCCGACGGACTGGCTATTGCCGAGTTTGCTGACAAGCCTCTACCTGCGGAAGAAACCGCTGCAGGCGGTGCCGCTAACAAGTCGCTCAATGAAACGCATGAGCGGGTATTGTTTTCCGAAAAATTCGCTTGCCCTGTGTCCGGCTTCACCATTTCCGAGGTGGAGCCGCGGCTATTCTCGTTCAACAATCCCGCAGGCGCTTGCCCGACATGCGACGGTCTGGGATTTCAGCAAAAGATTGATGCCTCCCTTATTGTTCCCGAGAGTGACAAGACCTTGCGTGATGGCGCAATTGCGCCCTGGGCAAAATCCTCTTCGCCCTACTATGCGCAGACGCTTGAGGCGCTAGGCAAGCATTTCGGATTCAAACTCGGTCAAAAATGGTCCGACCTGCCCACATCCGCCCAAACTGCCATCCTGCATGGCACGGATGAGAAGATCACCTTTCTTTACAAGGACGGTTCACGCTCCTATTCGACCGAGAAGGTTTTTGAAGGCATTGTTCCCAACCTGGAAAGACGCTGGAAAGAAACTGATTCAGCCTGGGCGCGCGAAGAAATCGAAAAATACATGTCTGCGGCGCCCTGCCCTGCCTGCACCGGATATCGCCTGCGCCCTGAAGCTCTGGCCGTCAAAATCGATGGCCGTCATATTGGGCAGATCAGCGAGATGTCGATCCGCGTTGCAAGAGACTGGTTTGAGGGATTGCCGGACCGGTTGACCAGCAAGCAGAATGAGATCGCCGTCAGAATTCTGAAAGAAATTCGTGAACGTCTGCGCTTTTTGAATGATGTCGGCCTTGAATATCTCGGATTGTCTCGCAACTCAGGAACATTGTCAGGCGGTGAAAGCCAGCGCATCAGGCTTGCATCGCAGATTGGCTCCGGACTAACAGGTGTTCTCTATGTTCTTGACGAGCCGTCAATCGGCCTGCACCAGCGTGACAATGCGAGACTGCTTGATACGCTGAAACACCTGCGCGACATTGGTAATACGGTCATTGTGGTCGAACACGATGAAGACGCGATTATGACGGCTGATTACGTCGTCGACATTGGGCCTGCAGCTGGCATTCATGGTGGTGAAATCGTTGCGCAAGGTGCACCGAATGACATTATCTCAAACTCGAAATCGCTTACCGGCAAATATCTTTCGGGCGAAATGGCAGTGCCACTGCCCGATTCACGTCGAAAAGCGAAAAAGGGCAAGGCGATCAAGGTGGTCGGCGCGCGCGGCAACAATCTGAAGAACGTGACTGCAACAATCCCTCTTGGGGTGTTTACGGCAGTGAGTGGTGTGTCGGGCGGCGGTAAGTCGACATTTCTGATCGAGACATTGTATAAATCCGCAGCACGACGCATCATGGGCGCACGCGAGCATCCCGCGGAGCATGATCGCATCGAGGGATTTGAGCATATCGACAAGGTGATCGATATCGATCAGTCGCCGATTGGACGTACCCCGCGTTCAAACCCGGCGACCTACACTGGCGCATTTACACCGATCCGCGATTGGTTTGCCGGCTTGCCGGAGGCAAAGGCGCGCGGCTACCAGCCGGGCCGCTTTTCTTTCAATGTCAAAGGAGGTCGTTGCGAGGCGTGTCAGGGTGATGGCGTCATCAAGATCGAGATGCATTTCCTGCCGGATGTCTACGTGACGTGCGACGTTTGCCATGGGAAACGCTACAACCGGGAAACGCTGGAAGTTCAGTTCAAGGGTAAGTCGATTTCCGACGTGCTCGACATGACCGTTGAAGAGGGTGTGGAGTTTTTCTCCGCCGTTCCTGCGGTGCGTGACAAGCTGCAGGCGCTGTTTGACGTTGGATTAGGCTATATCAAGGTCGGTCAACAGGCCAATACGCTTTCGGGTGGCGAGGCCCAGCGCGTAAAACTTGCCAAGGAGTTGTCAAAGCGCTCGACTGGACGGACGCTCTACATCCTCGATGAGCCAACGACCGGGCTGCATTTCCACGATGTCGCCAAATTGCTTGAAATGCTTCACGAACTAGTCAATCAAGGCAACTCAGTTGTCGTGATCGAGCATAATCTTGAAGTCATCAAAACTGCAGACTGGGTAATTGACTTCGGCCCCGAAGGCGGAGATGGCGGTGGTGAAATCGTCGCATCAGGTACGCCGGAGGACATTGTTAAAGCCGAGGCTTCATACACCGGCCAATTCCTGAAGGAGCTGCTCGACCGGAGACCTTTGGGAAAGACACAAGCCGCCGAATAACCAGAGCTCAATTCGAGACAATGTTGGGATCTATTGCTTATGGATGAATACGCATGATTGAATAGACTTGTACAAAATGCATAAATCAATTTCTGTATTTTGTAACAATCTTTTTGAAATCGGAATGCGTCCCTATGAGCGGCTCAATCGTAATCATCAACTTGGCTGGCGCGGTGGCCATGCTTTTGTGGGCAGCGCGCATGGTGAGAACCGGCGTTGAGCGCGCCTATGGCGACTCATTGCGTGCCAAGCTGAGGCTTGCCACCGGCAATCGCGTTTCGGCTGCGTTGGCGGGATTTCTTCTCGCCATCGCTCTGCAAAGCGCGACGGCGGTGGCCATCATTGTATCTGGCTTTGCTTCCAGCGGCTATGTCAGTGCCACGATTGGAATTGCCACGTTGTTGGGTGCAGATTTTGGATCTGCTTTTGTCGCACGCATTTTGCGGCACGACTTGTCACTACTCATCCCCCTTCTTCTGCTGGCCGGAACCATCGCATTCCGCACCACAGAAGCCCGCGCTTGGCGTCAGGCCGGTCGCATCCTTTTCGGGCTTGGTCTGCTTCTTCTGTCCTTGAAGCTGATCGGCGACGCGTCGGAACCATTGAAGGAAAGTGCGCTTCTGCCGGTCATTATCAATTATCTTTCCAAGGACTGGATCACAGCATTCCTGCTGGCCGCGATCGTGGCTTGGCTCTTTCACTCTTCGGTGGCCACGATCTTGTTATTCGCATCTCTTGGTGATCGCGGCCTGGTACCTGAAGTCCTGATCGTACCAATGGTGCTCGGCGCCAACTTCGGTGCTGCGATCATTGCCGCGGTATTGACCCGCCGCGAAAAGGCAGAAGCCCGTGTCATACCAATGGGCAATGTGGTTATACGTGGCGCTGGCGTCTTGATAGCATTTTGCCTGCACTTCATTTTCCCCATTCCTGTCGACAGAATTGCGTCGACCCCTGGTGATCAGGTCATCTTCCTGCATTTGATTGCGAACGGCGTCATAGCCACGATTGGCCTCTTCTTCGCGGGGATAACTGCAAACGGGCTTACAAAGCTGATAAGCTCAACATCGGCGCAATCGGCGAGCCTCGATGACTTGCGCATTTCAGCATTACGTATCGGCGAGATTTCCGACCCCCAATTGGCTGCCTCCAACGTATTGCGCGAAGTTGTTGCCCTCTGTGAGAAAACAGAATTGATGTTGGCGAGCGCATTGGATTCTTTTGAAAACCCCGATGACAGTGAAATCGCGCGGCTGCAGCGACTGGACGACCAGATCGACCAGATGCACCGCGACATCAAGTTCTATCTGGCCAAGGTCTCCGAAAGTGCACTTGACGAGCGCATGGCACAGCAGTTCTCAAATTTGCTTGGTGTGACAGTCAAACTGGAACAGACTGCTGACATAATTTCTCAAAACATGTTGGCACGTGCCCGCAAAAAGAAATCACGTGATGTGCAATTCTCACCTGATGGCTGGAAGGAGTTGAAAGAGCTGCACGCGGAAGTCTTGCGCAACGCACGCCAGGCATTCAATCTGCTCATCAATCCTGACATTGAATATGCAAAGCAACTTGCTGTCCGCAAAGAAGTGGTGCGGAATATGGTTCAGTCCAGTGAGGCAATGCATATGAAAAGGCTACGCGATGGCAATGCCGCCAGCTTTGAAAGCAGCTCAATTCATCTGGATGTGATGCGCGACTTGAAAGAAATCAACTCCCTGCTGGTCTCAACATCCTATCCAGTGCTCAAGAAAGCCGGCATCCTGCGCGACAGCCGCCTGCTCTAGCGACTTGCGGGGAACCAACGGAATCGCTTAAGTTCCTTCTTTGTTCTCTGGAGGTACCATGCAGATAGACGAGTTGAACGCATTCATCGTAGAGGCGAAAGCCGCTGCCTATGTCGGCAATCGTACCGAGCATATTTCATCGCGAATTGCCTCGCACGATATCGGTCACCGCCGTGGCGATTGGGCGTATCTGGACAGCTATTTCGGCGGTACAGACTTTGCCGGACAGGAAGTCGTTTGGCTAAGAGACGTGCCGATTTGGGCCATGAATTACTATGGCACCATTTTGAGAGATGAGTTAATCGATGCCTCGCAAGCAGGAACAGTTATCAAAGCGGCACTTGCAGCACTCTATACGCAAGAAGCACGCTTCCTCGGCGGATGGAAATTCCAACACGATTTTGGGCTATACACTGACACGAGCGAAGGTACGGTAACTCGCTTCAAAGGGCACGAGCAGATTTTCGTCGACAATATTGCAGCATATGAGCTGCACTATCATGGCGGACTTATTACGCCATGACCTCACATCTCAACAATATGCCCATCGTCCAGGGTGATGCGTCGATCCATGCGTGCTGCAAGTTCGAGATTATGCGTTGCGATGATCGTTGCCAGGCCTGACTGACGCACGAGCGCATTTAGAGCATCAAACACGTAGCCTGCTGTCTCGGGGTCCAGATTTCCAGTCGGTTCGTCGGCCAACAGAATAACGGGTGCGTTGGCAACTGCACGCGCTATTGCCACGCGTTGCTGCTCACCGCCAGACAGTTCTGCCGGCCTGTGATCGGCTCGATGGCCAATTCGCATATAGTCAAGAAGCTGCCCTGCCCGTTCTGCGGCTTCCTTGCGCGGCAATCCACCGATCATCTGCGGCATCATGATATTTTCCAAAGCGGTGAACTCGGGCAAAAGATGATGGAACTGGTACACAAAGCCGATGTCACGACGGCGGACCGCCGTGCGTTCATCATCACTCATCGCGCTGCAGCTAAGCCCGTTCACAAAGACTTCACCCTGATCGGCATGCTCGAGCAAACCAGCAATATGGAGGAGTGTCGACTTGCCAGTACCGGACGGGGCAACTAGCGCTGTTGTTTCGCCTTCATGCAGCGAAAAATCCGCACCCTTGAGAATTTCCAATGCCGATTCACCGTCACCGAAACTACGCTTGATACCGTTGAATGAGAGGACTGTCTTCTTGGCCATATTCACAATCCTACTCGTAGCGCAATGCTTGAACGGGATCGAGCCTGGACGCCCGCCACGCCGGGAACAAAGTTGCGGCGAATGACAGCGCCAAAGCCATGATCAACACCGATGTCGTTTCGCCGACATTCATATCCGCAGGCAACTGACTTAAGAAATAGAGCTCCGGGTTAAACAGGGTCGTGCCTGACAACCAAGAGAAAAACTGACGGATAGATTCGATGTTGAGGCACACCAATACACCCAGAATAAACCCGGCAAATGTGCCGGCGGCGCCAATGGCCGCCCCCGTCATGAAGAATATGCGCATGACCGCACCGGATGTCGCACCCATCGTGCGCAAAATGGCGATATCGTGCCCTTTGTCTTTCACCAGCATGATAAGCCCGGAGATGATGTTCAGCGCTGCAACCAACACGATGAGTGTCAGGATCATGAACATCACGTTGCGCTCAACCTCGAGTGCAGAAAAGAACGTTGAATTGCGTTGTCGCCAGTCAGTTATAAGTATCTGCCGGTCTACTGCATCTTCCACGGGAACACGCAATTCATCAACTTGATCGGGATCGTCTACGAATAATTCGATAGACTGAACAACGCCTTCCGAATTGAAATAGAGCTGCGCTTCTTCCAGAGGCATGAAAATGATCGAGGAGTCATACTCGGACATCCCAATTTCAAAGATCGCACCCACTTTGTATGTCTTCACGCGTGGATTGACGCCAAGGGGCGTAACATCGCCTTCGGGCGCGACAAGCGTTATGCTGCTTCCCACAGAGAGACCCAAATTGGCGGCCATTCGCGAACCAATCGCCACACCATCACCTGTCGCAAATGCGGTCAGATCGCCCTGACGTATCGTCTCTGAAATAAATTTCATGCGTGCAATATTGTCGGTGCTGACCCCGCGAACAATTGCGCCTGTACCAGCGCCGCCGTCGCCGGAAGCCAGCGTTTGCCCCTCTACGAGGGGAATAGCCATACTGACACCCGCCACAGCCTCCAACTTCTTGGACAACTCCTCATAGTCATCCAGAGGTCGATCCATCGGTTGCACAATCATGTGGCCATTGATGCCCAAAATGCGCGAAATCAATTCCGTGCGAAAACCATTCATCACGGCCATTACGATGATCAGGGTTGCAACGCCAAGCGTGATTCCGAGGAACGAAAATCCAGCGATAACGGAGATAAAGGTCTCTTTGCGGCGCGCGCGCAGGTACCGCCAAGCAATCATGCGCTCAAAGGCCGAAAATGCCTTTGTAGCCATTTTGGCTTTTCCGTTGACCTTGCTGGCCGTCCCTACCGCTTGCGACATGCAGTCCCCGTTTTCTTTCAGCCGATTGCAACCAGCTTGTTTATTGCTGCTTCAATTGTCAGAGTTTCGCGCTCACCGGTGGCACGATCCTTCAACTCGACCTCACCATTGGCAACGGATCGTGGACCAATGATGACCTGATCGGGGATGCCAATGAGATCGGCCGTTGCAAACTTCGCACCTGCGCGATTGTCGGTATCGTCCAAAAGCACATCCTTGCCCGCCTTTTGCAGCGCGGCGTAGATTCGTTCGGAGACTTCATCGCACGCCGCATCACCTGACTTCATATTGATGATGATGGCATCAAATGGCGCGACGGAACGCGGCCAAATGATTCCATTTTCGTCATGAGAGGCTTCGATGATGGCGGGAACAAGGCGGGTCGGACCAATGCCGTAAGAGCCCATGTGAACCAAATGCTCTTTGCCATCAGGCCCCAAAACTTTGGCACCCATCGGCTCTGAGTATTTCGTCCCGAAATAGAAGATATGCCCCACCTCAATGCCACGCGCGGACAAGCCATCATCGTTTGCAATTTCCGCAAATGCAGCTTCGTCGTGCATTTCTTCCGTTGCGGCGTAGTCCGCAGTCCATTGCTCGAAGATAGCTTTCAGGCCTTCGACATCATCGAAGTTCAGATCTTCCCCAGGGATTGGCAGCTCCAGGAAGTTCTTGTGACAGAAAACAGCGGACTCGCCGGTCTCCGCCAGAATAATAAACTCATGGCTCAGATTGCCACCAATTGGCCCAGTGTCAGCACGCATTGGTATGGCGCGCAGCCCCAGGCGCGTGAATGTTCGAAGATAAGCTGCAAACATCTTGCGATATGCATGCTCGGCTCCATCCTTGTCCAAATCAAAGGAATAAGCATCCTTCATTTGAAATTCACGCGAACGCATGGTGCCGAAACGCGGACGGATCTCGTCACGAAACTTCAACTGAATATGGTAGAGGTTCAGCGGAAGATCCTTGTAGGATTTTATATAGGAACGGAAAATATCCGTGATCATTTCCTCGTTGGTCGGGCCATAAAGCATGGGCCGTTCCTGACGGTCTTCGATACGCAGCATCTCTTTGCCATATGCGTCATACCGCCCGCTCTCGATCCACAAATCCGCAGACTGCAAAGTTGGCATCAGCAATTCAATTGCGCCCGCGCGGTTTTGCTCTTCACGGATGATGTTGTTGACCTTGTCGAGCACCTTCTTACCCAACGGAAGCCATGCATAAATGCCGGCCGATTGCTGGCGTATCATGGAAGCACGCAGCATAAGCCGGTGCGACACGATCTCGGCTTCTTTGGGGTTTTCTTTCAGTACAGGCAAAAAGTAGCGGGACAGACGCATAAGTTATTTTCCAGAGTGAATATTCCCGCAAACAACAGGAATCGTCGAGCTTAAATGTACCTCGCGTTCATATCTTCTCTCAACGCAGAATGAAAGCGGAGAGCGCTACACAACACATCTAGTTTTGGTGCAGTGCAGCATTTATTTACGTGCACGTAAGGCCGAGAACATCCTGATCCAACTGCATAATTTCAGTTAAAAGGCTTTTCAGGATGTCAACCAAAAAAAATATGCTTTGATGTGTCATTTATGCAAAAAATCGGGTGACAACCCGCAATTGTTGGTCTAGTTTGCAGCCCATAAAACAGGCAGTCGAATTGAGAACTGCCGATTTCGCGGTCATTGTCTTGGGAGGATAAAGATCTTTGGCGCGGTAACTCGCAGCCACCGGCAACGGAAACAGATCACGCGAAAAATTAAAACAAGGCCACTGGCCTTGTTTTTTTTGTCTTATTGTCACTGTAACGGTGGTTTTAACTATGCAAGCAGCTATGCACTTTCAACGCATCGCCGCCGACAAATAATCATATTCTCACATGCACAACACTTGCTCACTTATCCAGGTGAACTTCACGCGCCCGGCTCGGGGAACAACGACAGAACCCAGTCAAAATCGATACCCCAGACATAGCCAAGCATGAGCCATGTCCCGTAAAGAACGGCAGACAAAAGCGTCGTCAATCCAATCGTGCGCAGGGCGCGGTATTTCGCCGGCGCACTTGCCACCGTACCTGGCTCCACTTCACCCGCATCTGCCTGTGAAAAGACGCCGGTGGGAAGCACTATGAAGAGCGAGAACCACCAGACTATGAAATATACGGCGAAGTGAAAAAAGAGGGTCACGGTCAGTCTTCCTGTATTCAAAATTCTGGGTCTGGGAGGCCAACCTCATTTGGTCGCCACATGATTGCATTTGCAGGAGCCTATACTTCCTCAAGTTCAATCAGCGTTCCGTAGAAGTCCTTTGGATGGAGAAACAGAACCGGCTTTCCGTGTGCGCCAGTTTTCGGGTTTCCGTCGCCCAGCACACGCGCACCATCGGACTTCAATTTGTCACGCGCTGCAATAATGTCATCAACTTCATAGCAAATATGGTGCATGCCACCATCGCGGTTCTTTTCCAGGAACGCGGCAATCGGAGACGCTTCACCTAGCGGCTCCAGCAGTTCCACTTTGGTGTTTGGAAGTTCCACAAAAACAACTGTTACGCCATGTTCTGGCAATGCCTGCGGCACCGACACCTTGCAGCCCAATGTGCCGGCATAAGCCTTTGCTGCCGCCTCGATATCAGGAACAGCAATCGCAATGTGATTGATTCTGCCTAGCATGTTTCCTCCTGCGCCTCATGGCGAAACATCACTGAACCTTGGAAACGAAAACCGTTACAACGGGTTTCTTACCCCAGATTTCGTTGACGGTGGAGCGAACAGATCGACGCACGCTTTCCTGCAAAGCGCTCAGGTCTTTGCGCCTGCTGCGCGGTATGCTCTCGACAGCGCCAACGACCGCATCAAAAATCGTGTCGTCCATGTCTTCGCCAGCGTCATCAAACACTGGCAGGCCGTGGCTCACGACATCCGGTTCATCCAACAGGTCGTATCGATTATCCAGCAACACGTTCACCGAAACATGACCTACGAAGGAAAGCTTGCGGCGCTCACCGACGCCAACATCGTCATAATCGCCAACAATCTTGCCATCTTTGTAGATCCGGCCATGTGGAGCCTCGTCAATAATAACTGCCGGGCCTGGCGCAAGACGCAGCATCTGGCCATTGCGCACCTGCTGAACGGCTTCCACGCCACATTGCTTCGCCCAGTCTGCCTGGGCCTGCAGATGTGCGGCCTCGCCATGCACAGGGACCAATATTTGAGGACGTACCCACTCATACATCTGCTGAAGCTCATTGCGGCGCGGGTGACCTGATACGTGCACAAGCGCATCGCCATCATCCATCACTTTGACGCCTTGCTCAATCAGGCCATTTCTGATGTCGATGATCGGGCGCTCATTGCCCGGAATGGTACGAGACGAAAATACGACGAGGTCACCAGCTGCCAATGCTACATTGCGCATTTCATCGCGCGACAATTTGGCCAGTGCCGCGCGGTTCTCACCCTGGCTTCCCGTCAGGATAACAACCACTTTGTCGCGCGGAATGTATCCAAACTCGTCCTCGGCCACGAATGGTTTCACACCTTCCATCAACCCGCAATCGCGTGCGACGTCAGTCACACGTTTCATTGAACTGCCAAGCAGCAGCACCTCGCGACCCGCCTCCTCCGCCGCCTTTGCAATGGAGCGAATTCGACCGACATTTGAAGAAAACGTGGTTATGGCCACCCGTCCCTCTGCGCCTTCGATGATCTTTTCGAGACTGGCAGAAACCTCTTGTTCCGACGGTGAAATGCCGTCACGCATGGCGTTGGTACTGTCGCACATCAATGCCAGCACGCCATTGTTGCCGATCTCGCGGAAACGGGCTTCATCCGTCAACGGCCCGAGCGAGGGCGACAGATCGATTTTCCAATCACCGGTGTGAACAAGGTTGCCCAGCGGTGTTTGAATAAAGAGCGACATTGGCTCAGGGATCGAATGGTTTACGCCCACCGCCTCAATTTTGAACGGCCCCAGCTCTATTCGATCACCCTGCTTGAAAATATTAACCGGAACCTCTGTACGGGAACGCTCATATTCTCGCTTGGCCTCCAGCATGCCAGCAGTGAACGGCGACGCATACACTGGCGCTTTCAGCACCGGCCACAATTCATGAAGTGCACCATAGTGATCTTCATGGGCATGCGTGATGATGATGCCTTTGAGATTGACGCGCTCTTCAGCCAGAAAACGGATGTCGGGCAAAATAAGGTCTACACCGGGCAATTCCAGCCCTGCGAAAGTGACGCCGCAATCGACCATGATCCACTCGCGGTGTCCCGGCGCACCATAGCCGTAGAGCGCGAGGTTCATGCCAATCTCACCCACACCACCTAGCGGCAGGAATACCAGCTCGTTCTTTTCCGTCATGCCTTGATCTTTCCCTTCAGCCGAAGAACACATCACCCGCGGCAATTGTCTTCAACCCGCCGTCACCCTGATCGAGCAGCAGCATTCCATTCTCATCAATATCAGCAAAGATGCCGCTAATGGAGTGCGTTGGCAAATTTACAGTAATCTTTTCACCGATGCCCATGGCAGATTCCCGCCACATGGCGACGATCTGCTTAATTCCACGCCCGGAATTCCAGATATTCAGGATATTCTCGGTTGAAGAATAGAGCCGCGAAAAAAGCTCCGGCACTGTTACGTAAGAGCCTTCCTTCACGAGGCAGGTAGTCGCGTAGGCCACATCATCGGGAAAGTGTGCCACGTTCACGCCGCAGCCAATCACAAGAGCATATCGGCCATTTGGCAGAACCTCACCCTCAAGCAAGATGCCGGAAACCTTTTTTCCATCGATCAACAAATCGTTCGGCCATTTGATACTGAGATCCCGATCAAAGGGCAAAACGGGCCTAAGAGCATCAAAAAGCGCCAGAGAGATCGCTAATGGCAGAGTGGAAAGCGCAGACATTGGACCCGGATCTATCAACATCAACGATGCATAAAGATTGCCGCGCTCCGAAATCCAGCTGCGGCCGCGACGCCCTCTCCCACCTGTTTGGCGTTCTGCTGTGATCCACAGTCGCCCTGGCTCGCCTGCGCGTGCGCGCTCAAGGCACTCCAGATTTGTTGAGAGGACATCATCTAACGCAATATGCCGGAAACCCTCGTCGGGTCTCCGGCCATTTGCAAAATTCTCAGGCATCAAAAGAAGCTATGAGCAGCAGCATTCGCCACAGCGCCGATTGGATCGCCGATGAGAACATAACCGAGCACAAAGAGACCAGAGAGACCATAGACCAGCTTCAACTCACCAGCCGGGCGCGCAAAGTCACGCTTGACATCGTCAAACCACATTACTTTGACAACGCGCAGGTAGTAGTAGGCACCAACAACGGACGCCAGAACACCAATGACTGCAAGCGCGTAAAGACCAGCACCAATAGCAGCCATGAATACGAAGTATTTTGCGAAGAAACCCGCAAGCGGCGGAATGCCTGCCAAAGAGAACATCAGAAGCGTAAGCACAAGCGCCATCAACGGATTTGTCTTGGAAAGGCCTGCCAAATCATCAATCTGTTCTACAGCCTGGCCTTCTTTCAGACGCATGGCGAGAATGCAGGCAAATGCGCCAAGGGTCATCACCGAGTAGATGAGCATGTAAATGATCACACCGGAGATACCAACCTCACTGCCAGCTGCCAGCCCCACCAGTGCATAGCCCATGTGACCGATCGAGGAATAGGCCATCAGTCGTTTGATGTTGGTCTGCCCGATAGCTGCAAATGCACCGAGAACCATCGACGCGATGGAAACAAAGACGACGATTTGCTGCCATTCGGCGAAAGCAGGCTGGAACGCGATCGTGACAATACGCACGATAATTGCCATTGCCGCCACCTTCGGGGCCGCTGCAAAAAATGCGGTAACCGGTGTCGGCGCACCCTCGTAAACATCCGGCGTCCACATATGGAACGGAACCGCCGAGATCTTGAACGCAAGGCCGGCCATCACGAAGACCAAGCCAAATACGATCCCGAGAGACGCACCATTTGCTGAAATCACACTTGCGATTTCGGCAAAGCCAGTCTGACCGGTGAAGCCATAGAGCAACGACATACCGTAAAGCAACATGCCGGAGGAAAGCGCGCCTAGAACAAAATACTTCAGGCCTGCCTCAGTCGACTTGATGCTGTCGCGGTTAATGGCAGCGACAACATAGAGAGCCAGAGACTGCAACTCGAGCGACAGATACAGAGAAATCAGACCATTGGCCGAAATCATCAACATCATGCCAAGTGTGGCGAGAAGCAGAAGTACAGAATATTCGAAGCGCTCAATCGGCTCGAAATAGCTGTTGCCCTGCGCCAGCACCATCGCGATCACCGCACCGGAGATCGCCAGTACCTTCATGAACCGTGCGAATGGGTCCGAGATGTAGGCACCATTATAGGCACTGCCCAAGTCAGTACCGAAAACCACCAGGAAACCCACTGCAATCAACAGCGCGATTGCCAGGCCATGCACGGCAGTCGTCGCCTTCTCGCCCGAGAAGACGCCGATCATGAGAAGAACCAATGCACCGGCAGCAAGGATCAATTCCGGGATTGAAAGCTGAAGGCTCGCAATAATCGTGTCAGCGGTCATATCCAAATACCTTGTCGTCAGTGAGCCAGAGCTGCAACACTTTGTGCAGCTTCAACGGCGGATGTGTAGTTCTTCACAAGGAGGTCTACAGAAGCAGCAGTCGCATCAAAGACCGGTGCCGGGTAAACCCCAAAGAATATGGTTACAATAGCAAGCGGGTAGAGGATCAGCTTTTCACGAGCTGACAGGTCCAGCAACGCTTTGAGCTTTTCCTTCTCAAGTGCACCAAACACCACGCGGCGGTAAAGCCAGAGTGCATATGCAGCAGAGAGAATGACGCCTGTTGTGGCAAAGAGCGCGACATAGGTGTTTGCCTTGAAAGCGCCAAGCAATGTCAGGAACTCGCCAACGAAACCAGATGTGCCAGGGAGACCAACATTGGCCATGGTGAAGACCATGAATGCCAGAGCGTATTTCGGCATATTGTTTACAAGGCCACCATAGGCATCGATTTCACGCGTATGGAGACGATCGTAGACAACACCCACGCAAAGGAAGAGCGCACCAGAAACAATCCCGTGAGACAGCATCTGGAACAGTGCCCCCTGCACGCCCTGAACGTTGGCCGCGAAGACGCCCATAGTGACGTATCCCATGTGCGCCACAGACGAATAGGCAATCAGCTTTTTCATGTCTTCCTGCATCATCGCCACCAGAGAGGTGTAGATGATCGCGATCACCGAAAGGGTGAAAACGAAAGGCGCGAAGAAATCGGAGGCAACGGGGAACATCGCCAGAGAGAAACGGATGAGACCATAGCCGCCCAGCTTAAGCAGGATACCTGCCAGGATAACCGAACCAGCGGTTGGCGCCTGAACGTGCGCATCCGGCAACCAGGTATGCACCGGCCACATCGGCATCTTCACAGCAAAGGATGCAAAGAATGCAAGCCATAGCCATGTTTGCATGGATGCTGGGAACTGGTGCTGCAGAAGCTCTGGTATGCTGGTGGTTCCGGCGTCCCAGTACATAGCCATGATCGCCAGCAGCATCAGCACTGAACCAAGCAGCGTGTAGAGGAAGAACTTGTAGGACGCATAGACGCGATCCTTACCGCCCCACACACCGATGATGATAAACATCGGGATCAGGCCTGCTTCGAAGAACACGTAGAAGAGAACGATGTCGAGCGAGGTAAAGACACCAATCATCAGCGTTTCAAGAATGAGAAACGCGATCATGTATTCCTTGATGCGGTTTTCAATCGCGTACCAGCTTGCCAACACCGTAAACGGCATCAGGAATGTGGTGAGAATGATAAACAGCATGGAAATGCCATCGACACCCATATGGTAGGAAATGCCGGTGTTCAACCAAGCATGCTTTTCCACCATCTGGAAGCCAGGATTGGCATTATCAAACCCAATCCAGATAAACAGCGACAGCAGGAAAGTACCAACGGTCACGAGCAGCGATACGCTCAACACATTGCGCCGATCATTTGCGGTCTTGTCACCTGTCAACAACAGAGCAAGCACACCTACAAGCGGAAGAAATGTGACCAGCGAGAGAATTGGCCATTCGGACATTACAGGGCACTCCCAAGCATCATCCAGGTAATCAATGCAGCGATACCGATTAGCATCGCAAAGGCGTAGTGGTAGAGGAAGCCGGTCTGCAGACGAACAACCCGTCCCGTGATATCCATCACGCGTGCGGCGACGCCGTTGGGACCAAGGCCGTCGATCACGCGACCATCACCCTCTTTCCAGAGGAAGCGGCCGAGCCACTTGGCCGAGCGAACAAACAAGACGTCGTAAAGCTCGTCGAAGTACCACTTGTTGAGAAGGAAGTTGTAGAGCAGTGAAAAACGCTCTGCCAATGCCTTCGGCAGTTCTGGAGACTTGATGTACATCCACCAGGCCAGAACCAGACCAGTCACCATGGCTACGAATGGGCTGAGCTTCACCCATGACGGAACTTCGTGAACATGATGCAGAATTTCGTTTTCCGGAAGAGTAAACAGAGCGCCCTTCCAGAATTCGGAATATGCTTCACCAAAGAAGTAATCATGGAACAAGAAGCCAGCGAGAAGCGCACCTGCAGCCAGAATGAACAGCGGTACAAGCATAACCATCGGTGACTCATGAACATGGTGCATGACGTCGGCGGAAGCGCGCGGCTTGCCATGGAATGTCATGAACGCCAGGCGCCATGAGTAGAAGCTTGTGAACAGCGCTGCAATAACCAGCATTGCAAAGGCGAAGCCGGCAACAGGGCTATGGGCAGCAAATGAAGCTTCAATAATTGCGTCCTTGGAGAAGTATCCGGCGGTACCAATTGCGGTGAATGGTACACCAACACCAGTCAGCGCCAGAGTGCCGACCATCATCATCCAATAGGTGATCGGAATGTGCTTTCTAAGACCACCCATGTTGCGCATGTCCTGCTCGTCTGACACCGCGTGGATGACAGAACCTGCACCAAGGAACAGAAGCGCTTTAAAGAAAGCGTGTGTGAAGAGGTGGAAAACCGCTGCACCATAGGCACCAACGCCCAGTGCGACAAACATGTAGCCGAGCTGCGAACAGGTGGAATAAGCGATAACACGCTTGATATCGTTCTGAACCAGACCAACTGTGGCAGCAAAGAATGCGGTAATCGCGCCCACAACCGTCACAACAATCAGTGCCGTGTGGGACAGTTCGAAGAGCGGAGACATGCGCGCAACCAGGAACACACCGGCGGTAACCATGGTCGCCGCGTGGATAAGTGCGGACACCGGGGTTGGACCCTCCATGGCATCTGGCAACCAGGTATGCAGCAAGAACTGAGCAGACTTACCCATCGCACCCATGAAGAGCAGAAGGCAAATTGCGGTCAGCGCACCACTTGTGTCGAGCTGCATCCCGATAAGGTTCAACACCGTTTCTGCATTCTCAGCACCACCTTCATGACCGGCCAATTCCGAGGCGGCCGCAAAGATTGTGTCGAAGTTGATCGAGCCAAACAGCACAAACACACCAAAGATACCGAGCGCAAAACCAAAGTCACCGACACGGTTGACAATGAAGGCCTTCATGGCAGCCGCGCTCGCGGACGGTTTTTTGTACCAGAAGCCGATCAGCAAATAGGATGCCAGACCAACGCCTTCCCAGCCGAAGAACATCTGCAGCAGGTTGTTGGAAGTGATCAGCATCAACATCGCAAATGTGAACAGCGACAGATAGGCAAAGAAGCGCGGACGATGCGGGTCGTGATGCATATACCCGATCGAGTAGATATGCACGAGTGACGATACTGTGTTGACCACGACGAACATAACGGCAGTCAGTGTATCCACCCGGAAGGACCAGGACACATCCAGACCACCAGACTGGATCCAGTTCATCACCGGCACAATGATCGGCTCTTCAATGTGGCCAAGCGCAACATTGGAGAATGCAACCCATGAGAGGATCGCAACAATAACCATCAGACCACTGGTCAGATATTCAGATGCCTTTGCACCAATTGAGTTACCTGCAAGACCGGCGATAAGCGCGCCAGTCAAAGGCAGGAAAACGATGAGTTTGTAGAGCATATCCATGAGTTCGATCAGCCCTTCATCACGTTTACGTCTTCAACGGCGATGGAACCGCGGTTGCGGTAGAAGACGACGAGAATTGCAAGACCGATAGCCGCTTCCGCCGCAGCAACGGTAAGAATAAACAGCGCAAACACCTGACCGGCAATATCATTGAGGAAGGTGGAGAAGGCCACCATGTTGATGTTAACCGAAAGCAGAATGAGCTCCACCGACATCAGGATGATGATCACGTTCTTGCGGTTCAGAAAGATGCCGAACACGCCAAGCGTGAACATAATGGCACTCACTGTTAGATAATGGGAAATACCAATTTCCATTGTTCTGTCCTACCTCGCCGCCTCTAAACGCCCTGCCCGGGCTTCACCTTGACCACTTCAACAGCGGTTTCGGGGCTGCGGGCAACCTGCGCGGAAATATTTTGCCGCTTGATATGCGGCTTGTGCCGGAGCGTCAGGACAATGGCACCAATCATGGCGACCAGCAGTACCAATCCTGCGATCTGGAAGAAATAGACATAATGCGTATAGAGCACGTCACCGAGAGCCGCCGTATTGGTGCGCTCACTGATTGCCGGGATAGGCATAGCCGGATGCGCGATCAATTCGGGCGACAGCACAGAGCCGCCAATGACGACAATCAACTCAATTGCCAGAATAAGCCCGATCAGGAAGCCAACAGGCGCATAGTCCAGCGCCTTGGTGCGAAGCTCAGCAAAGTCGACATCGAGCATCATAACAACAAACAGGAAGAGCACTGCGACAGCACCGACATAGACGACCAGAAGGATCATCGCCAGGAACTCAGCGCCTGTCAGCAGGAAGAGACCTGCAGAGTTGAAGAAGGTCAGGATCAGAAACAACACGGCATGAACCGGATTGCGCACTGAAATCACCATCAGCGCCGAACCCAGCGCGATGAAGGCGAACAAATAGAAAAACAGAGCCTGGAGACCCATCTTGGTGCCTTTTTCTCTTGTTTCCCCGTCTGGCAGCGCGGTGCTGCCGTCAGGCTTGAGCGCATCCAGACGGATTGCGCCGTTTCACTTGATCGCCGGACAAGAACCCCTCTCCCGACGACACTCAATTCAATGGACTAGCGGTAAGGCGCGTCCATGGCCATATTGGCCGCGATTTCACGCTCCCAGCGGTCGCCGTTATCCAGCAAACGCGCCTTGTCGTAATACAGCTCTTCACGGGTTTCGGTCGCAAATTCGAAGTTCGGGCCTTCGACGATCGCGTCCACCGGGCATGCTTCCTGACAGAAGCCACAATAGATGCACTTCACCATATCAATGTCGTAGCGCACTGTGCGGCGCGTGCCATCGTTGCGGCGTGGGCCTGCTTCAATCGTGATCGCCTGTGCAGGGCAGATTGCCTCGCAGAGCTTGCAGGCGATGCAGCGCTCTTCGCCATTTGGATAACGGCGCAGCGCATGTTCTCCGCGGAAACGAGGGCTAACCGGTCCCTTTTCAAAAGGATAGTTTACCGTCGACTTCGGCGCGAAGAAGTAGCGCATCGACATGAAAAACGCGCCGACGAATTCCTTCAGGAGCAGCGAATTGATGAATTGGGATACAGAAGCCATGGTTTAAGCCCATCCCGTCAGTTTGAGAACAAATGCAACGATAACGACCATGGCGAGTGACAGCGGAAGGAATACCTTCCAGCCGAGACGCATAAGCTGGTCATAGCGGTAGCGTGGCACGAAAGCCTTCACCATGGCGAACATGAAGAACACCATCGACGCTTTCAACACGAACCAGAAGATACCCGGGATCCAGTTCAAGAACCAAACATCCACCGGAGGCAGCCAGCCGCCAAGGAAAAGGATCGTGGTCAGCGAGCACATCAGAACGATTGCTGCATATTCGCCCAGCATGAACATCATGTACGGCGTTGAGCCATACTCAACCATGAAGCCAGCAACCAGCTCAGATTCAGCTTCCGGCAAATCGAATGGCGGACGGTTCGTCTCAGCAAGTGCCGAAATAAAGAAGACGACGAACATCGGGAACAAAGCCAGCCAGTTCCAATCGAGCAACGAGTTCGGCAGACCGAGACGCGTACCCAGGCCATCAGACTGAGACATGACAATATCGCTGAGGTTCAGAGAACCCGCAGTCAGAAGAACAGTCACGATCACAAAACCGATGGACACTTCGTAGGAAACCATCTGCGCTGCGGACCGCAAGGCACCAAGGAAGGGGTACTTGGAGTTGGATGCCCAACCACCCATAATAATGCCGTACACTTCCAGCGAGGAAATCGCGAAAACATAGAGAATGCCAACGTTAATGTTGGCAATCACCCAGCCATCCGCAAGCGGGACAACCGCCCAGGTGGCCAGCGCCAGCGTCACGGATACCAGCGGCGCGAGCAGGAAAACACCTTTGTTCGCACCGGCCGGAATCACCGGCTCCTTGAAGACAAACTTCAACAGGTCGGCGAATGACTGAAACAGACCCCAGGGACCGACAACGTTCGGACCGCGACGCATCTGCACCGCTGCCCAGATCTTGCGGTCGGCCAGAAGCACGTATGCGATGAAGATCAGCAATGCCACCAGAAGGAGCAATGACTGCGCAATCATAATGACCGCTGGCCAGACATAGGTTGTAATAAATTCGTCCATTGTCCCCTGCCCTTACTCCGCTGCAGCCTTGAAATTATTGGCGGCTAGCGCTGAGCATTCGGCCATCACTGCAGAGGCTCGCGCTATTGGGTTCGTCAAATAGAAGTCTTTGACCGCACTTGCAAACCCGGATTTGTTCATCTTCCCAGATTTTTTGGAAAGTGCTGCAATTTCGGCAATATCGCTCGCAGAAATCGCATCGATTTCAGCAAAATGCGGGAAAGTTTCGTAGAGATTTGCACGAAGAGCCGCCAGTGAGTCGAATGGCAGCTTCTTGCCGAGAACTTCGGAGAGTGCACGAATGATCGCCCAATCTTCCTTTGCTTCGCCCGGCGCAAAGCCAGCACGGCTAGTCATCTGCACACGACCCTCGGTATTCACATAGGTGCCAGACTTCTCTGTGTAAGTGGCACCAGGCAGAATAACGTCAGCCGCTGTAGCACCAGCATCGCCGTGGCTACCGATATAAACCGTGAACCCGGCCTGCTTCTTGCTGAAGTCCATTTCATCAGCGCCCAGAAGGAAGAGTACATCAGCCCCCTCCAGCTGCTTGGCAGCGTCCAGACCGTCTTTTCCTGGCACAAAGCCGAGATCCAGACCGCCAACACGTGCCGCCGCAGTATGCAACACCGCAAAACCGTTCCAGTCAGCGCTCAGCGCTCCATAGGTTTCTGCAATCTTGGCCGCAGTCGCGAGAACGCCTTCACCATCGGTACGCGCCAATGCGCCCTGCCCGACAATGATCATGGGCTTTTTCGCCTTTTTCAGCTTGGCGGCAAACTTATCGGATCCATCGGCAACCGCTGCAAGCACGTCCGGTCCAGCGCCCAGATACTCGTGACCGTAACGATATTCGCCTTCTTCACCGATAACACCAATAGCAACACCGCCCTGGCGCCAACGTTTGCGAATACGTGAATTCAACACTGCAGCTTCAACGCGGGGATTGGAGCCAATAATCAGGAACGCGTCTGCTTCCTCAATGCCGGCGATCGTCGGATTGAAGATATAGCTCGCACGACCATTGGCCGGATCCAGCTTCACGCCATCCTGTCGGCAGTCGAGGTTGTTAGAGCCGAGCGACTTGACCAGTTCACCAAGCGCATACATCTCTTCAACCGTCGCCAGATCACCAGCGATGGCACCAATCTTGGAAGTCGCGGCACTCGCCACCGCATCCTTGATTGCAGCAAACGCTTCGCCCCAGCTCGCAGCAACCAGCTTGCCGTTCTTGCGAACGTACGGACGATCAAGACGTTGGGTCTTAAGGCCATCCCAGATGAAACGGGATTTATCGGAAATCCATTCTTCGTTCACATCTTCGTTGACGCGCGGCATAATGCGCATCACTTCACGACCACGCGTGTCGACGCGAATGGATGAACCAAGCGCATCCATAACGTCGATGGACTCTGTCTTGTTAAGTTCCCAAGGACGCGCAGTGTAAGCAAAAGGCTTCGATGTCAGCGCACCAACCGGGCAAAGATCAACAACATTGCCCTGCAGCTCAGAGGTCATTGCCTGCTCAAGATATGTTGTGATCTCAGCATCTTCACCACGACCGCAAAGGCCAAGCTCTGTGATGCCTGCAACCTCGGTTGTAAAGCGGACACAGCGTGTGCAGTGAATGCAACGGTTCATGACCGTCTTGACGAGCGGACCAATATACTTGTCTTCAACCGCGCGCTTGTCTTCGCCATAGCGGGACGAGCCAACACCGAAGGCCATCGCCTGATCCTGCAGATCACATTCGCCACCCTGGTCACAAATCGGACAATCAAGCGGGTGGTTGATGAGAAGGAATTCCATCACGCCTTCGCGCGCCTTCTTCACCATCGCAGAATTGGTGTAGACCTCAGGCAACTCGCCGTTTGGACCTGGGCGCACGTCGCGAACACCCATAGCACAGGATGCTGCCGGCTTCGGCGGACCAGGCTTCACCTCAACAAGACACATCCGGCAGTTACCAGCAACCGACAGCCGCTCATGAAAACAAAAGCGCGGCACTTCGGCACCAGCTTCCTCACACGCCTGCAACAGCGTGAAATGATCCGGAACCTCTATCTCTCGACCGTCAACTTTCAGCTTCGCCATTTTCGCCTTCCCGCGTCACGCACAGCGCGCTTCACGCCAAAGTTTAACCTGCGGCAAATGCTCCCAGCCAAAGGCGTGGTCGCTATTGCCATGCATATTCAAATGTTCAAGCCGCGCCTTTGCTTCTGCAAGATCGGGACTATGTCCATCCTCGACTTCCCACATCACAAAGTGCTGCATTCTAATGACTGAAAACCATTCTTCCCGGCGGGCATAAAATTGCCGGTGGACTGTCTTCCAGACAAAATTCTCTAGCGCTTCAACGTCGCGCCAAACGCTCAGATTGACGATCAATTGAGGATCATCAAAAACATCAAATTCCGTGGCGTTGCCACTCTCGTCCTTCAAGCGCCAAACAAAACCGTCCGAACGTTCCGCTATTCCATTTACGGCATCAAGTGCCTTCATGAAGGGAGCAACACGGACATCATCCGCCGGATGAAGCAATCGGGCGATATTGAGCTCGGCAATCTGCATCAGTTTGCCCCCGCCATCAGACGGGCCGCAGCACCGCGCCAATCATCGGCCAGAATACGCCCATCCAAACCCAGTTCGCCATCCAGCTTCGCTTCATCCGTCGCGCTCATGGATGCAATAGACTTGAAGCTGGCAAAGCCCTTTGACGCAAGCACAGACGCAAGTTTGGGGCCAACACCTGGCAGAAGCTTCAAATCATCCTGTTGAGCGGGCGAAGCCAACTGCTCAGCTTCATTGTCAACGACCACTCGCACACGTGCACTGGACTTCGGCGGTTCGGCCTTTTCTGCCGGTGACGTCTTCGCGGCCTCAGCAAAATCCTGTTCGTGTTCGCCTCTCGCAGCATCGCTGGCTTCAGAAACACCTTTCATGAAACCGAGCCACATCCCGGCCATTTGGCTGGATACACCCAAGCCAACAACTGTCGCTGCCGTCATCATAGCAGCCGGATGCGCAACAAACGGATGAACAGGCGCGGATTGCGCCTCGCTATCCTTGGTCCAAACACCTTTCATCGCCATTTCCATCGCGCTCGCAGATGCACGCAGCAGATCGTCCACCGCATCCTGCGGTGTCCTTTCATTGCTGTTGTCATCTACACGGCGCGCACTCATGGGTTTACTCAGCGGCCTCCATCACCACGCCATTGGACATGGCCTTGGCAGTGTATTGGTCAATACGTTCTTCGATCACCGGACGGAAATGCTTGATCAAACCCTGGATCGGCCATGCTGCAGCATCACCCAAAGCACAAATTGTGTGGCCTTCGATCTGCTTTGTCACCTGGAAGAGCATATCAATCTCTTCCTTCGAAGCATTGCCCTTTACCATGCGTTCCATCACGCGCATCATCCAGCCTGTGCCTTCACGACACGGTGTGCACTGACCACAGCTCTCATGCTTATAGAAAGCAGACAGGCGCCAGATTGCCTTGATGATGTCGGTGGACTTGTCCATCACGATCACAGCAGCGGTACCCAGACCAGAGCCAAGCTCGCGCAGACCATCATAATCCATGATCGCTTCGCGCATCTGCTCGCCCGGAACGCATGGGACCGACGAACCGCCTGGAATAACCGCCAGCAAGTTGTCCCAACCGCCTCGGATGCCACCGCAGTGCTTGTCGATGAGCTCCTCAAAGCTGATCGACATAGCCTCTTCCACTGTGCACGGCTTGTTGACGTGGCCGGAGATGGAAAACAGTTTGGTGCCATGGTTATTCTGGCGACCAAAGCCCGTGTACCAGCCCGCACCGCGACGCAAGATGGTCGGCGTTACAGCAATCGACTCAACGTTGTTCACCGTGGTCGGGCAGCCATAGAGACCCATATTGGCCGGGAACGGAGGCTTGAGGCGTGGCTGACCCTTTTTGCCTTCAAGGCTTTCAAGGAGTGCTGTCTCTTCACCGCAGATATAGGCACCTGCACCATGATGCACATAGACATCAATATCATAGCCGAGCTTGTTGTTCTTGCCGAGCAACCCTGCATCATAGCATTCGTCAATGGCAGCCTGCAGAGCTTCGCGCTCACGCTGGAACTCACCACGCACGTAGATATAGGCCACATTCGCGCCCATGGCGAAGGATGCGATCACGCAGCCTTCAATCAACGTATGCGGATCGTGACGCATAATGTCACGGTCTTTACATGTGCCGGGCTCGGATTCGTCAGCATTGACCACCAGGTAATGCGGGCGACCGTCGCTCTCTTTCGGCATGAAAGACCACTTCAGGCCAGTCGGAAAGCCAGCACCGCCACGACCGCGAAGACCAGACGCCTTCACCTCGTTGACAATCCAGTCACGTCCCTTCTCCAGAAGCTGCTTGGTGCCGTCCCAATGACCGCGTGCCATAGCACCCTTCAGAGACTTGTCCTTGAGCCCGTAGATATTGGTAAAAATGCGATCTTCGTCTTTGAGCATCTCAAATCACCTCTTACCGCGGCTTCTTGCCGAAAACTTTGATATATTCAGCTTCGCCACCTTTGGCGAGCGCCTTGGCCTGCTTGATCCAGTCATCGCGATCAATGCGACCCTTGAAGCTCAGATAGCCATCGACCCACTCGATCTCGGCCTTTTTCCACTTGGAAATCTGCTCATAGGTAAAGATACCCAGATCATTGAGTTTGCCTTCAAGCACCGGACCAACGCCCGAAATCAGCTTCAAATCGTCCGGCGTTTCCGGCTTTTCCAGAGCTGCGGGGCGGTTTTTATCGTCCAAAGACGGCTTTTCGCCTTCGGCCTTGCTCGCGGCTTTCTCAGCTGCAGGCTTTTCAGCTGCTCTGGCTTTCACAGGCTTGCCTTCACTCAAAAGCGTGGTTGGGCCACCCTCGGGAGCGGAGAAAACGCGATCATTTTGCGGACCAGGCGTTACATCGCCGCCCCGACCAGCTTCAAAGCGATCAATAATGTGCTCAAGCTGCGTTACCGTCAGATCTTCGAAAGCATCCTTGCCAATCATGACCATCGGTGCGTTGACGCAAGCGCCCTGGCATTCGACCTCTTCCCACGAAAGCGTGCCATCGGCATTTGTCTCAAAGGGATGATCGTTGATCTTGCGCTTGCAGAGCGAGATCAGGTCTTCCGAGCCGCGCAACATGCAAGGCGTGGTTCCGCAGACCTGCACGTGAGCGCGTGTTCCCACAGGCTTCAACTGGAACTGCGTATAGAATGTCGCAACCTCAAGCACGCGAATGTAAGCCATTCCCAGCATGTCAGCGATGGACTCAATCGCGGCACGGCTGACCCAGCCTTCCTGCTCTTGCGCACGCATCAAAAGCGGTATCACCGCAGATTGCTCGCGCCCCTTCGGGTATTTCTTGATCGTCTGTTTTGCCCAATTGGCGTTCGCGTCGCTAAAGGCGAAGCTCTGCGGTTGGACACTCTCATCGGCAAGTCGTCGAACGGACATTCTCTTTCACGCCTTCGTCAGTTTATGGCCCCGCAGCGCGACTTCGTCGTTGACGAAAACGTGCATGCGTATGCCGACTGTTCTTTCTGCATGAAGATCACGAAATTGGAGCCATTTGGAACGGCGGCCTTAATTTCGTAATCCTGCTCTAGCAGATCCTTCATTGTTAGTGAGCCTGTATCGCTGCCAGACGCTCCGTTCACGGTTTGCGCGTACGCAGCCCCCGCGGACATTGAAACCAGCAATGCCAGTGCGATACGACCCATTATCTATCCACCTCACCGAACACGATATCCAGCGAGCCCAAAATTGCAGACACGTCGGCCAGCTGATGTCCGCGGCAAATGAAGTCCATTGCCTGCAGGTGCGCGTAACCCGGGGCACGTATCTTGCAGCGATAAGGCTTGTTGGAGCCATCCGACACGACGTAAACGCCGAACTCACCCTTGGGTGCTTCCACCGCTGCGTAGGCCTCGCCTTCCGGCACGTGATAGCCCTCGGTATAGAGTTTGAAGTGATGGATAAGGCTCTCCATAGAGCGCTTCATCTCGCCGCGTTTCGGCGGCACCATCTTGCGATCCAACGACGAAACCGGACCAACCTTTGCGTCGCCGAGCAGACGATTTACGCACTGCTTGATGATCTTGGTGGATTCGCGCATCTCGATCATGCGGATGAGGTAGCGGTCGTAGCAGTCGCCATTTTTGCCAATCGGGATATCGAATTCCAGATCGGAATAGCATTCATAGGGCTGCGAACGCCGCAAATCCCAGGCCGCACCCGAGCCGCGCACCATGACACCGGAAAAACCCCACGCCCACGCATCGTCCAGCTTTACAACGCCAATATCGACGTTTCGCTGTTTGAAAATACGGTTTCCGGTCAGCAAACCTTCCAGGTCATCGAGAACTTTCGGAAACGCATCCGCCCACTTGCCGATATCTTCCACCAGTTCGTGCGGAAGGTCCTGGTGAACACCACCCGGACGCACGTAAGCAGCATGCATACGCGCACCGCAAGCGCGCTCATAGAAAACCATGAGCTTCTCGCGCTCTTCAAAACCCCAAAGCGGCGGCGTCAGTGCACCAACGTCCATCGCCTGCGTGGTCACATTCAAAATGTGAGAAAGAATACGACCGATTTCGGAGAACAGTACGCGGATGAGCTGGCCACGGATCGGCACTTCTGTCTTTGTCAGCTTTTCAACTGCAAGCGCGAATGCGTGCTCCTGGTTCATCGGTGCCACATAATCCAGGCGGTCGAAATAAGGCACCGCCTGCAAATATGTCTTGCTCTCAATCAGCTTTTCGGTCCCGCGATGCAGTAGCCCGATATGCGGATCAACGCGTTCTACGATCTCACCATCAAGCTCCAGCACCAAACGCAACACGCCGTGCGCCGCCGGGTGCTGAGGCCCGAAGTTGATGTTGAAATTGCGGACGTTATGTTCTGTCATCGTCACGCGCCCCGTGCGCTATTTTCCGTTTCATGCGCCGCAGCCTTGCCGCGCACTTCTCAAAATCCAATTACAGCTTCAGCCACTCGCCTTTTCATCACCTGGCAGCACATAGTCAGTGCCTTCCCATGGTGACGTGAAGTCGAAATTACGAAATTCCTGACGCAACTGAACCGGCTCGTATACGACGCGCTTGGCTCCATCGTCATAACGCACTTCAACATAGCCAGTTGTCGGAAAGTCCTTGCGAAGCGGATGCCCCTCAAAACCGTAGTCAGTGAGAATACGGCGCAAATCCGGGTGGCCCGAGAACAAGATGCCGTACATGTCATAGGCTTCGCGCTCAAACCAATCGGCACCAGGGTAGACGGCAGTAGCAGACGGAATCGCCTGATCCTCGCCGACCGACACCTTGACGCGAACGCGAACATTCTGGCTCGGAGAAAGCAAGTGATAGACAGCCTCGAAACGTTCTTCACGCTCCGGATAGTCGACACCGCAAACATCAATCAGATTGACAAACCCGCAATTGGGATCATTGCGAAGAAATGTCAGCAACTCAATGAGGTTGTCCGGCGATGCAACGATATTCAGTTCGCCATGCGCAACGTCAACCGAAAGAACAAGTTCCGCTTTAACTTCACCAACATAGGATGCGAGCTCTTTGAGGGCTTCAATCATTGTCGTCTCCCTCTCTATCGCTCAATCGTGCCGGTGCGGCGGATTTTCTTCTGCAGTAGAAGCACGCCATAGAGCAGAGCCTCTGCGGTGGGCGGACAGCCGGGAACATAAATGTCCACAGGAACCACCCGGTCACAACCACGCACAACAGAATACGAATAGTGATAGTAGCCGCCGCCGTTGGCGCACGAGCCCATGGAAATCACGTAACGCGGCTCCGGCATCTGGTCATAGACCTTACGCAGTGCAGGCGCCATCTTGTTGGTCAGCGTGCCAGCCACGATCATCACATCCGACTGACGCGGGGACGCACGTGGGGCAAAACCAAACCGCTCACCATCGTAGCGCGGCATAGACATCTGCATCATCTCAACGGCGCAACAGGCCAGACCGAAAGTCATCCACATGAGAGAACCGGTACGAGCCCAGTTGATCAACTCATCCGTTGACGTAACGAGGAAACCCTTGTCAGCCAACTCGTTGTTGATTTCACCGAAGAAAGCATCGTTGGCACCAATTGGCTTACCCGTGTTCGGATCAATAATCCCCTTGGGCTGTGGCGCAACAAGCGTCGTGTTGGAGGATGTCACTCCCATTCGAGCGCTCCCTTCTTCCATTCATAAATAAAGCCGATCGTCAGAACACCCAGGAATACCATCATCGACCACATGCCGAACCATCCCATATCCTTAAACGAAACCGCCCAAGGAAACAGAAATGCGACTTCAAGGTCGAAGATGATGAAAAGGATGGAGACCAGATAGAATCTGATATCGAACTTCATGCGCGCGTCATCGAACGCATTGAAGCCGCACTCATATGCAGAGAGCTTCTCGGAATCAGGTGCCTTGAATGCAACTGCAAACGGCGCAATCAGCAGCGCCAACCCAATAACCAGAGAGATACCAATAAAAATAGCGATCGGAATGTAGGAACCGAGAAGTTCAGTCATTTGGTCCGCCTTTGCCTGCCATGGAAGATGTTCGCGACACTCACAATGGCGCCGCATTGACATGCGTATAGGTTCAATTTCAAAGCGTGGTTAGCGCAGCCTGCTCACTTCCGCAAGACACTAGCTGTCATTTCCATCACTGAATTGGCACTTTATCAAAAGAGCAGAGAAAAACGCCCTAAAAAACGGCATAAGTTTGAGAAAACGCAAATAGGCGATCTCCCGTAACGTAATGCAAGTCACGGTCATCTGAGGCAAATCAAGCGACAATCGAGAGTCTTCGCAGAGACTATGTCGAAGCATTTCAATTACTTGGAGAAGAAAGTGAAATGGCGCGAGTGACGGGGCTCGAACCCGCGACCTCCGGCGTGACAGGCCGGCACTCTAACCAGCTGAGCTACACCCGCGCATTTTCCGAAGCGGCGGAAGTTGTGTGCCGCGTCGTTGTGAGCGGCTGATTAAGCTGTTCCCCATTGAGTGTCAAGCGTGATCGAACACAAAAAATGACATTGGCGAATTATTTTTTTGGCCCGGATCACGCGACCCTTATTTTCTGGGATTTGTGACAGCGGAATGAAAAAAAGCACAAAAAAATTCAAAATTCCTCTTGCGATTTCCTCAGCGAACGCATAGATCACGCTCACCAACGCGGCGGGCGATTAGCTCAGTTGGTAGAGCGCCTCGTTTACACCGAGGATGTCGGGAGTTCGAGTCTCTCATCGCCCACCATTTCCTTTAAAATCAAAGCCTTAAGTCTCGAATTTGGTCAGTGAGCCATTCAAGTGAGACATTGGCTTGCAAAATCCTACCTTTCTCGTGAAGTCCCGAAACGGCGTCTTCTACCTTCGCTGGCCTCTTCCCCGGCAACTTCATCCCCAGAAAAAGGCATCCGACCTCAAGGTATCGCTACAAACCCGCGAGCCTCGAAAGGCATTGCGTTTGTCCCGCCTCATGATCCACATAGGCGAACAATATAATAATGTCGGAATTGCCTGCCGCATGGACTACCAAGAACTGCGTACCATCCTTCAGCGCCATTTTCAGGAACTCAGGGACCAGACCAAAAAGGACATCGACGCAACGGGCGGCCTGCCCCCTGCGGACATCGATCTTTACCGCTCCAGCCTTGCCGTAGCCGAACAGGCAAACGAAACAGATGCCCCGCTCTCCCTCACGAAACCGGACGACGAAATGCTCGCCCGCTTCATCGAGAAATATCGCCTCGGCATTGCCAAGGGGTCCGACCTCTATAGCAAGCTAGAACGAGACATGAAGCGAGGCTATCGCCGCTTCCTTTCCGACGTTCTGGACTACGACGCATCGGCAGCCGATTTCGATCTTGATCCACCGACAGCATCCGCGTCCACTTTGCCGCCTTCCCCCAAGGCACCGGGAATGTCTCTTGCTGAAACGATACAAGGCTATACGGCTGACAAGAAGGACGGCAAGAACTGGGCAGCGAAGACAGAGAGTGAGAAAATCAGCCACATGGAGCTACTGGCCGAAATGTTCGGCGCGGATACCGACATCAAGACCATAGGCGCGCTGGAGGCGAAGAAGGTCAAGGATACGCTCAGGGTTTACCCAAAGAACCGCGAGAAGAACGAAGCCACGCGCGGGAACCGGCTTCTATCCGAAATTCTGGACATGCCCGGCATCGAGAAGCTGGGCACCACCTCAGTGAACAAATATCTTCAGACCTATGGCGACCTGTTCAATTGGGCGAAGCGAAACGGCCATGTCGAACAAAACTATTTTGCCGGGCTTGGCATCAGGCAGAACAAGGTGCGCAGCCAGGAAAGCCGCATCCCCTTCACACCTGACCAGATCCACCGCCTTCTTCGTGCCATTCTGACCAATGAGCGCGACCTTGCAAAGAAAGACTACCAGAAGTGGGGACCGCTCATCGGTATCTATACCGGCGCTAGGCTCAACGAGATTGCCCAGCTTCACATCAAGGACATACGGCAGGTCGAGGCCATATGGTGCTTCGACTTCAACGACGAGGGCGACCGCAAAAGCCTGAAAACGGATGCGTCCCGACGCCTCGTGCCGATGCATCCGCGCCTCATCGAGCTTGGATTACCGGAATATGTCGCCACCATGGGGCAAAGAGGGCAACAGAAGCTCTTCCCCAGTTTCAGCTATGACCCGAAAAATGGCTGGGGAAGGCATTTGGGCAGACATTTCAACAATACACTGCTTCCAAAGCTCGGCCTCAAGGACAGCGGGCTTGTCTTCCACAGTCTGCGGCATACGGTTGTCACCATGCTAATGCAGGCCGATGTTGATGAACCGGTCGTGCAGGCCATCGTCGGGCATACGCGGAAAGGCGTAACGCAGCAGAATTATTTCAAGCGCGGCTACACGATTTCCCAGCTTAACGAGGCCATGCAGAAGCTGGATTTCAGCCTTAGGAAACCTGATAATTCTATTCAGGATTGACAGCAAAGCGCGAACGCGAGAAACAGACCTTGGAGCCGTACGTGCGGCTCTGGGGCTTAGTAACCCCTACAGCTAGGTATGTGTGCTGCCAAATCAGCACCACTCTTCGACCTTATATGGTCGGGGAGCCTGCGGCGTATGTCCAGGTTCTCCGAACTAAAGGCCGTAGGGCCGTCGCTGTACGGTTACTAACTCCCCGATCACCAGAGATCGAAGGGCCATTCGCGGGGACGGACCGCGATGAAGGCTCTTGCAAGGGGAGTAGGTCAGTTGCTTTCAAACCAAACTCAGTCTGCGGTTCGCGCAACCAGTCATTTCGACGGTTATAGGGACTTGCTAAGCATGATCCCTACAGCATTGCGCTACGCGATTGCCGTCATGGTGTTGACGTTCGCGACAGCTGCTAACGCAGGTTGCGGTTACGAGGGCATTCCAGAAGAATTTCGTCCGCTTGATCTCTCAGAGGGACGGGTAAACTCTTTGGGTCAGCCTGTTGTGGGTGGCGAGGCTGCGAGCACTCGCGCCGAGCGGGAGTGCCGGGAACAGCAAACAATTCAGAAGTGGTATCAATCTGTTGGCATAGACAGTAGCGAGGGTACAGAAACTTTGATTGATGGGGTGCAAGACGCATTTGTGTCAGGCGGCAGCATCATTTACAGGCTCTTCGCTTCCTACAGACGCGCCTATGATAACCCCTATGATCCAAAGTTTGACGCGCAGAAATGGATCATGGCGAACAGGCAGCAATATCGTATCTCAGAAACGGACTTGGCGTCATTTGGTGGTGTGGGCTCCGAGAGTGAGGCTTATGCTTTGCTGGCCAAAATTGACGCGGACCACAAGGCTCAAGAACGATTAAGCCGCATGGGGCAACCAGCAGAAATTATCGCCCGGTGCTTCGCCGCACTCCCGGACATTGCCTTTGCCCTGTTGGCTTTGGGGCTCTTGGCTGCCCCGTTGAGAACTGCTTTCAATCCCGCTGGATCGGATCGGTCTGCAAACGCAGGGATTGCAAACTGACAGCATGGGCATTCGCAACGTTACCGGCATGGCGGCTGCCTGCCTATGCTTGTCGCTTGGCTGTATGTTCGCTGCCGCTCTTCCGGTTGCTGCCGCTACGGCGCTACCAGTCTATGAGCGATGCGGGGCAGGCCCACGGCTCAACTGCATCGTGGACGGCGACACGCTTTGGAGCCAAGGCGTCAAAATCCGCATTGCCGACATCGACACACCGGAAATCAGCCAGCCCCGTTGTGCAGCCGAAAAGGCGCTAGGCGAACGGGCAACGGTACGTCTGATGGACCTCGTGAATGCAGCCCCCTTCGATATGCTGGCATGGCATAGCCGGGACGAAGACCGGTATGGGCGCAAGCTCAGGGTCTTGGTTCGCAATGGTCGCTCCCTTGGCGACGTACTCGTGTCTGAAGGCTTGGCGCGAACATGGACCGGGAAGCGGCAGCCGTAGTGCTGACATCGCCCTGGCAGCTTATAGTCACAAGCCATTCCACAAGCAGTCTGTACGAGCACCTTGTACGAAAAGACCATTCGTTTCAGTGGCTTGGCCGAATTTCCACCTAAGCCAAAAACCGCCACATTTGCCCCGTGGCGAGCAAAGCATCGTTTTGGCTATGGTTGCCTATCAGAAGCCCGCAATGTGCCCTGACGGCCCGCTATGGCCGAATGAGACGCTATCCATCCTGCCGGACCGATCGCACCCGTCACTCTTGCAAGATCGAAGTAGAAATCTCACCTGCCAAATGATGCTCTTGTGTATATTTCCTGCACTAACAATCTGATGCAATTCCAATGTAAGCACTAGTTCCGACAATTTGTTTTATAATTTGGTAGATAAACGCGTATTAATCGACGCAAAGTTTCCATTTAACATTACTGTTATTGAACATGTACGTCATTATCGTATCATGGACTGCGAATAATTTCTTGTTGTTATTCTGCACGACATTCAGCCGGAGCCATGCCGGACAGCTCCATGTGGCCGATGGGCATGTAGGCAATAGTCCATAGTTATTATCGTATGTTATAACTGTATCATAAACATATATCTATAATTGTATTAGTCTGTTGTATATACAATCTATTATATACGTTATGGAATTCTGTATATCTACCCATTTATGATACTAAGTATATGATATTGTTTATATATATGTATGATATCTATCATCTCTCTGCATCTATATCTGTATTTACTACTGGTCCTATTTCCATCTCCGATGGGGAAACTGATACCGTAAGCAACAGCTAAAACATTCCGGCTTAACAGCCTCCGGCTCAATCCCGGCTTGTGATCCGCCGAAGGCGGGACAGCGCCGGTTTGAAACTGTTGTTATTCCTAATAGGGACCACAAGCGGAAAGCCCTTTGTTTCTGGCCTTTTCGCCTCCCGGCTCAAGGCCATCACATACCCCACCTTGCAAGGGCAGCTTCCGCCCCGGCCTGATTGTCCCTGATCCTCAGAACGGTCTGTCGCTTCAATCCGGTCGCCTTGGAAATCTCTGAGGCACCATTGCCGATTGCCAGCATGTCCAAGACCTGCCGGAACGTTTTCCGGTCATAGCTCGGCTTCTTTCCGGGGTAGGTTTTCTGATCCCCCTTCTTAGCCTCAATTCCGGCCCGTTGAGCGGCTTTCGTCGCTTCGGCCTGCGCCTGTGCCGTTGCGGCCATGAACGCTATCAGTGCGTCCCTGACGGCCCTTTGCATCGGGTCTGCCGTCGCGCCATCGAAAACCATGCCGTTGATGACCGTTTTCACGATCACGCCTTGCCGTACGAAGTGCTGAATGGTGTCCGTCACGTCCTCGTAGTTCCGGCCAAGGCGATCCACCCAGCGGACAATGAGCGTATCCCCATGCCGGAGCTTGTCGAACAGCCTCTTGCCCTCCGGTCTGTCCTTGAGCTTGGTGCTGACACCTGACACGCCATGGTCGGCAATCACCTCGTCAATGACAAAGCCCGCTTGTTCGGCCTGCGTCTTTTGGTGATCTAGCGTCTGGTCGATTGTCGATACACGGGCATAGAGCACTGTCTTGGACATAACTCACCTTCTATCCATTAGGGTTATGTCTGTTAAAATGCCCGTCCGATAGTCAATGTCAACCCTTATGGACACCCTTTTGTACACGTTCTGAAGTGTTCATTAGGGTATACCCTTGCGAACAAAGCCCGCCCCCCCCCTTATGCTCTTGCTGCTATGCTGAAAGCTGGAAGAAAGAAAATCGTATGCATTCCTGGATTGAACTGTGCTCCACCCAACTGACAGCACCCCACGGGGGAAGCGGCTGCGCAAAGGGATATAAATACCCCCTCGCGAAATCCTGTCAGATCCTAGATCTGGAGATTGAAGCTGACCTGATCCAGTCGCAGAAAGGCATGACATGGTACTTGGAAGACTGTGCTAAGCAGAAGCTAGAGAAGTCGCCTAAGTAATCTCCCCCTAGTTGATACTTCGAAGAAAGCACGTCACAATCTTGTAGGCGGGCTCAAAGCAAGCAAGCACTTGCTCATCGGGATCCACTTCGCCGTGCAACAGAGCATTCCGCATAGCATAGAGTGTCTCGACCAATCCGGCCAACAGGTCCTGATTGGTGCATTGAAACTGCATTGTAGACACTTGCAGATTAGGACCACCGCCCTGAACTAGATCGACCATCGGACGCGGATTGCAGCCATCGTAGAATGTTCGTAGCCGCGTCTGCTGAGGCTGGGAAAGATTGGCCAGAAAGTCAGGATGCGCATAAACTGCTGCCGGTTCATATTGAGCCTGAACGTGAACGAACCTGACTGCATTGTTGGCAATAGTGGTTACTGAGATTTCGATGTCCCCTCCCTGCACCTTCTGTGCACGATACCGTTGCCCGCTTCGGTCCATGTGCTCGTTTTGTAGGTACTTCGGCGCAATGCAGACCGTACGCAATGACACCCGTTCCACGCGCCCCTTTGGCGTAACCTCCCAATGTATTTCATCCAGTTGAAGCTGAAGATCACATATCGCCTGCTTCAAGCGTTCCGCGTCCGCAGTCGTGTTGTTGTCTTGCAGCAAGGGCAATACATGGCGGCGTAGCCGACTGTTGTTATTCCGTATAGCGAAGTTAAGCATGGCGCGTTCCTGAGTTTCTCCGCTGGCGTCACGATACCAAGCATTGAACGCAGCCCAAGCCTTTACAAACGGCCCGACATAGTCGATCTCTGCCCGTTCAAGCCATTCTTTTGCATGAGGTGGAAGCGCCATTAGTCTACCCTTCCACTTTGTCGAGGAAGGCCATCGCGGCGTCTTCGCCCTCTTCAATGGCGACTTCAACTGTTCGCTTTGCCGCTTCCATAAGTTCGTTGGTGCGACGCTCTTCGTTGAATGCTGACAGAATGGCATTACGAACGCCTGTCTGCACATGCTGTGGCGCCTCCCAGAACATGACTTTCGCAATGTCATTCGGGTAAAGTTCGATCTGCCCGGATGATCCTTTGATATGCCGCTCGAGCTGCAACTGACCAAGCGGGCTGTTCAAGAACACCGCAAGGTAGATCGGATCGATGCGATTAGTTCGCAGGACGGTCACATGATTGTCAGGTAAAGCCTTTTGTCCATGCAAATACGCCGCAGCGCGCCCTATCGTGCCGACGCCGGTGCCATTAACGAGGATATCGCCCTTTTCAATGACTACATTCGAGCCTGCCTCTGCTGCCCGTCGGTTGTTATGATCCAACAGCACTTTGTTCGTTCGGACGTGCTTAGAGTTCACAACGGGTAACCCCTCGTCCGAATACTCTGGTTGTCGCCCGCGACTAATGGTATCGAGGATCGCACCCAGTTCTACAGCGTCGCCAGTCGCCAATAGTCGTTGTTCGACCTCTGTAAACAAGGGACTGAAATACTGCGCATCCAAGCGCCCGGCGGCGAAGGCATCGCAAGCGCGTGCGGAATAGCTAAGCGGTTGCGGTGGTGTCCAGTCCGCCAACCCCAATGCTTCGAGTAGAATTTTTTCGGCTTGAGATATTGCATCATGCGAAGCGCGATGCTGTCCGAGAGAGGATAGCGATAGCTGGGATATGCGGTCTTCAAGCTCGTCTGAAAATCGAGCTAACTTGATATCGCGTATCTTCACGAGGAATAAGTTGGGCTGAACGTTGCCGGTTGTTTCCCTCCTTGACTGCATCCGGCCATAGCTTGAGTTGAGAAAGACAGAAACGTATTCCTGACAAACAGGACGTTGCGCGTCTTGAAGTGTTCGTAGTATTGCGACGTGGCGATCGGAATTTGCAGGCAAAGCCTCCGAGCGCACCACCGCAGCGTTCCCAATAGTTCCAACCGTAGAGACTATAACGTCGTTTTCTCGCAGCGCGGTGCGAGGATTTGCCCTGTGCGATTGCTCTGAAATCTCTTCCACAGAGGATAGGTCCAAAAATCCGTTCTTCGGATGCTTCGCAGAAATGACCTTTATTCCGCTTCCTTCGGCAAAGTCGATTGATGTGTGAATGCCATCTGTGACGTAGCAAACGTCTCCAAGTTTATCGTGTTGCAGAGCACCTAATGAGTGCAGCTTCGCAACGTCAGATTTCAGAAAGTATGTTGCATCAAGCCTGCCGACTTCGTTGTAGAGCAAGACCTCTGCGCGCGTTATGACAGAGGCCTCCAGCCCCTCCAACAGTGAGCTTAAGCGATCACTGTCGAAGGGGCGAGGCGAAAAAAACTGAACTGCTCCTGCGCCGCGAACTCTTGAAATGCTTCAGCTATTCCGTCCTGCGTCAGCCCCTCGTGATTGTAGAGGTCATGGGCCACGACGAAGTGCCCGTGAGTGTCTCGTATCAATGATCCATCTTCACGGCGAATATAGACCTTCTCTCCCGAGTTATTGACGCTTTCTACCTGCTGAGTGGCAAAGAAAATATTGTAGTCTTCCACCTTGGGGCAAAGGGGCCCCGCAGCAGGATCATCATTCCACTTCTGCACGAACAAGACGCTCGTCTTCGTGCCTGTGTGTGGTTTGAAAGTGTTCGGATGCAACCCCACGACTGCAAGGATGCGACAACGTTCCATGATGAACTCGCGCAAATGCTGGTCGGATGAGTTATTAAACCGCCCCTGGGGCAGTACCACGGCCATGCGACCGCCGGGCTTGAGGAAGTCAAGATTACGTTCAATGAACAGCAAGTCGCGGCCTACCGCGCGTTCTAGCTTGCCATTCTTTTTGTGGGCTAGGTCGTAGATCGAAAGCATGTCCGACTGTTTGATATCGCCTGCAAAGGGCGGATTGGCCATCAGCACGTCGTAGCTGAAGGACCGATAGTCCGTCTGACGTGCATTGGCTCGTAACTTGCGCAACCTTCTCCAACCATCGCCGTAAGTGTCGGACCACTCGTCCTGCTTCACAGTCTCGTCCCACTTCGTCCAATCCAGCGTGTTGAGGTGCAGCACGTTGGTTTCGCCATCGCCAGCAATCAAATTGAGGCAGCGCGAAACACGAACCGACTTCTCATCGAAGTCGATAGCAAACACCTTGTTGCGCACATAGTCTTCGCAACGCGGCGGCTTCTGATCCATCGTGAACAGGTGGCTTTCTTCCATTCCCAAGTCAGCGATGATCTGTCGCCAGACGTGAAACATCGCATGCACAGTGAAGCCCGCCGAGCCGCATGCAGTGTCGATGACGGTTTCATGCTCCTTAGGGTTCAGCATCTTAACGCACATATCGATGACCCAACGCGGCGTAAAATACTGTCCTTTCTCGCCCTTAGATGATTTGTTGACGAGGTATTCGAATGCGTCGTCGATAACGTCGAGATTGGAGTTGAACAGCTTCCATTCTTCCAGCGAGCCAACACAAACTTGGAGGTGGTCCGGTGACAAGCGGATGCGTTCGTCGTCGAGGAAGACGCCGGGCCATTTGCGCTTCGCCTCATCGAACAGATCTTGCATCGCGCGCTTGAGTTGGGCGGCAGTGTTGGTATTGCGGAAGCGTAGGTAAGGATACTGACCACGATGCGTAGACATCTCGTCATACAGCTTCGTGAAGATTAACTTGAAGACCTCTTCGAAGACATCTACGCCCGCATTGGCCAAAACTTCGTTTTCCATGTCCACGATCAGGTCGCGCAACGAGCGTGCTTTTGACCCTTCACGTTCTCGTTCATCTTCCTTTTCGATGAGGGTTTGGATTGTCCACGGCTGATCGACAATGTCTTCAATCGTTTGGGCGGCGCGGGGAATATGGTGTATAGGGACGAAGTAATTTGGGTTCTTACGGTGCCAGACTTCTGCAAGAATGCCGTTGCTCCATACGGCTAGCGGTGCGCCCGTGGCGTGCGTGTAAGAACGCAGCTGCTCTTTGCCGTCCCTTAACTTGCCCTGCTTCACTTCGATGATGATGTAAGGCACTGTTGGGCGGTCTGCATCGAACACAACGATGTCAGCCCGCTTGGAACTATCGCGTCCGAAAGTGATGGGATACTCCACCTGAATGCGCGAAGGTGAATAGCCGTATTGATCGATCAATCGGGCGAGCCAGAGCTGGCGCGTTCTTTCCTCTGGCTTCAGCTGCACATATTGATTGCGAACAAGGCACTTGACATACGTCGTAGACCTGCCTCTGACGTTGCGTTCTTCGCTCCGGCTGTCGAGTGCTTCGTTTTCACCCCGTGAAAATAGGACAAATTCATTAAATTCGTTGGTGACTTTGGTCATATTCGCTCGCTCGGCATTGTCGTGGCGTTTGGCCACTGCTTCTTGCTCGTTTGTATAGCTGGTTCTCATTGTCCGGATAAAGGCTATCAGCGAAATTACTGTTAGCTTTCTTTATGCTCCAGCACGGCACGACGACCGAAGCCGTTAACCGATCTTCTCGGCTCTAATTTCATCAGCAATGCATACAAATGCTATTACTTCGTCAGCTGTCGATTTGAAGCCGTCAGGTACGTGATCTATTGACGTTGATTGGTCCTTCATGAATGCCCAACCATCCGCTTGCGACAGCTCAACTTCGCCAGTGCTCCCACACTTTGGACACCGAATAGTTATCGTCCACCTGTCTCGTGCCGCCATTGCCGCTCCTCCTGATTGTTAGGCGATCTGATCAGGCTTCTCTCTACCCGTAAGTTGCGCAGTTTACTATCCTGTGCAATGCAGAGACGCAAAAGGGAGACATTGTGTCTCCCTCGCCGCTGACCATGTTCAAGAAATTCAAGGCTATAGGCGAATGGTGGCCGCTCTCTCATCGCCCACCATTTTCTCCTTCCCTATGGATATTGATAGGTCAGGTCAGCACTTTGGCGACCGCGCCGATTGCGCGCGCCAGCGCTGCATTGCCAACGAAGCGACCAATCCCGGCACGCATCGCGAATCTGGCTA
>JBNKZZ010000001.1:0-116994 GCA_050301895.1 Ensifer sp. | reverse complement strand
CGCGCGCCGCTTGGAACAGCCAACATCTTTGGCAATTGCGAGTCCAGAAACAACAAAAGCCCCGGAAAACCGAGGCTTTGAAACTTTAGGAAAACTGGAGCGGGCGATGGGATTCGAACCCACGACCCCAACCTTGGCAAGGTTGTGCTCTACCCCTGAGCTACACCCGCTCACAAATCGCTGTTCCGGGGTAAAGGCTGAACTGCGAGCCGCTGCTGTGTCGCTGCGACGGGCGGTATATGGCGCAAGCCACTTTGAAATGCAACAGGAAAATATGCATTCGGCAAAATTTTTTCTGCCAGTAAATTTGATGGTCGACCATACATGCATTGCATTGCATTTTCTTGGGCGTTATCCCCAAAGGGCAAAACTCTTCAAATCCGGTAACCACGCATGACAGACAATCAGACGAAAAAAGCTGACGACCTCTTTGCCTTCCTCGACAAGCTTGGCATCAAACATGAAACCAAATGGCACAGGCCCGTTTTTACGGTGGCCGAAGGTCAGGATCTGCGCGATGAAATTCCCGGTGGCCACACCAAGAACCTCTTCGTAAAAGACAAAAAGAGCCGCTATTTCCTTTTGACCGTGGAAGAGCATGCGACTGTGGATCTGAAGAAAGTCCACTCCATCATTGGAGCTTCCGGTCGTGTCAGCTTTGGTTCAGCGGAAAAGCTGATGGAATATCTGGGTGTTGTGCCAGGATCGGTTACCACATTGGGCGCGATCAACGACACCGAAAATCAGGTCACCTTCATTCTGGATGAGGATCTGATGAAATACGACATAATCAACTGTCATCCGCTGCAGAATGACGCAACCACCTCACTTGCCTCAAACGACATACTGCGTTTCATTGAAGCCACAGGACATGAACCGGTGGTCTTGAAAGTCACCGAGTAACATACAATTTATGTTATGAATTTGAACGCGCCGGCAATGCCGGTATTGGGAGATTATGAAATGAGCGGCGACAACCCTTATGGCGGCAATTTGGGCGGCGGATACGGCCAGCAGATAGTCGGAGGTGCGCAACCTCAGGCAAATTCCCGAGGCAACAGCCTCGTCAAGGACACCACGACACGGGAATTTACAGCTGACGTAATCGAGGAATCCACTCGCCAACCCGTGCTGGTCGATTTCTGGGCACCATGGTGCGGCCCCTGCAGGCAGCTTGGTCCGATGATTGAGCGTGTGGTCAATGAGGCTGGCGGCAAGGTCAAGCTCGTCAAAATGAATATCGACGATCATCCCGAGGTTGCCGGTCAAATGGGTATTCAGTCCATTCCTGCCGTCGTGGCCTTTGTCAACGGACAGCCGGCCGATGGATTTATGGGTGCTGTGCCGGAAAGCCAGATACGGCAGTTCATCGAAAAAATTGGCGCAGCCGGTCCTGTCGACGCCGAAGCCGAACAGATCAGTGCAGTTCTGGAACAGGCTGAAGCACTTCTTGCAGAAAAGGATGCCAGCCAGGCCGCAAGCCTGTTTGCCGCTGTGCTGCAGGCCGCACCCGACAATCTGATCGCAACCGCAGGCATGGCACAGTGCATGATCCTGACTGGCCAACTTGATCACGCCAAAGCCCTGATCGATAACCTGCCGGACGACGCCAAGAATGACGCGAAGATCCTTGCTGTCCTTAAAACCATCGAACAGCATGAGGAAGCCGCAAAGTATGGCGATGCCCATGCGCTGGAACACGAGCTTTCCCTGCATCCGGACAATCACGAAATTCGCATGAAGCTGGCAAAGATCGCCAATGCTCAGGGCGACCGCGATGGAGCGGCCGAGCATCTGCTTTATATCATGAGAAAAGACCGGCAATTCGAGGATGACGGAGCCCGCAAGGCCCTTGTCGAGTTCTTTGAGAGCTGGGGTCCAAAAGATCCGGCCACGAGCGCCGCGCGGCGCAAAATGTCGACCATTCTGTTTTCCTGATTGATTTTTTTGACCAGGAGCACTGCATCGGCGATAATAACGGTTCAGGTGGATCTAGAGTAAAGGAGAACAGCAATGCATGTTGGTAATGCGCGCTATCTCTCGGCCGCCGATTTGCCGGACACTATTCCGGTTTTTCCGCTTTCAGGCGCCTTGCTGCTTCCCGGTGCGCAGCTGCCTCTCAATGTGTTCGAGCCGCGCTATCTGGCTATGGTCGACGACGTATTGAAGGGTAATCGCATCATAGGAATCATCCAGCCGAATGAGGGCAGGCAGGGAAAGGAAGACGACCCGCCCGCTCTCTATGACGTTGGCTGTGCCGGGCGTATAACATCTTTCGTGGAAACCGGTGACGGACGCATCATGATAACCCTCGAGGGTATATGCCGCTTTCGAGTTGATGAGGAGCTCCGCGTGGAGACCCCCTATCGCCAGGTTGGCATCAAACCTTTCCTGACCGATCTGGAGCCGGAGGATGACAGTTCGGTCGATCGCGATGGACTGCTGGAGACGTTCAGGACCTATCTGGATGTCAATCAGATGGAAGCGGATTGGGAGAATATTGGCAGGGCCAGCAATTCCACGCTCGTCAACTCTCTTTCGGCACTTGCGCCCTTCGGCCCCGCTGAAAAACAGGCATTGTTGGAAGCAAGCGACTTGAGAACACGGGCTGAAACATTGATCGCCATCACCGAGATCGTGCTAGCGCGGGAATCCGGTGAAGGCGGAATGCTGCAATAGCGGGTCGCCGATGCGTTCACACAACATCGACCCCAAAATGCTGGAGCTTCTGGTCTGCCCACTGACAAAAGGGCGGCTCAAATTCGATGCCCAGCAAATGGAGCTTGTTTCCGAGAAGGCAAAGTTGGCCTATCCGGTGCGTGACGGTATCCCCATCATGCTGGTATCTGAGGCGCGCGAGCTGGAAGACTGAACGCCTTTGAGACCTTCGGCTAGATGTTTTCACCTGCCAGAAGTTTAGGGTCACTTGGACCGCCAACTGAGGCCGCCTGGCGAATGAAATAGTTCTTCAGGCCTGGCAGACGATCCACCAACCCAAGGCCAAAATCGCGCGCCATGCGCAGGGGTGTGAAGTCATTTGAGAACATCCGGTTGAGCACGTCGGTGGTCACGCCCATGCGGAATGTATCAAAACGGCGCCATTCCTGGTACCGCTCCAGAACATTGAGCTGGCCAATGTCGAGGCCAAGCCGGTCGGCGTCGACGATGGTTTCAGCAAGGGCTGCAACATCCTTGAAGCCGAGATTGAGCCCCTGACCGGAAATAGGGTGGATCCCGTGGGCTGCGTCGCCTGCAAGTGCTACACGCGGACGCACAAAATCACGCGCCAATTGCAGCGCAAAGGGGAACGCCCTGCGACCGCCAACCACCTTGATTGGCCCGAGCTTGCGACCAAAGCGCCGCTCTATTTCTTCTTCAAAAACCAGCTCATCGGCCTCGATCAGGCGATTTGCATCTTCGGTCCGCTCATTCCAGACCAGCGAGGAACGATTATTCTTCAAAGGCAGCGTCGCGAATGGACCCGCAGGCAGGAAGTGCTCCTCGGCAACGCCTTCATGTGGGCGCTCATGCTCAATTGTGGTGACAATGCCGGACTGTCCGTAGTCAAAGCGCACGACTTTGATGCCGGCAATCTCACGCAAATGCGAACGAACCCCGTCACATGCCACAAGCAACCGGGCGTCGATCCTGTCACCCTTTGAAGTTTCGGCGTGCACGCCTCCATCATCAACCTTGTAGTCGCTCACCATGGTCGCCGACTGCTGCTCTACGCCGAGCAAATCTGCCTGCGTCTTCAATGCACCGATCATGGCGGGATTTGGCACCATATAGGCAAAAGGCTCGCCCGCGTTCACTTCACCATCAAATGTCAGAAAGACAGGGCGAACTGGTTCTGCGAGCTTCGAATCAGTGATGATCATGCGGCGGATAGGCTCTGCCTGCGGGAGAATCTCTTCCCAGCAGCCAATTGTTTCAAGCAGGCGAATTGCACCGGCGGCAATGGCTGAGGCGCGCTCGTCTTTCTTCCACGCATCTGCCGGTGCAGCATCAACAACCGTTATTTTCAAGTGCGGAGCAGCCTTCTTGATAGCCACAGCCAGGGATAATCCCACATAGCCGCCGCCGCCTATCAGAATGTCAATCATGTCCAACCCCGGATTTTGCATTTGAAGCCTAGCGCTCATCTCTTTAGATACTATCGCAATAAACAACAATGTCCCACGCCTTTGAAAGAGTTCAAAATGACGCGGCAAGCCAAATCCGACCGGGGTACCCAAATTCTCACCGAGACTCTCGAGTTGGAAAAGCTGGAGGAGAACCTCTTTCGCGGCCTCTCGCCCGATGTAGGCTGGCAGCGTGTATTCGGCGGACAAGTTATCGCGCAGGCACTTGTCGCAAGCCAACGCACCGTACCAAACGACCGGCACGTGCATTCGTTACACGCATATTTCATGCGGCCCGGCGATCCCTCCATACCCATCATCTACGAGGTCGACCGCATTCGCGATGGGCACAGCTTCACCACGCGGCGGGTCGTAGCTATTCAGCACGGCAAGGCGATCTTTTCGCTGTCTGCCTCTTTTCAGACTGACGAGGATGGCTTCGAGCACCAGATTGAAATGCCCGACATTCCCGGCCCGCAGGAATCACCAGGCGAGGAAGCCCTCCTGGCCAGCTATCTGGAGGATGCACCGCAGGCGGTCAAAAATTACTGGACTCGCCCGCGCCCTATCGAACTGCGTCCGGTCAATATGGAAGACTATTTCCAGCGAAAAAGCGGCGAACCCGTGCAACGGATCTGGGTGCGCGCCACCGGACCCACGCCTGAAAGTCGCCAGCTGCAGGCGGCACTCCTTGCATATCTATCTGACATGACATTGCTGGATACATCGCTTTATGCACACGGCACGTCCGTCTTCGACAGCAATATTCAAGCCGCAAGCCTGGACCACGCCATGTGGTTTCATCGTCCCGCAGACCTGTCAGACTGGATGCTTTACACACAGGACAGTCCTTCCGCCCAAAGTGCGCGCGGCATGACCCGCGGCAGTCTATTTGCTCGCGACGGCACACTAATTGCCACCGTAGCGCAGGAAGGTTTGATCCGCAGACGAGCAAATGACTAATATGTAGCCAACAAAAATTTATTGCCTATATTTTGTGCGTTGCAAATTGAATCATTTGCCCAGCAGTTAGACATTTTCCCGCAGAGTCAAATAAAAGCCTTTATTTACATTGCGTTAAGAGTCGCATTTCGAATCTGGCACACCTCTTGAATGTAACTGATCAGCGGCAGGCGCATTCGCGTCTGCAGCAAGGAGAGTTAACCCTCAATTTTCGAGGGTGTTCACAAAGAGGATGGGAAACCAGATGAAAATTGTGATGGCCATTATCAAGCCGTTCAAACTGGATGAGGTTCGCGAAGCCCTCACCAATGTCGGCATCCAGGGCCTGACTGTAACCGAGGTCAAAGGTTACGGTCGTCAAAAGGGGCACACTGAAATTTATCGCGGCACTGAATATGCTGTCAGCTTCCTGCCGAAGCTGAAGATTGAAGTCGCCGTCGCTTCGGAACTTGTCGAAAAGGCAATCGAAGCCATCTCTGCCGGCGCAAAAACCGGTCAGATCGGCGACGGCAAGATCTTCGTTTATTCGATCGACCACGCTGTGCGTATTCGCACCGGCGAAACCGATTCAGAAGCGCTGTAAGGCGGGAGTAAATTAGATGACAAAGTATACGAAACTGATCGCGGGAACCGCGCTGCTGCTTGGCGCCGCCGCTTTCCCTGCATTTGCTCAGGATGCAACAGACGCTGCTGCTGCTGCTGCACCGGCTGTTGGTGAAGAAGTTGTCAAGATCTTCAACACCATTCTCTTCCTCGTCATGGGCTTCCTCGTCATGTGGATGGCAGCTGGCTTTGCCATGCTGGAAATGGGCCTCGTGCGTTCCAAGAACGTATCCATGCAGGGCCTGAAGAACGTCGCAATCTTTGCGATTGGTGGCCTGATGTTCTGGGTTACCGGCTACAATCTGATGTATACCGGCGTTGACGGCGGCTACTTCGGCACTTTTGGTCCGTACAACTTCCCTGCTCCGGGCGCCGACACTGGCGAAGCTGGTTATTCCGTTGCATCGGACTGGTTCTTCCAGATGGTTTTCTGCGCAACGACAGCGTCTATCGTTTCCGGTACGCTGGCTGAACGCATCAAACTGTGGCCTTTCATGATCTTCACAGTCATCCTGACAGGTATCCTCTACCCGATCACGGGTTCCTGGCAGTGGGGCGCTGGCTGGTTGTCCGAATTGGGCTTCTCTGACTTTGCCGGTTCGACACTCGTTCACTCTGTTGGCGGCTGGGCAGCACTTTCAGGTGCCCTCGTTCTGGGCGCTCGTAAGGGTAAGTACACCGCATCTGGCGTAACGCCGATGCCGGGTTCCAACATCCCGCTCGCAGTTCTCGGCACATTCATCCTGTGGCTCGGCTGGTTCGGCTTCAATGGCGGCTCTCAGCTCGCTCTCGGCTCCATGGCCGATGCAGGTGACGTATCGCGCATCTTCGCCAACACCAACCTGGCTGCTGCTGCCGGTGCAGTTATGGTGATGATCCTCATGCAGATCATCTACAAGAAGGTCGACGTAACGATGGTTCTCAACGGCGCGCTTGCCGGCCTGGTATCCATCACGGCTGAACCACTCGCACCGACTGTTATTGCTTCGATCTTCATCGGTGCAGTGGGCGGCGTAATCGTGGTTATCGTTGTTCCGCTTCTCGACAAGCTGAAAATCGATGACGTTGTCGGCGCTATTCCGGTTCACCTGGTTGCAGGTATCTGGGGCACCTTCATCACACCTCTGTCCGGCTCCGGCACCTACGGCACCCAGCTCGTTGGTATCGTCTCCGTCGGCGCATTCACCTTCGTCGCATCCCTGGTGATCTGGCTGATCCTCAAGGCCGTCGTGGGTATCCGCGTCAGCGAAGAGGAAGAAATGCTCGGCCTCGACAAAACCGAAATTGGTGTCGAAGCCTACCCAGAGTTCAAGTAGGCCTTCAAGGCGCTTGACCAATCCCGTCGCGGCCATCTCTCAAGCAGGGTGGCCGCGCATTTCCCGGGCTTCGGCCCGGGCTTTTTTCGTTTTGACGCGGGTCTGGGCTTATGTACATTAAGTCTTCACCCCGGATCGGAAAGAATGTTATTTGATGCAACGGCCTGATTTGAGGGCCACAGCTTATCCAATGCTTTGAGGGGGAAGAAAATTGAAGCTCGTGATCGCAATCATCAAACCATTCAAACTTGAAGAAGTCAGAGAAGCACTGACCGCAGTTGGAATTTCCGGTCTCACCGTTGCCGAAGTAAAGGGTTATGGCCGTCAGAAGGGTCACACCGAAATTTATCGCGGCACCGAATATGCCATAAACTTCCTGCCAAAGCTCAAAGTCGAGGTCGCTGTGAGCGACGACGATGCCGACAAGGCTGTTGAGGCGATTGCCGCTTCAGCGCGCACCGGCGAAATCGGCGATGGCAAGATTTTCGTTCACCCAATTGAGCAGGCGATCCGCATCCGCACAGGCGAAAGCGACAACGCCGCGCTTTGATAAAAGACCTCATCAGGGAGCAACATCTCATGTCGTTAGTGACATCTATTTCAACGCGCCTGCTTCTGGGCGCAACAGCGGCCATGATGCCCGCTCTGGCCTTTGCGCAAGACGCAGCACCTGTGCCGGACAAGGCCGACACCGTATTCATGTTCTTGAGCACTATTCTCGTGCTTTTCATGATTCTCCCCGGCCTGGCGCTTTTTTATGGTGGCCTGGTGCGAACCAAGAACATGCTGTCAGTTCTCATTCAAACGACGGTGATTGCAGCCACCTGCATGGTTCTGTGGATTCTCTATGGCTATTCATTTGCCTTTGGTGGATCCGAGAGCGCCTATTTTGGCGGTTTCGCAAAGGTCATGCTCAATGGTGTGACCGTCGATAGCACGTCGGCAACATTTACCGATGGCGTCGTTATCCCGGAATTCATCTTCATCCTGTTCCAGATGACGTTTGCCGCCATCACACCGGCACTGATCATCGGCGCATTTGCAGAGCGTATTCGCTTCTCAGCGGCTATCCTCTTCACAGTCCTGTGGTCAACATTTGTCTACTACCCGATTGCCCATATGGTTTGGGACGGCAATGGCCTTCTCTTTAACCTTGGTGCGATGGACTTTGCAGGTGGCACCGTTGTTCACATCAATGCTGGCATTGCCGGCCTGATCGGTGCGATCATGGTTGGAAAACGCGTTGGCTTTGGTCGCGATATGATGGCCCCTCACTCGCTCACCCTGTCGATGGTTGGCGCAGGCATGCTTTGGGTTGGCTGGTTTGGCTTCAACGCCGGCTCCAATCTCGAGGCCTCGGGCGGTGCTGTGCTCGCAACGATGAACACCTTTGTCGCGACTGCCGCAGCTGTTCTTTCCTGGTCAATTGCTGAAACAGTGACCCGCGGAAAAGCGTCACTGCTCGGCGCAATCTCCGGTATGGTTGCTGGTCTGGTTGCGGTTACACCGGCTGCAGGCATCGTGGGCCCCATGGGCGCACTCGTCATGGGACTTCTTGTATCGCCGCTCTGCTTCTTCTTTGTTGCAGTCGTGAAGAACAAGTTCGGCTACGACGATACAGCAGACGTCTTCGGCGTTCACGGCGTGGGCGGCATGTTTGGCGCTATCGCTACCGGTGTCTTCGCTGCTCCAGCACTCGGCGGCATCGGCTTTGGCAGCGGTATCGAAAGCATTGGCGGCCAGGTTTGGGTTCAGTTCGTCGCTGTGGTCATTACACTCGCATGGACCGGCATCGGCTCGATCATCCTTTACAAGGTCACTGATCTCATTGTTGGTCTGCGCGTCAGCAACGAAGCAGAGCGTGAAGGCCTTGATCTATCGTCCCACGGCGAAGCGGCCTACCATTCCTGAGGCGAATGATTGCGGGCATATCGCTCCGCAAATACCGCTTTCAACATGGTCACCAACATCATACCCGGGCAGTTTGTCCGGGTATTTTTTGTGCAAATGGACACCGAATGCGCAATCTGCTCATTTTGGTGACTAATCTTTGAGCATCCAAAATGTGCGCGTACTGAAAAATAGGCGTTTGCTCACTTGGCATGCATCTTGATTATATTTGTCCCAGCCAACGAATAAATAATAGGCGGGATAACAATGGAAACACAAACTGGCGGCGACGTCTTCTTCCTTTTGATGGGCGCAATTCTGGTATTTGCGATGCATGGCGGCTTTGCTTTTCTTGAAGCAGGTACAGTTCGACGCAAGAACCAGGTCAATGCACTGGTGAAAATCCTGGTGGATTTTGCAATCTCGACGTCGATCTACTTTCTGATCGGTTTTCCAATTGCATACGGCGTTCACTTCTTTGTCAGCGCGCAGGAGCTCTCCGGCGTTACCGGCGACGGTGCCTTTGCCGCGCAGGGCCTAACGCTGGTGAAGTTCTTCTTCCTGGCAACCTTTGCCGCTGCGGTCCCGGCAATCATTTCGGGCGGCATCGCAGAACGTATGCGTTTCCTGCCGCAAGTCATTGCGACTACACTCCTTGTGGGGATCATATACCCGTTGGGAGAAGGTATCGTCTGGAATGGAAATTATGGCATCCAGGCATGGCTGGAAGCTCAATTCGGCGCACCGTTGCATGACTTTGCCGGCTCGGTCGTTGTTCACGCCGTTGGGGGTTGGGCAGCTCTCGGTGCCGTCGTCATGCTTGGTGCACGCATGGGGCGCTACACAAAAGATGGACGATCCCACCCCTTTCCGCCTTCTTCCATTTTGTGGCTCTCGCTTGGCTCATGGCTTTTGTGCACCGGTTGGTTCGGCTTCAATGTTATGAGTGCGCAATCACTTGAGGGGGTTAGCGGCCTTGTCGCTTTCAACTCCTTGATGGCGATGGTCGGCGGCATTCTGGCCTCCTTGATAGTGGGGCGCAATGACCCAGGCTTTGTCCACAATGGTGCACTGGCGGGCCTTGTCGCGGTATGCGCAGGCTCCGATCTTTTTCACCCGATTGGTGCATTCGTTGTGGGATCAATTGCCGGCATCGTCTTCGTCAAGGGCTTCACCTGGTGTCAGGAGAAGCTGAAAATTGACGACGTCCTGGGTGTTTGGCCCCTGCACGGTTTGTGCGGTCTTTGGGGTGGCGTCGCTGCAGGCATCTTCGGTCAGGAAATGCTGGGCGGCATGGGCGGTGTTAGCTTCATCAGCCAGCTCACAGGATCTGTGCTGCTGGCCGCATTTGCCGCAGCATCCGGCTTTCTTGTTTACGGTGTTTTGCGCTCAGTCGTCGGACTTCGCCTTACACCGGAAGAAGAACAGCGTGGCGCAGATATATCGATCCACAAAATCGGTTCGGAGCCTGAGGCAGAAATCCGCGGATAGTCGGGCCCGGAAATCGAATGCGTTCAAAAAGAGCGCCGTCAGGCAAATTGCATTGCCGGACGGTGCTTTTTGCATGGTTAATGGGCCATTAACTGCCGACTGCTAATCTGCCGGGATCATATTTGAGTATCAGGTAGCCGCTTCAACTTCGAAACAATTGGCGCGGACAGTAAAATCAGGCAGTTTCCCATGGCAAGAAGCTCTCAGGCGACAATCAATTCCAACGGCCAACGCTCGCCGATCAATCTATTTGTCCTAAGGCAGTTATCTGCCTTGGCCGGATTGGCAATCTTCTTTTCGCTACTGCTGGCAATTGTGGCATTGTCGACTTGGAATGTTGAAGATCCGAGCTTTTCAAATGCAAACGGAAACGCACCAGTAAATCTGCTTGGATACCCCGGCGCTGCCTTTGCAGATGTCATGATGCAATTCTTCGGATTGGCAAGTGTGGTGGCACTTCTACCTGTGCTCGCTTTGTCTCTTGCATTGCTGTTCAAACGCCGCATCAGCCATTTTCCCCAGCGGGTCCTGGCATGGTTTGCAGGCTCGGTCCTGTCATCAGCGGCCCTAGGCTGTTTTGCAGCGCCCCCCACATGGCCATTGCCAAATGGTATCGGTGGTGTTGGTGGCGATATGATCCTGCGCTTGCCAGCGCTCTTTATCGGTTCGTATCCATCGGGCGTAGCGGGTGCCATTCTAGGTGCGGTGATTGCATTGCCGTCCGCATGGTTTCTCGCTTATGCGTCCGGGATCATTCGCGGTCAGCAAAGTGAAGAAGAGATTTTGGCCGCGCCATCATCCCGCCCGACCCGCGCTGCCAGCGCACATGTCGAGACAAATGATGATGACGAAGAGTCTGATATTTCCGCTATAGCTGTTGCTATGGGTGCTGTTGCGCATGGCTGGTACACCGCCAAGGCCCGCCTGCGCCGGAGCATTGGTCTAAGCGGCTCCAGACCGCACGAAGACGCAGAGTTTGACGAACCCTATGATTTCAATGAGGACGAGTTCTCGACGTTGGACATCAGTGCCGGCGAGCGCCGTGTTTTCAACGGCCACCGTGAAGCTCCCGAACTTGAACCGGAATTTGAAGACCATGCGGGACGTCGCGAACCGGCGCTTTTTGAAGACGATATCTATGATGACGATCCGCCTTTTGACATGGACGCTCCAACCCCGCGGGCGGCAACGCCACGCCCCGCAGTTGTTTCACCAGCGGCGCAGGCATCTCCGCGGGTCGTGACACCAGTTATCCGCCCGGCACCTGCACCGCGAGCCCCCGCCCGCACTTCAAGCCGTCATCAGGGTTCAGACCGCTTTGAGTTGCCACCGGTGGAACTCCTTGCAGAGCCTAAAAATGCTGGCCGGGACGCCTCCCTTTCGCCGGACGCGCTGGAGCATAACGCCCGCATTTTGGAAGGCGTGCTCGAAGATTTTGGCGTGAAGGGCGAGATCATTCATGTCCGCCCCGGCCCCGTGGTAACGCTCTACGAACTGGAACCTGCCCCAGGCATCAAATCCTCCCGTGTCATTGGTCTGGCGGACGATATTGCGCGCTCCATGAGTGCCGTTGCCGCGCGTGTCGCCGTGGTTCAGGGCCGCAACGCAATCGGCATCGAGCTGCCAAACCAGAAACGCGAGATGGTCTATCTGCGTGAGCTGATCGAAAACCGCGAATTTGATGATTCGAAGGCCAAACTTGCCATGACGCTTGGCAAGACCATTGGCGGCGAAGAAGTCATCGCCGACCTGACCAAGATGCCTCACCTTTTGGTGGCGGGCACCACCGGCTCAGGTAAGTCGGTAGCGATCAACACCATGATCCTGTCACTGCTCTATCGCTTGTCCCCGGAAAAATGCCGCCTCATCATGATCGATCCCAAGATGCTGGAGCTTTCGGTCTATGATGGCATTCCGCATCTACTCTCGCCGGTCGTTACCGATCCGAAAAAGGCCGTGGTCGCGCTGAAATGGACCGTGCGGGAAATGGAAGACCGCTACAAGAAAATGTCGAAGATTGGTGTTCGCAACATCGATGGCTTCAACTCGCGCGTCGAGCAGGCACTGGCCAATGGCGAGCAGATAACCCGAACCGTGCAAACCGGCTTTGACCGCGAGACCGGCGAGGCCATCTACGAGACCGAGGAATTCGACCTTCAGCCATTGCCCTATATCGTCGTGATCATTGACGAGATGGCCGACCTGATGATGGTGGCCGGCAAAGACATCGAAGGTGCCGTGCAGCGCCTTGCACAGATGGCGCGTGCAGCAGGTATTCACGTGATCATGGCCACACAGCGCCCATCTGTTGACGTGATCACAGGCACAATCAAGGCCAATTTCCCGACACGTATTTCCTTCCAGGTGACTTCCAAGATTGATAGCCGCACGATCCTGGGTGAACAGGGCGCCGAACAATTGCTGGGCATGGGCGACATGCTTTATATGGCGGGCGGCGGGCGCATTCAGCGTGTGCATGGCCCCTTCGTGTCGGACACAGAGGTCGAAGACGTCGTTGCGCATCTCAAGACACAAGGTGTCCCGCAATATCTTGACGCGATTACCGAGGACGATGATGAGGACGCCGATACCGGTTCTTCTTCCGGCGGCGGCGGCAACTTCTCCGATTCAGATGATCCATACGACCAGGCCGTGGCAGTCGTCCTGCGCGATGGCAAGGCTTCCACATCCTACATCCAGCGCCGTCTGGGGATTGGTTACAACCGCGCTGCTTCGCTGATTGAACGAATGGAAGATGAGGGCCTGATTGGTCCGGCAAACCATGCCGGCAAACGCGAAATCCTGGTTCCCACTGAGAAAGATATCATAGGCGATTGATTCGCCACGAGACCGCCGCAGTTGCGGTCAATATTTCCGCACTGCAAGGAGACATGAATGACGTTTGAACTATCCCGACGCAAAATCATCAAGACCACTTTCGCCGCCGCAACTCTGTTGGCCGGAATGGCTGTGGCACCGCTGCCGGCCTTGGCCCAGGCCGCCAAGGCGCAAGAGATTGCCAACCATTTCGCGTCCATCAAGACGATGATGGGAGAGTTTGTGCAGTTTGGTCCACGTGGCGAGCAAACAGGCGGCAAGTTCTTTCTGGAGCGTCCCGGTCGAATTCGCTTCAACTACGAAGAACCCTCACCCATGCGCGTCATTGCGGATGGCAAAGCGGTCGTGATCGGTAATAGAAAGCTGAAAACCTGGGATCTCTATCCGCTCTCCAAAACGCCATTGAAGCTGCTCTTGAGCGAATCTATTGATCTTGGCGGCAAAATGGTTCGCAAGGTCGAGCAGGAAGACGACCTTGTGACGGTGATCTTGGGCGACAAGAGTGTCTTTGGTGATTCCACCATCACCATGATGTTTGACCCAAAGACCAACGACCTGCGTCAGTGGACGATCAAGGATCAGCAGGGTAAGGAAACATCTGTCATGATCTTCAATGTGCAGACGGGCGTTGATTTCGACAAGAGCGTCTTCCGCATACCCTACGATCAGGTTAATGCGCCGAAAAACCGGCCCTAGATCAACTCCATTTGCATGAGGGGCTTTTGCCTGTCGCCAATTGGCGCTAAACCCGCAACCAACCTTGTGGTCAGATGGAGCGGACGATGCGGCTGAAAATTGCGACATGGAATATCAATTCGGTGCGTCTGAGAATGCCGATTGTGCTGAAGCTTCTGGAGAAATGGCAGCCCGACATTCTGTGTCTGCAGGAAACGAAATGCCCCAATGATCTCTTTCCTTTCGAGCCACTTCACGCCGCCGGATATCCGCACATCGAAATCCACGGTCAGAAGGGTTATCATGGCGTGGCCACGCTTTCGAAACTGCCGCTGGCCAACGCAACATCGCGCGACTTCTGCGCCATGGGCGATACCCGGCACCTTGCCACCGAATTCCAAGCCGGTGGAAAAAAGGTCAGACTGCATAATTTCTACGTGCCTGCTGGTGGCGACGAGCCGGATCCGGACATCAACCCGAAGTTTCGCCACAAACTCGATTTTCTCGATGAGATGAAGTCAATCCATGCACAAGACGATGGCCTTTCGTCCATTCTGGTCGGTGATCTCAACATCGCACCGCTGGAAAACGATGTATGGTCGCACAAACAGCTTCTGAAAATCGTCAGCCATACGCCCGTCGAAACCGACGGGCTGAAAGAGATTATGGCTCGGGGCGCGTGGAATGATTTGATGCGCCAGGCGATACCGGAGCCGGAAAAAATCTATACCTGGTGGAGCTACCGCGCCAAAGACTGGGATGCAGCTGACCGTGGTCGCCGTCTGGACCACATTTGGTCTTCCAAGGATCTGACAGATCAGTTCAAATCTCTGGACGTGTTGCGCGAGGCCCGCGGTTGGGAAAAGCCGTCCGATCACGTCCCTGTGCTGGCACAATTCGAGATGTAATCGGCACTTTCACTTCCCAATCGCTCATTTTGTGCTTTTGGAAACAACAACAGCGTATTCTCTGCCATACGACAGCCGGAATTCCTTCATCGCTGTTGACTCTTGGCGAAAAGGCCTTATGAGCAGGATCGAACAGGACGGGGCAGATTATGCGCATATGCATCGACATAGCTGAACTCCACCGCTCGGCAATTGTTGCCGGGTGTGTGATCCGTTCTTCCTCAATTTTCAAAACTACGGCCAAAACGACGACGAAAACCGTCTGATCGTTCCTGGCCTGCCGCTCTCTCCCCGGCTCGGTCGGGGACAGGAAGCCGATTGTCGGGCTTCCTCCTCACCGAAACGCGGAGAGAAAGAAAGAGAGAGCAAAAATGGGTTTCAAGATTGCAATTGTCGGCGCAACCGGAAATGTCGGCCGAGAAATGCTGAACATTCTGGCTGAACGCAATTTTCCGGCTGATGAAATCGTGCCGCTGGCATCCAGCCGTTCTATCGGTACTGAAGTATCCTATGGTGACAAGACGCTGAAGGTCTCTAACCTGGAACATTACGATTTTTCTGACACAGACATCTGCCTGATGTCCGCTGGCGGCAGCGTTTCGCAGAAATATTCGCCCAAGATTGGCGCTCAGGGCTGTGTCGTTATCGATAACTCTTCTGCTTGGCGCTATGACATGGAAGTGCCGTTGATTGTTCCGGAAGTGAACCCGGATGCCATTGAGGGCTTCAGGAAGAAGAACATCATTGCCAACCCGAATTGCTCAACCGCACAGCTCGTCGTTGCTTTGAAGCCGTTGCACGACAAGGCAAAGATCAAGCGCATCGTCGTTTCCACCTACCAGTCGGTTTCCGGCGCTGGCAAGGAAGGCATGGATGAGCTTTTCAACCAGTCTCGTGCAGTATTTGTTGCCGATCCGATTGAAAATAAGAAGTTCACAAAGCGCATCGCGTTCAATGTTATTCCGCATATCGATGTTTTCATGGAAGACGGCTACACCAAGGAAGAATGGAAGGTTCTGGCCGAAACCAAGAAGATGCTCGACCCGAAAATCAAGGTCACCTGCACTGCGGTTCGCGTACCGGTCTTTATCGGTCATGCGGAATCGGTCAACATTGAGTTTGAAGACGAAATCACCGCTGACGAAGCCCGCGATATCCTGCGCGAGGCACCAGGTTGTCTGGTCGTCGACAAGCATGAAGACGGTGGCTACGTAACACCTTACGAGTGTGCGGGTGAGGATGCGACCTACATCTCCCGTATTCGCGAAGACGCAACGGTTGAAAACGGCCTTAACCTGTGGGTTGTTTCCGACAATCTGCGCAAGGGTGCTGCTTTGAATGCCGTACAAATCGCAGAACTGTTGATCAATCGGGGCCTCTTGAAGAAGAAGGCCTGAGAATTCGCCGCGAACCGACGAATAAAGTGACAGACCCGCCCGTCAGCATTACGGGCGGGTCTTTTGTATCGACAGCATGTAAATTTCCCGTCATGACAACAGAGCGCCGATGACAAATCGCCCAATTGCTGGCATGGTCTCAAGCGCCTTCACCAAATCATTTTTACGGGAATAGCCAGATGAAGACAGCATTTTCCATGTCCGCCCGCGTATTCACATTTGCCGCCGCTCTTATGCTTTCCAGCGCCGCACATGCTGCACAATGCGGTAACAATTCAGGTGGGTTTGAGAAGTGGAAAACCCAGTTTTCAGCAGAAGCCGTTGCCAATGGAATCAAGTCATCCACGGTGGCAAAGGTGATGGCAAATATCAGCTACAATCGCCAAACCATACGGGCAGACCGTGGGCAGAAGAGCTTTAAGCTGACCCTCAATCAATTTATGCAGAAACGCGGCTCGGCAACGATCGTGGCCAAAGGCCGCAAGCTGAAGAAATCCAATGCAAGCCTGTTTTCCGCGATTGAGAAGCGCTACGGGGTGCCAGCAGGACCGCTGATTGCAATTTGGGGCATGGAAACAGCGTTTGGCGGCTATTTGGGCAATCAACACACGCTTTCTGCGGTTGCAACCCTGGCCTATGATTGCCGTCGCTCGGCCTTCTTCACGGATCAGTTCTATGCTGCACTCAAGCTGGTCGAGAGCGGCGTCCTGTCAATCAACTCCAAAGGTGCCGCCCACGGTGAAATCGGCCAGACGCAGTTTCTGCCAAAGAATGTGCTTCTTTACGCAGCTGACGGCGACCGCAATGGCCGTATTGACATGGTCCGATCCAAACCGGATGCGCTGGCATCCACAGCAAACTTTCTCAAAGCGCATGGCTGGCGCGCTGGCGCTGGCTATCAGCCCGGTCAGGCCAACTTCCGTGCCATTCAGGGATGGAACGCCGCTGGCGTCTATCAGCAAGCCATCGCAATCATGGGCGCGCAGATCGACGGAAACTGATCCTACAGCTCAGGCCGATTGAAGTCGCCGCTTTGTGGATCCATAACCCACAACTCACCGCTGGAAATGTCAAACCAGACGCCGTGAAGTTTCAATCGGCCTTTTTGCTCCAATATGTTGACGCAGGGAAATGAGCGCAGATTGTTGAGGGAATTCCTGACGGAAACCCTTTCAAGAGCGCGCTGACGCTCCGCATTTGTCAAAAGCTCTGTGCTGCGGATCTGGTTTGCAGCCTGGTCAAGAAGCCCCATCCAGCGCCCGATAAAGTCACCCGGGGAAAGCGGTTCAATTGCCGGATCAAGCGCGGCCTGAATGCCACCACAGCGTCCATGCCCCATGACCACAATGTCACTAACCTTCAACGACTGAACGGCAAACTCCAATGCGGCTGATGTGGAGTGATATGTTCCGTCTGGCTCATAGGGTGGCACCAGATTGGCCACATTGCGCACGACAAACAGCTCACCAGGGCCGCAATCAAATACGGTTTCGGGCGCTGCGCGTGAATCACAACAAGCAACAATCATTGTCCGTGGTTTTTGACCCTTTGCGGCCAGTTCACGATAGCGGTCAGACTCCGACGCGTATCTTCCCGCCATGAAGTTCCGATATCCATTCAATAGCCGATCGGGAAATTCTGTCATGCCCTAACTTTCCTTCGTTGCAACGGACCTCATCTATGGGTTCATGACCTACAGAACAAGATCGCGCATCTGGATTCTCAGTGACGGTTGACGAATGAAGGCGTGTCCCGCCTCCAATGCAAGTTCATCCAACCCGGCACGTACCGACTGCATTGCAATTTCGTACACACAGGCGACGGAAAGCTCAAGCGCCTGCGTTCCACTTTCACCGGACAGCAACCGCCCGAGAAAAACCGCAGAGAAGAGATCTCCGGGTCCATTCGGGATCGATTCAATTTCTCGATGTTCGGCCAGTTTCGCTGTACCCTCAGCAAGATACAGATTGGCAATTGAGCCGCGCATCATCGCATAGGCAGAAGTAACAACAACTTGCGGAATACCAAGCGTTGTCACAGCTTGCCCAATCGCCCGATTGTCGGCCAGTTCCGCACTTGTCAGCCAAGCGAGTTCATAGCGGTTGGGTGTGGCAATATCTGCCAGAGGCAGCAATTCATCGCGAATGGAAGCGGCAATCGGTTCAGGCACGTACAGACCACGTGCATCACCAATGACAGGATCGCAAAGATAGAGCAGCTCCGGATTTTGCTGCTTCAGTTTTGAAATCAACTTTGCAGCGGCCGTCACTTGTGCGGTGTCGCTGAAATAGCCGGTCAAGACCGCAGAGATCTCTGAATGCCACTTGCTGTCGCCAAGTTCCTCAAGAGCCGTGCCGAATGCCCCAGCGTCGAAGTTGAGGCGCGTTGAAGGTCCGTGACCTGGATGCCAGGGCAGAACAATTGTGGGAACCAGCCAGGCATTGTGACCCAGTGCCTCCAGGGCGAAACCAATTGCACGATTGCCAATGCTGCCCCGCATGACATGGCTGGAAATGGATAAAACGGAACTTTGGTGCGATCTCTTTAGCATATGTGACTTCACATCCGTCTATTCGATTTAGTCAAGCGCATCTGAACTTATTTCCATGAATTCCAATTGAAGCAGTTTACAGCCAACCGATACGGTGCCTATGAATATGTATCGTGACACGCGAGCGCCAAATTTGGACAAATATCACACAAATATCACTATCTTCAGCTCATATTGAGTGAGTTTTGGCGCAAAATGCGCCGTTTTTGATCTCCGGGGGGAGGAATCAATGGGTATTCGCAGAAATTCCAAGCGCGACAAATTACTTTCAGAAGGCCGCAAACTGGCCGCAGATCTGGGGCGGTCTTACATCGATCCCGCCCTGCTCTTTGATCGCGCCAGTCCGGAAGATCTGGAAAACTACAGCGCCGAAATGCTTGTCCACGCGGCGTGTCTCGCTGCCGATGAAATCAATTCATGGCGCGCTATAACGCCTAAGGTAAGCCTTCATTCTCCGAGCGACGTGAAGCCTGGCGGGCAGGCATGCTCCATACTCTCCGTCACTGCGCGAAACATGCCATTTCTATTTGATTCAGTGATGGGAGAAGTGGTGGCCCAGCAGCGCAACATTTTGCTGGCGGTGCATCCAATCCTGCTAGTTGCCAAAGACAAGCCTGTTCGCATCTCAACCCACAAAGACAAGGACGACCCAGCCGAACGGGTCAGCTACATCCAGATCCACCTGCCAGCTCTCAATGATATTGCCGCCGAAGGCCTGCTCGCAGGTGTTAACAACGTTCTTTCCAAAGTCGTGCAATCGGTAAACGACTGGCCGCTTATGCTGCAGACGCTTGATGATGCGATCAGTGGACTGAAAGCACAGCAGGCAATCGAAAAACGCCAGGATCATGAAGAATCGCTGGCGTTCCTGAAGTGGCTCCGCGACGACAATTTCACCTTTCTGGGAATGCGTGAGTATAATTTTTCCGGCGGCAAAGATGGCAAAGTAGAGCGCGCTAGAGGAGATGGTCTCGGCATTCTGTCGGATCCAGACGTGCGGGTGCTTCGCTTTGGTAAGGATGCAGTTACAACAACACCGGAGATTATTGCATTTCTGGAAGGGCCGAACGACCTGATCGTCACCAAGGCGAATGTGAAGTCCGTTGTGCATCGCCGCGCCTACATGGACTATGTCGGTATCAAGCTCTACAATAAAAATGGTAGCGTAAGCGGTGAGCTACGCGTTGTCGGCCTTTTCACTTCAACCGCCTATACCCGGCCCGCCGCCCAAATTCCGTTGTTGCGCTCAAAAATTTCCAGAATTGTGCAGCGATTTGGGCTGGACGTCGCCAGCCACTCGGGAAAAACGCTGATCAACTCGCTGGAGTCCTATCCCCGCGACGATCTCTTCCAGATTGATACCAATTTGTTGGCCGGTTTCGCCGAGCAGATCATGGAGCTGGTTGAACGACCGAGAGTGCGCGTTCTACCCCGCATCGACCATTTTGACCGTTTTGTTTCGCTCATCGTCTATGTCCCGCGTGATCAGTATGATTCCCGGGTTCGAGAGAAGATCGGCGAATATTTTACGCAGGCCTACCAAGGACGACTTTCGGCCTACTATCCGGCTTTCCCCGAAGGCGGCGTGGCACGCGTGCACTTCATCATTGGCCGCAGCGAGGGCAAGACCCCCAACATCCCTCAGGCGGAACTGGAGCATGCTGTTCGCGAGATCGCAACAAACTGGGATGATCGCTTCGCAGCGCTTGCCGAGGGACACAATATCTCCCTGAGCGCCAGTCGGGCCTACCAGACGGCCTTTGATCCCAATGAAGCCTATGGCGATCTGGATGATCTCGATAAAGCAGCGACAAGCGGAATATCGCTGAAATTCCACGCGCTGGAAGACCGACCCGGCACACTTGGACTGAAGATCTTCCATGCGGAGATCCCGCTTTCGCTGTCTCGACGGGTCCCGCTTTTGGAGAATCTGGGTTTTCGGGTCATTTCGGAGCGAACTTTCGAACTGACATTGCGCAGCGAAGACGGCGATCAGCCTGTCATTCTGCATGACATGCAGCTCGATGTTCAAACCGATTCCGCTCTGGAGCTGGCACGAGACGGCCAACGCCTGGATGATGCATTTCTGGCAGCCTTCACCGGTATTGTGGATGATGACAGCTTCAACCGGTTGGTTCTATCCGCCAAATTGACGTTCCGCGAAGTCAGCGTCTTGCGCGCTTATGCCCGATACATGCGTCAGGCAGGGGTTACCTATTCGCAAGGCTACATAGCCGACACGCTGGCGCGCCATCCAGATATCGCCGTTCACCTCCTCAAGCTCTTTGAGGCCCGCTTTGATCCTTCAATGACTGGCAAGACACGCGAGCAGGCGCAGCGGACGATCTGTGAAAGCATTGAGAACGATCTGGCATCAGTCCCAAGCCTTGACGAAGATCGCATCCTGCGGCGCTACATCAATGTCATAAAGGCCACATTGCGGGTCAACTACTACCAAATTGATGACGAAGGCGGGCCGAGACAAACCCTGGCCTTCAAACTTGATCCACGATCCGTCGAAGGCTTGCCGGAACCCCATCCCTATCGAGAGATTTTCGTCTATGGCGGTGAGGTCGAAGGCATTCACCTCAGATACGGCAAAGTTGCACGCGGCGGGCTTCGCTGGTCAGACCGTGCTCAGGATTATCGCACTGAAGTTCTGGGACTCGTGAAGGCACAACAGGTCAAAAACTCCGTCATTGTTCCGGTCGGCGCAAAGGGTGGCTTCTACCCCAAAAAACTGCCGGTTGGAGGCAGCCGTGATGAAGTATTTGAAGCCGGAAAAAGCGCCTATAAAACATTTATACGCACATTGCTTTCGGTAACCGACAACATTGACGGCAACGAGATCATTCCTCCGGAAAATACAATCCGGCATGATGAGGACGATCCCTATTTCGTAGTCGCGGCAGACAAGGGTACTGCAACCTTTTCAGACACAGCAAATGAGCTGGCGCAGGAAGCCGGCTTCTGGCTTGATGACGCCTTTGCCTCGGGCGGGTCGGCTGGCTATGACCACAAGAAAATGGGTATCACAGCACGCGGTGCGTGGGAGACCGTCAAACGTCATTTCCGCGAAATGGATATCGACATTCAGTCGACACCATTCACCGTCGCTGGTGTCGGCGACATGTCCGGCGACGTATTCGGTAACGGAATGCTCCTGTCGCGGAAAATTCGCCTGATCGCAGCATTCGACCACCGCGATATCATGATCGATCCTGATCCGGACATCGCAATCTCCTATGCGGAGCGGCAGAGGCTTTTTGCACTGCCACGGTCAAGCTGGCAGGATTATGGTAAGGACAAGCTTTCCAAAGGCGGCATGATCATATCCCGTGCGGAAAAGTCGGTGCGACTGACGCCGGAAGCAGCAGCGGCAATTGGTCTTGGCAAGACGTCAGCCACCCCATTCGAGGTGATAAATGCCATCTTGCGTGCCGAGGTCGATCTCTTCTGGTTCGGCGGTATCGGTACCTATATCCGCTCATCTGCCGAGACCAACGCCGAGGTCGGGGACCGCGCCAATGATCCCGTTCGCATTTCAGCGGCCGAGGTTCGGGCCAAGGTTATTGGCGAAGGCGCAAATCTCGGTGTGACACAACGTGGCCGAATCGCTTTCGGACTGAAGGGAGGCCGCTGCAACTCCGATGCCATCGACAACTCGGCAGGCGTGAACTCCTCCGACGTCGAGGTCAACATCAAAATCGCACTGGCCAACGCCATGCGCGAGGGGCGACTGACCCGCAGCGCGCGTAACAAGCTTCTGGCATCCATGACAGATGATGTTGCCGAACTGGTTCTCCGCAACAATTACCTGCAAAGCTTGGCAATTACGCTGTGCCAGAGAAAAGGTCTGCGAAATGCTGCAGAACTTACCCAGCTCATGAACCGTCTTGAGGCTGACGGTCACCTCGACAGAGCGAACGAAAACCTGCCCGATACACAGACGATGCAGGAGCGCTACGCATCCGGCCACCCGCTGACGCGTGCCGAAATCGGCGTGTTGCTCTCCTATTCAAAAATTGTGCTCTTCGACGAGTTGGTGGCAAGCGAACTGCCGGATGATCCGTGGTTTGAGCCTCTGCTGACCAGCTACTTCCCCACGCGCATGCGCAAAACATATCATGGGGACATTGAAAGCCATCGCCTGCGCCGCGAAATTATCGCTACCCAGCTCGCCAACCATGCCATCAACAGGGGCGGACCAGCCTTTCTCTCCTCAATGCGAGACTCAACAGGTGCCAGCAGTTCAGAGATCGTCAAAGCCGCAATCATCGTAAGCGACGGCTTCGACATGACAAAGATATGGGGTGAAATTGACGCTCTGGACAATGCCATTTCCGGAGACCTGCAAAACAGCCTCTACGAGATGGTCGCCCAGCTTTATGAAACCAGCAGCCGCCTTGTTATCAAGACGGGGTTGGCCAAGCTGCCGCTTGAACAGGCCGTCAACAGGCTTCGCAAGGCATGTGCAAACGCAATGAAGCAGCTTTCAGCTATTTTGCCCCAGCATCAGGTTGCCGCAATCAGCAACAAGGCTGAAACGCTCACCAATGCCGGCATACCGCAACGACTGGCAGATGAGCTGGCCGCCATTCAAGCGCTGGACGTCATTCCGGAAATTGTAACAATTGCCGATGCTGCGAACGAAAAGCTTGAACGGGCCGGCCACATTTTCTTCGGTGTTTCTGAAACATTCCGCGTTTCGAGACTGCTTGCTGCTGCGGAAAGCCTGCAGCCCTCCGATCAATTCGAGGCCCAGGCGCTCGCGCATAGTCTGGATGAAATCTCCGATAGCCGCAGAGCGATTTCGATGAGTGTTCTTGTTGAAGGCAAAGGCGAGAAGAATCCCCTGCTCGCGTGGCATGAAAAGCACAACAAGTCGCTTGGGGAGCTCGCGTCTCGCCTGACAAACCTGACCGACACTGCCGAGCCAACCCTTGCACGCTGCGTTGTTGCCGCTGGCTGGCTCAACACGCTTGCTAAAGACACAGGCGCATGACACATTCCCCGCAATGAAGCCTGCGGTTGGGAGGGGAACTTGACGGCACTTGTTGATGAATTGAGCGCAATTCCGAAAACCAGTCGGAAGGGCATATTTGGCTGGATGATGTTCGATTGGGCGGCACAGCCCACCTACACGGTTGTCACAACATTTATCTTCGGACCGTATTTTGTTTCCCGGCTAACGGAAGATCCGGTCTCAGCCCAGGCTATGTGGTCCAACATGGCAACAATTGCGGGCGTCATCATTGCAATCCTTTCACCCGTTTTAGGTTCAGTGGCCGACGCAACAGGTGCGAAGAAACCATGGATTGGCTTCTTCAGCCTTTTCCTTGTCGTAGGGCTGTCGCTCCTTTGGTTTGCAACGCCCGGCTCCAATCCAATCTATCCAGTCATTCTCATGGTGATCGTTACGATTTCCGTTGAATTTTCAACGCTATTCAACGACTCAATGATCCCGAGGCTGTTCTCCAAACAGCAGGTAGGCAAGATATCCAACATTGCCTGGGGGCTTGGCTATACCGGCGGCATGATCGTGCTGATAACCGTTGTTGCACTGCTCGCCGCCAGTCCTGAATCCGGCAAAACAATTTTGGGCATTCCTGCGCTCTTTGGACTTGATCCAGCAACTGGTGATGACGCGCGTGTTACCGGGCCATTTGCAGCCGTCTGGTATGTTATATTCGTCTTGCCAATGTTCCTTTTCACGCCGGATATTCAAGGCACCAGCCGCGCATTGAAGCCAGCTGTTGCACACGGTCTGGCAGAGCTGAAAACAACACTTGGCGAGCTTTCCAGACGGAAGTCCCTCTTACGTTTCTATATCGCTCGCATGATCTATCAGGATGGCGTGAACGGTCTGCTCGTTCTAGGCGGCGCGTTTGCCGCAGGTCTTTTCGGCTGGGTGACCATGGAAATTGGCATTTACGGCATCATCCTCAATATGGTTGCCATTCCCAGCAGCATATTGGCGGGCTACGTGGACAAGTTCCTTGGCTCCAAGCGTACCATTATTCTGGCACTCATCGCGCTGCTCATATCATCCGTTGGGATTGTTTCCACCCATCACGATTCCACCCTGTTCGGCTTGATTGCGCTTTCAACGGAGGACCAAGGTGGTCTCTTCGGGACTGCGGCAGAGAAGGTCTATATTCTCTTCAGCCTGTTTACTGGCCTTGCATTTGGCCCGGTTCAGGCCTCATCCCGTTCTTTCCTGGCCAGAAGCATACATCCCGATGAAGCCGGGCGCTTCTTCGGCATTTACGCACTAACGGGCCGGATTACCTCGTTCATGGCGACCCTGGCGTTTTCCATAGCAACATATGCTTCCGGGTCCGCCTACTGGGGAATGGCGACACTCAGCCTGTTCTTTGTCGTGGGCTTGGTCATTTTGTGGGGAACACCCTATCCTGCATTGGCGGAAGAATGAGCGCTTGACCCGCAAATAAGCTGTGGTTTCACGTGAATCATTCTTGACAGCAGACATTAAAAAGCCCGGCAGCGGTTTCGCAGCCGGGCTTTCTTCATCTTTCGTGCCATTCTTAGTGGCGGAAGTGACGCATGCCAGTAAACACCATGGCGATACCCGCTTCATCGGCAGCGGCGATCACATCAGCATCCTTGATCGAGCCACCTGGCTGAATGAGCGCAGTAGCACCCGCAGCAATCATGGACTGAAGACTGTCAGGGAAAGGCAGGAACGCTTCCGAGGCGACAACAGACCCATTGGTCATTGGCTCCGCCCAACCGGCAGCCTTGGCAGCATCTTCGGCCTTGACCGCTGCGATCCTTGCTGAATCCACACGGCTCATCTGACCAGCCCCAATACCGGCAGTCTGACCATCCTTGGCATAGACCACAGCGTTGGATTTCACGTGCTTTGCAACTTTGAACGCAAATTTCAGATCTTCCAGTTCCCTGTCGCTTGGCGCACGTTTGGTTACAACCTTCAGGTCGAGATTCTCAACGAGACCATTGTCACGCGTCTGTATCAGCAGGCCGCCGGAAACCGTCTTTGCGGTCAAGCCCGGGACAGATGGATCGGCAAGACCACCAGCTTCCAGAAGCCGCAGGTTTGGCTTCTTGGCGATGATTGCCTTTGCTTCTTCCGAAACAGAAGGCGCAATGATGACTTCCGTGAAAAGCTTGATGATTTCTTCGGCTGTTTCACCGTCGAGTGCCTGGTTGAGAGCGATGATACCACCAAATGCTGATGTTGAGTCACAGGCAAGTGCGCGCCGGTATGCTTCTGCCAGCGTCGGGCCGGTTGCAACGCCGCAGGGGTTGGCATGCTTGATGATCGCGCATGCCGGTCCCTTTTCCGCGCCGAATTCAGATACGAGCTCATAAGCGGCATCGGTGTCGTTGATGTTGTTATAGGAAAGCTGCTTGCCCTGCAGCAGCTTCGCCGTGGCAACACCGGGGCGATTTTCACCGGTAATGTAGAAACCAGCTGCCTGGTGCGGGTTTTCGCCGTAGCGCATCTCTTCCTTCAATACGCCGCCAATTGCGCGGTGCTTGAGCATGCCCATACCAAGCTCGCCTGCGAACCAATTGGAGATCGCAGAGTCGTACGCAGCGGTACGCGCATAGGCACGTGCCGCCATTTCCTGACGGAAACGATAGCTGGTCGCGCCGTTGCCCTTCTCCAACTCTGCCTGAAGCGATGCGTAATCTGATGGATCGGTAATCACGGTCACATAAGCGTGGTTCTTGGCAGATGCGCGGATCATCGCTGGTCCGCCAATGTCGATATTCTCAACCGTTGTTGGATAATCGCCGCCTTTTGCACGCACATCCTCAAAGGGATACAGGTTGATCACGGCAAGATCGATCGCCTGAATGCCGTGTTCCGACATTGCTGCAACGTGCTCCTCATCGCCGCGAATGGAGAGCAACCCACCATGCACGCCGGGGTGCAGCGTCTTCACGCGCCCATCCATGATCTCAGGGAAGCCGGTCAGATCGGAAACATCACGGACCGGAAGTCCCGCGTCTGCAATCGCCTTCTTTGTACCTCCAGTGGATACCAGTGCAACGCCACGCGCTACCAGAGCCTGCGCCAACTCGATGATACCTGTCTTGTCAGATACAGATAGAAGTGCAGTCTTGATCTCAACGCTTTCAGGAGCGGGGATTTTCTTGGAAACAACAGCCATTCTTTTCAGTCCTTGGAAGAGGAAGATATGCGGACGATACCGCCACGCGGGAAATTCACGCGCGCTCTAACACAGATGCCAACTATAAGAAACATGCAGCGGCAATCTGGCGCAGCAAAACAGGAACAAAATGTGAGGCTATTGGCACAATCAGTCTGGCGAAGCCGCACCGGATTGCTTGCGGGTCATGACCCATTGAATTTCCGGATTTTCTCGGGCATCAAATGCCAATTCAATCTGTTGCGAGATACGCATACCGGACGGATCAGCAAAATATACATCTTCGGTCACCTCAACAGGTGTATCGATGCACGAAAAGCTCCAGACCTCGCCATCTGCCGCACGCAAATAGACCTCGTTTTCATCAATAACCCGAATGGCAATTGAAGGGTGTATGTGGAAGCGTGCTACTGCGGTGGACTTGTTTTCTGCAGAGGGTTCACCGCCATTTGTTCCGAGCAGCCGCTCGCGTCCGCGCAACTGCGCACCACTGGAGGAGAGCTGCAGATCACGTTCAACAACGATATCTGCGACATCGACATAGCCGTCATGGCGCATATTCAGCCCCTGTGCACCGCCGTCTTCCTCACGCCGTTCAACGCTCACCGCATCCACGCCTGCGATAACAACCGGCCCAAGAAATTCCGACAGCGACAATTTGAAACAGGAATTGTCATTCACCGTAACGGCAGAATGCGCCGCAGTCATACGAGAAAGAGCCTGATATTTCTTGCCGGCATATTTAGGCGCACCGGAATTGACGATAAACCGGTTTCGGCCTGACGACATTTCAAAGGAAAGTGCGCCCGCATTTGCGGTCCGCGACATTTCCGTCGTCAATGCCTTGCCGGTATCGGCTATGACAACAGTCTCTTTGACTGCCAAACGATGAAACTGGACATAAGGTAGCGACTTGTATGCGCCGCCAGATGTTTCATCGTAGCGCAGCACCGAAGCCAGTTCATTCGCCAAAGCGGAGGTTGCACCATTGAAAAGCGCAAGCTCACCGCCCTGATGGCGGAAAAACCTGAGCGCTGGAAACATCCGATCAATGGCCGGAATCAGTTTTGCCGGCAGTTCATATCCAAGATTGATGTAGGTTTGACGCAGCGGCAGAAGCAGCAAGAGAAGCTCCAGAATAATCCGCGGATTACGCGAGACGTGTCCACCGTCCGGCAAGATCTGACGTTCCAATTCCTTATCAAGCGCAGCGCTGGCACGTCGAATATCCTTGGCTGATGCAGGCAATGACAGACTCGCCAAGGCGAGAGCGATGCGGCAACGCAGACGCGTATCGTTTTCCGGCAAATACGGCGTCAGAAGCTTGAGAAAGCGCACATGCAGGGCAATGCTCTTGAGAAACCGCCGATAAAATTTCAGCTCAGCCTCTTTCAATATGACGGGAGAATGGGAGAGCCAGGAAATCAAACGCTGCGAAGCAATTTCCGGTTCCCAGGCGATTGAAGCGAAAGAGCGACCGTACAGCAACATCCAATCATCAACGATGCGCCGCGAAATTCGACAATGCTGCTCGCTTTGAGCGGCGCGCACGTCACGCAGCCAGACAAAGGAGTGCAGCCGATTGGCAAAAGCGATCGACGGGAGGTCAAAATCAAACGGCGATCCGCCGCCGGTTTCCAGCACACGTCCGGCCAAGGCAAAACGACCCGAGAGCATTTCATCCGCAATATGCGTATCTGCTGCATGGAGATCGGTCGGCGCGACTAGCAAACGCTCCGGCTGGCGAACGGGCAACGGCAAGTACTGGAGCGAAAACTGCACCCAGCCTTTGCCGATACGGCGCCGCGCCTCTACCATGTAGAGGCTGACCATGCTTTGACGCGCGGCTACCTTCATAATACCTAATTTAACTCCCCGTTAACCACATTCCTATGGACAATGATATGTTTGTCAATTCACGAGCGACGTACTGAAACTGTAATCAACTGATTTCAATGGAAATTCGGCTTAGAAGCGCTAAACGCGCTTCAAAATGACGGCAAAAAAACCGTCCAGCCCGTTCGACTTTGGATCTTCACTCAAATGCAGCATTGCCGGCGTAGTGCGAACTTCGCCCAGCGACGTGACGGCTTCCTCGAGGCCAGGCAACCCGTCCTTTTCTACCGGCACTCGTTCACAAACGCCTTGCGAAACAAGGCGTGCAACCATCTCCTCTCCCTCAAGCGGGTCGAGAGAACAGTTGGAGAAAACCACTCTTCCGCCCGGCTTTACGAGCGTTAGAGCATGGCGAAGCAGATTTTCCTGCACTTTCGCCAGTTTCTCTATATCCGCAAAGGACTTCGTCCAGGGAATGTCCGGATGCCGCCTTGCTGTGCCCGTGGATGAACATGGCGCATCAAGAAGCGCAGCATCGAAAGGCGCCTGCGTGGTAAAATCACCTGCATTGGCGTTATGAAGCTCCGCCTGCATTCCAAGTCGGAGCAAATTGCCCTTCAGGCGCTTCAATCTGCTTGCAGATTGGTCGAGCGCTGTCACATCGGCACCAGCTGCTATTAACTGCGCGGTTTTACCACCAGGCGCAGCGCAAAGATCAACAACGCGCTGACCTGCGATGTCGCCGAAAAGTCGGGCTGGAATGGCTGCCGCCGCATCCTGCACCCACCATTGTCCGTCTGCATAGCCTTCCAAATCACTGATCGCACCGTCATAGTGGTCCAACCGGACGCTTCCCGTTGGCAGCACCTTGCCGCCGAGCTTTTTGGCCCAGCCTTCAGGGTCCGATTTGACCGTAAGGTCAACAGGGGCGGGGGCCATTTGCGCATCCGCGATCCTGCGGGCGGCTTCCTCACCATAGCTTTCAACAAGCCTATCGAAGAACCATGATGGAAGAGCGGGAACGGATGCACCGATAGTGCTGAGAAGTTCTTCCTTTTCGCGCACCAGCCGCCGCAGGACAGCATTCACCAGGCTCGCGAACCGCCTGTTGCGCGGGTCAATATTCGCCTGCTCAACCGCCAGATCAACAGCAGAGTGATCGGGCACATCCAGGTAGAGAATTTGGGCAGCAGCCACATTCAGACCGTGATGCAACGCCCTGGCACCATCGGGCAACGGGGATTTCAACAGCGATCCGATAATCGCCTCAATTTGCGGCAGATGTCGCAGCGCGGAACTCACAATTGCGCGGGTCAACGCCTTGTCAGCGGCGCTCAAATCCCGGTAGGCAGGATTGCCGTGTTCGCCATCAAGCATGCCATCCAGCGAAATTTTCCGGTCAACGACTGCAGAAAGTATCTTTGCGGCGGCCTGACGCGCGGCAAGACCTGGTTTTTCTGATCCGCTTACGGGCGACTTGTTCTGATTTGGGCGACGCTTCTTGTCTGAGGTCAAGTCTAGGGTCCTTTGGGTGATTCATCACCGCCCCGACCCCATTTTACATTCGGCACAGAACGTGATTTTCGTGCCGCCTTAGCAGGCCTGACAGGTTCCGTCGAGGCTTCCGCTGCGAGGCGCGCCATTTCTTCCAGCGCTGCGATGCGATTGGCCGTATCCGGATGGGTTGAGAAAAGGCTGTCACCGCGTCTGCCTGAAAGTGGATTGATGATGAACATATGGGCCGTCGCCGGGCTCGCTTCAGCGTCATCATTGACGATACCGCGCGCATAATTCTCGATCTTTTTCAATGCCGAAGCCAGGGAAAGCGGGTTGCCGCATATTTCCGCCCCGCGGCGATCGGCCTCATATTCCCGTGTCCGGCTGATTGCCATTTGCACCAACATAGCTGCAAATGGCGCAACGATCATGGCGACCAAAACGCCGACAAAACCAAAGGGATTGTTTTCATTCCGCCGACCGCCGAAGAAGAAGGCAAAATTGCCCAGCATGGAGATTGCACCGGCAAGTGTCGCCGTGACCGTCATCGTCAAAGTATCGCGGTGTTCGATATGGGCCAACTCATGAGCCATAACACCGGCAACCTCTTCATATGACAGTCGGTTCAAGAGGCCCCTGGAGGCCGCAACAGCCGCGTTTTCCGGATTTCGACCGGTTGCAAACGCATTTGGCTGGTCCGAATTCAGCACAAAGACACGTGGCATGGGCAGACCTGCCTTTTCGGCCAGCTCCCTCACCAGACCGTAATATTCCGGCGCGGAGGTTTCATCCACTTGCTGGGCATGATGCATCCGCAGCACCATGTCCCCGGAGTTCCACCAGGAAAACAAGTTCATCGCCGCGGCAATTACGAACGCGATTGTCATCCCGCCTTTTCCGCCAATCATGTATCCAACGCCCATGAAGAGCGCGGTCATGAATGCCAACAACATGGCAGTCCGCAATGTATTCATCATCAATCTCCTGGCAAAACCCCTGTTATCAGCGCGTCCTGTTGTTTATATGATGGGTATCGACCCGGATGACTTCAATATGGCGGTATGACGATGGCAGATGAAACACCTGCAGACAGCAATGGAGACGAATTGCCGAAAAAGGTGTTAAGCCCGGCAGCAATGCGCGCGTTGGCGGAAGCCGAAGAGCGGCGAAAGGCTGTAAAGCAACAGGACATGCCAAAGGAAATTGGCGGTCGTGGTGGTGAAGATCCGGCACGCTATGGTGACTGGGAAATCAAAGGCCGCGCAATCGATTTCTAAGATGTGTAATTATTCCTATTGATTGCACCGCAATTAGTGAATATATTCCTTACATGATTAGGAATCTATCGATATTCGTTGCAATTATCGGAATATTTTCCGCCATCACGCCTTCGTTTGCAAATACGCGCGCGCCGGGCTTCTGGATTGAGGGGCCCGTACAGGCGGAGATCCTTCGCGTCATTGATGGTGATACGGTCGAGGTGCGCGCCTTTCCTTGGCCGCAACAGGCTGTGACCGTCAAAGTTCGGTTGCGCGGCATCGATGCACCGGAAATACACTCTCGTTGCGAGGCGGAGAGACGGCGGGGCAATTCCGCGCGACGGGCACTGGAAGGCATTCTCTCGGGAATTCGTATGGTTTCGCTTACCAATGTATCGGGCGGAAAATATTTTGGCCGTGTTCTTGCGGATCTGGCCGATGAGGACGGACACGATTCGGCAAGCCAGCTCTTGGCAGCGGGGCTGGTGCGGGCCTATTCCGGCGGCAGGCGAAACAAACCAGCAGATTGTGCTGTCAAATGAACTCCAGGTTGCGAGTGGTTGGTTGACTTTGCAGCGCTTTGCCTAGTCCATGAGTTACTCATGGGAGGAAATCATGCGGCCTGCAATCCTGACAGCTTTGATTCTTGCTGTGCTGCCATCTCAGGCAGCATCTTCATCTCTCGTTCCCTACGAGGAAGCCCGCATGACCTGCAAACAAGTCAATTCCTGCGAGGAGGCCGTTATTCTTTGGTGCAATGGCTACAGTCGCGCAGATGGCGACAACGATGGAATTCCTTGTGAAAACGTCTGCCGCTCAGTGAAACAGGTAAACGCAATTCGCCGCCAGATAGGTTGCTGAAACAAAAAGGCCCGGTCAAAAACCGGGCCTCCATCTCAAAGCCGAATGTTCTCGGCTTATTTCTTGTTCTGACGATTCTCGATCAGATCATCAACCACTGTCGGATCAGCCAATGTTGATGTGTCACCCAATGAACCGAAATCATCTTCCGCGATCTTACGCAGAATCCGGCGCATGATCTTGCCCGAACGGGTTTTTGGCAGGCCCGGTGCGAACTGGATTTTATCCGGCGAAGCAATAGGACCAATCTCTTTGCGAACATGGGTCACCAGAGCCTTACGAAGATCGTCAGACCCCTCCTGGCCTTCCATCAGCGTGACATAGCAATAGATGCCCTGCCCTTTCACATCATGGGGGTAGCCGACAACCGCAGCTTCCGACACGGAATCGTGGGAAACCAGTGCCGATTCCACTTCTGCAGTCCCCATTCGGTGCCCGGACACGTTGATCACATCGTCCACTCGACCGGTGATCCAATAGTAACCATCCTCATCACGGCGGCAGCCGTCGCCTGTGAAATATTTCCCCTTATAGGTGGAGAAATAGGTCTGCACGAACCGCTCATGATCACCATAAACAGTTCGCATCTGACCAGGCCATGAATCGGTGATGCAGAGATTGCCATCGGTAGCGCCTTCCAGCACCTCGCCTTCGTTACCCACCAGCTGCGGCTGCACACCGAAGAACGGGCGTGTCGCGGAGCCAGGCTTGAGGTCGGTGGCACCGGGCAGTGGTGTAATCAGAATACCGCCGGTTTCGGTCTGCCACCAGGTATCAACAATCGGGCATTTCTGGTCGCCCACCACATTGTAATACCATTCCCAGGCTTCGGGATTGATCGGCTCACCAACAGAACCAAGTGTTCTGAGCGATGAGCGAGAATAGCGCTTCACGAAATCATCGCCAGCGCCCATCAAGGCGCGGATGGCAGTTGGTGCCGTGTAGAAGATATTGACGTTGTGCTTATCGACAACATCCCAGAAGCGGCCAGCGTTGGGATAATTCGGAACGCCTTCAAACATCAATGTTGTGGCACCATTCGCCAGCGGTCCGTAGACGATATAGGAGTGGCCGGTGACCCAGCCCACATCCGCTGTGCACCAGTAGATATCGCCTTCATGGTAATCGAACACATATTCGTGCGTCATGGACGCGTAGACAAGATAACCACCCGTCGTATGCAAAACACCCTTTGGCTTGCCGGTTGAACCCGATGTGTAGAGGATGAAAAGTGGATCTTCAGCCTTCATATTGGCAGGCTTGCATTCCGGCTTCTCTGCGCGCACAGCCTCGTGATACCAGATGTCGCGGTTCTCGAACCACTCCGTCTTCCCACCCGTGCGGCGCACCACAAGCACGTTCTTGACTTCAACACCCTGACGCTCGGCAATCTCGATTGCCAGATCTGTATTATGCTTCAGTGGTACAGTCTTGCCACCACGAAGACCCTCGTCTGCGGTAATGATAAATGTCGACTGGCAGTCGACAATGCGGCCGGCAAGCGCATCGGGAGAAAAGCCACCAAAAACAATTGAATGAATCGCCCCGATACGGGTGCAGGCCAGCATCGCATAGGCTGCTTCCACGATCATCGGCATGTAGATTGTGACACGGTCACCTTTCTTCACACCATTACGCTTGAGCACGTTAGCAAGACGCGTAACCTCATGATAAAGCTCGTTATAAGTGACCTTCTTGTCATCATAGGGGTTGTCACCTTCCCAAATGATCGCCACCTGATCGCCGCGCTTAGCCAAATGCCGGTCAATGCAGTTATAGGATACGTTGGTGACGCCGTCCTCAAACCACTTGATGGACACTTTTCCTTTGAACGAGGTGTTTTTGACCTTGGTATAAGGTTTGAACCAGTCGATGCGCTTGCCGTGCTTTGCCCAGAATTTCTCCGGGTTGGAAACGCTCTCCTCATACCACTTCAAGTATTTCTCATTGTCGATAAGCGCACGTTTCTTGGCCGCGCTCAATACCGGGTAAACCTGTGACATGAAATTCCTCCGCTTTACGCCATCGGCGGCTTCTCCTCCCGCCTGTCCCGTCCTGTTTTATCAATATTTTGCGCCTCTTCAATGCAACTTTGGTCATTAGTGCGAAGCGACAATTGCAATTCTGCGCCAGTGCGGTTATAGAAACCTGCTTTCCCGGAAATGATAGTGGTAACACCACGGCCCGCGACACCGGCGCGGACGGACAAGAGGACTATACCCATGGCACAACAGCTGCTCATGCCCAAGGCAACAGCCGTATGGCTCGTTGACAACACTGCCCTGTCTTTCGACCAGATCGCTCAGTTCTGCAAGCTGCACCCGCTTGAAGTGAAGGCTATTGCCGACGGCGAAAGTGCGCAGGGTATCAAAGGTCTCGATCCGATTAACACCGGACAGCTCTCGCGCGAGGAAATTGCCCGCGCTGAAGCCGATCCGAACTACAAGCTGAAGCTTTCCGAACCAAAGGTTCGTGTGCCCGAATCAAAGCGCCGCGGCCCGCGCTACACGCCGGTTTCCAAGCGTCAGGATCGACCAAACGCCATTTTCTGGCTGGTCCGCAATCACCCGGAACTCAAGGACGCGCAGATTTCGCGCCTCGTTGGCACCACGAAGTCCACCATCGAGCAGATCCGTAATCGCACACACTGGAACTCAGCCAATCTGGTTGCCATGGACCCGGTAACACTTGGTCTTTGCACACAGATCGATCTTGACCTGGAAGTGGAAAAGGCCGCCAAGGATCGCCCGCTTCCAACAGAAGCTGAACTTGATCAGACACTGCAACCCGCTGCAGAAACTCAAGGCTACGGCTACGAGGAAGAAGAAGCGGAAATCGACGCGGATGCCGTTTTTGCAAAGTTGAAGTCTCTGAAGTCCTCTGATGAGAGCGACGAGCAAGAATAGGCTTGGCCAAAAGATTGAATCAAAAAGGGCGGCTCTCAGGCCGCCCTTTTCTTTTGTTTGTAGAGACACCTATTAGCCGGCCTTCATCTCTCCGCCAGCATACCCACGGGATTTGAGTGCGACGGCAATCTCATCCAGAACCGCCGGGTCATCAATCGTTGCCGGCATCTTCCAGTCCATCTCATCAGCAATCTTCTGCATCGTGCCACGCAGAATTTTGCCCGAACGGGTCTTGGGAAGACGCGAAACGCAAACCACCAGCTTGAAGGCCGCTACCGGGCCTATTTCCTGACGCACAAGACCCACAACCTCCCGCTCAATTTCAGCGGGATCCTTGGTCACACCGCTGTTGAGTACGAGGAAGCCGAAAGGCAGCTGGCCTTTCAATTGGTCGGCCACGCCAATAACGGCGCATTCGGCCACATCGGGATGGGTTGCGCACACCTCTTCCATACCGCCCGTTGAAAGACGGTGACCTGCGACATTGATGATGTCGTCTGTGCGGGCCATGATAAAGAGGTATCCGTCTTCATCGACATAACCCGCATCGGCTGTCTTGTAATAGCCGGGAAATTCCGCGAGGCATGTATCGCGGAAGCGTTGCTCTGCGTTCCAGAACGTCGGCAACGAGCCTGGGGGCATGGGCAGCTTCACAACGATATTGCCCAAAGTTCCTGCAGAGACCGGATGGCCTGCATCATCCAGCACCTGGATGTCGTAACCGGGCATTGCAACCGTTGGCGAGCCATATTTGATCGGCAGCATTTCAATGCCAGTCGGGTTCCCGGCGATTGTCCAGCCGGTTTCTGTTTGCCACCAATGGTCGATAACCGGAACATCAAGCTTCTCTTCCGCCCATTTTATGGTGTCGGGATCGGCACGTTCACCCGCCAGGAAGAGAGCCCGCAATGTTGGCATCGGATTTTCCGCGATGAACTTGCCTTCCGGGTCTTCCTTGCGGATGGCGCGGAATGCAGTCGGCGCGGTGAAGAGTGCGGTCACTTTGTGCTTGTTAATAATCCGCCAGAAAGTTCCCGCATCCGGCGTTCCTACAGGCTTGCCCTCAAAAAGGACTGTCGTATTGCCCGCCAGCAGCGGTCCATAGACAATATATGAGTGACCCACGACCCAGCCGATATCGGACGCTGCCCAGAAGACCTCGCCGGGCTTTACCCCGTAGATGTTCTCCATACTCCACTGAAGCGCTGCCATATGGCCGCCATTGTCACGCACAACACCCTTCGGCGCGCCGGTGGTACCGGATGTGTAGAGAATATAGAGCGGGTCGGTCGCCTTCACCGGCACGCACGCGCAGGCTTCGCCCTTGTGCGAAGCCACAGCTTCTGCAAAGTCGACATCCTGACCTTCGATGAGATCATAGGGGTGCTCTTCGCGTTCCAGCACAAGGCAGTTTTTCGGCTTGTGTTTGGCTTGGCGCACAGCCTCATCAAGCAGTGGCTTGTAGGGCACGACCCGATTTGGCTCCATGCCGCAACTTGCTGCAATGACCAGCTTCGCTTCGCTGTCATCAATACGCGTTGCCAGCTCATGGGCCGCAAAGCCACCAAAGACAACAGAGTGGATCGCTCCGATGCGCGCACAAGCCAGCATGGAAAAGACAGCTTCGGGAATCATAGGCATGTAGATGATAACGCGATCACCTTTTTCCACGCCCAACGACTTTAGCACTGACGCGACCGCCGAAACCTCATCCAGCAGCTCTGCATAGCTATAGCTGCGTGCTTTGCCCGTTACGGGGCTTTCATAGTGGATAGCAGCCTGGTCGCCCCTGCCAGCCTCCACATGGCGGTCAACCGCATTGTAGCACGTATTCGTGACACCATCGGCAAACCAGCGCCCATACACGCCCTGATTAGCATCGAAGATTGTCTTTGGTTCTTCAAACCAGAACAGATTTTTGGCCTCACGGCCCCAAAAAGCCTGCGGATCAGACTTCCAGTCGTCATAAACACGCCGATATTCACCAGACATAACATTATCCTCCCTGGCGCAGCTGCATTGCAGGGCAACATAGTGTTGCCCGCAGAGCTGTGCGAAACCTCAGTACGTTCACCGATTTTTTGGACGGCCTACACGTGCTGAAAGCCGCCTTCCTCCAAGCGGCTCAATGGTTGCGGAGAATACTATCTAAAAATTGGGTTCGTGAACCCCGACGAAAGCCTAAAGAAAGCTCCCAAATCAGCGTCGGAATTGACAAATGCAAGGCGACGCAGCCTTAACGTTCGCCAAATATTGCCGATCCCACACGAACGCTCGTCGCACCAAACTCGATTGCGGTTTCAAAATCACCAGACATGCCCATCGAAAGTTTCTCCAGATCGCACGCCTGGGCGAGTTTGGCCAGAAGCGCGAAGTGGGGACCGGGATTCTCATCCGCTGGCGGAATGCACATCAGACCCTCGATCTTCAAGTTCAGATCGCGCCGGCAAAAATCAACGAATGCGGGTGTTTCGTCGGGTGCGATTCCGGCCTTCTGAGGCTCCAGCCCGGTATTGACCTGAACATAAAGCTTCAATGTCTTTTGTTGCTTTTCCATTTCTGCCGCTATGGCTCGTGCAATCTTCTCCCGATCGACCGTCTCTATGACATCGAAGAGCTCAACGGCTTCACCCGCCTTGTTGGATTGCAAAGGGCCAATGAGGTGGAGTTCCACGCCAGAATATTCGGCTTTTAGATCCGGCCACTTACTCTTGGCCTCCTGAACACGGTTTTCGCCAAATGCTCGTTGCCCGGCGAGAAGGGCTGGACGGATATCCTCGGCAGCAAATGTCTTGGAAACCGCGACAAGTGAGACTGTTTCGCGCTGGCGGGAAGCATACTGGCACGCGTTTTCAATTCTGTTCAGGACGCCGGTCAGGCGGTCTATCAAGGACATGTTGCATTCACCTCAGCCAATTCGTTGGCCCTGTTTATTCGCATTTCGCCCAAAATTCCAAGCCCAAGGTCGCGAGCAGAGCTGAAAACCTTGACGCTTCGGGCAATTCATGGTGAAGGTCGGCGCGAATTCCCACTTAAGTGCTGATCCGGACAGAAGAAATGGCAATAGAACGCTACAATCCACGCGATGCAGAACCTCGTTGGCAGAAGACTTGGGCTGACAAGGCGACTTTCGAGACAAAGAATGACGACCCGCGTGACAAGTATTACGTGCTTGAGATGTTTCCTTATCCTTCCGGTCGTATCCACATGGGTCATGTGCGCAACTACGCCATGGGCGATGTTGTCGCCCGGTATAAGCGCGCCCGCGGTTACAATGTACTCCATCCCATGGGTTGGGACGCATTCGGCATGCCCGCGGAAAATGCGGCGATGCAAAACAAGGTTCATCCCAAGGAGTGGACTTACGAAAACATTGCGACAATGCGCGGTCAGCTCAAATCCATGGGCCTGTCACTTGACTGGTCTCGCGAATTTGCGACCTGTGATGTGGAGTATTACCATCGTCAGCAGCATCTCTTCATCGATTTTCTCGAGAAGGGCCTAATCTACCGCAAGAATGCGAAGGTCAACTGGGATCCGGTCGATCAAACCGTTCTTGCCAATGAGCAGGTGATTGATGGTCGGGGCTGGCGTTCCGGCGCGCTCGTTGAACAACGCGAACTCACTCAGTGGTTCTTCAAAATCACCGATTTTTCTCAGGATCTGCTCGATTCACTCGATACATTGAACGAGTGGCCTGAAAAGGTCCGTTTGATGCAGAAGAACTGGATCGGTCGGTCGGAAGGCCTGATGATCCGCTGGGAACTTGCATCTGACGGTCTGCCGGAAGAGTTTCAAGAACTGCCGGTTTACACCACCCGGCCTGACACGCTGTTTGGCGCATCCTTCATGGCAATTGCAGCAGACCATCCGCTTGCAAAGCATGTAGCGGCGTCCAATGCAGAGGCCGCAGCTTTCTGTGATGAATGCCGACGCGCAGGAACTTCGCTTGCAGCACTTGAGACCGCCGAAAAAATGGGTTTCGACACTGGCCTGAAGGTTCGTCATCCATTCGATCCAAACTGGGAAGTCCCGGTCTATATCGCAAACTTCGTTCTGATGGACTATGGCACGGGTGCAATCTTTGGCTGCCCGTCTGGCGACCAGCGCGATCTCGATTTCGCCCGCAAGTATGGTCTACCGGTGACTGCGGTTGTCATGCCGGAAGGTGCAGACGCCGCAACATTCGAAGTTGGCGATGAGGCCTACGCCGATGACGGCGTCATGATCAATTCACGCTTCCTGGATGGGCTTTCAACCACTGATGCTTTCGAGGAGGCGGCAAACCGCCTGTCAGCACAACAGCTGGGTGGAAAACCGCAGGCCGAACGCAAAGTGAATTTCCGCCTGCGTGACTGGGGTATTTCTCGCCAGCGCTATTGGGGTTGCCCAATTCCGGTCATTCACTGCGATGATTGCGGCGTTGTTCCGGTACCGAAACATGATCTTCCAGTTCAGCTGCCTGACGATATCAACTTCGACAAGCCCGGTAATCCACTGGACCGCCATGCAACCTGGCGTCACGTGGCATGCCCAAAATGTGGTCGTGACGCGCGCCGCGAAACTGATACGATGGACACGTTTGTCGATTCGAGCTGGTATTTTGCGCGCTTCACAGCGCCGCGCGCGTCAGATCCAACCGAGCCTGATGCTGCCAACGCCTGGTTGCCAGTCGACCAGTATATCGGCGGTATTGAACACGCAATTCTGCATCTGCTCTACTCGCGCTTCTTCACCCGCGCCATGCAAATTGCCGGTCACCTTGACGTCAAGGAGCCTTTCAAGGGCCTATTCACGCAGGGCATGGTGGTCCACGAAACCTATCGCCTTGGCGAGGGCTCCAACGGCAAATGGGTCGCACCTGCAGATATTCGCATTGAGGAAGTGGAGGGCGCGCGGCGTGCCTACATGAATGAATCCGGCGAAGAAGTTGCAATTGGCTCGATTGAAAAGATGTCGAAGTCAAAGAAGAACGTGGTGGATCCGGACGACATCATTGCCTCTTATGGTGCTGATACAGCACGCTTTTTTGTTCTTTCAGATTCGCCGCCGGATCGTGATGTTATCTGGACGGAAGCTGGTGTTGAAGGTGCTCATCGCTTTGTGCAGCGCATGTGGCGCCTTATCGGCGAAGCAGCGCAGAACTTGAAAACGGTGGAAGCCAGACCGGCAACCGATGGCGATGCGCTGGCCGTTTCACGTGCAGCACACAAGACCTTGCAGGCTGTCGGTAATGATTACGACAAGTTGGCTTTCAACAAGGCAGTTGCTCGGATTTACGAGCTCCTCAATACTCTTGCTGCTCCACTGACCTTGGCTGCAGAGGGTAAAGCGGACGCGCCGATGTTGGGTGCGCTTCGCGACGCAACCAGCATTCTCGTCCATCTGGTGGCACCAATTATGCCCCACCTGGCTGAAGAGTGCTGGAGAGTGATCGGTCGAGACGGTATGATCGCAGAAGCAGAATGGCCGTCTTTTGAACCATCCCTGGTCGTTGATTCGGACATCACTTTGCCGGTCCAGATAAACGGCAAGAAACGTGGTGAATTGACAATTGCCCGTGAAGCCTCGCAGGATACAATCAAGGAAGCGGTGTTGGAGCTTGATTTCGTCAGATCGGCACTGAGTGGCGGCGAGCCTAAGAAGGTGATTGTGGTGCCACAGAGGATTATCAATGTTGTGGTCTAAGAAGACAGCAAATCGAACTGTCTCTTTTGTTTGCCTGGTGGCGCTCTCCGCCAGCGGGATTTTTCTGTCTTCCTGCCAGGTCAGACCACTCTACGGCAGCCCGGAGACGGATAGATCGTTGAAATCCGTTCTCGTAGACGCCCCGACTGACCGCACAGCGCAGATCGTGCGCAATCAGCTTGTCTTCCTGCTTTCCGGCGGCGCAGGCGATCCATCAAATCCCGCATATCAGCTCAAAATGAATGTGACGGAAGAAGACACAGGCGTCTTGCTGGAAAGTTCATCGGATACCGCACAAGCGGGCCGAATAACGCTGGCGGCAGACTACACGCTCATTCAAAACGATGGACAATCACTCCTGTCTGGAAAACGTCGTGCGACGGCTCTTGTCGATTACTCCGACCAGGAGTTTTCCAAACTACGCGTCGTCTTGAATGCCCGTGAACGCGCCGGACGCGAACTAGCAGAGATGATTCGCGCGGACATCGCGGTTAAATTGACCCTCAAACAGCCATGAGCGAACTAAAGCCGCATGAATTTGATCGATTGCTCAAGTCCGGGCAATCGCTTCCGCGCATTTTGCTCTTTTATGGCCCGGATACAGGCCTTGTGTCCGAAAGGGCAAAGGCTGCGGCGAAATTCACCGGCGTTCCCCTTGATGACCCATTCGCTGTAACGCAACTCTCAGTCAGCGATATTCAAACCGACCCAGGCAGGCTTTCCGACGAGGTTAACTCAATTGGCCTATTTGGCGGAGAAAAGCTTATTTGGGTCAAGAATGCTGGCAACGAGCGGCCACTGATAAGCGCCCTCGAGGCTGTCTGTGAAAAGGTGCCCGAGCAAAGCTACCTCATTATCGAGGCCGGAGACCTGAAAAAGAGCGCAGGCATGCGCAAGCTGGCATCGTCCAACCGCAACATTGCGTCTGTTGCATGCTACGCAGATGACGCCAGAGCGCTCAATGGGTTGATCGACCAGGTGCTCGTGGAGCAAAATCTCAAGATCTCTCCGGCCGGAAGAGCAATGCTCCTGGAAAGTTTGGGCGGCGACCGGCTGGCCAGCAGAAACGAGATCGAGAAATTAGCCCTCTACTGCATGGGTGAACCGATCATCGAAGATCATCACGTCACCGAAATAATTGGAGACGCTTCTGCTACATCGGTAGATGATGCCGTAGATGCAGTTTTGACCGGCAACAGCCGTCTGTTTCACGCAATGACACAGAAAATATTGTCCTCAAAAACACCGCTGTTTCTTCTCCTGCAGGCCTCTCTGCGGCAATTCCAAATGTTGGACCGCCTCAAAAGCGATATGGTCTCATCAAGGCAGAGCGCGAGCCATGTGATCGCCAATCAGGCAAGGGGCGTTCACTTCCGCCGGAAGCCAGCACTGGAAACCGCGCTAACCCGTTGGAATCCTGCCGATATTAGGCGAGCATGCGAACGCATAAATCAGGCCGTACTGCAGACGCGGCAGAACGCCTCCATTGATGAAAGCATTGCACTCCAGGCATTGCTCTCCATCACGCTGCTGTCGGCAAGAAGCGCCGCATCAAACCGGCGCTAACCGGCGCGATTAACATCTACACGCCATCAGGCACGCCGTTATTGTCTAGCGTTTTTCCAGAAGCCTGCAGATTTCTTCCAATTGCTCCAGCGTCTTGTAACCGATCCGCACCTGTCCGCCGCCCGACTTATGCTGAATTGTCACATCAAGCCCAAGACTGTCCGACAGCGTCTTTTCGAGCGCCAAGGTATCCGCATCTTTTGAGTCTTTTGGCTGCCCGGACGAAGAACCACCTTCCTGAGCGCGAATATCTTTCTGTGCCAATTTCTCGGCATCACGAACAGATAATCCTTTAGAAATAATGGTTTGTGCCAAAGACACCGGATTTGAAGTCGGAATGAGTGCACGTGCGTGGCCAGCTGACAGCGCACCCTCATAGAGCATCTGGCGCACCGGTTCCGGGAGCTTCAGCAAACGGAGACTATTTGCCACATGGCTACGGCTCTTGCCGATAATCTCGCCCAGATCATTCTGGGTATAACCATGTTCCGCAATGAGCTGGTCGTAACCCTGAGCCTCTTCAAGGGGATTGAGATCTGACCGCTGCACATTCTCGACAATTGCGATCTCAAGAGCAGTTCGATCATCGACATCACGCACAATAACCGGAATTTCCGTAAATCCCGCCAATTGTGCCGCGCGCCAACGCCGTTCACCTGCAATAATCTCAAACTGATTTTCACCCGAAGTCCGCACGACAACAGGCTGGACAATACCATGCTGGCGGATTGAAGACGCAAGATCTCTAAGTTCATCCTCGTCAAAGTGCCGACGGGGGTTTCGGGGATTACGCGCAACATACTCAATGGGAATCAACCGATCAGGATTGATCCTTTGTTCCCCACCGCCACCACTCGCCAGAGGTTGCTCTATCTCGCCAATCAACGCAGCCAACCCACGTCCAAGACGGCGCTTTGAATGATCTTCGTCCATATCAATTTCCAATCATTTCGAAAACGAAATATTTTACGCAGCTACGCGCTGTCTTTCCCGTTGAATAACTTCAGATGCGAGCTGAAGGTAGGCCTGACTGCCCGCGCACTTCAAATCATAAAGAAGGGCCGGCTTCCCATAGGACGGCGCCTCCGAAACGCGCACATTTCGCGGGATCAAGGTGTGGTAGACTTTGTCCCCCAGGTGCTCTCGCACGTCATTAACAACCTGCTGCGCAAGATTATTACGGGAATCAAACATCGTCAAAACAATGCCCTGGATATCGAGCTGCGGATTCACTGTCTGACGAACCTGATTAACCGTTTCCAGCAACTGACTTAATCCCTCAAGTGCAAAGAACTCGCACTGTAGAGGAACGAGTACAGAGTGTGCCGCGGCCATTGCATTCATCGTCAAGAGATTGAAACTTGGCGGACAGTCTACAAGAATGTAGGAATATTCATGCGCAATTGGAGAAACAAGCGCCTTGCGCAGACGAAAAACGCGATCCGCCGCCTGAGAAATCTCCATCTCTATTCCGAGGAGATCCATCGTCGAGGGCACAATATGCAGATTTGGTACCGCTGTCTCCCGAATTGCCTCGCCGATGCCATGAGTCCCGGCAAGTACATCATAGGAGGAAACATCGCGCTCCTTGCGACCAATGCCTAGCCCGGTGCTTGCATTTCCCTGAGGGTCCAGATCGACGATCAATACCCGCTCACCAATGGCCGCCAGGGCCGTCGCGAGGTTAATAGCGGTAGTTGTCTTGCCTACGCCGCCTTTTTGATTGGCGATAGTAATAATGCGATTCCGATATCCGGACATTTCGATCTCACCAAAAGAGGTTACTTACGAGCCAAATTTGCAATCTCAAGGATCACTGAGTCATCTTGGATGACACTTTGATGTTTTAACAGATCGAAATTCCATCTGCTATCCGCTTTCGAGATTTCACGGGAATAATCCCGGCCTTTATTGAAAAACGCCCGCAATTTCCCATTCATGGCGAACCAAGGCTCCGAAAGACCCAACAATGTGTCCAGCTCCGCTAGCGCACGAGCCGATATCACGTCGACCGCACCTATTACCTCTGGTGCAGTCTCTATGCGGATGGGATGAACCGTTGCATGTAGATCTAGTTCCTGTGCAGCCACTCGCAGGAATGCGCACTTCTTCTTATTGCTTTCCACTAAGTGGACGTGACCTGAACCAGCCTCCCGCATCAGTATAGCTGTTATAATACCAGGAAACCCGCCACCGCTACCAAGATCCGCCCAGACGTGTGCACCCCTATTCAAACGGTAGATCTGAGCGCTATCCAAAACATGCCGATGCCACATGTCACCAAGCGTTGACGGGGCGACAAGATTGATGCTCTTTGCCCATTTTTCAAACAACTTCCGGAAGTCTGTCAGGCGGTCTTCTGTTTCACGTGAAACACCAAGACTCTCCAGGATTGTATCCTCATTCAAGATGCACGCTCCCGATTCTCTCGCGTCATCGAATTCCCCCTGCGTATCAAGCTAATAAGGAGCGTCAGCGCAGCTGGGGTCACACCCTCAACTTTGCGCGCCTGGTGAATATTCTCAGGTGCTGCCTTTTCAAGCTTAAGCTGCAGCTCGTTCGATAACCCAGATATTCCCCTGTAAGAAAAGTCGCCAGGAATACGCATATTTTCCTCACGGCGAAGCATTTCCATATCAGCCTCTTGCCTTCTCAAGTAGACGTCGTATCCGGCCTCTATCTCAATCAAATTGCGAATTTGACGGGAGAAGCGCTCCAACTCCGGCCAAATCGGCAGGAGACGGTCGATGTCCAGAGTATTATGAGAGAGTAGTTCATAGCCTGATCGCCGCAAACCATCCTGATTCAAAATAATACCGAAAGTCGAGGCCTCTTTCGGGGTCAGTGACAGCTCTTTCAGAAGCGAACGCAACGCGTCCATTTCACTCGATAACCGCCTAAATCGAGCGGCTCTCTCTATCGAAACGATTTCCAGCTCGATTGCCATCGGCGTAAGGCGAAGATCAGCATTATCCGCCCTCAAATATAGCCTGTACTCTGCTCGCGATGTGAACATACGATAGGGTTCGGAGACCCCAAAACCCACCAAGTCGTCAATCATCACACCAATATAAGATTCAGATCTGCTAAAATGTACCGGATCCGAATCGATAGAATAGCGCGCAGCATTTATACCAGCGACAAGCCCTTGGGCGCCGGCTTCCTCGTAACCAGTCGTCCCATTTATTTGCCCTGCCAGATAGAGACCAGGCACCTTCTTGACACACAATGACGTATCAAGCTCACGCGGATCGACATGATCATATTCAATTGCGTAGCCAGGCTGTATGACACGAACATTCTCCAAACCCGGTATAGACCGCAGCATCAGTTCCTGAACATCAGCCGGCAATGATGTCGAAATGCCATTGGGATAAACGGTATCATCATCCAATCCCTCGGGCTCGAGAAAAATCTGATGGCCATCCCGATCCCCAAACCGTACAATTTTATCCTCTATCGATGGGCAATATCTCGGGCCAACGCCCTTAATCTCACCGGAATACATCGCCGAGAGATGAAGATGCTCGCGAATAATCTCGTGAGTGCGCGCAGTTGTACGAGTTACCCCACAAATCACCTGCGGATTCGTGATAGAATCTGTCATCAAGGAAAATGGTATCGGATCCGAATCGGCTTCCTGCGCACCAATAGCCCCCCAATTGATAGTCTTGCCATCTAATCGCGCAGGTGTCCCTGTCTTCAAACGACCAAGCGCCAAACCAAGCCCGGCGAAAGTCTTTGAAAGACCGAGACTCGGCGCTTGCCCCATCCGGCCGGCCGGTGTCTTCTCCCTGCCAATATGGATCAAACCATTCAGAAAAGTGCCTGTTGTGATAACAACTGAACGGCAAGATATACCCCGCCCATCTGCCAAAATGACACCGGAAACTGATCCCTGATCAAATGTGAGGTCAAATACATCACCTTCAACAACTGATAGATTCACCGTAGAATCAATAAGTTGCTGGACAGCCTCGCGATATAGCCGGCGATCGGCCTGCGTACGCGGACCCCTAACCGCAGGACCCTTCTTCCGATTGAGCATACGATACTGAATACCAGCAGCATCAGCGGCCCGACCCATAAGGCCATCCAGTGCATCAATCTCCCGCACCAAATGCCCCTTGCCCAGACCACCGATTGCAGGATTACACGACATAACCCCGATTGTATCCCGACTATGGGTTATCAACGCTGTCCTCGCGCCGGAACGCGCAGCCGCACTCGCGGCCTCGCAACCAGCGTGCCCACCACCCACAACAATAACATCGTAACTATCCATCATAACCAATTCGCTTCCGAATCGAGTGTTGAGTCGCTTCACTTGCCCACGCAAAACTGAGAAAATATTACGCCCAGGAGGCTGTCCGCATCAACATTACCCACAAGGCGTCCAAGATGAATCGAGGCAACACGCAGCGATTCAGCACGCACCTCCAATGGAGCATCAACCGACTGGCAGGCCCACTCTACTGCATCCCGACAGGCTTTGAGGGCCTCTTCCTGCCTCTGGTTAAGAACCAAAGGATCGGCTCCCTCCGAAAGGCTTGAATTCAACTCTTCAGAAATTCGTTCCAGTAGTGAATCGAATCCTGACCCGTCTTTGGTAGAGATCACTAAATCAACGCCCTCGGTTGACTCAAACCCCAGATCACCCTTGGTCCCAACATGCAGGACCGGCGCGGCAAATTTCTCAGACTGCTCTTCATAAACGCCAGCATGCAAATACAATATCAGATGCGCTGAGTCCAACGCCTCTTTTGCTTTTCGGATACCGATACGTTCCACGGGATCCTCGGTTTCCCGCAGCCCCGCCGTATCCACCAAGCTAACCATGTAACCGTTCAAGTCGAGATCAACAGAGATCAGATCCCTGGTCGTCCCGGCTGTATCCGTAACAATGGCGACGTCTCGCTTTGCCAAATAGTTCAATAGGCTGGATTTCCCGGCATTGGGCAATCCCGCGATGACAACACGAAAGCCGGATCGTATCACCTCGCTTGCTCTTGTACCCGCGAGTGCACTCCTCATGTCCGCTACCAGCGCATCCATGGCGGACCATATCTGCTCCGATACAGAACCCGGAATATCGCCCTCGTCAGCGAAATCGAGTTCAGCCTCAATCATCGCGCGGGCGTGAGACAAACGATCCATCCAGGCAAAATGACGTGCGGAAACCTCTCCACTGGAGAAATGTATAGCCAGACGACGCTGGGCCTCCGTTTCCGCCTTTACCAGCTCAGAAAGTCCCTCAATTTCAACGAGATCGTGCTTCCCATTTTCAAAGGCTCGCCTTGAAAACTCCCCAGCCTCGGCCAACCTCACATTTTCAAATCGAGCCAAAACAGCGAACATCGCATAGATAACAGCTCGACTTCCATGCAAATGAAACTCGGCACAGTCCTCACCCGTAAAGGAATTCGGCCCCTCGAAAAAGAGCACCAACGCCCGGTCTATGACATCACCGTCGAACGGATTTTGCAGTGCTGTCAGCGTGGCTTTTCGCGCGACAGGCACGCCGCCTCCACAGAGCGCCGACAAGATAGTGCGGACCTCACCACCAGACACACGAATGATCGCAACGCCTGCAGGAGGTGCGCCGCTGGAAAGTGCATATATCGTTTGCGCGTGGTTATGGGACAAGCAACAGACTCCGTAACTGTGTGTCTCAGATTGGTTTTCCTATCCATCTGAGCTGCAGAGTCAAACAGATATAGAAAAACGGGCGCCCGCAAATATGAGGCGCCCGTTTCAAAAATCGTGAATCCGACGAAATATCAGGTATTCATCGAATCGAAGAAATCACCGTTATTTTTGGTCTGCTTTAGCTTATCAATAAGGAATTCAATAGCATCCGTCGTGCCCATAGGTGCAAGAATCCGGCGAAGTACGAAGATCTTCTGCAAATCCTGACGCGGCACCAGCAAGTCTTCCTTACGCGTACCCGATTTTAGAATATCCATGGCAGGGAAGATACGTTTGTCAGCGACCTTACGATCAAGAACAATTTCCGAGTTACCCGTACCCTTGAATTCTTCAAAGATAACCTCATCCATACGGCTGCCTGTGTCGATCAACGCCGTTGCGATAATCGTCAATGAACCGCCTTCTTCGATATTACGGGCAGCACCGAAGAAACGCTTCGGACGCTGCAGTGCATTGGCGTCAACACCACCGGTCAACACCTTACCAGATGAAGGAACCACGGTGTTGTAGGCTCGACCAAGACGGGTGATGGAATCAAGCAGAATGACGACATCACGGCCGTGCTCAACCAGACGCTTGGCCTTTTCTATGACCATTTCAGCCACCTGAACGTGGCGCGTCGCCGGCTCGTCAAAGGTGGATGAAACAACTTCGCCACGCACCGAACGCTGCATGTCTGTCACTTCTTCAGGTCGTTCATCAATCAGAAGAACGATAAGATAGCACTCTGGATGGTTTGCAGTGATGGAATGCGCAATATTCTGCAGAAGAACTGTCTTACCGGTACGCGGTGGCGCTACGATCAATCCACGCTGACCCTTGCCCAAGGGGGAAACCAGATCGATGACGCGCGGTGACAAGTCCTTTGTTGTCGGATCCGCAATCTCCATCCTGAAACGTTCGTTTGGATAAAGCGGTGTAAGATTGTCAAAATGAACCTTGTGGCGGATTTTTTCAGGATCATCAAAGTTGATCGTGTTGACCTTCAACAGAGCAAAATATCGCTCGCCCTCTTTCGGCCCGCGAATGGGACCTTCAACTGTGTCGCCAGTCTTCAGAGAAAACCTGCGAATTTGAGAGGGAGAAATATAGATATCATCCGGCCCAGGCAGATAGTTTGCATTGGCGGACCGAAGAAACCCGAACCCGTCCTGCAAAACTTCAACAACGCCTTCGCCGATAATTTCGACATCCTGATTTGCAAGCTCTTTTAGAATCGCAAACATCAATTCCTGTTTGCGCATCACACTTGCATTTTCCACCTCCAATGATTCGGCAAACGCCAAAAGATCGGTAGGGGTTTTGTTCTTGAGCTCTTGAAGCTTCATTTCTGCCATGGAAACCACACTAATTTGGAAAGGTCGGGCTGAAGGAGCGCGTCGCCGCCAACGGGTTACGCATAAACGCTATATAAGTTCGCCCTAAAAGGAAGTGGGCGAAAAATAGCTGCAACAAACAAATATCGCAAGCACAATTTATCAAAATTGGCGTTGAGTGAAAATCAGCTGAATGGCTTGACGATCACAAAGATCACGATGAGGATCATGAGCACCGTCGGTACTTCATTCATTAACCGCCAATATCTCGGCGTCTTCGGCCGCTCATCGTCACCAAAACGACGCACCGTTTTCATAAAAATCATATGAACCGCCGTCAGCAAGACCACGAATGTTATCTTCGCGTGCAACCAGGCGCCGTGAAAGTGATACGCATCCCACGCCAACCAAAGACCCATCGCCCAGGCGATGACCGCAGCTGGGTTCATGATGATACGCATCAAGCGGTCTTCCATCACCTTGAAGGTCTCAGACGCATCGCTGCCAACATCCTTGTCCAGATGATAGATGAACAGCCGCGGCATATAGAGCAGCCCTGCCATCCAGGAAATAACCGCAATGACATGGATCGCCTTGATCCAGAAAAAGCGTGATGTTTCATCCTGCAGGGCAATAGCCCCAATAATGAGCAGAAATATAACCAGAGCTATCCCAGCTCTCATGTCAACTTTGGCACCACTGTTGCGCATCAGGACAACCCTCTGACGCGATTTACGAGGCGAGTCACATTTGCGGGATCGGCCTGTGGCGTAATACCGTGCCCAAGGTTGAAGATAAGAGGCCCGCTACCCAAGGCCTGCAGGATCCTATCCACACCCTCGTCAATAGCCAGTCCACCAGCCACAACCCGCATGGGATCGAGGTTCCCCTGGATGGCACCGTCTTTCTGCAATTCACTGGCAAACTCCAGTGGCACAGACCAATCGAGCCCGATTGCATTTGCATCTGTCCCCTGGCGATAGTCGCGAAGCAACAAACCAGCGCCCTTGGCAAAGGCGATCACGCGCGCACCCGGTCGCGCCGCACGTATCTTGTCTACCATCCGACGAACCGGACGAACTGCAAACGCCTCAAATTCGACCTCACCCAAAACACCCGCCCAAGAATCAAAAATCTGCACTGCATCCGCTCCGGCATCAATCTGGCGAATAAGATAATCTGCAGAAATGTCGGCAAGCACATCGAGAAGATATTTAAAGGCTTCCGGGTACTGATAGGCGAAAAGCCGGGCAGGGGCCTGATCGGGTGTACCATGACCAGCAATCATGTAAGTCGCAACCGTCCATGGCGCCCCACAAAAACCGAGAAGCGTTACTTCCTCTGGCAACTCTGTGCGCAATCTTCTCACCGTCTCTATCACGGGATCAAGATGAGCTGCATCCATCACCTTTTCGAGCCCATTGATGCCGTCCACATCAATAGGATCGAGCAACGGCCCTCTGTTCTCCTCGAATCGAACGTTCCGTCTCAGGGCATCGGGAACAACGAGAATGTCGGAAAAGAGAATAGCAGCATCAAAACCATATCGCCTTATGGGCTGAAGTGTCACCTCCACCGCCAATTCGGGAGTATAGCAAAGATTGAGAAAACTACCCGCCTTTGCGCGTGTCTCACGATATTCTGGGAGATAGCGACCTGCTTGTCTCATAAGCCATACAGGCGGTGGACTCAGAGTCTTGCCATCAAGTACCTCAACGATTTTTCGGCTCATTCCAGACGGCAAGGTCATTCCCCCAATAAAATAGAAATCTATATTAAAGGGTTTCTATTTCTTAGAGTCGGTGGGAATCAAGGATTAAGATTGATCCACAAACAAACTGTCAAAATTAGCCTGCGCTCGGGATCGCAAAAATCCCTAACAAAAAGTAAACGGGCTGCCTGGGGATCAGTGAGATTCCTCAATGATTAATAATTGCTTAACGCAGATATTCCTCCGGCGAAAACTGGGGACAAATGTTGAATCATTTTTCTGAATTTTCCCCTTTATGCACACAATCCACAAGGACGCCTGAAATCTATTCACGCAGGGGCAATTGTGGAAAAAGCAGTGTTTATTCACAGCACTTCGCACTTCGCTGACTTACCCACAGAGTCTATCCCGGCTTATCAACAACCCCATATGGATAATGTGGAGAAATGGAGATTCAAATTGATCTCCATACTTCGTTATGCCGACTCAACTGAAATTGAGTCGCGAGATGGCAGATAGTCAAAGCAGCTAAAAGGCGTGAATGCACGGATTCCCATAGATCACAAAATGCACTAGAAGCCGGGCAAGAAGGAGCCATCAATGCGCACAGAAAAACTGATCCTTGGATCGGCATCTCCCTTTCGAAGACAGCTGATGGAGAATGCTGGACTGACATTCGATGTGCAAGCAGCACGAATAGATGAACGGGCTGTCGAGGCCGCCCTGGAGCCTGACGCAAAAGATCCCGCAAACATTGCGCTTCAGCTGGCGCGCGCAAAGGCACTCAGCATTAGCGCACAGACGCCTGACGCATTTGTCATAGGCTCGGATCAGACGATGTCGATGGACGGCGAGATCTTTCACAAATGCCAGTCCGAGGAAGAAGCTGCTACGCAAATTCTCTCAATGGCGGGCCGTACTCATGAACTCAACAGTGCTGTCGTTATATCAAGAGACCAGGACGTTGTATGGGAGCATGTGTCAGTTGCGCATATGACATTTCGCCATTTTGATGCCGGTTTTGTGGAGACCTATCTCAAACTCGCTGGAAAACCGGTCTTGCAATCAGTTGGGGCCTACCAGCTTGAAGGCGTAGGTATCCAGCTCTTCGATAAAATTGACGGTGACTACTTCACTGTTTTGGGGCTTCCGATGCTGCCACTGCTTGATGCCCTCAGAAAACTGGGCATCATTGTTTCATGATTCACGTGAAACATGCTTAACAAATAGTAACCATCCAACCTGGTGAAGCAGCAGACCGTGCTCAAGAAGGAGCCACCAACGATGATTATTGTCGGCCTGACAGGTTCCATTGGTATGGGCAAATCGACCACCGCCCGGATGTTCGAAGAGGCGGGTGTTCCCGTCAACGACGCGGATAAGGTCGTCCACGATCTTTATGAAGACGAGGCGGTTGCACTCATTGAAAGAGCTTTTCCAGGCAGCACTGAAAATGGTGCAGTTGATCGGCAGAAGCTTGGGTCCATACTGGCAGCCAAGCCGGAGCGATTTTCCGAGCTGGAGTCTATAGTTCATCCATTGGTCCGCGAAAAAGAAGAAGCGTTTCTACGTGCGCAACGTGCGATGAAGAGACCATTCGTTATCCTCGACATTCCACTGCTTTTCGAAACGGGCGGGGAGAGCCGCGTTGACGTCGTCATTGTGGTGAGTTGTGATGAAGCCACACAGAAGAAACGAGTCTTGGCACGTCCTGGCATGACTGCGGAGAAGTTTGAGTTGATCAAGTCCCGCCAGGTCCCGGATCACGAGAAGCGGAAACGAGCAGATTTCATCGTTGATTCCTCAAAGGGGATTGATGATGCCAGACGGCAAGTTCAAGAGATAATTGACAAGCTGAACCAGCGGGCAGGAGCAGAAGCATAATGCGGGAAATCATCTTCGACACGGAAACGACCGGGCTTCATGCCGATGAAGACCGCATTATCGAAATTGGGGGAGTGGAACTCGAAAACCATTTTCCGACCGGTCGAACAATACATCTCTATATGAATCCTGGTGATCGCAAGGTCCATCCTGACGCTCTCGCAGTCCATGGAATCACCGATGAGTTTCTGAAAGACAAGCCCCGCTTCGAGGACGTCGCCGAGGAAATCCTGGCCTTTTTCGAAGGCGCAAAATGGGTCGCCCATAATGCCAGCTTCGATATGGGGTTCATCAACGCAGAATTTGCGCGGCTGGGACAACCGCCGATCGCCGATTCCCTGGTTATCGATACCCTGTCGATTGCGCGTCGGAAAAACCCGATGGGCCCAAATTCACTGGACGCACTTTGTCGCCGATATGGCATCGACAATTCGCACCGCACCAAGCACGGCGCCTTGCTGGACTCCGAGTTGCTTGCCGAAGTTTACATCGAAATGAGTGGCGGTCGTCAGGCCAGTCTCGGTTTCGGTGGTCTCGCTGGCCAAGCAGGCGGCAGCTCGGATGAAGGCAATCTGCAAACACTCCAAAGGCCGAAGCCTCTGCCGCCCTTGATCACGAGCACGGAAGCGGCAGCCCATGCAGCGATGATTGAGGCGATCGGCGAAAAAGCGGTCTGGAGAAAATACAACAAATAAAAGGGCCGCGCGAGCGGCCCTTCACAATTCTAAAAGAAGAAGTGCTTAGTTCGGTGTCGGCTGCTGCAACTTCGCCTTGGCCTGTTCTTCTGCCATACGCTGCGCGAACATCTGCCCGAAGTCGATTGGGTCGACCATCAAAGGCGGGAAGCCACCATTACGCGTTACTTCAGAAACGATTTGGCGTGCAAATGGGAAGAGCATGCGCGGGCACTCGACGAAGAGCATCGGCAGCATGTGTTCCTGTGGGAAGTTTGCGAGACGGAAGACACCGCCATAGGTCAACTCAACATTGAAGAGAACCTTGTCGCCATCCTTGGCTTCAGCATTCAGCATCAACACAACGTCGAAGTCGTTTCCAGCGAGTGGATTGGCATTCACGTTCACATTGATATTGATCGCTGGCGGCTTTTCGCGGCTCTGCAGAGACTGCGGTGCGCCTGGGTTTTCGAAGGAGAGATCCTTCACATACTGAGCGAGAATGTTGAGGGACGGCGCCTGCGTGTTCTGTGCGCCATTGGTATTTGATTCATCAGCCATCAGGCTCTCCTTGCAGGAATTGCTTTGGTTGCGGGGCGGTCTATCATTTAAGCCTCTGGCTTACAACCCTTGGCCTATAGCGGTTTGTGGTCGTTTCCGGTTGTTGGATGATTATCATCCGCCCAGGGCGAGTTGGGATCTGCTTCTCTTGAAAAGTCTGACGGGTCAAGATCGACAACACCGTCTTTGAAGGCAGGTTCGCTATCGCGGGTATCAAAGCCCGATCCAAAGTTTGCGCCGCCAACGTGTACGGCGGTAAATCGACCTTTTATGAAGGACCAGGCAACGTCGCGAAAAGCTGGAACAAAGAGCAGAAAGCCCAGCGAATCTGTTACAAAACCCGGCGTGATCAGCAAAATTCCAGCAACGAATATCATGCCGCCATGCACCAGTTCGCGGGCAGGCACGCGGCCCGCCTGGCTCTCAGTCGTCAGTCTTTGAAGTATACCCATACCCTGAACGCGCAACAGGATTGAGCCGAGGCCGGCAGTCAGGAACACCAGGCCCAAAACGGCAAATACGCCGATGCGTTGCCCGATCAAGATAAACGCCGCGATTTCCAAAATCGGTATGACAAGCAGGAAAAACGGCACCAGGGAAAATCGCATCTTTAATCTTTCATCTTCCAAGTGTTGGCATTCGGGGTTTGAATGCGAAACCTTTCAGCACTATATGGGTATGAAATAAAGACAAACAAACGGTTTGGATTGAAATGGGCTCGAACGATTTCGTCACTCTCTTTTTCCTGGTTGCGGCAGTGTTGATTTTTCTTCAACTGCGAAATGTCTTGGGACGGCGCACAGGAAATGAAAAGCCGCCCTTTGATCCCTATGCCATGAGAGAACAGGCAGAGGTCGACCATGACGCCGAAAGCAAGGTTGTTACCCTGCAGCAGCGCTCCGAAATGGAAGATGCAAACCCCTACGCATTGGCAGATGATTTTGCAAAACCGGACACAGAGTTGAACAAAGGCCTGCGCGCCATAATCGACGCTGATCCCGCTTTCAGCCCGAAGGAGTTCGTCAAGGGCGCTCGCATGGCCTATGAAATGATTGTCATGGCTTTTGCCGATGGCGACAAAGCCACCTTGAAAAACCTTCTGTCTCGCGAGGTCTATGAGGGATTTGACGCCGCACTGAAGGCCCGTGAGGCTGCCGGCGAAACGGTGAAGTCATCTTTTGTCGGCATTGAAAAAGCCGACATGGTCGTTGCGGGCGTCAATGACACCGAAGCCAACATCACCATGCGTATTGTCAGCCAGCTCATTTCCGCCACCTATGACCGGGACAACAAACTGGTTGACGGCAGCGATGACGAAGTCGCGGAGGTCAAAGATATCTGGACCTTCTCCCGCGATATTCGGTCCCGCGATCCAAACTGGAAACTGGTCGCCACAGAATCTGAGCATTGATGGAAACAGCCTTTAGCCTTCGCCGGTCGCATTATCGAGACCTGCCAGGTTGGGGTGATGATGATCCGACAACTCTGATCGACGGATTGCGCCGATCAGCCCGGTACGTGCGTGAGGTCAAGCCCTATCGGACTGGCAGTCTGGGTATTTCGGTGGAAGACCTTTCCATTGCCTTCGACGCTGCAGAGCGGTTTTCTTCAAGAAGTGCTGCGGAAGCGCGTGGGTTTTTCGAAACTCATTTTGAGCCATTTCTCATCGAGCTTCCAGAAGACAGGCACGGGCTGGTAACGGCATTTTACGAGCCCGAGGTAGAAGTCTCAGACAAGCCTGATAGCGAATGGTGCTATCCTTTCTACCGTCGTCCCGATGATCTCATAGATCTGACCGACGACAACCGACCGGCTGAATTGGATCCATCCTACAGATTTGGACGCATCACGAGTGCCGGGATCGTCGCGTATCCGGATCGTCGTGAGATTGATCAAGGCTTCCTTGATGGTAGAAAGCTGGAAATCGCATGGGCACGATCAAAGGAAGACGTTTTCTTTGCGCATGTCCAAGGTGCGGCCCTGTTGCGTTTCCGCGATGGGACAAAGAATCGAATTACCTATGCAGCCAAGGCAGGTCATCCATTCTCAGCAATTGGAAAGCTATTGATTGAGAGAGGTGAAATCGCTCTTGAAGAAATTTCCATGCAGTCGATACGGGCTTGGCTGCGCAGTCACCCTGACCAGGCTGACGACGTCTATTGGCATAACCGCTCCTACATTTTCTTTTCATCGGTCGATGTTGGAGACGAGGCGCTTGGCCCGGTGGCCGCGGCAAAAGTGCAGCTTACACCCGGTCGCTCTCTGGCGGTTGATCGGTTGATCCACACATTCGGCATGCCTTTTTATGTTTCCAGCCCGTCTCTCACCCGGCTTGATGAAGGTCGCCCCTTCAATCGGCTTATGCTGGCACAGGAAACGGGTACCGCCATTGTGGGTCCTGCAAGGGGTGACATTTTTACAGGAACAGGAGAGCTTGCCGGAGAATTGGCCGGAGCGGTTCGCAACGCCGCAAATTTCTATATACTGATTCCCAGAACGGTTTCAGCGCGGTATTGAGGCAAACGGAAATGCCGGACGAAAAATTTTCAGCACAGGATCGCGTTCTATGGGGCAAGGTCGCGCGCACGGTTCGTGCGCTACCAGGACGCATGGCAGAACTGGAAGCTTTTGAGTCCTTGCTGGAGGTTGATGCCGATACGGAGGAATATCAGGCAAATAGAGACTCGCCTAAGTTTTCCGCAATTCTTGAAAAGTCTGAAAAGAAAACCAAACCGGCCAGCGTGCCACATCACCCAATTGAAAAACCGGTCAAGCGGAAAATCTCCAAGGGACGTTTGCCGCTTGAAGCTCGTATCGATTTGCACGGGCTTGTTCAAAGCGAAGCACACGCGATGCTTCATCAATTTCTGGTGCATGCGCATGAAAGGGGTATGCGCCACGTTCTGGTCATTACGGGCAAGGGTTCGTCGCAGGGCAGCGATGGCGCACTGAAACGTGCCGTGCCCATGTGGTTTTCGAAACCGGAGTTTCGATTTTTGATTTCCGGCTATGAAGCAGCAGCACGCAATCATGGGGGCGAGGGCGCATTATATGTGCGGCTTTCGCGCCGATCGGGCTAGCTGTCATGACCACACCATTTGCCGAAGTCATACGCCGCATGCGCGCTGAGCGTGGAATCAGCCAGAAACAAATGGCAGAAGCACTTGGTGTTTCCTCTGCCTATCTATCGGCATTGGAGCATGGTAAGAGAGGTACTCCAAGTTTCGATTTCCTGCAGAGAGTAGCGGGTTATTTTGGTATCATTTGGGATGACGCGGAAAATCTGATCGCTATTGCCGGGCAATCTCATCCGCGTGTTGTCGTGGATACATCCGGCCTTCCGCCGCAATATACACTGCTTGCAAACCATCTTGCCAAAGACATTGGCAAGCTTGATCTGACAACGGTTCGAACCATGCTTGAGTTGATTGAGAAGGCGGCTGAGAACCAAGCGCAGCAAAAGAGTGAGAAATAAGCCCATATTCTTGCAAAAATGCACTTGTTTCCGGGGAAAACAATCGCTTTGCCTTTTGAAAGGCACCTCAAAAAATCTATAGTCGCCAGTGAAAATGAAGATGATTCGAAATGTACCTTCTTTTCACATAGGCGCCCCAGCTCGTGGTATGCATTGTATCACAGGAGCCAATTTCCTGAAATTGTTCGGGGCATCACGAAAGACGGGAATAAATGAACGATACGCCTGAAACTGAAAGCGGAGCGCCCACTGAATATGGTGCCGATTCCATCAAGGTTCTCAAGGGGCTCGATGCCGTGCGTAAGCGCCCTGGCATGTATATCGGCGATACCGATGATGGCTCGGGTCTGCATCACATGGTCTACGAGGTGGTGGACAACGCAATCGACGAAGCGCTGGCAGGTCATGCAGACATTGTGACTGTCGCCTTGAATGCGGATGGGTCTGTAACGGTCACGGATAATGGTCGTGGCATTCCGACCGATATTCACACCGAAGAGGGCGTTTCCGCAGCAGAAGTGATCATGACACAGCTTCATGCCGGCGGTAAGTTCGACCAGAATTCCTATAAGGTTTCAGGTGGTCTGCATGGTGTTGGCGTATCAGTGGTCAACGCGCTTTCCACCCAGTTGAAACTCAAGATCCGCCGCCGCGGCAAAGTCCATGAAATGAGCTTCACCCACGGCGTTGCCGATGGCCCGCTCAAAGTCACGGATCAGTACGAAGGCCGTTCGGGCACCGAAGTCACATTCCTGCCCAGCCCGGAAACATTCACCAAGACCGAGTTCAGTTTTGAGACGCTCGAACATCGTTTGCGCGAATTGGCATTCCTGAATTCTGGTGTGCACATTTTGCTCACCGACAAACGGCATTCTGACGTCAAGGAAGTCGAGTTGGTTTACGAAGGCGGGTTGGAAGCATTTGTGTCCTATCTGGACCGCGCCAAAAAGCCGCTGGTTGAAAAGCCGATTTCAATTTCCAGTGAGAAAGACGGTATTACTGTTGAAGTGGCGATGTGGTGGAACGACAGCTACCATGAGAATGTTCTTTGCTTCACCAACAACATTCCGCAACGAGACGGTGGCACGCACCTTGCCGGTTTCCGCGGTGCATTGACCCGACAGGTCACCTCCTATGCGGAAAGCTCTGGCATCTTGAAGAGAGAAAAGGTTTCGCTGACCGGTGATGACTGTCGTGAAGGTATGACGGCCGTTCTATCGGTTAAGGTGCCAGACCCCAAATTCTCGTCTCAGACAAAGGACAAATTGGTTTCATCTGAGGTTCGACCAGTTGTTGAAAGCCTCGTCAATGAAGCACTGAACCAATGGCTGGAAGAACATCCAACTGAAGCCAAGACGCTTGTGGGCAAGGTGGTGGAAGCTGCGGCTGCTCGTGAAGCGGCCCGCAAGGCCCGTGAGTTGACCCGCCGCAAAGGTGCCTTGGATATTTCTTCGTTGCCGGGCAAGCTGGCCGATTGTTCTGAGCGCGATCCGGTGAAGTCCGAACTTTTCCTCGTGGAGGGCGATTCGGCGGGAGGGTCTGCAAAACAAGGTCGCTCGCGTGAAAACCAGGCTATCCTGCCACTTAGAGGTAAGATCCTGAACGTGGAGCGTGCGCGTTTCGACAAGATGCTTTCCAGTCAGGAAATTGGCACGCTGATTACTGCTTTGGGCACTTCGATCGGCAAAGATGAGTTCAATATCGCAAAGCTGCGTTACCACAAAATCATCATCATGACGGATGCTGACGTGGACGGCGCGCATATCCGTACATTGCTGTTGACGTTCTTCTTCCGTCAGATGCCTGAGCTGATAGAGCGCGGTCACCTCTATATCGCCCAGCCACCACTCTATAAGGTTTCGCGCGGCAAATCCTCGCAATACCTGAAGAATGAAAAGGCGCTGGAAGACTATCTGATCAATTCAGGCCTGGAAGATGCTGCGCTGGAAATTGCCAATGGCGAAGTCCGTACCGGTCAGGATTTGCGCGAAGTTGTCAATGACGCATTGCGCGTCAGAACCCTGATTGACGGCATTCACTCTCGATATGACCGTTCTGTTGTTGAGCAGGCAGCAATTTCGGGCGCGCTGGATATTGACCGCATTCAAAACAACGCGGAATCGGCGACCCTGGTTGAAGACGTTGCGCGTCGCCTCGACATGATCGCCGAAGAGACCGAACGCGGTTGGACGGGTCACGTTAACGACAATGGCGGGCTCGTTTTTGAGCGCACTGTACGTGGCGTCAAAGAGGCTGCGGTTCTCGACATGGCATTCCTGGGTTCGCAGGATGCGCGGATTCTCAGTCAGATGTCGGCACGCATGCAGGAAACTTACAATGAGTCTCCGGTGTTGCGCCGTAAGGAATCCAGTGAAGCAATTTCCGGACCGATTGCATTGCTCGAGGTGATTTTTGCAGCTGGGCGCAAGGGCGTGTCTATGCAGCGATACAAAGGATTGGGCGAAATGAACGCCGAACAGCTTTGGGAAACGACACTCGATCCCAATGCGCGTTCTCTTCTCCAGGTCAGGGTTGCTGATGCGACCGATGCAGATGGTTTGTTCTCGCGCCTTATGGGCGACGAGGTGGAGCCGCGCCGCGACTTTATCCAGGAAAACGCACTCAACGTGGCCAATCTGGACATCTAAGTCCGACAGATTGCTATGCAGAAATGAATGAAAAGGCCGCTATTGCGGCCTTTTTTATTCAGAAATTAGCTTTCCCATTGCCGCGATCTCGTTAAGAGGTCGGCGGGAACTATGCTGCTCGCGCGATTGTTGCGCTTCAGGCAGGGTTGCTTTGTCGCCCTTTCTACCAATGGCTACGGCGACATGAAGGTGAGCATGCGGCGGAGCCTGGTAGACGTCGCGGGCCATCTCCTGGTCAACGCCGCCCATGGCGTGGGCGTGATAGCCCAACATGTGCGCCTGCAGGGCAATGGACATCCAGGCAGCGCCAGCGTCAAAGGCATGCCAGGCGAAGCCCTTCTTCTCGTCACTGCCAGTAGGTACAAATTCACTCAACGAATAGACCAGGATCATGGCTGCGGCGTTGGGCGCCCATTCTTTATTGAACCCCATCAGCACCGACGTCATCTTTTCCCATTCTGGCGTGTCGCGCATCGCGTAGACGAATCGCCAGGGCTGGCTGTTACTGGCTGATGGGGCGAATCGTGCCGCCTCAAGAATTGTCAGAAGGTCAGCTTCGGGCATCCGTTCTGAGGAAAATGCGCGCGGTGACCAGCGTTCGCGGAAAATACCGGCGACTGGCAAATCTGTCGGTCTAGCTTTGTCCAGTGTCATTTCAAATCCTGTCAATTTTATTGCAATGGTCGCTGGCTTCCAGCGCTTAGCTCTTGAAATAGGTAGACTTGCTGTGTTGCACAATGGGGCGATGTTGGATGCTTGAATGTATCAAATGCTGAAAAGCCTGCAAATTTGAAAGACTTGCGCAGTGCAAAGTGGATTTGAATACGTGCAACTATGTAATTATTGCTGCTTTGCAAAAAAACATGCTACCTTCATAGATCAGTTGATCTTGTTGCGCTGCTCGTGAGCCGCAGCACAGATGCCCGTAAGCGGCACAAAACAAGGAATGCGCAGATGTTTTATCAATTCTACGAGCTTAATCACGCAATGATGGCGCCGTGGCGGGCAGCCGCAGATGCGTGGCGGATGGCTTATCGCAATCCTCTCAATCCGGTTGCCCATACATCCTATGGCCGTGCGATGGCCGCCGGTTTCGAAGTCTTTGAGCGTGCGACACGGCGGTACGGCAAGCCGGATTTCGGTCTTGATAAAACCACCATTGATGGCGTTGAAGTCTCCGTACATGAAAAGACCGTCTGGTCGCGCCCATTCTGCGAATTGAAGCACTTCGAGCGCGTCTTGCCGCCCAATCATGGTTCAGACCCGAAGATTCTCCTGGTTGCGCCTATGTCCGGCCACTACGCAACTTTGCTGCGTGGTACCGTGGAGACAATGCTCCCCTCAGCGGAGATTTATATCACAGATTGGGTTGATGCACGCATGGTGCCGCTGACTGACGGTACATTCGATTTGGATGATTTTGTCGACTATCTTATTGAAATGATGCGATTTTTGGGACCAGACACACATGTTATGGCAGTCTGCCAGCCCTCAGTGCCGGTTTTGGCCGCCATCGCGGTGATGGAGGAGGACGAAGAAACCTTCTCACCAGCTTCTATGATCCTCATGGGCGGTCCGATCGACACGCGTATTAAGCCAACTGCTGTGAACGAGTTGGCACAGAACAAGCCCATCGAATGGTTTGCAGACAATGTCATCATGCAGGTTCCGTGGCCACAGCCAGGGATGATGCGTCCCGTATATCCTGGTTTCTTGCAGCTCACGGGCTTCATGTCGATGAATCTCGATCGTCACATGACCGCGCAGAAGGATTTCTTCATGCACCTCGTCAAGAATGACGGTGATTCTGCCGAGAAACACCGCGAATTCTATGACGAGTATCTTGCAGTCATGGATCTGACGGCGGAGTTCTATCTCCAGACTGTCGATACGGTGTTCATCAAGCATTCCCTGCCAAAGGGTGAGATGATGCATCGCGGACGTCGGGTGGATACATCCAAGATCAAGTCAGTGGCGCTGATGACAGTTGAAGGCGAGAATGACGACATTTCAGGTGTCGGTCAGACCGAAGCAGCGCAGACAATTTGCACCAATATTCCCGACAACATGCGTTTGCACTATATGCAGCCAGACGTTGGCCACTATGGTGTGTTCAATGGTTCGCGTTTCCGAAAGGAAATTGCCCCGCGTATCCTCAACTTCATGAGCGAGAACGCCAAGCCGGCAATGGCAACCGATACCCGGAAAAAGGGTGATCGCGTCATCAAGGGTGTTTTTGGGGCAGACAGCTGATTCAAATTTAGATATTTGAAATCAATAGTTTAGTGTTGCATCTTCGAAAATTCACTTGAAGCCAGGATGGATCGCCACCACATCGTTTTGAGTAAGGCGGGCATTTGGCCCGTCTGAACGAGCGAGGGTTACGACCTATGAATCAGACTACCTGGATCCGGCCGGAATGGAATCCGGCAACCATAGCATTGATGGTGTTGGGCTTTGTCATTTTCTGGCCGCTTGGTCTGGCGATGCTGGCCTACATCCTCTTTGGTGATCGTCTGCAGGAGTTCAAGCGTGATGCCAACCGCGCATTTGACGCAAACTTCAAGCGCCACGGTTACGGTTGCAAGGGCCATAAGGGCCATTGGCACCAGCGCACTGGCAATGTCGCCTTTGACGACTGGCGCGAGAAGGAGCTTGAGCGCATTGAAGAAGAGCGCCGCAAGCTTGATGAAATGAAGGCCGAGTTTGACGAGTATCTGCGTGAACTACGCCGCGCTAAGGATGAGAAAGAGTTCTCTCGCTTCATGCGAGACCGGAACAAGCCAACCGAAGACGGCACATTCAACGCCTGACTTTCATATATTGAACCCCGCGTCGCGCCTCATCTGGATGCGCGGCGCATTGTACCAGCGCCAGGCGGTGCTTGGATTGCAGCTTTTTCATCGCGGCTCTTGTCCGAATCGGGTAATTCATTTTCATGTTTTTCAAAGCCCGTAGCCAAAAATCGAAACCATCGAAGCCGGGAGTTCGAACTGTCGCAATTGGCGGGCGCGAAGTGCCTTTGACCGTGCGTGCTGACAGGCGGGCCAAACGTTTGACCCTGCGGATTGAACCCGGTGGACGGGCGCTGAAGATGACCGTGCCGATCCATATTGCGCACTATGAGGTTGATCGGTTTTTGGAGCGTCAGCACGATTGGCTGACAAAGAAGCTGTCGAACTTTGCCGGAGATGAGGCGCTGGTCAATGGATCAACGATCATGCTGCGTGGCGAGAATTATCGAATAATTTCAACCGGCAAACTGCGCGGCCTGACAACGTTCGGCGAGAGAGATGGTGAAAAGGTTATCGAGGTCAGCGGTGATCACCAGCATTTGGGACGCCGCATGCGTGATTTCCTGAAGAAAGAAGCCCGCAAGGATTTGGAGAAGCTGGCCGCGCTTCACGCCAAAGCAAGCGGCAGGAAATATGTCGCGCTGTCGCTTAAAGATACACGCAGCCGCTGGGGTTCATGTACGCATGACGGCAGACTTTCCTTTTCCTGGCGCATCGTAATGGCACCGCCATTTGTTATTGACTATCTGGCAGCCCATGAGGTGGCTCACCTGACTGAAATGAACCACAGCGCTGATTTCTGGGCGCTTTGCGAAAAATTATGTCCGGCAACGGATGAAGCCAAAATGTGGCTCAGGGCAAATGGCTCTGCTCTGCATGCCATCGATTTTAACTGAGTTCACCAAAACCGCGCCAAAGCAACCAGTTTGAGGCGCATTTTGGCTCGACTCTTCCGTCAATTCATGCGACTGCGAGACCATGAGTTTTTCGATCAAAATTTGCGGTTTGAGAACTGCGGAAGCGGTGGAGCGCTCAGTGGCGCTCGGCGCGACCCATATAGGCTTTATTTTCTTTCCAAAGAGCCCACGCAATATTGAGCCTGCTGATGCTGGTGCACTCGCCGATCTGGTGAGAGGCAGAGCAAAGATCGTTGCAGTTACGGTAAATGCGACAAACGACGAACTCGACGAAATCGTTGATCTTTTGAACCCTGATATTTTGCAGCTCCACGGCTCGGAAAATCCCCAGCGTGTTTTGAACGTCAAGGCGATCTATGGTCTTCCTGTCATGAAGGCTTTTTCCATACGTGACGCTGATGATTTGAGGCAGATTGAGCCCTATGAGGGCTTGGCGGATCGGTTTCTTTTCGACGCAAAGGCACCTGCGGGATCCGATTTGCCGGGTGGCAATGGTGTATCCTTTGACTGGAGCATGCTCGATGCGCTTGACGAGGGCGTTGATTACATGCTTTCCGGTGGATTGAACTGCGACAATGTAGAAGATGCCATCAAAATGACGAAGGCATCTGGAATTGACCTTTCATCGGGTGTGGAAAGCGCCCCGGGTGTCAAGGACATTGGCAAGATAGAAGCATTTTTCGAGGTGGCCAGGGCAGCACTTGCTCAAGCCGACCAATAGTTGGGAGTTGGACGTGAACGAAACGCCAATACTGAATTCATTCAAGTCGGGACCGGACGAAGATGGCCGCTTTGGCATCTATGGTGGCCGATTTGTAGCTGAAACCCTGATGCCGCTGATCCTCGATTTGCAGGATGAATGGCACCGGGCCAAGGCTGATCCGGAATTTCAGGCGCAAATTCGCGAGTTGGGGAAGCATTATATCGGTCGACCAAGCCCGCTCTATTATGCCGAGCGTTTGAGCGAGCATCTGGGCGGCGCCAAGATCTACTTCAAGCGTGAAGAGCTGAACCACACCGGTTCACACAAGGTCAATAACTGCATTGGCCAGATCCTGCTTGCAAGGCGCATGGGCAAAACCCGCATTATTGCGGAAACGGGCGCAGGGCAGCACGGCGTCGCTACGGCAACGGTTGCCGCACGCTTCGGCCTTCCTTGTGTGGTTTATATGGGCGCCACAGATGTTGAGCGTCAGGCTCCGAATGTGTTCCGCATGAAGCTTCTGGGTGCAGAAGTGGTGCCGGTGAAAGCTGGCAACGGAACATTGAAGGACGCGATGAATGAAGCGCTACGAGATTGGGTGACCAATGTCGACGATACCTATTATCTGATTGGTACCGCAGCCGGACCACATCCATATCCCGAGCTTGTACGCGATTTTCAATCTGTCATCGGCACAGAAGCCAAGGAGCAGTTGATGGAGGCCGAAGGCAAGCTTCCTGATATGGTGATTGCTGCTGTTGGCGGTGGTTCCAATGCAATCGGTATCTTCCATCCATTCCTGGACGACGAAGGTGTGCAGATTGTGGGCGTCGAAGCCGGTGGTCGCGGTCTTGAAGGTGAGGAGCATTGTGCGTCAATTACGGCTGGCAAGCCCGGTGTGTTGCACGGCAACCGCACCTATCTCCTGCAAAATGACGACGGGCAAATCCTTGAAGGTCACTCTGTTTCTGCCGGACTGGATTATCCGGGTATTGGTCCGGAGCATTCCTGGCTCGCTGACACAGGACGCGCGGAATATGTTCCGATCATGGATCACGAAGCGCTGGATGCGTTTCAGTTGCTCACCAGGCTGGAAGGCATCATTCCAGCTCTTGAGCCGAGCCATGCAGTTGCAGAGGTGGTCAAGCGCGCGCCAAAAATGCGCAAGGATCAGATTATCCTGATGAACCTGTCTGGCCGAGGCGACAAGGACATTTTCACGGTTGGCAAACTTCTCGGCTTGGGACTTGATGAGCAATGACTGAACGTATGAAAAAACGCTTTGCCGATTTGAAGGCAGAGGGCCGCCCGGCGCTGATCACCTACTTTATGGGCGGCGACCCCGATTTTGAAACCTCGGTGGAAATCATGAAGGCGCTGCCGGAGGCTGGCGCAGATGTGATTGAGCTCGGCATGCCATTCTCAGATCCCATGGCCGACGGCCCGGCTATTCAGCATTCTGGTCAGCGGGCGCTGGCTGGTGGCCAGACGCTTGCCAAGACATTGGAAATCGCACGGCGTTTCCGCGAGAGTGACCAGGATACGCCGATTGTCTTGATGGGCTACTACAATCCCATCTATATTTACGGTGTTGACCGTTTTCTCGATGATGCGTTGGCTGTAGGCATTGATGGCCTGATCGTTGTCGATCTTCCGGCTGAAATGGATGATGAGCTTTGCGTTCCCGCAATTGCAAAGGGTATCAATTTCATTCGCTTGACGACGCCAACCACAGATAACAAGCGCCTGCCGCGCGTTCTCGAAAATACCTCGGGTTTCGTCTATTATGTTTCCATGAACGGCATCACTGGTTCCTCTTTGCCGGATCCATCGCTGGTCTCTGATGCGGTTATTCGCATCAAGGGACACACCGAACTTCCGGTATGTGTAGGTTTTGGCGTGAAGACCGCGGAACATGCCCGTCTCATTGGCGCGTCAGCCGACGGGGTTGTTGTGGGTTCTGCGATCGTTTCGCAGATTGCCGGCAGCCTCGACAAGAATGGCAATGCAACGGCAGATACGGTGCAAAGCGTTGTGACCTTGGTCAAGGGGCTGGCGAGTGGCGTGAAGGCTGCGAGACCCGCTGCCGCTGAGTAACAAAGCGTTTCAAGGAGTAGGCAATGAACTGGCTTACCAATTATGTGCGTCCACGTATCAACTCGATGCTGGGTCGCCTTGAGGTCAAAGAAAATCTCTGGATCAAATGCCCGGAAACCGGGGAAATGGTCTTCCACAAGGATCTGGAGGAAAACAATTATGTGATACCGGCCTCCGGCTTTCACATGAAGATGCCTGCAAAGGCGCGCTTGGACCAGCTTTTTGGAGAAGACAATTACGAGCTGCTGCCCCAACCCAAAGTGGGGCAGGATCCGCTCAAATTTCGCGATTCCAAGAAGTATAGCGATCGTATCAAGGATAGCCGCGCCAAAACGGGTCTTGAAGACACGATCATGGCTGGGGTTGGAAAATTGCACGGTGTGAAGATCGTTGCCGTCTTGCACGAGTTTGCCTTTATGGGTGGCTCTCTGGGCATGGCCGCGGGTGAGGCAATCGTTAAGGCGTTTGAGCGTGCGATAAGCGAGAAATGCCCGCTTGTCATGTTCCCGGCGTCCGGTGGCGCGCGCATGCAGGAAGGAATTTTGTCGCTAATGCAGCTGCCGCGGACAACCGTCGCTGTCGAAATGCTCAAGGAGGCTGGCCTGCCTTATGTTGTGGTGCTGACCAATCCAACGACTGGCGGCGTTACAGCGTCTTACGCAATGCTAGGCGATATTCATATCGCCGAGCCGGGTGCCGTTATTGGTTTTGCCGGTCGCCGCGTGATCGAACAGACCATCCGTGAGAAACTGCCCGACGATTTTCAGACGTCTGAGTATCTCTTCGAGCATGGAATGGTCGATATGGTGGTTCATCGCAATGAACTGCCGGAGACTTTGGCGCGTGTTTTGAAAATGCTGCTGAAGACGCCGGTTGATACCGTTGAAGGACCAAATGCCTCTGAAGAAACGGCGGCCTGAGCACCATGACCGCTGAAATGGAGGCGGGACAGGCCGCACGCGAAATTGAAGCGCTGATGGCGCTTCATCCAAAGGGATTCGATCTATCTCTTGATCGAATTCTCCGGGTCCTGGACGTACTAGGTCGTCCGCAGGATCGCATGCCTCCAATCATCCACATAGCTGGAACCAACGGCAAGGGATCGGCATCCGCCTATAGTCGTGCGTTGCTGGAAGCCGCAGGTCTTTCTGTTCATGTTCACACAAAGCCACACCTGGTGCGTTGGCATGAGCGTTACCGTCTTGGTCGTGCGGGTGGTCCGGGTGCGTTTGTGGATGATGAAACTCTGGCTGATGCGATCCGTCGGGTGGCAGATGCAAATGGCGGACAGAAAATAACCGTCTTTGAGATCATGACCGCTGTGATGTTCCTGCTTTTCAGTGAGCATCCGGCCGATGCCGCTATTGTTGAGGTCGGCCTTGGCGGGCGTTTTGATGCAACCAATGTCATTGATCGGCCTGCAGCCAGTCTCATTATGCCCATTTCCATGGACCACGAAGCCTATCTTGGTGACACGGTCGAGCTAATAGCGGCTGAAAAGGGCGGCATTATCAAGTCCGGCGTTCCTGTTGTCATTGGTCAGCAGCCCTATGAAACGGCGCGCGATGTCTTGGAAAATCTGGCCATGCGCAAGGGCGCGCCTGTGACTATCTTTGGACAGGATTTCCTGGCCTATGAAGAGTTTGGTCGCATGGTCTATCAGGATGAGTTTGGCCTTTCTGATTTGCCACTGCCACGGCTTTCCGGCCGTCATCAGATTGCCAATGCGGCTGCTGCAATTCGCACCGTCAAGGCAGCAGGCTTTGCGCTTGATGATGAGGCGATTGAAAAGGCCTTGCTGACAGTAGATTGGCCTGCCCGGATGCAGCGTCTTGTTCACGGCGCGCTTGTTGACGCGCTGACAGACGGCGGTGAAATCTGGCTCGATGGTGGTCACAACCCGGGTGCAGGCAGCGCTATCGCAGAAACACTGGCGGGTCTGGAAGATCGTGAGTCCCGCCCGCTTTATCTTATTGCAGGCATGATCAATACCAAGGACGCCACCGGTTATTTCAAGCCGTTCGCAGATCTGTGCCGCCGTGTTTTCACGGTGCCGGTGCCTGATTCAGATGCTGGGGTTGATCCGGTTGCATTGGCAAGTGATGCTGAAGATGCGGGTTTGGTGGCCGAACCATGTGGCTCTGTGCGGGAAGCACTGGCCAAGATCGCTGCGCAGGCGAACGAAGGTAATCCCCGCGTATTGATTGGCGGGTCGCTTTATCTCGCCGGCTCAGTACTGGCTGAAAACGGCACGATTCCTGAATAAAAAGCCCGCCAACATGGGCGGGCTTTTTCAATATCACGTCTGACTGGGCTTAGGCAGAGCCGTTGATCCAAGCAGAAAGCTGAGACTTCGGACGCGCGCCGGTAAGCTGGTCAGCCATTTCGCCTGCTTTGAACATCGCCAGCATCGGAATACCGCGAACGCCAAACTGGGCTGCCAGTTCCGGGTTTTCGTCAACATTCAGTTTGGCAATCTTCACCTTGCCTGCAAGCTCGCTGGACAGTTCCTCCAGGGCTGGTGCAATCATACGGCAAGGGCCGCACCATTCCGCCCAGAAGTCTACAACAACCGGCTCGGCGGACTGCAGCACTTCTGCCTGAAAATTCGCATTGTCAACTTTGATGGTGGCCATGGATAAAACTCCTTGCTGGATTCCGTGTTCTTTGGCTCATGATGTATGTCGTCTCATGAAGAATTCAATCCTTCATATGTATTTTTCTATTTTCCAACCTGGCAAGCGACTCCTCGATAGCCTGATTGCTCAGGGTAAAGCAACGGCTATTGGCTGTGTAGATAAGGCTGCATTCTATCCGTTTTTGCGGGTAGAGCGGCCTCAGAATCTCGTGATAGATAGCCAATTGCGCAGCATGCTCATATGGAATCGCCTCTTCGTTTTCCGGTGGAACGCGATTGGTCTTAAAATCGGCGATAATTACCCGGTTGTCCAGAACAGCCATCCTGTCAATTCGGCCAGACACAGCAAATTTTTGCGTGCCCAGGGTCATAACGCCCATGATGCTCGCCTCTGCTTGCGCGTTGTCGCCAAAAAGGGGCGCGAGGGCTGGATCATCAAGAATCCTGAACACGCTGTCGCAAAGCCCCTGACACTCATCTGCGGTAAGAAAGCTGAGGGCTTTTGTCAGATAGCGCATGGCGGCATCGCGCCTGGTGCTGCTTTCCATGTCCGGTAATTGCTGAAACAGCCTGTGAACCGCCTGGCCCAGTTTCGCCGCATGGTTATTGTCACGTGTGTCTCCAAACAGATTTGAAGCGCCGAATGTCGCAGGTTCCTCGTCTTCAATAAGCGCGCCAGCACCCGATGGCGCCAGAGGTTTCGGCAGGTCGATCTGTTTGGGCAGCGGGCGAAATAATGAATCCGGCAAATGAGCTTCAGGCGCAGAGGTTTCGATTAAGTCGGTCTCGCCCAATTCAACCGGCGGCTGGGCGACACGCCATTCAAGCCCGTCCCATTCTTCAGCGCCATCACCAAAGCTGGCAGATTTGCAATTTGAGGAGTCCTGAAGGGCATTCCAGACCTTGGCATGCCAACTTTCGCTGTTTTCGCGTTTTCCGCGATAGCCGCACACCACCAGCCTGTCTGCCGCACGCGTCATTGCAACATATAGAAGCCGGTTATACTCCTCCTCCGCCTGCCTCTTGCGCAAAGCCGCATCAGCTTCCACGTCATTGGTTTTGGCTGCATCGTTGGCGACCCAAAGCGGTGTCTGCTTTTTATTGAAATTCGTTTCCATGAAGCGGAACTTCGCAAGATGGTTTGAGTTAAAGGCCTTGCCTCCATCATCCACGACAAACACGATTGGTGCTTCCAGGCCCTTGGAGGCATGCACGGTCATGATACGAACTTCGTCTTTGTCTTTGTCCTGCTCGCGTTTGATGCTGGGTGGCTCCAGCTCCAGGAGCGAAATGAATGACTGTAGCCCAGGCAATCCTGCTTCTTCGTGAGCGAGTGTAAGATTGAGAAACTCATCCAAAATGTCGCTGGCTTCGCTGCCGAGTTGCGCCAGAAAGTCCCGGCGTGCTCCGTCTTTTCCAAGTATCCGACTGTAAAATTCGAAAGGGTTTGCATTGCGGCCCAGGTCGATCCATGCGCCCAGTCGTCGCATGGCAGAGGCAAAATCCGGCTTGTCGGATGCAAGCGCGCTGAGGCGCAACCAGAGGCTTTCGTTCTTCTTTCTATAAGCCGCAGACAACATGAGCTGCTCTTCAGACAAGCCCAGAAGTGGGCTCTTCATCAAGGCTGCCAATGATAGGTCGTCGTTCGGGAAAAGCACAAATCGGCCAAGCGCAAGTAGGTCCTGAACGGCAATATGGTCGGTCAAAAGCAATCGGTCCGCGCCAGCGACAGGGATATTGCCTGCGGCCCTGAGTGCTCTTGTGAGAGCCGCAGTCAGTCCAGATCGCTTGCGCACCAGAACGAGGATGTCCCCGGGCTTGATTGTGCGCCACTTACCATCATCGATAATCTTTTCCCGCCCGATCCAATGGGAGATGGCTGTCGCTATTCGGCGTGCGACAATCGCAGGCGGAGCGCTTTCAGGCGTCGCATCGAAGGGGGCCGTCCAGTCCTCATCCTGTTCGGTCTCCTCAGGTGCCACCACGGACCAGATATCAACACGGCCGGGATGGCCGATTCGGTTCGACTGGTGCTCGACCGGTTCGTTCAATGCGCTCAGCCCGCTTGCATTTTCTGCACGGGCGAAAACTTCGTCAACTGCCGCCAGGACATCCTGGGTCGAGCGAAACGACAAGGGGAGACGAATCCGGGAAAAGGCCAGTTGCGCATCCTGCACTGATTTTGCGGTCTTGTTTCCTTCGTCGGCGAAACGTTCAGGTCTGGCACCCTGAAACGAATAGATTGATTGCTTTTCGTCACCGACGGCGAATAGCGTGCGGTTGCGTCCTTTGGCAGATTCGCCGGAGAAGAAGTCCTCTGCGAGCGATTTCACCACATCCCATTGCATGGGACTGGTGTCCTGCGCCTCGTCTACGAGGATATGCTCAATCCCTTGATCAAGCTTGTAATGGATCCAGGGTCCGGACTGGTTCTTGTTGAGCAATTCGGCCGTTTTGACGATCAAGTCTTCGAAGTCGAGATGGCCCTGTCGCTTCTTGAGATCCTCATATTCACCATTCAGGCGATTGGCGAGTGTGAGGGCCGCGTGAGACGCGTCGAACAATGCAATAGTTTTGAGACGCTGGCGTATACCCGCCAACTCGGTCTGCGCTGCTTCAATATCGGTTTCCAGGGCGGGTGTTTCGGCGAGCATCTGTTTAGATGCGATGCCGCTCATGGCTTTTGGCTGCATTTTCTGTGTGAATAAAGCTCGCTCCAAATGTTCCAGTCGTTCGATATCATCGACGGCGGCGAGTGCATTGCGCAGTGTCTCTGCAACTTTTTTCGGATTGCTGCCGCCCGTGCGCTCGGCAAGTTCTATATAGGCTCCGATGGCGGCTTCACCGAAGTTTTTCAGCGGCCAGAATGCGCCGAGCACGGCGCTTGTCGTGTCTTCGGGAGCCAAGCCGAGTGATTGCCTCAAGACTGTTTCCACACCACCGCTTTTTTCTGCCGCCGCGAAATAGCGAACAAGAGAGGCGTGGTTGGAAATAATGTCGTTCAGGAGCTTTTCCAGACCGAACTCATCTCCCAGCGCCATTACGGTTTCAAATGCTGCGGTGAGCCTCTCATCCTCCTCCGATGTTGCAGCGGTGAGCAGAATGCGGCGGGCTTCAGAGAGCAATGCGCTCGCGGCGCGGTCATCCAACACCGAGAAATGACCGGCAACATTGGCCTCCAGCGGAAATTGATGCAGCAGGGCTTCGCAGAAGGCGTGTATTGTTTGGATTTTGAGTCCGCCCGGTGTCTCCAGTGCGCGGGCGAATAGGCGTCGCGCGGCTTTCAGCATGATGGGGCTGGGCGGCATGCCCTCCATGCGTTCGATATCAGCCGCTAGTTTTGCGTCATCAAGCGTTGCCCAATTGGATAGTTGCTTGAATATGCGGTTCGACATTTCCGATGCCGCTGCCTTGGTATAGGTCAGGCAGAGAATGGAAGATGGCCGCGCGCCCGACAGCAACAGCCGGATAACGCGTTGCGTCAGTACGTGGGTCTTTCCCGACCCGGCATTGGCCGAAACCCATGCAAAGCGTGCGGGGTCAGAGGCCAGCGACTGTTGCTCCCGCGTCCAGCTCTGGCGTGCGATAGGGTCTTCGGGAAGCAATGTAACGCGTTCATCACTCATCATCGCCACCTTCGTCCGCGACAGACCATTCTGCAACGCGTGCCAAGTGGTCATATTCCCCCTGATAGCTCACGCTTTCGGGAACAAGTCGGGAAATAAAGCCGCGCTTGCCGCTGCGCAGCGTTTGCGTAAGCATAATGAAATTGGTGAGGGCTTCGCCCGCCAGTTCAGAGCTTGTTTTGGGCAGCACATCCTTGGACAGCTTCTGATTTTCGGTGTTCACTATCTCATTTGCGCTGAAGCGTTCTCCAGGTTTCAGGCGCACATAGAGGAGGTCGCGGACCTGATGCGCGCCGAGGTCCGCAAAAGCTCCAGCCTCAAGTGCGGCCGCCTCAAGTGACAATTGCGGGTCGAGAAGACTCCGGGCAACCTTCAAAGATGGGGAGGAGCCCGTCTTGTAGTCGATGATGTCCGCGCGATTCTCGATTAGATCAATACGGTCTGCAACGCCCGAAAGCACCAGACCATCCGCAAGCGCCATTTCACCGCGTAGCTCAGTGAAGGTTTTCGCCACTTCCTCCTGCCGTTTAGATTGCCATTTCAGAAAGGAACGGGCGACATCATCGAAACGTATCCGCCAAACCGCTTCAATATGAGGCGGCAAACCCGCTGCCGAAAATTGTTCGTCGGCGATACTCTTCATCTTGAGCCACGCATCTGGCGCAGCTGCGTCATGGCCAGCTTTGACGAACACGTCGACAATCGCGTGATAGATTGTGCCGCGTTCAGCAAACCCGGGATCGGCGTTGAACGCGTCTACGGGATCCAATCGCAGCACCTTGCGGGCATAGATGGCGTAGGGATCGCGACGAAGTCGACCAACATCGGAAAACGAGTACCGGCTGGGCACAAGGTCAAGCGGGGGAAAGGGTTCTGGCCGGGTGGCGGGTGGTCGCCGTGCTGCATGATCGACAAGTTCGCAGTATCGCAAAAAGACCTTGCCGCGCCGGCGCATTTCGCCGGAAACTTCATCGCCGCAGATTGCCAGCAATCGCTGTAGAAAGCGTGAGGCAACAGCGGGTGCTCCGTCCTGGCGCAGCGAGCGGCTATAGATGACTTTCCTGGTGCCGTTTGCCATCTGAAAATCATGGGCAATCTGACCCGTCCGTCTTTCCGGTGGTTCCAGCCCGAATGTCATCTTCATGGATCTGGACAAGAAGGGGCTGTTGGTTGTTTTGCCTGGCCACACGCCTTCGTTCAATCCGCCCAGAACAACTGTGTCTACCTGCTGCAAACGGGCTTCAAGCGTACCAAAAATGAAGACACGCGGATGGCGCATCGAGCGCGGCTTTACTGCCTCGCCTGCCATGAGTGCATTGGCTATGTTGGCCCATTCGTGGCCGGGGACACGAAAGTCGGCTTCCGTGTCGGCAACGCCGCGCAGAAGCTTGTAAAGTTTTTCGCCGGCTTCGCCTTCCCATAGCAAACGAGCGTCGTCACTTTCGCTTGTCGCAACAGCTTCAAGTACCTTACCAGTCCGCTCTGCCCAATCAGACAAGTGACGATCTGTCCTGCTGCGGTCAGTTGAATCCTGCGAAATAAATGCGCCCGCCAATGGTTCCAATGCTTGTTGAATCCGGTGAGTTAGATCAAAAGCCTGCATCAATGCAGCTTCATCTGGCATTGGCTTCCAATTGGCGCGATGCTTATCGTTCTTCGCCTGTTGAAGTCTTTCGTCGAGCACAGACGCCAGCGAAGAAATGTCCAGGCCACCGGTGCCGCCCCGCAATGCAAACGCTTCAATAATGGCGGCAGCAGGTTGCAGAGACTCTTGGGAAAGGCCAAACGAAGCCAAGGGATGCTTGAGAACGGAAGCAATAACCACGGGATCGCCAGGAAAAAGCGCCGCCTCCAGAGTGAGACGAAGTAAACTGCCCTGCGGCGTGGCATGGAATGGCAGTCCAGCGGAATCGTCCGCCTCGATGCCGAAGCGTGCTAATTCATTGACCACCCGGCGGGCAAGCTTACGATCCGGCGTAATGAGCGCCGCCTGGCTTTCGGATTTGTTCCCTGGTTCCTCAAGGGCCAATCTGAGCGCAATCGCAATCGCAATAGCCTCTTCGCGTTCATTGGCGGCCTCAATCAATGCCGCACCTTCAAGTGCTTTGGCCATTGCGTCTGGATCTTGTTCCTGTCGCCAGTCAATCCAACTGTCCGTTGCCGCCGAAGGTGAGAGCGCCACGGACACAAGCGACGCACGGTTTTCCAAATCCGTGGGCAGTTTGCCAAGCGACATGACATCATCTCGACCAATATTGAGCCGGTTCAGGAGGGTAGCAAGACCGAATTGCGGATGGCCAAATATTGCCGGATCGAGAGGTTTTCCCTCTCCCGCGCTCGCCAACATGTTCCACTCGTGCTCAGGCATGGATTTGTCGAGTCCGGGAAGCACAACTGCACCATTTTCCATGGACGCGACTGCATCAATCAGCATTGCCGTCGCTGGTAGCGAGCCAGTGGAACCGGCAACGATGACCGGACCACGATGTTTGCGTGTGGCAATACGCTCTGCCTCTCTCATCAACAAGGCATCGCGATGCCGAGTGGGCGACGACTTGTTGATTTCGCCCAACCTTGCCGGCCAGAAGATACTGGCGATTTTGAGGAATTCCAGCGTAAGCTGCCACCAGTCGGCATGATCCTGGGCGTCGATCTTGTTGAGGTCCGACCAATCAAGGCCAGCGCTCTCAACCTCCATAATCAGGCTCTGCAGAGATTTGGCGAGCCAGACCGCGTCGGCTGCACTTGCCGGAGCGATCAGGGGTTGATCATCATGTACCGCACGAATTGCAGCAGGAAGCTTGTTTCGCCAGGCAAGTATCAATCGTGCAAGTTCAAGGGTCGCTGGAATAGCCTCGATGGGTTCCAATGCATCCAGATCCGCACTCATATCTGCATCGAAAAATGCTTCATCACCGTCGGTTTCGCCCAGTGGACGAATGACGGGCAGAATGGCCGATTGCATGCCCGCGGCCAGGGTAAACTCTGAACGCAGAACACGGGCCGCACGTCTTGTTGGTACGTAGATGGTTACGTTTGCCAGCTTCTCCGGTTCGTCGTTTTGGTAGATGAATCCGGGTATCAACTCACCTGATGCCAGGCTTTGAGCGAGCGTCGTCAAAAAGGGCAGGCCTGGAGGAATCGTCAGCACCCTTTTTTCTGGATTGGCCATCAGCCTGCGCTTTCGTTGTAGTGTCTTATCACCTCTTCAGCCGGCGCAATGGCCTGCGGGGTTCCAACCGTAATCCAGTGACCCTGTAATTCAAGGCCATAAAGCCTACCCGCCTTGATGGCCTTGTCGAAATAGATGTTTAGGTTGAATGCATCGTCAGGCGCATCGGCAAGAAAAGATGGCAGGAAAGCGATAGCACCGGCATAGACAACCGGATTGCTTTGGTCATCTCGGTACCGTGTCAAACGACCTTCATCATCCAGGCTGAAGTCCAGCGTTCCGTTGTGTCCGGTTGTCTTTTCATTGCGGACGCACAGTAGCGCCATGTCCATACGCGCGGGGTCAAAAAAGGACGCAAGGCGTGTTAGATTGGATGGTTGATCAGCTGGCTCAGCAATCCAGAAGAGATCGGCGTTCATAACGATAACAGCGTCTTGCGAAAGCAGCTTGAGGCCTTTAGCGAGGCCGCCGCCAGAATTCATCAGGCGATCCCGCTCATCGGAAATCAGAATTTGCGGCTGGTCGCGAAGTGCCAGGTGTTTCAACATCTGGTCTGGATGATGATGAATGTTGACAACAGCTTTTGTGACGCCCGCCGCCGCCAGCGCATCAAGCGCGTAGTCGATCATCGCCTTGCCGCCAATTTTGACCAGTGGCTTGGGGGTTTTGTCGGTAATGGGGCGCATGCGGGTACCAAGTCCAGCTGCCAGCACCATTGCGTTTTTGATCTTCATGCTTCCCGCTTCAAACTATGATTCGACCGGCAGGATTCCAGCCTTTAAGAGCCATTCATGCAAGGGGAATAGTGCTTCATGTTCACAGGCAACGCTCAAGTGCCACAATGTCCGGGGCATGTGCGCCATGTAGGCCGGCAAATTATCGCGTTGCGCCAGGCGAACCCATAGCCCGTTCAGGCGGCAGGCACGCTGAGCCGACATGATCGACCAATTCTTCATGAACGCGTTGCGGTCAAATTCGCCACCTGCCTGACGGGCAGCGATGTAGTCTTCCAGGAGCGCATCCATCAGGGGTCGTTCCACTGTGACGCGCGCATCTTGCACGAGCGAAACAACATCATAGGATGAGGGTCCGATAATCGCGTCCTGAAAATCTATGATGCCGACTTTGCGATGACCTTCACGGTTGGGAAGCCATAACAGGTTTGGCGAATGATAGTCACGCAAGACGAGGTGTTTCTCCACCTGATCCAGTTGATCAATCAGATCGTTCCAGATGGCAAGATAGTCGTCACGCTCCTGTTCGCTGGCACCGAGGCCGCGTTTCCACGGCAGGTACCAGTCCAGCAGCAGTTCCACCTCGTAGCTAAGCGCTGCGCGGTCGAATTTCGGCACAACGTGTTCGGCCTTGTCATCAATAGGCAATTTTGTCGGCAGCGCGGTCTGATGAAACGCTGCAAGACACAAAACCGACTGACGATATCGTTCAGGAATTGGGTGACGCGCCTCGTCAATAACGCCTTCGCTGCCGAGGTCTTCGATCAGCAATATTCCGTCTTGCTGGTCTGCAACATAAATTTCAGGTGCCGAGAGGTCTTGCGCCTTCAAATACTTGCCAACCGCGATGAAAGGGCGCACGTCTTCGGCCAAATGCACGAGCTGGGAATAGGGTTTGCCGTCTCGGATGGGGGGGCCGTTGGAGCGGGCGGGCGAATCCATCAGCACATAATTCGCGCCCTCGGGCGTCGTGATACGTTCGTAAGCACGAAATGACGTATCGCCCGTCAAAAAGCGGCGGCGCGCTTCCAGATAGCCATTCTCGTCCAGAAAGCGACGAATGCGCATCACGCGGGAAAGCCGCTCAAGCTTGCCTTTTTCGCCTTCGATATTCACACGCCGACCGGCGCCTTCCTCTGAGAAGTGAAATCGGATGACTGATGACGGCAGCCGATCACCGGCATTTTCCGGCCATTCGATCAAAGCCACGCCATCATCAAGCGCCTCATCAAGGCCAAGTTCATCGAGTTCGCTTTCGTCGCCCAACCGATACAAGTCGAAATGCGCGACAGGTATTCGGGTTTCATAGGTTTGAACCAGAGTAAAAGTGGGGCTTGGAACCTCAAGGTCATCGTCATTTGCAAGTGCACGCAATAGCGCCCTCGCCAACGTTGACTTGCCAGCGCCTAAGCCCCCATGGAGCGCTACGCACATTCCCTTTCCCAGACACAATGCCAAGTCTTCACCGAAACGGATTGTGGCTGCCTCGTCAGGAAGGAAAACGGATATCTGGTCCATTCGAGCCTATCCGGCGGCCACAACAGTGTCGCCACTTGATTCCTGATGGCTTGCCGGAATGCGACAGGTGATTTGTGTGCCCTTGTTTTCAACCGTATCGATCAGGACTTCACCGCCATGCAGTGATACGAAGCTTTCCACGATGGATAGACCCAGTCCCGCCCCGCTCTTTTGGCCATGCGCTTCAAAGCGGTTGAACACCGAATCGATGATTTCCTTGGGAATACCTGGGCCTTCGTCTGTGACGCGGAAGATGAAGTCGTCATCCTGACGCCAGCATTTCAACCCGATTGCGCTGCCTTCAGGTGCGAAGCTTGCAGCATTGTTCAGCAATTTGATGAATATCTGCGTCAGGCGCTGACGGTCCGCGACGATGGTGCCGAGATCGGCGGACGCATCTATCACAAGGTTTGAACCGCTTTCTTGAAGTCGGCTGGCGATCTGCGCTGAAATTTCATCCAGGAAATCGTCGACCGCAATCTCGGTATAGTTGAGCTCCATGATGCCGGCATCAACGGTAGCCAGGTCGAGAATATCATTCACAATGGTCAGAAGTATCGAAGACGAAGCCGAGATGTGCTCGATGTAATCTGCCTGACGCTCATTGAGCGGTCCAATTTCCGGCGTTTTCAACAGGTCAGTGAAGCCGATAATATTGGTCAGCGGTGAACGCAGCTCGTAGGAAATGTGCTGAACAAAATCGTTTTTGATTTCGTCAGCTCGGGTCAGCGCCGCATTCTTTTCCGTCAGTGCGCGTTCTGCGCGAACGGTGTCGGTAATGTCAACAAAGGTCAACATTGTTTGCGCGTTTGGCAGTGGGGTGACAGCGTAGTCGATCACAAGACCGGTCTTCAGCTCCAGCTTGCCGTCAGAGCTGGCGCGCTGATCTTCAAAACTGGTGATAATCTGACCGAACTGGCGCCAGCCATCTGGCGCATCGTAAGACGGCGCGCAGGACTGTTCGATTGCGCGAATATGCGTCCCCTGTTCCGATTCACTACCATTCAGACCCCAGATGGCCCGGAAAGCGGGATTGGATAGCTTCAACTTGCCGTCAGGTCCAAACACTGCAACGCCTTCGGCAAGGTGGTCGATTGTCTCTTCCTGAACCTTGACGAGCGAATTATAGCGGGTTTCCAGATTGACCTGTTCGGTCATGTTCTCGAAGACCCAAGTCGCTCCGCCCTGCGGATGGGCATTGGCAAACACCCGTAGTGTCTGGCCGTTTGGAAGATACCAGTTGTCGGTCTTGGTCTCGATCGCCTGATAGACCGATAGTGCGTTCTCACGCCAATTCTTCCAATTCAGCTGCTCTGGCAATTTGCCATCTGCGCGCAGGCGATCCAGTAGGGCACCATTGTCGGGATGCGATTCAAGGAAAGTCAGATCGAGGTTCCACAATTGCTGGAAAGCCTGATTGTAGAATTGCAGTCGTTGCTCACGGTCAAAAATGACAACGGGAGTTCCCAGCTGGTCCAGTGTTTCGGCGTGGCTCTTGAGCGTCCGGTTCAGTTCTTCGCGGATAGCCTCGACATCGGACACGTCGATTGCCATGCCTGCCGAACCCTGAGCGGTTCTCACATCCACGACATCGAAGAAGTTCCGTCCACCTTTAACGACGGTTGATATGCGGTCGCGAAATGGGCTTTCCGGCAACACGCTCGCGCGGATTTTCTCAAGCGTTGCGGTCGCAAGAAGCTCGCGCTTTTCTTCAACCGCCTGGGCGGGGCTGCGTGAATCAACGGCCTCGCTATAGGCTTCATTCACCCAGGTCAGCTCGCCAAGGCTGGAGCGTTGCCATACTGGTACATCAATTGCATCGAGAAGCGTCTGGAAGTTGGATATGGTTGCCTGCAACCGGTCGCGCTCAATCTGCAACTCAGCCAATTCGGCGCGCAGGTTGTTCAGCGCAACAAAGCGTATGAACGCCCGCCCGCCGGAAACACGCCCCTGCGCTTCAATGACTTCACTGCGTTGGCTTTCAATCACCAGATCGAAGCGTTCTCCGCGGCTGCGCAGCGAATCGATCGCGCGATCAAGCTCACTAGCCGAGTGTGGTTTCAGCCATCGCCCAAAAGCCAAAAAGTCCCGGTCATCACGCGGCGCACCGGTTTCTACAGGCAGATGTCCCAGCATCTGCGGGCGTGTGCCGCCGCTTTCCCAAATGACGATACGCCGGTTCTTGTCAGCAATCAGTGCTTCGTAACGCGAGATGGTCTGCTTGGCCTCAGACAGTGCACTTCGTGCCTGACGGTCGGCAGCCTCTGCGGCTTTGCGGCGCTTCTTTTGCCATACAGCGGAGATTAGCGCTGCGGAAAGCGTTCCAGCAAATAGCGCGATACTCACAACGCCGGTTGAGGTTAGGAAACCGCCAATCGCGCTGCCGGAATCAGCCGCAAAAAGCGTGCCTGATTGCAGGAGAGTTCCACCTGCCAGTACGCTTGCAAACAGTCTTACTCGACCGCTGTTTAATGTTTGTTTTGAGCTCGCCAAAGCACCATGTGCCGGCCTTTGCGAACCGTGCCTCTGCCTAGAAACCATGTCTGGTCTGTCTCCGTCACTCATGCCGCTTGTCGACAAGACATACCCTTCGCCAGTTGCTGTCCCCGACTGACGAATCATACTCCCATGACAATACTTGCTTCACGATTCGGCGGAAAGAGATTTGTCCAAAAAAGAAAACTGCCGCTCTTTTCGGAGCGGCAGCCACTAGATTTGGTATTGATCCAGGAAAATATCAGTAGCGATAGTGTTCCGGCTTGAATGGACCTTGCGTTTCAACGCCAATATACTTGGCTTGCTCCTCAGAAAGCGTGGTCAACTTCGCACCAAGCTTGGCAAGATGAAGCCTTGCGACCTTCTCATCGAGGTGCTTGGGCAGGACGTAAACGTCGTTCTTGTAGTTCTCACCACGTGTAAACAGCTCGATCTGAGCAAGCACCTGGTTTGTGAAGGAAGCTGACATGACGAAGGACGGATGACCCGTCGCATTGCCCAGGTTCAGCAGGCGGCCTTCGGATAGAAGGATCATGCGGTGCCCGTTCGGGAACTCGATCATATCAACCTGCGGCTTGATGTTGGTCCATTTCAGATTACGCAGCGCGGCAACCTGAATTTCGTTGTCGAAATGGCCAATATTGCCAACAATCGCCATATCCTTCATCTCGCGCATATGTTCGATGCGGATAATGTCTTTATTGCCGGTTGTTGTGATGAAAATATCGGCGCTGGAAGCTACGTCCTCTAGCTGCACGACCTCAAATCCGTCCATCGCAGCCTGCAGCGCGCAAATTGGATCGACTTCCGTAACCTTCACGCGGGCACCCGCCCCACGAAGCGACGCAGCAGATCCCTTTCCGACATCGCCATATCCGCAGACAACAGCCACTTTACCGGCCATCATCACGTCGGTGCCACGACGAATGCCGTCAACCAGCGATTCTTTGCAGCCATACTTATTGTCGAATTTCGATTTCGTAACGGAATCATTCACATTGATCGCCGGGAAGGGAAGCAGGCCATCCTTGGCGAGCTGGTAAAGCCGGTGAACGCCCGTGGTGGTTTCTTCCGTCACACCCTGGATCGCGTCACGTTGTTTGGTGAACCAGCCTGGTGTTGCAGCAAGGCGTTTCTTGATCTGGGCAAAAAGCACCTCTTCTTCCTCGGATCCGGGGTTGGAGAGTACATCTTCACCAGATTCCGCGCGTGCGCCCAACAGAATATACATGGTTGCATCGCCACCATCGTCGAGGATCATATTGGACAGGCCGCCGTCGGCCCATTGGAAGATACGATCAGTGTAGCTCCAATATTCCGCCAGCGTTTCGCCTTTGACGGCGAAGACGGGAACTCCACTGGCTGCAATTGCAGCGGCTGCGTGATCCTGGGTCGAAAAGATGTTGCAGGATGCCCAACGCACTTCCGCGCCCAGTGCAACAAGCGTTTTAATCAGGACAGCAGTTTGAATTGTCATATGCAGAGAGCCGGAAATTCGCGCGCCCTTCAGAGGCTTGGAAGCGCCCATTTCTTCGCGGCAGGCCATAAGGCCAGGCATTTCGGTTTCTGCAATATCCAGTTCTTTACGCCCAAAATCGGCCAGTGCGATATCGGCGACAATATATTCGTTGGCGCTCATGCGGTTTCTCCAAAATAAGCTGTTGTTCACCGGTTAGACGGCGCGGTTATTTGTCATGAAGCCATATCAGGCTGCATGCATATTGGCAACAAACATATAAAGAAGTCTTTATGTCCTGAAAGAATCAGGCTTCCTCACCGAATTTATCTGCGATGAGAACGGCGATTGCGTCCAACGCTTCGCTTGCCTGTGCACCATTGGCTTCCACAAGCACGTGACATCCCTGACTGGCAGAGAGCATCATCAGGCCCATGATGGAGGTTCCACCGACGGTCATGCCATCCTTTGATACGGTGATTTCGGCGTCATAAAGTTCGACAGTCTGAACGAATTTTGCAGATGCGCGCGCATGCAGACCGCGCTTGTTGCAAATAAGGAGTTCGCGGGCAGTGCTCATCTGGACGCTATTTCCCTGCAAGAAGGCTGCTGGCGATGTTGATATATTTCCGGCCTGCCTCAGCAGATTCCTCGAGAGCCTTCATCATGTCACCCTCGCCACGGATACCCGCCAATTTGATGAGCATCGGGAGATTGACGCCCGCAATGACCTCAATACGGCCTGCTGCCATGACGGAGATTGCCAGGTTGGAGGGTGTTCCGCCAAACATGTCCGTCAGGATGATCACGCCGTCGCCACTATCAGCACGCTGAACACAGTCGACGATGTCCTGTCGCCGCTGATCCATATCATCTTCGGGGCCAATTGAGACCGTTTCAAGCTGGTCCTGTGGACCAACGACATGTTCCAGCGCGAGCCGAAATTCTTCAGCCAGCTTGCCATGAGTGACAAGCACAAGTCCGATCATACTGTCTTGCTCCAGTCGATATTCTACTGCGCCTCAGCGCCAAGCGTCTTGCGGGCGTAAGCACGGTTGGTCATCTTGGCAAGGAAAATTTACAGTGCAAGTCAAAAATGAGGCAATATTCGTTTTTGCATTTACGCAAGCGACAGAACACCGTGAAATTCAGCAAGGTATTTTACTGTCGCCCATATGTCCGGTGTCGTGTTCGAGAGGCGGATCAGTGGTCTCTCTATCTTGCCTTCAAAGATGTAACACTCACCTTCCGGGGCAAGACGTGGCTCGGTTCGCACATCGATACACTTGATGACGGCATGGATCGGTGAGATTGAAATCGCCGGCACCTTCACGATATCGCTGCCGCGGATTTCACATTTGCCCGAAATAACGGGCGGCGCATGGGCGATAACATCGTTTTCGCGAACTGAAATGAAAACCTGATCATCTGCAACAAAGGCTGCATAATATCCCCGCTGCAATGCGCCAGAGACGCAAGCCAGTGCGGCTGTACTCTTGCCGCTGCCTGATGGTCCTATGAAGAGGAAGCCGCGATTGGCGAGAACGATAGCTGTTGCGTGAATATTGCCCGCAGCACTCACGATCCAGCGCCCTTCGGCAAGGACAGAATGAAGCGCGCGCCCTTCTTTACGCCGTTTTGCAGAATGTTCTCGGCGCGCAGAGTGCCCTTGTGGGCTTCGGCAATCTGTCGGCTGATTGACAGTCCCAGGCCGGAGTTCTGGCCAAAGTCTTCGCCTTCCGGCCGGTCTGTGTAGAAGCGCTCAAAGATGCGATTAATGTCTTCAGCCTGAATGCCAGGGCCGTTATCTTCAACTGCGATATGACAAAAATCGCGCGACCGCAGCAGACGCACGGTAATCTTGCCGCCGGTCGCCGGCACAAATGAGCGCGCATTCTCGATCAGATTGGTTACCACCTGACCGATGCGAAGGTCGTGCCCAATAATCTTGAAGTTGGTGTTTGGATGCTTGCCCCGGTCGATTTTCAGCTCAATGCTGACTTGTTTCTTGGACCTGTGAATGTCGCGTGAAATAGAGACAAGGTCTTCCAGAAGCTTTGCCAGATCCACCTCACGCGAATCGGCCCTCGCCAGTTCCGCATCCAGCCGTGATGCATCGGAAATATCACTGATCAGCCTGTCGAGGCGGCGCACATCATGCTGAATAACATCCATGAGGCGCTGCCGGGAATTGTCATTCTTGGCAAGCGGCAGTGTCTCAACCGCGCTGCGCAGTGACGTGAGCGGGTTTTTCAACTCATGGCTCACATCAGCTGCAAAGCTCTCAATGGCGTCGATGCGATCATAGAGTGCGGTTGTCATGTCACGCAGAGCGATCGACAGATTACCGATTTCATCCTGACGACCTGAGAAGTCGGGGATTTCTTCTCGTTCATTCGCACCCCGACGCACGCGGATTGCCGCTGCCGACAGACGCCGCAAAGGATTAGCGATCGTGGACGATAAGAGCAGTGACAGCACAATATTGACCAGTGTCGCGACGCCGAACACCCGCATAATGCCGAGCCGTTCGGCATGAACAATCTTGTCGATATCGCCAGCCTGTGTTGAAAGCAGCAAAACGCCCAGAACGGCGCGAAATCGCTGCACGGGAACTGCCACGGAGACGATCAATTCTCCCTGATCGGTGATTCGCACGACTGCACCGCGAACACCCGTCAAAGCATTCATGACCTCCGGATAGATGGAGCCGTCGCCGCCGGGCGCCTCTTTGTAAAGAGGCAGGTCGCTTTGTTGCAGAAGGCGGTTGAACCAGGTGCTCATCCGCTCGCTCCAGCTCACCGGAGCGTCATCAAGTGGCGGCAGATCGTAGCGCAGCACCTGGGCACCAGTATAGAGATGGCGCGAATCCAGAATGAGGCTTGCATCGGCATCATAGATACGTGCCCGCGTGCGCGTGGGGGAGATCAAGCGCCGCAAAATCGGCGCAACGCGTTGCGGCACAATCGGGAATTCCAGGTCCTCATCATTGGGTATGGGCGTGATGCTCTGCCCGGCTTGCAGCTCAATCAGCTTTTGCGGGTCGATGGTGATGGAATTGGTGTCAACGGACGCCGATGCCGAAATCGCACCTGAAATAATCTCGCCCTGGGTCAGAAGGCTCTCAACGCGCGCGTCAATCAGGCCCTCACGAAACTGATTGAGATAAAGAATGCCGAATACCAGGATGAGAAGCGCGGCGAGATTGAGGAAGACGATCTGGCGCGTCAGGCTGGAAAAAAGCACATGGCCGAAGATGCGGCGCAGCAGAAGAAATGGACGTGAAAGCAGGCTCCCGCCCGACCTTGCGGTCGTGTCGCCAGATTCAATATCCAGTGCCTGATCTTCGCTTTGATTCTCTGCCAAGTCTCAAATTTCCAAACGCCTCGGCCTCAGACCGGAGCAAGTGTCCCGGTCAATCAGACCGAAACCCTTGTCATGCTGCTTCGCGGAAGCGATACCCTACGCCATACAGGGTTTCTATCATGTCGAATTCGCCGTCAACCATCTTGAACTTCTTGCGCAGTCGCTTGATGTGGCTGTCAATGGTTCTGTCATCGACATAGACCTGCTCGTCATAGGCCGCATCCATCAGCGAATCGCGGCTTTTAACGACACCGGGGCGCTGTGCCAGCGAATGCAGAATCAGAAATTCCGTAACGGTTAGCGTGACAGGCTCACCCTTCCAGGTGCAGATGTGACGCTCTTGATCCATGGCCAACTGGCCACGTTCCAAGGTGCGGGTCTCCTGCTGTTGGCCGGGTTTTGCAGCGGCAGCGGCCTCACGATTTGCAATACGGCGCAAAACAGCCTTAACGCGCTCTACAAGGAGCCTTTGGGAAAACGGCTTCGTGATGAAGTCGTCAGCGCCCATTTTCAGGCCAAACAACTCGTCAATTTCCTCGTCCTTGGAGGTGAGGAAAATGACCGGGAGGTCAGATTTCTGACGCAGACGGCGCAGAAGTTCCATTCCATCCATGCGTGGCATTTTTATATCGAAAATGGCCAGTTGCGGTGGGCGGGCCAAAAGACCATCAAGCGCAGAAGCGCCGTCTGTATAGGTCTCCACCTTATAACCCTCCGCCTCGAGCGCTATTGACACCGAAGTCAGAATATTCCGGTCGTCATCCACCAGCGCGATTGTCTGCATCTCAAATGCCTCCACTAACATCAGCGTATCTCCCCTGCGGTGGAAAATGTCAGCCCCATTTTCGAATGCCCCGCGGGTTCAATTTTGCTCAATGAGGATAAAGGTGGAACAAATTGTGGCAAAGGGAAAATTTAATTGGTGGGCAGATTTTTCATTTCACCGCCGATCACGGTCTTCTGCTGTCATTAAAGATTCACAATTCAAACGATTTAAATTTGGCGAAAGAAAATTAAATCGATTAAATTACTGAAATAATTGGATAATTGTCATTTTGTCGTATTGCCAATTTTAAAAATGCATGTTTAGGGTCCGCTCAAATTCAATGCGCAACCTTCAGAAAAGGAAATGGCTATGGAGGAGCTCGGCGTTCGCAACCCAAACCTGGGTCTCGGAACTATTGGTTTCAGGAAATTGAAGTCAGTCTTCTATAATTATCTGGAACCGGCTCTGTGCGAGGCTGCTATCCGTGATGGTGAAGCAGTGTTGACGGCAGACGGCGCGCTGCGCGCTTTAACCGGTCACCATACCGGTCGTTCTCCACAGGACAAGTTCGTGGTCAAGGACGCCAGCACTGAAGGTGCGATCTGGTGGGATTCCAACAAGGCCATGTCACCACGTCACTTCGATCAGCTTTTTGACGACATGCTGGCCTATGCAGAAGGCAAGTCGCTCTATGTGCAGGATCTGGTTGGCGGTGCTGATGCAGAGAACGCTCTGCCAACGCGCGTTGTTACCGAATTTGCATGGCACTCCATGTTCATTCGCAACCTGCTGATTCGTCCAGAGCGCGATACGCTTGAGGGCTTTCAGTCCAAGCTGACCATTATCGACCTGCCCGGCTTCAAGGCAAACCCGGAGCGTCACGGCACGCGCACGGAAACAGTGATTGCCTGTGACCTGACAAACGGCGTCGTTCTTATTGGCGGCACCTACTATGCAGGCGAGATCAAGAAGTCTGTGTTCACGGCGTTGAATTATCTGCTTCCAGCCAAGGGCGTAATGCCGATGCACTGCTCGGCCAATGTTGGTCCGGAAGGCGACACCGCTGTCTTCTTCGGCCTGTCGGGTACGGGCAAGACCACGCTTTCCGCTGATCCTTCCCGCACGCTGATCGGTGATGATGAGCATGGCTGGGGCGAAAACGGCATCTTCAACTTTGAGGGCGGTTGCTACGCAAAGACGATTCGTCTTTCTGCGGAAGCTGAACCGGAGATCTATGCCACAACCAAGCGTTTCGGCACCGTTCTTGAAAACGTTGTTCTCGATGAGAACCGCGTTCCCGATTTTGACGATAGCTCGCTGACGGAAAATACGCGTTGCGCCTATCCGCTGCACTTCATCCCGAATGCATCGGAAACCGGCACATCCGGTCACCCGAAAACAATTGTTATGCTGACCGCCGATGCTTTTGGCGTTTTGCCGCCGATTGCCAAGCTGACGCCCGAACAGGCAATGTACCACTTCCTTTCCGGCTACACGGCCAAGGTCGCTGGCACGGAGCGTGGAGTAACGGAGCCGGAAGCAACATTCTCGACCTGCTTTGGCGCTCCCTTTATGCCGCGTCATCCATCAGTTTACGGCAATCTGCTGCGTGAGAAGATCGCCAAGCACGGTGTTAACTGCTGGTTGGTTTCCACCGGCTGGACCGGCGGCGCATACGGCACTGGCAAGCGCATGCCGATCAAGGCAACACGCGCTCTGCTGACCGCAGCTCTTGACGGTACGTTGAACGAGGTGGAATTCCGCACGGATCCAAACTTTGGCTTCCAGGTTCCTGTGGCTGTCGAGGGGGTTGATTCGGAGATCCTCGATCCGCGCTCAACCTGGACAGATCCGGCAGCCTATGACGAACAGGCCCGCAAACTGGTGGATATGTTTATCTCCAATTTTGCGATCTTTGAAAGTCACGTTGATGGTGGCGTTCTGGATGCGGCTCCGCGTCAGATGATTGCAGCAGAATAATCTGCCTTCATTCCGTAAGGATTCACGTGAAACCCGGTGCCAGCGCGCCGGGTTTTCTTATGTTTGTGGCTTGCTCAGTTTTGCTCTAAATGTCGCTACAGCTTGTAGGCCGCCAATAGAAACGGGAGCAGGACGTGGCAAGTGCCGATCTCTACATCAATGATCGTGTGACGATTGCCGGGTGGGAACTGACGGAGCAATTCATACTGGCCGGTGGTCCAGGTGGTCAGAACGTCAACAAGGTTTCCAGTGCAGTCCAGCTTTTCTTCCCGCTAATGGCGTCTCCATCATTGCCCGAGCGTATTAAGCAACGTGCGGCAAGGCTTGCCGGACGTCGGCTTTCCAAGGACGGCGTTCTGGTGATTGACGCCAGCCGATTTCGTTCTCAGGAGCGAAATCGTGAAGATGCGCGAGAACGGTTGAAAGAGCTAATCCTGGAGGCGCTCGAGCCGCCGCCTCCGCCGCGCCGCAAAACAAGACCTACGCGCGCTTCTGTGGAACGCCGACTGCAGACCAAAAGTGGGCGTGGAGAAATCAAAAAACTGCGCGGCAGACCAAAAGATGAATAGCGAAATTGATATTTCGGGTTGCGTTTCAGCATCGCCTCAAGTCAATTAGCTTTGAAAATAACGGGAGTATCAAAAATGGGTCTTTTCAGTTTTATTAAGTCAGCGGGTAAGAAGCTTGGTATCGGTGGCGACGATGAAGCACCTGATGCGGAAGCTGTAAAAAAGGAACTTGAATCGCACAGCCTTGGTACTGACAAGGTGCAGGTTGAAGTAGTTGGCGACAAGATCGTGCTGAAGGGTGAAGTCAAGGATCAGTCGATCTTTGAAAAAGCTGTGGTGGCCGTGGGCAACACGCTGGGCATTTCTGCAGTTCAGGCTGATGATCTCAAGGTTGAAGCTGCACCTGCAGCCGAGCCTGTCTTCCACACGGTTGAAAAGGGCGATACGCTCTGGAAGGTTGCAGAAGACGCCTACGGCAAAGGCAATGGTGCGAAATATCAACAGATCTTCGAGGCCAACAAGCCGATGCTCTCGCATCCTGACAAAATCTACCCCGGCCAGGTTCTGCGTATCCCACCGCTGGATTGATCTCGAAATTTGGGCGCCGCAAAAGCGGCGTCCATCGCATAAACCAAGCGGAAGCCGATATGGCACGCCTGTTCACATTGCCGGATGGCATAAAACATATTCCTCAATATCTGGATTTGCCCCGGCAAATGAGTTTGCTGGAAGAGGTGCGCGCTATTGTGCGCGAAGCTCCGCTTTATCAACCGGTGATGCTGGGAACCGGCAAGCCAATGTCCGTGCAGATGACCAATTGCGGTGCGCTAGGCTGGTTCACAGACAAACAGGGCGGCTACCGCTACATCGATCACCATCCTTTCACGGCCCAAAACTGGCCGCCGATTCCTGAAAGTCTTCTTTCCATTTGGCGGGAATTTGCCAGTCAAACTGTGATGCCTGAAGCCTGCCTCATCAATTTCTACGCAAATGATGCGAAGATGGGCCTGCATCAGGATCGTGACGAAAAAGCGCTTGATTGCCCCGTGCTTTCAATTTCGCTCGGTGCTGATTGTCTGTTTCGCGTTGGCGGACTGCAGCGGGGCGACAAGACGCAGTCGTTCCGGCTTTCAAGCGGAGATATTGTTGTCATTGGCGGCGAGAACCGGCTTGCATATCATGGTGTTGATCGCATCTATCCCCATACGTCGGATTTGCTGAAGAACGGCGGGCGGATCAATCTCACGCTGCGCCGAGTCAATCCTGTGCCGTGACAGATTTGGCTGCTATTGCAGACCTTTCAGGAATTCAAGCCAGGCGTCCATGCCGTCCCCGGTCCGTGCAGACAGCGTGAAAATCTGTGCTTTTGGATTGACCGATCTTATGTTCGTCGACATGCGCTCTGCGTCAAAATCGACATAAGGTGCAAGGTCAATCTTGTTGATAATCACGACATCAGACGCGGCAAACATATGTGGATATTTGAGCGGTTTGTCGTCACCTTCCGTGGTTGAGACAATCGCGATCTTCATCCGTTCACCGAGATCAAAGAGAGCTGGGCAGACCAGATTGCCGACATTTTCGATCATCAATATGGAGCCGGGCGCTGGATCAAGCTGCCGCGCGGCTGTGCCCACCATATCCGCCTCCAAATGACAACCGGCACCGGTATTGATCTGCAGCGCTTTGGCACCCGCCTTGATGATGCGCTCAGCATCGTTGGAGGTCATCTGATCGCCTTCAATAACCGCAATTTGTGTGTCGCCGGACAGGCTTTCGATTGTACGCTCCAATAGCGTTGTTTTCCCTGCGCCCGGCGAGCTGACAAGGTTGAGCGCCAGCACGTTGCGTCCTTCAAACCAGCCGCGGTTGCGCATAGCATTGCGATCATTCTCGGCCAGTATTGCCTGCTCCAGAGGGATCACACGGCCTGCTGAATCATGCGCATGGTCGTGGGGGTGATCATGCCCGTGCCCTTGGTGGTGCCCGTGGTGATGATCGTGATCACCATGGTCGTGCAGATGGCCGGGTGCCGCGCGCAAAACCGTTTGCGTTCCTGCCTGAGGATCGCTGAGCGTCACCGTGTTGGTAGGGTCCGAGCAGCCGCATGTTCCACACATAATATTGCTCCTGGCGTTGCCGATATATTCGTCAGACAAACCGCGTAATGTTTACAGGGTGTGATGATCGAACGGCACATTCGCTTTGTCTTTGACATATAGCAATTTCTGGAAAAGTACCAATCGCTATGACAATGATAGGCAATTGCAAGAGTGTTTGGAAAACCGTGAAGCAGGATAAAAAAACGGGCGGTGAAGATTGTCGGCGCATCCGCGTACACGGGCAGGTGCAAGGTGTCGGCTTTCGCCCGTTCATCTGGCAACTGGCAAAACGTTTGGGGATCTCAGGCAACGTGCTGAATGACGCGGAGGGTGTGTTGATCCATGCGCGGGGCAATCAGCTAGACGTTTTTGAAATTGCAATTAAAGTCGAAGCACCCGCGCTTGCCCGTGTGGAGGGGGTTGAAAGCCAGCCGTTCGACGGTCATTTGCCAGATGGCTTTCAAATTGCGGCTTCAGGGGTTCAAGGTGCCGAAACTCGTGTGACGCCGGACGCTGCAACCTGTCCAGATTGCTATGCGGAAATTAGCAATCCGGCAGCGCGCCGATCGGGCTATGCATTTACCAATTGTACCAATTGCGGGCCGCGTTTCACCATCTTGAAATCGCTGCCCTATGATCGCGCCAAGACGACCATGGCACCCTTTGAGATGTGCGCTGAATGCAACAGTGAATATACTGACCCCTCAGATCGGCGCTTTCATGCGCAGCCCATAGCCTGCCCAAACTGCGGCCCACGTGTCTGGCTGGAGCCGGGCGATGCTTGTGATCCAATCATTGAGGCTGCAAACCGGCTGTCGAAAGGGGAAGTTTTGGCGCTCAAGGGCCTTGGGGGCTTTCATCTGGCAATTGATGCACGCAGTGAAGACGCCATCGCGCGTTTGAGGGCACGCAAACAGCGACCAGCCAAGCCCTTTGCTCTCATGGCAAGACTGGAGACAATCAGGCAATATGCAGCGCTCTCGGATGACGAGATCGCACTGTTGCGAGATCCGGCCGCGCCCATCGTCTTGCTTCGCAAAGCCGGTTCAGCCATGCCGGAGGCGTTGGCACCCGGTCAATCTCACTTAGGTTGGATGCTACCCTATACGCCTCTGCATCATATGCTGGTTGATGCATTTGAAGGCCCGCTGGTGATGACGTCAGGTAATCTCTCCGGAGAGCCGCAGGTCATTGAAAATGAGGAGGCGCGGGAAAAGCTTGGGCATATCGCAGACAGCTTCCTGATGCATGATCGTGATATTGCCCGCAGACTGGATGACAGTGTCGAGCAAATAACGGCTCACGGCCCCATGGTCCTGCGTCGGGCACGCGGTCGCGTTCCGGGCACATCGCCTTTGCCTGATGGCTTTGAAAATTCCCCGCAGGTTGCAGCCTATGGCGGTCAGTTGAAGGCTGCTATCTGCCTGGTAAAAAACGGCCAGGCGCTTCTTGGGCATCACTTGGGTGAGTTGGATGAGGCACTGACCTTTGAGGCTTTTTTGCAAGCTGATGCCGACTACGCAGGGCTTTTTGATCACACGCCCAGCCTGGTGGCGTGTGATCTGCACCCGGATTTTCGCGCCACGCGCCATGCCGAGGCCAAAGGACTTCCGGTCGTATATGTTCAGCACCACCACGCGCATATGGCTGCCTGTATGGGCGAAAATCTCTGGCCGCTTCTAGGTGGGCGCGTGGCGGCTATTGTGCTTGATGGCCTGGGCCTTGGCCCCGATAGCACTATCTGGGGCGGTGAGCTTCTTCTGGGCAATTATCACGGTTTCGAGCGGCGCAGTTGGCTGAAACCCGTACCGCTCATTGGCGGTGATCGTGCCCAGATGGAACCCTGGCGCAATGCGTTGGCCCAGCTGGATATGGCCGGGCGTGGCGATCTTGCTGACAGGCTTTTTGCCATCGTACCGCGCGATCTGGCCCGTCAGGCAGCCAAAGCGGGCTTGAACTCGCCGCTGACATCGAGCGCCGGGCGTCTGTTCGATGCTATAGCGGCGATTTTGGATATTTGTCCCATGCATCAGAGCTTTGAAGGTGAAGCTGCGATGAAGTTGGAGGCTGCCGCCATCCGACCAGACAAATTGGAGTTCGAGATTTCCGAGTATGTGCATGCAGGCGAAATCGACACCTCCGGGCTGATCTGTCACGTGGTCGACGCGCAATCTCGCGGGTGCGAAACAGGATGGATCGCCGGTCAGTTTCATCTGTGGCTGGCAGAGGTCTTCGCCAGACGGGCACGGCATCTCGTTGAAAGCGGAGAGGCCGATGCAATTGCTTTGACGGGCGGCTGTTTTCAAAATGCGCTATTGTTGGATCTCGCAATGGTAGCTTTGGCGGATCTGCCCGTTCTGATCCATAGGAAAACACCGGCGAATGATGGTGGCCTCGCGCTGGGGCAGGCATTGGTGGCCGCCGCCCAAAATGCAAATCCGGTGTAATTTGACACTGATCAAGGATGCGAGGTCGTCTTGCGGCTGATAACATCAACTGAAAGACTTTTGCGGCAGGCAAGCATGTCGAAGGGAGATAGCCAGTGTGTTTGGGAATTCCAGGACAACTGATCGAAATCACCGATGAAGATCGCATGATGGGCCTTGCTGAAATTTCCGGTGTTCGCCGGGAGGTCAGTCTGGCTCCGGTCGCCTATGGACCGTTGGGAGAGCTTGTCGGCGAATGGGTGCTGATCCATGTTGGTTACGCCATGAGCGTGATTGATGAAGACGAAGCACAAGCGACGCTCGAAGCGCTGCGTGGCCTGGGCGAGGTGCAACAGGAACTGACCGCCATGCGAGAGGGCGAGGCCGCGCTTGGGAAATCGCCATGAGATTCGCAGAGGAATTTCGCGATCCAAAGACCGCACGCGTCCTGCTGGATGCCATTGCATCCGTAACACAGGAAATTGGCGCAACCGCCGAAAAGCCGGTCCACATTATGGAGATTTGCGGTGGGCATACCCATTCCATCTTCCGTTATGGCCTCGATAAGCTAACGCCAGACGGTGTCGAATTTATCCATGGGCCGGGCTGTCCGGTGTGCGTATTGCCGATGAGCCGCGTGGACGAATGCGTTGAACTGGCGGAAAAACCAGGCGTCATTTTCACAACCTTCGGCGATGCGATGCGCGTACCGGGCACGCGCAAAAGCCTGATGCAGGCAAAGGCCGAAGGTGCGGACATTCGCATGGTCTATTCGCCGCTTGATGCGCTGGAACTGGCGCGGCGCAATCCGGACCGGGATGTCGTCTTCTTTGGATTGGGCTTTGAAACGACAACACCGTCGACTGCGTTTGCCATTCAGCAGGCCGCGCGTGAGGGCCTGAGCAACTTCACCGTTTTCTGTAATCACATTACTGTGCCACCGCCGATCAAGGCATTGCTGGATGACCCCTATATGGTGCTTGATGGCTTTATTGGTCCGGGCCATGTGTCCATGGTCATCGGCATTCACGCCTATGATTTCATCACGCGAGACTATCAAAAACCTATCGTCGTCGCCGGGTTTGAGCCGCTCGATCTTCTGCAATCCTTACTGATGGTTCTGCACCAGATTCGCGATGGCAAGGCCGCGGTGGAAAACCAATATTCACGCGTCGTGCCAGAACATGGCAATCCCGCTTGCCTTACTGCGATTGACGATGTCTACGAACCGCGTCCGAGTTTTGAGTGGCGCGGGCTGGGTGAGATCGAGAAATCCGGCCTGCGCATTCGCGAGAAATATGCGGCCTTCGACGCTGAGCATAAGTTCGGCATCGGCTATGCCACCGGACAGCGCCATGTGGAAGAGCCGGAAGGTTGCGAATGCGGGTCTGTCATGACGGGGCGGCTAAAGCCTGTACAGTGTCCGCAATTTGGCAAAGGCTGCACGCCCGAAATGCCACTTGGCGCGCTGATGGTGTCTTCCGAAGGGGCATGTGCCGCCTATTATCAATATGGCGGTGCCCGCACTAGCGAGGCCGCGCAATGACCAGCGCACAGAAAGGCACAACATGGTGCTGAGGGACAGGTATGTAACGCTTGCGCATGGCGGTGGCGGCAAGGCAATGCGAGACCTGATCGAAGAGGTCTTTACCGCACATTTCGAACCGGCAAGCATGGAAGACCAGGCACGGTTGACGAGTAAGGCCCTGCAGGAACCTGGTGCTAGGTTGGCTTTCACGACGGACAGTTTTGTGGTGGATCCGGTGGAATTTCCAGGTGGCGACATTGGAAAACTAGCCATTTGCGGCACGGTCAATGATCTGGCTGTGGGCGGCGCGAAACCACTCTGGCTGTCGGCAGCTTTCATCATCGAGGAAGGCACAGACATCGCGTTGCTGCGACGCATTGTGGCAACCATGCAGGCAGAGGCGGAAAAGGCCGGTGTCCGCATTGTCACGGGAGACACGAAGGTTGTGGCGCGCGGCGCGGCTGACAAGGTGTTTGTTACCACCTCCGGCATTGGGATTATCCCACCGGGCCGCGATATGGCAGCGGTGAATATACGCGCTGGCGATGTGGCCATCGTCAATGGCGTGCTGGGAGATCATGGTGCTGCCATTCTGGCGGCACGCGGCGATATGGCGTTCTCAACGGACATTCGATCCGATTGCCAGTCGCTCAATGGATTGGTGGAAACCGTATTGGCAGTCGCGCCGGGCGTGCGTGCAGCCCGTGATGCGACTCGAGGCGGATTGGCCTCTGCACTCAATGAAATGGCGGAGGCAGCGGGGGTCGGCATAGAACTGGATGAAACCACCTTGCCTCTGCGTGCTGAGGTGAAGGGCGTCTGCGAACTTCTGGGCCTTGATCCGCTTTATCTCGCCAATGAGGGGACGCTGGTTCTGTTTGTACCGGAAGATCAGGCGCAAGCAGCACTCGACGCTATGCGGGCGAGTGATGCCGGGCGAGGGGCTGTAATCATCGGCAAAGCGACGGAAGGCCCTGCGGGGCGGGTCGTCATGCGCACGCTGTTTGGCGGGACCCGTATCGTTGATATGCTGGTTGGAGAACAATTGCCGCGTATCTGCTAGGCATAGACGGCAGTCGGGAGCATGAGAAATGCATGAACTATCTATCTGCCAGAGTATCGTTGAGGCCGTTGAGACCGGCGTTCAGCGTGAAACTGCGCCCCTGCGTGTGAAGAGTGTTATGCTTGAGATCGGCGACGCGGCAGGTGTGGAGATCCCCGCACTGGAGTTCTGCTTTCCCATGGCGGCCGAGGGGAGTGTCGTTGAAGGCGCGCGCCTGGAAATTCTAAAAGTTCCTGTGCGTCTGAAATGCGAAGATTGCGCTGTGACTTATGAGCCGGAACCGGGGCTTACCGCAATTGCTGCACCCTGCCCGCAATGCGGTGGATGGAATCACGAAATCGAGTCGGGTCGTGAATTGCGCATCAAGCATATGGAAGTGGTTGACGTGGAAACTGCAGATTAAAGTTTGCGCAGCGCGACTTCCTCAACAAGATGGTTCTTGCCTTTGCGAAGAATAAGGTCAGCGCGGGGGCGTGTGGGCAGAATATTATCCCGAAGGTTCTTCAGGTTTGTGTTGTTCCAAAGACCTTCGGCAACCCCCAGCGCGTCCGTATCGCTGATCTTGGAATAGCGATGGAAATATGAATCGGGGCTCACAAAGGCTGTCTGGCGAAGCTGCATGAAGCGGTCAACATACCAGGAATGAATGAGTTCTTCTTCGGCATCGATATAGATCGAGAAATCAAAGAAATCGGAGACCATTGGCACGATTTTGCCATCCGCCGGCAGGTCACGCGCCTGCAGCACATTGATGCCCTCGAAGATCAGGATGTCGGGGCGGTCAACGGTCTGGTATTCGCCGGGCAGCACATCATATGTCAGATGCGAGTAGCACGGTGCTTTCACATTGGGCTGACCCGCCTTGATGGCTGAGAGAAAGCGTATGAGCGCACCAATATCGTAGCTTTCCGGGAAACCCTTGCGGTCCAGAATGTTCTGCGCGTTCAAAACGGCATTGGCATAGAGGAAACCGTCGGTGGTGACGAGATCAACCTTAGGGCTGGAAGGCCAGCGCGCCAGAAGCTGTTTCAGGATACGTGCAGTGGTGGATTTGCCAACTGCTACAGAACCTGCGATGCCGATAACAAAAGGCGTCTTGATGGCATTGTTCATGCTCAGAAAGCTCTTGCGCTGCTCAAAGAGAAGCTGCGAAGACTCGACATGGGCGGAGAGAAGGCGCGACAACGAAAGATAGATCTGGCGTACTTCGGAAATATCAACGGGGTCGTTGAGCGAGCGAAGGCGCTCGATTTCATCCGCAGACAGCGTCAGGGGCGTGTCGGCGCGAAATTTCGCCCATTCGGCGGCAGAAAAGAAACGATATGGCGAATAGTCATTGGCCTGGAAATGATCCAGCTTTTCCATTTCCCCGACAAACTCTTCAACAGCGCTCATTTACTTTGCACGGCCCGCCTTTTCAGCAAGACCGGACTGACCAGTGCGGCGTTGCAGTTCTCCCATGACATCTTCTAGCGGTATTTCCGCTATTTTCAAGACAACAAGCAGATGGAATAGAAGGTCTGCGGATTCCTTTGTGAGCTCCTCGCGGTCCTCCGCGATTGCTGCAATCACAGCTTCAACAGCCTCCTCGCCAAGTTTTTGGGCTGCCTTGCGCTGACCTTTTGCGACCAGCTTTGCCGTCCAGCTTTCATCCGGTGATGCCTCGGCGCGCGCCGCAACGATCTTTTCCAGATCGGAAAGTGTGAAATCACTCATCGCCTTCTCCAGGTGGGTCAAGGCGCATCGCGATGCCCCTTTCAGCCATGTATTGTTTGGCCTCGCCAATCGTATAGGTACCAAAGTGGAAGATGGATGCCGCGAGCACGGCCGTTGCGTGCCCATCTCGAATACCTTCCACCAAATGATCCAGTGTGCCAACACCACCCGAAGCAATGACAGGCACCGAGACGCTGTCGGCAATGGTACGGGTCAGCTCAATGTCATAGCCGCTCTTCTGGCCATCCTGATCCATGGAGGTCAGGAGAAGTTCACCAGCGCCGAGCTCGGCCAGTTTGATTGCAAATTCAACAGCATCAATACCCGTCGAATTACGCCCGCCATGGGTGAATATTTCCCAGCGCGATGCCTCACCTGGCTTGGAAACGCGCTTGGCGTCGATGGAGCCAACAATGCACTGATTGCCGAACTTATCGGCAGCTTCCGCGACAAAATCAGGGTTTTTCACGGCTGCAGAATTGATCGAAACCTTGTCGGCACCGGCAAGCAGCAGTTTGCGAATATCGCCAACGGTGCGCACGCCGCCGCCAACGGTGACCGGCATGAAGCAATGCTCCGCTGTGCGCGCCACAACATCGAAGATTGTGTCGCGATTGTCAGACGATGCCGTGATGTCGAGGAAGCAAAGCTCATCGGCACCGGCAGCGTCATAGGCCTTAGCTGATTCCACCGGATCACCGGCATCGATCAGGTCGACAAAGGAAACACCTTTGACAACGCGACCATCTTTGACGTCGAGACAGGGAATTACGCGGGCTTTGAGGGTCATCGCACATTCTCCTTCGCAGCGCGGATCAGCGCCAGCGCTTCTGCCGGGTCGATGCGGCCATCATAGAGTGCGCGACCGGAAATCGCACCTTCCAGCTTGGCGGCATCGGGTTCCAGCATGCGGCGGATGTCATCGAGCGAGGCAAGGCCACCGGACGCGATCACCGGAATGGAAACAGCTTCCGCCAGTTCCAAAGTAGAGGACCAGTTGATACCGGTCAGAATGCCGTCGCGATCAATATCGGTGTAGATAATGGCCGCAACACCAGCGCCTTCAAATTTCCTGGCAAGTTCAATCACGCCAAGCTCGGAGGCTTCCGCCCAGCCTTCCACTGCGACCTTTCCACCCTTGGCATCAATACCAACGGCCACCTTGCCGGGAAACTTTCTGCACGCTTCGATAACAAGATCAGGATCACGCACGGCAACAGTGCCGAGAATGACACGCGACAGGCCGCGCGACAGCCAGTTTTCAATATGCTCCAGCGTGCGGATGCCACCGCCCAACTGCACGGGGTTGCGGGTCGACTTCAGGATCGAATCAACGGCGTCACCATTAACAGTCTCACCGGCAAAGGCTCCGTTCAGGTCCACGACATGCAGCCATTCAAAGCCCTGCTTTTCAAAGGCAGCGGCCTGTGCGCCGGGATCGGGATTGTAAACGGTCGCCTGGTCCATGTCGCCAAGCTTGAGGCGAACGCACTGGCCGTCTTTGAGGTCGATTGCGGGAAACAGGATCATGTTTTCAAGGCTTCCATTTCAGGAAATTGGTAATCAGCATATGGCCAAGGCGTTGGCTCTTTTCCGGGTGGAACTGAGAGCCTGCCTTGTTGCCATCAGCAACGAATGCGGTCACCGGACCGCCATAATCCGCCTCGGCAATCACATTGGCGGGGTTATTTGCCTTCAAATGGTAGGAATGTACGAAATAGGCGTGAAGCCCGTCGTCGCCCGTAGGGATGCCGGCAAATAAGGGATGGTCGACCTTCACATTCAGCGTGTTCCAGCCAATTTGCGGGATTTTCAAGTCCGGATCGCTGGGTTCGATCATCACAACATCGCCCTTGATCCAGTCGAAGCCGCGGGTCTCTGCCTTTTCGAGACCGCGCGTTGCCATGAGCTGCGTTCCAACACAAATACCCAGAAACGGCTGGCCGCGCTTTTCAACAGCCTCGACGATTGCCTCATACATGCCCGATACGGCGTCCAGGCCGGCGCGACAGTCGGCATAGGCTCCAACACCCGGAAGCACGACGTGTGAAGCAGTAGAAACAACATCGGGATCAGTTGTGAGGATCACCTCGTGGCTGAGACCCTCTTCGCGCACCGAGCGCTCAAAAGCCTTGGTGGCAGAACGGAGATTTCCCGAACCGTAATCAATTATTGCGACACGCATGAAGTGCGTCCTTTTGACTGAATAACCTGATTGGTCAGAGTTTGTTTGGAACCTCAGACCAAAGTGCCCTTGGTGGACGGCACGCGCGATGCCTGACGCGGGTCGATCTCCACGGCTTCACGCAACACCCTTGCCACTGCTTTGAAGCAGGTTTCGGCAATGTGGTGATTGTTGGCGCCATAATGGTTCATCACATGCAGCGTGATACCGCCATGCTGCGCGAGCGCCTGAAAAAACTCGCGCACCAGCTCGGTGTCGAAAGTGCCAATTTTCGGGGCGCTGAAATTGACATTCCAAACCAGAAACGGGCGACCGGACAAATCGACGCCTGCTTTGGTCATGGTTTCATCCATCACCAGATCCAGCGAGGCATAGCGTGAAATGCCCTTGCGATCGCCAAGCGCCTTTGAAATAGCCTGCCCGATGGCAATTCCGGTATCTTCCACCGTGTGGTGATCATCGATATGCAGATCGCCCTTGGCTTCAATGTCCATATCAATCAGCGAGTGACGCGAAAGCTGCTCCAGCATATGATCGAAAAAGCCCACGCCCGTGGAAATTTTCGATGTGCCGGTGCCGTCCAGATTAACCGAAACCGAAATGGAGGTTTCGTTGGTCTGGCGCGAAATACTTGCCTTGCGGGCGGCTTCAACATTCGCCATTTTCAAACTCCTGAAAGATCAGGCCTGCTCCATAACAGGGAAGTGCAAAAATATCCAGAAGATCAATGTGATGAATCGATTGATGATGGTCATGTCGCAGCCGTCCTATTTGCATTCCCCCGGCAAGCACCTAAATAGGCTTTGAGATATGCAATACGTTTTCGACCCACGGAAAGACTGATGAGCGAACACAACCCATTTGGCACGATGCACGCAACGACGATTATCACCGTTCGTAAGAACGGCAAGGTGGTCATGGCCGGTGACGGGCAGGTGAGCCTCGGCAACACGGTTATGAAGGGCAATGCGCGCAAGGTGCGCCGTATTGGCAAGGGCGACGTTATTGCCGGTTTTGCCGGTGCGACGGCGGATGCGTTCACGCTGCTGGAACGGCTGGAAAAGAAGCTTGACCAATATCCCGGTCAATTGATGCGTGCAGCCGTGGAACTGGCGAAGGACTGGCGCACCGACAAATACCTGCGCAATCTTGAGGCGATGATGCTGGTGGCCGATAAGGACATTACACTGGCCGTCACAGGCAACGGCGACGTGCTTGAGCCCGAGCATGGGACCATGGCGATTGGCTCTGGCGGCAACTACGCCTATGCGGCCGCGCGCGCATTGATGGACAGCGATTTGAACGCTGAAGAAGTCGCCCGCAAGGCGATGGCAATCGCCGCCGAAATTTGTGTCTACACTAATTCCAATTTTGTTGTTGAGACGCTCGACGTTTGAGCTTTGTTGCAACAACCATTCTGACTGGATCGAAATTCGATGACCAATTTTTCCCCACGTGAAATCGTATCCGAACTCGACCGCTATATCATCGGCCAGAAAGAGGCCAAGCGTGCCGTTGCAATCGCATTGCGCAACCGCTGGCGCCGCAAGCAACTGCCGGATGATTTGCGCGACGAAGTCATGCCAAAGAATATCCTGATGATCGGGCCAACCGGTGTTGGCAAAACGGAAATTTCCCGCCGTCTCGCCAAGCTGGCAGGCGCACCGTTCATCAAGGTGGAAGCCACAAAATTCACCGAGGTCGGTTATGTGGGCCGCGATGTGGAGCAGATTGTGCGCGATCTCGTTGAGGCCGGTATCATGCTGGCCAAGGATAAGAAGCGTGCAGAAGTGCAGGCCAGTGCGCACTCAAATGCTGAGGAGCGTGTTCTGGATGCGCTTGTTGGCTCCACAGCGTCGCCTGCAACGCGCGATTCCTTCCGCAAGAAATTGCGCGATGGTCTCCTCGACGACAAGGAAATCGACATCGAAGTGGCCGATACTGCAGGCCCTGCAGGTGGCTTCGAGATCCCCGGTATGCCGGGTGCCAATGTTGGTGTGCTGAACCTGAGCGATCTTTTCGGAAAAGCGATGGGCGGCAAGACAAAGAAGGTTCGAACGACGGTCAAGGAATCCTATGAGGAACTCATCCGTGACGAATCAGAAAAACTGATCGATGATGATCAGATCAATCGTGAAGCACTGCGGGCTGTTGAAAATGACGGCATCGTCTTTCTTGATGAAATCGACAAGATTGCAGTCAGCAATGATCGCATGGGCGGCAGCGTCTCACGTGAAGGCGTGCAGCGCGATCTGTTGCCGCTGGTCGAGGGCACAACGGTCGCCACCAAATATGGTCCGGTAAAAACCGACCACATCTTGTTTATTGCGTCTGGTGCTTTCCACGTGGCCAAACCGTCGGATTTGTTGCCGGAGCTGCAGGGACGCTTGCCAATCCGTGTGGAATTGAAGGCGCTGACCAAGGAAGACTTCCGCCGTATTCTGACGGAAACAGAAGCTAGCTTGATCCGCCAATACAAGGCGTTGATGGCAACAGAGGAAATCGAGCTTGATTTCACAGAGGATGCAATTGATGCACTGGCCGACGTGGCGGTGCATTTGAATTCATCGGTTGAGAATATCGGCGCACGTCGGTTGCAGACAGTGATGGAACGCGTACTGGACGAGATATCCTATGTTGCGCCAGACAAGCCTGGCGAAAAAGTGATGATCGACTCAGACTATGTTCACAAGTCTGTTGGCGAACTTGCGGCAGATACTGATCTGTCACGCTATATTTTGTGAGGATGATGCGCTATGGTCCGCGCCACGGAGGCGGTTGAACACAAGATTTGCGTCAAATTGGCGTGATTGGAGTTTTTTCAACATAAATTCTCCGTATTCCACGTTATCTCCGAGAGGAAGGTTTACGGAGAACAAAATTGAAGCGCACATTTGGGTCATTTACAGCAGCTTTGCTGGCAGTTTTTTTGATGCAGGCTGAGCCGAGTGCCGCAGCTTCGGTCACAGTGGTGCCTCCAGGTAATATTCATTCGAAGCAGCCATCCATCCCCGGTGCGTCGTCCAAACGGACAGCAGAGGGCAAAACCACATTTGACGCAAAATACCAAAAAGTCTTCGAGCTGCTGAAAAACGACAAGCGGTTGCTCTCCAAGATCAAGTCGACGGCCAAGCGCTACAATATTGCGCCGATCCACATAATTGGCGCTATTGTTGGCGAGCACACTTATAATGTGGATGCCTATGATCGCCTGCAGAGCTATTACATAAAAGCCGCCGCTTATGCGGGTGACGCTTTCCGCTTTGCCTATGACGGCGAACGAATTTCTGATTTCATTGCGCGACCGGAATTTGAAAAATGTGCTGATATCAAAGGTGCATATGAGCTTTGGAACTGCCGCGAGCGGATTTGGGAAAGCACATTTCGCGGCAAGAAAGTCGATGGGACGAAGTTCCCCAACGACCGTTTTAGCGCAGTTTTTTTCCAGCCGTTTTACGCCGGACAAACATTTGGCCTCGGGCAAATTAACCCACTGACAGCGCTGGAACTCAGCGATCTCGTACACGACAAGTCTGGTTACTCGCGTCTTGATGAGAATGATGCCGCCGGGGTTTATGAAGCCATCATGAATCCTGACATCTCTCTGGCATTTGTTGCTGCTGCCGTTCGCAAGGCCATTGATGAATATCGCGATATCGCCGGTCTGGATATTTCCAAAAACCCGGGCATCACTGCGACGTTGTTCAATTTGGGCAATACGCGTCAAAGGGCCTCGGCGCTTGCCGCGAAGAACAAGCGGCGATCCCAAAAGTTGATGCCGGAGGAAAACTATTACGGCTGGCTGATCAACGAAAAGCTGGATGAGCTGGAGAGCCTTCTCTAACCTGAAGTGCACGGAGGACCTGCGAGCTGGAGTCGAATACCGAGCCGTTTGAACCTGCTGCACCGCTGCCGCGCAATCGCCCGCCACATTGGTGGGAAGTGATAAGGCTGGCTGTCAGGAATCCGATCGAGCTATGGGGCGAGCCTGCCTATAATCAACCGGTTCTGCAGGCACCGTTTTTCGGTCAGATTTTCACCGTCGCAAATCACCCGGATCTGGTTCGACGCATTTTGGTCGATGAGGCGGCCAATTACGCCATGCAGCCGGTCCGCCAGGCGATCTTGAAGCCCATTTTGCGTGAAGGTTTGCTCACGGCGGAAGGTGAAATCTGGAAGCGTTCACGCAAGGCAATGGCGCCGGTCTTCACACCGCGTCACGCGCGAGGATTTGCCCGCCAGATGTCGAACAAGGCGACGCAGTTTGCAGACAGCCTTTCAACGCAGGCTGAACGCGGGCGAAGCATCAATGTTTCGGCGGCAATGACCTCGGTGACCTATGAGATACTGGCCGAAACCCTCTTCTCCGGTGAAGTAGCCGATGTGGGCGAAGATTTCGGGGTTTTGGTAGAGCGTCTTCTTGGCACAATGGGTCGCGTTGATCCGATGGACCTCGTGCAGGCTCCAAACTGGGTTCCGCGTTTCGTCAGGATGCGAGGTTTCTCGTCATTGCGGCATTTCCGCGAGGTAGTAGTTGCAACCATGGAGCAACGAAAAGCCAAAATGGCGAATGCCCCAGATAGAGTGCCAGACGATTTTCTCACCTTGCTGCTGCGGCTGGAGGGTCCGGATGGGCTCAACGCAGATGAAATCGAGGATAACATACTGACCTTTATCGGTGCGGGGCATGAAACGACGGCGAGGGCGCTGGCGTGGACGCTTTATTGTCTGGCCAACAGCCCGCATTGGCTGACCTTGATGCATGATGAAATTGACCGGGTCCTAGCGGACGGCGCTGATCCCGTTGATTGGATCGATCTGATGCCCCACACGCGCGCGGCGTTCGAAGAAGCCATGCGGCTCTACCCGCCCGCACCCAATATTGCCCGTGCGCCGCTTGAAGATGATGAGTGGACAGAACCTGACGGCACACGCCGGATTTTGGCCGCCGGACAGCCGGTCTCGGTCCTGCCGTGGGTGCTCCATCGCCACAATCTTTATTGGGAAGCGCCGAGGCACTATCGCCCCGAACGGTTTTTGCCGGAGAACCGAGACAAGATCGGGCGTTTTCAATATCTGCCATTTGGCGTTGGTCCGCGCATATGCATTGGTGCGACCTTTGCATTGCAGGAAGCCGTGATTGTACTCGCGACTCTCCTGAGCCGCTATCGTTTTGAAATGTTACCCAATGTTGATGTCTGGCCGGTGCAGCGCCTGACAGTTCAGCCGCGCAACGGCCTGCCGATGCGGATTGTTCGGCGTCAGGCTTGATGCAGCGATAGCCGCTTTGTGAAAAACGGCACAAAACGGCTATAATACTTCGATGTAAAGTATGTTAGCGCGCGTCACTGCCCGCCGCGGGGGCCTCAGCGTTTGCATCTGGCTCCAGCACTTTTACCGGTTGTGAACATGTGCGCTCGCCCACACCTTCACATGGTTTGTAGACAACGATTTTGCTGGCAGAACCATCTTCCCATACGGCCTGAACGGCAATTGTCTTCACTGTGCCTGCGGGGAGCGTGATGTTGATCTTGTCACCATCTTGAAGCGACCAAGGCAGGCTTGGCACGCAATCTGCAACGGGGAATCGTTCGTCCAGCGCTTCGGAGTTGATCGAGTATCGGATTTCCGAGAGCCTGCAATGCAGGGTCTGCAGGTGTGAGAAGTGCACAAGCTGTTGTCCATTGACGTCGGTGATCACCGCCCAGCCGCTATCACGGCCATCTGTGCCCGTTCCGAGCATTTGCTGATACATTTCTATCGGCGGGATCTTGGGGGCGAAATCGTCCTCTGCGAACACTGGGCTGCCCAGGCCTGTTGCCAGCGAAATCAAGGCGGCATTTAGAGCCGTCAAGCGATAGATCATCGTAAGTCTCCCAAATCTACCCGATAAGAAAAGCATATTACCCCCATCGGCGGATCACACAAATGTCGTATGCCCGCTTATTTCACCTTTCACGCCCGTCAACCGGTGGCTGGAACAATTCCGGCGGTTTCGCAATGACCCGCGTGAGCGCGCAAACATGCTGCCCCGGATTGTCACAAGGTTTATGCACGAGGATTTCACTGCCCGATCCATCTGCCCAAAAGGCCTGCACGGTCACAAACTTCGCCTCGCCCGGTTTCAGGACGATGTAGTTATATTCGGCCTTGTCCGGGATTCCTGTTGGGTCATAGCGATCGCATTCGGCGAGGGGGAAATTGCGGTCGAGTTTCGTCGAGTTCACCGAGTAGCGTATCTCTGACAAGCGGCAGCGCATGGATTGAAGTCTGACGAAGTCGACTATCTGCCTGCCTTCGATCTCCCTGAATACCACCCACCCAAAGGGCTTTGCGGTGTCCAGCCAACCTTGCATGTCGGTCTGATCCGGTATGGGCGGAAGAAAGTCCTCGTCAGACTGGGCACCATAGCCAGCGCCAGGCGCCAGTATGATGAAGGAAGCCAGACAGGCAAACACACCTCGTCGCAAGGATTCCAGGCCTTCGCGACTATTCATCTCGCATCAGTGCCCACATCCGGTGCCGATTGCACAGCATCAGGCTTCAAGATTGTTTCAATGCGTACACAAGTGGACTCGCCGACATTGTCGCAGGGTTTGTAAACAACAACCTCGCTTCCCGCACCATCGTCCCATACGGCCTGTACTGCGATCGTTTTGACAGTTCCAGGCGCAAACCCCATGTAGATATAGTCTTCCCCATCGGGAAGATTGAACGGAAGCTGAGGGTCGCATTTTCCAAGCGGGAAGGTCTTATCAAGGTCGGTGGAATTGATTGAATAGCGGATCTCTGACAAACGGCAATGCATGCTCTGGAGCGCAGTGAAGTAGACAAGTTGTCTGCCGGCATAGTTTCGAAATGTAACCCAGCCTGACGTCTTGTTGGCGTCCAACATCGCCCGGTAGATAGTCGTGTCAGGCAGCTGCACCTGATATTCATCGTCGGCTTTTGCCGCCGAGCTCAGAAGAAGGACGGCCAGCGTGAGAAGCAGGTGGGGTGTTTTGACAGGCATCTTGGGACTCCGTGCGATCTTTATTATCATCAGGATGGCATATTTGGTCTGACGTTGCGAGCCTCCGCCCTATTCGGTCGAATTCCCGATATCTGGCATCATGGTAGGTATTCTTTCCAAAATGGAATAAATATTTGGCATTTTTGACAGATTGACGAAGACGTGCCGTTGCATGACATTGCAGGCAATGTTTGATTCAAAGTGCATTGCACCAGGGAGCACCAAATGACGATGATCGAAAAGAACGGGTTGAAAATCGATGCGGACCTGCACGATTTTCTTGTCAATGAAGCACTACCTGGAACCGGTGTTGATGCGGATGCCTATTTCACGGCGTTCGCCGAGATCTTCAAGGATCTGACGCCGATAAATAAAGCCTTGCTCGCGAAACGTGATGCGATGCAGGAGAAGCTGGATGCCTGGTACAAGGAAAATGGTGCGCCGGTAGACCTGGACGTCTATGAGGCTTTCCTGCGTGAGATCGGCTACATTCTGCCGGAGGGTGATGCCTTTGCAGTTTCCACCGCGAATGTTGATCCTGAGATCGCCGAGATTGCCGGACCGCAGCTCGTTGTGCCGATTTCCAATGCGCGCTATGCGCTGAATGCTGCCAATGCGCGCTGGGGCTCACTCTATGATGCGCTTTATGGCACAGACGCAATCTCTGAGGCCGATGGCGCAGAAAAAGGCAAGGGTTACAATCCTAAACGCGGCGAGAAGGTTATTGCCTGGGCAAAGGCTTTCCTGGATGAAAGCGTTCCATTGGCTAGCGGCAACTGGGCCGATGTAACCGGTTTCTCGATTGTCGATGGCAAATTGGTTGTTGCGACAGATGAGGGCGAAACTGGTCTCAAGGATGGCGCGCAATTTGCCGGCTTTCAGGGAGAAGCCTCCGCACCAAACGTTATAATCCTGAAACGCAATGGCCTGCATATCGGCATTGGCATCAACCGGGATCATCCCATTGGCAGCACCGATAAGGCAGGTATCGCCGAAGTTCAGCTCGAATCTGCCATCACCACTATTATGGACTGCGAAGACTCGGTTGCCGCCGTTGATGCGGAAGACAAGATCGGCGTCTATCGAAACTGGCTCGGCCTGATGAAAGGCGATCTGGTGGAGCAGGTGACCAAGGGTGACAAGACCATTACGCGCAAACTGAACCCGGATTGGAACTTCACCGGACCGGACGGTTCGGCTGTCACGCTTCCCGGCCGTTCGTTGATGCTGGTGCGCAATGTCGGCCATCTGATGACAAATCCGGCGGTGACTGACGCTGATGGCAATGAGTTGCCCGAGGGAATTCTGGATGCATTGGTCACAGCGCTGATCGCGTTGCACGACATCGGTCCAAATGGTCGCCGCGCAAATTCGCGTGCCGGTTCCATGTATGTGGTCAAGCCCAAGATGCATGGCCCTGAAGAAGTGGCGTTTGCCTCTGAACTCTTTGCACGCGTTGAAGATGCTGTCGGTATGGCGCGCAACACGATGAAGATGGGCATTATGGATGAAGAGCGTCGCACGACGGTCAACCTGAAAGAGTGCATTCGCGCAGCAGCAGAACGTGTGGTCTTCATCAACACCGGCTTCCTGGATCGCACCGGAGACGAAATGCACACGTCCATGGAAGCTGGGCCGATGATTCGCAAGGGCGACATGAAGCAAGCCGCCTGGATTTCTGCCTATGAAAACTGGAACGTGGATATTGGCCTTGAATGCGGTCTTTCCGGTCATGCGCAAATCGGCAAGGGCATGTGGGCCATGCCAGATCTGATGGCAGCCATGCTGGAACAAAAGATTGGCCACCCGAAGGCTGGTGCGAATACGGCCTGGGTTCCCTCGCCCACGGCAGCAACCCTGCATTCCACCCACTACCACAAAGTCAATGTGGCGGAGGTGCAGGCAACGCTCAAGAGCCGTGGTCGCGCCAAGCTTTCCGACATCCTTTCTGTTCCGGTTGCCAGCCGACCAAACTGGAGCGCCGAGGACATTCAGGCCGAGCTGGACAACAACTCACAAGGTATTCTTGGCTACGTTGTCCGCTGGATTAACCAGGGCGTCGGCTGCTCCAAGGTGCCTGACATTAGCGATATTGGCCTGATGGAAGACCGCGCAACGTTGCGCATTTCGTCTCAGCACATGGCAAACTGGCTGCATCATGGTGTTGTCAACGAGGCGCAGATTGTTGAAACGATGAAACGTATGGCCGCGGTCGTGGATCAGCAGAATGCGTCTGATCCGACCTATAGCCCCATGGCGAATGACTTTGACGGCTCGGTTGCCTTCCAGGCGGCACTTGAGCTGGTGTTGAAAGGACGTGAGCAACCAAGTGGCTACACGGAACCAGTTCTCCATCGTCGTCGTCGTGAGCTTAAGGCCAAGCTTGCTGGCTGAGCCGCGCGGCAGGATACAAAAAAACAGGCCGCGGGGCGTATGCTCCGCGGCCTGTTTTAAATTACTTGTTAGGAAGAATTATTGCTGAACAATCACACGTGCGCTGCGGCCAGGACGAACCCGGTCATAAAGGTCGATGATATCCTGATTGATAAGGCGAATGCAGCCTGACGACGCGGCGGTGCCAATAGAGGACCAATCCGGCGTACCGTGGAGACGGAAGAGCGTGTCCTGTCCATCTTCATTGTAGAGATACATTGCACGCGCGCCGAGCGGGTTGCTCAGGCCAGGACCCATGCCATCTTCGACATATTTGGCGATTGACGGCTTGCGATCAGCCATTTCCTGCGGGGGGTGCCAGCGTGGCCATTCCTGCTTCCAGGCAACGTATGCCTTGCCTTCCCAGGCAAAGCCAGCCTTGCCGACGCCAATTCCGTAGCGCACCGCCTTGCCGCCGCCCAGCACATAATAAAGAAAGCGCTCGCGCGTATTCACGATAATTGTGCCGCGAGGTTCGCTGGTGCGGTAAGAGACGATTTGACGGTGATACTTGCTATTGATGCGTTTGACGGGAATTGCCGGCAGTGTGTAGCCGGAATCTTTCATCGAGCCGTAGGAACTTGTAAAGATCTTGGCGGTTTCTGTCTTTCCACCTTCAGATGAAGTGGAACAAGCGGCAAGAACAGCCAGAGTAAGAGCGCCGAGAATGGAAATGGTTTTGCGAGCCAGCATATACGTCTCTTGAGTTTGGAGTTGCCCTCTGGGTCCCACTCCAGAATTGATGTGAATTGTTTATGGTGGAAGCCTACGCGTTTGCAATATGCGATTCACGTTTTAGGATGGTGCGACATTCAAATCCGCGTGCCATGGCTTTTTTGCAACAAACTTGACGCGTGGCCGCGCCGAAACGTTCAAGCAACAAGAGTGGCCAACCTTGGCAATAGTTTCGCTACATGACAAAAATCCGCTCATCGACGGTCGTCAGTCCGAACGGGCGATTCTGATTCGCCGAGGGATGCAACGCCTGCTTCGCTCCATGCGATTCTCAGTCTTACCGGAGTTGACCCTGGCGAGCGGTCGGCGAGCTGACCTCATTGCGGTTTCGTCCAAGGGCGAGATCTGGATCATCGAGATCAAATCATCGATTGAAGATTTCAGGGTTGATCGAAAATGGCCTGAATACCGCCAGCACTGTGATCGTTTGTTCTTTGCAACGTACACTGACGTGCCGCTGGATATATTCCCGGAGGATTGCGGGCTCTTTCTCTCCGATGGGTATGGAGCAGACATGATCCGCGACGCGCCTGAGCATCGCCTTGCGGGCGCAACGCGAAAATCCTTGATGCTGAACTATGCCCGGTCGGCGGCCGAAAGACTGATGCTTGCAGAATGGGCGGCCGAACGCGAAGGTCAACCCCTGCCAACGGCACCAGACGAAAATGAATAGCTTAGCGTGGCGCGCGTTTTGCCAGAATACGCTGCAAGGTCCGTCGATGCATGTTGAGGCGCCGCGCGGTCTCCGACACATTGCGATCGCACATTTCATAGACCCGCTGGATGTGTTCCCAGCGCACGCGATCTGCTGACATCGGATTTTCCGGGGGTTCGACCCTGTCACCAGGTGTGCGGACGAGAGCGGCAAATATCTCATCTGCGTCTGCAGGCTTGGCGAGATAGTCTTCGGCACCCAGCTTCACGGCATTGACCGCCGTTGCGATATTTCCATAGCCGGTCAGCACAATCACATGGGCGTCGTCACGCGCGGAACGGATGGTTTCAATAACATCAAGCCCATTGCCGTCGCCAAGGCGCATGTCCACGACGGCATATTTTGGTGGGTTGGATCTTGCCTTTTTATGGCCATCGGACACTGTCTCTGCGGTTTCAACCGCAAACCCCCGTGTTTCCAAGGCACGCGCCAGTCGGCGAACAAACGGGCCATCATCGTCAACGATCAGGAGAGACGGGTCAGGGCCAATCTCACCCAAATGTTCGTTTTCTTGGGGGGAGCTGTCAGTCATTTTGAACCGGTTCCGCGCCTTTTGTCATATTACGTATTATCCCATTTAGTATGGGGCCAAGAAGCAAGGCAATAGCAATTGCAAAAAGTTGACCGACCCGACGGAATACTGATGACAACAGGCAACTGCATTACGGAGTTGCTTCTGCTCATTGCTGTTCCATTCTGTATCGGGGCCATTCAACAGTGACGCGCGCGCCGGTGCCTCCATTCTCGAATGTAAGTGTTGCGCCTGATCGTTCAAGCAGCGTCTTGGCGATAAAGAGACCAAGGCCCAATCCGCCTGCACGCTCATATTGCGTGCGTGAGGTGACATAGGGTTCGCCGATACTCTGTAAAATATCGGGTGCATAGCCCGGTCCGTCATCCTCCACGGTCACCCGCAAATGCAGCATATTATATTCTGTCGTGATGATGACGCTGCTGCGGGCGTAGTCCACGGCGTTTTCAATCAGATTTCCCAGCCCGTAAATGATGCCGGGGTTTCTCTTGCCCTTCGGTTCGTCTTCGCGCGGACTTAATTCCCGCACGTCAAGCTTGATGCCAAATTCGCGGTGCGGTGCCACGACTTCCTCAATCAGGGAGGAGAACGCCAAAAGCTGAAGATGTTCTTCAGCCCCCGCTGAGAGCGAAGAAATGCTTTTCAGTATGTTCCTGCACCGTTCGCTCTGGCTTCGCAGCAGTTGAATGTCTTCGGCAAAGCGGCTGTCGCCGGCAAGTTCTCTTTCCATCTCTTTTGCGACGACGCTGATGGTGGCAAGTGGTGTGCCGAGTTCGTGCGCGGCGGCAGCAGCCAGCCCGTCAAGTTGGGTCAAATGGGTCTCTCGCTGCAAAACCAGTTCCGTTGCCGCCAGTGCATCGGAAAGCTGCTGCGCCTCAACTGATACCCGGAAAGCGTAGAAGGCGGTGAATGCGGTCATAAGCAGGATTGCGAGCCAGGTTGCCACCAGCAGAATGGTCGGCATGGTGAATGTCTCCCCGGGGAACCAGGGCAGTGGGTAGGGTGAGAAGGCAAGCAGAGAGATGAAAAAGATCAGGCCAGCACCAAGGCCAATCGTATGGCGTCTGGGCAGCGATGCCGATGAGATGATAACCGGCACACATAGAAGCGGTGTGAAGGGGTTTGTCAGACCGCCGGTTATATATAGGAGTGCTGCAAGTTGAGCCAGATCGAAGGCCAGCAATGCCAGCGTCGCATTTGTAGAAAGACGATGCGTGCGCGGAAAGCGTATCAGCAATATGACGTTGATCAGGGCAAGTGCTGCCACCAATGACACGGCTTGCCAAATGGGCACATCAAACTTCAACCAGAAATGAACGAAGAAGATCGTGGCGAGCTGCCCAGTTGCCGCAAGCCATCGAAGACGCGCCAATGTTTGCAGACGTATGCGTCTTGTAAATTGAGGGCTGTTGCTGCCGCCAGTTTCTGTTTCCTTTATCACCGCGCATTCCTCATTTCTGACCGGCAATCAGCTCCGGGGTTTGGCTCTGTGGGTCGGTTCCGCATTTGCCGGGTCTTCTGGCCAGGGGTGTTTGGGATAGCGCCCTCGCATTTCGGCACGAACATCTTTCCATGAGCCCGACCAGAAGCCGACGATGTCCTTAGTCATTTGAATGGGCCTTCCTGCCGGGGAGGTCAACTCGAAAAGCAGCGGCCATCGGCCTGCAATCACGGGATGGCTCTTCAGTCCAAACAGCTCTTGCACACGTACTGCCAGCACCGGTTCTTCTCCATCGTAGCGTATGGAGTGCCTCTGGCCTGCCGGTGTTTCGAAATGTTTCGGTGCCAATCTGTCCAGCTCGCGATGCAGATCATAGGGCAACAATGACATGATGCCATTGTGAAGCTCGCCGGTTTTGATGTCGGCAAGTGCGGTCACCCCACTTTGATATGGCACAAACCAAGCCTCCATGGATGCCAGAAGCGCGTTGTCGCTGACGTCAGGCCAGTCACCGCCAATTGTTCTGTGCAGAAAGGAAATCCGTGCCCGCAGTTGTTCCAGCTCCTTGCCGAAACTCACGCAGGAAAGCCCTTTTGTGATGATGCCATCCGCCAAAGCTCTGGCCGCGCTTTCTCCGGATGGCTTGGGAAGGGCTCTTTCCTCCAGCGCGACTGCGCCAAGCCTGGTTACGCGCCGTGCGCGCACCTGACCGCTTGCTGCATCAAAGAAACATTGATCAGAGGTGATAATTGCGTTCTTCAAGCGTGTTTCCACGTCCGTTTGATCAATCGCTGCCGCCGATAAGATGCGTGCCTTGCCTGCGCGGCCGGTTGCATCGACGATTACCAGCATCGGATGACGGGCGAGAGGACTTTCAGTCTCAATCTCTGCGCCGCGACCATTGGCCATGACATACCGACCTTTGCCCCCGCGGTTTATGGCGATGCGGTCGGGATAGGCGTCAATGAGGAAGTGTCCGGCATGGTGGCTTGTGCTGCCGGTGTTCCTGCCCCCCTTGCCGGAGCTGAGCTTGCGGACAAGACTGCGCGCCGCGTTGGCGCGCGGGCTTCTATCATTGCGAAAACGGTGCAGTCGTTCATCCAGATCCGCGCTATTGCCGCCCAATCCCTGCTCGCCAATCAGGACAGCAATTTCTGCGGCTTCGACTTCTTCGTGACGCTCTTCTGCTGCAACAACCATCGCGGCCAGCCTTGGCGGCAGGCCCAAGGCCCGCATCTTTGCGCCTTTTGGCAGGATGCGATCATTTTCATCCAGCGCACCCATGGTTTTCAGGAGCGCTTTGGCTTCTGCAATCAGCGATGCCGGTGGTTGATCAACGAAGTTGAGCTGCCCGGGATCCTGGACACCCCAACTCGCCATATCAAGGACAAGGCCGGTGAGGTCAGATGAGAGGATTTGCGGCGGTGCATGCGCGGGCAGAGCTGCATTTTGACCGGAGTGCCACAGGCGAATTGCAATGCCAGGTTCCGTTCGCCCGGCGCGTCCGGCACGTTGATCGGCGGATGCACGTGATGCTTTCACCGTTTCCAGTCGGCTCATGCCTGTTGCTGGTTCGTATTGGGGAAGCCGCTGAAGCCCGCTGTCAATGACGATGCGAACGCCCTCGATGGTGATGGAGGTCTCGGCGATGGAGGTGGCGAGAACAATCTTGCGGGTGCCCGCCGGTGCTGGCTGTATTGCCTGATCCTGCTCTGTTTTTGTCAGATTGCCGTAGAGAGGTGTGATTATTGTGTCTGCCGGAAACTTTCCGTCCAGCGCCTCTGCCAAACGGCGTATTTCTCCTTGGCCAGGCAGAAAGGCAAGAATAGAGCCTGTCTCACGCTCATGCGCGTCCTTGATGTTGCGCAACATGGCTTCTTCCACGCGCTCGCCCGCACGGCGCGGCTCATAACGAAGGTCGACGGGAAAGCTGCGCCCCTGACTTTCGATGAGCGGTGGCTGGTCGAGACTATGCGAGAGCTTTTCGACGTCCAGAGTAGCTGACATGACCAATATGCGCAGATCTTCTCGTAAGCCCGCTTGCGCATCGAGCGCCAGCGCCAGGCCGAAGTCAGCGTCAAGCGAGCGTTCGTGAAACTCGTCAAATATGACCGCAGCGACCCCGGCGAGTTCGGGGTCTTCGACAATCATACGTGTGAAGACGCCTTCGGTTACCACTTCAATGATTGTCTGATCCGACACACGGTTGTCCAATCGCATCCGGTAACCAACCGTTTCGCCGGTCTGTTCGCCCAGCAGGGTTGCCATGCGATTGGCTGCGGCGCGCGCTGCCAGCCGCCGTGGCTCGACAAGGATGATGCGGTTGCCTTTGCGCCAACCGCGCGCCAACAGGGCCAATGGCACGGTTGTTGTTTTGCCCGCGCCTGGCGGCGCAGATAGAATGGCACGGTTGGAAAATTCGAACGCCTCGCAAAGCGGATCAAGGACTGAGAAGATCGGCAGTGATATTATATCCGGATGTTCAAAGACCATGTTGCTGGCGTCGCTCATTCTGACCTGCCTTCGAGCGCTGATTGGTTACGAGTGGCTTTTGCCCGATTCCATCTCAAAAGCAAGGATTGCGCCTGCCAAATCTTCCAGTGCCGCACCGACAGACTTGAAGAGCGTTATGGATTCGTCGTTCTCACGGCCAGCATGGGTGCCGGAAACAAGCTCCGCCAGTTCCGCCTTGATATCATCCTTCGAAATCACACCGTCGTTGAGCGGCTGGACCAGATCACCCCCCTCTTTCAATGCGCCTATGCGCGTGTCGACATATATGTCAGCGCAGCACACTGCTTCATTATCGGTTTCCCGCATTTCGGGTGTGAAAGCACCGACCAGATCAATATGGGTTCCAGGCCGCAGCCATTCGCCACTGATCAATGGTTCTTTTGAGAGCGTGGCACAGGAAATGATATCGGCTTCGCTCACGGCAGTGCCAAGATCGTTGGTTGCTTCGGCATTTAGGCCCAGCGCTTGCGCCTCTGCCGCGATCTTCTGTGCCTTGGCAAAGTTGCGTCCCCAAATAACGACGGTCTCAATGGGACGAACAGCAGAATGTGCTTGCGCCAGATTAAGCGACAGGCGACCCGTGCCGCAGACAAGCAGTCTGGATGAATTGGGTCGGGATAAGTAAGAGGAGGCAAGAGCGGAGGCAGCAGCTGTCCGCCGCGCGGTGAGTTCGCCGCCGTCAATCAATGCAAGCAAATTGCCGGTCGTCCCATGAGAGAGTAGATAGACGCCGGCGATCGCAGGCAGGCCCAAATCTGCGTTGCCCGGAAATACAGTGACCATCTTAACGCCAACATATTGGCTGACCTTCCACGCAGGCATCAGAAGAAGAGTGGCATCCGGGGCGCCGGGCACACCTATAGTGTGGTGATGACGCAGCGGCGCCTCGCACCCAGTGATGAACATCTGACGCAATGCGTCGATAAGGGCGGGATAGTCCAAATTGGCCCTCGTTGTGGCCTCGTCCAACATCAGCAATTGCAGTTCCTTTCGTCATACGGCGCAGCAAATTTGTTCGGTTCTGTCACGCAGAGTAGCCCGAATGGCGTTTCAGGCAAGTTTGACCCTCGCCAAGGCCGCGAAACAGGGCCTAAAATGACCGAAATGAATCCTCGAAAATAAAAGACGTGTAATTTCAATGACTTTCAAAAAAATGACAGTTTTTTGAAAAAGCATGTTGACTCTGAAAAGGGTCACCCGTATAAGCCCAATCACTGACGAGGGCGGCGGCGCTGCTGGCGACGACCTCCTTCGCTCTAACAAAATCATCAAGAGTTGCTGGTAAGTGACTTGGCCTGGGGCGGTAG